>NC_014365.1:337500-1537500 GCF_000143965.1 Desulfarculus baarsii DSM 2075 | reverse complement strand
TGCTATGGCACCTACACCCAGTTGGCCCCGGCCTTCAACATCGACGTGCCGTGGAAGTCGATCCACCTCTACGAGTATCTGCTGGAGCGCCTGACCGGCCTCAAGGACAAGATCAAGCCCCTGGGCCTGACCGTGGCCTATCAGCAGCCCTGCTCCAGCCGCTTGAGTCCCCAGATGCAGCCGCTGGTCGACGACATCTTCGCGCTGATCGGCGCGCAACGGCCCCAGCGCCAATACGACCGCGACAACGCCCTGTGCTGCGGCGGAGTGCCCCGCCTGCACCAGCGCGATCAGTTGGCCGACGATCTTCTGCGCAGGAACATCGACGACATGAAGGCCGTGGGGGCCCAGTTCTGCGTGTTCAACTGCCCGGCCTGCCTGATGACCATGGGCCACGACGTCTTCGAGGCCGGCGTGATTCCCATCTTGATGAGCGAGCTGTGCCAGATGGCCCTGGGCGAACAAATGCTGGTGATGGGAGGCTAGAACGACATGCGGCAATTCATCGAGCAATTGAAACGGATCGTCGGCGAGGCCTTTGTCTCCGACGCGGCCGAGGAGCGCTTCATCTATTCCCGCGACCAGGGCACCATGCCGCCCTCGGACCCCGACGTGGTGGCCATGCCCGCCGACGCGGCCCAAATCCAGGCCATCGTGCGCCTGGCCGGCCAACATAAAGTGCCGGTGGTGCCCATGGGCGGGGGGCTGGTGCTTTCCGGCCTGACCAGGCCGCTCAAGGGCGGGCTGGTCTTGGATCTCAAGCGCATGAACCGTGTCCTGGAGGTCAACGCCCTCTGCCGTTACGCCGTGGTCGAGGCCGGCTGTTCCGAGGGCATGCTCCAGGCCTATCTCAAAAAGCATCATCCCGACCTCAAGCACTCCATGCCCGACGCCCCGCCCATCGCCACCGTCGGCGGCAACATGCTCATCCACGGCTCGGGCCACATGTCGGCCTGGGCTGGCTATCACACCGATCAACTGGGCGGCCTGGAAGTGGTGCTGCCCGACGGCGAACTGGCCCGCCTGGGCACCTGCGCCGTCTCGCCGGAGTGGTTCGGCCGGGCCCCCCTGCCCGATCTGGCCGGGCTGTTCCTGGGCTGGGCCGGCGCCACCGGCGTGGTGACCAAGCTGGCCATCAAGTTGTTCCCCCGCCGGCCGTTCAACGACGTGCGCATCTTTGTCTGCGAGGACGCCGAGTTGGGGGCCCAGGTGATCAACAAGCTCACCGGCGTGGGCGTGATCGAGGACATGACCGCCTGGATGACCCCCGTGCCGGCTTGGGCCAATGGCCTGATCAACTTCAACGCCGTTTATTCGGCCAACAGCAAGGAAGAACTGACCTGGAAGCGCGAACTGCTCAGCGCGGCCGTCGGCGACCTCATCAAACAGCGGGTGGGCGGCTTCATGATGCTGCCGCCGCCGATGAAGAAAAACTTCATGGAAGAGCCGGCCAGTAACCTGGCCAAGTTCGCCGACGTCAAAAAAGGCGGCGGTTTTGAATACGTCGGGGCGATCATGCCCATCGACCGCTTCGCCCAGGCCTATCGCACCGGACTGGAGGTGGCCGAGCGCCACGATGTGGCCTATTCGCTGGGCTGTCGGGTCATCGGCCAGGGCCACGCCATGATGTTCTTCTACGCCTACGCCTTCAACCGGGCCGACCAGGCCGACATCGCGCGGGCCCAGGCCGCCCTGGAGGAGACCAACCTGGCGGCCCTGGACATGGGCGGCATCCCCTGGAAGGCCGAGGCGCCGGCCCAGAAACAGATCATGGCGCGCATGGATCCGGGCGCGCTGGCCCTGATGGGCCGCGTGCGGGCCATGCTCGATCCGGCCGGGATCATGAATCCGGGCAACTGGGAGGCTATGTGATGGAATACGCCGAGATCCTGCACCGCTGTTTTCGCTGCGGCTACTGCAAGCTGCCCAGCGACTACTCCGACCTCAGTTGCCCGTCATACCTTAAATATCGTTTCGAGACGTTCTCGCCGGGCGGCCGCATGTGGCTGTTGCGCGGCTGGCTGGACGGCCAATTGCAAACCAGCCCGCGCCTGCAAGAGATCATCTATTCCTGCGCGGCCTGCGGCAACTGCGTCGAACACTGTAACTTTCCCAAGTTCAAGGATCACATCCTCGACGCCTTCATCGCCGCCCGGGGGCTGATGGTCGAGGAGGGCCAGGTGCCGCCGACCGTGCGCGACTATTTCAAGGCCATCCAGCAGAGCGGCAACCCTTACAAGGCCCCGCAAAGCGCCCGCGGCAACTGGGCCAAGGGCCTGGATTTGGCCGCCTACGCCGGCCAGGAATATCTATTCTACGCCGGCGACGTGGCCTCCTACGACGAGCGGGCCCAAATGATGGCCCGCGCCGCGGTCACGGCGCTAAAAGAGCGCGGCGTGGATTTTGGCGTGCTGGGCGCCAGTGAGCTGGCCGACGGCAACGAGACGCGGGTGCTGGGCGAACGCATGCTCTTCGAGGTGCTGGCCCAGGCCAACATCGAGCAGTGGCAGGGGCTCGGCGTGCAAAAAATCGTCACCGTCGACCCCCACGCCTATCACGCCATCAGAAATCACTACCCCGCCCTGGGCGGCCAGTTCGAGGTGTTTCACTACAGCCAATTGCTGGCCCCGGCCTTGAAGGCCCAGCCGCCGGCCGGCCCGGGCCGCGCCGTCCGCGTGGCCTTCCACGACCCCTGCTATCTGGGCCGCCACAACGGCGAATTCAAGGCCCCGCGCAAGGCCCTCCAGGCCACGCCGGGGGTGGAGCTGATCGAGCTGCCCCGCGCCCGCAAAAACGCCCTGTGTTGCGGCGGCGGCGGCGGCAACTTCTTCACCGACATCGTCGGCGCGGGGCCCGGCGCGCCGGCCCGCGAACGGGTGCGCGAGGCCGTGGCCAGCGGCGCGGAAGTGCTGGCCGTGGCCTGCCCCAACTGCTTGAAAATGCTCTCCGACGCCGTCAAGGCCGAAAACCTCGACGAGCGCCTGGCGGTCAAGGACTTGGCCGAGTTGGCCCTGGGACGCTGAGCGCGGACGGTCGTCGCCAGCCTGAACTTTGTTCAAGCGGCTATTGCCCGCGAGCGACGAATTATGCGACAATGATTCGTGGAAAGACAATCAGTCCCAACCCAACACGCAAGAGAGGCGCTTCATGATTTTCGCTCGTCTTGTCGTCATCGCGCTCTTGGCCTTGCTGACGTCAAACGCGGCCGAAGCCACGCCCAAGGTGCAGTACGGCGCGGAGCCGGTGCCGGGCATGGTCACCCTGATCCAGGCCGGCTACGAACGATGTGGTTTCTGTACGGTGATGGAAGGCTCCATCGAATACGTGGCCGAGGCCTTCAAGAAAAACCTGGCCGTGCGCTACGTGGATGTGCTCCACGACGTGGCCTTCCGCAAGAAATACGAAGTCGACGCCGCCCCGGCCCAACTCATCTTTGGGGCCGACGGCAAGCTGCTCACCCGACACATCGGCTTTTGCACCAAGTCCGAGTTGCTGGAGATGCTGGGCAAAGTCGGCGTTCGCTAAGCGATCGCCGCGCGGCCCGCGCCTGGGACAAGGGCGAGCGCCAGGCCGACAACAAAACGAACGACACGAAGCAAAAGGCCCCCCGCCCACCCGGGCGAGGGGCCTTCGATCTTTTGGCGGGCCCGGTTACTTCTTGGCCAGCTTCTGCTTGACCTCTTTGGCGCACTCGGCCATGAGCTTGTCTTCCTCGGCGATGTCGTCGAGGCTCTTGCCCTTCATGTTGGCGGGCATGGGCAAAAGGCCATGCTTGATCTTGACGAACTGGGTGCCGGTGACGTCGTAGATGGCGCTGGTCATGACGTCGAAGTCGTCGGCGCCGGGGATGTCCTTGACCCGCTCCTTGGCCTGATCCATCTCGGGCTCGAGCACGTCGGCGGGCCGGCCGTCAAAGGGCTCCGTGCCGCGGGCGTAGCCCTTGAGCACCTTGGCCCGCACCTCGGGGTCGACCGGGGTGGGCGTCTTGCCGTAGAGGCCCCAAACCAGGCCCTTGGTCTCGTTGGTCACCAGCTTGTATTTGCCAAAGAGCACGTTGAGCACGGCCTGGACGCCGACAATCTGGCTGGTGGGGGTGACCAGGGGCGGAGTGCCCAGTTCCTTGCGGGTGACGGCCACTTCCTTGTAGACCTCGGGCAGGCGGTGCAAGGCCTTGTTTTCCTTGAGCTGATTGACCAGGTTGCTGATCATGCCGCCGGGCACCTGGTGCACCAGCACGCCGGTGTCGATCTGGGCCATGGTGGTGCTGGACATGAAGTCGCGGTATTTGGGGGCGATCTTCTCCAGGTGCTCGTTGATGGCCAGCAGTTTGCGCAGGCTAAGCCCGGTGTCACGCGGGGTGTTTTCCAGGGTGACCAGGATCGGCTCGATGGCCGGGTGGCTGGTGCGCAGGGCAAAGGGGGCCAGGCAGGTGTCGATGATGTCGACGCCGGCCTCGGCGGCCTTGAGCATGGTCATCGAGGCCATGCCCGAGGTGTAGTGGCTGTGCAGGTGGATGGGCACGTCCACGGCCTGCTTGAGGGCGCGCACCAGGGTGTAGGCGTCGTAGGGGGCCAAGATGCCGGCCATGTCCTTGACGCAGATGGAGTCGGCCTCCATGGCCACCAACTGGCGGGCCTTGTCCAGGTAGTAGTCGAGGTTGAACACCTCGCCGCCCATGAAGCGCTCGGTGAGGCTGTAGCAGATGGTGCCCTGGAAGTGCTGGCCGTTGGCCTTGATGCGCTCGACGACGACCTCGAAGTTGCGGTAGTCGTTGAGGGCGTCGAAGGTGCGGAAGACGTTGACGCCGGCCTCGCAGGACAGGTCGACGAACTTGCGGGCCACGTCGTCGGCGTAGTTGCGATAGCCCACCAGGTTCTGGCCGCGCAGCAGCATGGCGAAGGGCGTTTTCTTGGCGTATTTGCGCAGGGTGCGCGGACGCTCCCAGGGGTCTTCGCCCAGGAAGCGGCTCATGGCGTCGAAGGTGGCCCCGCCCCAGACCTCCATGGCCCAGAAACCGCACTCGTCCATCTGCTCGGCGATGGGAATCATGTCCTCGGTGCGCATGCGGGTGGCGAAAAGCGACTGGGTGCCGTCGCGCAGGGTGAGATCTTGAACCTTAAGTGGGGTAGGGTTGCCGCCCCAGTCGAGGGTATCGCTCATCGGTAACTCTCCTCGGTTGCTAGTAGTGTAGGGGCCTGAGCCACCGCGGGTGTTAAACGGGCCGGCCGGGGCGGACAGGCAAAAAGGCGTTTTAGCCAATAAATATAACGCCATCTTTTGAGCTGCGTCAAGGGCCGTGGCAAGCCAAGAGGGCCCTTGCCGGCCCGGCCCTGCCCGTGTATCCTGTTGATACGCAACCAGCCAAAACCAATAACAAAGCGATTCGGCCAAAATCATGAGCGCGCCCAAAAACAGTTCCGCCAAGCCACGCGGCCTGTCCGCTCGGGTCAAAAAACTTCTCGGCATGTTCAATGGCGATGACCACGTGCTCATCCTCATCGCCGCCGACCCCGACGCCCTGGGCTCGGCCCTGGCCTTCAAACGCCTGTTGTGGCGGCGGGTGGCCGGAGTGACCATCGCCTCCATCAGCGAGATCTCCCGCCCCGACAATCAGGCCATGATCCGCCTGCTGCAGATACCCATGGAGCCCATCGAGAAAATCGACCCGCGCGCCTTTTCCAAAAAAGTGATGGTCGACAGCCAGCCCCATCACAGCCCAAGGTTCCCCGAGCCGCCATACGACGTGATCATCGACCATCATCCCCCCATCGACAAACAACAAGCCGAATACGAGGATATCAGACCGACCTACGGCGCCACCAGCTCAATCCTCACCGAATATCTGCAAGGGGCGCGGATCAACCTCTCCCAGCGCCTGGCCACGGCCCTGCTCTACGGCATCAAGACCGACACCGACAGCTTCGGCCGGCCCGCCCTGCAGGAAGACATCAAGGCCTTCCAGTTCCTCTACGCCAAGGCCAGCCAGTCGACCCTGCGCAAGATCGAGTTCAGCGAGATGCGCATCGAAGACCTGCAACCGCTCCAGGACGCGCTGAAAAGTTTTGTCATGCGCGGCCACAGGTTGTTCGTCCATCTGGGCCAGGTGGCCAGCGCCGACAACCTGGTGCAGATCGCCGACTTTTTCCTGCGCGTGGCCACGGTCGACGCCTGCGCGGTCAGCGGGGTGGTGGGCCAAAAAGTGGTGGTGATCTTCCGCAACGCCGCGCCTCGGCTCAACGCCGGCAAGATGGCCCAAAAGGCCTTTGGCCGGCTGGGCGCGGCCGGCGGCCATCGCGCCATGGCCCGGGCCGAGGTGCCCTTGACGGCCATCATGAGCCAGTTCCCCGGCCTGGACCACGACAAGCTGGGCCTGCGCATCCGCCAGATGATCCAGTTTCCCAACGCCCAAAAAAGAACGCCGCGGCCCGAGTGACCGGGCGCGGCGTCGGCCGGCGGCAGGCGCGCCGAGCGCGGGGCTAGTAGCCCAACTCGGCCAACAGCTCCACCAACTTTTGCACGGCCCCGGCGCTATTGTCGAGGGCGGCCTTTTCGTCGGCGGTCAGTTTGATCTCGACCACATCCAGCACGCCGCCCTTGCCCAGCTTGACCGGCACGCCGATGTAGAGGTCGTTGTAGCCGTATTGGCCCTGCAAATAGGCCGCGCAGGGCAGGATCTTCTTTTTGTCCTTGAGGATGGCCTCGGCCATCTCCACGGCGGCGCTGGCCGGGGCGTAGTAGGCGCTGCCGGTTTTCAGCAGGCTCACGATCTCGGCGCCGCCCTGGGCCGTGCGCTGGCAGAGCGCGGCGATCTTGTCGGCGGGCAAAAGCTCGGTGATGGGGATGCCGGCCACGGTGGAAAAACGCGGCAAAGGCACCATGGTGTCGCCGTGGCCGCCCAGCACGAAGGCGTGGGTGTTTTCGACGCTGACATCCAGCGCCTCGGCGATGAAATAACGGAAGCGGGCCGAATCGAGCACGCCGGCCATGCCGATGACCTGTCGGGGCGGCATGCCGCTGGCCTTGAGGGCCACGTGGCACATGGCGTCGAGGGGGTTGGAGACGACGATGATCACCGCCTCCGGTGATAGCGGCGCGGCCCGCTCCACGGTGGCCTTGACGATGCCGGCGTTGGTTTTGATCAGATCGTCGCGGCTCATGCCCGGCTTGCGGGCGATGCCGGCGGTGACGATGATCACGTCCGATCCGGCGGTGTCGGCGTAATCGTTGGTCCCGAGCAGACGGGCGTCGTGTTTTTCCACCGGCGCGGCCTCGCACAGGTCCAGGGCCTTGCCTTGGGGCATGCCCTCGACCACGTCCACCAACACCACGTCGGCCAGTTCTTTTTCGGCGGCGCGCTGGGCGCAGGTGGCCCCCACGTTGCCGGCCCCGATAACCGTTATTTTCCCGACCATCTAGGTTTCTCCTTGGCGATCTTTATGATAGGTTTAGCCAGCCGATTGCAGAATACTCTCCACCCGCCCCTCCAGTCAACGCCGCGATGGCCGCCGGCTGGCCGGGGCTCGTTCATGGAGCGCGTAAATGCCTGAAAAGCCCGTTATTCAGACCAACCTGGAAGGCGTGCCCCTGGTCGGCCGCGGCAAGGTCCGCGACATTTACGACCTGGGCGAGCACCTGCTCATCGTCGCCTCCGACCGCGTCAGCGCCTTCGACGTGATCATGCCCGACCCCATCCCCGACAAGGGCAAGGTGCTCACCCAGATATCGCTGTTTTGGTTCGAACAGATGGCCGACCTGACCGCCAACCATCTGGTGGCCTGGGAAGTGGCCGATTTTCCCAAACAACTGCACAAATTCGCCGACCAACTCGCCGGGCGTTCCATGCTGGTCAAAAAGGCCCGGCCCCTGGCCATCGAGGCCATCGTGCGCGGCTACATCACCGGCACCGGCTGGAAGGACTATCAGGCCACCGGCCAGGTCTGCGGCTACAAGCTGCCCCAGGGCCTGCAAGAGAGCCAAAAGCTCGACGAACCCCTGTTCACCCCCAGCACCAAGGCCGACCTGGGCCTGCACGACGAAAACATCGACATGCAACAGGCCGCCAAAATCGTCGGTGACGAGACCGCCCGGCAAGTGGCCCAGCGGGCCCTGGCCATCTACGGCCGGGCCAGGGACTACGCCGCCGGTCGCGGCATCATCATCGCCGACACCAAGTTCGAGTTCGGCTTTCACGACGGCCAGCTGATCCTCATCGATGAGGTGCTGACCCCCGATTCCAGCCGCTTCTGGCCGGCCGACGACTACGCCCCCGGCCGCGGCCAAAAGAGCTTTGACAAACAATTCCTGCGCGATTACCTGGAAAGCATCGGCTTCGCCAAAAAGCCGCCCGCGCCCAAGCTGCCGGCCGAAGTGATCGAGGGAACCCGCGCCCGCTATCTGGAGGCCCTGACCCGCATCACCGGTCAGGGGCTCAAGTAATCAATATTCTGGAGCAACCAAGACGATGAAACAACGAGTGCAAGAAGCGCTGGACAAAATACGCCCCGCCCTGCAAAAAGACGGCGGTGATGTCAAACTGGTCGACGTCAGCGATGACGGCGTGGTCAAGGTGCAGCTCCAGGGGGCTTGCCACGGCTGCCCCATGAGCCAGATGACGCTGAAGATGGGCATCGAAAAGGTGCTGAAGCAAAACGTGCCCGAGGTGCAGAAAGTCGAGTCGGTCTAGAACGAGACCGGCCAGGGGGAGCCTTGAGCCAGCACGATCTCGACGGCCCGCCGCCCCAATGGCCGCCAGACTGCGCGGCGGTGGCCAGGACGGTCTGCCACCGCGTCAAAAACGACCTCCAGATGCTGATGAACCTGCTGGTCCTGGCCGAGGCCGGGGCCGGCACGCCACAGGAGCTCTCGGAGGCCGTGCAAAAACGCCTTTCGGCCCTGGGCGCGGTCTACACGCTCATCGCCGACGAGGGCCGTCAGCCCACGGCCCAGGCCCTGGCCCGCGAGGTGGCCAGGCGGGTGCTGGCCCGTCATGGCCTGGCCCCGGCCATCAACACCGAAGGCGATCCGCTGCCGTTGAGCCTGCGCCTGTGCTCACCGCTGGCCCTGTGGCTGGGCGAGGTCATCGACAACGCCGTGTGCCATGGCCGGGCGGCCGACGGCGCGGCCAGGCTCGCCTTCCTGGCCGGCCGCGACGATGACGAGACTTGGCTGGCCGTCGGCGACGCCGGGCCGGGCTTGCCGCCGCGCTTCGATATCGAAGCCCATGCCGGCCTGGGCCTGCGTCTGGCCATGGCCGTGGCCCAGCGCGATCTGGGCGGGGCCATGACGTTGCACTCCGAACGCGGGGGCGTGACGGCCAGGCTGTGCGTGCCCGAGCGTGAATTCCGGCGGCTGTCCACCGAGGCTTGGCGCTAGCCGCGAAAAAGATGCGACGGAGGTGATCTTGAACGGGGGGATCAGGGTCGTGGTCGTCGGGCGTGAGCCCGGCTTGGTGCAACACTGGGCCGAGGCGCTGTCGGCCGATGGCTGCCTGGTGGATGCCTGCGCCGGCGGTTTTGGTCTGGCCCGCCGCCTTTGCCGCCAAAGCGACGCCGAGGTGGCCGTGCTCGATGGCGCCCTGCCCCGCGAGCCGGAAAAGCTCAAACGCCTGCGGCAAAGCGTGGCCGTGATCTGCCTGGGCCCCAACGCCCACCAGCGGTGCCAAGCCGACGCCATGCTGCCCGCGCCGGCCGCGCCAGAGCTGCTGCGGGCGGTGGTGCGCCTGATCGTCGGCAATCGCCGCCGCCTGGCCGAACTGGCCCTGCGAGCCGCGGCCCTGCGCCGCGAGATCGAACAACACAAATCCATGGAGCGGGCCAAGGGCCGCCTTATGGTGGCCTTTGGCTTTTCGCCGGCCCAGGCCGAACAACGCCTGCTGGGCATGGCCCAGCGCCTGGAAATCTCCCCAGCGCGAGCCGCCGAGTTGATCCTGGGCCAGTGACGGTTCAGGCGCGGTGGTAGGGCGCGCCGGCCAGGATGGCGCAGGCGCGGTAGATTTGTTCGGCGACGACCAGGGCGGCCAGTTCGTGGGCCATGGTCTGGGCGCCCAGACTGACGCGCCTGTCGGCCCGGGCCAGCGCCGCCGGGCCAAAGCCCAGATGCCCGCCCACCAGCAACACCACCCGCCGCCGGCCATCCAGACGGGCCGCGGCCAGTTCGTCGGCCCAACGCTGGCTGGACCACGGCCGGCCAGCCACGTCAAGGGCCCAGACCATGTCACGCGGGTCGAGCTTTTGCAAGATGCGCCCGGCTTCTTCGTCCATGAGCTGGGCCGGCGGACGGCTTTTGACGGCCTTGGCCGCCCTGACGCACAGCAGCTCCAGCCCGCCGTAACCCTTCATGCGCCCGGCATAATCGGCCAGGCCGTCGGCAATGTAGCCGGCCGAGGGCCGACCCACCGTCAACAGGGCCAGGCCGGTCACTGGCCGCCCTTGCGCAGCAAAAAGCGCGCCGTGGCCTGGGCCAGGAGCACGTCGCCATCGGCCTGGCGCACCTCGCCGTGGGTGACGGCCAGACGCGATTTCAGCTCGACCACCCGGCCCAGCACGACGACCTCACGTTCCAGCATCAGCGGGGCCTTGTAGGCGATCTCCATGCCAGTGGTCACGCCATGGCTGCCCGATTTGATCAGGGCGTGGGCCATGATTTCATCCAGCAGCGTGGCCACCACCCCGCCGTGGGCGATGCCCGGCCAGCCCTGATAGTGGGCCGGCAAGACGATGCGGCAGACGGCCGCGCCATCCTCGAAGCCCACGCGCATGCCCAGGCCCACCGGGTTGTTGCGGCCGCAAGCAAAGCAACCGCCGTCGTCGTTCAGCGGCGGCGCGTCAAAGACGCCCATTATTTTTTCTCCAACCCCAGCCGCGCGGCCACGGCGTCGGAGGTGGCCTCGACAAAACGGCGGAAGGCCTGTGGCTCCAGGGGTCGGCCCGGCGCGGGCAGTTGCTCCTCGGGCAGGGCCGCCACGAGTTGGGGCATGTTGACCAGCTCTGGCCGGGGGCTGACGCCGAACTCGGCCGGGAAGCTGTTTTCGAAATACATCTGCTGGAAGCCGGCGAACTTGAGTTGATGGGCGGTGGCGTCGCAGATGGCCCGTTCGCTCGCTCCGACCAGGCCGGCGGCCCGGGCCTGGGCCAGGCCGGCCAGGGATTCGCCGCCCTGGGTGCAGACGATGTGGCCGTGGCGATTGGCCAGGATCATGTGGTCCATGATCTGCTGCTCGCTGACCTGCACCACGTAAAAACCGCCGCCGCCAAAAAGATCGTCGTAGCGCCGGGCCAGTTCGATCACCCTGGGCATGGACACGGGGTTGCCGATCATGGCCGCCTGGGCCGTGGAAGCCTGCACGGTCACCGGCCGCCAGACGCGTTTTTCGGGCGAAGATTGCTGATAATATTGAAAAACTGGATCGGCATGGTGGCTCTGCACGCCGATGATCTTGGGCAGCGACGTGATCACGCCCAGGTCCAGCAGCTTCATGAAGCCGCTCATGATGGCGCTGATGTTGCCGGCGTTGCCGATGGGCGCCAGCACTAACCGGCCGGTCATGTCCCAGTCCAGGTCTTGGGCCAGTTCGTAGGCGTAGGACTCCTGGCCCAGGATGCGCCAGGCGTTTTTGGAATTGAGCAGGGCCACCTGGTAGTTGTCGGCCAGGTGCTCGACGACCTTCATGCAATCGTCGAACACGCCAGGGATCTCCAGCACCGCCGCGCCCGCGCCCAGCGGCTGGCTGAGTTGCTGGGGCGTGACCTTGCCCCGGGGCAGCAGCACCGCGCTTTTGACCGCCGGGGCCAGATACGCCCCGTAAAGGGCCGCCGCCGCCGAAGTGTCGCCGGTGCTGGCGCAGATGCTGAGGATCTGGCCCGCGCCACGATGCTTGATCAGATAATTGATGTAGCTCAGCGCCACGGCCATGCCCCGGTCCTTGAACGAGGCGCTGGGGTTCTGGCCATCGTTTTTAAAGGCGAAATCCAGGCCCAGGGTCTGCTTGAGCAAGGGGCTGGCCTCGACGATGGGCGTGTGGCCCTCGCCCAGATAGAGCACCGAATCCAGCGGGATGACCGGGGCCAGCAACTCGGCGTAGCGGAAAACGCCCTTGAGCGCGGGGATGTTGAGCATGCGCCGCAGGTCGAAGATCCGCCGCCAGCCAGGGCCGTCCAGGGCCTTGAGGCGGTCGAAGGCGCGGTCTTCGATGAGCAGCACCTGGCCGCAGTTGGGGCAGGTGTAGAGCAGCTTTTCGATGCCGTGATGGCCGCCGCAGCCCAGACAGCGATAGGCCATCTGGCCGCCGGGCGTGGGCAGCAGGCGCTCCTGATCCTGGGGCGCGAATTGTTCTGGGCGCATTTTGTTCTCCCCGCGCGAAAAAAAGCGACAGGCCCGCCCGCCGGGCCCGACCTTGCCGGAACCACAAGGATATTCCGGCCCGGCCGTGGTGTCAAACAATTGCCCATGGCCATGGTGGGTTGACACGGCCGGCCGATGGTGTTAGTTATAAACAATACTTTGCATGCTAATTAATTTGATCGAATCATTTCGCGTTGTTTTGCCTGGCTCTGTTTGCTTCGCCTGCTTGATGATCGATCCGTTAGGTCGACTTTCTCTTCGCCTCATGGAACCCCTGATACGCATACCAACCCTGGCCGACGGCGCAGCCGTGCATGAAGTCGTCCTGGCCTGCCCGGAGCTCGACGCCAACTCGCGCTACGCCTACGCCCTGCTCTGCCACGAGTTCGACCAGACCGCCCGCGTGGCCGAGATCGACGGCGTGGTCGTGGGCTTTGTCTGCGGCTTTCGGCCGCCGCGCCGGCCGCGGTCGCTGTTTGTCTGGCAGGTGGCCACGCTGCCGGCGGCGCGGGGCCTGGGCCTGGCCGGTTGCATGATCGAGGCCATCGTCGCCGATTCGCGCGCCAATGGTCAACCCATTGATCACCTGGAGGCCACGGTGGCCGAACACAATCTGGCCTCGCGGCGCTTGTTCGCCGGCCTGGCCCGGCGGCTGGGCGCGCCGCTGGCCGTCGAGCCCTATATCACGGCCGAAACCTTTGGGGCCATGAAGCACCCCGCCGAGCCCTTGATCCGCATCGGCCCCATAACCAACCAGCGTGGCCGCGGCGGTTAAACGCCGCTCCGCGCCAGGGAGAAAAGCCAATGAAGACCATCGAACGCCTGGAATCCAACGTCCGCAGCTATTGCCGATCATTTCCCGTCAAGTTCGACCGCGCCCAGGGCGCGGTGCTCAGCGACCACCAGGGCCACGCCTATCTGGACTTTCTGGCCGGCGCCGGCACGCTCAATTATGGCCACAACCACCCGGTGCTGAAAAAGGCCCTGGGCGACTATCTGGCCGCCGACCGCATCGTTCACGGCCTGGACATGGCCACCGTGGCCAAAAAAGACTTTCTCGACACCTTCGAGCGGCTGATCCTCAAACCGCGCGGCCTGGATTACAAAGTTCAGTTCACCGGCCCCACCGGCACCAACGCCGTCGAGGCCGCCCTCAAGATCGCCCGCAACCACACCGGCCGCCACAACGTGGTCGCCTTCACCAACGCCTTTCACGGCGTGACCAGCGGCTCGCTGGCCTGCACGGCCAACTCGTATTATCGCCAGGCCGGCGGCATGCCGCCCCAGGGCGTCAACTTCGCGCCCTACGACGGCTATCTGGGCCCCGATGTCGATACGGTCGACGTGCTGGAAAAGATGATCCTCGACGGCAGCAGCGGGCTGGATCTGCCGGCGGCGGTGATCGTCGAGACCGTCCAGGGCGAGGGCGGCCTCAACGTGGCCGGCATGGGCTGGCTGCGCAAGTTGGCCGCCCTTTGCCGCCGCCACGACATCCTGCTCATCGTCGACGACATCCAGATGGGCTGCGGCCGCACGGGCTGGTTTTTCAGCTTCGAGCCGGCCGGCGTCAAGCCAGACATCGTCACCCTGTCCAAGTCGCTCAGCGGCTACGGCCTGCCCATGTCGCTGGTGCTGCTCAAGCCGCGCCTGGACAACTGGCGGCCCGGCGAGCACAACGGCACATTCAGGGGCAACAACCTGGCCTTTGTCACCGCCCGGGCGGCGCTTGCCCACTTTTGGGCCGATGACGCCCTGGCCCTGGACGTGCGGCGCAAGGGCAAGATCCTGGCCGAGCGCCTACGGGCCGTGGCCGAGGACGACGGCGGCATCGAGTCGCGGGGCCGGGGCATGGCCCAGGGGCTGGATTGCAAAAGCGGCGAACGCGCCGGCCGCATCTGCCGCCGGGCCTTTGAACTGGGCATGGTCATCGAGACATCGGGCAGCGAAGGCCAGGTGGTCAAGTGCCTCTGCCCGCTGACCATCGGCGACCAAGAGCTAAGCCGCGGCCTGGATATCCTGGCCCAGAGCGTGGCCGAAACCCCGCTCGACGACAGCGACGCCATCGCCTGCTAAAAAAAAGGAGCGCCCATGTTGGTTCGCACCCTGGAGCAAGCCCAAAAAACGCCCCGCCGCGTGACGGCCCCGAACTGGGAGAGCACGCGCCTGTTGCTGCGCGAGGACGGCATGGGCTATTCGTTTCACATAACAACGATTTACCCCGGCACCGAGACCCACATCCACTACAAGCACCACCTGGAGACGGTCTATTGCCTGGAGGGCGAGGGCGAGGTGCGGACCCTGGCCGACGGCCAGCGCCACGCCATCGCGCCGGGGGTGATGTACGCCCTGGATCGCCACGACGAGCATCTTTTGCGGGCGCGCACGACCATGCGCCTGGCCTGCGTGTTCAACCCGGCCCTGGCCGGCCACGAGACCCACGACGCAAACGGCGTCTACCCCCTGCTCGACGACGAGGGTTAGCGTCTATTTTTTTGGCGGCGACAGAATGGGCAACCCCGCATCTTTCCTGATGTCGGGCAGGCAATAGCGGTTGTTGGGGTCGCCTTCATTGAACACGAACCACTTGAACGACTCGCCGTTGGGATTGGGCGGCGCTGGTTTGCCTTCTTGTTGGTTGCTTTGACGCGCGCGGGGGTAATGCACGGGCAGTTTGTTGTCGTAACCCTTGGCCGCGCGCCGAAAAGCGGCGATGTATGAAACTTTTTCGAATTCCTTATCGTTAGTGGACGCTATGGCGCTTTTATAGGCCTCTATCGCGCCGTCAATAACGTTTTCTTCGTCGGCTGTTTTTGGCCACAGCCCGCCATCGAGGTCAGTCAGGCTTTGATAGCGCGCTTTCATGTCCTGACCGGTGGCCAGCTGCGTTTGGGCGCGGTCAATTTCCAGCCGCACGCTGCCCAGGCCCAGGGGCTTGGCCCCGCCCAGGCGGTGGCAGTGATTTTCTTTCAGCGACAGCAGCCAGAGCAAGGCCCCCAGCTCAAACTTGCTCAGGTTATCGACCCACAAGTCGAACTCGAACGCCACCTTCGGCCGCACCCAGCCGGTGATGCTGCGGTTCTGGCTGGTCCGCTGCTCCTCATCGTTCGCGCGCGGCTGGCGATATTCCTGGAAAAAGCCATTGATCGCCTTTTGCGTGCGGTCTTCCATGGGGTTATCCCAATATCCGTCCAGCACCACGAGATGGCCGTGATGAGGATAGACCTTGCGGCCGCGCAGATAATTTTTTCCTCCATAGCCGGCTTTCTCTTTGTCGACGCCCTTGCCCACCGGATCGCCATTGGTGTTTTGCGCCATATAAAAGCGGCCCTGCTGGGGCTTGGGCTGGCCAAGTATGGCCAGGGGCAGGCCGTCGTCAAACGTGTCGAGGGCTTTTTGCGGGCAATCTTCCAGGCAGCGCACATGGCCAACGCGCAGATTGCCGCGATAGGCGCTTTTTGCTTTGCCCTCCTGGCCCACCCAACCAAACACCCTGTCAGCCGGCGAAAGCTGACTCATTTCGGTGGCGGGCAGCAATGATTCATCAATATGAGCTGTCACATCTTCTTTTTCTTGTCTTCGTTCTCGTTGTTCCCTTTTAGACCTAATTTCATAACTTCCAGCAAACACGCCCATGCGCGAGTTGGTGACGGCCTCGAAGGCCGCGCGCAGCATGCCTTTTATCGACGTGGGCGGCACGATGGGCAGGCCCTTTTCATCGAGCAATGGGTCATACTTTTTGTGCTCGATATTTGGGTCCACCTTGGCGGTGTCAGGGACGATCAGCGGCGTGACGGTGGTCATCTTCACCCGGATGCGCCCGGAATAGCAATCCTCGTGATAAACATGATGGCCACGCGGATTGCCGTCGCCGAGATCGCCAACATAATTTTCCCTGGACGGCGTGGGGATGAAATTATAGGGGTTATGAAAATCGCCCATTTTATCCTTGCCGGCGTCTGGCTCCGGCCCTCGCCAGTCTGAACCAACCGGCCGAACGTTATACGCCTTGCCGTTGGCAATGTCAAATTCGACTTTATCGCCCTCTTTTATCTTCTCGGAAATTGGCTGTAATGACGGCTCCACGCTGGTTAAGTCTGGCATAATATTTCTTGTTTCGCCATTTCTATCCGGATAATTGAATGTATATTTCGTCTTGTTACCTTTAACGATAATGTGGAAAGCGCCTAACGTCATCACTCATCCTCTGCCTTCTCTGGCTTGCAGCACAGCTCAACCAAGCACTCGGCCAGCACGCCGACGTTGCCATAATCATCTTCAACGCCCAGGTATTCCTTGGTCCGCAAAAACACGCGCTTGTCTGCTTCGCGCGCGCACGGAACCCACAGATCGTCAATGCGAAATTCTCGCAGCCGCGTCCACCTCTGGCCAGTGACATCGTCGCGTTCTTCTTCGGCCGGCTTGCCCCAGAGCAGATAATCTTGATCGTAGCATTCCAGATATAGCTTTTTGGCAGCCTCGCCCCAATCATTACCTGTTACACTTTGTGGGCCACCATCTTCATTATCGCACAGCCACACCGCCTTGCCGCAACGATCGCCACGGCCGTGGGATAGCCAACGCACCTCATAGCCTCGGCCAAAAATGCGCGCCTCGTAAAATTGCTGTGGAGACAATGATTTGCCGCGAAAACGAAACTGATCGTTTCCTGCTTTGGTTGCATTGCTGACAATGGCGAACTGGCAGCCGAATCCGCCATAAAGCAGCGCGACGTCTTTATCCAACGGCCTGATTATCGTCCGAAGCTTGACGTTATCGATCGTGTAATAATAGAGATGTTTATCGCCCATTGCCGCCCCCATTATTGCTTGTCACCCAGGCCGTCCAGGCTTCATTCAATTCCGTCACCTCGACGCCGAACGGAAACTTAGCGCCCGCACGGCCGTGGAATATCTCGCCCAAATCACCGCCGCCATCCGGCAGCGCTCCCGCCGCTTTCCAGCTAACTTTTGTCAGCTCGATCTGGCCCAGGCCACGGTTGACGCCATAGCCCAGGGGCAGCAGGCCATCTTGCATGTCGCGCAACAAAAGCAATAAAAGCGCGCACATGGCCATGCCTGAGCGATCTTTGCCCGCCTCGCTCCGGCGGGGAAACTCCAGGCGGATGACCAGCGGCGACCACTGGTCGGGCGGCGGGCTCAGCTCGCTGAACAGCAGGCCATCGGCCGCGCCGCCCGTGAACCGGTCGATGGCCACGTGGTCGCGCTGGGCGAACGTTTTTTTGTCAAACTTCTCCGCCAGCCATGCCTCGGCCTTGACCTTGCGCTGGTGGTAGACGTCTTCCACGGTCAGCAGGCCGGCGTTTGCGGTCGTGCCAAAAAGCTCCCTCACCAGTGGCACTTTAATCTGATCCAGCAGCGGCACTTTGATCTGCTTGGCAAAATCCGCGCATCCGGCGAGTTCATTCTCCGGGAATTTCTTCGGGTCCAGCACCGTGCGCATGATGCGTTCGGCCCGCGCCCGCAGCGCCCCCTTGATCGAGCTGCCGGGCAAAACAGCCGCCAGATCGCCGCAACCCGTGGCCCCCATCAGCGGCAAGGCCTTGATACCCTGGCCCTCGCGGCCAGACTTGACCATCAGCGGCCCCAGCGCCCGCCACTCGATGCTGGCCCGCACATAGGGCGGCGCGCTGAAGTCTTTCTTGAGATGCGCCGCGAGCAACTTGCTAGGATCGTTACTAGTTTTTTTCGACGGCTTTTCATCGTCGGTCAGCCAGGCGAACAGGTCTTCCTTGCTTTCTTTCTTGCCGTCACGACAAAAGTCATAGACGCGAAATTCCGGGCACTCCAACGTGACCAGCCCCAGGCCTCTGGTCTTGCCGCCGCCCAGGCGCAGGCCGTGCTCTTGCATGTGGCCCAACAACCAGCCCAGGGCGTGGCGGCATTTTTGAGCCAAACCGTCATCCAGCGGCAGATCAAGCTCCAGACGCAGGGGGATGCGCGAGTCAGGCGGGATCACCGCCCGGCTGTGGAGCAGGCCGTGGCTGGCCGCGCCGCTGACGCGGTCGATGGCCACGCCGTCGCGGGGCTCCCAACGGGGCGCGTCGCAAAGCGGCGTTATCTCGGCGTCGTCGACGATCAGCAGCGAGGCCTGGCCGTTGTCCGGGCTCCCCTTGCCGGCCGACCGCTCGCTGTGCTTGCGATCATCCTGGAAGCCAAAGAGCAGGCAGAGAAGAGCTTTTTCCTCGTCGACATCCGACGCCCCACAGGGCGGTTCGTTTTCCTTGTCGACGCCCAGCGCCTCGCGCAGCAAGGCGCGCATGGGCCCGGCCAGGCTGCTGCCCGGCACGTAATAATTGCCTCGGCCATTTTGCGCCAAGGTCAGGTCCACCGCCTCGTCCACGGCCAGGCCGCCCACGGCCAGCGGCCCCCGGCAGCAAAGCTCCCCGCGGACCACCACCTTGCCTCTGATCGGCCGACTCATCGGGCCCCCCCTTTGTTTTGCGCCTTGCTTGCGTCCTCGCGCCCTTGGAGCACCCGGCAGATGCACAGCAATGTCGCGCGCACGGCCCATGGGCCCAGTTGTTTTTTCAGCTCGTTCACGCCGCCAGCGGTGGCGGTGATTTTTTCCAGCGCGTCGTCTCCCAGCCCCAGGTCGCCCCAGATTGGCCCATCGTTTTGGCGATAGCCGCGCAGTTTTTTCAGCACACCGTCAGGTAATTTGGGCTCTTTGCCTTCGTGGTTCAGCCACAAGTAGAGGCGCTTCAAGGGCTTATCATCCGCGCCGGCCACCAGGTGGGCCCGCAGATCGCCCAAGACGCCCTTTGTCGGCCAGCACTCGCCCAGCGGCTTTTTTTGATAGGCCACGGCCAGGGCCGCCCGGTTGACCGCCGCCCGCCAGGCCGCCTCCTCCGCCTGGCGCAGATAGGCAAACTCTTTGTCGTCACGATCGTTTTTGGCCAAAGGCGAGGACGCTTCGTCCGGCGACCCGCCCGCCGCGTCGGCCTTTTCCCCGCGCTTGAGTTGCGGGGGGGCATCGCGCAAAAAGCTTGGGTTTAACGCCACCTGGCCGAAGCCTTCGGCCCGCCGCGCGCCCAGGCCGCTCATGGCCAGGCGCTGGAGATCCTCTGGTCGCCACTGGCCTTCCACTTTTTTGAAGCGAAAGCAGCTACCCGCGGCCAGGCCCACCAGCGACGGCGCGGGCAGGCCCCAGTTGACCTGGAAGCCGTCGCGCCGCTGATGACGCCCCCGGCAAGATGGCGTCTTCTCCGCTTCGTCAAGCTCCAGCGTCACCCCGAGTTCGGCCTCCAGGGCCTTGGCCAGGCCGTCCGGGTGGCCGCCAAAGGCCAGCAGTTCGTCGCGCGCCAGCAAGTCCGACAGCAGCCAGACCACAAGCTTGCCGTCAGCGGATTCGTTCGGCGCGCCCAGCCCGACCACTGCCTCGGACGGCGCGTCGTCCAGCAGCGTGAACTGGGCCTGGCCATAGTCGTCTTTTTTCGAGCGGCCGACGCGGATGGATTTGTTCAGCGCCTCGCGCAGTTTTTGCCGCTTGGTTTGATCCGTTGCGATATCGGCCAGCTCCGGGGCCAGGCGGATCTGGCCGCGCAGCCGCGCGCCGGCCCGGATATGCTGGTAGGCGTAGAGCCCACCCACCTGCTGGCTGGGCCGCTGGCGCTGGTCCTCGATGGTGTTGTGCATGTTCAGACCCAGGCTGGGCTGATGATAAAACGTCTCGCCCGCGTCGTCTTGGGCCACATAGCCGCCGCGCAAGGCCTTGTATTGCTTGACCACGTCGCCTGGCGTCCCGCCATCTTCGCCCCGCGCGCCCGCGTCGCCTGACGAGGCAAGCAGGCTGTTGCGCACGGTTATTGCACAATCAGCGGCGTCTTCCGTGGGCCGCTCAAAGGCCATGGGCGCGGGCAGGGAGGGCTGGCCGTCCACCTCCGGGTAGGCGTTGGTCAGCGCCACGCGGCCGTCGGCGATCCAGCGGCGCACGGCCATGTCGCCTTTGTCCGGGTCTTGACCCGTGGCCGCGCGCAGGGCCTGGCCTAGATGGCCCAGCAGCATGGTTCCGGGCACGTAATCCAGGCTCTTGACCACGTTGCCGGCCACGGTTTGCACGGCCACCAGCGGCGTGTTGGCCTCCAGTCGGTAATCCAGGGCCTGCCAGCCGCCAGCCTGGGCCGTGGCTTCGGGGCAGCGTTCGTCGTCGTCGGCCGGCCGATCGTCTGGATGCTTTGGTGTGTGCTGAATCAAGCGCTCGGGCGGATTTTCTGGGTCGAGCAGGTCTCGCCACCGCTTGCTCGGGTCATCCCAGACAGCGCCGCGCAACTCCAGCCGGCACCGGCCCTTGCCCCGCCGGCGGTCGCCGCCGATGCGCCGCACGGCCTTGGCCCCGGCCCAGAGCAAGGCCAGATGCTTCTCGCCCAGACCCTCGCCCAGCTCCAGCTTGGCCGTCAGCTCGGCCCCGGCCCGGGCTGTCTCGCTGAAATATAGGTGATTATCCTGGGCCCGGCCGCTGTCGCTGTCGATCTTGACGCCAGGCTGCAAAAAGCAAAAGGCCGCGCGCAGGGCCGGCTTGTGGGCCACGGCCGCGCACAGCTCCGGCGAAAACCGGGCCGGCCGCACGCTCAGGCGGGCCGGGCTGGCCGCTTGGGCGTCCAATTCTTGCGCCACGTCGCCCCAGTCGGGCGGCTGCGCGCCAAAGATATCGGCCACCGCCCCGCGCCAGCCAGTCTGCTTGTCGTCGTCGTCGCCGCACGCGCGGTTGGCGATGTCGTCCAGGGCCTGGGCCACCATTTCGCAGCCGTCGCGCCACAGGCCGGTGACGGTCTTGGCCGGCAGATAGGGCAGGCCGTCATGGTCGCGCAGCACCTGGCGGTCCGCGCCGCCCTCGCCGCCCGCGCCCAGGCCCACGCGCCAGTCGGAGTCCATGCGGATGATCAGCTTGCAATCGTTATTCATCATTGCCCCCCATGAAACCCTTGGCCTCCAGGGCGTCGAGGAAATAGGTCAAGCGCGTGGTTTTGTTTTCCTCGCACTCGCAAAAAAAGAGGCAGTCGTCGCCGGTGGCCGCGCGCCAGGCATCGGCAAAATCGCCATAGCGCTTCATGGTCCCATATTGGAAGGCGCTCTCGGCATGCTTATCCACGGCCCAGATGTTTTCGACCACGGCGTGAGCCTGGCTGGGCGGCAGAATCGGTTTATACACGCCACTGGCGTCGGGAAGCTTGGTTTGCAGGGCTTGGGCGGCGCAGCAAAAGCGCTCCCAATCGTGGCATGCCAGCCACTGGGCAACGGCGTCGTCGGCCCCATCGCCCGCCACCACGCCCGCGCCCAGGGCGTAGGGCTTGGCGTGGAGGAGCATGCCTGGCGCGGGCCGCAAGCGTTGGCGCAGATCGTCCAGGCTGGTGAACGACGAATCGTGGAGGATGTGAAAATCCAGCGCCGAGCAAGGCTTTCCCAGCGCCTTGGCCTTGACCTGCTTGGCCGAACGCAGCAGCTCCTCGGCCAGGTCGTGGGCCACGTGAAAGGGAAAGTGGGGCTTGATGATGGCCACGCCGGCGCAGATGCCCAGCCGGGGCGCGCCCAGGGCCTTTTGGCAGATATATTGAACGATGGCGTCGGGCTCGACGGCCGAATCGTCCTCTGGCAATTCTTGCTGCCACCCTGCCACTTGCCCTTCAAACGCCTTCAGAAACGCCGCGCAAAAGGGCAAGGCCAGCTCGCCGGTCATCACCACCGTCAGGTCGTCGCCGCCCAGCACCACCGGGAAGATGGGAAAACGCCACGTATCGTCGCCAGCCCGCTTGACCAGATCAAGGGCCTTGCAGACAAGCAGGGCCTGCTTGAACGCCTTTTGGGCGCACTCATCCAGGCCGCGCGAAAACTCGCGATAGGCGTCGACATAGGCGCGGTTGAGCGCGCCGCCTTTCAAGGCTGGCTTGATTTTGCCGACATGCGTTCCGAAGTTCAAAAACACCTGGCCCAGGCCGTTGCCGTCGGCGTGGATCACCGCCAGCCAGTCGGCCCCCATTTTGTCGAATGTGTCGTGGTTCAGCAGGTTGCCAAACAACCGGCAGTCCGGCCCGTAGAGCTGGTTGAACCTTTCCCGCGTTTTGTTGTATCGCTGTCTTTGCCGCTTGGTCAGGGTGGTCCTTGAGCCCGCGAAAAGCGGCTCCTTTTTGTCTGATTGCGCCGCGGGCTCGCCTTGGCCGGCGGTCGACTTGCCGGGGGTCTCGCTAAAAAAGCCGCTGGCCGGGCCGCCGCTGCTGACGCAGGCCGCCGTCACCGGCAGGCGCTGAAAACGAGCCAAGGGGCCGCGCCGCCGCAAACGTGCCTGCTCGAAACGCTGGTGGGCCTGCAAATTGGCTGCGGCCACGGCCCCGCCTTCGCTCCAGCAACGCGCGGCGGAATAGACGCCCGTGGCGTCCACGCCGGGCAGATAGCGGCAGACCCGCAGCGACCAAGCGCGAATCAATTTATTAGCCAGGCAGTCGTCCTTAACGCCGCCGTTGTCGGCCACCAGGATCAGGGCCTTGCCGCTGGCCGCCACCATGACCTCGGCCTGGCAATCGCCCTCGAACAGACGCCCGTCCTTGAACTCCACGCACTGCTCTTGCTCGCGCCAATATAAATTGTGCCGGCCCGGGCAGACGGCATCCAGGCTCTCGCAAACCAACTTGGTGCCCACCTCGTGCACGATCTGCGAAGCGCCCATGATCTCGCGCAGCTTGTTGGCAGCGAAGATATAGGCCTGGTTGCCCGAGGTCTCCAAAAGGACCAACCTGAATTTTTGCTCGCACATGTCCGCTCACCCCCGACAGGCCAGGAACGATTATGTGACGCTACGGCGTCGTAACGTTATGATGTCAAAGCGTCTTGATACGCGCTGGTTGGCCGGAACAAGTCTGGCCGGCGGCCATGGGCTGGTGCGATCTAGGCGGAAAAAGGCGGTGCGCCCGCTGGCGGCTTGCCCCCCAACTCGGCCGCCACGCCGAACCTGAGCGTGGCGGCAATGACGACCTTAGCACGCCTTTGGCGCAATCCACCAGTGATTTTGGATCATCACCCCCGGCGCTGGACCAGGGCGGCGGCCCGCTGGCCATCGTGGCGGCAATTCAGCGGATTCAATGACGAAAGCGGCGGTAGATCGCCGGCGGCGGCCTGGTCCAGATAGCTCATGGAGAACAACCGGCCGCGACGGTCAAAGGCCAAGATCAGGGGGTTGGCGTTGGGCATGGAAAAACTGGGCAAATCCAGGCCCTGGTCGGCCAAAACCAGGCGGCAGACCGCCCACAGCGAAAGGCCGTGGCCGGCCACCAGCAGGTTCTGTCCGGCGGCCAGGCGTGGGGCCAACTCGCCTCGCCAGACCGGCTCCACCCGCCAAACCAACTGCCCCAACGATTCGCTGGCCGGCAAAAGGGCCGGGTCCACGTCGGCGTGGAGCGGGTCGTGGCGGGGGTGACGGGGGTCTTCGGGGCTCAGGGGCGGCGGGGCCAGATCCAGGCCGTGACGCCAGGCGTGGATCAGCTCCGGGCCAAACCGGGCCCGCGCCTCGTCCTTGGCCACGCCCTGCAACTGGCCCACGTGGCGCTCGTTGAGCCGCCAGAGGGCCTGGCGCGGCAGGTCGGGCCGGCCCATGGCCGCCAAGGCCAACTCCAGCGTTTGCGCCGCCCGGCTCAGGCGCGAGCAAAAAGCCGCCTGCACGGGCGGTCCGGCCTGGGCCAGCAAACAGCCGGCCCGCGCGGCCTGGGCCCGGCCCAGGTCGGAAAGCGGCGCGTCCAGCCAACCGGTGAAGGTCTGGGACTGGTTGGTTTGGCTCTGGCCGTGGCGCAGCAGAATCAGGTTGGCGCGGATCATGATGTGGGGGCGTGACTCCATCGGTGCGGCGGCGCGTCAATCGCGTCGGCTTCGAGGCTGTTTTACCCCGGCCGCGCCGCCGGCGCAAGCGGTCGAGGCTTCCTCAGACGCCGTTAACCGCTTGACTCCGGGTGATCGGCAACCTAATATGACGATAAATTTGATTACGAAAATCCTTTGCCGCCCCGCATCGTCGGACCCCAAGCCAACTCTCGAGGTGCATCCGTGTCCTTGGCCCAAACGCAGAAGCCATCCGTGGTCCGTTGCGCCTTTTTGGCGTGCGTTCTTTTGTTGATGTCGTGCCTTGCCGCCTGTAGCGGCGGTTCCGAGAGCGGCGGCAGCGGTGGCGGGACGGGCTACACGGTGGTGGTCAGCGTCAGCCAGAGCATGGTGCCGACCCAGGGCCAGACCACCATCACCGCCACCGTCGCCGACAAGGACGGCCCCGTGACCGCCGCCGTACAGCTCATTTTCAGCTCCATGCTCGGCGGAAGCTTCACCAACACCAGCGGGACGAAAACCAACGCCTTCACCACCAGCAACGGCAGCGCCACGGCCATTTACACCGCCCCGGAAAAAGCCGGCAACGACAAAATAACCGTAAGCTATGGCGGCGCTTATGGCTACACCTGGATCAACGTCTACTCTCGATAGCTCTTCGCCCACGGCGCGGCCGTGGTGTTCCGGGATTGGGGCGCGATGACCAAGCGGTCGCACATTGTTTTGGCGATGGTTCTTGGCCTGGCGCTGTTGGCGGCGGCCGGCTGCGCTGGCGACGGCGCGGCTCCGGCAAGGCAAAACGACAGCCTTTGGCGCATTCCACCCAGCGAACGCCCCAAAACCAGCGCCGCCAACCGCGACGAGCTGCTGCTGGAGGAGCGCCGGGCCCAGCGGCCCAGCCAGATCGGCCCGGAGATCAGTTCGCCCTTGAGCGGCGTGGCCGGCCCGGCCCCAAGGGGCCAGGACGAGGCCGCCGCGGAAGACGGCCAGAGCCACATCATCAATTTCAACCAAGCGCCCCTGGACGAGGTCATCCGCGTTTTCGCCGACCTGACCGGCGCGACCATAATCACCCCGGCCCAAATTCGCGGCACGGTGACCATATCCAGCGGCCGGCGCATCCCGCAAAGCGGCCTGTTGCCCCTTTTGGAGGCCATGCTCGAGACCAACGGCTACGCCTTGCTGCGCGAGGGCGATTCCTTTCGCGTGAGCTCCCTGGCCAGCGCCCGCAAGGGGCCGACCCAGATCATGCTGGCCGACCGCCTGGCCCAGGCCGGACCCGACGGCTACGCCATCAATGTCTATTACCTGCGGCACATCGCGGCCAGCGACGCGGCCAAGGCCCTGGAGCCTTTCGTCTCCGAGGGCGGGCGCATCACGGCGGTCATGCCGGCCAATCTGCTGGTGGTGGCCGACACCGCGCCCAACCAGGCCAAGGTCGCCGAACTTTCGCGCATGCTTGACGTGCCGGCAGTCAACCGCGTGGGCATCAGGCTCTACCCCATTCGTAACGTCGACGTCGGCCGCCTCAGCGCCGAGTTGCAATCGATCTTCGGGGCCATGGGCATATCCTCCAAGCCCGCCTCCGGCATGTGGGCCCAGATCATCGCCTTGCCCCAACTTTCGTCCATCGCCGTGGTCAGCACTTATCAGCACATGTTCAAGCGCGTCGACCAATGGCTCGAAGAGCTTGATCGCCAGATATCGGACGCCGAAACGGGCATTTACGTTTACTATTGCCAAAACGGCGACGCCACCGTCATCGCCGAGGTGCTCAGCGGCCTCTTCGACGGCCAGGAAGGCGAGGAAGCCAAAAGCCGGCCCCAGGAGCAGGAACAGCAATTCCAGAGCCAGCCGGCGTCGCTGACCGAGGATCGCCGACGCTCCGGCGACAGGGCCGAGCGCCGTTACACCGGCGATCGGCTCAACCGTGACCAACGCGAAGACCCGCGCGAACTGGAGGCGGAACGGCCCCAGGAGCGCACCTTCAGCCGCCGCCTGGAAAAATCCATCCGCATCGTCGTCGACCGCCACACCAACTCCATCGTCCTGCGCGCCCCACGGCGCGACCTGAAGTACCTGCTCAAAACCCTGCATAAGCTCGACGTCTTTCCCAAGCAGGTGCTCATCGAGGTGGTCATCGCCGAAGTGACCCTGGACGACCAGTTGAAGTTGGGCGTGGAGTGGCGCTACCTCACCGAAAACGGCGCGACGTTTTCCGACATCAATCTCAAGCCCGACGCCGACCTGCTGCCCACCAGCGGCCTGGTCTACACCATCGCCAAGACCAACGAGTTGCTTTTCACCCTCAAGGCCCTGGCCCAGAAGGACAAGCTCCAGGTCATCTCCTCGCCGCTTTTGCTGGCCGCCGAAAACCAAAGCGCGCGCATCCTGGTCGGCCGCGAGATCCCCATCATCACCGATCTGACCACCTCCGAGGACATCTCCACCAGCACCGGCAACAAGGTCGTCGACCGCTCCATCGAATACCGTGACGTGGGCATCATCCTCACCGTGACGCCGCGCATCAACGACTCGGGCGTGGTGCGCCTCAACATCCGCCAGGAGGTCTCGGACGTGCTCACCGACTCCTTCGGCGACACCGGTTCACCGGCCTTTTCCCAGCGCACCGCCACCACCAACGTGGTCACCACCGATGGCCAGAGCATCGTCCTGGCCGGTTTGATCCAGGAAACCAAGCACAAAATCGACTCGGGCGTGCCTTTCCTCAGCGACGTGCCCATCCTGGGCTATCTGTTCAAGACTGAAAAAGACGTCGATTCGCGCACCGAGCTGATCCTGACCATCACGCCCCACGTCATCCACGACATGAACGACGCCAGGCACATCGTCCAGAGCCTGCGCGAGCAAGAGCGCTTCAGCCGCCAGATGGCCGCCCCGCCTCCGTCGCGCCAGCAACCCGGCGATGGCCTGGATTGACGTGGCCGGCGTGAGCGGCGCGGCCGTGGCCGGCGCGGCGCTGGGCCCGGCCCTGCACGCCCTGGCGCGGCGCTTGACCGGGCTGCGGCCGCGCCCAGCCGGGCCCTGGCTGATCTGGCCGTGCCTGCTGGGCGCGTTGTGCCTGGGCGCGCCGCTGGCCGTGCGTGGGGTCGGACCGACGGCGGCGCTCCAGGCCGTTGTCTTGTGCGGGCTGGCCGTGGGCGCGTTGGCCGACGCCATGGCCGGAATCATCCCCGACGCCGTCAATCTGGCCCTGTTGGCGCTTGGCGTTTTGGCCGCGCCGCTGTTGCCCTCGGCCGATTGGCTGACGGCGCTGATCGACGGATGCGTGGCGGCCGGTCTGCTGGCCGGGCTGGCGCTGGCCTTCGCGCGGCTGGCCCACAGGCCCGGCCTGGGCTGGGGCGACGTCAAGCTGCTGGGCGCGCTGGGGGCCTGCCTGGGCCTGGCCAACGCCTTGGCCACGCTGTTTCTGGCCGCGGCCACGGCCCTGCTCTGGGCCGGCGTCGTGGCCGCCTGGCGCGGCTGGCCCAGTGGCCGGCGGCTGGCCTTCGGGCCATACCTGGCCCTGTGGGGCGGCGTGGCGCTGCTGGTCGACCCGCACCACCGGCCATGGTTGAACCTGCTGTTGGGAGCGGCCTGAATGACCAACGCCCCAAACGACGCCCCCGCGCCCAGCGGCCGTTGGCGCGCGGCCGGGGCGCTGCTGGCGAGCCTGCACGCCAAAAGCCCGCTGGTCTTTTGGACGGCGGTGTTGGCGCTGGTGGTGGGCGGTCATGTGTTGCTGGTCGAGCCACTGCTGGAGCAAACGGCGCAGTGGCGGCAAGAGGCGCTGACGCTGACGCAAAACGCCGCCACCCTTCAGGCCCTGCTGGAGCGCGAGCGAGCGATCAAGGCTCGGCGCGAGGCCGAAACGGCGCGCCTGGCCCGACAGCTCCAGCGCCCGTCCGAAGGCCAACTACCCGCCGTGGGCCAACAAATGGCCGCGCAAATTGACGATCTGGCCCGGCAAGCCGGCCTGCGCCAGATCACGGTGACGCTGGGCGATCCGCGCCAAGAAAGCGGCCTGCTGAAAATCAGCGCCCGGCTGGCGGCCAGCGGCGACATGAACTCGCTGGCCACGCTGCTGGCCTTGGCGGCCCAGGCCCAGCCACCGCTGCTCGTCGAGTCCTACGCCATCGGCCAGGGCCAAGGCGGCGCCCTCGGCCTGGATTTGGCGCTCTGCCGCCCGTTTTTGCCGTGAGCGCGCCCATGAGCCGTCGTCTGCTGAATGCTTCGTTGTTGCTCGCCGCCATCGCCCTGGCCGTGGCCGTGGCCTGGAGCCTGCTGGCCCCGCCACGGCCGCCGACGCCGATCGCGCCCGCCGCGCCGCCCTTGGCCGCCGACCCGGGCCAAGCCGCTGACGTCGAAACGCTGGAGCCGCCGGAGCGCGACATCTTCGAACACGGGCCGTCAGCCGGCGCGGTCGCCGCCGAAACGGGCGGCCGGCTGAGCGTGCTTGGCGTGGTGCTGGGGCCGAGGGCGTCGTTCGTCCTGGTGCGCGATGGCGAAGATGGGGCGGTCCGGCGGGTGCACGTGGGCGAAAAGGTCGATGGGAAGGTGGTGGAGGGCTTCGACGATCAGTTCTTGCGCCTGCGGGCGGCTGACGGCTCGCGCGCGCTGATCCCGGTGGCGCCCTAACGAAACGCCGACAGGTCCATGACCACCGATTGCTCCACCACCTGGCCGCCGTCGGCCGCCGGCGCGTCGGTCAGTTCGGCCAGGGCCATATCGGGCTGATTGTCCAGGGCCTGGGCCACCACGTTGGGCGCGATCGAGCGCACGACGAAACTGGCCCGCCGGCCGTCGTACTCCAGCCGCAGCAGGCTGGCCTCTGCCGGCAGAATCTGCCCCAAACGCTGTAGCAGGCGCAAGCCTTCGCCCCGCCGGGCCAGAGCCTCGTTGGCCGTCGCCAGGCCCTTGGCCACGCCCGGGTCGCCGGCGGCGGAAAGGCTCTTAAGTTCGGTTCGCAGTTCGGCCACGCGCTCCCGCGCCAGCTCCGCCAGCCGCCACTGCCGCCAGACCTGGCCGCCGGCCAACATGGCCGCCAGCACCAGCACCGCCGCGCCCAGGCGCAGCGAGAGGCCGGGGCGTTCCAGCCAGCCTGGCCCTTCGGCCTGGGGGGCCAGGTTCATCGGCGGCCGGCCGCCCGCGCCGACCACGGCGGCAAAACCCACCAGCGGAAACAGCGGCCATCCCAGCGAATTGGGCGCGATGTGGCCCGGTTCGCTCGCGGCGTCGAGGGTGATCCGACGCTCCGGGGCCAGGCGGGGCCAGTCCAGGCCCTCCAGCAGGGCTTGGGCCTCGACCGCCCGCGGGCCGCAGCAGATGATCGCCACCGCGCCCGAGCGCCCGCCGTGGGCCAACATCTGGCTGGCCAAAACCCCGGCCAACTCCGCCGCCAAAGGGCCATCGGCCATCACGCGGCCCATGGCCACGGCCTGGCCGCGCTGAAAAACCAGCCAATCCAGGCAGTCGTCACCGGCGTAAACCAGGCGGCTGTCGTCGTTCCGGCCGGCCAGGGGGGCCAGGGCCAGGGCCAGATAGGCCGCGCGGGGGGCCAGGCCCGTCAGACGCAGGCCGCATTGGGCGGCCAGGAGTTGGGCGTCGTCCACCAGATCGCGCCGCAACGCCGTCAAAATCCAGGGGCCGCCGGCGGTCGCGCGCAACTCGGCCGCGCGCAGATCGGCCGGGGCAAAGGGCGTCAAGCCCGCCAGATGATCTTCCGGCCGCCAGTTCAACCGTCGGCCCAAGCCTTCCGGCGCGGGCGTGGGGTGAAACGACGCCGCCTGGCTGGGCAGGCTGATCCAGGCCGCCAGCCGCCCAGGGCCGGCCTTGGCCGTCAATGAACTGATTTCCCGAGCCAGGCGCTGGCGTTGGTCCTCGTGGGGCAACGCTTCGGCCCCCAGCGGCAAGGCCCGCTGGGCCACCACCAGCGGCGGCCGCGAGCCGACCACGCGCAGCAACGCCGCCGCACCGCGTCGCCTCTCCAGGTTGAGGGCCACGACCAGGCCCCCGCCCCGCCCCATGGCAGGCCAACCGATCATCTTTTAAGGCCTCCCGACCCGTCGCCATCGTCTGGCAAGGCGTAATAAAGATCGTCTATCCAATAACATATATCGACACGAGCCATCTCGTCCAGCCGCACCACCGCCAAAAGCGAACGCCGCGTGGCCGAGCCCTTCCGCCAGCCCTGGCTGATGACGGTGTAGTAGGGGCTGGGGTCCAGGTTCACCCACGGTCGCACCAGGTTGTAGACTTCCTCGCCCAAGGCGCGGCGGGCCTGATCGACGTCGTGGAGCGGCTCGCGGGCGCGGGCCTTGAGCAGACGTTCGACGGCCCTGGCCGGCATGCACGGCAGGCAATGGAGCACCTCCGGCGGGGCGCTGTTGAGGTTGACTGCTCGGTGATCGCCATAAACCGTGAACACCGACCACAAGCCGCGCCCCGGAGTCAGGCCCAACTCCCTGGCCCGCGGGCCCAGGCCGAGGAGCATCTCCGGCTCCACCCCGGCCACGCCGGCCAACTCGCCCAGGCAGTCAAAGGGGCCGTTGCGCGGGCCGGGCGCGCCCATGACCTGGCCGTAAAACCTGGCCTCGGCCCCGGCCAGGCGCGGCGTGTTGTCGCCATCGACCCAGTCGAAGATGGCGTCACGCAACGCCTGGGCCCGGCCGCGCTCCAGGCCCAGGCGTTGCAAGGCCCTGGCCACCGCGCCCTGGCCGGCGTTGTTGAGGTTGAACTTGCCGCCCTCGCTCTGCACCAGGAACCGCCCCTGATAGCGGCCCTGGCTCCAGCTTTGCCAACCACGGTGCACGAACGCCCCCGGCCTGCCGTCGGACCAGAGCCCGCACAAAAGCGCCGCGGCCTGGCCGAAGCCCGCCCGCGCCGCGTAATAGGCCCCCAGCCGCCCTTGCCGGAAGGCGTCGGCGCGCGTTTCCAGGCGCAAGAAATGGCCCATGGCCAGCACCGCCAGCAGAAACACCACCAGAAACCACAGCGCCAGCACCAGGGCGAAGCCCTCCCGGCCGCCTCCGCGCCGCCGCGCCGGCCTAGTCATGCCGTCGCCCGCCGCACATCAACGGGGCCTGCCAGTCGCGCCGCCAGCCATCCTTGACAAACTCCAGCCGCACGGCCAGAGGCAGCTCGCCCTGCCGCCCCGACCACTGGCCACGCCAACGCACGCCACCGCCGGGCAAGCGCCCTTGAAAGGAAAAACGCGCCTCGCTCAGGCCGTCGAGCAACACCGTGGCCACGGCCCACTCCGCCGACAGCTCGCGCCAGACGCCACGCCCGGCCGGCCACTGCCGGCTCTCCAGGCGCATGGCGTCACCATCCCCGGCCAGGCGATATTGCACATACCACAGCCCGGCCAGCCCGCCGCCGCCCACGGCCTGGCTGGTGGCGAAAAGCACCTGGCGGCCATCGCCATGAAAGGCCAGCCCGCGCCCGTCCAGGCCCGGCGCGCGAAAAGGCGCGGCCGAACCAAGTTGGCCCAGCATGACATCCAGGCAATGATTCAACCGCCGCTGGGCCAGGACTTGCGCGTCGCCGCCGCGCCAGGCGCGAAAGACAAAGCCCTGGGCCTGGACCAGAAGGCCGATCAAAAGCGAGGCCAGCACCAGGCAGATCAAGAATTCCAGCAGGGTGAACCCGGCGGTATGGCGATCGTGGCGCGGCATTCAGCGGACGGCCAGACGCTGGCTGGCCAGGCACAGCCGACCCGCGCCCTTTTTGCCGGCGCACAAGGATATCTCCAGCAAAACCGCCGTGGGCCGCGCGCGGCGCTGGCCGCCGCGCCGGGCGACGGGGTCTCGCGGGGGGTCGGGCGAAAGGCGGCGCACGGTGGCCCGCCAGGCCACTCCGCCGACGTCCTCGCCGTGATAGACGCCAGCGGCCAGGAAGGGCTGGCCCATCAAGCGGGCCATGTTGCGTTGGGCGCAAAGGGCCACTTCGCCGCCCTGGGCCAGGCGCTCCGTGGCCCGGCCCTGCTCCAGCACGGCCTGGATCGTGACCCCCAAGGCCAGGCCGACCACCACCACCGCCACCAGGAACTCGATCAGCGTAAAACCTTTTTGCCCCACGCCCATGGCCCTCCGCCTCAACGGCCGGCCAGCAGCACGCGGCCGCTGGCCGGCTCCAGGGCCAGGCCCAGGCGCCGCCGGCCCGAATCCAGCCAGATCACGCCGGCGTCGGCCCCGCCATCGGGGTAAAACCGCAGCGCCGGCCGTCGGCCGGGCGTGGCCTGGGCCGGGGCGACGCTCACCCGTCGCGCCGCGCCGCCAAGCTCGACGGCCGCGCCGTCGATCCACAGGGCGGCCCCTCGCTCCGCCTGGCTGACCAGCACCACCCGACCTTCCTCGATGGCTCGCAGCCGGGCCTGGCCCAGATGCAGCCGCGCGCGAAAGGCCGCCTCCCTCAGCGCCCAATCGTCGCGCCAGCCGCCCAGCTCCGGCAAGGCGACCGCCATGGTCAGCCCCAGGATGACCAGGGCCAACAACAGCTCCAGCAGGGTGAAGCCCTCACTGCCAGCTGACGACGTCGGCGTCTTCATCCTCGCCGCCTTCGGCCTTGTCGCGGCCCAGCGAATAGAGGTCGTAGTCGCCGTGTTGGCCCGGCGAGGCGTATTGATAGTCGTTGTCCCACGGATCCTTGGGCACGCCCTTTTTCAGATAGGGCCCGGCCCAACCGACGGCCCCGGCCGGCTGCTCGATCAGGGCGGCCAAGCCGTCGGCGGTGGCGGGATAATTGCCCACGTCCAGGCGATAACGGTCCAGCGCGCCGGCCACCAGTTCGATCTGGGTCTTGGCCACCTGGGATTTGGCCTTGCCCAGGGTGCCGAAAAGCTTGGGCGTGACCAGGGCCGCCAGCAGGCCCAGAATGATCACGACGATCAAGACCTCCAGCAGGGTGAAGCCTTGCTCGGCCCGGCGAAGGCGGTTGCTGCGCTTGTGGTTCACGGTTTCAGATGCCTCCCTGCGTCAGGCTGAGGATGGTGTTGATCATGGTTACGACGATGAAGCCGACCACCACGCCCATGATCAGGATGATGGCCGGCTCGACCAACCGCACCACCCGGTCGATGTCGGTTTTGACTTTGTTCTCAAGATGTCGCGCCGCATAACCCAGCATGGTCGGCAGGTTGGCGGCCTCTTCGCCCAGCACGACCATGCGCAGCGGCGCGGCGGGGATGACCTTGCCGGCGGCCAAGGCCCCGCCCAGGCTGCGGCCTTCCTTGAGCAACGCCTCCACGCCAGCCAGGCCGCGCCGAAAATGTCTGTTGCCCACCGCCGCCGTGGCCTGGCGGCAGGCCTCGGGCAGGGGCACGCCGCCTTCCACCAGCAGGCCCAGCGTGCGAAAATACTGCGATGTAAGCCAGTTGGCCAGCACGTTACGCTGCGGGCCAAAGCGCAACAGCGCCCGGTCGATAACCTGACGCGCGGCCTGGTTGCCCATGGCCCAGAAAACGACGCCCAGTGCGGCGGCAAAGGCCAGGCCCAGCAACAGGCTGTTTTCTTTCATGAAGCTGCCCAGGCCCAACAAAAAGGCCGCCGTGGGCGGCAACGGCGTGGACATGTCGTTGAACACACCGACGAAGGTGGGCAACACATAGATCATGATGAACAAAATGGCCAGAAAACTCACCGCCAGCAACACCGCCGGATACAAAAGCACCGTCAGCAGATGGCGCTTGATCTCCAGGTTGCGGCGCAGGCCCTTGGCCAGTTCGTCGAGCACCTTGGCCAGCGCGCCGCTCAGCTCGCCAGCCTGGACAAGGCCAAGGTAGGCCGGCGAAAATACGCCATTTTGTTCGGCCATGGCCCTGGTCAGCGACGCGCCGCCGCGCACGGCCAGCAGCATCTCGGCGGTGAGCGCGCGCACCCGGCCGGAATCATGCATGAACGAGACCGTCTCCAGCACGTGATCCAGCGGCAAACCAGCCCCCACCAACACGGCCAGGCCCTCGGTAAAGTTGCACAGCTCCTCGGCGCGCAGGGGCTTGGCCCGCCGGCCGCGCGGGGGCTTTGCCTGGGCCGCCTTCATGAGATGGTCACCCGCAGCACCTCATCCAGGCTGGTCAGGCCCTGGCGGGCTTTTTGGTAGCCGTCGCCGATCAGGCGGGTCATGCCCTCGGCCACGGCCCGCGCCATGATCAGCTCCGAATGCGCCTGCTCGCCGATCAGCGCGCGGATGGGCTCGCTGACCCGCAGCAGTTCGAAGATGCCCATGCGGCCTTTGTAACCAAGCTCGCCGCAGTCCGGGCAGCCGCCGGGCCGCCAGAGATGGACCTTGGCGGCCGGCTCGTCCAGGCCGCGTCGACGCGGCACCTCGCCCGAGACCTCCAGCGGCTGGCGGCAGCGCGGGCACAAGACCCGCACCAGGCGCTGGGCCAGCACGCCGGTCAGGGCCGAGCTGATCAAAAAGCTGTCGATGCCCATGTCTTGCAGGCGGGTAATGGCCGAGGCCGCGTCGTTGGTGTGCAGGGTGCTCAGCACCAGGTGGCCGGTCAGGGCGGCGTGGATGGCGATGTAGGCCGTCTCGCGGTCGCGGATCTCGCCGACCAGGATCACGTCCGGGTCTTGGCGCACGATGGAGCGCAGACCCGAGGCGAAGGTGTAGCCGACCTGGGCGTTGACCTGGGTCTGGGCCACGCCGGGCAGTTGATACTCCACCGGGTCTTCGAGGGTGATGATCTTTTTTTCGCTGCTGTTGATGCGCCTTAGCGCGGCGTAGAGCGTGGTCGTCTTGCCCGCGCCGGTGGGGCCGGTGACCAAAAGCAGGCCGTGGGGCCGCTCGATCATCTCGACAAAGCGACGCAGATCGTCTTGGCCCACGCCCAGGCCGGCCAGTTCCAGGCCCAGGGTGTCGCGGTAGAGCAGGCGGATGACGATGCTCTCGCCAAAGACCGACGGCAGAGTGGAGACGCGCAGATCCAGGTCGCGGCCCGAAACCTGCAAGGTGATCTGGCCGTCCTGGGGCCGCCGTCGCTCGGTGATGTTCATGCGGGCCATGATCTTGACCCGCGAAACGAAGCTGGCCTCGAAACCCTTGGGAAACGACTCTTTCTCGTGCAAGATGCCGTCGATGCGGAAGCGCACGCCCACCCGGTCGCGGTAGGGCTCGACGTGGATGTCGCTGGCCCCCACGGCCACGGCCCGATCGACCAGATAGTTGAGCAGGCGGATGGCCGGGGCCTCGGAGCTGAGATCCCGGAGCGCTTCGTCATCCAGGGCCCAGACGCCGGCCTGGTCCGCGCCCTGGCCCAGGCCGCCCATGCCGCCCGAGCCCAGGCCGTAGAGCACCTCCAGCCGTCGCAAGATGGCCTCCTCCGGGGCCCAGAGCGGCAGCGTCGGACGGCCGCAAAAAAGCTCCAGCGCCTGCAACGGCCCGCTGAGGCCCTCGTCACAGACGGCCACGCGCAAGGCCCCGTTGGCCACGATCATGGGCAATATCTTGTAGCGCTTGAGAAAATCGTACGACAGGCCCTCGATGGCCACGGCCTCGGCCAATTCATGCGGCTGGGCCGGGGCCAACAAGCCCGTCGCGCCATCGCCAACGCCAAGCATCGGCTCTTGCTCGGTGGCCGTGGCCCCAAAGCCGTATTTTGCCAAAAAACCGGGCATGGACCCACCAGGCTGAAATCGGCGCGGCGCTTAAGCGCCTCACGGCCGCATTATAACTCATCGGCGCCTGGCCGGCACACGGCTCTAACGCTCCCCATCGGCGACCGCGTCGGCCACGGGCGCGTCGGGCAGGGCCAGCGTGTCGGATGGCGGTGGCGGCGTGGAGGCGTCGGCCGCCGGCGGCGCGGCCGCGCCATCGCCCAGGATATGCACGGCCAGCGGTCGGCCCGTGGGCGACAGGATGATCAGCGTGTTGAAGCCGGCCAAAAGGCGGCGTAGGCCCTGCTCCAGCGGCAGGCCGCTGAAGGTGGCCGAAACGCTCCTGGCCGCCGCGGCCCGGCCATAGGTAAAACGCACGCCGGTCAACCGTTGGGCCTCGGTCAGCACCATGCCCAGAGCCTGGCCTTCGAGCCGAGCGCCGAGCTTGCCGCCCCGATAGGTCAACTCGGCCCAGGCCGCCCCCGCGCCCACCGCCAACAGCGCCAAAAGGACCACGGCCAAGGCGAGGAGCCGCCGGCCTGGGGCCTGGCTTGCCTTGCGCGCCATGATCAGCCCTAATCGTGGGGGCAGGTCGGGCAGTCGGCGGAACGCTTCTGGCCGGGATAGCGGGCCGCGGCCCTGGTCCCGGCGATGCGCCCGGCCTCTTGGCGCAGTTGGCCCAGGTCAACGGCCCCGGCCGGCGCGGCCACGCCCTTGCCCGCCCGCGTGTCGGTGGGCACGAGCTTGTCGCCCTCCAGGCGGGCGTAGCACCAATAGCCTTCGGCGTCACGGATGATCACCGGGTTCTTGGGGTAATCGGGCGCGTAGGCCAGGGCCTTGCCGTCGACCATCACGATCAGCCACCGAGCGCCGCCCGACTCCACCACGCCCAGGCGCTCCAGGCTGGTCTCGTCCAAAAACCTGGCCAAGAGCCCCGGCGTCTGGGTCAGGTCGGCGGCGTTGGCGGGCACGTTCTCCGGGTCCAGGGGCTTGTTGAGTTTTTTCAGCACCTGGTCTTCCTGGGTGGTGAAACTGGGCCGGCCGTCGTCGCCCTGGGCCACGGGATAGACTTCGATCATGGTGTCCCAATGGAAAAACTCGTCGCCGTGGCGCATGCCGATGAAAAGGCCCTGATCGGGCTGGGTGTAGGCGTGGGGCAGATCCAACGCCGGCGCGCACAGGCCCGGCGCGGCCAGCGCCAAAGTCAGGGCCACGGCCAAAAGCGTTTGCTTGATGGGTTGCATGGCAATATCTCCAGCGATGTGTCTCGCTCGGGGCCGCCGCTGGCCCGCCCGATCATGAACGACCGGGCGGGCGGCGGCGGTTTGTCGCGACTAGATGCGCCTATGGTTTGGTCACGCCGATGTAGTTGCCCGTGCCATTGGCGGTGGCGGTCACCGAGATGCCCGTGGCCGTGCCTTCGTACAACGTGGTGTTGGGCGTCGAGGAGCCGTGGAACCTATAGTACGACGTGCCCGTGCGCCAGTAGTGGCTCAGGCTGCCCCGGGTGTAACCCAGGTCCAGCGGGTCGCCGCTGACCGAGCTGTAGCCGGGGACTTCCAGATCCACCAATTTGCGCCGCCAGTTGGCGTTGTCTTGGTTGTTGCTGGTGCGGCGCGAGGTGTCGATGTGCCAGATGGCCAAACCGCCGGTCGTGCCCGAGCCGAACAGGCGCTGCAAGCCGGCGTCGAAGCCCACGGGCTTGCGGAACTCGACCAAGAAATACTGCTGGGCGTTGGAGGTGGTTATCTTGAGCGGCGCGTAGGTGGTGTAGTTGGTGGACAGCAGGTTGCCGGACCAGGTTGCCGCCTGGGCCACGGTGACGGGCGTGACGAAGCCCAACTCGATCTTGCACCAGGCGCTGGGGTGAACGGGCCTGACGCCGGGGTTTTCGCCGCTGCCCGCGCCCCAACTGCCGCTGCTCATCAGGCAGTGGGCGCCCACGCCCTCGGCGACGTTGCTGCTGACGTCGTAGAGGTCGGGCAGGCCCAGGTCGTGGCCCAACTCGTGGGCCAGGGTGCCAAAGGCGGCCTGACGGCTGCCGTGCCGCTGGCCCTGCATGGTGTAGCCGCCGTTGCGCGAGGCCGTATCGTTGTGGCAACCAACGTAGACGTTGTCGGGCCTGGGCAGGGTCGCGTTCAGGTAGTAGCTATGCAGGCTCCAGCGATGGGCCCAGACCGATGGCGTGCTGCTGTCGTATGACGCCTCGTAACCGGCGATGTAGAAGGCCAGGTGCAGCTCGCGGTTGGTCAACCAGCCATCGCCATTGGTGTCGTAGGCGGCGAAATTGACATAGGGGTTGGCCGCCAGGATGGCGTCGCGCATCAGCTCTTGATACCTCTGGTCGGCCGTGGACTGGTTGGCCTCGGGGTTGGGGTGGACCCTGTTGAGGCGCACGCGCACGATGCCGTTGTTGGCCGTGCCGCTGCTTTCGTTGGCTGGCCGGAAGTAGAAAGTGTTGCGCGAGGCCTCCATGTAGAAAGTGCGCAACGTCAGGCCCGACGTGCCGAAGATGCGGTTGGCCCATTCGGCCTCGGTGCCGGTGTGGGCGAAGTTGGTGAAATCGACCATGATCACCAGCAACGGCTCGGTGCGCGTGGTCACCACGCTGCCCACGAAGTTGGCGCAGGTGTGGTTGTAGTAGCGGGCGCCAAGCGTCTGGCTGGTGGGTGAGAACGTATAGCCGCTACGCGAGGCGACAACCGAACCGGCCCAGCCCAGGGGCGTGGTGGTGGTCCAATAGCCGCTGGCGTTGGTGGTGGCGGTGCGGTTGACGCTGCCGCCGGAGCCGGTCAGGCTGACGGTGACGCCGCTTAGGCCGGCGCTGTTGTAGAGCACCCGGCCGCCGATGGTGATGGTGTCGGCGGTGGTGTAGCCCATGAAGTTCTGGTTGCCGAGGTTGGCCGTGATGTTGCTGATGGTGCGCGTGGCCGGATATAAACTGTAGCCGCTGCGGCTGGCGCGCAGTGTGCCCGACCAGCCGTAGGGCACGTATCGGGAATAGACGCCGCTGGCGTTGGTGGTGACGGTGTAGCTGGGCTTGCCGGAAGCGCCGGTGAGCGTCACCGTCACTCCCGACATGGCCACGCCGGCCTTGGTTTTGATCGAGCCCCAGATCAGCTTGTTCTGAGCCACGACGGCCGTGAAGTTGCAAGTTGTCCAGTTGACCGTATAGCCGGGCGCCGAGCGGCTGGTCGGCGTGAAAGTATAGCCCGAACGCGACGGCGTGACCGTGCCGGTCCAGCGGGGCGGCACCTTGGCCCACCAATAGCCGTTGGCGTTGGTGGTCAGCGTGTAGTTGGCGTAGCCGCTGGAGCCGGTCAAGGTGACGGTCACGCCGGACAAGGCGCTGCCGCCCACGGTGACCCGGCCGCCCATGGTCAGCAGTTGGGCGCTGGTGTAGCCGGTGAAGTTGCCGGAGGCGTTGGCGCTCAGGTTGGTGTATTGCCGCCTGTTGGGCACGAAGGCGTAGCCCGACTTGATGGGCGTGACGTAGCCGCTCCAGCCGCGCGGCAGCGACCGGGCGTAGTAGCCGCTGGCGTTGGAGCCCGAACCGGTCTGGTTGGTGTAGGTCAGCCACGCGCCGTTGATGCCCGCGCCGCCGGACGTGCGCACGTAGCCGTTGACGGTCACGTTGGTGCTGGCTGGCGTGTAGAGCAGCGAGGCCACCTGGTTGCAGTTGGCTCGGCCGTTGTGATAGCCCAAGATATAGTTGCTGCCGTCGCCCTTGGAGATGCCCACCGTGGCGTCGACGGGGTTGTTGCCCACGCCGTAGTTGAAGCGGATCTGGCCGTTGCTGTAGAGCACGCACTCGACATTCACCACGGAAGTGCTGGTGTTGTAATATGGATAGCGCTTGCCCTTCCAGCGGATGAGCACGTTGCTGGCGTTGCGCAGGATGTAGATGTCGCTGCCGGTGACGCCCGAGCCGTTACGCAGGTCGATGTCGTCCCACAGCGGCGCGATGCACTTGGTGGAGATCAGCGTGGTGTCGCTGTTGCTAAAAGAGCTGGAGGCGGCGTCGAAGGTGATCCAGCCGTTGGTGCTGATGTAGATTGTCCTGAAACTCTGGCCGAAAAACGGAAAGTTGAACGGCAGGGAGTAGGCCATGTACGAGTCGTCGAGCTGCTTGTTTTGCGCCGTGCCCGCTCCGCCCCACCACCGCGAAACCACGCTTTCGCCATAGGCGCTGGTGGCTTTCTGCGGCCCCATCGATTTGTAGACGCCTTCGCTGGCCTTTTTTTTGCCCGCGTCATCGGCCATGGCCGGTTGGCTGGCCAAAAACAGCGTCGCCAACAGCATCAGCGTCACGCCGGCGAGCACGGACGCCACGCCACTGCCCCTCCCAGGTGTTTGCCTGCCCATTTGTTGCATCCAAAGCTTAAGTGGCTGATTTTTGCCCGACGAGCGGGCATCACCCTAATACGTAATGCACTTTCGGGCTGACCCTGGGGCGAGGGCTCGCCTTGACGAGTATATTTCGTAGCTATCTTAATATAATATTAGGGCCAGCAAGCGGGCTTGTCAATTTCAACCGGCCGCGAGAGCCGCCGCGATCGACGATCGCGGGCGCCCTTGCCACGCCGCCGCAGCGGCTGTGCTATAATTTGGCCCATGGTTTCCCGCCAGCCCCGCGCCAGGTCAAAAACGCGCGCCCGGCCCCTGCCCCGGCCGCCCGCCAAAGGAGCAAGACCATGATCGGCAAAGCCATGGAAGCGGCCATCAACAAACAGATCAACGCCGAGCTTTATTCTTCTTATCTTTATCTGGCCATGTCCGCCTGGCTCGACGGACTCCAGTTGCCCGGCTTCGCCCACTGGATGCGTGTGCAGGCCCAGGAAGAGATGACCCACGCCATGCGCTTTTACGCCTACCTGGGCGGGCGCGGCGGCCAGACAGCCTTGGAGGCCATCCAGGCCCCGCCGGGGCAATGGGCCTCGCCCCTGGCCTGCTTCGAGGAAGTGGCCGCCCACGAGGCCAAAGTCACCGCCCTGATCAACGGCCTGATGGACCTGGCCCTGGAGGCCCGTGACCACGCCAGCGTCAACATGCTGCAATGGTTCATCGCCGAGCAGGTCGAGGAAGAGGCCAGCGCCGCCGAGGTCATCGGCAAGCTCAAGCTGGTGGCGCAGACCCATGGTGGCCTGTTCATGCTCGACAAAGACATGGCCGCGCGGACGTTCGTCATGCCGCCGGACCTGACGATCTAGGCTCCGGCCAGCGGCCCCAAACCCGTCCGCGCCGGCGGGCGGCGATATTTTTGGATTGCGCGACCATGACCCGCAAAATCGCCGCGATTTTTTTGTTGTTGGCCCTCTTGCCGGGCGCGGCGGCCCTGGCCGCGCCGCTCAGCGACGACAGCCAGGCCTGTCTGGATTGCCACGCCCAGGCCACACCGGGCATTGTCGCCGCCTGGCAGGCCAGCCGCCACGCCCAGACCACCCCGGCCCAGGCCATGAAGCTCGGCGGCCTGGCGGCCAAACTCAGCGCCAGCGCCCCGCCGCCCGAGGCCTTGGCCACTAGCGTCGGCTGCGCCGAATGCCACACGGCCAACGCCGACAGCCACCCCGACAGCTTCGAACACCAGGGCTTTCAGGTCCACGCCGTGGTCTCGCCGGCCGACTGCGCCCGCTGCCACCCGGTGGAGAGCCGACAGTTCCAGCAAAACCTGATGGCCCACGCCAGGGGCAATCTGGTCGACAATCCCCTTTACATGGACCTGGCCGCCCAAGTCAACGGCGTCCAGCAAGTCGACGGCGCGGCCATCGCGGTCACGCCGGCCGAGCCCAACGACGAGGCCGAATCGTGCATCTATTGCCACGGCTCGGCGGTGCGCGTCGTGGGCCAGATCACCCGCCAGACCGACTTTGGCGAGATGACCTTCGCCAAGCTCGACGGCTGGCCCAACCATGGCGTGGGCCGCCTCAACCCCGATGGCGTCAAGGGTTCATGCGCGGCCTGCCACAGCCGGCATCGTTTTTCGATGGCCGTGGCCCGTTCGGCTTATTCCTGCGCCGAGTGTCACAAGGGCCCCGACGTGCCGGCCTTCAAGGTCTATGAAGTCAGCCGCCACGGCGCGCTGTTTTTCGCCCAGCACAAAGACTGGGACATGAACAAAACGCCGTGGGAGCCGGGCAAGGATTTCAGCGCGCCCACCTGCGCGGTCTGCCATGTCAGCTTGTTGGCCGACGGCGAGGGCAACGTCATCGCCCAGCGCTCCCACGCCATGAACGAGCGCATCTGGTTGCGCCTGCTGGGGCTGATCCAGTCCCATCCCCATCCCAAGAGCCCCCAGACCAGCCTGATCCGCAACGCCGACGGCCAGCCCCTGGCCACCACCCTGGACGGCCGGCCGGCCACGGCGTTTTTGATCGACCAGGCCGAGCAGGACAAGCGCCGACAGACCATGCGCCGCGTCTGTCTGGCCTGCCACGGCCAGCAGTGGGTCGACGGCCAGTTGGCGCGCATCGACGCCGTCAGTCAGAGCGCCGACGCCATGGTCCTGGCCGCAAGCAAGCTCGTCCGCCGGGCCTGGCAGGACGGCCTGGCCCAGGGGCCGGCCCAGGGCGGCAGCCCCTTTGACGAATACATCGAGCGCCTGTGGGTCGAGCAGTGGCTCATGCACGCCAACGGCGCGCGGTTCGCCGCGGCGATGATGGGCCCGGACCTGGGCGTATTCGAAAGCGGCCGCTGGCCCATGGCCAAAAACATCCGCCAGATGCAAGATTGGCTGATTCAACGCAAGGGCGAAAAATGATTATTGACGGGCAACACCGTGTGATCCATGTTGATTTTGTGGGGCGTAAGGTCAAGGACGACGGTCGCGACCTGCGCGAGGCCGTCAGCCGGGCCGTGGCCCAGATGGCCGGCGAGTTGGAGGCCGCCGGCGGCGAGGAGGCTCTGGCCTTACTGGGTCAGGCCCTGGTGACCCTGGGCGCGGGCATCGTGGCCCAGGTCGAGGGCGTCGACGAGGTCGGCGAACTGCTGGTGGACCTGGCCGTGGCCCTGCAACTGGAACAAACTCAAACCGAGCTGCGGAAGATTTTCGATGACGAACAAACACAAGACGAAACGCCAAAGGACTAGGCGACCCTGGCGGGCCGTGGCCCTGGCGGCGGCCCTGATCGTGACGCTGGCGGGACTGGCGGCCGCGCCGGCGGCGGCGCTGACGCCCCAACAACGGCAAATCATCACCCAGATCCGCACCATCCTCGACCAGGCCAGCAACAGCGCCAACGTGGGCGTCGACGACTACGGCCTGCAACAAAAAGGGGCCATCCTCGGCCGCTCCAAGGCCAAAAAAGCCACCGACGGCTTCAAAAACGCGCGCATTGCCTGGAAAGACGTCTCATCGGCCATACCCATGGAGGATAACGGCTGGTGGGTGCGGGTCTCGGGCTTTTTGCCGGGCTTCTGGATCCAACTGGGCTACTTCGACCGCGCCGATGACGCCCGGCGATTGGCCGAGCTGATCAACCAGATGGCCAGGCTCAGCGCCACCGCCCCGCCGCCCGGCGAATAGCGCCCGGCCGCCCGCTAGACGCCCCGCGCCTCGGGCGGCCAGATAAATTTGTGCAGTTGGAGTTGGAAGCGGGCCGGCAGACGATCGGCCAGCATCCACTCCACGACCTTGGCCGGGGCCAGACGGCCGTGGACCACCGACAACAACGGCCGCGCCCGATGGCCCAGCCCGTGGGCGTCGATCACCCGGCGGGCGAATTCATAATCGGCCCGGTCGGCCAAGACGAACTTGACCTGGGCCCCTGGCGGCAGGATATCCAGGTTTCGCCAGCGCATGCGTTCGCTCATGCCCGAGCCGGGGCACTTGACGTCCATGATCAGATGAACGCGCTCGTCGACCACGGCGATATCCAGCGCGCCGCTGGTCTCCACCAGCACCCGGCGGCCGGCGTCGCACAGCGCGCCAAGCAGGGCCGGGGTCTCGGCCTGGGCCAGGGGCTCGCCGCCGGTCAGCTCCACCAGCTCCAGTTCAAAGGCCAGCGCCCGGGCCAAGACCTCTGGCAGGCTCATGGCCGCCCCGCCTTGCCAGGCATAAGCCGTGTCGCACCAGGCGCAGCGTAGCGGGCAGCCGGCCAGACGCACGAAGGCGCAGGGCAGGCCGGCGTCGACGCCCTCGCCCTGGATGCTCTGAAATATCTCGCAAACCTCCAGCAACGCCCTGCTCCAAAACAAGGCGGGAGCCCGGCCGCATCGGGCCGACGCTCCCGCCGATCATAAGCCAAGCGGGCGCTTAGCCCATCTTTTCCTTGACCCGAGCCATGGCCAGGGTGCAAAGCTCCTCGGCCTCGACAAACAGCCGGGCGCGCTCGGCCTTGGCCTGGGCCACGTAGTCCTGGTCCTTGATACTGGGCAGGTTGATATCGACACTGAGCATGCAGCTCTTGAGGGCGGCCACGGCGGTCATGGCCCCCACGCCCACGTCGCTGATGGCCATCTTGTTGCCGAAGTGCGAGAGCTTGTCGGCCTGTTTGACGATCTCCAGGCAGGTGCGGCAGATCTCCATGGGCACGTCGGTGGCCTTTTTGGCCGCGGCCTGCAAGGCCTCGGCGCGGGCTTTTTTCTCGGCGTCGGTTTCCTTGGGCATTTTGAACACGCCCATGTATTGGTCAAAGGCCTCCATGTCCTTGAGGGTGAGGTCTTTGAGCTTGGCGATGATGGCCTCGCAGGCGCTCACCACTTCCTGGGCCTGGGCGTCGAATTCGGCGTAGGCCTTTTTGCCCACGGTGAGGTTGCCCACCATGCAGACCATCGAGCAGGCCAGGGTGCCCACCGCCGCCGAGACGTTGCCGCCGCCGGGCATGTGGCTGGAGCTGGCGGCGTCGGCGATGAAGTCGTTGAAGACCATTTCGTAGACGTTTTTGACCATGTCTTTCCTCCGCGAAAGGCGCGCGCCGCGGCGCTATTTGCCCAGGCCCTGCAAGCCGATGGCCTTGATGGTGTTCTGCATGATGATGGTGGTGGTCAGCGAGCCCACGCCGCCGGGCACGGGGGTCATCTTGGCGGCCACTTCCTCGACGTCGGGGGCGGCGTCGCCGCAGATGCCCTTGCCGTCGGGCGTGGCGTTGATGCCGGCGTCGATGACGGTGGCGCCGGGGCTGATCATGTCTTTCTTGACCAGGCCGGCGAAGCCGGCGGCGGCCACGACGATCTCACCGCGCTGGCACTCGGCGGCCAAGTCCTTGGTGCGGGTGTGGCAGACGGTGATGGTGGCGTTGCGCTTGATCAAAAGGCTGGCCAGGGGCCGGCCCACGGTGTCGCCACGGCCGACCAGGGTCACGCGCTTGCCGGTCAGGTCGATGCCGGCGCGCTCCATCAGGGCCACGCAGGAAAGCGGCGTGGCCGGCACCAGGGCCAGATGCTCCTGGCCGCCCAGCAGGTAGCCACGGTTGACCGGATGCACGCCATCGACGTCTTTTTTGGGGTCGATGGCCTCCATGATGGCCTCCTTGCCCAGGTGCTTGGGCAGAGGCAGCTCGACCAAAATGCCGTGGACCTTGGGATCGGCGTTCCAGGCCTTGATCTGCCCGAGCACGGCCTCCTGGCTGGCGTCGGCGGCCATGACTTTCAGGTCGACCTTGACGCCAAGGCCGTCGCCAACCTTGACCTTGGACTGGGCGTAGACCACGCTGGCCTCGTCGTCACCCACCAGCAAGACCGCCAACGTGGGCTCGACGCCCTTGGCCTTCAAGGCTTCCACGTCCTTGGCGATCTCCACGCGAATTTCCTTGGCGATAGGCAAACCCTTGATAAGCTCAGCCGCCATGGCCGTCTCCTTTCCCGTAGCTGAAAATGAAAACCCGCGCCCCTTGTGAGGGACGGCGCAAATGATTGGTTGGATGAAGGGGCCCAAGGCCCCGGCACAAAACACCATAGCCCGGGGGAGGTGTCAACGTTTTTCTGCAATGACCGGCAAAGAGCGGAAGTATTTGCCCGACCGGCGGCGGCGGCCTTGACAGATTTGGGCTGGGGCAATATGGTTGAACATTGTTTGCGGCGTCCACGCGCAGCCGCTTGGATCGACAGACCGAGACGGCCGACGACCACTCCGGGCAGCCCACCGGCGGTCGTTCGTGCTTGGAACGCCGCCGAAGTTTTTTCAAAACCGGGCAGGAGAGGATCCATGAGCCAGAAAAAGGTTACGATTTCCGACCTCTACCAGAAAAAGGCCGAAGGCCGCAAAGTCACCATGCTCACCGGTTACGACTACCCGACCGCCCTGGTCCTCGACCAGGCCGGCGTGGACAGCGTGTTGGTGGGCGACAGCCTGGGCATGGTCTGCCTGGGCTACGAGTCCACCGTGCCCGTGACCATGGACGAGATGATCCATCACGTCAAGGCCGTGCGGCGGGGACTCAAGCGGGCGCTGCTGATCGCCGACATGCCCTTCCTGAGCTATCAGATCTCGCCCGAGCAGGCGGTGCTCAACGCCGGCCGTTTCATGAAGGAAGGCGGCGCCGAGATGGTCAAGCTCGAAGGCGGCGCCGAGATGGCCCCCACGGTGGAAGCCATCACGCGGGCGGGCATTCCCGTCTGCGCCCACATCGGGCTCACGCCCCAGAGCGTCTCCAAGCTGGGCGGCTACAAGGTCCAGGGCAAGGACGTGGCCGGCGCGCAAAAGCTCATCGACGACGCCAAGGCCCTGCAAGGGGCCGGGGCCGACATGATCGTTTTCGAGTGCATCCCCTCGCCGTTGGCCGCGGCCATCACCAAGGCCAGTTCGATGATCACCATCGGCATCGGCGGCGGGGCCGACTGCGACGGTCAGGTGCTGGTCTACCACGACATCATGGGCCTCTCTGGCCGCCGCGTGCCCAAGATGGCCAAGCAATACCTCGATCTCTTTGGCCAACTGAGCCAGGCGGTCAGCCAATATTGCCAGGAAGTGGCCGGACAATCCTTCCCCGCCGAGGAGCATGGCTTCCCCATGGACCCGGCCGTGGTCGCCCAACTGAAATTTTAGGGAGGCGGCCATGCATGTGGCAGTGGTGGGGCCCGGAGCCATGGGCCTGTTGTTCGCCTGCCGCCTGAGCCAGGCCGGAGCGGCGGTGACGCTGATCGACCACCGGCCCGAACGGGCGGCGCGGGTAGCCGCCCAGGGCGTGACCATCGAGGACGAAACCGGCCAGTCGACCCTGGCCATCGACATAACCGCCGACCCGGCCGCCCTGGCCAAGGCCGATCTGGCCCTGGTCTGCGTCAAGGCCCACGGCACGGCCCAGGTGGCCGCAACCTTGGCCAAACACCTTGACGCGCGGGCCAGGGCCCTGACCTTCCAGAACGGCGCGGGCAACGTGGAGGCCCTGACCCAGGCCTTGGGGCCGGAGCGCGTGTTGGGCGGCATCACCAGCGAGGGGGCCACGGTGCTGGGCCCGGGCCGCGTGCGTCACGCCGGCCGGGGCCAGACGCACATCGGACCGGCCGAGGGCCCGCCCGACGCCTATTGCGGCCAGGCGGCCGATTTGCTGGCCCGGGCCGGCTTCGCCGTCAGCCAGGTCGAGGGCGTGCAAAACCTGATCTGGACCAAGCTGATCATCAACGTGGGCATCAACGCCCTGACGGCCATCCTCGACGCGCCCAACGGCCGCTTGCTGGATCTGCCATCGGCCCGGCGGCTGATGGATCTGGCCGTGGACGAGGCCCTGGGCGTGGGCCTGGCTTATGGCGTGCGCTTCTTGCATCAGGACATGCCCCAGGCCGTGCGTGACGTGGCCCGGCGCACGGCCAAGAACGTCAGCTCCATGCGCGCCGACGTGCAAAACAAGCGACCCACCGAGGTCGAGTTCATCAACGGCGCGGTCTGCCGCATGGGCCAGGAAAAGGGCCTGGCCACGCCGATCAACCAGACGTTGACGCTTTTGGTCAAGGCCATCGAGGAAAACCAGCAACCCGCCTGAACCACCCGCCCCCCGGTCGCGGCGTCGATCCGCGTCCGGGGGGCTTTTCACGCCGCCTCGTCCCGTCGCATTTTCCGCCCCGACCGCCCACTGGAGGGTTGGCGTCGATCCGTCGGCCATGCTATAAGCGATCCAAATGAAAAACCCAATCTTGGATCGATAATGCAAATACTGATCGTCCTTTCCAACCCCGACCCCGAGGTCAAGTGGAACGCCGTGCGCTTGGGCAACTTCATGCTCAACGAAGGCGAAGAGGTGACCATCTTCCTCAACGGCCCGGCCGTGGACCTGCTGGACGGCGACAGCGCCCAGTTTCCCATCGCCGAGCAGGCCAAGCTGTTCACCCTCAGTGAGGGCGTGCTGGCCGCCTGAGGCAAGTGCATGGGCATCCACGGGGTGGATGCGAGCGCGCTGGTCAGCCTGTCGACGATGAAGTTTCTTTACGAGCAGATCAAGCTGGCCGACAAAGTCATCGGCTACTGAGGCGGGCTTGGCGATCGGGCGCTATTTGGCGTCGAGGACGTTGCGCGCCGTCAACAGCAGATCGACGCGGCGGAAGGGCTTGGCCACGTAGCCGGCCGCGCCCGATTGCAGCGACGCCTTGACTTGGCCGTTGGCGGCGTAACCGCTGGCGATGATCACCTTGGCCCTGGGGTCGATGGCCAGGATCTCCTTCAGGGCCCTGTGGCCGCCCATGCCTGGCATGCCCAGGTCCATCACCAGCAGGTCGATGCGGCCGGCGGAGGCCTTGAAAAGCTCCAGGGCCTCCTCGCCCGAGCCGGCGGCCAGCACGTTGTAGCCGGCGCTGGCCAGCACGTGCACGCCCAGGCGGCGCAGATCTGGTTCGTCGTCGACCAGCAGGATGGTTTCATTGCCGCGCAGCAGGGCCACGGAAAGCTCTTGGCCGGCGGGCGGCTGGTCATCGGGGCCCTGTTGGGCGGGCAGGAAGATTTTGAAGGTGCTGCCCAGGTCCGGCTCGCTGTAGCAGGAAACATGGCCGCCGTGGTCCTTGACGATGCCGTAGACGATGGCCAGGCCCAGGCCGGTGCCCTTGCCCACCTCCTTGGTGGTGAAAAATGGGTCGAAGATCTGCTCGCGGGTGCGCTGATCCATGCCCCGGCCGGTGTCGGAAATCTGCAACATGGCGTATTGGCCGGGCCGCGCGTCCAGATGCAGGCGGCAATATTCCTCGCCCAGAATGGCGTTTTGGGTTTCGATGAGCAGCCGGCCGCCATCGGGCATGGCGTCGGCGGCGTTGCCGGCGATATTGAGGATAATCTGCTCGATCTGGTTGCCGTCGGCGCAGACCGGCCGCAGGTCGGCGGCCAGGTCGGTCTCGATGCGAATCATCTTGGGCAGGGTGTGTTCGAGCATGCCCACCGATTGGCGCACGATCTTGTTGAGGCTGAGCGGCCGGCGGTCCGACTCCACCTTGCGGCTGAAGGTCAGTATCTGCTGGACCAGCTTGCGCGCCCGATCGGCCGAACGCAGCACCTGGGCCAATTCATCGGCGTTGGAAGCCCCCTCGCGGGTCAGCTCCTGGGCCAACTCGGTGTAGCCGATGATTGCGCCCAGGATGTTGTTGAAATCGTGGGCGATGCCGCCAGCCAGGGTGCCGATGGCCTCCATTTTCTGGGCCTGGCGCAGTTGTGCCTCCAGCCTGGCCTTTTCGTCGGCCACCCTTTTCATATCGGAAATGTCGCGGGTGATGGAGATAATGCAGCTCTGGCCGCCGATCTCGATCAGGCGGGCCGACATCAGCGCCGCGCCCACGCTTTGATCCTTGCGGCGGAACTTGGCCTCCAGATTGTCGTAATAGCCTTTTTCGCGCAGGCCGGCCACCAGGCGCTGACGGTCGGCCGGGTCGTGCCAGATGTTTAGCTCCAGCGACGAGCGACCGAGGACGTCGTCGCGGGTATAGCCGGTCAGGCGGGTGAAGCCCTCGTTGATGTCGAGGTAGAGCCCGTCATCGACGCGGTTGATGTTGATGGCGTCGGGGCTGGCGCTGTAGACCAGGCGGAATTTCTCCTCGCTCTGGCGCAGGGCGTTTTCGGCGTGGCGGCGCTGGGTGATGTTTTCGTGGGACATGACCACGCGCAGCAATCCGCCGCTGGCGAAGCTGGTCATGCGCAGGGCGAACCAGCGCTCCTCGCCGGGGCCGTGGCAGGGGTATTCCAGATAGTAGAACTCGCGACGGCCGGCCAGGATGTCGCCGATGGCTTGGGCCACCAGCGGGGCCTCGCTGGACCAGTTGCCCCTGGCCTCGCGGCAGATTTCCAGATAGTTTTCGCCCACGCCGTGGTTTTGGGCGCCAAAGCCGTTGCTCTGGCCGAATTTGCGCCAGGCGGCGTTGACGGCGATGATGGCCCCGTGCTCGTCGAGGATGGCCATGTGGCTGGAGAGCGAATCGATGGTGCTTTGCAGCAGGTCGCGTGATTGGCGCAGGGCTTGTTCGTCCCGCTTGCGCTCGGTGATGTCCAGGGCGGTGAAGGTGACGCCGGCGGCCAGATCGCTGGGATTGAGGGGCGTGGAGCTCATCAGCACGTGGATGGCCCGGCCGTCCTTGCGCTTGAAGCGCGTCTCCACCGTGCCGGTGCCCCGCTCGGCGATCTGGCGGTATTTCTCCGCGCCGACGTAGTCGAACTCCTCGCGGGTGGGATAAAGCATCACGGCGTTCTGGCCGATGATCTCCTCCTTGGCGTAGCCGGTCATTTCGCAAAAGCGTTCGTTGACGTCCAGCAGCACCCGCCTGGAAACCACGCCGATGCCGATGGGCGCGGCGCGGAAGATGCTGCGCATCATTTCCTCGCTCTCGCGCATGGCCCTTTCGGCCCGCTTACGCTCGGAGACGTCGCGGGCGAAGACCAGGGCCCCATCCCGGCCCTGGTAGCAAAACGGCACCGCCGAAACCTCCACGTCCACCACCGCGCCGTCCAAGCGCAGGATCCGTTCTTCGATCAACGGGACGGAAAGCTTGGCTTGGTTCAGGTCGCGGATGCGCTCCCGCACCTTCTGGCGGTCGTCGGGGTGAAAGCGCTCGATCACCGCCGCGCCCAGCAGATCGTCGGCCGCACCAGCGCCGTAAAGGCGCACGGCCGCCTGATTGACGTAGGCGAAACGGCCATCGGTCTGGATGAAAATCGCCTCCGGCGCGCTGTCGACCAGGGTGCGAAAACGCCGCTCGCTTTCCTCGAGCCTTTGCTCGGCGCGGCGACGTTCAAGCATTTTCCACACCGAATCCATCAAAAGGGTCAACTGGCGTACGTCGGCGTCGTCGTAGTCGGCGGCCTTGTTGGCCACCCCGGCCACGGCCACGATGCGCTCGTCGACGATCACCGGCACGGTGCAGAATTTGCGCAGCGCCACGTGGCCGGGCGGATAGCCCCGCTTGAGCGGATGGGGCGCGCCAAAGTCGTTGATGACCATGGGCCGGCGCTGACGCACGGCCTCGCCCCAGACGCCGGTCTTGTGCAGGTCGTAGACCGTCTGGGGCTGGGCCACGGCGCACTGGGCCATGACGCCCCTGGACCAGGTGTTGAGCACGAACTCCTGGTGTTCCTCGGAATAATGGTAAATATAGCCGAATTTGCTGTCGGTCAGGCCGATGGCCTCTTCCAGGGCGTAGTCCAGCAACTCCTGATCGCCGGCGGCCCGGTATTGCGAAATGCGCAGCAGGCTCTCCAGGCGGTCTTCGTCGCGCTGGCGCAGGCGCTCTTGTTCCTTGCGCCGGCCCACGTCGCGCAGCATGCTCATGTGCGCGCCGGGCCAGATGTTGGCCACCGCGCGGAACTCCACCTGGACCTCGCCGCCGTCGCGGCGCAGCCGGGCGTACTCGCCGTCCAACTCGCCTCGCGCCAAAAACTCGCGCCAAACGGCCCGGCCTTGTTCGGCCATGGCCGGCGGCGTCAGATCCCACAGGCAAAGGCGGGTCAGCTCCTCGGGGGTGTGGCCGGTGAGCAGGCCGGCGGCGTGGTTGGCGGCCAGATAGCGGCCATCGTCGTCGCAGATCAAAATGGCGTCGCGGGCCTTTTCAAAGATGGCCAGCAGGCGTTGGGCCGTGGTCGTAACCGCCGCCCGGGGCCGACCACCGTCCAGGCCGGCTCGCGGTTGGCGGCCTTGCCCGCCCGGATCGCCAGGCCGCGTCGCGACGGCCGTCAGGTCTTGCTTGTCTTCGCCCATCCCGATCCAGCTCGTTGTCGATCCACCAAGGCAACGATGGCACACTTGCTTATCATTATAAGACAATCACGCCCGGCCGATGACCTTTGTTGAACCACGGGCGTTTTTCCTCGGCGCGAACGGCTTAGCGCAAAACGCCGACCAGCAATTCGTAGGGCCGGTCCAGCGAGCTGAGCGCGAAGGGGCGCACCTCGACGTCAAAGCCAGCCTGGGCCATGGCCTCGGTCCAGACCGCGCGGGGGAACAGGCCCATGACGTGACGGTCCAGCTCGACGCGCAGGCCGCCTTGATCGCGGATGAAAAAGGTCATGATCGCCTCGATGGCGTTGTCGGTGGGATCGGGGTCGTGGAGGTATTCGAAGTAGGTCAGCGCCACGCCGTCGGCGGCGTGGTCGATCTGGCAGGTCTGCGGCGCGACGAACGACTCGGCGTAGTTGTCCGGGCAGGCGATGAGCACGCCGCCCGGCCGCAGATGGGCCGCGGCGGTGGCGAAGGTGGCGGCGATATCTTGCGCGCTGAGCAGATAGCTGATGGCGTCGTGGATCAGCACGGCGTCGAAGCGGCGGCCCAGGCGGACCGAGCGCATGTCGCCCCGGCGCAGTTCCACGCCGGGGTTGCGCCGCCGGCACAGCTCGAGCATGGCCGGCGAGAGGTCGACGCCCACCGCCTCGTAAGCGCGGGTCAGGTGCGACAGGTTGTGGCCGCCGCCCACGCCCAGCTCCAGCAGGCTGGGCCGACCACCCGCGCCCAACTTTTCGGTCAAAACCCCGCGCCAACAGGCCGCCTCCTCGGCGTATTCGGCCGGCGGGCTGACCAGGGGCACGAGATGGGCCAAGTCGTCATAGAGCCGGCCAACGGCTATCTCGTTGGACTTCATCGCGCCGCTCCCCCTTGCCGACCGAACCCGCGTCTTGGCGCCTCACCGGGCCACTGGCAGGTCGCGGAACATGAAAAAGGCCGCCCCGGCCAGGCACAGGCTGGCCCAGAGATAATCCAGGGTCAGCTCCTGCTTCATGTAGAAAACACAAAAAAAGGCGAACACGACCATGGCCAGGATCTCTTGCAGCACCTTGAGCTGGGGCAGGGTGAAATAGGCGCTGCCCAGGCGGTTGGCCGGAACTTGCAGGCAATACTCGAAAAACGCCACGCCCCAGCTCAGGGCGATCACGGCGATGATCGGCATGGCCCGCATGTCCTTGAGGTGGCCATACCAGGCGTAAGTCATGAACACGTTGGAGAGCACCAATAACGCTATCGGCGCGAAAGGCATGGTCGATCCTCGATGGTGTGACGTTGGTGGCGAAAACGGCCAGCCGCCACGGCCGGGCCACGAAAAACCACCTGATTGTGGCAAGTTATAATCACCGCGCGCCAGGTTGTCAACCGACCCCGGACGCCGGGCACAATTTGCTTGACACAACGCCCGCTTCGCGTAAATAAGATCAAGCACACTAAGTTAGATTAACCTAAAGCACCGACGATAAACCATCGCCGTAAGCGGCCGCCAAGGCAATGAAGCTCATCGACCAACAACAGGCCATGATCGATTTTTACGGGCAGTTGCGCGGCCAGGCCAGCCCATGCTTCGACCGCGTCCTGCCCGTGCCGCGCGAACTGGGCGCGGGCAGGCTGCGCGCCCTCTGCCCGCGCCGGGGCATGTTGCTGCTGCTCGAAGACTATCAATTGACCAGCGACGTGCGCATCGCCAACAGCAACATGCCCTTGCCGCTGGGTTTTTCTTTTTGCATCTCCGGCCGCGTGCAGTGGACGATCAGCGGCGTCAAAAAAAGCTTCTGCACCGAGGCCGGCCAGTGCGAGCTGCTGTTCACCAGCCACACCGACGGCCAGGCCCGCTACGAGGCCGGCCAGCCGGTGCGGATGATCAACCTCATGCTCAGCCCCGCCCTGCTGCAAAGCTACTTCGACCAACCCCTGGCCCAGGCCGGGGCCGTCTGCCTGGCCCAGCCGCCGACCCGCGACCAGGAGCCGATCCATCGCTCGGGCCCCTTCCCCGGGGCCATCGAAGGCGCTTTGCGCCAATTGCTGCGCGCGCCCTGCCGTAACGCCGCCGACGGCCTGCTCATCCAGGCCAAGGTAATGGAGCTTGTCGCCTTTCTGTTGGGGCTGTTGGGCCTGGCCGACAGTCAGGAGCAACTCCGCCCCAGCGCCGCCGACGCCGCGTTGGTCGAGCGGGCAAAAGGCATCCTGCGGGCGCGCATGCACCAGCCGCCGACCATGGACCGCCTGGCGCGCATGGTCGGGGCCAGCCCCAGCAAGCTCAAGCGCTGCTTTGCCGCCCTGTGCGACGTCACGGTCTATGGCTACCTCAACCACTGCCGCATGGAGCGAGCCCGCGAGCTGTTGGCCGACGACGGCCTGACCATGGCCCACATCGCCGCCGAGTTGGGCTATGCCGAACGCACGCACTTTTCACGAGCCTTTGCCCGCCACTTCGGCCTGCCGCCCTCGGAGTATCGCCTGCGCCTGGCTGACGGGCCGCCCGGCCAACGCCCCTGAAAGGCCGTTTCGGGTACCTGAAAGGCCCGCCGGGGTACGCCTGACCGGGCCGGCGGCTGTTATCCTCCCAGACCAAGCCGGGCCATGCGGCCAGACTTGGCCGCGCGCCCAAATCGAAAACAGCTTGCCATATGGATTAAACCACATGCGCGCACTAGCAAAATCATTATTGCCGCTGGCCGTGTGGGCCGCGCTGGGCGTGGGCGTCTGCCAGGCCGAGACCGCCAGCCAGGCCAGCGCCTCGCAGCTCGACAACGTCACCGTCACCGCCCGCAAGGTCGAGGAGGACGTCCAGAAGATCCCCATCAGCGCTTCGGTGTTTTCCGGCGCGCTGATCGACGACGCCGGCCTGCGCGACATGCGCGACCTGACCCGCCTGGCCCCCAACGTCTATCTGAAAAAATCCACATCCGAAAACATCATCACCATGCGCGGCGTCACCTCCTTCGAGACCTCGATATATGGCCCCACGGCCCTCTACGTCGACGATTTGATGCTGCCGCTGCATTACGCCCACAATATCGACCTGGTCGACATCGAGCGCGTGGAGGTCTTGCGCGGGCCCCAGGGCAGCCTCTACGGCGGCAACAGCCTGGCCGGCGTGATCAACGTCATCACCCGCCAGCCGGGCAACGAGGCGAGGGCCAGCCTCAGCGCCGACTTTGGCGCCTACCCCAGCGCCGGCGACCACAACCCCGGCTACAAACTGGGGGGCGGCGTCTCCGGGCCCATCGTCGAGGACCGCTGGTACCTGGGCCTCAGCGGCCAGATCGACCAGAACGACGGCTACACCACCAACCTGTTCAACAACGACCAGCGCGCCGGGGCCATCGACCGCAAAACCGCCCGGGCCACCTTGCGTTGGACGCCCACCAGCCAATGGGACATTTCCTTCATCGGCGATATCCTGAAAAACGACGACAACATCGGCGTCTATCGCTTCGACCAGGGGCCCTACCGCACTCCGGCCTATCATTCCTGGCTCGACACCGACAACTACAACAACGAGCAGGGCGATGGCCAGGCCCTGCGCATCAGCCACCAAGGCCAGGCCGTCAAGATCCTCTCGGTGACCGGCCGCCGCGGCTATCGCAACGACACCCTGCAAGACTACGACTGCACCGCCGACCCCCAAAACGACTGGGGCCGCACCCTGGCCGCGTACAAAGACACCATGTTCAGCCAGGAGCTGCGCTTTTCCTCCGTCAACGCGGGCGGCTCGCCCCTCAGTTGGCTGGCCGGGGCCTACGGCATGATCGAAGACACCGACATCGACCAGCAAAACCCCACCATCGCCCAAAGCGCGCTGACCTCCATCGACACCAACGGCTACGCCCTCTTTGGCGAGGCCACCTACACCCTTTGGGACCGGCTGCGCCTCACCGGCGGCCTGCGCTGGGACGGCCGCGACTCCAAAGGCCACAAGCGCGACACCGGCGTCGACGTCTCCGACCAGATGGACGGCTCGGAGCTGCTGCCCAAGCTTTCGCTGGGCTACGACATCACCGCCGACGCCTTCGGCTACGTCACCGTGTCGCGGGGCTACCTGGCCGGCGGCTACAACTACGCCCTGGCCGTGGACAAAGAATCCTTCTCGTACGACCCGGAATACACCTGGAACTACGAGCTGGGCCTGAAAACGTCGTGGCTGGATCGCAAGCTGACGGCCAACCTGGCCCTGTTTTACATCCAGATGGCCGACAAGCAGGTCTACAACATGGTCGGTGTCTCCTCGCCGATCACCAAGGTCGACAACGCCGCCCAGGCCCATTCCATGGGCGTGGAGCTGGAAATGGCCGCCCAGCCGCTCCAGGGCCTGGAGATCACCCTGGGCTTTGGCCTGACCAAGGCCGAGGTCGACGACTGGACGGCCACCGAGTGGAACAGCGACTACACCGAGCTGGTGCGCGTTTCCTACGACGGCAAGACCATCCCCAACTCGCCCGAGTACAACGGCCATCTGGCGGTGCAATACCGCCACGCCACGGGCCTGTTCGCCCGGGCCGACCTGGCCGCCGTGGGCGAGGTCTACGCCGACGCCGCCAACAGCATCCTCGACGACCCCTACGCCCTGCTGGACCTGCGCCTGGGCTACGAGACCAAGCGTTACGACGTCTATGTCTGGGGCCGCAACGTCCTCGACGCCGAGTATCACGCCATCGCCTACAACTGGGACGGCTACAAGATGGTCCAGGACGGCGAACCGGCCATGTTCGGCGTCACCTTGACGCTGCGCTATTAACGCCATGCCAACCGCGAGGCCAAAGGCAAAATGAACGCCCACACCGACGCCCACACCGAGCCATTCGTCCCGGCCAGCGCCCACGTCATCGACTGCGGGGGCCGCGCCGCCACCCGCGAGTGGGTGTTGCTGGGCGTGTTGAACGGCCTGGTCGTGGGGCTCAGCCATCTGATCTTCTCGCTCTACCTGTTGGCCGGACCGGGGGCCATCGTGCTGGGGATCTATCATCAATGCTTCGAAAACATGCTCATCGCCAGCGTCTACCTGCTCATGGCCCTCAGCGCGCCCCGGCGCTGGCCATTCACCATCAACGGCATGGTCTGGGGCCTGGTGGGGCTGATGATGGGCTGGTGGCCGATTCTGCCGGTGGCCGCGCCGGCCGGCTTTATAGTCGATCTGATCGTCCGCCGGGCCGTGCCGCGGGGGCGGCTGGGCTGGCTGACGGTCGGCTTCGCGTTCTATTCCACCATGCTTTGCGCGGCCAATTTCTGGCCGTTCTGGCTGGCGCGCCACGCCGATGTGGTCCAGCGCCAGATCGAGATGTATCCAGCCATGGTCCAGATGATCGAAAAATTGACCGCGCCGGTGATGATCTCGCAGTTGGCCTCGGCCTTTGTCACCGGGCTGCTGGGCGCTCATCTGGCCCTGCGGCTGATCGCCAAGCGCTTTGTATTCGACCGGGAAAGCCCATGCTGATGCGTGAATTCGCCTTTGATCTGCACGAGTTGGTCAAACTCTGGCTGGCCCTGAGCGCCGGGGCCACGGCCATCTACTGCGTGGACTGGCGCATCCAGGCGGCAGTGCTGCTGATGTGCCTGGCGGCGTGCCTTTGCGTCGGGGCCTGGCGTTTCGTGGCCTGGCTGGCGGCGCTGATGGCCGGATTGGCCTTGGCGGCCGTGATCCTCTGCCGCCAGTGGCCCGGGGCCGCGCCGCTGGCCCAGGCTTCCTATTATTTCCTGCTTAAATTCGGGCCGTTGGTGGCCATGGCCGTGTTTCTGGGCGCTTGCCTCAACGTCGGCCGCCTGCTGCGTTCGCTGGAGCGGCTGGGCGCGCCGGCCGGGGTGGTGATCACCCTGGGCGCTTGCCTGCGCTTCCTGCCCACGGCGGCGGCCGAATTTGGCCAGGTGCGCCACGCCATGCGCACGCGGGGGCTCAACGCCGGCGGCCGGCTGTGGCTGCGGCCCGATCGGTTGCTGGGCTATGTGCTGGTTCCGCTGTTGCTGCGCTCGCTGGCCGTGGGCGAGGAACTGGCCCGGGCCGCCGTGACCAGGGGCGTGGAGGCCCCCGGGCGCAAAACATCGCTGCATGGCCTGGACTTTCGCCCGGCCGACGGCCTGACGCTGGCCGGTTGGACGCTGGCCCTGGCCGCCCTGATCGCCCTCGACGGGGCGCTGCGCGGCGGGTCGGGAGGCGTGGCGTGAAACTGCTGGCCGACAAATTGTCGTTTCGCTACGCCGGCGGCGCGGGCTGGGCGCTCAAGGACGCCAGCCTGTCGTTGGACCACGGCCAGTGCGTGATCCTGGCCGGGCCCAGCGGCTGCGGCAAATCCACCCTGCTCAAGGCCTTCAACGGGCTGATCCCCCACTATGAAAAGGGCCGGCGCGCCGGCCGGGTCTTGCTGGACGGCGTGGACCTGGCCGCAATGGCCATGCACCAGATCGCCCGGCGGGTGGGCGCGGTGTTCCAGAATCCGCGCTCGCAGTTTTTCACCACCAGGGTCGAGGACGAGATCGCCTTTGGCTGCGAAAACCTGGGGACGCCTCGGCCGCTTCTGCGCCGAAAAGTGGATCTGGCCATGAGCCGTCTGGGCCTGGAGGGCCTGGGCCGCCGCTCGGTGTTCGGCCTTTCGGCCGGCCAGCGGCAAAAGGTGATCCTGGCGGCGGTGTTGGCCATGGGCGTGGACGCCTTGACCCTTGACGAGCCCTCGGCCAACCTGGACCAGGCCGCCTTGGCCGAGCTTGTCGGCCTGTTGGCCGAGTTGAAGGCCGAGGGCAAGACCATTGTCATCGCCGAACATCGCTGCGATTACCTGCGCGGCCTGGCCGACCGCGTGGTCCTGCTCGATGACGGCCGGATCAGCGCCGAAATCGACGCCAAGGCCTTTTTCGGCCAAAGCGCGCAAGAGGCCCGCCGCCTGGGCCTGCGCTGGCCCGGCGACGCCACGCCCAGCGACGACCCGCCAGCCAGCGGGGGCCACGACCTGGCGCTATGCGCCTTGCGCTATCGCCATCCCGGCCGGCCAGGCGACATCCTGCGCGGTGTGGACCTGGAGGCCCACGGCGGCCGGATCGTCGCCGTCAGTGGCGCCAACGGCTGCGGCAAGACAACCCTGGCCCTGACCATCGCCGGGTTGCTAAAGGAACGCGGCGGCGCGGTCCGCCTCGACGGGCGGCCATGCCGGCCCAGGCAACGGCTGCGGCGCTGCCGCATGGTGCTGCAAGAGGCCGATCACCAGCTTTTCGCCGAGAGCGTCCAGGCCGAGCTGACCATGGCCGGCGGCGCGGGGCAAAAGACGCGCGTGGCCGAACTGCTGCGCGCCAGCGGCCTGGAGCGAGTGGCCCAATGCCGGCCCCAGGCGCTCTCGGGCGGGCAGAAGCAACGCCTGGCCGTGGCCGCGGCCCTGGCCGCCCAGCCCGACGTGCTGGTCCTCGACGAGCCCACCAGCGGCCTGGACGGCCACAACCTGCGGGGCATGGCCGCCCTGCTGTGCCAGGCGGCCCAGGCGGGGACCATCGTCCTGGCCGTGACCATCGATCATCAGTTCATCGACGCCTGCCACGCGCGGGCGCTGTGCCTGGAAGACGGGCGCATCCTGGCCCAAAAACCAAGCCAACCATCATCCACCCCACGCCAAGGAGATTGACCACCATGGTCAAGATGCCCGATCCTCAATCGGATTTCAGCGTTTTCGGCGACATGTTCTATGGCGCGGTCGCCAGCCGCCTGCTGATGAGCGCCATCGATCTGGCCGTCTTCGACCACCTGGAGCAGGCCGCCTCGGCCCAGGCCGTGGCCCGGCTGCTGCCGGCCCACCCGCGCAACGCTCAGCTCATGCTCGACGCCCTCTGCGCCCTGGGCCTGCTGCGCAAAAGCCAAGGCCAATACCAAAACCAGCCGCCGACCAGCGAGTTCCTGGTGCGCGGCAAGGCGGTTTATCTGGGCCACTGGCTGCAACTGGCCGACGAATCGTGGCAAGACTGCCTGGGCGGCCTCACCGACAAGATCCGCAGCGGCCCCGGCCAGGCCCCGCCCGATGAGCACTGGAACGCCGCCGCCTACTGCGAGCGCTTCACCCGCGCCCACGCCGCCACCAGCCTGGCTGGCGTGGCCCGGCAAATGGCCGCCATCGTCGCCGACGCGCCCGGCTTCGACGCCTGTCGGCGCATGCTCGACCTGGGCGGCGGTCCGGGCGTCAACGCCATGGCCGTGGCCCAGGCCAACGAAGGGCTCGCGGCAGTGGTCTTCGACCGGCCCGAGATCGTGGCCATCGCCCGTGGCTACATCGATGAATACGGCATGAGCGCGCGCGTGTCGACCATGGGCGGTGATTATCTGAGCGACGATATCGGCGGAGAGTATGATCTGATCATGGTCACCGACAGCCTCTATTACGGCGACGCCGAGTTGGACCAGGTCTTGGCCAAATGTCGCCAGGCCCTCGCCCCCGGCGGCCTGCTGGTGGGCGTCCACGCCGTGCTGACCGAGGAGGCGACCCAACCGGCCAAGATGGTCCTGGCCATGCTGCCCGAGGCCCTGGCCGGTCAGGCCGCGCTGCCCGAGCGAGGCTTTTTGGCCCGGGCCATGGCGCGCCACGGCTTTGCGGAGATAAGCTCGCGCATGGCCATGGTGGCCGGCGCGCCCATGGAGGTCAACGTGGGCCGCCGGCCGGCCGAGGCCTGAAAAATATCATCCAAAACCGGAGAGTTGCATGAAAACGCCGCCCCAAGCGACAAACTCGTGGAAAGGCCTGCACGATCTGCTGAACGGCGCGGTGGGGGCCAAGCTGCTGCGCGCCGGGCTGGAGCTGCGGGTGTTCGACGCCCTGGGCGATTATCGTAGCGCCGCCGAGGCGGCCACGGCCATCGGGGCCCACCCCGAAAACACGCGCCTGTTCCTCGACGGCCTGACTTGCCTGGGCCTGCTGGAAAAACGCCAGGGCCGCTATCGCAACCTGCCGGCCACCCAGGAATATCTGACCAGCGCCTCGGAGCTTTTCCTGGGGCCGCTTTTTGGCATGATCCAGACCATGAGCATCGACGCCCTGGACGACTTGGCCACGCAGGTGCGCCAGGGACCGTCGCCGGCCGGCCAGGCCGACGATTTCGCCGCGCCCGAGCTGTGGGCCCAGGGCGCGCGGGACGGGGCCGGCTGGGTCTTGGGCCAGGTGGGCCAACAAATGGCCGAACTGGTGGCCGGGCTGGAGGGCTTCGCCAACTTCCAGCGCATGCTCGACCTGGGCGGCGGCCATGGCCTGTTCGCCATCTATTTCGCCAGCCGGCATCCGGCCATGAAGGCGGTGGTCTTTGACCGCGCGCCGGTGCTGGTGGCGGCCAAGGAGTTCATCGCCGCCTACGGCATGGGCCACCGGGTCAGCGTGGCGGCCGGCGATTACCTGAGCGACGACATCGGCGGGCCCTACGACCTTGTCTGGGCCAGCGCCACGCTCAATTTCGCCCGCCACGACCTGGACGCGCTGATGGCCAAGATCCGGGCGGCTCTCAAGCCGGGCGGCTATTTCGTCAGTTTCCAGGACGGGTTGACCGACGAGCGCACCGGGCCGGCAATGCTGTTGGGCGCCCTGGGCAACGCCTTGCGCAGCGGTTTCGACATGTATTTCGATCAGGGAGAAATAGCCCGGGCCATGCTGCGCGGCGGGTTCGGTTGGGTGCATTCGCGCACCATCCACACGCCCATGGGCCAGATGGAGCTGGACATCGCCCGCAGCTGACATGACGGCGAAGCCTGCCTGCCCGCGCCCGACCGGGCCGGCGCGCGGGCAGGCTTTTTGGGGGCCTAGAAACTATAGCTCAGGCCCACCGAGGCCACGGGATAGAACTTGAAGTTGTTGAGGTCGTCTTCGATCTTGCCCTCTTCCTTGCGCAGAGAATCGGACAGGCCCGGCACCAGGTTCTGGTGGGTGGCCGAAAGGGAGATGTCGGGCGAGCCCCACCACATCACGCCCAGGTCGAAGGCGAAGCCGAAGTGGCCGTCGTCGGTGAAGGCGTTGCTGAAGCCCAGGCCGGCGTAGGGGGCCAGTTTGTTGAACGAGGCGTCGGCGTCCATGCGGCCCAGTTGCGCGCCGGTGTAGGTCGTGCCGCCGATGTTGTATGTCTTGTCGGCGCTGGGGCTGGCGCTGCCCGAAAAATCGTGGCTGTTGATGATCACGCCGCCGCTGAGGCGGAAGCTGTTGGCAAAGGGATGCACGTCCAAAAGCAGGCCGGCGGTGTAGAGCTTGATGTCGAAATCGTAATTGACGCTATCGACGCTGATGTCGTGGTTGAAGGGCAACGCGCCCAGCGACAGGCGGCCCTTGATGAACTCGTTGAAATTGGCCGTCACGTCGGCCTGCAAGCCCAGCGTGCCCACCTTGGCCGTCACGGCCACGGGCGAATCGGCCAGGGCCGGCGCGACCGTCATGATCCACAGCGCCAATATCGATGCAACCGCCTTGATGACTTTGAACATGTTTTTCTCTCCGCAAAGATTGATTGCCAACTCTCGTTTGATTAGCCAAACCAAGTCACGACGTTTATCCCTCGTCCATGTTTTTTGGTGACGGGATGCGGGCTGGGCCCATTTGATCGGTTAGCGCGGAGGCAATCCGTCTTTCGCCTGTCGAATCGCCGCCTTCGCCATGATCCACGGCGCGAATGAAAAATACTAATGCCTTGGGCCAAGCACGCCAGTCAAGCGAAAAAGGCGTCGAAATGGTCGGAATGAACGGAAATCGACGCTAATCCAGGCTGCGCCACAAGCGGATCACCCTGCCGAGGATCAACTCGCGCGCGTCGCTGGTCCAGGCGATTTGCGGCGGGTGGTTATCGAAGTCGTCGCTGACGATCATGAAACCGGGGCGGTTCTTGAGGGCCTGCAAGCGCCGCACGGCCAACAGGCCATCGGCGTCGGCGCGGATGGCCCAGACATGGCGCTGGCGGCGGCGGGGGTCGCGTTCGTCGAGGTCGACGATGACGATGGCGCCGGCGGGAATGGTCGGGCGCATGGCCTCGTCGGCCACGCGGATGGCCACGAAACGCTGGCGAGCGCCCAGGTCGCGGCGATGGATCAAAAGCAAACGCCGCGCCTTTGCCCATGAAAAACAGTCATCGCCGACCGCCAGCCTGTCGCCGACCAGCGGCACGGCCAGATAGTCGTCGCCGATCAGGCCGGCCGTGGCCGCCGAGGCGCGCGCCGAGGAATCCCGCGAATCAACCATAAGATTGGTAACATCGCCAAGCAGAAGGTCGCGCAAATCCAGCGCTGGAAACCTGCCCAACAGCGCGCAAACAGCCTCAAAAGGCATGGGCGCTTCACCCCGCTCGACAAGCGAAAGCATACTCTGCGAAATACCCAACAAACTGGCCATGTTGGACTGATTAAGCCCCAGATCGGCTCTGAAGCTCTTAAACCTTTCGCCCAAGCCGGCGGGAATAAAGGTTTTTTTGGGGGGCACCTTTTACCATTCTATTAATAATTTTGGCTTGACGCTGTTTGCCAGCCTTTTTATAGTACGAGCAGCACAACATTCATCGGCGGGCAGAAGGCACAGCCATGCGCCTTGCCCGAGGCAAAGGGCATGCCTCGGCCATCACCGACCGTGGCCGGCTTCGCCTACGTGGGCGCGGGCCACGCTCGTCCGGGGCGCGGGCGGTCAAGAAGGGGTTGTCCGCTCGTAAGTCGATGAGCGACATTGCCACGCGCATGTCGGACTGGCGTGTTGCGTAATGCGATCGCTACCGATAGTTATCAATGTTTCGGCCAGTTGTGCAACTTTATTTATCTGGCCGTCGGCAATGCGAACCCCGCGCGCCGTGGGTGAATGTGTATAAATTGTGGCCGCCGGCGGCCCGGCCGTCAACCTTGCCGCGCCTGCCATGCGGCGTAAGCCCGGTCGCCCAGCGGGCAACGCCGACCGCTCAGGGAAGTCGGCAAAAGCCTCGGTCGACGCCTGGGTAAAAAATATACCGCCGGAGAGGCTCGCAAAGCAAAACATACGCCAGGTCATGACCGGCGCGATCAGCCGCGCGGGCCGCGCCTTGGGTTGGCCGCCCTCAGGCCATGGCCAGCGCCACGGGGTCGCGCGACCACCATGGCCCGCGACTTTTTCCACGCTAACCAGCACAAAAATAAATTTTGAGTGTAGCACCAGCGACGCATTCCTGGAAACGGAGATCACCCTCCAGGGTTCGAAAAAACCAGAGCTAAACATAACTATACGCAATCACTGATCAAACAAAGAAGATTACAAAAAGAACAAACGAATTTATCTTACACAATCAAAGGCCAAACGACACATGAGCGCGCCGAATCAAGATCATCGCTTGCTGCTCGATATTGTCGACAACTCCCCGGCCATCGTCTTCGCCAAAAATCACCAGGGGCGTTTCACCCTGTCCAACCGCACGCACGGATGGGCCGTGGGCCGCGTGGTCGAAGAAATCATCGGCCGCGGCGACGAGGATCTGTTCGATCCCATCACGGCCAGGCGGCGTCACGACGAAGACCTGGGCGTCATCCGCAGTGGCCGGGCCGTGTTCGTCGGGGAATGGCTTCCCACGCCCAGCGGCCCGCGTTTTTTCGCGGGCGAAAAGTTCGCCCTGCGCGACGCCCAGGGCCGGGTCTACGGCATGTGCGGCATCTTGCACGACCTCACCGAGCACGGCCGCGCCGACGACCCCCCGGCCAGCCACGCGGCGGGGCCCCGCACCGATTTGGAGCACAAACGCCGCCTGGAGTTATTGGGCACGCTGGCCGGCGGCGTGGCCCACGATTTTCGCAACATCCTCACCGGCCTGTTGGCCTACGCCGAGTTGGCGTTGACCGATCCAACCCTGGCGGCCAATACCCGCGCGCGCATCGAGTCTCTGATAAAAGCCGGCCACAGGGGGCGCGAACTCACCGAACGCATCGTGCTTTTCGCCCGACGGCGCGAGGGCGGCGACAACCTCATTTGGCCGGCCCCGGTCATCGGCGAGGCAATGGCCCTTTTGGCGACTAGCCTGCCGGCTTCGGTGCGCCTGCGCGCCCAATTGGACCGCGCCGCCGGGCCGCTGCGCGCCGAGGCCGTGGATCTGCACCAGATCGTCATGAACCTGGTGGGCAACGCCGCCCAGGCCCTGGGCGAAAGCGGCGGCCAGATCAGCGTCGGCCTGAGCGCCGAGGCCAGTTCGGCCAGCGGCGATCACCCCTGCCCGCCCAGCTTGGTCCTCACCGTGGCCGACGACGGCCCCGGCATGGACGAACAGACCCGCCAACGAGCCTTCGAACCCTATTTCACCACACGCGGCGGCTCCGGCGGCGGCGCGGGCCTGGGCCTTTTCCTGGTGCGCGGCATCGCCGAGAGCCTGGGCGGCGGCGTGGAGCTTGGCAGCGCGCCGGGCCACGGGACCACCGTGCGCGTGGTGCTGCCCAGCGCCCCACGGCACGAGCAATCACCGCCCTAGCCCGGCGGCGGCGCGCGCCATCATGCCCGCTCCACCGAAAACGCCAGGCGCGCCACCTGCCGGCCGTCGCATCTCGAAGCGGAGGAAGCCATGACCCAGGACTGATCACGCACCAACCAACGAAGCTCCGACACAGGGGTGGCGTGGAGGGGGGGATGAGCGCCTGATTTGTCACGCCTTCCGCCTCCACGCCCTAATCAGGCCAACATGCGGACCAGACCATCCAATGGCGATGTCGTCGGGCGCGCGACCCCGGCGCGCCTGGCCGGCAAGCCCGTCACGGGCCGCCAACGCCAGCCGGCCGAGCTCGCCCCAGCGCGGCCGGCCGGGCCGGGCGCGGTTTTGCCGCCCCACGCGCGCCCCAGAGGCAAAAAAGAGAGCCCGATATCGACAACACCCAACGAGGACGAACGATCATGAAGCGAATCGGCTTAAAAACCAAGCTGGGCGCGCTGCTGGCCCTGGCCGCGGCCACGGCGATCGTCATCGCCATCATCGGCATGAACGGCATGAGCGACATCGACCAGCGTCTGGAAAGGCTGGTAAACGTCTCGGCCGAGCGGGTCAAGTTGGCCGCGCGCATGGGCCAGAACCTGCTGGCCATCCAGCGCGACGAGAAAAACGCCATCCTCGCCGAGACCGACGAGGCCATGGACGCCTATGATCGATCCACCGCCGAAAACGTAAAAACGCTCCAAACACGTCGGGAAACACTGCTCAAGCTCTCCGGCGAGCGGGGCAGGGCCAAGCTGGAGCAGTTCGACAAGGCCTTCGAGCAATACATGGCCACCAACAAGCAGGTGCGCGAACTGGCCCGCCTCAACTCCAATTACAGGGCGCGCGACCTCTCCGCCGACCAGGGCCAACAGGCCTTCGCCGCCGCCGAAAAGGCCGCCGAGGCCATTTTGGCCCATTACGCCCAAAAAATGAACCTGCTCAGCCAGAGCCAGGATCTGACCGAGGTGGCCCAGCTTGGCGCGGCGGTCGAGATGGCCGTGACCACCGGCAGGCTCATGCGGCGCATGCTCGACATCCACCGAACCGAGAAAAACCTCATCCTGGCCACCACCGTGGAGGCCATGGACACCTGCGCCCGCCAGATCGACGAGCGCGCCAAGCAGGCGGGTGAGGACGTCGGCATCCTGGCGCGCGACGCCGACCCCAGCGCCCAGGCCAGTCTGAACGCCTTCAAGGACGCCTGGGGCAAGTTCATGGCCACCAACGCCCAGGTCATCGCCACCGCCCGCGAAAACGGCAACAACCGGGCCTTTGCCCTCTCGGCCGGCGAAGGCTACAAGCTGGCGGACCAATCCCGGTCGGTCCTGACCGAGATCGTCGAAGGCAACGAGGCGGAAATGCAGGCCGACAAGGAGGCCGCCGACCAGGATTACCAGCGACAGAGCACGTTGATGATCACGGTGAGCCTGCTGGGCGTCATCCTCAGCCTGATCCTTGGCGTGATGGTGGCGCGTTCGGTGACAAACTCGCTGACCAAGATTTTCAAGGGCCTCAAGAGCTTCAGCACCGCCGAACTGGACGAGACCGCCACGGTCTTCCGACGCATCGTCGCCGGCCTCAGCGAGGGCGCCGATCAGGTCACCAGCGCCTCGGGCCAGGTCTCCACGGCCAGCCAGTCCCTGGCCTCGGGCGCGGCCGAGCAGTCGGCCAGCGTGGAGGAGACCTCGGCCTCCATGGAGGAAATGGCCTCCATGACCCGCAAGAACGCCGACAGCGCCTCGCAGGCCGACGGCCTGGCCCAAAAGGCCAACGTCTCCATGTCGTCGCTGATCGACTCCATGAGTGAGATGAACCGCGCCAGCGAGGAAACGGCCAAAATCGTCAAGACCATCGACGAGGTCGCCTTCCAGACCAACCTGCTGGCCCTCAACGCCGCCGTGGAGGCCGCCCGGGCCGGCGAGGCCGGGGCGGGATTTGCCGTGGTGGCCGAGGAGGTGCGCAACCTGGCCATGCGCGCCGCCGAGGCGGCCAAAAACACCACCGGCCTCATCGACGACATTGTCCGCCGCATCAAGGACGGCGCGGAGTTGGTCGGGGCCACCAACCAAGACTTCACCGGCGTGGCCCAGATCATCGCCGAGATCGCCGGCTCATCCCGCGAGCAGGCCCAGGGCATCGACCAAGTCAACGCGGCCATGGTCGAGATCGACAAGGTCGTCCAGCAGAGCGCGGCCAACGCCGAGGAAAGCGCGGCCGCGGCCGAGGAGTTGAACGCCCAGTCCGAACAGATGCGCGGCTTCGTCTCCGAGATGCTGCAGCTCCTCGACGGCGACTCCGGCGGCGCCAGCGTCGCCCGCCGCCCCGCTGCGCGGCTGGCCGCGTCAGCCCCGGCCAAGCCCGGCGCGACGATGAAGGCCCTGCCCTACAAGGCCGGCCAACAGCGCGCCGCCGCCAAGCCGACCACCGGCCCGGGGGTCATCGCCAAGAAAGACCCGGCCAAGGTCATCCCCCTGGATGACGAGGCCGATTTCGCCGACTTCTAACCCCGGCCAGGGCCCAGACTGAACGCGCCCGGCCCCACGGCAAAAACACGGGGAGCGGACCCGAACCGGCCCGCTCCCCGCGATGCGCTTTGAAGTGTCGCCCGCGCCGCTCAGGCCTCCTTGACGGCCAGGGGATCGCGCACGACGATGGTGGCGTCGCGCTCGGGGCCCACCGAGACCAGGGCCAGTGGCGCGCCGACCAACTCGGCCAGACGCTGCAAATAACGCTGGCAGTTGTCGGGCAGATCCTCCAGCGAGCGGGCCTGGCTGATGTCTTCTTCCCAGCCGGGCAGGTCTTCGTAGATCGGCGTGCAGCGGGCCAGCACGCCCAGCGAGGCCGGAATGCGCTCGACGATCGAGCCGTCGTCGAGCTTGTAGGCCGTGCAGATGCGCAGCGTCTTCAGGCCCGTCAGAACGTCGAGCTTGGTCACGCACAGGCAGCTCACCCCGGCCAGGCGCACCGATTGCCGCACAACCACCGTGTCCAGCCAGCCGCAACGCCGGGGACGACCGGTGGTCGAGCCGAACTCCGCGCCCTTTTCCTGCATCCAGCGGCCGTTTTCGTCTTCCAGCTCGGCGATGAACGGCCCACTGCCCACGCGGGTGGTGTAGGCCTTGACAATGCCCAGCACGCCCGAAAGGCGCTTGGGCCCCACGCCCGCGCCGGGGCTGGCCGCGCCGGCCACGGGGTTGGACGAGGTGACGTAGGGGTACGTGCCATGGTCGATATCGAGGTGCACGCCCTGGGCCCCCTCGAACAGCACCAGGCCGCCGCTTTCTAGCATGTGGTCCAACTCCACCGAGACATCGGTGACAAAGGGCCGCAGGCGCTCGGCGTAGCGCAGATAGTCGGCGATGATGGCCTCGGCGTCCAGGGTCGGCGCGCCGAAGTATTCTTTCAGCCAGAAGTTCTTTTCGGTCGTGGCCGCGCGGACCTTTTCGGTCAGAATCTCGGGCTCCAGCAGGTCGACCACGCGCACGCCCACCCGGGCGGCCTTGTCCTCGTAGCAGGGGCCGATGCCCCGGCCCGTGGTGCCGATGGCGCTTTTGCCCTTGGCCTTTTCGCGGGCCACGTCCAGGGCCTTGTGATAGGGCATGATAAGGTGGGCGCGCTCGGAGAGGCGCAGCTTGCGCGGGCTGACATCGACGCCGCGCTGCTCCAGGCGGTCGATCTCGGCGATGAAGACCTCGGGGTCGACGACAACGCCGTTGCCCACGAAGCAGCTTTTGTTTTCGTGCAGCACGCCCGAGGGGATCAGGTGCAGGATGAACTTGTCCTGGCCCACCACCACCGTGTGACCGGCGTTGTTGCCGCCTTGGAAACGGACCACCGCGTCCACCCGCTGGGTCAGCAGGTCGACGACCTTGCCCTTGCCTTCGTCACCCCATTGGGTGCCTACCACCACTACCCCAGGCATGGAATCTCCTCCCTTGGTGTTTGGCCATCCTGGCGCAAACCCTATGTAACCTACTGCATGGCGGCCCGGCTGTCAACGCGGGCCGCCGTTTGCCGGCGCGAAAAAGCCGTGATATAATCGCCGGCGTTATCTGCGGGAGTAGCTCAGTTCGGCTAGAGCGTCAGCCTTCCAAGCTGAGGGTCGCGGGTTCGAATCCCGTCTCCCGCTCCATTCACCTTAGCGCATCGGCAAAAGCAAGCGGCCAATCCGCGGCTTGCTTTTGCCCGTTTCGCTTCATGCGCGCCCTCCGAAAATCCATGATCACCGCCGAAGCCAGAAAGCGCCGCGTCCATGGAAATCATCAAGGTCACCACAGGCAAGAAAAGATATCTCGACCTGCTGCTGTTGGGGGACGAGCAGGAAGACATGATCGACAAATACCTTGAGCGTGGCGAGATGTTCGTGCTCGATGACGACGGCGTCAAGGCCCAGTGCGTGGTCACAAAGGAATCCGCTGGCGTCTACGAGCTGAAGAATATCGCGGTCAGGCCTGATTGCCAGCGGCAAGGCCTTGGCAAGGCGTTGGTGGATTTTTTGCTATCCCGCCTTGCCGCTTGCCAAACTTTGCTTGTCGGGACAGGCGACAGCCCCGGCGTTTTGCGCTTTTATGAAAAGTGCGGATTCAACCAATCCCACCGCGTCAAAAATTTCTTTGTCGACAACTACGACCATCCGATATTTGAAAACGGAGCCCAGCTTGTCGACATGATTTATCTGAAGATCGATCGCTGATCCAGCGCACGTCGCAAAACAATTTTTTTATTGGAACGCGCCGCATTTCTTGAAGCACGCCGGGCGCGCCAGCCTTGGCTTGCATCCGCCGCCTCCTTTCAGCCGCCCAGATAGGCCTTTTTCACCTCCGGGTCGTCCATGAGCTGAGCGCAAGGGCCGCTGGCGACGATCTCGCCGGTGGAGAGCACGTAGCCACGATGGGCGAACTTGAGGGCCAGCTTGGCGTTTTGCTCCACCAGCAGGATGGTCATGCCCTCGCGGTTGAGCGCCTGGAGGGCGCGGAACATGTCTTGGACCAAAAGCGGGGCCAGGCCCATGCTGGGCTCGTCGAGCAGCAGAAACGAACAGCGCGACATCAGCGCCCGACCCACGGCCAGCATCTGTTGCTCGCCGCCCGAGAGCGACTCGCTGCGCTGGCGGCGACGTTCGGCCAAGCGCGGGAACAGGTCGTAGACCCGTTGGTAGTCGCGCTTGATCCCGGCCTTGTCGTCGCGGCGGGCGTAGGTGGCCAGGCTGAGGTTTTCGCCCACGGTGAGGTTGCCGAAGATGCGCCGGCCGGTGGGGGTCAGGGCCATGTTCAGCTCAGAGACGACCTTTTCGGGCGCAAGACCCAGGATGCTTTGGCCCTGATGGCGGATATCGCCGGCCTTGACCCTGGGCCCATCGGGCGGCCTGGCCCGGCTGATGGCCATGAGCGTGGTGGTCTTGCCCGCGCCGTTGGCCCCGATGAGGGTGACGATCTCGCCGCGCTCCACGTGAAAATCCACCCCGTGCAGGGCGTCTATCTTGCCGTAGCGGGCGCGCAGGCCCGTGACTTCCAGCAGCCTGCTCAAAGCGTTTCGTCTCCCAGATAGGCCTTGATCACGGCCGGGTCGCACTGAATCCGTTCGGGCGAGCCCTCGGCGATGGACGAGCCCAGGTCGATGACCTTGATCCGCGAGCACAGGCTCATGACCACTTTCATCTGGTGCTCGATCATCCAGATGGTCACGTGAAACTCGTCGTGGATGCGCCGCACCAGGTCGATGAGGTGATCCACGTCGGCCGAACTGAGGCCGGCGGCCGGTTCGTCAAGGAGCAGCAGCCTGGGCCGCATGGACATGGCCCGGGCGATCTCCACCAGGCGTTGCAGGCCGTAGGGCAGGTTTTTGGGCCGTTCGTGGGCGTATTGGCTCAGATCCATGGCCTCCAAAAGCTCGTGGGCGATGGCGTCGATGCGCCTTTCCGAACGACGGTACCGGGCCGTGCGACGGAAAACGTCCAGCAGGCCATAGCCCATGCGATAGTGCTGGGCCACGCGGATGTTGTCCAGCACGCTCATCTCGTACCACAGGCGGATGTTTTGAAAGGTGCGGGCCACGCCCAGGGCCGCGATCTGGTGGGGCCGCAGGCCGCTGGTCGGCCGGCCGTCAAGGACGATCCGCCCGGCCGATGGCTGGTAGAAGCCCGAAACCAAGTTGAAGACGGTGGTCTTGCCCGCGCCGTTGGGCCCGATCAGGCCGACCATCTCGCCGTCTTCCAGGCTCATGTCGAGGCCGGACAGGGCGGTCAGCCCGCCAAAGTTTTTGCTCAAGCCTGTTATGGACAAAAGCGGCATGTGCTCGCGGCCTCCGCCGGCTACTTGAAGGTGAAATATTTGCGCAAACGCGGGAAAATATCCGAAAGCTCCTTGTCGCCCATGAGCCCCTCGGGCCGGAACTGCATCAGCAAGATCAGGATCAACGGCACGATGACCCACTTGTAGATCTGCAACGGCCGCAACACCTCCAACAGCAGCGTGAACAGCACCGCCGCGATCACCGAGCCGGAAAGCGAGCCCATCCCGCCCAGATAAACCATGACCATGGCCTCGGTGGACTTGAGGATGTCAAAGGCCCCGGGGTTCAGATAGCCCACCACGTGGGCGTAGAGGGCCCCGGCCACGCCGGCCAGGCCCGAGGAGACCATGAAGGTGATCAGCTTGAGACGGTTGGTGTTGACGCTCATGATCTCGGCGGCGATCTCGTCCTGGCTGATGGCGATGACGCCCTTGCCATAGGTCGAGTTGACGTAGCGCCGGATGATGAACAGGCAGCCCGTCGCGCCCACGAGCACCCAGATCATCATCCACGGCAGGTCGACGACCTGGCCCATGGCCATGATCGTCGGACGCATGCCGGTCAGGCCCCGGGGCCCGCCGACGATGTCTAGGTTGTGCACCGCCGAGATGACGATGTAATTGACGGCCAGGGTGATGATGGCCAGGTAGTCGCCGCGGGTCTTGAACGAGGGCACGGCCACGATCACCCCGGCCAGGGCCGCCGCCGCGCCCCCGCCCAGCAGCACCAGCGGGAACAGGGCCACGGCCCACTGCGGCGGCAAAAGCGCCGCGCCGTAGAGATGGCTGTCGGTGAACAGCATCATCGACAGCACCGAGCCCACATAGGCCCCCACGCACATGAACCCGCCGTGGCCGCAGGAAAACTCGCCCATGAAGCCGTTGACCAGGTTCAGGCTGCTGGCCATGATCACGTTGATGGCCATGAACATCAGCACCGACTGCACGTAGAGGTCGATGGCCCCGACCTGGGCCAGGGCGACGACGCCAACCAGCGCGGCGGCCATGGCCATGTTGAGGGAGTACTTTTGCATCGGCCGTTGTTCGTCCGTCTGGTCCACTAGATTTTCTGGTTTCTGGCCACGCCGAAGACGCCAGTGGGCCGCTGCCACATGAAGACCAACAGCACGCTGAAGGCGATCAGATCGCGCATGGTCGAGGGAAACACCGCCGCCACGCCGATCTCGAGGAAGGCCAGCAAAAAGCCGCCCAAAAACGCGCCGCGAATGTCGCCGATGCCGCCGATGACCGCGGCGATGAAGGCCTTCCAGCCGATCAGCGCGCCCATGTAGGGCTCGAGCACCGGGTAGGCCATGGCGAACATCACCCCGGCCAAGCCGGCCATGCCGGAGCCCAGGATGAAGGTAAAGACGATGATGCGATCCGGCGGCACGCCCATCAGGGGAATGGCGAAGCTATCCCAGGCGATGCCGCGCATGGCCAGACCGATCTTGGTCTTGGTGACGATGAAGTGCAAAACCGCGAAGGCCGCCACCGCGGTGGCGATGACGGCCAGCTTGAGGTTGGTCACCGAAAGGCCGGCAAAGGCGTATACGGTGGTGGGGACCAGCTCCGGGAAGGATTTGCGGCTGGCCCCCAGCAGGGCCAGATTGCCGTTTTCCAGGATCAGGCCGCACATCAGGGCGGTGATGACCACGTAGAGCCGGTGGGCGCCCTTGCGCCGCAGGGGGCGGTAGGCGATGCGCTCCAGGGCCACGCCCACGCAGGCGGTGGCCAGCATCGTCAGCGGCACGATCAGGGCCAGGGTGACGCCGGGGCCAAGGCCCACCTCGCCCAGAAACATGGTGGCCGCGAAATAGGCCACGTAGGCCCCGACCATGAAGATATCGCCGTGGGCGAAGTTGATCAGCGACAACACCCCGTAGACCAGGGTGTAGCCCAGGGCGATCAGGGCGTAGAAGCTTCCCCATTGCAGGGCGTTGAGCACGTTCTGGAAAAAGTATTCCACGTCCGGTCCTTAAAAAATTGCCCTCACTCAATCGGCGGCGCGGAGCCGCCGCCCCGCGCCGCCGTTGACATTTTACACATAACGCCACGCCCTTTGACGCCGCTGTTTAAAAAAAACGTGGCGTCGGCGCAAATACGAGGGGGCCTATTCCGGGCAGACCGACTCGGTGAAGATGAACTGGCCGTCCTCGGCGATGCGCACCACCACCGCGCACTTGATGGGGTCGCCCTCGGCGTCGAAGCGCATCTTGCCGGTGATGCCGTCGAACTGCTTGATGTTGGCCAGGGCGTCGCGCACGGCCTTGCGTTGGGCGCTCAAGTCGGGGTCGATCTTGCCCACGTTCTGGATGGCCTGAAGCATGATGTGCGTGGCGTCCCAGTTGAGGGCGGCCACGTCGTCGGGCACGTAGCCGTATTTGGCCTTGTAACGGTCGATGAAGTCCTTGGTGGCGCCCTGGGCGCCGGCGGCGGCGTAGTGGGTGGAGAAGAACTGGCCCACGCAGTCCTTGCCGCACAGGGCCATCAACTCGGCCGAGGCCCAGGAGTCGGGGCCCATGAAGGGACCGGCGTAGCCCAGGTGGCGGGCCTGCTTGACGACCAGGGCCACGTGGTTGTAGAGGTCGGGCAGGAAAAAGAAGTCGGGCTTGGCGGCGATGATCTTGGTCAACTGGGCCGAGAAGTCCTGCTCCTTGGCCCCGTGGGACTCGAAGGCCAGCACCGTGCCGGGGCCCATCTTGGCCTCCCACACCTGCTTGAAGGTGTCGGCCATGGCCTTGGAAAAATCGTTGGAGATGTCAAAAAGCACGGCGGTGGTCTTGGCGTTGAATTGCTTGGCCGCGAAGTTGGCGGCCACCGGGGCCTGGAAGGAATCCAGAAACGCCGCGCGGAAGACCCACGGTCGGCCCTTGGTGGTGTCGACATTGGTGGACCACGGCGAGATCATCGGCGTCTGGCGCTCGTTGCAGACGCCGCCGGCGGGCACGGCGCACTTGGACGAATTGGGGCCGATCATGGCCATCACGCCGTCCTGCTCGACGAGCTTGAGGGTGGCGTTGACCGCCGACTCGGGCTTGGATTCGTTATCGAGATAGATGAACTCCAGCGGGTACTTCTTGCCGCCGACCTCCAGGCCGCCCTGGGCGTTTATCTCCTCGCGGATCATCTCGGCCGTGAACTTGGCCGACTCGCCGACCTTGGGGATATCGCCGGTCAGTTCCACGTTGAAGCCGATCTTGATGGTCTCGGGCTCCTGGCTGCAGCCGGCGGCCAGCAAAAGGCCCAGGCAACCGGCCAACGTCAGCAATAACAACACACCGCGTTTGAACATGTTTCGACTCCTCCATCCAGCCAACCAAAAAACGGCCCCAGGCCACCATTGAACGCACTGTCGATAGATAGCTCAATTCAGCGGCAAAAAAAAGCGCCTTTCGCCAAAACTCCGCGAATACAACCGGATCAGTTGCCGGATTTGAGCCCGCGGGCATAGGCGACCACGCCGTCGGCCACGCCGTCGGCCAGATGCTGGCGATAGGCCGAGGTGGCCAGCAGTTTGCGCTCGGTGGGGTTGGTGATGAAGCCCACCTCCACCAGCACCGAGGGCATCTGCGCGCCGATGAGCACATAGAACGGGGCCTGCTTGACCCCCAGGTCACGCACCTCGCCGCGCTTGGCCCGGATGCGTCGCACCAGGCCGGCGTGCAGCTCGCGGGCCATGCGGTTGGACTCGTTGATCTTGGAGTTTAGCATCAGGTCGTTGAGGATTACCTGCAAATCGCCGATGGTGCGGGTGGTGGTGGCGTTTTCGCGGGCGGCGACCATCATCGACTGCTCGTCCGAGGCCAGGTTGAGGAAATAAGTCTCCAGGCCGCTGAGCTTTTGGCTGGGCGCGGCGTTGACGTGGATGGAGACGAACAGGTCGGCGTCGTTGGTGTTGGCGATGGCCGTGCGCTCCTCCAGCGAAAGGGTGCGGTCGCGGTCACGGGTGAGGAGAACCCGGCAGCCCAGTTGATCGCGCAGGCGTTTGGCCACCCGCTTGGCCAAGTCCAGGGTGATGTCTTTTTCGCGCAGGCCGCCGGCCACGCAGCCCGGATCCTTGCCGCCGTGGCCGGGGTCGATGACCACCGTGCGCACGCCCAGGCCCAGGGCCTTGACCAGGCTCAGATCCGAAGGCTCCTGCCGGGCCTTGCCCCGGGGCACGCGCTTTTTGCCCTTGACGCTGGGTTTGGCGCTGGACTTGGCCACCGACGACGGCCCTTTGTCGGCGAAACAATCGATGACCACCCGGAAGGGGTTGTCCAGGGTGAAGACCTTGTACGAGCCCAGTTCCTTGACATCCAAAGACACGCGCACCGTTTCGGCGTCCAGTTGACGGGCGCGCACCTCCTCCAACAACCCGCCCGCCTGGGGCGCGCCGACCTTGATCCCGCCCGACAGGCGCACGCCGCTGAGGTCCATGCGCAGTTGGCGCGAACCGTCGGCCGCGCGCCCGGCCTTGTGCACCTTGGCCGTGTAGGGCGCCGAGCGGTCGAGGTTGAGCACCACGCGGGTGTAGCTGGGCGTGCTCCAATGGCGCAGTTCGACCACCTGGGCCAGCGACAGGTCCGGCCCGGCGGGCGGCGTCGGCTCCTGGGTCGGCCTGGCCACGCCCTTGGGCGCTGGCTCCTCGCCGGCCAGATAGCGCGGGGCCAGGGTGCGCTCCAACTCGTCCAGGCGTTTCTTGGCCTCGGGGGCCATGTCGCTGTTGGGGTAATTGACCACCACCCTCAGCAGTTCCAGATAGGCCGTCTTGACGTCGCCGTGCTTGATGTGCAGTTCGGCGATCATCAATTGGGCGTCGTCGGCCAGGTTGGAGTCGGGAAAATGGTTGATCAGCCGCCTGAGGGCGTCGCTGGCCTTGTCCAGGTCTTTTTTCTGTTTGAACTGCTCGTAGGCCCCGGCGAAAATGCGGCCGGTCCACAGCAGGCAGCCAGGCGCCAGCGGGCCGGAGGGGTCGGCGGTGTAGATGCGGCTGAAGCGCTCGGCCAGGCTGACCCAGTTGTGATAGACGCCCTTGGCGTCGTCGTGCTTCATCAGCCAGAAATAATCGGCCTTGGCCCGCTTGTAGGCCGCCGATTCATCGGCCGCGGCGATCGACGCGGCGCCCAGCAGGGCCAACAAGGCCAACGCCGTCAGGCAAACCCCGAGGCCGTATGTGTGACGACGGTTAGTCAACCAATCTCCTCAGTTCGTCAAGGGCGGCCAGGGCCTCGAGGGGCGTCATGCGCTCCGGGTCCAGCCCGCGCAAGCGCGTGAGCGCCGGATGCTCGGCGGCGACGAACAACGGCAGTTGGGCCGCGCCCTGGGCCTTGGCCGGCGGAGCGGTCGCCCGCACCTGCTCGCCCTCCAGCCGCGCCAGCACCTCCCTGGCCCGGCGCAGGACGTCCTCGGGCAGGCCGGCCAGGCGGGCCACCTGCAGGCCATAGGACCGACTGACTCCGCCGGGGGCCAGGCGGCGCAGAAAAACCACCTCGCCCCGGTGTTCGCGCACGGCCACGTTGTAGTTGCGCACGCGGGGCAGCTTGTCGGCCAGTTCGGTCAACTCGTGGTAGTGCGTGGCGAAAAGCGTCTTGACCCCCCGGCCTTGCAGATCGTGCAGGGCCTCGGCCACGGCCCAGGCCAGCGAAAGGCCGTCGAAGGTGCTGGTGCCCCGGCCCACTTCGTCTAGCACCACCAACGAACGGGGCGTGGCGTTTTTGAGGATCTGGGCCGTCTCGGTCATCTCGACCATGAAGGTGGAGCGCCCCCGGGCCAGGTCGTCCATGGCCCCCACCCTGGTGAAGACGCGGTCGACCAGCGGCAGTTCGGCCCGGGCCGCCGGCACGAACGAGCCGGCCTGGGCCAGCAGGCAGATCAGGGCCACCTGGCGCAGGATCGTCGATTTGCCGGCCATGTTGGGCCCGGTGATGATTATGACCTGTTGCGCGCCATCGTCAAGCAGCACGTCGTTGGGCACGAACTCGCCCGCCGCCAGCATCTGCTCGACCACCGGGTGGCGGCCCTGCTCGATGCATAGCGCCCCGTTTTGGCTCATCAGCGGGCGGGCATAATCTTGGCTGACGGCCAAATCGGCCCAGGCCGCGAGCACGTCGACCATGGCCAGGGCCCGGCCGCAATCCATCAGACGGCCGCTCCAGGCGGCCACCAGGGCGCGCAGTTCATCGAACAAACGCCGCTCCAGCTCCAGGGCCTTTTCCTCGGCCCCCAGCACGGCGGCTTCTTTTTCCTTCAGCTCGGGCGTGAAGTAGCGCTCGGCCGTGGCCAGGGTCTGCTTGCGGATGAAGTGCTCGGGCACCTTGGCCTGGTGGGCCGTGGTCACCTCGATGTAGTAGCCAAAGACCCGGTTGAAGCCGATCTTGAGCGAGCCGATGCCCGTCTCGGCCCGCAGGCTGGCCTGCAAGGCGGCGATCCAGTCCTTGCCCTGGCCGCCCAGTTGGCGTAGTTGGTCCAGTTCCTGGTCGAAGCCCTCGGCGATCACCCCGCCGTCGCCGAGGGCCTGGGACGGGCTTTCGGCCAGGGCGCGCTCGAGCTCGACGGCCAGGGGTTCCAGGCCCTCCAGGCTCTCGGCCGCCCGGCGCAGCAGCGGCGCGGCGAAGCCGGCCAACCGCCGGCGCACTTCGGGCAGGGCCCGCAAGGCCTGGCGCAGCCCGGCCAACTCCCTGGGGCCGGCCTGGCCCAGGCTGGCCCGGCCCACCAGGCGCGGCACGTCTGGCATGGCCTCCAGGGCCTGGCGCAGGCCGTCGCGGGCGGCCAAATCCCGCGTCAGTTCGTCAACGGCCTGATGCCGCGCCTCCACGCGCTCCAACTCCAGCAGCGGAAAGCCCAGCCACTGTTTGAGCAGCCGGCCGCCCATGGGCGAAAGCGTGCGGTCGACGGCCTGCAACAGCGAACCCTTGCGTCCGCCGCCAGCGATGGATTTATAAAGCTCCAGGTTGCGCCGGGCGGTGGCGTCGAGCACCATGTGCCCGCCGACTTCGTAGAGCCCCAAGGGCTCGATGTGCTCGGGCTGGCAACGCCGCGTGGCCACCAGCGTCTGCCAGGCCATGGCCGCCGCGGCCAGGGCCGGGTTGTCGGCCGCCTCCGCGCCGCCGGGAAAGCGCTCGCCCAGGATCTGCCTGGCCTGGGCCGGCGTGGGCGGCCGGCCGGCGAAATTGGATCGTGCGGCCTCGACGCCGGCCTGGGCCAAGCCGGCCAGGGCCGGATGATCCTGTTGGCTTTCGGCCAGCACCAATTCGGCCGGCTCCAGGCGGGCCAGTTCGTCGATCAGCGGCGGGCCGGGCTCCACCGAGGCCGCGCGGAACTCACCGCTGGCCAGGTCCAGGTGGGCCAGGCCGGCCACGCCGCCGACCAGGCACAGGGCGGCCAGATAGCGGTTGTCCTTGGCCGGCAGATAGTCGGGGCTGGTGAACATGGCCGGCGTTTCAATGCGGGTGATGGCCCGCTTGACCAGGCCCTTGGCCGCGCGCGGGTCTTCGATCTGGTCGCAGACGGCCACCTTGTAGCCGTGCTCGATCATCTGGGCGATGTAGGACTCCACCGCCCGATGGGGCACGCCGGCCATGGGGATGGGGTCGGGGTGATTCTTGTCGCGGGAGGTGAGTTGGATCGACAGCAGTTTGCTGCATAGCACGGCGTCTTCGAAAAACACCTCGTAAAAATCGCCCATGCGGAAGAACAAGACGCAGTCGGGCGCTTGTTCCTTCATCTCCAGGTATTGCCGGAGCATGGGCGTGTCGCGGACAATGGCCGCCGAAGGGTTGTTCGTCGCGTTTTCGCCGATGTTTGCTGGTGCGTCCATTTATTCTTTAAAACGCCGGAATCGCCACCGGTCGAGCCCTCAGGAGTGGCGCGGCGTCATGGTGTCCCAACCGTGGCAGCGCGGACATTTCCAGGCCAACTGGTGCGAGACGAAGCCGCATTGGCCGCATTGATATTGGGCCCCGTAGCCTTGGACCTGGGCCAACAGCTCCACGTAGGCCTTCAGGCAGGCGTCGTTGTCGCCGGCGGCCAGCAGGATGTCGCCACGCAGTTGATGGGCCTCCAGGCAGCCGGGCTCCTTGACGATGGCCGCCTCCAACAATTGCAGGGCCTGCTTGTGCTCGCCGTGGCGCTGGCGGCTTTTGGCCAGGGCCAGCAGGGTGGCCGGCTCGGCCTGATCCAGATCAACGCCGGCGAGGAAGTCGGCCACCACCTTGCGGCCCAGGGTCTCCTCGGCCATGTCCAGGCGGCTGATCACCAGATGGGCGTAAACCGGGGCCATCTGCACGGCCTTGCGCCAGAGGTTGATGGCCTTGCGATTGCGACCGCGGGCCAGTTCCAGATCACCCAGGTGCAGATAGGCGTCGAGGCACTTTTTATGCACGCTGATGGCTTGGCTCATGGCCTGCTCGGCGGCGTCGAGCTTGCCGGCGGCCTGGAGATCCTTGCCCAGTTCGGTTTTGTGATGGGCCAGGACCAGGCGGTTGTCCTCGCCGGTGAGCTTGGAAAGCCGGCGCATGGTCTCGTAGGCCGAGGCCCAATCGCGCATTTCCTCGTAGAGGCCCACCAGTTGGCGCAGGGCGTCCTGGTGGCCGGGGTCGCGGGAAAGCACTTCCTGAAAGGCCTCCACCGCCCGGTTGAACAGGCCGCCCTTACGATAATCCAGGCCCAGGTCAAAGCGGGCCTGGAGCTGCACGGCCGGGTCCAGGTTGGCCCGGGCGATGATCGTCTGGCGGATGCGCACGGCGCGTTCTATCTGGCCTTTTTGCCTGAACAAATTACCCAGGACGACGTAGGTCTCCACCGTGTCGGTGTTCAGGTTGACGGCCTTGGTGAACTCCTCGATGGCCTGGTCGGTGTGGTCGGCCATCATGTGGCTGAGGCCGCGCAGAAAGGCGTCGTCCGAGGCCGCCCGCGAGGCCTTGAGCCCCTTGCCGGCGGCCACCGGGGCCAAGGGCTTACGGCCCCGGCCCAGCAGCCAGCCCAAGGCCAAGCCGATGAGCACCGCCGCCACGGCGGCGGCGGCCATGCCCAGGCTGATCGCCTGGCCTGCCACGACCATCAAGGTCTGGTCCATACGCTATTCCACCTTGTGTTCCGGCTCGGCCGGCGGTTGGGGCTCGGCCGGGGCCGGCGCCCCATGCTCGGGGCCGTTCTGGGTCAGCTTTTCGTCGGTCAGGGGCAGGTTGCGCAGGCTGTTGACCTCGGCGCTCTGCCGGTCGATCTCCTTCTGCTTGAGCTTTATCTCGCGGCGCAGGCGCATGCGCTCGACGATCCCCACCAGGCTGGCCCCCAGCAAGCCGATGAAAAACGCCAACATGATAACAAGATACGTCGGATACGGCGTCGATTCGAAATTGAAGAAAAACAAGTTGAGGCGGATCGACAACGGCGCGCTCAGCGGCTCGATGTTTTGGATCATGAAGATCACCGCCAGGGCCACCGCCGCCGAGACCAAAATCACCTTGACATAGTTCATCATGGCAATCTACCTGATATTTTTGAAGAACGGCCGCAGCTTCTCGCATGTGGCCTCGATGTGCTCGGGCACCGAGCGCACATCGCCCAGCACCGTCATGAAATTGGTGTCGCCGCCCCAGCGCGGCACGATGTGAAAATGCAGGTGCTCCTCGATGCCGGCGCCGGCCACCCGGCCCAGATTGAGGCCCACGTTGTAGCCCTCGGGGTTCATCAGCGTTTGCAGGGCCTTTTTGGCCAGGGCCAGGTTGGCCATCAGGTCGGCTGATTCTTCCTCGGTCAGTTCGTCGATGGCGGCCACGTGACGCTTGGGCGCGATGAGCAGGTGGCCGTTGTTGTATGGGTATTTGTTCATCATCGCCAGGGTCGAGCGGCCCACGCCCAAAACCAGGTTGTCGGCGCCCACGCCGTCGGTGGCCAGGCAGAAGATGCAGCCGTCGGCCTTGTCGTTACCCAGGATGTAGCTCATGCGCCACGGCGCCCACAAAACTTCCATGCGGTCGTGCTCCTACAAGTTGATGATACTGCCAGTGATCTGGCGGTCAACCTCCAAAACGCCCACCGTGCCCCCGGCCTGGCCGGCCATGGCCGAGCCGGGGTTGAACAGCAGCACTCCGCCGACGACGCAGTTGGCTGGCTGGTGCGAATGGCCGAAGACCACGCAGCGCACGTCATCGGCGGCGAAAGACTCGGCCACGCGCCGGGCCAGGCCCTCTCGCGGGCCCCAGCCGTGGGTCAGGCCGATGCGCAGGCCCTCCACCGTGATTATGCGCCGGCTGGGCAAGTTGGCGCTAGTGGGGCCCTGGTCCATGTTGCCGGCCACGGCCAGCACCTGGGGCGCGTCGAGGGCGTCCAGAACGGCCAGGCTGGTGATGTCGCCGGCGTGGAGGATCATGTCCACCCCCGCGAAAACGCGGGCCAAGAGCGCGGCGAAGGCCGGGTCGTAGCCTCGCATGTGGGTGTCGGAGATGACGCCGATGCGTTTCATGGCAGGCTCACAGTTCCACCAGCTCCACTTGGCCCCAAGCGGCGATGTCGCCGCCGATGATGGCCAGCGCGCCCAGCACGCCGTGGACGCCGGCGGCCCACTCCAGGGCCGGGCGCAGATCGGCGGCCGCGCGGACGCGGTTGCCCAGGGCCGTGGCCGCGGCGTCGGCCAAGGCGGCGTCGGCGGCGATGATCGTGGCCGCGTCGGCCCGGCCCAACGAAAGCGAGTGCCCCACCGTGCCCGAGCTGGTGCTCACGGCCAGGGGTTGGGCCGTGGCGGCCACGCGCAGGCCCAGCCGCCCGGAAAGCGGCGAAGCGCCGGCGAACAGGCCAATGGTCAGATCCCGCCCGGCGTCAAGGTAGACATCGCCGCCGTTTTCCACGGCCACGGCCTGGCTGTGCTCTTGCAGCGCCGTGGCCGTGGCCTGGGCCATGGCCCCGGCCACGGCGGCCATGGGCCCCACGCCGGCCGCCCGGCCGGCCGTCAGCATGCGCCGGACCAAGGGCGGGGCCAAGTCGTCGTCGGCCAGCGGCGTCAGCGCATCGACAAACTCGGGCCGGGCCCGGATATAGGCCTCCAGGCCCAGGCGCAGGGCCATGATGATCTCCACGGCCTGGGCGCGGAGGTCGCGTTCGGCCATGATCCACAGGTCGGTCTCCTTGACCCGCGCCGTGAAGGCCGCCAGCCCGCCCGCCCGGCAGGAGATGCGATAGCTGCGTTCTTGGTAGGCGGTCACGGATTTTCGCCAGATCCTTCCAATGGTTGAGCCATCGGGGCCGACCAGCCGACCGGCGCGCGCACGGCTCGACCCGGCCTCTCCCGCGCCGACTGGTTGCTTTTTATAACCCACAATTTTGACGCCTGTCAACGCTGGCAACCGCGGCAAACTGCCTATAAGTCCTAAACTTTCGGCCAAAGGCCACCGCCGTGGCCCCTTGCCGGGCCTCTGGTCCGACCAGATCACGCCGCGAGCCGAGCCATTTCTTGACTTGCCAACGGCGATAAGCTAATTAGAAAGCGATTCATTCATATTGGAGAGGCCATGAACAGCCGCCGTTTGGCACGGCTCATGGGCATAATCTGCGACATCAAGGCCAACCCGCGCCGCAGCCCCGACGAAATGTGCCGGCGGTTTTCCGTCTCCAGGCGTCAATTTTACAAAGACCGCGACACCTTGGCCCGCATGGGCTTTGGTTTTCATTACGCCAGGGGCAAGCAGGGTTTCCTGCTGGACAAGGAGTTGACCTTCAACGTCAGCGGCCTGTCGCTGGCCGACCTGTTCGCCCTGATCCTGGCCGTGCGCGAGTTGACCGGGCTTTCGGACTTTGGCCTGGCCATGGGCGCGCTGGCCGGCCTGCGCCGGCTGGTGGAGCAACTGCCGGCCGGCCCCCGCGAGCTGTTCCAGGATGCGGTGGACGAGGTGGTGGTGGCCGACGGCTTCGGCTGCCCGCCCGAGGTGTTGCGCGAGTTGGAGCCGGCCATCAACGAAGGCCGGCGGGTGGTCTTGGTCGTCGAGCGTGACGGCCAAGCCCAGCGCCTGAGCGTCGACCCCAGGCTGCTGACCCTCAAGGACGGCCGGTTGAGTCTGGAGGCCGACGGCCTGGAAGGCGGCCGCATCGCCCTGGCCGAGGTGCGCAAGGTCATCGCCACGCCGTTCTTTTCGCCCCGGCAATAGGCCGGGCCGTTGGTTTCGCATGGACCGGGCCGGGGGGCCCGGGGAAAGGACGTTTTCCGTTGCGCGAAGTAGTCATCACCAGCGCCTGCCGCACGCCGGTGGGCGCGTTCCGGGGGGCCTTCGCCTCCCTTTCGGCGCTGGACCTGGGCGTGGTGGTCCTCAATGAGGCCATCGCCCGCGCGGGTCTGGCCAAGGACCAGGTCGACGAGGTGATCATGGGCTGCGTGCTGCCGGCCGGTCTGGGCCAGAATCCGGCCCGCCAGGCCTGCCTGCGGGCGGGGCTGCCGGTGGAGGTGGGCTGCATCACCGTCAACAAGGTCTGCGGCTCGGGGCTCAAGGCCGTGATGCTGGCGGCCCAGGCCATCGCCTGCGGCGACGCCGAGGTCATCGTGGCCGGCGGCATGGAGTCGATGACCAACGCGCCATATCTCGTGCCCCAGGCCAGGGGCGGCATGCGCATGGGCAACGGCAAACTCGTCGACTCCATGGTCCACGACGGCCTGTGGGATCACCTCAACGACTTTCACATGGGCATGAGCGCCGAGCTCTGCGCCGAAAAATACGGCGTCAGCCGACAGGATCAAGACCAGTTCGCGGTCGAATCCTACGCCAAGTCCTTCGAGGCCGACGCCCAGGGCCGCTTCAAGGCCCAGATCGCGCCGGTGAGCGTGGCCGGCCGCAAGGGCCCCACCGTCGTCGAGCACGACGAGGGCCTCAAACTCTCCAGCCCCGAGGCCTTGGCCGCCCTGCGCCCGGCCTTCAAGAAAGACGGCGGCACGGTCACCGCCGGCAACGCCAGCACGCTAAACGACGGCGCGGCGGCGGTGGTGCTGATGAGCGCCGAAAAAGCCGCCGCCCTGGGCGCGCGGCCGCTGGTGCGGGTCGGGGCCCAGGCCGCCGCCGGCATCGACCCCAAATACGTCCTGGTCGCGCCGATGCTCTCCATCCCCAAGGCCTGCGCCAAGGCCGGCATCGACCCCAAGGACATCGACCTGCACGAACTCAACGAGGCCTTTGCCAGCTCGTCGCTGGCCGTGCAGCGCACCCTGGGCCTGGACCCGGCCCGCATCAATATCTACGGCGGCGGCATCTCCATCGGCCACCCCATCGGGGCCTCGGGAGCCAGGGTGCTGACGACGTTGATCTACGCCATGAAAGACCAAGACGCCGCCACGGGCATGGCCAGCCTGTGCCTGGGCGGCGGCGAGGCGGTTTCGTTGCTGGTGGAAAACATCTAGGCGATCTTCCCGGCCGCGGCCGGGCGACTTGCGAAAGGATCACAGCATGAAGGAAGTAGTCATCGCGGGAGCGGCGCGGACGGCCGTGGGCCGGTTTGGCGGCATGTACAGCGACATCTCGGCCGTGCAATTGGGCGTGACGGCGGCCAAGGAGGCCCTGGCCCGGGCCGGCGTGGGCGTGGCCATGGTCGACGAGCTGATTTTTGGCAACGTGCTGGGCGCGGGCCTGGGTCAGAACGTGGCCCGCCAGGTGCAGATCGGCGCTGGCGTGCCGGTGGACAAAAACGCCTTCACCGTCAACAAGGTCTGCGCCTCGGGCCTGAAAAGCGTGATGCTGGCGGCCCAGGCCGTGATGTGCGACGACGCCGAGATCGTCGTGGCCGGCGGAACCGAAAACATGAGCCAGGCCCCCTACCTGATGCCCAAGGGCCGCTTTGGCTATCGCATGGGCAACGGCTCGCTGATCGACAGCATGATCAACGACGGCCTGTGGGACATTTTCAACGGCTATCACATGGGCATCACCGCCGAAAACGTCGCTGAAAAATATGGCTTGACTCGCCAGGCCCAGGATCAACTGGCCTGCGCCAGCCAAAACCGGGCCCAGGCGGCCATCACCGCCGGCCGCTTCAAGGACGAGATCGTCCCGGTCATGGCTCCCCAGCGTAAAGGCGAGCCCAAGGCCCTCGACACCGACGAGTTCCCCCGCTTCGACACCACCATCGACGACCTGGCCAAGCTCAAGCCGGCCTTTAAAAAAGACGGCACGGTCACCGCCGGCAACGCCAGCGGCATCAACGACGGCGCGGCGGCGGTGGTGGTCACCAGCCGCGAAAAAGCCAACGCCCTGGGCCTGCCGATCCTGGCCAAGATCAAGAGCTACGGCTGGGGCGGCGTGGACCCGTCGGTGATGGGCCTGGGGCCCATCGAGGCCAGCAAATCGGCCCTGACCAAGGCCGGCCTGACCGTCGAGGACCTGGATCTGATCGAGGCCAACGAGGCCTTCGCCGCCCAGGCCCTGGCCGTCATCGGCGAGCTTAAGTTCAACACCGACATCGTCAACGTCAACGGCGGGGCCATCGCCCTGGGCCACCCCATCGGCGCTTCCGGCGCGCGCATCCTGGTGAGCCTGATTTACGAAATGCTCCGGCGCGACGCCAAGTTGGGCCTGGCCACCCTGTGCATCGGCGGCGGCCAGGGCGCGGCCATGATCCTCGAACGCTAAACGCAAGCCCCAAAAGTCAAGCGACCGGCCGGGGCGGTCGGCGACGATCCGCCGCCCCTCGGCTCGGTCCCTTGGCCGGGCCGACTGAGCCACCGCTCGTTTTATTTGTCACAAACGATTGCCACGGCCCCGATATTCGGGTAGTTTGGGGCCAGGCTCTGGCCAGACCACTTTGGTGGTCGGGCAAGGCGAGGGCGGCGGGGCGGGTGAGGCCCCGGCCGCGCGAGAGAACAATCCAGGCTCCGTCCCGGCCGCGCCAGGGCGGGCCCCTTTGCCGCAAGACGATGAGGAGACAAAAGGCAATGGCTTACGAGGTGATCATTTTCGAGACGGAAGGCCCTCTGGCCGTCGTCACCGTCAACCGGCCCAAGGCCCTCAACGCCCTGAGCCCCCAGGTCATGGACGAACTGACCGACGCCTTCGATAAAATCTCCACCGACGAAAACATTCGGGCGGCGGTCATCACCGGCGCGGGCCGGGCCTTCGTGGCCGGGGCCGACATCAGCGCCATGCAGACCTACACCCCGCTCCAGGCGCGCGGCTTCGCCAAAAAAGGCCACAAGCTGGGCGAAAAGATCGAAAACTGCCCCAAACCGGTGATCGCGGCGGTCAACGGCTTCTGCCTGGGCGGCGGTTGCGAGCTGGCCATGTGCTGCGACTTCATCTACGCCAGCGAGGGCGCCAAGTTCGGCCAGCCCGAGATCAACCTGGGCATCGTGCCCGGCTTTGGCGGCACCCAGCGCCTGCCGCGCCTGGTGGGCAAGGGCTGGGCCAAGTTGCTGTGCATGACCGGCGAGATGATCGGCGCCCAGGAGGCGGCGGCCATCGGCCTGGTCACCCGCGTCTTCCCCGAAGGCGAGGTGCTGGAGGCGGCCAAGAAAACGGCGCTTTTGATGTGCGGCAAGGGCATGGTCAGCCTGCGGGCGGCCAAGCAGTTGGTCGAGCAGGGCTTTGACTTGCCCTTGCAGCGGGCCCTGGACCTGGAGGCCGAGGTGTTCTGCACCTGCTTCACCAGCCCCGACCAGCGCGAGGGCATGAGCGCCTTCCTCGAAAAACGCAAAGCCGACTTCAAGGGCGGCCTGGACAAGTAAGCGACCCCCTTCGCGCGGAGCAAAACCGCGCCAGCCAAGCAGAGGACGGACAATGAATTTCGCACTGACCGAAGAACAGCTCATGGTCAAGGAGACCGCGGCCCGTTTCGCCGACGACGAACTCAAGCCCAAGGCCGCCCACTACGACAAAACCCACGAGCATCCCGCCGAGTTCGTCGAGGCCCTGGGCGAGCTTGGCTTCATGGGCATCGCCATCCCCGAGGAGTACGGCGGCGCGGGCATGGACTATGTCAGCTACGTGCTGGCCCTGAGCGAAATCAGCCGCGGCGACGCCTCGGTGGGCGTGATCATGAGCGTGTGCAACTCGCTCTATGGCTTCCCGCTCAACAGCTTTGGCACCGACGAGCAGAAAAAGGCCTTCCTGACCCCCGTGGCCAGCGGCAAAAAGCTGGGCTGCTACGGCCTGACCGAGGCCGGCGCCGGCTCCGACCCGGCGGCCATGCGCACCACCGCCGTGCTCGACGGCAACGAGTGGGTGCTAAACGGCGAAAAGAAATTCATCACCAACGGCAACGTGGCCTCCTACGCCGTGGTGGCGGCCATCACCGACAAGGCGGCCGGGGCCAAGGGCATCAGCTCCTTCGTGGTCGATCTGGAAAACACCAAGGGCTTCTCGGTGGGCTTCATCGAGGAAAAGATGGGCATCTGCGCCTCGGGCACCTCCGAGTTGGTCTTCGAGGACGCGCGCATCCCCAAGGAGAACCTGCTGGGCCAGTTGGGCGGCGGCCTCAAGCAGATGCTGATGACCCTCAACTCCGGGCGCATCGGCATCGGCTCCCAGGCGCTGGGCATCGGTCGGGCCGTGCTCGAGGAGGCCGTGGCCTACGCCAAGGAGCGCGAGCAGTTTGGCAAGCCCATCGCGGCCATGCAGGCCATCCAGTGGAAGCTGGCCGACATCGCCACCCACCTGGACGCGGCCGAACTGCTGCTGCTGCGCGCGGCCTGGCTGGAAGACCAGCACGCCAACTTCGAGATGCAGGCGGCCATGGGCAAGATGTACGCCTCCGACGCGGCCATGGCCGCGGCCATCGAGGGCGTGCAGGTGCTGGGCGGCTATGGCTATTGCAAGGAATACGCCATGGAGCGCCACATGCGCGACGCCAAAATCACCCAGATCTACGAGGGCACCAACGAGATCATGCGCCTGGTCATCGCCCGCAACCTGCTCAAACAACGCTGAGCCACGCCGGGGCCCCCGCCAGGGGGCCCCTTCCCTCGCCCGCCGCGCCGACGAAAATTGCTGGAAGCAAGTCAACACATTGATTATACTGACCGCATTCGGGCAATTTCCATTCAGTCGTTAGACAAGGCCACGCGCCATGCCCCAAACCAAAGTGATGATCGTCGAGGATCAGGCCCACGACCCCAGCCTTCTGGCCCGGCGGCTGGAAGCCTTGGGCTATCAGGGCTGCTGCCTGGCCACCAGCGGCCAGATGGCCCTGGGGTTGCTGGGCCAGTTCGACGTCGATCTGGCCCTGGTCGACGCGGCCCTGCCAGGACCGCTCGACGGCGTGGAGACGGCCAGGCTGCTGCGCGAGGCCCATGCGCTGCCAGTGGTGTTCATGGCCTGGCCCGACGACCGAGGACTCTTGGAACGGGCCAAACACGCCGGGCCGTTCGGCTATCTGCTGCGGCCCTTCAGCGACGGCGAACTGCGCGTGGCCCTGGAGATGGGCCTGCACCAGGCCCAGGCCGAAAGCCGCCTGCGCGAAAGCGAACGCCGTTTTCGTTATGTCGTCGAGGGCGTGGCCGACGGCATCTGGGCCCTGGATGAATTCGGCTTCACCAGCTTCGGCAACGCCCGCCTGCGCCAAATTCTGGGGCGCGGCCAGCAGGAATTGACGCAAAAAAGCGCCTTTGAGCTATTCGAGCCCGCGACCGCCGGCGTCTTGCGGCAAAACCTGGCCCGCTGCCGCTCGGGTCAAGGCGAGCCCTTCGAGCTTTCCTTCACCACGCCCCAGGGCCGCCTGGTCCAGGCCCTGTTTTCGCCCCGGCCCATGCTCGACCGCCTGGGGGCCCCCCGCGGGGTGATCCTGGCCATCACCGACGTTTCGGCCCTGAAGCGGGCCCAGCGCGGCCTGGAGTGGCAATCCAGGGTCGACCAGGCCCTGGCCCGCATCGCCGACGTGCTCCTGCACAGCGAGGTGACCTTCGAGCGGATCACCAAGGTCATCCTCGACAACGCCCGCGAACTGACGCAAAGCAAGCTCGGCTACGTGGGCAGCATCGACCCGCGAACCAGAGAGCTGGTCAACCACACCATCTCCGAGGTCATGGGCGACCAGTGCCAGGCCAGCTCACGAAGCGGGCGCGTGGCCTTCAGCCCCCGGCCCGACGGCTCCTACCCCGGCCTGTGGGGCCACTGCCTCAACACCAAAGAGGCCTTTTTCACCGAGCGCCCCGCGGACCACCCCGCGGCCCAAGGCCTGCCGCCAGGGCACCTGCCCCTCACCCGTTTTTTGAGCGCGCCGGCCATCATCGACGATCACCTGGTGGGCCAGATCGCCCTGGCCAACGCCGGCCGGCCCTACCACGACGACGACCTCAAGGCCGTCACGCGCATCGCCGATCTCTACGCCCTGGCCATCCAGCGCCAGGAGGCCATGACCGCCCTCCGCGACAGCGAACGCAAATATCGCCTGCTGGCCGACAATTCATCCGACACCATCTGGACGGCCGACCTGGGCCTGCGCATCGATTACATCAGCCCCGCCGTGCACGACCTGTTGGGCTACACGCCCGAGGAAGTCCTGAAGCTGTCGGTGACCGATCTGATCAGCGCCCGTTCGCTGATCAAAATCCAACAGTTGCTGCGTGACGAATTGGCCCGCGAGGCCAGCCAGCCCGGTTCGAGCCCCTCGCACGCCCTGGAGTTGGAGCATACGCGAAAAGACGGCCAAATCATCGTCGTGGAGGTCAGCGCCCGCTTCCTGCGCGGCCCGGACGGCCGGCCGGTGGGTTTGCTGGGCTCCAGCCGCGACGTCACCCAGCGGCGCAAGGCCCAGGACGATCTGGCCGAATCGGAAAGCCGCTATCGCGACCTGTTCGACAGCATCGAGGATTTCGTCTATTCCCACGACGAAGACGGCGTGTTGATCTCGGCCAACAAGGCCCTGGCCGCCGCCGTGGGCCGACCACGCCAGCGCATCATCGGCCACAGCATCGCCGAGTTCACCGCCGAGCGCCTGCGGCAAAATTTCCACGATATCTATCTGCGCCAACTGCGTGAAACCGGCCAGCACGAGGGCCTGTTCGTCCTCACCTCCCAGGATGGCCAGGCGCGCCACGTGGAGTATTACACATCCATGGGCCGTGACCGCTCCGGCGGAATCATCTATCGCGGCTCGGCCCACGACGTCACCGAGCGCCGCCATTTGACCCGCCAACTGCAACGGGCCAAGGAGGAAGCCGAGGCCGCCAGCCGGGCCAAAAGCGATTTTCTGGCCAACATGAGCCACGAAATCCGCACGCCCATGAACGCCATCATCGGCATGACCAACCTGACCCTGATGACCAGCCTTACCCGCGAACAGACCGAATTTCTGGGCACGGTCAAAAGCGCCGCCGAATCGCTGATGCAGCTTTTGGGCGATATCCTCGATCTATCCAAGATCGAGGCCCGCCAACTGGCCCTGGAAAACGTGGAGTTCGACCTGGCCGACCTGCTGGAGGCCACCCTGCGCGACCTTGCCGTGCGGGCCCACGGCAAGGGCCTGGAACTGATCGGGCGCATGGCCCCCGGCGCGCCCGGACGGCTGCGCGGCGATCCTCTGCGCCTGCGGCAAATTCTGGTTAACCTGGTGGGCAACGCCATCAAGTTCACCGATCACGGCCAGGTGCTGGTGGAGGCCCGGCTGGAGGCCATGGCCGATAACAAGCTGGAGATGCGCTTTTCGGTCGTCGATACGGGCGTTGGCATCGAGCCGGAAAACATCGGCCGCGTCTTTGACCGCTTCACCCAGGCCGACAGCTCGTCCACGCGGCGTTTTGGCGGCACGGGCCTGGGCGCGGCCATCTCCAAGGAGCTGTGCGAGCTGATGGGCGGGCGCATCTGGGTGGAGAGCACGCCTGGCCGGGGCAGCGCCTTTCACTTCACCATCGCCGCCGGACACTCCTCCCAAGACCAACCAGAGCCCAGCGGCCTGGATGGCCTTTCGCTGATGGTCGTCGTGGCCAACAAGGACGCCCGCCAGGCGCTGGTCGAATCCCTCCACGCCCAAGGCGCGCTGGTGCTTACGGCCGACGGCGGATCGACGGCCATGGAGTTGATCTCGCGCACCCACGCCGCCGGCGGCCGCTTCGACGCGGCGCTCATCGACATCGCCCTGCCCGGCATGGGCGGCATGGCTCTGCTGCGTTCGCTGCGCCGGCTGCCCCACGCCGCCGATCTGCCGGTGGCGCTGCTCAGCGCGCCCGGTCGGCCCGACGGCGCGGCGCCGGCGTTGACGCCGCCGCGTTGCCAGGTCGTGGCCAAGCCCGTGGCCCGGGCCGAGCTGCGCAAGGCCCTGCTGGCCCTGATCAACGGCGAGGAAGCGCCGGCCGCCGCGCCACGGCCCGATGACCCCGAACCGCCGCGCAAATCATTGCGCGTCCTGCTGGCCGAGGACAACGCCCTCAACCAGAAGCTGGCCGAAGCCATCCTGGTCAAACGCGGCCATCTGGTCAGCCTGGCCGACAACGGCGTAAAGGCCGTGGCGGCCTTCGAGGCCACCGAGTTCGACCTGATCATCATGGACGTGCAGATGCCCGAGATGGACGGCCTGGCGGCCACCCGCGCCATCCGGGCCATCGAAAACGAACGCGCCCTGGGTCGCACGCCGATCATGGCCATGACCGCCCACGCCATGGAAAGCGATCGCCAGGCCTGCCTGGAGGCGGGCATGGACACCTACGTGGCCAAGCCCATCCAGCCCGACGAATTTCTGGCCGCCGTGGAGGGCCTGGCCGGGCGGCAACCACCGCCGCCGGCCCAAAGCGCCCCGCCGCCGGCCGACCAGGTGCTCGACCGCGAGGAGCTCCTGGCCCGCGTCTCCGGCGACGAGGCCCTGGTGCGCCAACTGGCGGCGATCTTTCTCGAAGACCTGGACGAACGCGCCACCGCCATCAAGCGGGCCCTGGCCGCTGGCGACGCCCCGGCCCTGGCCATCGCCGCCCACACCCTCAAGGGCGAGGCCGGCAACATCGCCGCCCACGGCGTGCATCAAGCCGCCCTGGCCCTGGAGCGCGCCGCCCGACAAGGCGACATGGCCCTGGCCGCTCAACTGGCCACGCCGCTTCTGGGCCAGATGGAAGACCTTAAAACGGCCGTGGCCAAGCTGCGCGATCAATAGCCATTCATTTAAGCTGAACCTTGTTTCGCGCCCCGCCGATAAGTTACACTTTCGCAGTTTCGCCGGGCACGCAACGTGATCCGCGGCCTGTTACCGCAGGCGGCCGCAAGCAACCATGCCCCAGCCCAGGATCGCCAACCAGGTTTGGAGGAGGGTTTCGCAATGGAGCTTGTCAAGGGGTTCGCCGCCACGTCTCAAGATGATTATCAGCTTAATATTATTAATATTTTCCGTCATGGCGCACGCAATTCCGCCCGGCAGGAGATCGCTAGTCAAACGCCGGCGGGCATGCTCAGGCAGTCTTACGCCCAGTCTTTCGAGCGCGTCAACCGCCTGGCCAACGCCCTCAAAAGCCTGGGCGTCCAGCCCGGCGACCGGGTGGGCGTGATGGATTGGAACAGCTATCGCCACTTCGAGTGCTACTTTGCCCTGCCGGGCATGGGCGCGGTGCTTTTGCTGCTCAACCTGCGCCTGGCCACGCCGGACCTGGCCTACGTCATCAACCACGCCAAGGCCAAGGTTATCATCGTCGATCAGACCCTGGCCCCGTTCATCGAAGCCGCCGCGCCCCTGCTGGAGACCGTCGAAGGCTACGTCATCATCGGCGACGGCGAATTTTCGGCCGTGCGGACCAAGCTCGCGCCGGCCCACGGCTACGAGGAGCTCCTGGCCGCCGCCGCGCCGGAATACGATTGGCCCCACCTGGACGAGCGCTCGGCGGCGGCCGCCTGTTACACCACCGGCACCACCGGCCGGCCCAAGGGTGTGTTCTATTCCCACCGCTGCGTCTATCTGCACACCATGGCCGTGGCCATGAACAGCCAGGCCAGCGATCAGGACTGCTTTCTCCAGTTGGTGCCCATGTTTCACGCCCTGGGCTGGGGCGGCGTCTATTACGCCGTGATGGTCGGGGCCAAGATCGTCTTCCCCGGCATGTACAACCTGGAGCGGCTGGATCTTTTGGCCAAGCTGATGATCGACGAAGGCGTGACCATGGGCGCGGGCGCGCCGGCCCTGTTGATGCCCATGCTCGAATACATCCGCGGCCTGGAGCAAAAACCCGATCTTGGCCGCACGCGCTTTTTCTGCGGGGCCTCCGAGCCGCCGCTGGCCATGATGAAGGGCTTCCACGACCTCTGCGGCCTGGACATCATGCACGCCTACGGCGCGACGGAGACCACGCCCCTGGCCTCGGCCAACCGCCTCAAACCATGGCTGGCCGACGCCCTGAGCGACGACGAAAAATGGGATCTGCGCCGCAAGCAGGGTTTGGTGATCAACGGCCTGGACGTCAAACTTCTGGGCATGAACGGCGAGCCCCTGCCCTTCGACGGCAAAAGCGCCGGCGAGATCTGCCTGCGCGGGCCCTGGATCACCGGCCGCTATCACGACGCGCCCGGCTCCGAGGCCCAGTTCACCCCCGACGGCTATTGGCGCAGCGGCGACGTGGGAACCATCGATCAAGAGGGCTATCTCAAGGTCACCGACCGGCTCAAGGACGTCATCAAAACCGGCGGCGAGTGGATCTCCTCGGTGGACATGGAAAACGCCATCATGTCCTTCGCGCCGGCGCTGGAGGCCGCCGTGGTCGGCGTCAAGCACCCCAAGTGGGAGGAGCGCCCCCTGGCCCTGGTCATCCTGCGGCCCGAGTTCAAGGGCCAGGTCAGCGCCGACGACGTGCGCGCCCACCTCAGCAAGAGCTTCGCCAAGTGGCAGTTGCCCGATCAGGTGCTCTTTGTCGACCAGATCCCCAAAACCAGCGTGGGCAAGATCAGCAAAAAAGACTTGCGCCAGGCGTACCAAGACATTTACATGAAATGACGGGCTGAAACGCCGCGCCGGGCCGCTTGCGCCGGGCGGCCCGGCGTCTTTCTTTGATCGGCGTGGGGGGAAAATGCAACTTACCTGGTGGGGCGCGGCCGCCGTTTGCCTGCAATGCGGCGATGACGTGTTTTGGTTCGACCCTTTTCTGGCCCGCGCGCCCCGGGCCAAGCCCGGCCCACGGCCCCTACCCGTCGAACAAGACCGCGCCACGGCCATTTTCCTGACCCACGGCCATTTCGACCACGCCCTGGGCGTGGCCGGCTTGGCCAACCGCTGGCGCGCGCCGGTCTTTTGCCACGCCGTGGCCGGACGCACGCTCATGCGCGACGGCCTGGACCCGGCGCTGTTGCGCCCGATCGATCACGACGGCTGGCGCGAAAGCATCGGCCCATTGAGCGTCCTCAGCCACCACAGCGGACACGTGCGTTTCGACGCGGCCCTGGTGCTGCGCACGCTGCCGCGCATCCTGCCTGGGCTCACGGCCCTGGGCCGACTGATGGCGGCCTATCCCCAGGGCCAGGCGCTGTGCTATCGCCTGGATGTCGAGGGCAAAAGCGTCGTGCTGTTTGGCAGTGCCGGCGCGGGGCCGGGCCTGTTGGCCGAGTTGGCCCGCCAGCCCGTGGACCTGCTGCTCATGCCCCTGCAGGGCCACAGCCGCATCTGCCAGATCGGCCTGGAATACGTGGCGGCCCTGCGTCCCAGGGCGGTCATGGCCATCCACCACGACGACTTCCACCCGCCCATGTCCATGGCCGTGGACATCGGCCCCTTTGTCGCCGGGCTCAGGCGAGGCTTTCCCCACGTACGGCCAATCGAGGCCCAAGTGGGCCAGGCGGTGGCCCCGTGAACGCCGATCAGCGGAAAACCTTGATCATTGCCGACGGCAAATATACAATCGGATACCCTCGCGTCCGGGCCGAGGCGGCTTCGGCCAGGCCCGCGCCGCGTTCAACCTCGGGCGGAAAGCCATCATGGACCCAAGGCAATTAGCTGAAGCCATCCTGAGCGGCCAGATCAGGCCGGCGGCCCGCTTGATGCGCCTGCTGGACGACGGCGAGCCGCAAGCCCTCGAAGCGCTCAAACTCCTGCACGGCCACACCGGCCGAGCTCGGGTCATCGGCGTGACCGGCTCACCCGGCGTGGGCAAGTCCACCCTCACCGACGCGCTCATCGCCCAGTTTCGCCAGCGGGGCCTGGGCGTGGGCGTGGTGGCCGTCGACCCCACCAGCCCCTTTTCCGGCGGGGCCATTTTGGGCGACCGGGTGCGCATGCAGCGTCACGCCACCGACGAGGGCGTTTTCATCCGCTCGCTGGCCACCCGCGGCCACTTCGGCGGTTTGACCGCCTCGACCCAGGGCGTGGTCAAGATCATGGACGCCATGGGCAAGGACGTGGTCATCGTCGAGACCGTGGGCGTGGGCCAAGACGAAGTGGACGTGGTCGGCCTGGCCGACACCACGCTGGTGGTCACCGTACCCGGCCTGGGCGACGACATCCAGGCCATCAAGGCCGGCATCCTGGAGACGGCCGACGTCTTCGTGGTCAACAAGATCGACCGCGAAGGCGCGCGGCGGGCCATCGCCGAGCTGCAAGGCATGCTGGAGTTGGCCGGCGGCCGCGAAGACCGCTTTGGTTGGACCGTGCCGGTGGTGGGCGTCTGCGCGGTGGATGGCCGCGGCCTGGAAGAGATGCTCGCCGCCCTGGACGAGCACTGGGCCCACCAAAACGCCGACCCCCGGCGATTGGCCAGCCGTCGCCGCCAGCGGACGCGCATGGAGCTTCTGGACCTGGTGCAGACCCAGATCATGTCCCGGCTGACCAAGGTCATGGACCAGGGTCGGGGCCTGGACGATCTGGTCGAGCGCATCAGCCAGGGCCAGGCCGACCCATATTCGGCCTGTGATGATATAATAAGCCGATTTTTAACCGAATCGTAACCTTATCGCCAAGCGAGGAGAGACCATGGCCCGCACCGTCAAGCGCAAATCCCTGGGCCAACGCCTGCGCCGCCTGCGCGAAGAGCGCGGCATGAGCCTGGAGACCCTGGCCAACGAGACCGGCCAGGCCAGGGATTATCTGGAAAAAATCGAAAAGGACGAGGCCATCCCGCCGGTGGCCGTGCTCTTGACCCTGGGCCGCGCCCTGGAGGTGGACTCGGGCGAACTGCTCAAGGACGACGAGACCGCCGAGGCCGCCGAACGCCGGGCCCAGGCCGTGCGCACCCGCACCGACCACTATTCCTACCGCGTGCTGACCCCCGAGGCCCTGCATAAGCACCTCAAGGGCTTCCGCGTGGTCATCGAGCCGGCCTCCGACCTGGACGGCCCCGGCTATCAGCACGAAGGCGAGGAGTTCGTCTACGTGCTCGCGGGCGAGGTGCGCATCACCGTGGGCAACAACGTCAACGACTTGAAGCCCGGCGACAGCCTGCATTTCAACTCGGGGGTCATCCACACCCTGCGCAACACCGGCGACCAGACCTGCGAGCTGATCGTGGTGCTCTACACCCCCTAACCGGCCGGACGACGCGCCGCGCGGGCCGTTTCGACGCGGCCCAGTTCCAAACAACAAGTGGGGGAAAAACCATGGCGCTTGCTTTCATTAACGAAGAACAACGCATGATCCAGACCATGGCCCGGGATTTCGCCCGGGAGGTCTTGCTGCCCGGCGCCGGTCAACGCGACCGCGAGGGGCGCTTTCCGGCCGACATGCTGGCCCGGATGGCCGAACTGGGCTTTTTGGGCATGATGGTTCCCGAGGAGTACGGCGGGGCCGGCGTGGACGCGGTGAGCTACGTCCTGGCCCTGGCCGAGATCGCCTATGGCTGCGCCTCCACGGCCGTGGTCATGAGCGTGCATAATTCGATCTGTTGCGAGGCCATGGTCAAGTTCGGCTCGGAGGAGCAAAAGCGTCAGTGGTTGCCGCCGATGTGCGACGGACGGGTCATCGGCGCCTTCGGCCTGACCGAGCCCGGCGCCGGCTCAGACCCCAGCGGCCAGATCACCACCGCCGTGCGCGACGGCGATTACTGGGTGCTCAGCGGCGTCAAGCAGTTTATCACCACCGGCTCCAACGCCGGGCTGACCATCGTCACCGCCTACACCGACAAATCCAAAAAGCACCGCGGCGTCAGCGCCTTCCTGGTGCCCAAGGGCTCGCCGGGCCTCGTCGTGGGCAAGGCCGAGGACAAGCTGGGTCTCAAGGCCTCCGACACCGTGCAACTCATCCTCGAGGACTGCCGCGTGCCGGCGGCCAACATGCTCGGCCGCGAGGGCGAGGGCTTCCGCGTGGCCATGACCTGCCTGGACGCCGGGCGCATCGGCATCGCCGCCCAGTCGCTGGGCGTGGCCCGGGCTTGTCTGGATGAAGCCGTGACCTTCATCGACAGCCGCGAACAGTTCGGCCGGGCCATCAGCCAGTTTCAGGGCGTGCGCTGGCGCATCGCCGACATGGCCACCGAGATCGAGGCGGCCGAGCTTTTGTGCGTCAACGCCGCCCTGCTCAAGGCCCAGGGCCAACGCTTCACCGCCGAGGCCTCCATGGCCAAGCTCTTCGCCAGCGAGATGGTCAATCGCATCACCTCCCAGTGCCTCCAGTTGCACGGCGGCTACGGATTCTGCAAGGAATACGACATCGAGCGCCACTTCCGCGACGCCAGGGTCTTCACCATCTACGAGGGGACCAGCGAAATCCAGCGGGTGGTGATCAGCAACCACGTGCTGGGCCCACAGCGCGTGCGCTGACAAATGGCCAGTCGGGTTGGGCGTGGGGCCGGGTGGCCGGAAACGCGAGGCCCGGCGCGGCTGGTTGGGCGTGGGGCTAGCGGCGGCTATTGGCGGACGCTGGTGATCATGCCCACCCCGGCCAGGGCGAACATGGCGTTGGGCAACCAGGCGGCCATCATCGGCGGCAACACGCCGCCATAACCGAAGATCGAACGGGCGTAGCCAAAGCTGATCCAATAAACCAGCGCGACGAGCATGCCCACCACGATGCCTGGGGCCAGGGCCCGCCCCCGCTCGCGAAAAAGCGCCAGTGGTATGCCGATCAGGGCCATGATCACGCAGATGAAGGGATAGCTGATCTTGCAGTGCATGTCGACCTGATAGCGCCTGGTGTCGTAGCCTTCGGCGTCGACCTTGCCCACGTGGTCGGACAGCTCGGCCAAGCCCATCTCCTCGCTGGGTTTGGAAAGGCGACTGAAGTCCTCGGGCCGCTCGGGCAGATTTTTCTCCAGTTCGTCGAAGACCACCGCCGAATAGCCGCCCTGGGGCAGGCGCTGCTGGTGCAGGCCCAGAAAAAACAGCCACTTTCCGCCGATATAGGTCGCCCGGCGCGCGTCGATGCGCTCGGCCAGATTGAAGTGGTCGTCAAAACGATAATAAACGACATTGGAAAGCACCTGACCCAGCGGATCGAACAGGCCGATGTGGTAGATCGAGCCGTTGCCCTTGAACCAGAATTTTTCGTGGGAATAGGCGCTGCTGGGCCGCTTTTCGACCATGACGTTCCAGATGTGGTTGGTGCGGGCCTTGGTGCCGGGCAGGGCCATCTCGTTGATCAGGGCCGTGGACAGGGTGATGGTCAGGGCCAAAAGCACGATGGGCAGGGTGAAGCGCATGACGCTGACGCCCGAGGACTTGATGGCGATGGTCTCGCCACGCTTGGACATCAGGCCCAAGGCGATGATCGTGCCCAAAAGAACGGCCAATGGCGATAATAGCGAAATGATTTCTGGAACTTGCAGCAGAAAATACATCAGCATCGTCGAAGCCGGCACCAAGGCCTCGTGAAAGTTATCCACCTTTTCGATAAAGTCGAACAAGGTGAACAGCGAGACGAAAGCCACCAGCAAGAAGCCGAAAACCTTGAGGAATTCTCCGGCGACATATAAACCGAGGATGCGCATTTATCGCTCCGCCCCTCGGTCGGCCAGCTTGGCGCCAAGCAGGCGTTGGATGATCACCGGCAAGCCGCCCAACACGTCGAGGATGGCCAGCGGCTTTTCCTTGACCTCGCGGCGGAACAGTTCGACGGCCAAGGCGCCCAGCAACAGGTTGGGCGCCCACATGCCCACGATCGGCGGGTAATCGCCGGTTTTGCCAAAGGACCACGCCGCCGAAAGCATCAGGTAATACCCCAGAAACACGACCAAGGCGATGGCCACGCCCCACGAACGCCCGCCCCGCGAATGCATGCCCAGCGGCAGGCCGATCAGGGCCATGACCAGGCAGGCAAAGGGCACCGAAAACTTTTTGTGCATTTCCATTTCGATCAGATAATGCTGCATGCTGTCGGCGGGCAGTTTGTCCATTTCGGCGAGCAGTTCGCCGAAGTACATTTCCTTTTCGTGTTTGGTCGTGCGCTGATGGGCGGCGGACAGAGTGCTGGCGTCGACGGCGATGTCGTAGGTGACAAAGGCGGCGGTCTGGGCCGAACGCAGGTTTTGGCCCACCGAATGGATCGTGCCGTCGTAGAGGCGCAGGATCAGCCGATCGTTGTTCGCCGGAAAGATCTTGCCCCTCTTGGCCACGATGGTGTGATGCCGGCCTTTTTCGCGCTCATCGACGATGAACAGGTCGGTCATCTGGCCCTGACCGGGCAAGCGGCTGATATATATGACCATGCCCGGAAAGGTGTCCATGAACACCCGTTCCTTCAGGGCCAGGTCGGTCTGGGCCTTGGCTACCTGAAAAACCAGATTTTCGAACCTGTGATTGCCCCAGGGCAGGCCCCAAAAGGCCAGGGCCGAGGTGACCAGCCAGGCGCAGATGGCCAAGACGGCCACCGGCGGCAAAAAAGCGTAGGGACTGACGCCGGCGGCCTTGAGGGCCACCACCTCCATGTCGCCCGACATGCGCAGAAACGCCAGCAGCACGCCCAACAGCGTGGCCATGGGGATGGTGAAGACAAAAAAATACGGCAAAGTGTAGAGCAATAGCCGCCCGACCACGTCTAGACCAACCCCGCGGGAGACCACCAAATCGGTCAGTTCCATGATCTTGGCTATCAGGAGCATGAAAGTGAAGACCCCGAGGCTGATAAAAAAGGGGCCTATCATCTCGCGCAGCAGGTAGCGATGTATTATCCTTGGCCGGAACATGCCGAAGTCTAGAGCGTTCGGCCGATTTTGTAAAGGACTAACCCCATGACCCTGCGCGAGGAACTGGAGCGGCGGGAGGAGGCGATCCTCTCGCCTTTCGCGGCCCGATCGGCGGCCAGCAAGGGCCGCGCGCGGCCCGAGCCGCCGTGCGCCATGCGGCCGGCTTTTCAGCACGACCGCGATCGCATCCTGTATTCAAAGGCCTTCCGCCGCCTCAAGCACAAGACCCAGGTCTTCCTGGCCCCCACCGGCGATCACTATCGCACCCGCCTGACCCACACCCTGGAGGTGGCCCAGATCGCCCGGACCATGGCCCGCGCCCTGGCCCTCAACGAAGACCTCACCGAGGCCGTGGCCCTGGGCCACGACCTGGGCCACACGCCCTTTGGCCACGCCGGCGAGGCCCAACTCAACCAGCTCCTGCCCGGCGGCTTTCGCCACTACGAGCAGTCGCTACGCGTGGTGGACCTGCTGGAAAAAGACGGCCGTGGCCTCAACCTGACCCATGAAGTGCGCATGGGCATTTTGCATCACTCCAAGGGCAAGGGCGGCTTTTTATGCTGCCAGGGCGACGACGAACTGACCCTGGAGGCCAGGCTGGTGCGCTGCGCCGACGTGATGGCCTACGTGGCCCACGACACCGACGACGCCATCCGCGGCGGCGTCATCGACGCCCAGGAGCTGCCGCCCGCGGTGGTGCGGACATTGGGCCGCAAGTTGGGCGACCAGATCGACACCATGGTCCGCGACCTTGTCGGCCAGACCAGGGCCGCCGGCGGGGCCAATCCATGCATGAGCCCGGCGGTGGAAGAGGCCATCTGGCGCCTGCGCGAGTTCCTCTACGCCAGGGTCTACGACAACATGGAAGTGCATCACGACTTCATCAAGGCCTCGAAGATCATCCGCGAATTGTGGGAGCGCCTGAGCGAGGACGACGAGCAGTACCAGCGCCACGTGGGGGCGCTGCCCCCGGCCGATCAGCGGGCCAGGCGCACGGCCGATTACGTGGCCGGCATGAGCGACCACTACGCCCTGCGCATCTACGAAAAGATATTTTTGCCCCGGCCCTGGGCGGTGATGTAGGGCCGTCCGCGCCCTAGTTTTCGATGAAGGCCTTGAGCTTCTTGGCCCGGCTGGGGTGGCGCAGCTTGCGCAGGGCCTTGGCCTCGATCTGGCGGATGCGTTCGCGGGTGACGTCGAAGTCGCGGCCGACCTCCTCCAGAGTGTGATCGCTCTTTTGGCCGATGCCAAAGCGCATGCGCAGGACTTTTTCCTCGCGGGGGGTCAGGGTGGCCAAGACCTTGCGGGTCTGCTCGCAGAGGTTGAGGCTGATCACCGCGTCGGCCGGGTTGATGACCTTCTTGTCCTCGATGAAATCGCCGAGATGGGAATCTTCCTCTTCGCCGATGGGCGTCTCCAGGCTGATGGGCTCCTTGGCGATTTTGAGCACCTTGCGCACTTTTTCCAGCGGGAAGTCCATCTTTTCGGCGATCTCCTCGGGGGTGGGCTCGCGGCCGAACTCCTGGACCAGATAGCGGCTGGTGCGGATGAGCTTGTTGATGGTTTCGATCATGTGCACGGGGATGCGGATGGTGCGGGCCTGGTCGGCGATGGCTCTGGTGATGGCCTGGCGAATCCACCAAGTGGCGTAGGTGGAAAACTTGTAGCCCCGCTGATACTCGAACTTGTCCACGGCCTTCATCAGGCCGATGTTGCCTTCCTGGATCAGGTCCAGGAACTGCAGGCCCCGGTTGGTGTATTTCTTGGCGATGGAGACCACCAGGCGCAGGTTGGCCTCGACCAGCTCCTGCTTGGCGTCCTGAGCCAGGGTCTGGCCCTTGCCCACGCGGTCGAGGATCTTGCGCAGGCTGGGCGCGCCCATTTTGCACTCCATCTCCACCTCGCGGATGCGGCCGCGGGCCACGCGCAGGCTCTCGTCGACGGCCAAAAGGCGCTGGCCGTCACAACGGCATTTGGCCATATCCTCGTCGCAGGCGCAGTTGGCGCGCACTTTTTTGGCCAATTTGCCGATATCGCCCTTGGGCAGGCCGGTCTCCATCATCGCCGAGGTGATCACGCCCTCGCAATGATCGATGGTGCGCAGGCGCACGCGGATGATCTCGCCCAGCTGGTCGACCTGGCGTTTGTCGAGCTTGACCTGGGCCAATTCCTCGGCGATCTGGCGGCGGTTTTTGGTCATTTCGTCGCGCAGGCGTTTGCGCTTTTCGGCGTCCAGGTCGGGGTCGCGGTGTTGCAGGCGCTCGTAGGTGGCGGTGTTGCGCTCGTCGAGGCCGCGCACTTTTTCGATCAGGGCCAGGAACTCGGCCTTGCGCGTCTCCTGTTGGACGAACGACTCCTCGTCGTCGATGTCGCAGACCACGTCGCGGATGCGCAGCTCGTCGTTTTCCAGCCGGCGGCCCAGTTCAAGAATCTCGGCCACGCACAGCGAGCACTCCAGCAGGGCGTCGATGCACTGGCGCTCGCCCTTTTCGATGCGCTTGGCTATCTCCACCTCGCCCTCGCGGGTCAAAAGCGAAACCTGGCCCATCTCGCGCAGATACATCTTGACCGGGTCGCTGACGCGGCCCTCGTCGCCGGGGATCTCGGCCTCGTCCTCGGCCGCTTCCACCACTTCGTCCTCGGCTTCGTCCTCGAAAGAAGAATCCTGCGCCTTGACCTTGAGGCTACCCTCGTCGTCGACGAGCTGGATGCCCATCTCGTCGAGCACCATCAACATGTCGTCCATGCGATCCGAGGTCACTTCCTCGTCCAAGGCGTCGTTTATCTCCTCGTAGGTCAAAAATCCCTTGGAGCGACCCTTGGAAATCAGCATCTGGATGTCGGCGAGAGTTTTTTCTTCCTTGAGCATGCCTTAGCCCTTTTCAGTCGAGAGGGGAAGGTGTCAATCCACTAGCCTCTGTCGCTGGGCCAGCAGGTGGTCGACCCGCTGGGCGTCGCCGGCCCTTTCGGCCTCGGCGATGGCCTGGGCCAGCAACGCGCGCTCCTGACGCAGGCGGCGGCGGCGCAGGCCCTGGGCCATGAGTTGGGCCTGTCGTCCGGCGTCGACGCCGTCCAGGCACAAGCCACGGCTGGCCAGGCCGCTGACCATGGCCTGCAAACGCGGGTCTTCCAGTTGCTGGATCACCGCCGCCGGATCGGGGCTTCCGGTGCGGTCCAAAACGTTGGCCACGGCCCGGCCGATCTTGGCCAAGAGCGGGTCGCGCAGCGACTCCAGGATGCCGCAACCCACCAAGTGACGGGCGGCCTCCGCCGAACACAGGGCCATCTCCAGGATGGCTCGCTCGTCGCGTTGGCCCTCTGGCGCGGGGGCGCAACGCGCCGGCGCCGGCCTGGAAGGCGGACCACCCGGCACGGGCAGGCCCAAGCTGGCGGCCACCACCCGTGGCGGCAAAGCCAGGCGCCGGGCCAGGTCTTCCAGATAACCCCAGGCCGCCACGGGATCGCCCATGGCCTTGATCAGCTCGCCGGCCTGGGCCACGATGGCGCTTTTGCCCTCTGGGCTCTTGGCGTCGCCGGCCCGCACGATCTGTTCGATCGTCGCCTCGGCCAGGGGCCTGGCCCGCTCCAGGGCCTCATCCAGGGGCCCCGCGCCCTGGGCCCGCAAAAACGAGTCGGGATCCTCGCCACCGGGCAACAGATGCACCAGCGGATGGACGCCCTCGCCCAGAAAGACATCCAGCGAGCGGCGAGCGGCCTTGCGGCCGGCCTCGTCGCCGTCGAAGACCAAAATCACCCTCGGGGCCGCCCGGGCCAGCAGGCGGGCCTGCTGGGCGGTCAGGGCCGTGCCCATGGGGGCCACGGTCTCCTCGAAGCCGAAAGCTGCCATGGTGATCACGTCGAAGTAGCCCTCGACGACCACGGCGCGGCCCTTCCTGTGCATGTGCTGGCGGGCGCGGTCGAAGTTGTAGAGCGCGCCCGACTTGAAAAACAGCGGCGACTCCGGGCCGTTGAGGTATTTGGGCTCGCCCTGGCCCAGCACCCGGCCGCCGAAGCTGACCACCCGGCCCCTGTCGTCCCTGATCGGGAAAACCACCCGGCCCCTGAAGCGGTCGTAGGAGCCGCCGCTTTCGCGGGGGGCCAGCAGCCCCGCCCGCAGGGCCAAGTCCTCGCTCACGCCTCGGCCCAACAGATGCCTCCGCAGGCCGTCCCACGAATCAAGGGCGTAGCCCAGGCCGAATTCGTCGATGGTCCGACGGTCGAGGCCTCGTTTTTCCCGCAGATAGCGCCGCGCCTCCGCGCCGGCCGGCCCGTGCAGTTGCTCCACGAAAAACTTACCGGCAACTTCCAGCACCCGCAACAACTTCTCTTTTTCGTCGCTGGCCCGGCGAGCGCTTTCGTCCATGTCCGGCTCGGGGATGATTATCCCCAGGCCCTGGGCCAACTCGCGCACGGCCTCCGGGAAGCTAAGGCCCTGATCTTTCATCACAAAGCCAAAAACGTTGCCGCCCTCGCCGCAGCCGAAGCAGTGCCAGGTGCCCCGCTCGCGGTTGACCACCAGGCTGGGATCCTTGTCGCCGTGAAAGGGGCAGACGCCCTTGAACGTCCGCCCGGCCTGGCGCAGCATCACCCGCCGGCCGACCACCTCGACGATATCGGCCATCTGCCGCACCTGATCGATGACGTCGTCGGGGATGCGCGCCACGGCGGCCTACTCCCGCAGCTCGGCCACGGTGACGCCGGCCCCGCCCTGACGCGGTTCGGCCTGGCGCACCCCGGCCACGAAGGGATGCCCCCGCAAAAACTCGCGCACCGCCGCGCGCAGCCGGCCAGTGCCCACCCCATGCACCACGCACAGCCTGCTTCGGCCAGCCACCACGGCCTGGTCCACGGCTTTGTCCACCTTGTCGAGGGCCTCCTCGACCCGCAGGCCCACCAGGTTCAGATCCAGCCCGCTGGCCGCCTGCACCTGCACGCTCACGCCAGGCTTGGGGCGATTGTCCTCGCGCGCGCCGCCCAGTGGTTCGAGTTGGTTGACCGGGATCATCACCCGCACGCCGCTGACGCCCACCGAGACAGCCACCGTTTCGGCGCCGGGCCGCGCGTCCTCCAGCAGCACGCCCTTTTGATCGAGGGCGATGGCCCGCACCGCCGCGCCGGCCTTGAGGGCGGCAAAGGCGTCGACGGGCGCTTGAGGCGCATCGGCCTTGGGTGGGGCCGTCACCCGCTCCACCTCTTCCAACGCCTCGCGCCGCGCCTGATAAACCTCTTGTTTGAGCTTGCCCGGCTTGACCGGCTGATCGGCGGCCTTGGCCTGCTCGGCCTGGCCCAGCAGCTCTTCCAGGCGTTTTTCCAGCCTGGCGGCCACCTCGCGCACGCGGCGTTTGCCTTCGGCCAGGGCCCCGGCCTTTTGCTCGCGGGCCTGGCGCAACAAAAGGCGGGCCTTTTGGCGCTCCTCCTCGGCGGCCAGGCGCTCCCGGCCGGCCTTGGCGCGCTCCTCGGCGGCCTGCTGGCGGATGCTCTCGGCCTCTTGCAGCAAGGCCACGGTCTGGCGCTCGCCGGAATCCAGATTGGCCTCGGCCCGGGCCAGCACCTCGGGCGGAAAGCCCAAACGCCGGCTGACGGCCAGGGCGTCGCTGAAGCCCGGCGCGCCATAATGCAGTTGATAAGTCGGCACGCCGGTGGCTTGGTTGAACGAAACCGAAGCGTTTTCGGTCCATTCGGCGGCGGCGGCGTAGGCCTTGAGCCGATGAAAATGGGTGGTGACCATGGCCAGCGCGCCCTTTTGGCGCAGCCAGTCCAGCACGGCCATGCCCAGGGCCGCGCCCTCGCCGGGGTCGGTGGCCGCGCCCAGTTCGTCGATCAGGCACAGCGAACCGCGGCCGGCCAGCCTGGTCATCCAGGCCAGGCGCGTGGCGTGGGCGCTGAAGGTCGAAAGCTCGCGGTCGATATCCTGGTCGTCGCCGATCTCGGCCATCACCTGGCGAAAAATCGGCAGCCGGCTGCCGGCCTCCACGGGCGCGCGCAGGCCGCACATGACCATCAGCGTGATCAGCCCAGCCGTCTTGAGGGCCACGGTCTTGCCGCCGGCGTTGGCCCCGCTGATGATCAGCGTGCGGCAAGCGCCGCCCAGGCTCAGGCCCACCGGCGCGACCCGCCCTCGGCCCTGGGCCTGCCGCCAGGCCAGCAGCGGATGCCGGGCCTTGAGCAGCTCCAGTTCGTCGCCGGCGTGCAGGCGGGGTTCGGCGCAGTCCAACCGCCGGCAGAACACGGCCTGGGCCAGCAGGCAGTCCAGCTTGGCCAAGGCGTCCTGGGCCTCGTGCAGGGCGCCCAGGTTGAAGGATATCTCCAGGGCCGTCTCGCGCAGCACGCGCAGCTCTTCCTCGTGCTCCTGGCGGCGCAGCAGGGCCAGGCGATTGTTGCCCTCCACCGCCTCCAGCGGCTCGACGAAACAGGTGGCCCCCGTGCCCGAGGCGTCGTGGATGATGCCGCTCAGGCGCGATTTCATCTCGACCTTGACCGGCACCACGAAGCGGTCGGCCCGCTGGGTGACGATCTGGTCGGAAAACACGCCGCCGAGGCCGCTCTGGCTGAACAGGGCGTTGAGCTGGCCGCGCAGGCTGTCGCGGGCCCGGCCCATCTCGCGGCGGACGCGGGCCAGCTCCGGCGAGGCGCTGGAGGCCACCGAACCGCCCGGCCCGATCACCGAGCGGATGCGCTTGGCCAGGTCGGGCATGGGCATGAAGGAGTTGCGCAGGCGAAATAGCTCGTCGAAAAGGCTCTCGCTGGGGTCGAGAAAGGCGGCGGCGCTGGAGACCGAGCTAAGAAACTGGGCCACACGCTCCAATTCGGGGCAGGTGAGGAAAGCGCCCTCGGCCCCCAGCCGGGCCAAGAGCGGCCCCACGTCGGCCAGGCCATCGAGGCTTGGCGGGCCTGATTGATCAAGCAGATCACACAGTTGGCTTAGGCGGCGCAGACGCCGCGCCACCGTGGGCAAATCATTGCACGGCCGCAAACGCCGCGCGCGCGTCGCGCCCAAGGGGCTCTGGGTCAGGCCGGCGACGATAGCCAGCAACTCGGGCAGCTCCAGGGCGGCCATGGTTTGCTCGTCGCAGCACAAGCCCCGCGCGGCCTCGTCGGCGCGCAAGTCCGCTTGGCCGGTCCAACCCGGCCCATTGTCTAGATGGGAATCAGCCGTGGCGTCGATGATGACCAGCCTCTTCTTATAATGATCAGGAAGCCTGCATGCGCTGGCGGACAAGCTGGTTGACCAGCTTGCCGTCGGCGGCCCCGGCCAGCCTGGCCATGACCGCCTTCATGACATTGCCCATGTCCTTGGGCCCCTGCGGCCGCAGCTCGGCAAACACCTGGTCCAGCACGGACTCCAGCTCGGCCTGGCCCATCTGGGCCGGCAGATAGCCCTCGATGATGGCCAGTTCGCTCAGTTCGCGCTGGGCCAACTCGGGCCGCCCGCCGGCCTGGAACTGCTCGGCCGCTTCCTTGCGCTGCTTGGCCAAGCCCTTGAGCACCTGAATTTCTTCTTGTTCTTCCAGCGGTCGACGCAGATCCTTGGCCTTGCCGGCCAGGGCGGCCCGCGCCATCCGCAGACAGGATACGGTCAGATCGTCGCGCCGCTTGAGGGCGGCTTTCAAATCGGCCTCGATTTGGGAGCCCCGCGCCATGGTTCCTCCCCACCGATCAAAAGACGTGAATCCGGGCTGGCTTTGCTAGTCTGGTCAGAATGTACCAGCGGCCCCAAGGCCTGTCAAACCGCTATTGGCCGCCTTGGGGTGGACAAAACCTACCCGATGGTATATTTTCAGCTTTTATCGCGCGGCCGGCCCCGGCGCGAGGACTTTTCTCGCCTGGGCCGGCCGCTCACGACCAACGGGGACGACTACGCATGATCGGGCCAAATCTGGGAGCGGCTTACGTTTATTCCGACGAGTTCGCGCGGTTCGACTTCGGCCCCGGCCACCCTTTGCGCGTCCAGCGCCTGGCCCTGGCCCATCAGCTCATCACCGACTGCGGCCTGGACGCCCCGGCCCTGCCCGCTTTCCCCGCCAGCGACGATCAGATGGCCACGTTCCACGACCGCCGCTACCTCGACACCCTGCGCGAGCTGAGCGAAAGCCCCGTGCCGCCGCCGTTCGCCATGTTCGGCCTGGGCGGCAAGGACAACCCCGTCTTTCCCGGCGTCTACGAGTGGGCCGCCCTTTCGGCCGGGGCCAGCCTGGCCGCCGCCGAGCTGTTGCTGGCCGGCCGGCCGGCGGTCTTTTCCATGGCCGGCGGCATGCATCACGCCATGGCCGCCAGGGCCTCGGGCTTCTGTTACGTCAACGACATCAACCTGGCCATCATGCGCCTGCTGGCCCAGGGCCGCCGCGTGGTCTACATCGATCTGGACGCCCACCACGGCGACGGCGTGCAGTGGGCCTTCTACGGCTCCGACAAAGTCTTGTGCATCAGCCTGCACCAAAATCCCGAGACCCTTTTCCCCGGTTCGGGCGTCTTGGAGGAGATCGGCCGCGGCCAGGGCGTGGGCTTCAACGTCAACATCCCCCTGTGGCCCCACACCGACGACGACCTCTACGTGCGCGCCTTCGAGGAGCTGGTGCCGCCGCTGGTGGAGGCCTTCCGGCCCGACTGCGTAGTCAGCCAGACCGGCGTGGACAGCCTCATGGGCGATCCCCTGGCCAATCTCAACCTGACCACCCAGGGCCTGGGCCGCTGCCTGCTGGATCTGCGCCAGATGGCTCAAGGCCGCTGGTTGGCCCTGGGCGGCGGCGGCTACGACCTGGCCAACGTGGCCCGAGGCTGGGCCCTGGCCTGGGCCATCATCAGCGGCCAGGAAGACAAGCTGCCCGAGGAGATGCCCAAGAATTTCGTCCAGGCCCACAAGCTGGGGCGCGATCGGCGCATGCTGCTGGACCCGCCCGGCGCGCTGCGCGGCCGCTATTGGCCACGGGCCGCCGAGGAGGCCAAGTCCTCGATCAAATTCGTGCGCGAAAAGGTCTTTCCCCTGCTGGGCGCCAAGGGCTGAGCGCCCTTGCCAGGCCGGGCCGGGCGGTGTAATCTGCTGACTGCCATGACGAACCACGAGCAAAAAAACAGCCGCCCCCTCGCCTTCGAGTGTCTGCGTTGCAGCCAGTGCTGCACCGGCGAGGGCGCGGCCTGGCTGTTGCGCGAGGAGTTGCCGGCCGCCGCGGCCCTGCTGGATCTTGCGCCCGAGGCTTTCGTCGAACTCTATTGCCGCCGGCGCGGCGAAAAATACGAGATAATCTGCGACGAAAACGGCGTGTGCATCCTGCTGGGGCCCGACGGCTGCCGCATCCACCAGGCCAAGCCGCGCATCTGCCGGGCCTGGCCCTGGCTGGGGGCCATGCTCAAAAACGCCTCGGCCTTCGAGGAGGCCAAGCTGGTCTGCCCCGGCATCAACCCCCAGGCCAGCCACGCGGAGTTCCTGGCCCAATACGAGGCCGAAAAGCAAAAGGAGAAATAGAGCCGTGAGCCACACCCTCGGCAATCTGCCCCAGGGCGCGGAGCCCATCACCATCGGTCCAGACGGCAAACCGCAAGTCCCAGCCATCCCGGCGGTGGGCTACATCGAAGGCGACGGCACCGGCCCCGACATCTGGCGGGCCACCAAGCTGATCCTGGAGGCGGCCGTGGCCAAGGCCTACGGCGACCAAAGGCGCATCGCCTGGGTCGAGCTGCTGGCCGGCGAAAAGGCCCTGGAGCAAACCGGCCAATACCTGCCCCAAAAAACCATCGAAGACATTGCCGCGCTGAAGGTCTCCATCAAGGGCCCCCTGACCACGCCGGTGGGCGGCGGCTTTCGCTCGTTGAACGTCACCCTGCGCCAGGTGCTCGACCTCTACGCCTGCATCCGGCCCGTGCGCCACATCCCCGGCGCGCCCAGCCCCGTGAAACGGCCCGAGGCCGTGGACATGGTCATCTACCGCGAAAACACCGAGGACGTCTACGCCGGCCTGGAATGGCGCGCGGGCAGCCCCGAGGCCAAGCGGCTGATCGACTTCCTGGCCTCGGAGCTGGGCGCGGTCGTCGACCCCCAGGCCGGCGTGGGAATCAAGCCCATGAGCGCCCGCTGCACCAAACGCCTGGTGGCCATGGCCATCGATTACGCCCTGGCCCGCGGCCGCCAAAGCGTCACCTTGGTGCACAAGGGCAACATCATGAAGTTCACCGAGGGCGCTTTCCGCGATTGGGGCTATGAGCTGGCCGCCGAAAAATACGCCGGCCGCGTCGTGCGCGAGGGCCAGGAAGAGCCTGGCAAGCTGGTGATCAAGGATCGCATCGCCGACGCCATGTTCCAGCAGGTGCTCCTGCGGCCCGACGAATACGACGTCCTGGCCATGCCCAACCTCAACGGCGATTATCTCAGCGACGCCCTGGCCGCCCAGGTCGGCGGGCTGGGCATGGCCCCCGGGGCCAACGTCGGCGACGAATGCGCCATGTTCGAGGCCACCCACGGCACCGCGCCAAAATACGCCGGGCAAGACAAAGTCAACCCCGGCTCGCTGGTGCTTTCCGGGGCGATGATGCTCGAACACATGGGCTGGGTCGAGGCCGCCGACCTGATCCCCGCCGCCCTGGGCCGGGCCGTGCAAGATGGCATGGTCACCTACGATCTGGCCCGCCAGATCAGCGGGGCCACCGAGCTTTCCTGCTCGGGCTTCGCCCAGGCGGTGGTCGAGAGGCTCTAGAATCGTGCCGCCTTCGCTGGCCGCCTTGGGTCGGGGCCTGCTGGAGCTGGCCTTTCCGGCCCGCTGCCCGGCCTGCGGCCGGCCGGCCCACGGCGGCGGGCTCTGCGCGGCCTGCCTGGCCCAGGTCGAGCCCACGGTGGAGCCCTCGCTGGAGCCCATCGACAGCCTTAGCTTCGCCGTGGCCAAACACGCCGGCCCGGCCGCCCAGTGCGTGCGCGCCTTCAAATATCGCCGCGACTGGGCCGCCGGCCGCGCCTTGGCCCTGCTGCTGTGCGAACGCGCGCCGGCCGAAATGCTTGGCTGGGCCGAGATCATCTGCCCGGTGCCGCTGCACCGTTTGCGCCTGCTGGGCCGGGGCTTCAACCAGGCGGCCTGGCTGGCCCGGCGATTGGACCAGGGCCAGGGCCGCCTGCGCGCCCGACTGTTGCTGCGCCTGCGCCACACCAGGCCCCAGGCTCGGCTAAACGGCCAAGAACGCCTGGCCAACGTCAGCGGGGCCTTTGCCGTCAACCCGCGCCTGGCCGCCCAGGTCGACGGCCGCCGCGTGCTGCTCATCGACGACGTGCAAACCACCGGGGCCACGCTCCACGAATGCACCATGGCCCTGCTGGCCGCCGGCGCGGTCCAGGTGCGCGCCCTGACCGTCTCGCGCGCCATGGGAGAGATCCATGACAACCCCTGAGCCGGACACCAGACGCAAAATCCAAAGCGCCCAACAGGTCGCCCAAGCCGCCCAAGCCGTGCGCGCCACCGGCGGCAAGGTCGTCTTCACCAACGGCTGCTTCGACCTGCTGCACGCCGGACACGTGCGTTACCTGAATCAGGCCCGCGCCCTGGGCCAGATGCTGGTGCTGGGCCTCAATTCAGACGAGAGCGTGCGCACCCTGGGCAAGGGCGACGAGCGCCCCCTGGTGCCCCAGGCGCAACGCGCCGAGGTCGTGGCCGCCCTGCAAGCCGTCGACGCCGTGGTCGTCTTTGACGATCCCACCCCGGCCGCGCTGATCGAAATTATCGCCCCGGATATTTTGGTCAAGGGCGGCGACTGGCCGGTGGACAAGATCGTCGGCGCGGAATTTGTCTTGGCCCAAGGCGGGGTTGTCCTGTCGATCCCCCTGGTGCAAGGGCTCTCCACCACCGCCATCGCCCAAAAGATCGCCCGCTTGGCCCTTGACAAATCGGGCGCTTCCAGGAGCATGTAGTATCAAAAGGGTCATCGTGGCCCGATCCGCCAAAACCCACGACGGATGGTATGAAATGCACGCCGCGCAAGAAGAAAAATCCAAAGGCGGCCGACTGCTCGGCTGGTTCAACCCCCTGGCCGCCGAAACATCCCTGGCCGGCCGCGCCGCCAGAGGCCTGGCCCTGCTGGTGTTGCTCTACTGCCTGGCCGCGCCCTTCATCTGCTGGTACGATTACGCCCGCGCCTTCAAAGACCCCTTCGACCCCGTGCCCGCCGACGCCGCCAAAAAACCGCCAGCCCCCGGCGTGGTCTTCACCAACACGTTGGTCACCATGGGTGATCAATTGCTGGAAGCCTGGCTGCCCAACGACAAACTCTACCCCACCATCCTGCTCGACAACCCCCAGAACTACCAGCTCGGCGTCCTCGAAACAATGCGCTACGCCACCCGCGTCCTGCGCGACGACCTCTCGCGCCAGCGCACCACCGACAAAATCGACCCCAACGCCGACCAGGCCTTCACCGCTTTCAGCAACAACCCCAACCTCTGGCTCTTCCCCGCCGCCGAAGCCAAATTCTCCAGCGGCGTCAAGGCCCTGCGCGAATACGAACAAGGCCTCCAAAACGGCTCAAGCACCTTTTATCCCCGCACCGACAACCTCGTCGTGCTCATGTACCAGTTCGCCAGCCTCCTCGGCGGCGAAAGCACCCGCCTGGCCAACGCGCCACGCGACCGCATCCTCGTCGCCAGCCAGGAAGCCGCCGGCGACCCCAACACCGAAGACACCAAACAAACCTACGTCAAAGTGCCCTGGTCACAAATCGACGACAATTTCTATCACGCCCGCGGCGTCGCCTACGCCATGCGCCAAATCCTCATGGCCTCGCGCTACGAATTCCGCGAAGTCATCAAAGCCAAACGCTCCACCGATATGATCGATAGCGTCATCGAAGACCTGCGCCTGGCCCAGTTCGAACCGTGCTTCGTCCTTAACGGCTCCCGCGACTCCATGTTCGCCAACCATAGCCTCACCCTCATGGCCACCCTGCAGGACGCCCGCCAAAAACTGCGCAGCTTCGCCGACACCATGCGCGATTGACCAAGGACCACACCATGACCGAATGCCGCTGCCCCGCCTGCCTCTTCTGCGAAGAACTCTCCAACGACGTCGTCCGCTGCTCCAACGCCGACGTCGCCTACGAAGTCGACTGGGTCAACACCTACGCCCAACTGGGCTACCTCGAATTCCCCGCACCCACCGAACCGCCATGCTTCTGGTTCGTCCCAAAAGAAAAAGACCTGCTGCCTTATTAAAAAACTCGCAAGGCCGGGCCGGCGCCCGGCCAGGCAGAGCGGGGCCGGCGCCCGGCCAGGCAGAGCGGGTCGAGTAGGGGAGGTTATCACCTACCCTCCATGGCTCCCGGTGGGCCGGCGCCCGGCCAGGCAAGGCGGGTCGAGTAGGCCAGGCTAACACCTACCGTCCGTAGCTCCCGGTGGGCCGGCGCCCGGCCTCCCAGAGCGGGTCGAGTAGGCCAGGCTAACACCTACCGTCAGTGGCTCCCGGTGGGCCGGTGCCCGGCCTTCCAGAGCGGGTCGAGTAGGCCGGGCTAACACCTACCGTCCGTAGCTCCCGGTGGGCCGGCGCCCGGCCAGGCAGAGCGGGTCGAGTAGGGGAGGTTATCACCTACCCTCCGTAGCTCCCGGTGATAGGCCGCTAAATCCAGCCAACGCGATTCCGCGATTCTTTGTAGCGCCGCTATCAAAGCAGCCGCGCCCGACTTCTAAGAGCCCATGCACCAGCGCCGCGAACGGGCGGCGTGGCCACGGACACCTCGGAGCCACAAACGCGCTCCAGCGGTCGGAAGGCTATTTTGCGGGGGAGGGGTGGGGCGCGGGGCGGGCGAGGGGGCGGTTTTGTGTGCTGATCTAGTAATGACCTGACAGTCGACCACGTAGAGGAAGTGGTCATGCCGCCCTTGGTTGGGGTAGGTTTGTAGTTGCGAAACTCGAACAAACCTCAACACAGGAGGGCAACATGACCACGGAGAAGAAGGTAGCACGAAGGAAGCTGAGTCTGCTAGAGCTTGCTGGGGAATTGAGCAACGTCAGCCGGGCCTGCAAACTGATGGGCTACTCGCGGCAGCAGTTTTACGAGATTCGGCGCAATTTCCAGACCTACGGCGCACAGGGCCTTGTGGACCGTTTGCCCGGCCCCAAGGGGCCGCATCCCAATCGTGTGGAAGCGGAGGTTGAGGCGGCGATCATGGCTTACAGCCTGGAGTATCCGACCCACGGAGCGCTTCGCGTGTCGCAGCAATTGGCCCTTCGCGGCGTGCAAGTGAGTTCCGGCGGCGTGCGAGGCGTGTGGAGTCGCCACGAGATGCTCACGCGGCACGAGCGTCTTTTGCGTCTCGAGCAATCGGTTCGCGCCCAGGACATTCAACTCAGCGACGAGCAGATTCGGGCTTTGGAGCGCTTCAGCCCGGAGTTTCGCGACCGCCACATCGAGGCCCGGCACACCGGGGCCCTGGTGGCGGTGGACACGTTTTTCGTTGGCGCGCTCAAGGGCGTGGGCAAGGTGTATCTACAATCGGTCATCGACTGCCACAGCCGCCACGCCTGGGGTCGCCTGTACACCAGCAAGCTTCCGGTCACGGCGGTGCATGTGCTCAACGAGGAAGTGCTGCCGTGCTTTGAGGCCCACGACGCGGTGATTGAGACGGTGCTTTCGGACAATGGGCGAGAGTTTTGCGGCCGGCCAGACCAGCATCCGTATGAGCTGTTTCTGCAGCTTGAGGGGATCGAACACCGCACCACCAGGGTGCGTCGGCCTCAGAGCAATGGCTTCGTGGAACGGCTTCACCGGACGCTCTTGGACGAGCATTTCCGGATCAAGGGCCGTCAGAAATGGTATGAAACCTTGGATGAGATGCAGGCCGACTTGGATGAGTATCTGCGCCATTACAACCATGAGCGGGCGCACCAGGGCCGGAACATGAACGGCAGGACGCCGAGTCAGGCTTTCCTGGAGGGCCTGCCCGGGCGTAAGAAGCCCAAGGAAAAGGCGTCCCAAAAGGCCGCCTAAAAATCACCCCGCCAGGGGCGGCAGTGTCAGGTAAATACTATATCTGTACAGGTTTTGTCGCCGCAAAAGAGCCCCCTCCCCGCCCCGCAATGGCTTTTTCTTATTCTTTTTCTTATTCTTGATTCTTACTCTTCATTCTTATTCTTCATTCTTATTCTTCTTCTCAACTCTCATTCTAACTTCTTAACCTTAACCTTGACCTTGACCTTCGCCGCCTTCTTGGTTTTATCTCAAATTGATCTTCCACCATTTCAGCCGGCCACACCGACTCAACCAACCCAACCCAACCCAACAACACCCACCACCCATGGCTAAAACGAACCCCCTGCCCGTTTCGGACCACGTTGACCGCATCGCGCGTGGGGTCGTCAAAGCTTGCCTCGCTATATCTTTAATGATATAACCATATCATTTTCATACCCTCGTCGACGATTCGGCGATTGTGAACTATGCTTAAAAAAGTGATTGTGGCGGGGGGCCATGCTGGGCCGCCCGCCGGCTCAAGATTCATCCAAACACGGCGCTTCGCCTGGAGGTGTTCGATGTTGCGCGCAAAGGTGGCCGCGTTGATCGCGGGTTTGACGCTATTGTTGGCGGCGGGCCCGGGCGCGGCTCAACAGTTGGAAACGGTGACGGTGTTTGCCGCGGCCTCCACCACCAACGCCATGACCGACATCGCCAACGCCTATGAGGCGGCGGGCAAGGCCAAGGTGGTATGTTCGTTCGCTTCCAGTTCGACTTTGGCCAAGCAGATCGCCAACGGCGCGCCGGTGCATGTGTTTTTGTCGGCCAATCCCGCGTGGATGAACTATCTGGCCCAAAAAAAGTTGTTGGCCGAGGGTTCGCGCATTGACTTGCTGGGCAATCAGCTTGTGTTGATCGCGCCCGTCGCGAGCACGATTCAGGGCGAAGTCAAGCCAGGTTTTCCGCTGACGGAGTGGCTGGCCGGCGGCCGCCTGGCCATGGGCGACCCGGACCACGTGCCGGTGGGCATCTACGCCAGGGAAGCCTTGACCAACCTTGGCGTATGGCCACAGCTTGGCCCCGACAATTTGGCCTTGGCGGCCAATGTGCGGGCGGCCCTGGCTTTGGTCGAGCGCGACGAGGCCCCGTTGGGCGTGGTCTACGCCACCGACGCGGCCATCAGCGACAAGGTGCGAGTGGTGGCCGCCTTCCCGGCCGACAGCCACAAGCCAGTGGTTTATCCCGTGGCCTTGATCGCCGGCCGCGACACGGTGGCGGCCAAGGGGTTTGCCGAATTTTTGCGTTCCGAGGCGGCGGCGGAGGTTTTCAAGAAATATGGTTTCGTGGTGAAGTAGCGCGCGGAGCGGGCCGAAGCGCCGGGGCCGCGCCTGTATTTGGCGCGGCCTCGCTGATTTTCGGTGGCCGGAGGTTGCTGGTTTGGACATCTTTGCGCTGGGCCCGGCGGAGTGGCAGGCCATCCGCTTGAGCTTGTGGGTAGCGCTCTGGGCGGTGGCGGGCAGCCTGGGGCCGGCCATCGCCGTGGCCTGGATATTGGCTCGGCTGCGTTTTCCGGGCAAGACGCTTTTGGACGGGCTGGTGCATTTGCCGCTGGTGGTGCCGCCGGTGGTGACGGGTTATTTGCTGTTGGTGATCCTGGGACGGCGTGGCGTTGTGGGGTCATGGCTTCATGACGTCTTCGGGTTGAATTTCATGTTCGATTGGAAAGGGGCGGCCGTGGCCTCGGCGGTGGTGGCCTTTCCGTTGATGGTGCGGGCCATCAGGCAGTCAGTGGAGGCGGTGGACGTGGGTTTGGAGCAGGCGGCGCGCACGTTGGGCGCGGGGCGCTGGCGGGTGTTTTTGACGATCATCCTTCCCCTGGCCTTGCCCGGCGTGTTGGCCGGGCTGGTGCTGGCCTTTGCCCGTGGCCTAGGCGAGTTCGGGGCCACGATCACCTTTGTCTCCAACATTCCCGGCCAGACGCGCACCCTGCCCCTGGCGCTTTACAGCGCCTTGCAGGCTCCTGGCGGCGAGGAAGTGGCCGCGCGGCTGTGCGTGGTGGCCATGGTTCTGGCCCTGGGGGCGCTGTTGGCCTCGGAGTTGCTTTCGCGCCGGCTGGCGGCCAGGCTGGGGGGTTAGGGCGATGTTTTTGGCCAAGCTGCGCAAGCGGTTGGGAGAGCTGGACCTGGAGGTGGAGTTTTGCCGTGACGCGCCTGGCGTAACGGCCTTGTTCGGGCCATCGGGGGCGGGCAAGACGTCGGTGGTGGGCATGCTGGCCGGGCTCACGCGGCCCGACGCCGGGCGCGTGGAGTTGGACGGCCGGGCGCTTTACGACTCGGCCACGGGCGTGAACCTGCCGCCAGAAAAGCGGCGGGTAGGCTATGTATTTCAGGAGGGGCGATTGTTCCCGCATCTATCGGTGCGGGCCAATCTGCGTTATGGCCAGCGTCTGACCCCACCGGGCCAGGCCTGGGCCGATTTCGAGCAGGTGGTGGAGATGCTTGGCCTGGAGCCGTTGCTGCGGCGACGCCCGGGGCGGCTTTCGGGCGGCGAAAAGCAACGCGTGGCCATCGGCCGGGCCTTGCTGGCCAGCCCTCGGCTGCTTTTGTTGGACGAGCCCCTGGCCTCGCTGGACGCCCAGCGCAAGGACGAGGTTTTGCATTACCTCGGCCGGTTGCGCGGGCGCATGGCCATCCCGGTGATCTACGTCAGCCATCAACCCGAGGAGATCGTGGCCCTGGCCGACGCGGTGGTGCACATCCAGGCCGGCCGGGTGACGGCCCGGGACTCGTTGGAGCTGTTCAGGCGACGCTTGGCCGCCGGAGAGGCTCACTCGGCGGGCGGGGCGTAGAGCTCGGCCAGACAGCGGCCGACGCACTCCTTGCAATCGGCGTGATCGGGCTTTTCGTGGCAAAAACGCTCGAAAGCCTCACGCCAGACCTGGCCCGTGCGCGGGCAGTTCTTGAGAAAACTCAAAAACCGCACCATCCGTTCGATGATGTCGGGGTCGAGCACGTGCTCGGCGCGGCAGGCGTTGTCCTCGGCCTGCCGGGACGGAGCGCGCAGCACCACGCCGAAAAACTCGGACAGCACCTCGTGGCGGCGCAAAACATCCTGGGCTCGCTGGCGGCCCTGGTCGGTGAGGGTGATGTGGCTGTAGGGCTGATAGTTGATCAGGCCCTTTTCGGCCAAGCTGCGCAGGGCCGAGGTGACCGTGGCCGGGGTCACGCCCAAACGGTCGGCGATGTCCTTGGCCCGGGCCACGGGGCTTTGCTCCTGCAGGAGGGCGATGGTCTCCAGGTAGTCTTCCAGTTGGGGGGTCAGCTCTTGGTGATCGCCCGAATGTTTGGTGGTGCTCATGAGTTTGCCGCCCCTTTTCTTTAAAAAGTCTCGTGTATGCGAAAAAGATAGCACGTTTTATGTTGACACCCAACTAATTTAGATGTATCAAACAAAAAAATCGTCGTGAGCGCCAATAGTGGCGTCTTTCAGGGCGCCGTGAATGGATTTTGCCACATTGTTAAGAAAGGTCAAACTAGTTATGCCCAGTCTTATCAATACAAATGCGGCAAAACAGCCGGAAACGCACCCGGATTGGCATTGTGATCAGCTCACTTTGACCGTGCTTCTAAATGGGGCGCTGGGCCCCAAGGCCATGGCCGAAATGCTGGCCGCGACCGAGCCCGGCAGCGCCGCGCAGGGCATGACGGTCCACGACCTGCTGCCCCGCCTGCACCTGGCCTGCCGCGAGGTTCCGGCGGTGGCCGGGGCGGTGGCCGCGCATCTCGATCGTCGTTTTAGGCGCGAAATAAACAAGTTGCGCCGCCTGAACCCCGAAGCGGCCCAGGCGCGGCTGATCGGTGGCGGCTACCGCGTGGGCGCTTTGTGGGCTTGTCTGCGACACCAAAACGAAGCCGTGCGCGGCATGGCCGGCCCTCTGGCCGCCGAAATGCTGGGCCAGGGCATGGCCTGCCTGCGGCCGTGGTTGGTCTCCGACGATCACGCCCGGCAGATGGGCCTGGACGCTGGCCAGCGCACCAGCCTTGGTCGGGGCGGCCGGCGGCGGTCCGGTGGTCGCGGCGCTTGCGCGGTCAGCGCCCAATGCGCCTGCTGCCCGTTGCAGGGGCTGAAGGTGGCGGTCATCGGCGGGTTGGAGCGCATGGAGGGCAGTTATTGCCAAGCCATCGACAAGCTGGGCGGCCAGTGCAGCTTCCACCCCGGTCACGTGCGGGGCGGCAGCCGTCGCCTGCGCCAGATCGTCATCAAGTCCGACGTGGTGGTCTTCATCACCTCGGTCAACAGCCACGGGGCCCTGGCCACGGTCAAGGCCGAATGCAAAAAAGCCGGCAAGCCCTTCATCGCCCTGGGCCGCACCGGCGTGGGCTCCTTGGAGGAGATGCTCCTGGAGTTCGCGGCCTAATTTTTTTTAAGCCGCTGGTTAGGCGGAGCTAAAAAATGGAGCGCCTGTGAACAACGCCAAGCCGCCACGCCGCTGGAAAGTCGGCGCAAGGGCCACCGCCGGAAAGGCGGCGGCCGGCGGGGCGTTGCTCCAGACATTTACCCACGATAACAATATGTTGGCAAAGAGGAAAAACATTGAACGCTGTTGAGTCACTGCGCCGCTTGAAAGTCGGCGATGTGGCCGTGATCGTGAAGGTCGCGGCCGGTGGCGAATTGGGTCGTCACATCCGGGACATGGGCCTGGCCCCCGGCGTTGAGGTCATGGTCATGGGCCGCGCCCCGCTCAACGACCCGGTGGAGCTGAAGGTCAAAGGTTATTGCCTGGCCCTGCGCAACAACGAGGCCGATCACATCATGGTGCGCCTGGAGGGTCGGCCATGACGGAAAAACGCGGCTTCACCGTGGCCCTGGCCGGCAACCCCAATTCCGGCAAGACCTCGATGTTCAACGCCCTCACCGGCGCGCGCCAGCACGTGGGCAACTACCCCGGCGTGACGGTCGAAAAAAAATGGGGCCAGGTCCGCCACGGCCAGCAGACCATCGAGGTGGTCGACCTGCCCGGAACATACAGCCTGACCGCCTACTCGCTCGAGGAAGTCGTCGCGCGCAATTTCATCATCCAACAGCGGCCCGATGTGATCATCGACGTGGTCGACGCCGCCAACCTGGAGCGCAACCTCTACCTGGCCGTGCAGTTCATGGAGCTGGGCGCGCCGCTGGTCATCGCCCTGAACATGATCGACGTGGCCGAGGCCCGCGGCCTACAGATCGACGTGGCCAAGCTGAGCCAACTGCTGGGTGTGCCGGTGGTGCCCACCGTGGCCCGTGGCGGTAAGGGCATGAAAGAGCTCCTCGACGCCGCCGCCCAGGTGGCCGCCGAGCGCAAGGAATGGAAACCGCTGGAGCTTTCCTATGGCCACGACGTCGATCAGGCCCTGGCCAAGCTGGTGGAGAACTTCAGTGGTCAGAGCCTGGCCTGGGGCCCGCTGTCGCCGCGCTGGGTGGGCGTCAAGCTGCTGGAGGGCGACGAAGAGGTGATCCGCCAGGTGGGCGGCGATCCCGGCCTGGCGGACAAGCTGGAGCCGCTACGCCAGAAATTGGCCGATCACATCGCCAAGACCGCCGACGACGACCCGGCCGGCGTCATCTCCGACGGCCGCTACGGCTACATCGGCGGCGTCTATCGCCAGGCCGTGCGCGAGACCAGGGCCCGCCGCCTGGAGCTCAGCGACAAGATCGACAAGGTGCTGACCAACCGCTTGATCGGCCCGCTGTTTTTGCTGGCGGTGCTCTACGGCGTCTATGAGTTCGTTTTCTGGGCCAGCGAGGCCCCGGTGGCCTGGCTGGAGGGCCTGATCGGCTGGTTGGGCGGCGCGGCCGAGGCGACCTTGCCCGACGGATTCGTGCGATCGCTGGTGGTCAGCGGGGTCATCGACGGCGTGGGCGGCGTGTTGGGCTTCGTGCCGCTGATCATGTTCATGTTTTTGGCCATCGCTTTCATGGAAGACACCGGCTATCTGGCCCGGGTGGCCTTTTTGGTCGACCGCGTTTTGCGCGGCTTTGGCCTGCACGGCAACTCGGTCATGGCCATGATCGTCAGCGGCGGCATCAGCGGCGGCTGCGCCGTGCCCGGCGTGATGGCCACCCGCACGCTCAAGGATCCCAAGGCCCGTCTGGCCACCATCCTCACCGTGCCGATGATGAACTGCGGGGCCAAGCTGCCGGTCTACGCCCTTTTGATCTCGGCCTTTTTCGCCGCGCACCAGGCCCAGATGATGTTCGCCCTGACGCTGGTTTCGTGGTCGATCGCCCTGCTGGCGGCGCGTTTGCTGCGCTGGACGGTGCTGCGTGGCGAGGCCGCGCCCTTTGTCATGGAACTGCCGCCCTATCGTCTGCCCACCTGGCGCGGGCTTGCGATCCACACCTGGGAGCGCACCTGGCAATACATCAAAAAGGCCGGCACGGTGATTCTGGGCATCAGCATCGTGATGTGGGCCATGATGAGCTTCCCCGGCCTGCCCGAGGAGCAAGCCGCCCAGTGGGAGCAAAAGGTCGCGGCCGCCGCCAGTGACGAGGCCAAGGCCACCGTAGAGCAGGACATGGCCCAGGCCCAACTGGCCCACTCGCTGGCCGGGCGCATCGGCCAGGGCCTGGACGGCCTGATGTCGCCGCTGGGCTTTGACTGGCGCACCAACGTGGCCCTGGTGGGCGGTTTCGCGGCCAAGGAGGTGGTGGTGGCCACCCTGGGCACGGCCTACAGCATGGGCGAGGTCGATCCCGAGGAGACCGAAGGCCTGGCTCAGCGCCTGGCCCGCGAGCCTGGTTGGGGCCCGCTCAAGGCCATGGCCTTGATGATCTTCGTGATGATTTACGCGCCGTGCTTTGTCACGGTGGCGGTGATCAAAAAAGAGGCGGGCTCGTGGAAGTGGGCCTTGTTCTCGGTGGCCTACACCACCGCCTTGGCCTACGTGCTGGCCTTGGCGGTCTATCGGGGCGGCATGGCCCTGGGATTGGGCTGAAAGCGATGTTGGATCTGGTGGTGGCCATCGTGGTGGTGGCCGGGGCGGTTGGCTGGTTGGGTTGGCGCTATTGGCGGCAGATGTCGGGCAAGACCGGCGGTGACTGCGGCTGCGGCTGCGGCGGGTCTTGCGAGCAAAAGTCGGCCAAGCGCGACGGCTGCGATTGCCAGGGCCACTGAACCGGGCCCCCACCGGCCGGATTAAAAGGCTGCAAACACCCGGCATGGGGCCGGGAGAGGAGAAGTCCATGTCTGAAAACAACGGCGGCGCGCCGCAGAAACCTGGTCTGGAAGCTGGCAAGGGCTGCGGCTGCAACGGCGATTGCCGCAACTGCCGCTGCAAGGAGGACAAGGGCGAAAAGACCGCCCGCGACTAGCCGGCGGTCGATCATGCAAACCGGAAAGGAGAAGTTAGGATGAAGGTAAAACTCAAAGTCGCGGCTTGGCTGGCGGCGGCCGCGATGTTGGTGACCCCGGCGGCCGCTTTCGCCGCCGACGCCGACACCCAGGCCCTGCTGAATGAGTTGCGCGCCCTCAAGGAGCGCGTCTCGACCCTGGAGCAGGCCCTGGAAAAGGCCAACACCTCGGCGGCCGACGCCCAAAAGGCGGCCCAGGAGGCTCAGGCGACCAGCGCGCATTCGCTGAAGATGTCCGAGCAGGCCCAACTGGCCAAGGGCGAGCAAGTGGCGGGCGGGCTGCTCAGCGACGCGGGCAAGCGCCTGAAGATCTACGGCGCCGTCGAGCTGGAGGGCGCCTACTCCAACTTCAAGCCCAAGCACGGCAAGAGCGCCTCCGAGAGCGACTTCACCCTGGCCACCGCCGAGGTGTTCATCGAGGCCGACATCAACAAATACGTCAAGGGCCTGGTGCACATGCTCTATGAAGAGGGCGACACCGACCCCATGAACATCGACGAGGCCTACATCCTGCTGGGCCAGACCGACGACATCCCGGCCTATTTCCTGGGCGGTCGCATGTACCCGGCCATCGGCCTGTTCGAAAGCAACCTGATCAGCGACCCCATCACCCAGAATGTCTTCGAGACCCAGGCCACCGCGGCCGAGGTCGGCTGGGCCCAGGACTGGTTCAACGTGGGCGTGGGCATTTTCAACTCCGACGTCCATGAATCCAGCGACGCCCCCGACAACAACATCAACACCTTCTACGCCCGCGCCCAGTTCGACGCCCCCGAAGGCGCCCTCGGCGAGGACGTCGACCTCAACTTCGGCCTGGCCTACACCAACAACATCGCCAGCGGCAACCTCAGCGAGTACGTCGTCGATCAGAGCCTGCAAGACCTGGTCGCCGGCTGGTCGGCCATGTTGAGCGCCCAGTACATGTGCGTGGCCTTCACCGCCGAGTACATCTCGGCCATCGACGACTTCAAGGCCGGCGAGTTGGACTACATGACCGACAGCGACGGCAAGCCCTACGCCTACAACATCGAACTGGCCTACATGCCCTTCGAGGAATGGACCTTCGCCGCCCGTTACGAGGGCAGCGACAACCTGGGCGACAAGGAGCCCGAACACCAGTTCGGCGTCGGCGCTTCCTGGATGTTCCTGCCCGACACCACCCTCAGCGTCGAGTACCTCCACGGCGAGTTCCAAGACACCGAGGACGAAAGAGACCTCTTCACCACGCAGTTGGCCATCGGATTCTAAACGGCCTTTTCTCCCCAGTGGCCGGAGCGGAGCGATCCGCTCCGGCCTTTTTGCGTAGCGCGGTCATCAGGGCCGGGAGCCCGGGGCGTCGACCGCCCAGCCCAGGCTCTGGGCCAGGGCCACCAGTTCGTCGATGAGCGCCCGGGCCGCCGGGGCCATGATGCGCTCGCGGAGGTAGGCCAGGCCAAACGACAGCGGCGGATAGGGCGGCAGGATCAGCGGCAGGCGGCGCAAGCGGCCGGCAACGATGTCTTTTTCGACCACGCCGCTGGCCGCGCCGCTGATGGCGTCGCTGGATTTGACGATGGTCATGATCACGCTCAAATTGTCGCACTGCACGAAGTGACGGTGGGTGACGGCCTCGCTTTCGACGGCTTCATCGATGGATTCGGCAAACCATTTCAGCCACCATGGGTGTGTTTTGATGCCCACGGTAGGAAAAGGCGCTAGCTCCCGCGGCGCGATGGGCCCGCGGCCCAGCAAGGGGTGCCCCGGCCGGCAGAAATAGGTTATCTCGGGAAAGCCGTCGATCTTGATGAAACTCAGGCTTGGATCGAGATTTTCGGTGGGCACGCCGATGACCACGTCCAGCTTGCGCTCCAGCAAAAGCTCCAGGATCACGTCCCAGGCGATGACCTCGGCGCGGATGCGCAAGCTGGGGTGCCGGGCCAAAAGCGAACCCAGGGCCGGGGCCATGTAGACCTCGGCGAAGAACGGATCGCAACCCACGTTCAGCCGGCCCTTGCCCAGGCCCTTGAGCAGCTCCATCTCGTTTTCGATGTCGTCGATCTGGGGCAGGATGCGCGCCGCCGCCGCCACGATGGCCGCGCCAAACTCGGTGGGCGTCACGCCGTCGGCGCGGCGCTCGAACAGGCGCACGTCCAGTTCGCGCTCCAGGTTCTGGATGCTCTTGGTCAGGGCCGGCTGGGTGATGAACAGGGCCTGGGCCGCCCGGCGATAGTTGCCAAACTTGGCCAGGGCCGCCGCGTGGCTCAGTTGACGGACGTCGATCATCGGCGCGCTCCCATGCTTGCGATAACTTTTGGTTATCATAAGCCGGAAAATTATTCATTTGAATTATAGCTCCCTCCTTTTGCATAGTATTTGTGCGCCTCGTGAAAACCCGCAACCAGCCAGCTTCGGGCGCGCCACGGCCCATGGGCGACGCCGCCCCCGCCGGGCCGATTGGCCGGTCGATCGGTCAAATAAATTCTTATGTCCATTGATGGGAGGGCCAGTTTGGAACATTACAAGCTATTTATCGACGGCCAGTTCGTCGAAGCCGCCGACGGCGCGACCTTCGAGACCATCGACCCCGGCACGGGCCTGCCCATGGCCACCGTGGCCCAGGCGGGCGCGGCCGAGGCCGAGGCGGCGATCATGGCCGCCCGCCGGGCCTTCGAGCGCTCGGGCTGGCCCCAAATGCCGCCCATGGAGCGCTCACGGCTGGTGATGGAGCTGGCCGACCGTATGACCAACCACGGCGTGCGCCTGGCCATGACCGAGTCGATGAACTCCGGCGGCGTTGTCGCCCGCACCGCCACCGACGTGCTGCTGGGCGCATCGATGATGCGCAACCTCGCCTACTACGCGGCCAAGAGCTTCCCCTGGACCGAGGAGCTCCAGCCCAGCGGCAATCCGTTTTTCCCCGGCCGTGACTACGTGCGCCGCGAGGCCATGGGCGTGTGCGTGGGCATCATCCCCTGGAACTTCCCCCTGACCATGGCCCTGTGGAAGGTGGCCCAGGCCATCATCATGGGCAACACCATCGTGCTCAAGCCCGCCAGCAACACGCCCCTTTCGGCGCTGATCCTGGCCGAGGTGGTCAAGGAAAGCCCCATCCCCGACGGCGTGGTCAACGTCATCGCCGGGCCGGGCGGCGCGCTGGGCCGCGTGCTCTGCACCCACCCCGAGGTCGACAAGATCGCCTTCACCGGCTCCACCGAGGTGGGCCGCCAGATCATGAAGCTGGCCTCCGATACGGTCAAAAAAGTGACCCTGGAATTGGGCGGCAAGTCGGCCAACATCATCCTCGATGACGCCCGCCTGGACATGGCCGTCGACGGCGGGCTCTACGGCACGTTCTTCCACGGCGGCCAGGTCTGCGAATCGGGCACGCGGCTGCTGGTGCACGCCAAGATCTACGACCAGTTCATGGAGCGTTATCTGGCGCGGGTCAAGGATATCCGCATCGGCTACCAGCTCGATTACGCCACCCAGATGGGCCCCCTGGTCAGCCAGACCCAGCTCAACACCGTCGAAAGCTATGTGCAGATCGGCAAGGACGAAGGCGCCGAGCTGCTCTGCGGCGGCAAGCGGGCCGTGGTGCCCGGCCTGGAGGGCGGCTTCTTTTACGAGCCGACCATCTTCGGCGGCGTCGACAACAAAATGCGCATCGCCCAGGAGGAGATCTTCGGGCCGGTGGTCAGCGTGATCAAGTTCGACGACGACGACGAGGCCATCGCCATCGCCAACGACAGCATCTACGGCTTGGCCGGCGGCGTCTGGACCACCGACACCGGCCGGGCCGAACGCATCGCCGCCGGCGTGCGCACCGGCACGATGTGGGTCAACAACTACCACGCCTTTGGCGATTTCTGCCCCTTTGGCGGTTACAAGCAATCGGGCGTCGGCCGCGAGCTGGGCCACCACGGCCTGGCCGAATACACCGAGGTCAAGCGCGTGCACGTGGCGGCCACGGCCGAACCCTCGGCCCACATGGGCTTCCAGTTGCTGCTCGACCAGCCCAAGGCCGCCTCGTTCCAATACATCACCCCGACCAAGGTCAACTGCGGCCCCGGCGCGGTGGCCTCCATCTGCGCCGACATCGCGCGCATGGGCTGCCAGCGGGCCTTCGTGCTCACCGACGCCGGCGTGCTCGCCGTCGGCCTGGCCGCCAAGGTCATCGCCGCCCTGGGCGGCTATTGCGTGGGCGTCTTCAGCGACATCCCCCAGGACACCAGCCTGGCCACCGTCGACGCGGCCGCCGACGCCGCCCGCGCGGCCAAGGCCGACCTGATCGTCAGCGTCGGCGGCGGCAGCGTCATCGACACGGCCAAGTGGGTGACGGTGATTCTCGATCAGGGCGGCAAGGCCGTCGATCACTACGCCTTTTTCCGCCTGACCAAGCCGGTCACGCCGCACATCGTGGTGCCCACAACCGTGGGCACCGGCAGCGAGGCCACGGCCGTTTCGGTGGTGCGCCACGAGGGTCTCAGCCGCAAGGTCTTCATCGCCGACCCCTACATCTACCCCCAGGTGGCCGTGCTCGACCCCTGCCTGGTGGCCGACCTGCCCGCCGGGCTGATGGTGGCCACGGCCATGGACGCCATGACCCACGCCTGCGAGGCCATGATGAGCAAGACCGCCAACCCCATCAGCGACGGTCACGCCTTGCAGGCCATCCGGCTCATCGCCCGCAACCTGCCCAAGGCCGCCAGCGGTGACCGCGACCTGCGCGTCATGAGCAACCTCCAGGTGGCCGCCACCGTGGCCGGCAAGGCCTTCGCCGTGGCCGGCATCGGCCTGGCCCACGCCATGGCCCACACCGTGGGCGCCCTATACGGCGTGCCCCACGGCGCGGCCTGCGGCATTTTGCTGCCCAAGGTCATGCGCTTCAACGTCGATCACGCCACCGAGGCCCTGGTCGAGATCGCCGCCGCCCTAGGCGTCAACGTGCTGGACATCGCCCCGCGTGACGCCGCCCTGGCCGGGGCCGACGCCCTGGAGCAGCTCATGCGCGCCGTCGAGGCTCCCATGAGCCTCAAGGCCATGGGCGTGCCCGAGGAGGCCCTGGCCGAGTGCGCCATGCACGCCCTGGTCGATCCCTCCAACCTGACCAATCCCCGGCCCGTGGCCGACCCCATGGCCGTGCTGGAGGTTTACCAACAGGCGTTCTAAGCGCCCTCACCGGCCGCCGCGACCGCGCCCAGGAGCCGTTCGCGGCGGCCGGCCCTTGACCGATATCCAATGTCGGGCTCATACTTCAAGGCGTCGTGGCCCGCAAACCACCCTCGCAAAGGACGCCAGCCCATGAGCCCAACCGATCGCTTCAACGGCTTCAGCCTCCAGGCCGAGGACTTTTTCCGCGCCTTGGCCCAGAACAACAACAAGCCCTGGTTCGAGGAGCACCGCAAACAATACGACGAGCTGATCCTGCGGCCGGCCAAGGCCCTGGTGGCCGAACTGAGCCCGCCCATGGCCCAGATGGTCCCGGGCATCCACGCCGAGCCCATGGTCAACAAGTCGATTTTCAAAATTTTTCGCGATACGCGCTTTGCCCGTGACAAAAGCCCGTTCAAGGATCATCTGGGCCTGTGGCTGTGGGAGGGCCAGGGGCCGCGCATGGAGTGCTCGGGGTTTTATCTGCATTTCGAGCCGGGCCGGCTGATGCTGGGCGCGGGGATTTACGGTTTTTCCAGGGCCCAGATCGAACAATACCGCAGCGATGTGCTGCACCCCCAACGTGGGCCGGCCCTGGAGCGGGCCTTGGCCCAGGTCGGCGCGCGGGGCGGCGTGGTCGACGGGCAAAAGCTCAAGCGTGTTCCGCGTGGCGTCGACCCGGATCACCCCCGCGCGGCGCTGGCGCGCTACACCGGCCTGTGGGTGGGCGTGGATGAGCCATTGCCCGACGCGGCCCGGTCGGCGGCGTTGGTGGATTATTGCCTGGAGCGCTGGAGCGGCATGCTGCCGTTGCATTTCTGGCTGGCGGAGATGGCCGAGCGCGCCTTGGCCGCGGCGTAGACGGACGGGGCGAAAAGCATAAGCTATCTTGCGGCAGGCAAGGATCGCGCGTGGATAAAATCAGACTTGTCGCTCAGTTTTATCAAGAACACATCGCCTTGCTTAACCACCGAGCCGGGCGCGGGCCAGGAAGGCATCGTCAGGAATTTTCTTGTGTTCAGCAATCGTTTTTTCTCGGCCAGCGGCGTGATCTTTGGATACCCAAGCAATCGCATGAATCTGACCATGCGGTTGATGTTGCCTTCATCCCAGCCAAAGAAAGACGCCCCAAAAGTGGAAGACCACGGCGCCGGATAGGCTGTTTTACAAAAACGCCTCCCAAAGATGTCGATCATTATCGGTTTGCTTTCGTCAAAACCGAGGCCGGCCATGCGCCGATACAAATCCGCCGCCAGCAGCTTGTCTTGTTCCAAGGCAATCGTTACCGCCGCGGCGTGATTTCCGGTAGCCCTCACCGCTTGGAACTGCAAAGCTATCAGCACCAACACGCTAGCAACCGTAATAACAAGCTTCTTTGAACCAAGGGCGCAAATCGCCAAAAACCAAATCACATAGGGTACGGAAACAAAAGCCCTGACTGGCATTTCTATGGCGGTTATCAGCGTGAGCAAGAACGGCGATACAAGCACGGCGAAAAACGACAACGTCACAAATAATATTACCGATTTTTGCTTAGCGCGAACATTCATGGCAACGGCGACCAGCGCAATGGCAATCAACCATGGAACGGCTGAAAGCGAACCGCCATATTTTTGAGAGGCGACAAGATAGTATGACCGCATCTCGGACAAAAACAGATAAGCCAAACCTTGCGGGTTGCGCACTAGTTCTTGTAAGTTGAAGAAGTTTCCGATATAGGCCGTGCCGAAAGGCATCAGCCATAACGCGATGCGGCTGATGAGCAAATAAATGGCCAACGCGCAACAACCAACCAGGCAAACATGCCAAACGGCGCGCCAAGCGTTCGCTGCCGAAAACCGATCATCCTCCACGCCGGACAGAGCCGCCCGCGCGATAACGCCAAGCCCCATGGCCAAGTACAACATGAACAATGACTGATACGCACCGAGAGCCATCGCCAGCAACACGGCCTGCATGGTCATGTTGGCCAATGACGAACCAATGGCTTCCCGCCGTAAAAGCACCGCCAACACGGGCGAGTGGCTGTGTAAAAACGCGGCGGCGCACACAAACAGCACGCCAAAGCTCAGAGCCGGTAGATTAGGATAAAAAGCCGCAATGAATGGCCAGATAGGAAACGCGCAAAAAACGGGAAAGGAAAAATAAATTCGCCAATCGTCGCGTAAATCGTGCGCTCTGACGAGCAAAGCATACGCCGCCGCCATTGTTGCGCAAAACACTACGTTGGGAACATATGGCAAAACCGGCTGGGGGAATAATTGCTTCTCCACCAAATACAACAACCACCGGCCTTGCCCGATCCATGCGCTGGGATCAGTACGAAAAGCCGCTATTTCGTCGTCGATTGACAAGGTGAAGTTCGACAGAAAATACAAGTTGAAGGCAATGGCGGTGGCAAAAAATATAGCGAATTGGCCGAGAGAAAACTCCTCTTTTTTGAAGATCTGAATGATGTTGCTCAATACAATAGCCTTCAAACATAAAAATGACGCCGTTTTCAGGCGTTAGATTATTTTTTGCCTCTTATAGCTTGGCCATGATGGCTTCGATTTTTTCTTCCATGGTCTCGGCGGTGAAGGGCTTGACCACGTAGTTGTTGACCCTGGCCTTGGCCGCCTCGAGGATGTTTTCCTTCTGGGCCTCGGCGGTGACCATCAAGAAGGGCAAATCCTTGAATTCGTCGTGATTGCGAACCCAACGCAGCAATTCCAGGCCGGTCATCTTGGGCATGTTCCAGTCGCTGACGATAAAATCGATGCGCTCGGTTTCCAGCTTGGCCACGGCGGCCTCGCCGTCCTCGGCCTCGACGACGTTTTCGTAGCCGATCTGGCGCAAGGTGTTTTTGATGATTCGGCGCATGGTGGCGAAATCGTCCACCACCAGGATTTTCATTTTTTTGTCCACAGGCATGACGCCGCCCCAATCCTAACAAGCCCACGCAAAAAACCCGTCCGGCCACGGTCATCTGAACCGGCGAGGCATTATAATCTAACCTGTCGGCGCGCAATGGTCAAATGTCGCTTTGGCGACGAAAAACATTTGCCGCGCCCACGGCCGCTAGCCGCCAGTGGCGTGCTATCATGAAAAATTGGCTGGTTCGGCGCGGACCATCGACAAGCCAACGGAGGCAAACATGGATGATCGGCCAGTTTTCGTCACCGGAGCGACGGGTTACGTGGGCGGGCGCTTGGTTCCCCGGCTGTTGGCCAGCGGCCGGCGGGTGCGGGCGGTGGGCCGCTCGCTGGAAAAACTGGCTTGCCGCCCCTGGGCCGGCCATCCGCTGGTCGAGTTGGTCAAGGCCGACGCCATGGACGTGGCCTCCATGGCCCGGGCCATGAAAGGCTGCGGCGCGGCCTATTATCTGGTGCACTCGATGAACCCGGCCACGGCCGATTTCGCCAAGGCCGACCTGCAAGCCGCCCTGAACATGGCCGCCGCCGCCGAACACGCGGGGCTATCGCGGATCATCTACCTGGGCGGGCTCGTGCCCGAGGGCCCGGGCATCAGCCATCATCTGGCCTCGCGGGCCCAGGTGGCCCGCGCCCTGCAAGCCGGGGCCACGCCGGTGACCTGGTTGCGGGCGGCCATGCTCCTGGGCTCGGGCAGCGCCTCGTTCGAGCTGATGCGCTATCTGGTCGATCGCCTACCGGTGATGCTGACCCCCAAATGGGTGCGCACCAAGGTTCAGCCCATCGCCATCGCCAACGCCCTGGGCTACCTGGAGGCCTGTCTGGACAATCCGGACACCATCGGCCAGGCCTTTGACATCGGCGGGCCGGAGGTGCTGACCTACGAAGATCTTTTCCGCATCTACGCCGAGGAGGCCGGCTTGCGGCGGCGCTGGATCATCCCCCTGCCGTTTCTGAACGTCAGGCTCAGCTCGTATTGGATCCACCTGATCACCCCCGTGCCGGCCGCCCTGGCCCAACCCCTGGCCGAGGGCCTGAGCAACGAGGTGGTCATGCACGACCAGCGCATCCGCCAGGTCGCGCCGCAAGAGCTCATCGACTGCCGTCAGGCCATCCGCCGCGCCTTGCAGCGCATCGAGCAGCAAAAGGTCGAGACCTGCTGGCACGACGCCGGCCATGTCCTGCCGCCGGAGTGGGTTTATTGCGCCGACGCCAGCTTTGCCGGCGGGACGATCCTCCAGGCGGCGTTGCGTTCGCGCCTGGCCGCGCCGGCCCACGCGGTCTGGCCGGCGGTGACCAGCCTGGGCGGCGAGATCGGCTGGCGGCACGCCCAGTTTTTGTGGGCGCTGCGCGGCTGGCTGGACGAGTTGGTCGGCGGCGTGGGCCTGCGCCGCGGACGTCGCCACCCCCGCGAGCTTGGCGTGGGCGACGCCCTGGACTTCTGGCGGGTGCTGGAGGTGGAAAAAGACCGGCGTCTGCTGCTGCTTGCCGAAATGAAGCTGCCCGGACAGGCGGTGCTGGAGATTCAACTGGAGCCCCTGGGCCCCGACATGTGCGAGCTGCGGGTCATCGCCCGCTTTTTGCCACGGGGCCTGGCCGGCCTGGCCTATTGGTGGGCGGCGCTGCCGTTGCACGGCTATGTGTTCAAGGGCATGGCCAGCGCCCTGGCCAAGGCCAGCGGCGCGCCGCTACTCTCGGGCCCCGCGCCCTTCGACCCCACCGAGGCCCTGTCCTGCCGCTTGCGGCCCGGCGCTCAGGGCTGAGCGCCGCCGGCCAGCCCGCCGGCCATGGCCCGGCCCAGGCGCTCCAGCAGGGCCATGGGCGTGTCATGGCCCAGGCCCAGGGGCCGGGCGAACCAGAAAAATCCGCAGGAGGTGGCCACCACCATCAGGGCCAGTTCGGCCGCCCGCTCCACCGGCCAACCCACCGCCGCCGCCGCCGGCCGCAGCATCTCGGCGACCATGTCCACATGCTGGCGCAGGCGCTGGCGCACTACCTGGCCCTGATCGCTGTCCTCGGCCAGGCCGCCGGCCTGCACCAAAAGCGAGGCCGCGTCGGGCCGCAACTGAAAATAGCGCAGATGCACCGCCCCCACCCCGGCCAACAGGGCGTTGGCGTCCTCGGGGGCCAGGGCCAGGGGCCGCACGCGCCGGGCCACGTCGCCCAGGATGTGATCGACCAGCGCGGCCACGAAATGACCCTTGCTGGCGAAATGAGTAAAAAACGTGCCCTTGCCCACGCCGGCGGCCCTGGTGATCTCCTCGACCTTGCAGGCGTGCAGGCCCTGGCGGGCGATCAGCTTGAGCCCCTCGTCACGCAGCCGCCGCGCGGCCTCCTGCCGGCGGCGCTGAGCCTTGCCCGGCGTCGTTGGCCCGTCTTCAGTCATGATAGCCAAGCCTCCCTTCGCTTAGGTGCGAATATGAACGCTGGCGCGGCCGGTGTCAACCACGGGCCGCTTGACGCGGGCAAGGCCTGGCGAATAACGTAGAGCCATGCGGCTTTGTTTCGCCCCACGCTCAGCCAAAGGAGGAATCATGGGCATCCCAGCGGCCGATCAGGAAATGTTCGCAACCATGGACCGCCAGCAGTTGCTGGACTACATCTTCATGCAGGTCAAAAACATCTGGCGGGTCGACGGCATGTACTTCCTGGGCATCGAAAAGCGCCACGACATCCAGGAAGCCACCGACGTCGACGCCGAATGCTGGCGCTACATGGGCAAGGTCGAGGCCAAGGAGCTCAAGGCCTTCCTGGGCCTCGACGAACCCGGCCCGGCCGAGGCCCTGCTGCTGCTACGCCATTCTTCCTGGGCCGTCAGCCACGAGCAAAAGGCCTTTCACCTGCGCGACGACGGCTCGGCCGTCTTCGAGGTCTTCAACTGCCGCACCCAGCTCATCCGCTTGGGCAAAGGCCTGGACGCCCACCCCTGCCGCCAGGTGCGCGAGGGCTATCTGCAGGCCTTCGTGAGCGCCTGCAACCCCAAGCTCAGGCTGGAGACCGTCTGTTGCCCGCCCGATCGCTGCCAGGAGGGCGATTTGTGGTGCCGCTGGATCATCAGCCAAGGCTAGAAAACAAATAGCCCCGGCCCCGTCATGGGGCCGGGCGCTGTTTCAGACCAATTGACGGGCCGCGGCCAGGGCCGGCTCGTAATCGGGCTCGCTGCCCACCTCGGGCACGAGTTGGCTGTAGCGCAGCAGGCCCTGGCGATCGACGACCAGGACCGCCCGGGCCAGCAGGCGCAGTTCCTTGATGAGCAACCCATAGGCCAGGCCAAAGGCGGCCTCGCGGTGGTCGCTGAGGGTGACGACCTGGTCCACGCCGGCCTGGCCGCACCAGCGCTTCTGGGCGAAGGGCAGGTCCATGCTCACGGTGAGGATGACCACGTCCGGGCCCAGCCCGGCCGCCTCGGCGTTGAAGCGCCTGGTCTGGATATCGCAGACGCCGGTGTCCAGCGAGGGCACCACGCTGATGATCACCACCTTGCCCAGATACGACGACAGGCGCGCCGGAGCCAGGTCGTTGGTCAGAAGCTCCACGTCGGGCGCTTTTTGGCCCACTTTCACCTCGTCGCCAATCAGTGTCAGGGGCATGCCGCCCATGGTGATGGCGCCTTTTCTTTCGCTCATGGTCCATTCTCCCTGTTTGACAGTCAAAGGCCTCCAACGCGCGTCGGCGTCGGATCGTCCTTCCTTCGGCTTGGGCGATAGCGTATCTTTTATGATTATAGGCCAGCAGCTTGCTGGGCCAAAGGCCTATCCGACCAAGCGCGGAAAAGCGAATTTTATTGCTTGACGCCACGCGCTTTGAATGTTATCAGTAATAGGAACTGTTATCAACAACTCTAACGGGAGAAAATACCATGTCCAAGACCAAAGCCAATCTGCAAGAAGCCTTTGCCGGCGAATCCCAAGCCAACCGCCGTTACCTGGCCTTCGCCAAAAAGGCCGACGATGAGGGTTACGCCCAGGTCGCGCGGATGTTCCGCGCCGCCGCCGAGGCCGAAACGATCCACGCCCACAACCATCTGCGGGCCATGAAGGGCATCGGCGACACCGCCGCCAACCTGCGCGAAGCCGTCGAGGGCGAGACCCACGAATTCAAAAACATGTATCCGGGCATGATCGAGGACGCCAAGGCCGAGGGCGAAAAGGAGGCCCTGCGCAGCTTCGAGTACGCCAACACCGTGGAAAAAACCCACGCCGAGCTTTATCAGAAGCTGCTGGACGCCCTGGGCAAGGACATGGGCGACTATCCTTATTATGTCTGCCCGGTTTGTGGCCACACCGCCGAGGGCGAGGCCCCCGAGCGCTGCCCGGTCTGCAACGCCAAGGGCGATCGTTTCATGAAAGTCGACTGATTCCCGCGGCGCGGGGGTTCCGGGCCGCCCACCGGTGGCCGGCCCCCGCGCTTTTCGCCGCATGCCGGGTGTTTCATCTCGCGGCCGCCAGCCTGGGCCGGGGCCACTGGCTACGCTTTTCGTGGCGGCGGGGGGCTTGGCTTTCTCTGCCCGTGGTTTTCTGATAGACTCATCTGGCACCAACGCCACCATTTCGGAGTATCCAGATGAGCGCACACGATCGCTACCGCGAAGCAGGCGTGGACATAGAAAAAGGCAACGAGTTCGTGCGTCGCATCAGCGACATGGTCAAGTCCACCCACACCGCCGCGGTGATGACTGGCATCGGCGGTTTTTCGGGCCTGTACTCGCTCAACACCGACAAATATCAAGACCCAGTGCTCGTCAGCTCCACCGACGGCGTCGGCACCAAGCTCAAGATCGCCTTCATGATGAACAAGCACGACACCATCGGCGTCGACATGGTGGGCATGGTGCTCAACGATATCGTTGTCACCGGGGCCAAGCCGTTATTCTTGCTTGACTATTTGGCCACGGGCAAACTGGAGATCGGCGTGGCCGAACAAATCATCGCCGGCATCGTCGACGGCTGCAAACAGGCCGGCTGCGCGCTCATCGGCGGTGAGACCGCCGAGATGCCCGGTTTCTACGCCGATGGCGAATACGACCTGGCCGGCTTTGGCGTGGGCGTGGCCGATCGTTCGGCCATCATCGACGGCTCGTCGATCAACAAAAACTCGGCCCTGATCGGCCTGGCCAGCAGCGGCCTGCACAGCAACGGCTATTCGCTGGCCCGGCGCATCGTCTTCGACGAGCTGGGCCTGGGCGTCGACAGCGTGGTCGACGATCTGCCTGGCGGCTCGGTGGGCGAGGTGTTGCTCACGCCCACCAAGATTTACGTCGAGCCGGTGCTCAACGTCATGCGCAATTTCGCCCTGCAAGGCATGGCCAACATCACCGGCGGCGGCCTGTTGGAAAACCTGCCCCGGGTGCTGCCGGAATCGGTGGGCGCGGTGGTGCGGCGCGGTTCGTGGAACATTCCGCCGGTGTTCGAGTTCCTGCGCCGGGCCGGCAAGCTCGATGAGCACGAGATGCTGCGCACCTTCAACTCGGGCCTGGGCATGATCCTGCTCACCCCCGGTGACCAGGCCGACGAGGTCGTCGCCCGCTTGGCGGCCATGGACCAAAAAGCGTCCATCATCGGCGAAACCAAGCCGAGGGCCAAGGGTCAGGACGCGGTGGAGATCGTCGATTGATCCTGGTTTCGGCCTGCCTCTGGGGCGAGCGCTCCCGCTACGACGGCCGCCACAGCCAGGCCCTTTGGCTGCGTGAGGCGTTGGCCGGCCGGGATGTCTTGGCCCTATGCCCCGAGCAACTGGGCGGCTTGCCCACGCCCCGGCCGCCGGCCCGCATCGTCGGCGCGCGGGCCGGCCGCGAGGGCGACGACGTCTTGGCCGGCCGGGCCAAGTTGATCGACGCCCACGGCCGCGACGTAAGCCGCCAGTTCATCGCCGGCGCGCGGGCCGTCTTGGCCCGAGCCCAGGCGGCTGGCGCGCGGCGGGCCTATCTCAAGGACCGTTCGCCCTCGTGCGGCCACGACCCGCTGGGCCAAAATCCCCAGGGCGGCCCAGGCCAAGGCGTGCTGACCGCCCTCTTGCTGGCTGGCGGTTTTGAAGTGGTGGAAGTGCGCGCGGCGGCCGGCGACGACTGAAACGGATTTGGCATGAACATCGCGCAAGAGCAGACCAAGGCCGCCGAGCACGCCACGGCGGTCTACGACTTGGCCGCCCGCCTGGGCGAAACCCTGGCCAACGCCCTCGACGGCAGCGTGGCCATGACCGGCGCGCCGCTCAACGACCCCAAGCTGGCCCGTAGCGCCATGGCCGGGTTGTTTCAATACGGCCTGGTGTTCTGCGCCCTGGAAAAATGCGCCATCAACCGCCAGGCCGACGCGCGTTATTGGGCCGCCGTGGGCCAGGCCCTGGAGTTCATGGCCCGCAAGGGCGCGCAAAGCGCCGCGCAAGCCATCCTGGCGCCGCTGCGCGCGCTGGCCCCGGCCGAGGAACTTGACGCCATCGCCGCCCGCACCGACGACCCCTGGCGCGATTACGCCGGCGCGAGCCTGCAAAATATCGCCGAGGGCCCGGACAAGACGCCCGTTGGCGTGCTGATCAAACAAATCACGCCGCTTTTCTACGCCAAGGCCGACCACAGCGCCGTGGCCGACAAAATCATCCAGATCACCTTCGAGGCCGTCAAGGTGCTGTTCACCGACGGCGGCCTGGTCTGAGGCCCCGAGCAATGACCACGCCCCACCTCGTCACCCGCGACAAGACCCGCCGGATCATGGTCGGCCGTGTCGCCGTGGGCGGCGGCGCGCCCCTGGCCGTGCAGTCGATGACCAACACCGACACCCGCGACGTCGCCGCCACCCTGGCCCAGATCAACCGCCTGGCCCAGGCCGGCTGCCACATCGTGCGTTGCGCCGCGCCCGACATGACCGCGGCCCTGGCCTTTGGCCCGATCTGCGCGGCCAGCCCCCTGCCGGTGATCGCCGATATCCACTTTGACGGTCGCCTGGCCGTGGCGGCGGTGGAAAACGGCGCGGCGGGGCTACGCATCAATCCCGGCAACATCGGTGATCAACGGGCCGTGGACCGCGTGGTCGACGCGGCCAAGGCCCACGGCGTGAGCATCCGCGTGGGGGCCAACGGCGGGTCTTTGCCCAAGGATCTGCTGCAAAAGCACGGCGGGCCCACCCCGGCGGCCCTGGTCGAGGCCGTGCTGGGCCACGTGGCCATGCTGGAGGCCAGGGGTTTCGAGGCCATCAAGGTCAGCCTGAAATCGTCCAACGTGCTCGACACCATCGCCGCCTATCGGCTTTTCGCCGCCCAGAGCGACCGGCCGCTGCACCTGGGGGTCACCGAGGCCGGCGGGCTTCTGGCCGGAGCGGTCAAGTCGGCGGTGGGCATGGGCGCGCTGCTGCTGGATGGGCTGGGCGACACGCTGCGCGTATCCTTGACCGCCGACCCCGCGCGCGAGGTCGAGGCCGCCTGGCACATGCTGGCCGCCTGTGGCCTGGGCCGTCGGGGCGTGGAGATCATCTCGTGCCCCACCTGCGGCCGCACCGAGATCGACCTGTTTTCGTTGCTGGCCGCCGCCGAGGAGGCCCTGGCCGGGGTGAGCGAGCCGCTGCGCGTGGCCATCATGGGCTGCGTGGTCAACGGCCCCGGCGAGGCCGCCCACGCCGACGTGGGCATTGCCGGCGGCCGGGGCGTGGGCGTAATCTTCGCCAAGGGCCGCGTGCTGAAAAAAGTCGCCGAAGCCGACCTGCTGGCCGAGTTCATCAAGGCCGTGGCCGTGGCCCAGGCCGAATATCGTCAAAACAACAGCTAACGCCAAAGGTGCGTCACATGAACTTCAGCCGATATCTCATCCCCACCCTCAAGGAAAACCCCAGCGACGCCGAGGTCGTCAGCCATCAACTGATGCTGCGGGCGGGCCTGATCCGCAAACTGGCCGGCGGCATCTACACGTGGTTGCCCATGGGCCTGCGCGTGCTGCGCAAGGTCGAGGCCATCGTCCGCCAGGAGATGAACGCCGCCGGGGCCCAGGAGCTGTTGATGCCCGGCGTCCAACCGGCCGAATTGTGGCGCGAATCGGGACGTTGGGATTTTTACGGCCGCGAGTTGCTGCGCTTTGTCGATCGCCACGACAACGAATATTGCCTGGCCCCCACCCACGAGGAAGTGATCACCGACCTGGCCCGCCGCGAGATCCAGTCCTACCGCGACATGCCGCTGAATCTATATCAGATCCAAACGAAATTCCGCGACGAGATCAGGCCGCGCTTTGGCGTGATGCGCGCCCGCGAGTTTCTGATGAAGGACGCCTACTCCTTCGACGCCAGCGAAGATGCCGCCGCCCAGAGCTATCAGATCATGCGCCAGGCCTACATGCGCATCTTCGACCGCCTGGGCCTGCGCTACGGCGTGGTCGAGGCCGACAGCGGCTCCATCGGCGGCTCGTTCTCCCATGAGTTCATGGTCCTGGCCGACACCGGCGAAGACGCCATCGTCAGTTGCCCGGCCTGCGGCTATTCGGCCAACCTGGAAAAAGCCCCCGTGCGCCTGGCGGACGCCCCGGCCGCCGCGCCCAAGGCCGAGCTGCAAGAGGTGGCCACGCCGGCGGCCCACACCGCCTTGCAGGTGGCCAAGTTCCTCAAAACCAAGCCCAAGAGCATCGCCAAAACCATGATCTACATCGCCGACGGCAAGGCCGTGGCGGCCATGGTGCGCGGCGACCGCGAGGTCAACGAGGTCAAGCTGAAAAACATCCTGGGGGCCGATGTCCTGGAGTTGGCCGGGCCGTCGGCCATCGTCGAGGTCACCGGCGGGCCGGTGGGCTTCTCGGGGCCGGTGGGTCTGACGATTCCCGTCTACGCCGACGCCGAGCTGGCCCAGATCCCCTGGCTGGTGGTGGGGGCCAACAAGGCCGACGCCCATTACACGGGCTTCAACCTGGGCCGCGACGCGGCAGGGGCCACCATCGCCGATCTGCGCAACCTGGCCGCCGGCGACCCCTGTCCCTCCTGCGGAGCCCCGCCGACCCTGGCCCGGGGCATCGAGGTGGGCCACATCTTCCGCCTGGGCACGAAATACTCCAAGGCCCTGGGCGCGACCTACCTGGACGTGGACGGCCAGGCCAAGACCATCGTCATGGGTTGCTACGGCATCGGCGTCAGCCGCATCGTGGCCGCGGCCATCGAGCAGGGCAACGACGAGGCGGGCATCGTCTTTCCGCTGGCCATCGCGCCGGTCTCGGTGGCTGTTCTGCCCATGCGCGCCGAGGGCCCGGCCATGGAGGCCGCCCAGCGCCTGCACGATGAACTGTGGGCCCTGGGCGTGGATTGCCTGCTCGACGACCGCGACATCAGGCCGGGCGTCAAGTTCAAGGATTCCGACCTGCTGGGCGTCCCACTACGGGTGGTCGTCGGGCCCAAGGGCCTGGAGACCGGCGAGGTGGAGCTGAAAAAACGCACCGCGCCCCAGCCCGAGATGATCCCCATGGCCCAGGCCGCCACGATCATCGCCAAGCTGGTGGTCGACGGCGGCGGGCAGAGCCTCTGAACCGACAGGGCGACCGCGCCGCCACCCCGGCGACGAACGTTGGGCGCGTTTGATTGCCCCGCTGGCGGCGGCGGCGCGGTTTGCGTATCATGTAATGAAGAGGCGTTGGGCGCCGAACATCCGCTGAAGATCGCACAGGCCAGCCGGCCGGCTCGGGAATGGGCATGAAGCGCATCAACGAGATAATCGACACCGTGCTGGGCTACCACCCCGGGGCCGACGTCAAGGCCATCATGAAGGCCTATGTCTACTCGGCCAAGGTCCACGCCGGCCAGCGGCGCAGCTCGGGCGAGCCATACCTCAGCCACCCCCTGGCCGTGGCCGCCCTGCTCTCGGAGATGCAACTGGACGTGGCCAGCATCTGCGCGGGGCTGTTGCACGACACCGTCGAGGACACCGAGGCCACCCTGGCCGACATCACCGCCCTGCTGGGCGCGGAGGTGGCCTCGCTGGTCGACGGCGTGACCAAGATCACCCTGCTGGCCGCCCCGGCCCAGGCCCAACCCGACGCCAGCGCCATGCAGGCGCAAAACCTGCGCAAGATGATCCTGGCCATGGCCAACGACATCCGCGTGCTGTTGATCAAACTGGCCGACCGCCTGCACAACATGCGCACGCTGGGCTATCTCAAGCCCGAAAAGCAACGGCGCATCGCCCAGGAAACCCGCGACATCTACGCGCCCATGGCCCACCGCCTGGGCATCCGCCGCTGGCAAATCGAGTTGGAAGACCTGGCCTTTTATTACCTGGACCCCGAAATTTATCAGCGCATCAAGGAGGAAGTGGCCCAGAGCCAGGCCGAACGCAACAGCTTCATCAACGAAGTGATCGCCATTTTGCAAAAAAAGATGCAGGAGGCGGGCATAAGCTGTTCCGTGTATGGTCGGCCCAAGCATTTCGCCAGCATCTACGGCAAGATGCAGCGCCGCAACGTCGATATCTCCGAGCTCTACGACCTCTTGGCCTTTCGCGTGCTGGTGGGCTCGATCAAAGACTGCTACGAGGCCCTGGGCGTGGTCCACACCATCTGGAAGCCGGTGCCCGGCCGCTTTCGCGACTACATTGGCATGCCCAAGGCCAACATGTATCAATCGCTGCACACGGCGGTGGTCGGGCCCATGGGCCAGCGCATGGAGGTGCAGATCCGCACCGAGGAGATGCACCGCATCGCCGAGGAAGGCATCGCCGCCCACTGGCGCTACAAAGAGCAGGAGGCCGGCGACGACGGCGAACAGCGCCGTTTCGCCTGGCTGCGCCGCCTGCTGGAGTGGCAGCAGGAACTGGACGAGCCCGGCGAGTTCATGAACTCGCTACGCATGGACCTCTATCCCGAGGAGATCTTCGTCTTCACACCCACCGGCGAGGTCAAGGAGTTGCCCAAGGGGGCCACGCCGGTGGATTTCGCCTACGCCATCCACACCCAGGTGGGCGACCGCTGCGTGGGGGCCAAGATCGACGGCCGCATGGCGCCGCTGCGCACCGAGCTAAAAACCGGCGACCAGGTGGAGATCATCACCAACGCCAAACACACGCCCAGCAAGGACTGGCTGGCCTTTGTCAAAACCAACCGCGCCCGCTCCAAGATCCGGGCCTATGTCCGCAAGCAAGAGAGCGAACGCGCCGTGGCCCTGGGCCGCGACCTGCTGGAGCGCGAGCTGCGCAAATCCGGCGTCACCCTCAACGCCGCCATCAAGGACCAGCGGGCGCAAAAGGTGGCCGAGGAGCTTTCCTTCACCGAGTTGGAATCCATGCTGGCGGCGGTGGCCTATGGCAAGCTCTCGCCGCGCCAGGTGGCCAACCGCATCGCGCCCCGGCCCGAGGCCGAAGTCAAAAAGCCCGGCTTCATCGAGCGCTCCATCGGCCGGCTGCGGAAAAAATCGCCCACCGGCATCACCGTCAAGGGCGTCGAGGATGTTTTGGTGCGCTTCGCCGGCTGTTGCAACCCCCTGCACGGCGACCCGGTGGTGGGCTTCATCACCCGCGGCCGCGGAGTGACCGTCCACCGCGCCGACTGCCCATACCTGGACCAAGTCGAGCCGGAACGCCGCGTGGAGGTGGAGTGGGACGCCGGCGACGAACACGTGCGGCCGGTGCGCATCACGGTTGAAAGCGCCGACCGCCAGGGCCTGTTCGCCGACGTGGCCCAGGTGCTCAAGCAGCACAACATCAACATCCTCGAGGGCGAGGTGAAATCGCTGCCCGAACAGCGCGGCCTGGTCAACCTGCTGATCCAGGTGCACGACACCAAACAGCTCAACCGAATCTTCGCCGAAATAAAAAAGATCAAGGGCGTAAACGCCGTGCGGCGGGTGGGCCTGGGCTTGGCGGAAAAGGCCCGGCGCTGAAAAGACCGCCAACGACGAAAAGGGAACGCGCGGGGCGTTCCCTTCGTCGGCAAACCCAAGATTCGGGCGGCCATGGCGCGATGACCACGGCCGCCGGGGCGGATCAGGCGGGCTTGACCACCTTGCCCGAGCGCAGGCAACGGGTGCAGACGCGGATGCGTTTGACCGTGCCGCCCTCGACGTGACGCACCGACTGCAGGTTGGGGTTGAAGCGCCGTTTGGTTTTATTGTGGGCGTGGCTGATGTTGTAGCCGACCTGGGGTTTCTTGCCGCAGAAGGCGCAAACCTGGCTCATGAGATATCCTCCGCAAACCAAAAACGCCCAAACCGGGCGGGAGTTAGCTATCAAACTGGGGAAATATACAGCCGCCCGCCGGCCTTGGCAAGAGTTTTTCCCGCCTTCGCCGGCCGTCGCCGACTGGCCGGAACTTGACTGACGCCGGTGGCCGTGTAATATTATGACCGCCGTGAACGCGCACTTGTCGCGATCGCCTGGGCGGCGTTTTTTCATTGCCGTCGCCGGGGTGGTGGTGTTTGTGGCAAGCGCCGCCGGCGCGGCGCTTGCCATAGTCCGCAACGGGGCCCGTACCATGGCCCCTCGTCAACCGTTGGAAAGGGAGAGAGTTTGAGCCGCGACGATCTGATCCATCTCGAAGGCGCCGTCACCCGCACGCTGGGCGGCGGCCAGATGGAGGTTGAAACCGAGCAGGGCCACACCTTGCGGGCCGTGCTGTCGGGCCGCATGAAACGCTTTAAAATCAAGGTGTTGGTGGGAGACAAAGTCCGCGTCAGCGTCTCGCCCTACGATCTTTCCCACGGCTTGATCACCTACAGGCTCAAGTAAACCACCGTCGGCGACGGCCCAGCGCCGCCCGCCCCTACTCGCCGGGCAGCCGTCGGAAGCCGGTCAGCGGGCCGATCACCTTGGCCTGGGCCTCGGCCCTGGCCGCCTGGCCGGTCTGGCGGCCCAACACATCTTCCAGGCCCTCCACCGCCGCGACGGCCCGTCGCCAGGCCAATTGGCGCGCCTGCTCGACGGCCGCCCAATCGTCGTTGGCCATCAGTTCCATGACCGCCGCGTCGATCTCGGGAAACAAAAGGCGCGGATAACCGTGCAGCCAAGCTGGGTAAAAGCCGATCTGGCCCCGTAGACGGCCCTCGATGATGCGCTTCAAGCGTCCATCGGGCCCGGCGTCGGCCAGCAAGTCCTTGACCCCACGCACGAAATGCTCCAGCTCGCTGCCCGGATGCTCCAGCCAGACCCGGCGCAGCAGCCCGGCGGCCAACTCGCCGTCGCCGGCCTCGCCCAGTTCGTGCCACAGCACGCTTTGCAGTTCGCCCTCCATGACCGGGACCAGGGCCTCCCAGGTCGGCCGACGCAGCAGTTGTTGGTGATCCAGGCCGTAGCCGGCCAGGCCGAAGCCGACAAAACGCCGCTGGCTGCGCCGGGGGTCGGCGGCCAAGTCCCACAGCAGGTAGGGCAAGGGCCCCCGCCGCAGAAAAATGCGGCCATCCTGGCGCAGGCCCGGCAAAAAAAAGATGTCGCGGGTGAACTCATGGCCCAGGCTGATAATCTCCAGCCCGTTGCAGCGCCAGCGACGTTCCTGTTTGGCCAGAAAAAACACCGGCAGCGACGCCCCCACCAGCCCCGCGCCGTAGTGCAGGCCCAGGGGCTCCAGATGGGCGTTGAGCCCATCGGCGTCAAAGGGGTCGTGGTCGCGGCCGGCCAGCCGAATGGGCCGGGGCGTCAACTCGCCCAGGGCGTCCCAGACCTCCTCGCGCTCGCTGACCCAGGCCAGCACCTCGTCGGGCGCGCCCTCCTGCCAGGGCGGCAGGTCGCGCTCCCACTTGTGGAGATTGCGCAGGCGCAGCAGCAGGCCACACAAGGCGAAACGCCCGGCTACGGCGGCGTCGGCCATCAGGCAATTGGCCCGCACCTGGGGCAGCAATTCCTCCAGCAGGCGCTCGGGGCCGGCGGCGCTCATCGGCGGCGATCGTCTTGGGGCAAGGGCCACAGACGCCGATGTTGGCGGGCGGTTTGCAGGTATTCCCGCGTCTGGGCCTGGTTGCGCGCCATCTCCTCGGACGAAAGCTGGCGTTTGACCTTGGCCGGCGAGCCCATGGCCAGCGCGCCCGGCGGGATCAGCGCGCCCGGCGGGACCAAACCGCCGGCGGCGATCATGGCCCCGGCCCCCACCCGCGCGCCGTCGAGGATGATGGCCCCGATGCCGATGAAGGCCTCGTCCTCGATGGAGCAGCCGTGCAACACCGCCCGATGGCCCACCAGCACGTCACGCCCCACCAGGCACGGCGGCCCGCCGCGCGAGACGTGCAGCACGCTCATGTCTTGGATGTTGGAGCGCGCGCCCACGGCGATGGCCCCCACGTCGCCGCGGATGACGCAGCCGTACCACACGCTGACCTCGTCGGCCAGATCCACCTCGCCGGCCACCAGGGCGCTCGGGGCCACGAAGACGCCTTCGCCGAGCCTGGGCTTTTTATCTGCAATCGCGGCAATCATAATCAAAAAAACTACCACCATCGCCCCGCCCGCACAAGCTTATCCACTCTCCTTGACAGGCGGGCCACGGTGCCATAACCTGTAGCGAGTTGTCATATATTTGTGAATATGAGGAGTTACGATCCGATGGCCATGAAATTGCGTCCCTGGTTGTTGGCGCCGATCATTATCATCGTCTTGCTGGCCGGCCTGGCCGTGTTCCTTTGGCCCCACTACGAGGGCAATGTTCCCCGCATCACCCTGGAGAAAGCGCCCAAGGGCCTGGGCCTGAAAAATGAAATCGACTTCCAGGTCACGGACCAGGGCAAGGGCCTGCGCTGGGTGCGGGTCTACCTGCGCCAGGGCCAGAAAACGGCAATGCTGCTGGAGCACAAGCCCGAAGGCCCCACGGCGTCGGTGGCCCTGAAGGCCACGGCCGCGCCTTTGGCCATGGGTTTCAGCCAGGGCCCGGCAGAGCTCGTGATCGAGGCCAGCGACAATTCGTTGCGCAACTGGGGCTCGGGCAACCTGAGCCAGATCGTTCTGCCCCTGGCCATCGACACCACCCCGCCGCGCATCATGCAGCGTTCGGGCATCACCTACGTCAACCGGGGCGGCAGCGCCGTGGCCGTCTACGAGATCGACGATGGGACCACCGAACACGGCGTGATGGTGGGCCAGCGCCGTTTCAAGGGTCACAATCCCTGGCCCGACCAGCCGCGGGCGGCCATGTGCCTGTTCGCCTTCCCCTTTGACGAGCCTCGTGAATCCCGCGTGAGCCTGTGGGCCGCGGACCACGCCGGCAACAAGGCCAACGCGCCGTTGCGCTGGCGGCTGCGCTGGCGCAACTTCCGCGCCGACAAGCTAAACGCCTCCGACAACTTCCTGGCCGAGATCCAGGCCCGTTTCGGCATGCAGGCCCCGCCGACGGCGGCCGCCACGCCCTTGGCCGTGTTCCAGTGGGTCAACGTGGAGCTGCGTGAACAGAATCACCAGCGCATCGCCCAGGCCGCCAGCCAGACGGGGCCCTACCAGCTCTGGTCCGGCACGTTTTTGCGGGCCCCGGGCAAGACCATGGCCGGTTTCGGCGAACACCGCACCTATTTCCACAACGGCCAGGAAATCAGCCAGGGCTATCACCTGGGCATCGACCTGGCCGATGTCGAACGCAGCCCCGTCCCGGCGGCGGCCGGCGGCGTGGTGCGCTTGGCCGAAAACCTGGGCATCTACGGCAATTGCGTGATCGTCGACCACGGCCAGGGCCTGTCCACCCTCTACGGCCATCTCTCACAAATGGGCGTAACCGTGGGCCAAACCGTGGAAATGGGCCAGGAACTGGGCCTTTCCGGCGCGACGGGCCTGGCCCTGGGCGATCACCTGCATTTTTCGGTGATGGTCGACGGCATCTTCGTGGTGCCCACCGAGTGGTGGGATCCCCATTGGATCCAGGACAACGTGCTCTATCATTACGAGGAATCCGGCCTGCCCACGCCCTTGGCCACGCCGGCCGGCGGCAAGGCGGCGGGCCAGCCCCAAGCCGCTCCGACTGTGAAATAGCTGTGCCTCACCCGGCCGCAGCCACCAACCGGCTGGCGGCCGGGCATTCAACATGGCGGCATGGCTGGACAATCCCGACATGAGCCTTTGCCGGGCCGGGGCTTTGTGCTATCATCGTTGCATCGGCCATGGCACGGATGGAGGTCTTTGCCCCTTGCGCCGCCCACGCTACATATTGTTGGCGTTGTTGACGCTTTTGTCGGCGGGATGCGCCACCGTGAACCAACCGCCCAAACAGCCGCCGCCTCAGCCCGGCGCGATCTTCGAACGCGCGCGGCCCGCGCCGTTGGACCAGGCCGCGCTGGCCCAAACCCTGGCCCGGGCGCGGTTGGTGCTGGTCGGCGAGAGCCATCGCCACCCCGGTCACCACGCCATCCAGGCCATGGTGCTGGAGCTTGTGGCCCAGGGTCGCGACCCGCGCCGGGTGGTGCTGGGCGTGGAATGGCTGGATCAGACCAAGCAACCGGCCTGCGACGAACTGAGCGCCGGCCGGATCGACGTGGATGAATTCGCCAAAAAAGTCGACTGGGAACGCTCCTGGGGCTACGACCTGGAGCTATACCGCCCGATCTTGCAAATGGCGCGCGACAAGGGCCTGCGCCTGGCGGCTTTGGGCGCGCCGCTGGAAGTCATCCGCCAGATCGGCCGCCAGGGCCTGGCCTCGCTGGGGCCAAGCCAACGGGCGGCCATCGCCCCGGCCCTGGATTTGGACGATGCGGCCTACCGCGCCCAGGTGGCGGCCCAGGCGCCCATGCACGGCCAGTTGAGCGGTGGCGGGCTGGATGACTTTTTCGCCGCCCAGGTGGCCCGCGACGAAACCATGGCCCACAACATGGCCGCCCGGCTCACGCCCTGGCCCGATGGCGACGCCGTGGGCGTGGTGATGGTGGGCGTGGGGCACATGGCCCATGGCCTGGGCCTGCCGCCGCGTCTGGTCCGTCGCCTGCCCGGGGCGCGCATGGTGCGGGTAATGCCGGTGGAGCCGGACGCCGCGGATGAAATTTCGCTTTTGTTCCAGGCTGATTACGCCGATGTGCTTATCGTGTCCACGCCCGCGCCGCCCCGGCCGCCGCGCCTGGGCGTGATCTTGGAGCCCGCGCCTGGCGGCGGGCTCGGGGTGCGGGCGGTCTTGCCGGGCTCGGCGGCGGAGGCGGCCGGCCTGCGGGCCGGCGACGTGCTGGAGTCCGTCGACGGCAAGCGGCTGCGCCAGGCCAAGGATATTCACGACGCGGTCAAGGCCGACCCGGCCAGGAAACGCGTCTTTGACGTGCGCCGCGGCGAGCGCCTCTTGCGTTTGGAAATCGGTCCGCGGCCGCTTTAGGCCGCCCACGGACGCCTGACGGGAGCATCGGATGGATTTCGCCACCATATTGGGCATTTTCTCGGGTTTGGCGCTGATTTCCGGGGCCATCTTCAGCCAGGGCGGGGTGGATCTGTTCATCAACCTGCCCAGCATGATGATCGTCATGGGCGGGACGTTGGCGGCCACGCTGATCACCTTTCCCCTGCCCGAGGTGGTTCACGCCTTCCGCGCGGCCAGCCAGGTCTTTCGCCAGCGCAAGATCAACCCCAACGAGGTCGTGCGGTTGTTGCTGACGCTGGCCAACATCTCGCGACGGCAAGGCCTGGTGGCCCTGTCCAAGGTCAAGACCAACGACGCGGTGCTCAAAAAAGCCCTGATGCTCATCGCCGACGGCGCGCCCGAGGAGCTTATCCGCCAGACGCTGCGCATCGAGATCGACGCCCTGCGCGCCCGGCACATGGACGCCCAGGACGTGTTCAAAAAGATGGGCTCCTACGCGCCGTCTTTCGGCATGCTGGGCACGCTCATCGGCCTGGTGCAGATGCTGGGACAACTCGACGACCCGGCCACCATCGGCCCGGCCATGGCCGTGGCCTTGATCACCACCTTTTATGGTTCGCTGTTGTCTTCTTTGTTTTTTTTGCCTATCGCCGGCAAACTGCGCAACCGCACCAACATCGAGTTGGTCAACCTGGAGCTGATCTTCGAGGGCGCCGTCAGCATCCTCGAAAACAACAACCCCATGCTGATTTACGAAAAGCTCAGTTCCTTCATCCCGCCCAAGCAGCGCGAAGCCTACAACCCGGAGAAGACCGGTGGCGCCAAAAAACAATAACGACGCCGACACGCTGATCACCGACGACGCCGGCGAGGAAGGCCGCGAGTGGTTGGTGACCTACGCCGATATGGTCACGCTGCTGTTGACTTTTTTCGTGATGATGCTTTCGTTGGCGCGGCTGGACACCGAACGCTTCGAGCAGATCGTCACCTCCATTCAATACAGCCTGGGGGCCAGCGTGGCCCCCGGCGGACGCATCGGGCGCATCGACGCCCACGACACCAAGCGCATGAGCCTCTCCGAGCTGACCGGCCGCCAGACCGACCCCATCATGCAAGATATCCGCGAGGTCACCGACCAGAAAAACCTCGACGACGTCGTCGAGGTCATCGACCAGGGCGACAAGGTCATCCTGCGGGTCAAGGGCCAGCTCTTGTTCAACACGGGCTCGTCGGACATCAACCCCCAGGCCTTGGGCGTGCTCAAGGCCATCGCCGACGTGGTCGACCGCAATCCTGGCTGGCGGCTCGACGTCAAGGGCCACACCGACTCGCGGCCCATCAGTTCGGTAAAATTCGCCAGCAACTGGGAGCTAAGTTCCCTCAGGGCCACGGCCGTGTTACGATATCTGATAGAACAAGGCGTGAGCCCCAGCAGACTTACCGCCACCGGCTACGCCGACACCCAGCGGCTGGTCCCCGATAGCTCCGAGGAGAACATGGCCCGGAATCGGAGGGTTGAATTTGTTCTTGAAAAGCAAAAAGGCCAATAAAAAGGCCGGCGAAATAGTCATCGAATACGAAGAGGACCGTCGCAACTATTTCAGGATGGACCTGCCCAGCGACAAGCCGGTGGTCATCAAGGTGGAGGGCCGCCAGCTGAAGGCCCTGGACCTGAGCGCCGGCGGCGCGGCCGCGCTGGGCCCGCCCCTGCCCCAGGAAAAGCCGCTGAAGGCCATCCTCGTCCTGCCCGGCGCGCAAGAGCCCATCCCGATGATCCTCAGCTCCTTGGGTCAGTTGCGCGAGGGCGTGGTGCGGCTGCGTTTCGACAAAATCCGCGAACGCGACCAAGAGCGCATCCACCAGTTCGTGCTGGATCTGCAAAAGGAAGAAATGGCCAGGAAACGCAAGGCCCAGGCCCTGGCCCAGCAAAAAAAGCGCATCTGAACCACCGCCCAGCGTGACCGCGCCGACGAGATTAGCCGAACACGGCCGGCGGGCTATGGCATAATATCGAGAAACACGTCATTTTCGCCCCTGGCCGGCCTCGGCCCGCCAAGGGCCACGTAACGCGCAGTAGGGGAGCCATCGAAATCATGGAATTGACCGTCACTCAGCGTGGAGACCAGGTTCGCATCGAGGTAGTGGGCAGCATCGACGAGCGCGGCGCCGAGGAAATGAAAAGGCGTTTCCTGGAACTGGACGTCTCCAGCATCAAGGAAGTCGTGTTCGACTTCAGCGGCGTGACTTTCGTGGGCAGCGCCGGCATCGGCAAACTGTTGTTGTTTTACAAAAATCTGGCGGCCGGCGGCGGCAGCATTAGAATTGAAAACATGTCCAACGACATCTACACTATGTTCAAGGTGGTCAAGCTGGACAAGATTTTCAACATTTCAGCCAGCTAGCGAGGCGGGCCAGCATGCTCAACTGCGTGCTCGACAACGACGTCATAACGATCTCGGGCGAGGCCAAGGTTCAATACCTCGAATCGCTGGGCGATTGCCTGCAGCGTGGGCTGGATTCCGAAAGCGCCGTGCGCCTGAGCCTGGCCCAGGTCACCGAGATCGACACGGCCGGATTGCAGGCGCTGCTTTCGTTTTTGTTGACACGCAAGGAAATCGGGCCGGTTAACATCATCGATTCTTCTCCGGTCGTCGAGAGGGCGCTGGAGTTGACCGGCCTGAAACAAGCCTTCAGCGCCTTTGCGGGATAGACCCAAAAGGCATGCGACGGAGCCGGCATGAGTAAAACCATCCTTGTGGTCGACGATTCGGCCACGCTCAGAATGTCAGTGGAGATGACGCTTTCGCCCGCCGGCTTCACGGTGGTTCAGGCCACCAATGGCAGCGAGGGCCTCCAGGCCCTGAAAAAGATGGAGCAGCAGCGCACGCAGCCGGACATGATCATCAGCGACATCAACATGCCGATCATGGACGGTATCGCCTTCATCAAGGAAGTCAAAAAGACCAGCTTCAAGTTCGTGCCCATCCTGGTGCTGACAACCGAGAGGGAAGACAGCAAAAAGCTCGAGGGCAAACAGGCGGGGGCCTCGGGCTGGCTGGTCAAGCCCTTCAAGCCCGACACGCTTCTGACGGTGGTCCGCAAGTTCACGCGCTCCTTGGCCTGAGGCGTCGCCGATGGATGACAAGCTGCTCAAAATCTTCGCCGAGGAGTCCCAGGACCTGATCGAGTCTCTCGAAGAAGGCCTGGTCAACCTGGAAGGCGCCTCCGATCCCGAAAAGATCAACGCCATCTTCCGGGCCGCCCACACCATGAAGGGCAACGCCGGCATCGTCGGTTTCAACGACGTGCTGGACCTGACCCACCTCATGGAGGGCGTGCTCGACGAGATGCGCCAGGGCAAGCGCCAACCCGACTCCGATACGGTGGGGCTGCTGTTGTCGTCGGTGGACGCCCTCAAGTCGTTGGTCAATGAACGCTTGGCCGGCGGCGACCCACCGCCGCCGGTGGAGGTCATCGCCGCCCTGGGCCGGCTGTTGGAAGACGACGCGCCACCGGCCACGGCTGGCCAGCCGCCGGAAGCCGACCGCCAAGAGGAACAAGCGCCGTCCGGGCCGAGCCGCTTCAAAATCACCTTGCGCTTCCAGCCCGAGCTTTTCAACACCGGCACCGACCCACTGATGCTCCTGCTGGAGTTGGGCGAACTTGGCAGCATAGAAGAAATAATCTGTCATTACGATACATTGCCCAAGCTGAGCCAGATGGACCCAGGCATGCTCTACCTGTGGTGGGAGTTGGTCCTGGCCACCGAAGAGCCCCCGAGCACGGTGGAAAACGTCTTTATCTTCGTGATGGATGAAAACGACATCAGCATCGAGCCATACAAGCCGGCCGCCTCAAGGCCCAAACCGGACGCCGAGCCCAAGCCCGGCCCCAAACGCGCCGCGCCCAAACCCGAACCGCCCAAACCGGCCCCCGTCGAGCAGCCAAGGCCCGCGCCCCAGCCGGCCCCGGTAAGCGCGGCCCAATCCGCGCCCCGGGCGGCCGCGCCGACCGTGGCCAACCCTCCCGCGGCGATGCAGCCGGCGCCGACGATCCGCGTGGACACCGACAAGCTGGACAAGCTTGTCAACCTTGTTGGCGAGCTTGTGATCGGGGTGGCGCGGGTGATGCAGATCGCCGGCGACGACGCCATGCCCGAGCTTTCGGCGGCGGTGGACGCCCTGGAGCACATCAGCCGCGACCTGCAGGAGCAGGTCATGCGCGTGCGCATGGTGCCGGTGGAGGCCACCTTCAACCGTTTCCAGCGGGTGGTGCGCGACCTGGCCTCGGAGTTGGGCAAGCAGATCACCCTGCGCATGAGCGGCACCGAGACCGAACTGGACAAAAACGTCATCGAGCAGATCGCCGACCCGCTCAAGCATCTGGTGCGCAACAGCGCCGACCACGGCCTGGAGCAGCCCGACGAGCGGCTGCGCGCCGGCAAGCCCGAAGCGGGCCTGATCCACCTGCGGGCCTATCAGCAAGAGGGCCGCATCATCATCGAGGTCATCGACGACGGCCGGGGCATCGACCGCGAGGCCGTCTTGGCCAAGGCCATCGAGCGGGGCCTGGCCGCGCCGGGCGTGAGCCTCAGCGACGCCGAGGTCTTCGGCTTCATGTTCCAGGCCGGGTTCTCCACGGCCAAACAGGTGACGGAGGTCTCGGGCCGGGGGGTGGGCCTGGACGTGGTGCGGCAGAACATCGAGTCGTTGCGCGGCTCGGTGGAGGTGGAGTCCACGCCGGGCCGGGGCACGATCTTTCGCATCAAGCTGCCGCTGACGCTGGCGATCATCGAGGGCATGATGGTGCGGGTGGGCCACGAGATCCTGACGCTGCCGGTGCTGAGCATTTTGGAGTCGCTGCGGCCCAAGGCCAGCGAGCTAAAGACCCTGGAGGGCCAGGGCGAGCTGGTCAGCGTGCGCGGCGAGTATCTGCCGCTGGTGCGTCTGCACCACGTGCTGGACCTGCCCACCGAACGCACCGACCCCACCAAGGCCCTGGTGGTGATCATCGAGAGCGTTTCCAGGCGCTTCGGCATCTTGGTCGACGACATTTTGGGCGAACAGCAGGCGGTGATCAAGAGCCTGGAACACAATTATCACAAGATCGAGGGCGTGGCTGGCGCCACCATCCTCGGCGACGGCAGGGTCAGCCTGATCCTCGATATCCACGGCCTCGAAAAAATCGCCTTTGCCTGATTAACGACCTCCGGAGAACGCCATGGGCGAGTTCGACGACATCGTTCCAGAATTCATAGCCGAATCCACCGAGTTGCTCGAGGAGGTGGAAAACGGCCTGCTGCGCCTGGAGCAGGGCAACTTCGACCAGGAGACCATCAACACCGTTTTCCGGGCCATCCACTCCATCAAGGGTGGCGCGGGTTTCGTGGGCCTGACCAAAATCGAACGCCTGGCCCACAAGATGGAAGACCTGCTCAACCTCATCCGCGGCGGCGACCTGCAACCCAGCCAGCCGGTGACCGACGCCCTGCTGCAATCGCTGGACGTGCTCACGGCCCTGTTCCAGCGGGTGGACGAACACGCCGCCATCGATGTCGACGGCCCCATCCGGGCCTTGGAGGCGGCTTTGTCGGCCGGCGTCGAGCAGGAGGTCAAGGCCCAGTACGACGCCAAGGACTCGCCCAACCCCAAAAGCGGCCTGCCCAACTTCCAGGTCAGCAACTACGTGTTGCGCGCCAAACTGGGCCAGGGCAATCTGTTCTGGATCCACCTCAATCTGCGCCTGATCGAAAAGCGCGGCCTGACGCCGACGCAACTCATCAACGAGATGCTCTCCATGGGCGAGTTGCTCGACTCCATCGTCGACCTGCCCGACGCCGGCAACCCCCACACCTACGAGGTGGCCGAGGTCAGCTTCGACGTGCTCTACTCCACCGTGCTCGACGCCGACCTGTTGTCGGCGGCCCTGCGCCTGGAGGAAAGCGAGTTTCGCCTGGTGAGCGAGGGCGACTTCGCCCAAAACGGCCTTGGTGAACCCGCGCCGCCCGAGGAGCCAAGCGCGCCGCCGCCCCAAGCCCAACCCCAAGCCCAGCCGCAAGCGGAGGCCAAACCCCAGCGCCGCAACCAACCGCCGGCGGCCAAGGCCGAAGCCCAGCCGCCGGCCCGCCGCGAACAACCAACGCCGGCCGTGGAGCCGCCCGCGCCGCCCGAGCCCAGCGAGTTCCTCACCCTGACCCTGGGCAGCGAGGTCTATGGCGTGGACATCCTCTCGGTGCAGGAGATCATCGGCCTGCCCGACCTGACCAAACTGCCCCGCTCGCCCAACCACGTGCTGGGCGTGATGAACTTGCGGGGCATGGTCGTGCCGGTGATCGACCTGCGCCTGAAACTACGCCTGGCCGAAACGGTCACCGACCCGGTGGTGGTGGTGGTGCGCGTGGGCGAAAAGATCATGGGCGCGGTGGTCGACGGCGTCAACGACGTGATCCAGATCGAGCCCGAGTTGGTGCAGGAAGCCCCGGATTTTTCCGGCGCCATCAAGCGTGACTACCTTTCCGGCCTCATCCGCCACGACGACGACATGGTCATCTTGCTGGCCATCGACAGGCTTTTGGCGCCGGAGGCCCTGGGCAATGCCGCTTAAGAGCAAGCGAGAACCGCACGCGACCATCTCGGTGACGCCGTACGATCTTTCGGCCGACGAGTTCGAACAGATCCGCGTGATCGTCAAGGGCCAGACCGGCATCAGCCTGGGTCTGCACAAGCGCGACCTGGTCATCAGCCGCCTGAGCAAACGCCTGCGCGCGCTGGGCCTGTCCTCGTTCCGCGAATATATCCAATACCTGGAGGAAGCCGGCGACGAGGACGAAGTGGTGCAGATGGTCAATCGCATCACCACCAACAAGACCGACTTCTTCAGGGAAAAGCATCACTTCGAGTTTTTGGCGGGGAAAGTCCTGCCGGCGTTGCACGCCGCCGGCGAGGCCAGCGGCAGGCGCAAGTTGCGCATCTGGTCGGCCGGCTGTTCGTCGGGCGAGGAGCCCTACACCATCGCCATGACCGTGGCGGCGTTTTTCGACAAAAAGCCCGGCTGGGACATCAAGATCCTGGCCACCGATATCGACACCGGCATGCTGACCACCGCCAGCCGCGGTCAATACGACGAGGCCTTGCTGGAGCCGGTGCCGCGCAACCTCTTGGGCCGATATTTCTCGCGCATGCGCGATGGGGCGGGTTTTCGCTACCAGGTCAAGCCCGAGTTGCGCGGGATGATCACCTTCCGCAAGTTCAATTTCATGAACGAAACCTATCCCCTGCGGCCGGACCTGGACGTGGTCTTTTGTCGCAACGTGTTGATATACTTCGATAACGACGACAAAAAACGCATCCTGGAAAAAATACACAAGGTCATCAAGCCCGGCGGCCATCTGTTCGTGGGCCATTCCGAATCATTGATGATGGTCAAGCACTTGTTTCAATACGTCGGCACGACGGTTTACCAAAAGATATAACGGCATGGTCAAACGCTATCACAACCAGCTAAAACGGGACATGATCCTGATCCAGCCTGGTGAATATTACGTCACCAAAAAAGACGAGGTCATCGCCACCGTGCTGGGCTCTTGCATCAGCGTGTGCCTGCGCGACAACGACAACCGCATCGGCGGCATGAACCACTTCATGCTGCCCGGCGATTTTCGCGCCGAGGAAGTCTTCTCCAGCAACAGCGGACGCTACGGCATGTACGCCATGGAGTTGCTGATCGGCGACCTGCTCAAGCTCGGCGGCGGCAAGACCAACCTCTCGGCCAAGGTCTTTGGCGGCGGCCACGTGCTCAACTCCGTCCCCCAGACGGCCAAAAACGTGCCCCAGGCCAACATCGATTTCGTCAAGGCCTTTTTGTCGATGGAAGGCATCCCCGTGGTCAACTCCGACGTGGGCGGGCGCTACGGCCGCAAGGTTTTGTACCTGCCCAGCACCGGCAAGGCCTACGTGCGCAGCCTCGTGCCCGAGGACAACCGCAAGCTGGCCGACCGCGAGGTCAAATACGAAAAGCATTTGCGCAAAGAAACCAAAAGCGAAGACCTCACGCTCTTTTGATTTTGGCGCGCCGCTTGGCCGCATGGCCCTTGGGCGCGTCCATCGAATAATTTGGATGAGTTATGCCGGACAAGCCCATCAAGGCCATGGTGGTCGACGACTCGGCCATGATCCGCGAATTTTTGCGCGCGACCCTGGACGCTCAACCCGACATCGAAGTGGTGGCCACCGCCGCCGACCCCTATATCGCCCGTGACAAGTTCCTCAAGCTGCGGCCCACGGTGATCACCCTCGACATCGAAATGCCGCGCATGGACGGGTTGACCTTCCTGGAAAAGCTGATGAAGGCTCACCCCACGCCGGTGGTGATGTTTTCCAGCCTGACCCAGCACGGGGCCGAGGCCACCATCAAGGCCCTGGCCCTGGGCGCGGTGGATTTCGTGGCCAAGCCCGTGGTCAACATGCGCGAAAACCTGCCCGACCTGGCCCAGGAGATCGTGGCCAAGGTGCGCTCCGCCGCCGGGGTCAAGGCCAAGGCCCGGCGGGTCAGCCCGGCCAATATGCAGGTGCCGCGCAAGGTCGAGGTCGACGAGGTGGTCAGCCTGACCAAGACGCCGCCGCGGCCCGGCGGCCCGATGATCGTGCTCATCGGCGCCTCCACCGGCGGCACAGTGGCCTTGGAGGACGTGCTCTGTCGCCTGCCGGCCGACAGCCCGCCCATCGCCGTGGTCCAGCACATGCCCGAACACTTCACCCTGGCCTTTGCCCAGCGGCTCAACGAAAAAGCCCACATCACCATCGCCGAGGCCCAGGACGGCCAACCGATCACCTCCGGCGTCTGCCTGATCGCCCCCGGCGGCAAGCACATGCTCGTCGAGCGCAACGCCAACGGTTATTACGCCAACGTCAAGGACGGCCCGCCGGTCAACCGCCACAAACCATCGGTGGACGTGCTGTTTCGCTCGGGCGTCAACAGCGCCGGGCCCAACGCCGTGGCCATCATCATGACCGGCATGGGCGACGATGGGGCCAAGGGCCTCAAAGATCTACACGATTGCGGCGCCTTCACCGTGGCCCAAAACGAAGAATCATGCGTGGTCTACGGCATGCCCAAGGCCGCCGTGGAGCTTGGCGCGGCCGACCGCATCGTGCCGTTGGAGCGCATCGCGCCCCTGGTGGTGGGGCTGTGGAGTCAGGCCACCGGAAGGACCGTGGGATGATCAACCTCTGCGGGTACGATCCTGACCTGCGTCAGAACCCCGCGAAAATCCTGATCGTTGACGACTCCAAACTGACCCGCGAGATGCTGCGGGCGGTGATGCTCAAGTTCGGCTACAAGGTCGTCACCGCCCAGCACGGCCGCGCGGCCATCGAGGCCCTGACGGCCGCGCCCGACATCGATCTGATCATCCTGGACCTGGTCATGCCGGTGATGAACGGCTTCGAGTTTTTGCAGTGGCGCGCCGAACGCCCCGAGGTCAACCTGATACCGGTCATCGTCAGCAGCTCGCTGGACGACTTCGACGCCATCACCATCGCCCTGTCCATGAACAGCTACGACTACTTCACCAAGCCCCTCACCGAGCGGGACATGGAAGTGACCCTGCCGCTGAAGATCACCAACGCCGTGGCCACCCGCCGGCTGATGCTCCAGACCAGGCGGCAGAACGAGTTGCTCAATTACGAACTGGAGATGGCCGCCCGCTACCAACAGTTCTTGCTGCCCCGCGACGTCAACATCCAAGGCGTCAAGGTGGCCTACCAGTTCGAGCCGTGCAGTGGCGTGGGCGGCGACTATTTCGACTTTTTCGAGCTTTCGCGTGACGAAGTGGGCATGGTCGTGGCCGACGTTTCGGGCCACGGCGTGGCATCGGCCATGACCGCCACCATCATCAAGGCCCTGATCCCACGCTACCTGGAAATCTACAAAGCGCCCAGCGCCGCCCTGCTGGCCCTCAACGACGACCTGCTCAAGCTCACCCCCGACGATGTCTTCGTCACCGCCTTCGCGGGCGTCTATCGCCCGGCCAGCCGCCAGCTGATTTGGTCCACGGCCGGGCACCCCTCGCCGATCCTGGCCCGCAAGGACAGGCCGGCCAGCCTTTTGGGCGAGGAATCGCCTATCTTGGGATTTTTCGCATCCAACGATGCTACCATGAAACTCTGCGACCAATTGATCGACATTCTGCCCGGCGATCGGTTGGTCCTCTACACCGATGGCCTGATCGAGGCCAAAAACCAAGCGGACGTCATGTTCGGCGTCAACCGCCTGACCCACCTCGTCGGTTCGGGTGGCGGAGTGGCGACCGAAGCGCTCAAGGACATGATCTGCCAAGAGCTGTTTCGCTTCGTCGGGGGCCCGATCAACGATGACGTCGCCATTATCGTATTGGATTTTTAAGCATGAGCTGCGACAAACCCAACGACGAGAAACTACCGGTCCGGCCGTCGCGCATCCTGGTCGCCGATGACGAAGACGCCCTGCGCGAGTTGCTCAAACGCTTTCTGGAGACCAAGGGCCATCAGGTCGTTCTGGCCCAGGACGGCCGCGAAGCGCTGAAGCTTTTCCGCGAGCAGCCCTTCGACCTGGTGCTCAGCGACGTGCGCATGCCCGGCCTGGATGGCCTGCAACTGCTGGCGGCGGTCAAGGACATCAACCCGCGCACGCCGGTGGTGCTGATCAGCGGTTACGGCGACATCGAGACCGTGGTCACCGCCCTCAAGGCCGGCGCGGAGAACTTTCTGGCCAAGCCCATCCGTATCGACATGCTGCGGCGGGTGGTTAGCCAGTCGCTGAGCCTGAGCGCGCGCAGCGAGCGGCGCGCGGATCACTTCCCCAACGTGACCCAGCAGACCCAGATCGATACGCCCAGCCAGCAATGCTACATCAACGACATCATCTACCTCATCGCCGCCTCGGCGGCGGCGGTGGGCTACGTCAGCCACGACCTGGACAACAACCTCAAGCTGGCCCTGGTCGAAGCGATCATGAACGCCATGGAACACGGCAACAAGTGGGACGAAAACAAAAAAATCCACCTGACCGTAACCATCGGCGCCGATATGTTCAAGATCGTCATCGCCGATGAGGGGCCAGGCTTCGACCCCGACAAGCTGCCCGACCCCACCTCGCCCGAGCAACTGTTGGCCGAACGCGGCCGCGGCGTGTTCCTGATGCGCGCGATCATGGACGAAATCACCTACAACCAACGCGGCAACGAGGTGACCATGGTCAAGGGCAATCCGGGCAAGGCCGTCGAACAGGCTTAAAGCCGGCCGCGGCTTGCCACCAGCCGCCCGCCGTGGTATGTAGCCGCCCGTGTGGTTTTTTTGACTTGCCCGCTGGCGGAGAACGCGACAAATGCAGCTGACACCCGAGAAACTTGGCGACCTGAGCCCCCAGCGCCGGGAGCGCCTCATGGCGCGCTCCAACGAGGACATCTCCTCGGTCTTCGACCACGTCCGGGGCATCCTGGCCGATATCCGCGCCCGCGGCGATCAGGCCAGCGTCGATTGGCACAAGGAACTGAAAGCCGACCTCACGCCCGATGATTTTCGCGTCGACCACGCCGAGATGACAAAGGCCCTCGGCCAGACGCCCAAGGATCTCCTGGGCTGCCTGGAAAAGGCCGCCGTCAACATCCGCGCCTTTCACGCCGCCCAGATGGAGCGGCCCATGTGGCAGATGGAAGTGGCCCCGGGCATCATCGCCGGCCGTAAGACCACGCCCCTGGATTCGGCCGGCTGCTACGTGCCCGGCGGCCGGGCGGCCTATCCGTCCACGGCCCTGATGACCATCCTGCCGGCGGTGGTGGCCGGCGTGGGCCGCGTGGTCGTCTGCACCCCGCCCGGCGAGGGCCTACAGGTCAATCCCCTGACCCTGGCGGCCTGCCACATCGCCGGCGCCAGCGAAATCTACAAGTTGGGCGGGCCCTGGGCCATCGGGGCCATGGCCTATGGCACGGGCGTCGTGCCCAAGGTGGCCAAGATCGTCGGCCCGGGCAACAAATACGTCACCGCCGCCAAGATGCAGGTCTTCGGCGTGGTCGACATCGACTCGCCGGCCGGGCCGTCCGAGGCCCTGCTCCTGGCCGACCGCACGGCCAACCCCAGGCACCTGGCCCTTGATTTCCTCTCGCAGGTCGAACACGACCCGGCCTCGGCCGCCGTGCTGGTCACCGACGACGCCCAGTTGGCCCAGGCCGTCTGCCAGCGGATCAACGACATCTACCCCGGCATGCCCCGCCGCCAGATCATGGACCAGGGCGGGGCCTACTGCGCGGTGCTGGTGGCCGATGATATGGATCAAGCCATCGAATTCACCAACGATTACGCCCCGGAGCACCTGCAGATCGTCACCGCCGAGCCATTCGTGACCCTCCAGCGCATCCGCCACGCCGGCTCCATCTTCATGGGCCCCTGGGCCCCCGTGCCGGTTGGCGACTACGCCTCGGGCACCAATCACACCCTGCCTACCGGCCAGGGCGCCAAGATGTTCAGCGGCCTCAGCGTCGATGACTTCCTCAAGAAGCCGACCTTCCAATACCTCACCAAGGACGGCCTGGCCAGCCTGCGCCAGACCGTGACCACCCTGGCCGAGGCCGAAGGCTTGCCCATCCACGCCATGACCGTGCGCGAACGCTTCAACGACTGAACGCACGCAAAAAAACGGCGCGCGCCCCGCACCGGCATGACCGGTTGGGCGCGCGCCGCGTTTTGACTCAAAGGGCGGCGGCTAGGCGGTGGCCAGATTGCGGGTCTGCTTCTTCAGGCGGCTGATGCGCCGGCGCAGGATGGCCACGGCGTTCTTGTCGTCTTTTTCGCGGGCCTGGTCGCGCTTTTCCCGTAGGGTGCGGATGTCGGCCTTGATCTGGCGAATCTGACGAGCGAATTTCTTTTCGCCTTCCTCGTCGACGATGCCCTTGGCTTCCTTGATGGCCGCCATCAGCTCTTCTTTTTTCATGCTGTGCACGCCGACGATGCCGTTGATGGTCAGGGCCAGGTCGCGCAACTCCTTGACGGTCATTTTTTCCAGCGGTTTGGCAAAAATCTGATCATCCGCCATGACTTAACGTTCCTCCCAAAAAGTAGGCGGCCGCCGAGGGCCGGATAGGTTCTCGAATGGACGAGTTTACTTGCCATCATCCAATTTATCAACCATTTTCAAAAACGGCCGGAACAAATCGATGGGCAGCGGGAACAGGGTCGTCGAGTTGTTTTCCGAGGCCACCTCGCGCAGGGTTTGCAGATAGCGCAGTTGCAGGGCCTCGGGATGCATGGCGATGATGGCCGCCGCTTCGGCCAGCTTTTCGGCGGCCTGATACTCACCCTCGGAGTTGATGATCTTGGCCCGCCGCTCGCGCTCGGCCTCGGCCTGGCGGGCCATGGCCCGCTGCATCTCGCTGGGCAGGTCGATGTGCTTCAACTCGACGATGCTGACCTTGATGCCCCAGGCGTCGGTCTGCTGGTCCAGGATCTGCTGCAACTCGCCGTTGATTTTTTCGCGTTCGGAAAGCAGCTCGTCCAACTCCATCTGGCCGCAGACGCTACGCAAGGTGGTCTGGGCCAGTTGGCCGGTGGCGTAGAGGTAATCCTCCACCTGGATGATCGCCTTGACCGGGTCCATCACCCGAAAATAGACCACCGCGTTGACCTTGACCGAGACGTTGTCACGGGTGATGACGTCTTGCGGGGCAACGTCCATGGCCACCGTGCGCAGGCTGACCTTCATCATCCGATCGATCAAGGGGATCAAGATGATCAGGCCCGGCCCCTTGGCCGCGATCACCCGGCCCAGGCGGAAGATCACCCCGCGCTCGTATTCGCGCAGCACCTTCAGCGCCGAGATCAAAAATAAAATCACCAGCACCAGCACCGGCAGCACCCCGCCCAGCGCCGCGCCAAAAAAATCCAACAGACCGCCCCAAAAATCCGACATCGCCCTGACCTCCCCTTACGTTTCGTCGGCCCGCGTTTCGTCGGCCAACGGCTCCACCACCAGTTCCAGGCCGTCGAGCCGGCGCACCACAACCGCCGCGTCGGCCGCCAACCCCTCGGCCCCACGGGCCCGCCACAGTTCGCCCCGCACCACAACCCAGCCCGCCCGCCGCGAAACCCGGCCGCGCGCGCCGATCAGGCCCTCGGCGCCGGTGGCGCTCGTGGCCATCTGGGCCCGGCCGGCCAAATAGGCCACGCCGGCGAAAAAGGCGATCACCGCCGCCACCACCGGCGTCATCACGCCCAGCGAAAGCTCGACGAAATCACCCTCGAAATCGAAAAGCATCAGCGAGCCGAACACCAGGCACAACGCCCCGGCCAGCGAAAGCAGGCCGAAGCTGGTCACTTTTATTTCGACGATGAACAGCACCACCGCCAGGGCGATCAGCGCCAGGCCCAGGCTGGAAACCGGCAGCACGCTCATGGCGAAAAAGGCGAACAGCAGGCACAACGCCCCCACCACGCCAGGCAATACGGCCCCGGGATGGCTGAACTCCAGGTAAACCCCGGCCAAGCCGATCATCAACAAAAGATAGGCCATATTGGGATTGGCCAGAAAACTCAGCACTTTGTCCAACCAGGTCGGTTGCTCGTGGCGTTGCGGGCGGCCGGCGGTCTGGATGGTTTTCTCGCCGGTGGCGGTGCGCGCCTTGCGGCCGTCAAGCTTTTGCAGCAGTTCGGCCAGGTCGTCGGCCCGCAGGTCGATCAAGCCCAACTCCTGGGCCTGGGCCGCGTCGTAGCTTTTGGCCTCGGTGACCATCAGTTGGGCGGCCTTGGCGTCGCGGCCCCGGTCCTTGGCCAGGCTGGCGGCCAAGGCGCTCAGGTCGCTGGCGGCCTTTTTGGCCATGACGCCTTCGATCTCCTGGCCGCCTCCGGCCACCGGCGCGGCCGCGCCCAGATGGCTGGCCGGGGCCATGGCCGCCACGTGGCCAGCCAAAACCAAAAAGGCCCCGGCGCTGGTCGCCCTGGCCCCGGAAGGCCCCACCCACACCGCCACCGGCGTGGGGCTGGCCAGGATGGCCCGCACCATCGCCCGCATACTCTCGACCAGACCACCGGGGGTGTCGACGATCAGCACCACCAGCGGCGCGCCATGGGCAGCGGCTTGCTCCAGGCTGCGGCGCACGAACTCGGCCGTGGCGGGATTGACGGTGTCGTCGAGCGCGATGATCCAGACCGGCGCGGCCGTGGGCGGGTCTTCGGCCGCCCGATCGGCCCGGCCAGACGTCGCCGCCAGCAGCGTCAGCGCCAGCAGCCCGATGGTCAACCAATGCCTGGGCAAGGGCCTCCTCCGCGCGTTTGGGGTTGGCCGTCAGTCCTTCAGGGCCAAGGCCAGGGCCTTCATATCCTGGTAGGCCTGGCCCTTGCGCTGGGGCGAGCGTAGCAGATAGGCCGGATGAAACGTGGGCAGCACCCGCGCGCCCAGGGCCTCATGCCAGTTGCCGCGCAAGGCGCTGATCGGCGCGTCCGAGCCCAGCACGGCCAGCGCCGCCGGCCGGCCCAGCGTGCAGATGACCTTGGGCCCCACGGCCCGAGCCTGAGCCTCCAGCCAGGGCCGGCAGGCCGCGACCTCCTCGGGCCGGGGATCGCGGTTGTTGGGCGGGCGGCATTTAACGATGTTGGTGACATAGACCGCCTCGCGCCGCAGGCCCACCGCCGCCAGCATGTTGTCCAGCAGGCGGCCGGCCGGCCCGACAAAGGGCAGGCCCTGCTGATCCTCTTGCGCCCCGGGCGCTTCGCCGATGAACATCAGCCGCGCATCGTCCGGCCCCTGGCCGAAGACGGCCTTGTTGCGGCCGTGGGCCAAGGGGCACCTTTTACATTGTCCCACGGCCAGGGCCATGGATTCAAGCTCCAGCGGCAAATCCGGCGGCGGCGCGGCGACCGAGGCGACCGGCGACGGCGCCGCGCCAGCCAAGGCCAGCAGGCGGGCCAGATCGTCGGCCGAGCCCCGCGTCAAGGCCAGGCCCAACCGCCGCCGGCAGCGCAAGTTCTCGGCAAGCTGGCCCAGGGCCTGGCTCACGCCGCGCCCCGCCGCCACAGGTCGGCCACGCTGTCGAGCAGGCGATGGGCCATGTCCTCCTTGCTCATCAGCGGCAGGCTTTCCACCTGGCCGTCGGCGTGGAGCAGATGGGCCCGGTTGGTGCTGACGGCAAAGCCGGCGTCCTTGGCCGAGACGTCGTTGGCCAAGAGCAGGTCGAGGTTTTTGCGCCGGAGCTTTTCGCGGCCGTTGGCCAGCAGGTCTTGGGTCTCGGCGGCGAACCCGACCAGGATCTGGCCGGACTTGCGCCGGCCCAGTTCGGCCAGGATGTCCACGGTGCCGGCCAGACGGCAGAGCTCCTCGGGCAGCTCGCCTTTTTTGACCTTGTGGGCGTGACATTCCAGTGGCCGATAATCGCTGACCGCGGCGGACTTGATGATCACGTCGTGGCCTGGGGCCTCGCCCAGCACGGCCTGGGCCATCTGCTCGGCGCTGACCACGTCGATGATCCGCGCGCCGTCGGGCCGGGGCAGTTGGCACGGCCCCAAGACCACCGTCACCGCCGCGCCGCGGCGCAGGGCGGCCCTGGCCACCTCCAGGCCCATGCGGCCGGTGCTGGGGTTGCTGAGGAAACGCACCGGGTCCAGATGCTCCCTGGTCGGCCCGGCGCTGATCAGCACCCGCGCGCCGGCCAGGTCGCGGGGGCCCAGCAGGCCCAAGGCCGCCTCGACGATCTGGGCCGGCTCGGCCATGCGGCCACGACCTTCCTCGCCGCAGGCGGTGGGGCCAAGGCCCGGACCGATCACGCTCGCGCCCCTGGCCGTCAAGCGGGCCAGGTTTTCACCCACCGCCGGATGGGCGAACATGTGGGGGTTCATGGCCGGCGCGATGAGCAGGGGCGCGTCGCTGGCCAGGAGCGTGGTCGAGAGAAAATCATCGGCCAGGCCCAGGGCGGCCTTGGCGATGAGGTTGGCCGTGGCCGGGGCCAGGACGATCAGGTCGGCCCAGCGGGCCAGCTCGATGTGGCCGATGGCGCTTTCCTGGCCGGGGTCGAACAAGGCCTCGTCCAGGCTCACCGGAAAGCCGGTCAGGGCCGCGAAGGTCAGCGGACCCACGAATTGGCGGGCGTTTTTGGTCATCAGCACCCGCACGGGGTGGCCTTTTTTGGTCAGCGTGCTGGCCACCTCGGCCGCCTTGTAGGCCGCGATGCCGCCGCTGACGCCCAACAGCACGCGCCGTTTTTCCGCCATGAAGCCGTCCTTAGAGCGAGGGCAGAACCCAGATCTCCACCTCGGTGCTGAAGGTTTTTTCGGTGATGCGGACCATCGCCGCCTTGCCGGTCTTGGCGAAAAACAACTGCACCAGAGGGTACTTGACCGATCCCTTGAGCGACCAGTTGTCCTTGGCCATCGACTCCAGAAAATAGTTGGTCAGGCTTTCGCGCTCCAGGTTGCCCGAGAGCACCAACTGGCCGGCCTTGAAATCGGCCACGCGCACCACGTTGGAGCGGCCTGTGTCGAGCTTGAGCTCGGAGGGCACCTGCACGTCGTCGAAATCGTAGTAACGGCTCATGGATTCGCCGGACGCATCATTCGCGCCGGCGTTTTGGCTGGTCAGGCTGCAGGCCGAGCCAAAGGCCATGGTCAGCACGATCAGGCCCATCATCATCAGTTTGGACGGTTTCATCGGCAGTCTCCGCGCGGCTAGGGTTGGGCAGGATAACTCTCCGCCACCAGTTCCGACAACTCCAGGCGCTCGGTGGCCTTGGCTGGGCCGGCCGGTCGGCCCAGGGCCACCACGGCCATCAGCTCCAAGTCATCCGAAAGCCCGAGGACTTGGCGCGCCTGTTCGGCGTTTTTGAGGATCTCGCCCAGCCAGACCGCGCCCAGGCCCAGGGCGTGGGCCATCAAGAGCATGTTCTGTAGGCAAGCCCCCACCGCCTGGGCGTCCTTGATCTGGTGGTATTGCGAAGGCTTGTGCGAAAAAACGCCGATGCACAGCGGCGCGTTTTCGATAATCTTGCCATAGTGGGTTAACTGGGCCAGCCGGCCGCGCGTCTGGGCGTCGGCGACGACCACGAAACGCCACGGCTGGTTGTTCTGGCCGCTGGGCGCCCAACGTCCGGCCTCCAGGATCATCGCGACCTGGCCCGCCTCGGGCGCCTCGGCGGCGAAACGGCGCACGCTACGGCGGGTTTTGATCAGCTCCAGCAACTGGTCGGCGTCCAAGGGCGCTTCTCCACCATTGAGAGCGCTGCACGGGGGCGTCCTGCCCCTCGCAGCATCGGCTTGGCAAAAGCGCGGTTTTGCCAAGCCTCGCAAATCGCTCGCCTAATCAGGCTCGCGATTTGGCGCGCCGTCCATGGCGCGCTTCGGCTGCTGCACGGTAGATTTCATGTTTCACAGGTTATTATCTGTTTTTACAACATTTGTTATGTTTCACCGTGCAGCGGCCTCCCATTGTTCATGCAGGCATAGTAACAGCACGCCAACTTAGCGTCAAGGCGGCCAAAGGGCTTGCCAGGTCCAGCGCTTAGCGCATACACTTAGCCAGTGCGCCGGCCGTGCCGGCCCGTCGAACGTCAACCCCAGCCGAAACATAAGCCCATGAAACGCCTGCTCTTGGGCCTGGCGGCCCTGATCGCCCTGTTCTTCCTAGGCCTAAACGCCTGGAGCGGCCAGACCCCGTCATACGGCGACCGCATCGTCATCGGGACCATCGGCGACGCCACCAGCATGATCCCCATGATCACCTCCGATTCGGCCAGCCACGAGATGTCGGCCTATTGCTACAACGGCCTGATAAAATACGACAAAGACTTGAATATCGTCGGCGACCTGGCCCAGTCATGGGACATCAGCCCCGACGGCCTGACCATCACCTTCCACCTGCGCCGCGGCGTCAAGTTCCACGACGGCCACGAGTACACCTCCCGCGACGCCCTGTTCAACTATCAGTTCATGGTTGACCCCAAGACGCCCACGCCCTACGGCGGCGATTACCTCAAGGTCGTCAAGGCCGAGGCCCCCGACCCCTACACCTTCCGCGTCAGCTACAAGGAGCCTTTCGCCCCGGCCCTGGCCTCGTGGTCGCTGTCGCAGATGCCGGCCCATCTGCTGGAGGGCCAAGACCCCCGCACCTCGCCCCTGGGCCGCGCCCCGGTGGGCACGGGGCCATATCGCTTCGGCCGCTGGCTGCCCGGCGCGCGGGTCGAGCTGAACTATTTCGCCGACTATTTCGAGGGCCGTCCCTACCTCGACGGCCTGATCTTCCGCGTCATCCCCGACGACTCCACGCTGTTTCTGGAGCTGATGTCGGGCGGGATCGACTGGATGGTCCTTTCGCCGCTGAAGTATCAACGCCAGACCGACACGCCGTTTTTTCAGAAAAACTTCCGCAAATACAAATACCTGTCGTCGTCATACACCTACGTCGCCTATAACCTCAAAGACCCGCGTTTCCAGGACGTTCGCGTGCGCCGCGCCCTGGCCCACGCCATCGATGTCGAAGAGATCATCAAGGGCGTGCTGCTGGGCCTGGGCCAGCCGGCCACCGGGCCCTACAAGCCCGGCACCTATTGGCACAACCCCAACGTGCGGCGCTATCCCTTCGACCCGGCCAAGGCCCGCCAGTTGCTGGCCCAGGCCGGCTGGCGCGACTCCGACGGCGACGGCTGGCTGGACAAGGGCGGAGAGCGCTTCGAGTTTGCCCTGCTGACCAACCAGGGCAACAAAAACCGCGAAAACAGCGCGGTGATCATCCAGCACCGCCTGGCCCAGATCGGCGTCAAGGTCACGCCGCGCACCATTGAGTGGGCGGCCTTCATCAACGATTTCATCAACAAAGGCCGTTTCGAGGCCGTGTTGCTGGCCTGGACCATGACCCCCGACCCCGATCTTTACGACGTCTGGCACTCCGACCAGATCGGCAAGCTAAACTTCACTTTCTACAAAAACGCCGAACTGGACAAGCTCCTGGAACAGGGCCGCCAGACCTTCGACCGCGCCAAGCGCAAGCAAATCTACGACCGCGCCCAGGAAATCCTGGCCGAAGACCAGCCCTACACCTTCCTCTACGTGCCCGACGCCCTGCCCGTGGTGCAGTCGCGCTTCCACGGCATCGAGCCGGCCCCGGCCGGCATCTCCTACAATTTCATCCGCTGGTGGGTGCCCAAGAACCTTCAGCGGCCGACCATGGAGCGCTAGGGCCATGGCCTTGTTTCTGCTTAAACGCCTCCTGGGCATGATCCCGTTGCTGATCGGCATAACTTTCCTCAGCTTCGTGGTCATGCATCTGGCCCCGGGCTCGCCCACCGATCTGGCCAGCGACCTCAACCCCAAGCTCAGCCAGATCGCCCAACAGCGGCTGATCGAGCTTTACGGCCTGGACAAGCCCATCGCCGAGCAATATTGGACATGGCTCAAGCGCCTGGCCGTACTGGACTTCGGCCAGAGCTTCGCCCCGGACGGTCGGCCCGTGCTCGATAAAATCGCCGAGCGCCTGCCGGTGACGATCGGCATCAATTTGCTCAGCATGCTTTTCATCATCGTCCTGGCTGTGCCCATCGGCGTCTACAGCGCCACCCATCGCGGCTCGCTGTTCGATCAGGCCACCACGGTCTTCGTCTTCGTGGGTTTCGCCACGCCGACGTTCTGGTTGGCGCTGCTGTGCATGATCCTCTTCGGCGTCAACCTGGGTTGGCTGCCCATCAGCGGCGTCGAAAGCATCAACCACGATCAGCTTGATTTTTGGGGCCGCCTGGCCGACTACGCCCGGCATTTGGCCATGCCGGTGATCCTTTCGGCCTTTGGCGGGCTGGCCGGCATGAGCCGCTACATGCGCGGCAACATGCTCGAGGTCATCGGCCAAGACTACATCACCACCGCCCGGGCCAAGGGCCTGGCCGAGCGGGTGGTGATCTATCGCCACGCCCTGCGCAACGCCCTGATGCCCCTGGTGACGATCCTGGGCCTGTCGCTGCCGGGCCTGATCGGCGGCTCGGTGATCTTCGAGTCGATCTTCGCCATCCCCGGCCTGGGCAAACTGTTCTACGACGCGGTCATGGCCCGCGACTACCCCCTGGTCATGGGCGGTCTGGTCATCGGCGCGGCCCTGACCCTGGTGGGCAATCTCTTGGCCGATCTGGGCTACGCCCTGGTCGACCCCCGCGTGAGGACCGAAAAATGACGCCCCCGCCTGGCAACCACGACCGCGAAAGCGCCTGGGGCTCGTTCTGGCGGGCCATCCGGGCCAACCGCCTGGCCATGGCCGGGCTTTTGGTGGTGCTGACGCTGCTTTTCGTGGCGGCGGCCGCGCCGCTGCTGACGCCCCACGACCCCTTTCGCATCGACGTGGACGCCGTGCTGCTGCCGCCCAGTTGGAGCCACCCCTTTGGCACCGACGACCTGGGCCGCGACGTGCTCAGCCGCATGATCATGGGCAGCCGCGTCAGCTTGCAGGTGGGCTTGGTTTCGGCGGGCATCGCCACGCTTTTGGGCGCGGCGCTGGGGGCGCTGGCCGGCTATTATGGCGGCTGGGTGGACGGGCTGATCATGCGCCTGACCGACATGATGCTCTGCTTCCCCACGTTTTTTTTGATCCTGGCCGTCATCGCCATCCTCGACCCGTCCATCGCCAACATCATGGCCGTCATCGGCCTGACCAGTTGGATGGGCGTGGCCCGGATGGTGCGCGCCGAGTTTCTCACGCTCAAGGAGCGCGAGTTTGTCCTGGCGGCCAAAGCCATGGGCGCAGGCGACATGCGCATTATTTTCCGGCACATATTGCCAAACGCCATGGCCCCCGTGCTGGTGGCCGCCACCCTGGGCGTGGCCGGGGCCATCCTCACCGAAAGCGGCCTGAGCTTCCTGGGCCTGGGCGTGCAACCGCCCGATCCATCCTGGGGCAACATCCTGGGCCAGGGCAAGAGCTACATCGAACTGGGCTGGTGGCTGTCGGCCTTTCCGGGACTGGCCATCCTGATCACCGTGCTGGGCTACAACCTGCTGGGCGAGGGCGTGCGCGACGCCCTGGACCCGCGCCTGCGCCGCTGAGGCGGCCCCAAAACAAAAAATCGGCCCGCGCCTCCTCGCTGTCTGGCTGGGGCGCGGGCCGATCGACTTTTTTTGTGCTCGGCGCTTACTTGCCCGCAAGCTCGGCGCCGCGCGCGGCGGCGGCGGCCACGGCGTCCATCAGCAGGCCACGCAGGCCGGCCCGCTCCAACACGGCCAGGCCGGCCATGGTCGTGCCGCCCGGCGAGGTGACCTGATCCTTCAGCGCCGCCGGATGCTGGCCGCTGCGCATAACCATCTCGGCCGAGCCGCCCACCGTGGCCGCGGCCAGGCTCAGGGCCGTGGGTCGATCCAGGCCCAGGCGCACGCCGGCGTCGGCCAGGGCCTCGATGATCAGATAAACATAGCCCGGCCCCGAGCCCGAAAGACCGGTCACCGCCTCCATCTGCCGTTCGGCCACCACCACCACCCGGCCCGCCGCTTCAAAAATCGTCGCCGCCGTTTGCATGGCCGCCGCGTCGGCCCCGCGGCCGGGGCAGATGGCCGTGGCCCCGCGGCCGATCAGGGCCGGCGTGTTGGGCATGGCCCGCACCACGGCCAGGTTTGGCGGCAGCTCCGCCGCCACGGTCTGGGAGCTTACTCCAGCGGCCAGGCTGATCACCAACCCGCCCTCGCCGACCAGCGGGCCGAGGGCCTTGGCGCAGGCGGCCACGTCGGCCGGCTTGATCGCCAGGATCGCCACGTTCACCCGGCCCATGGCGGCAAGCTCGGCGCGGGTCTCCACGCCAAAGCGCTCGCCCAGCGCGGCGGCCTTGGCGGCGTCCTTTTCCACGACCACCACCCGGCCGGGCTCGATCACGGCCTTGGCCAGCAGGCCGCCCAGCAGGGCCGCGCCCATGTTGCCGCCGCCCACCAGGCCCAAACGTCCTTCAATGGCCATGATTACTCCTCTTTATCTTCGGAAAAATCAACCAGATAGCGCCTACCGCCACGCTGGCCGCTGGCCTGGACCAGGCCGGCCTCGGCCAATTCGCGCAGCAGGCCCTTGGCCGTGGAGTCGGAGACATCCAGGGCCTCGCGCAGGTCTTTGTTGAACAAAAAGTCGCCCCGCCTGGCGTGCAGCAGCGTGGCCAGCACCGGGGCCTTGGCCGCCAACGAGCCGCCCAGTTGGCTCAAGCGCCGTTGCAGGCCGGCCGCCTGGCGCGGGGCCCGCGCCGGCCGCAGATCGGGCGGCAGGTCGTCCAGGCCGATCTCGAAGCGCGGGGCCAGGGCCACGGCCCGCATGACGACGTTGCGCAACTGGCGCACGTTGCCCGGCCAATCGTGGGCCAAAAGGGCCGCCAGGGCCTCGGGGCCCAGGCGACGGGTGCATTTGGCCGCCAGGCAGGCCTGGCCGCGAAAATGCTCGATCAGCGCCGGCAAGTCCTCGAGCCGGCGGCGCAGCGGCGGCAGCTCCAGCCACAACACCTGCAATCGATAAAACAGCGGCCGGCTGAAACGGCCATCCTCCACCGCCTGGGCCAGATTCTCCGAAGAGGCGGTGATCAGGCGAAAATCCAGCGCTTCAGTCCGGCTGGCCCCCAGGGGCAGGACGGCCATCTGGTCCAGGGCCCGCAGGAGCTTGCGCTGAAAAACCGGCGAGGCCTCGTTGATCTCGTCGAGAAAGAGCGTGCCGCCCTTGGCCGCGCGCATGTGGCCCAGGCGGGGCTTGTCCGCGCCGGTGAAGGCGCCTTTTTCGTGGCCGAACAGCTCGCTTTCGACCAAGGCCTCGGGCACGGCCGCGCAGTTGACGGCCAGGAACGGCCCCTGGCGGCGCGGCGAAAGCTGATGCAGCCGCCGGGCGATCAGCTCCTTGCCCGTGCCGGTCTCGCCCTCCAGGGCCACGGGCAGGTCGATGCCGGCCAGGCGCTCGACCTTGGCCAGAAGCTCGGCGAACTCCGGGCTGCGGCCGCCGACCATGGCCACATCGGCGGCGGTCTGGCGCACCACGGCCAGGGGCGGCAGGCACAGGCCACTGGCGGCCAACTCGGCCAGGCGCGGCAGGTCCAGCAACGTGGGGATGCGACCGGCCAGCTTGGCCCGCCAGGCCTGGGCCGGCCCGGCCTGGGTTGGCAGATGTTCGCGCGCCGCCGCCTCGATGATGCGCGCCGCCTCGGCCGCGTCCAGGCCCTGGCGCGGCGTGGCCAGGACGGCGTCGACCACCGCCCGCGCCAAGACCCGCAGGGCCTGGGCCGTCTCGGGCGCGACTTGGCCGGCGTGATCCTCGGGCCGCACGGCCTCGGCCACGCCGGCGCGGCGCGCGCGCGGCCGACCGGCCAAGTCCAGGGCCAGCATGTCGGCGGCGGCTTGGCGGAAAAGCTGGCGACGATCCACGATAATCATACCTCCGGCGTTTCTTCATACCCAGAAAAACGCCGCCTGGCAAGACAGTTACCCGCCGCGCGGCCGGCGAGAGGTGTTGCCTGAAAGCACGCTGGATGTTATAACACTTTCTAAAGACGTGATAAATCGCTTCTCCAGCCCATGGAGTCATGATGATCAAAAAGCGGTTGTCCAAGCTGCGAGCCCTGATGGCCCGACAAGGCCTGGACGCGATGCTGATCACCCTGCCGGCCAACCGCCGGTATCTGTCCGGTTTTTCACCCGACGACACCCAACTGGGCGAATCTTCCGGCGCGCTGCTGATCGCCCCGGCCGCCGCCGTGTTGTTGACCGACTTTCGCTATCGCCTGACCGCCCAGGCCCAAGCGCCCTGCTTCGAGGTGGTGGTCTATTCCCGTGGCCTGGCCCATTCGCTGGGCGTGCTGCTGAATGAACTGCGCGTCAAACGCCTGGGCTTCGAGGCCGAGGCGCTGCTGTTTGGCCAGCACCAACGCCTGAGCGAAGCCCTGCCCGGGGTGAGCTGGCAACCGACGCTTGGCTTTGTCTCGGAGCTGCGCAAGTTCAAGGACGCCAGCGAAATCAAGGCCACCGAGGCCAGCCTGGCCCTGATGGAGGCCGTGCTGGCCCAGGTCATGGCCGGGCCGTTGGTCGGCCGTAGCGAGCGCGAGGTGGCCCTGGAAATCGTTCGACGCATCGAGGACGCCGGCGGCGAAGGCCCGGCCTTCCCGCCCATCGTGGCCAGCGGGCCCAACGCCGCCGAGCCCCACGCCGAGCCCGGCCCCCGCGTCATCGCCCACGGCGAAACGGTGCTTTTCGACGTGGGGGCCAAGGTTGACGGCTACTGCTCGGATATCTCGCGCACGATCGTCGCCGGCGGCCGGGCGGCGGACGACGAACAGTTCCGCCGCGTCTACGCGACGGTGCGCCAAGCCCAACTCGAAGCCCTGGATGGCATTTTGCCCGGCATGCTGGGCCACGAGGCCGACGCCATCGCCCGGCGAATCATCGACCGGGCCGGCTTCAAGGGCAAGTTCGGCCACTCGCTGGGCCACGGCGTGGGCCTGGCCACCCACGAGGCCCCCTCGCTGGGCCCCAATTCAGACGACATGCTGGAGGAAGGCATGGTCTTCACCATCGAGCCGGGCATATACTTGTCGGGTTGGGGCGGCGTGCGCCTGGAGGTGATGGCCGTGATGGAGGCCACCGGCTGCCGGCTGCTGGGCGCTTCGGAGGGATTCCTCCAGCCGTGAGCCAAGCCAGGCCCAGCAGCCAGCCGCCGGCCGCCCTGCCCCTGCACGGCATGGTCGATGTCTATCTGGACCATCTGGCCGGCGAACGGGGCCTGGCCCGCAACACCCTGGCGGCATACGCCGACGATTTGGCCGATATCTGCGGCTTTTTGCACGATAACGGCGTGCAAGGCTGGGAGCAGGTGGACGAACTGCACATGGTGGCCTATCTGGCCCACGCGGCCAAGGAAGGCCTGGCCGCCAACAGCCGGGCCAGGCGGCTTTCGGCGGCGCGGGGGCTGGTGGGCTATCTACTGCGCCGCGAAAAGCTCTCGGCCGACCCGCTGGCCACGTTGCGCGGGCCCAAAAAAACGGCGGGGCTGCCGCATTTTCTGAGCCAGGAAGAGATGCTGCGCCTGCTGGAGACGCCCGCGGCCGACAGCGACCTGGGCCGACGCGACCGGGCCATGCTGGAGGCGATGTATGGCGCGGGCCTGCGGGTCAGCGAGGTCATCGACCTGGGCGTGGGCCAGATCCAATTCCAGATCGGTTGCCTGCTGGTGCGCGGCAAGGGCGCCAAGGAGCGCCTGGTCCCCCTGCACCAAGTGGCCATCCAACGCCTGGAGGACTATCTGCGCGGGCCCAGGCAAAACCTGCTGCGCGGCCAAAAAGCCAGCGACACGGTGTTTTTGAACGCCCGCGGCGGCAAGCTCAGCCGCATGGGCGTGTGGAAGATCCTGGCCAAGCACGTGGCGGCCGCCGGCATCGACCACCACGTCAGCCCGCACACCCTGCGCCACACCTTCGCCACCCATCTGCTGGAGGGCGGGGCCGACCTGCGCAGCGTCCAACTCATGCTGGGCCACGCCGACATCGGCACCACGCAAATCTACACCCATCTGGGCATGAAACGGCTGGTGGATGTTCACCGCCAATGCCACCCCCGCGGCTGAAGGGAGCCATGGACCAGCAAAACGCCAGCGCCATCCAACGCGACGTGGAAGTCATCACCACCCACGTCAACGCCGATTTCGACGCCCTGGCCAGCATGCTGGCCGCGGCCAAGCTCTACCCCGAAGCCATGCTGGCCCTGCCCGGCGCGCAGGAGCGCAATCTGCGCAATTTTTATGTCGAGTCGGTGTGTTTCATGTTCAACTTCGTCAAGGTCAAGCAGGTGCCCTTCGAGCGGGTCAAACGCTTGATCCTGGTCGACACAAGACGCCTGGACCGCATCGGACCCTTTGCCAAGTTGGCCGAGGATCCCGAGGTGGAGATCATCGCCTACGACCATCATCCCGACAGCGACCAGGACGTCAGGGCCCACTGGCAGCAGGTGCGCAAGATCGGGGCCACGGTGAGTTTGCTCTGCGAGCATCTGCGCGAAAATAATGTCGAGCTGAGCGACGACGAGGCCACCATCCTGGCCCTTGGCATCTACGAAGACACCGGCAGCTTCACTTTTGTCTCGACCACGCCCGAGGACTACCACGCCGCCGCCTGGCTGCTGGGCCAGGGGGCCAACCTCAGCGTGGTCAGCGAACTGATCACCCGCGAGCTGACCGCCGAGGAAGTGGGCCTGCTCAACGACCTGATCCACGGGGCCGAGCCGCTGAACATCAGCGGCGTGCAGGTGATCGTCACCGAGGTCAGCCGCGAGGGCTACTTTCCCGAGTTGGCCGCCCTGGTGCACAAATTCATGGAGATGGAAAACCACGACGCCGTCTTCGCCCTGGCCCGCATGGAGGGGCGGGTCTATCTGGTGGCCCGCTCGCGCCTGCACGAGGTCGACGCCGGAGTTATCGCCAAGGCCCTGGGCGGCGGCGGCCATCCCTCGGCGGCCAGCGCCACCCTGCGCGACATGACCCTGGTCGAGGCCCGGGCCAAGCTGGAAATGGCCCTGCACACCCACATCAACCCCAGCATCAGCGCCCGCGAGTTGATGACCAGCCCGGTGATCTCGGCGCCGCCGCAATTGCTGCTGCGCGAACTGCCCGAGCGCTTCACGCGCTACGACATCAACGTCATGCCCGTCGTCGACGGCCAGGACATCCTGGGCGTGATCACCAGGCAGGACGTGGAAAAGGCCGTCTACCACGGCCTGGGCGACCTGGCCGTGCGCGAGTACATGACCCCCGGCGTCAAGCCCGTCGCGCCCGACGCGCCTCTGCTGGAGGTCGAAAAGGCCCTGCTCGAACAACGCTTCCGCCTGGTGCCGGTGATGGAAAACGGCGAGATGATCGGCGTCATCACCCGCACCGACCTGCTCAACACCCTGCTGGAGCGGCCGCTGATCAGCGAAAGCATCGGCGAGGGCGAAGCCGCGCCCCAGACCATCCGCCACAAAAACATCGCCAACCTCCTGCACGAGCGCCTGCCCAAGCCGGTGGTGACCATCCTGCAACAGATGGGCAAGGTGGGCGACGACCTGGGCGAGGACGTCTATTTGGTGGGAGGCTCGGTGCGTGATCTGTTTTTGCGCAGCGATCACCTGGATATCGACGTCGTCGTCGAAGGCGACGCCATCGAGTTCGCCCGGGCCTTCGCCCAGGGCCGCGACGATCTGCGCCTGCGCACCCACAAGAAATTCAACACCGCCAAGCTCCTCTTCGACAGCGGCCTGACCATGGACTTGGCCACCGCCCGCCTGGAATACTACATGTCGCCGGCCGCCCTGCCGGTGGTCGAACACTCCAGCGTCAAGCTCGATCTCTATCGCCGCGACTTCACCATCAACACCATGGCCGTGCGGCTCAACGGCCGCCAGTTCGGCCTGCTCATCGACTTTTTCGAAGCCATGCGCGACATCAAGGAAAAGGTCATCCGCGTCCTGCACAACCTTTCCTTTGTCGAAGACCCCACCCGCGTCTTTCGGGCCATCCGCTTCGAGCAACGCTTTGGTTTCCGCATCGGCAAGCTGACCGAGGCCCTGATCAAAAACGCCATCAAGATCGACGCCTTCCGCCGCCTGACCGGCTCCAGGCTCTTTGGCGAGTTGAAGCATATCCTCGAAGAAGAAAGCGTCACGCCGGCCATCGAGCGGCTCAACGAATTCAAGCTGCTGCGCGTCTTTCACCCGGCCCTGCAACTGACCGCCAAGCAACTGGAGCTGTTGGACCAGGCCGAGGAAACCTTGGCCTGGTATCGCCTGTCGTTCATCGACAAACCATTGCGCCGCTGGCTGCTCTACTTCCTGGCCCTGGCCGACGGCCTGGACGAACAGCAAATGACCGAGCTGTGCCAGCGGCTGGGCTTCGCGCCCAAGCTGCGCGAGGAGATCACCGAGATGCGCGCCAAGGCCCTGCGCTGCGTCAACGTCCTCCAGCGCCGCGCAGCCCGGCCCTCGCAAACATTCGAGCTCCTGCGGCCCTTGGGCCTGGAGTTCCAGCTTCTGGTCATGGCCAAGACCTCAAAGGACTACGCCAAAAAGGCCGTCAGCCAATACCTCACGACCATGGTCCGCGTGCGGCCGGAACTGGGCGGCCAGGATCTCAAGGCCATGGGCTACCTGCCCGGGCCCCTCTACAAGCAGATCCTCGACACCCTGCTGGCCGCCCGCCTGGATGGCCAGGTCCAGACCCGCCAAGACGAAATCGACTTGGTCGAAAACCGGTTCGGCCAGCGCAAGGGAGAGCTTTCGTATTGATGGACACCGCCCTTGATTTCATCCTGAAGGTCATCGTGCTGGCCCCGCCGATCCTGATGGCCCTGACCGTGCACGAGGCCTCCCACGGCTACGCGGCCTATCACTTCGGCGACCCCACGGCCAAGCGCCTGGGACGCCTGACCCTCAACCCGTTGCGCCACCTGGACCCGGCCGGCACGCTGTTTTTCTTCGTCACCGCCATGCTGGGCTCGGGTTTCGGCTGGGCCAAGCCGGTGCCGGTGGACCCCGGCCGCTTCAAGCGCCCGCGCCAAGACATGATGTGGGTCTCGGCGGCCGGCCCGGCGGCCAACCTGCTCTTCGCCGTCGCCTGCGCCGCGGCGCTCAGGGCCATGCTGGCTCTGGGCCTGAGCCAAGAAAGCCTCGCCCAAGGTCTGGTCTTGCGCATGCTGGTCTATGGCGTGTTCATCAACGTGATCCTGGCCCTGTTCAACATGATCCCCCTGCCGCCCCTGGACGGCTCGGGCGTGTTGGGCGGCCTGCTGCCGCCACGGGCCGCCGCCGAGTATCAGCGCCGCCTGGGGCGCTACGGCTTCGCCATACTTTTGGCGTTGTTGTTTCTGCCGGCGCTGATCCCCGGTTTCCCAGACTTGATCGGCTCGCTGATCGTGCCGGCCGCGGCCTGGCTGACCGATCTGCTGCTGGGCTTCTGAGGCGCCCGATGGACGTGGCGGTGCGGCTGGAAATATTCGAGGGGCCCATCGATCTGTTGCTGCACCTTATCCGCAAAAACGAGGTGGACATCCACGACATCCCCGTGGCCATGATCACCAGGCAATACCTGGAATACCTGGGCCTGATGCGCGAGCTCAACATTGCCGTGGCCGGCGAGTTCCTGGTCATGGCCAGCACCCTCACACACATCAAAAGCCGCATGCTCCTGCCGGCCCTGCGCGACCAGCCCGACGAGGAAGACCCCGATGACCCGCGCCAAGACCTGGTCCAACAATTGCGCCAACACATGTCCATCAAGTTGGCCGCCGAGACTTTGCAAGGCCGCAACTGGCTCGACCGCGATGTGTTTCAACGGGCCGCCGCCAGCCAGGAACTGGACGCCGCCGCCAAGGCGCGGCCCCAGGACTTAGTGGCCGCCGGCGTCTTCGACCTGATCGAGGCCTTTCGGCAACTGATCGCCGCCCGCGGCCGCCAGCTGGTGTTGGACCTGCCCCTGGCTCGCGTCTCGCTGGAAGATCGCATGTCCGATCTGCTGTCGATGTTGCGCCGCCGCCAGAGCCTGACCTTCGAGGAATGCTTCGCCGGCGATCTGGACAAATCACACATGGTGGTTACATTCTTGGCCATACTGGAGCTGACCCGCATGGGGCTGTTGCGGGTCTACCAAAGCCGCGCGCCCCAGCCGGACGAACAACCGGCCGCCTGGAGCGCCCTGCGCGTGTTCGCCCGCGACATCGACGAAGAAGCCGAGGAGGCCGCCCCGTGACCCCAAGCCTCAAATGCATCATCGAAGGCATGCTCTTCGTGGCCGAGGCCCCGCTGAGCCTGGAGCAACTGGCCCAAGCCCTGGAACCGACCAGCCGCGAGGACATTCAGACAGCCATCGACCAACTGCGCGCCGAATATCAGGCCATGGGCCGCGCCTTCGACTTGGCCCAGGTGGCCGGCGGTCACATCTTCCGCACCCGCCCCGAGTTGGCCCCCTGGCTGGGCCGCCTGCGCCGCACCCAAGCCAGCCGCCTCTCCCGCGCCGCCCTGGAAACGCTGGCCATCGTGGCCTACAAGCAGCCGGTGATGAAGGTGGAGATAGAGCGCATTCGTGGCGTGGAGGTAGGCGGGGTGCTGCGCATGCTCATGGAGCGCAACCTGGTGCGGGTGGCCGGCCGACGCGACCTGCCCGGCCGGCCGTTGGTCTACGCCACCACCAAGCGCTTTCTGGAGTTTTTCGACCTCAAAGACCTGAGCGAACTGCCCACCCTCGAAGAAATCGATAAGCTCTCCGCCGAGCCCGATCAGGCCGTCGAGGCCGCCCAGCGCTCGCTGGAGTTCCCCAACCCAACGCCCACCGGCGAACACGACGGCTCCGCCGAGCCCCGGGAAGATTGACCATGGCCGAGGAACGCCTGCAGAAAATCCTGGCCCGCGCCGGCGTGGCCAGCCGCCGCGCCGCCGAGGAGCTCATCGCCGCCGGACGCGTGGCCGTCGACGGCCAGATCGTGCGACAACCCGGCCACAAAGCCGATCCGGACACGCAATCCATCGCCATCGACGGCAAGCCCATCGCCCGCGCCGAGGCCAAGGAGTATTGGCTGGCCCACAAGCCGGCCGGCTACGTCAGCACCGTCCACGACCCCCAAGGCCGGCCGCGCGTGCTCGATCTGCTGCCGCCCGAAATCCGCGCCCGGCTCTACCCCGTGGGCCGCCTGGACCTGGATTCCGAAGGCCTGATGCTCCTGACCAACGACGGCGACCTGGCCCTGCGCCTGACCCACCCCCGCTACGGCGTGCCCAAGACCTACCGCGTGTGGCTTTCCGGCCGGCCCAACCGCGCCGATCTGGAGGCCCTGCGCGCCGGCGTGGAGATCGAAGGCAGGCAAACCGCGCCGGCCATGATCACGGTCAAAGCGGCCGCCGACGGCCACAGCAAGGTCTCGATGGTCTTGCGCGAGGGCCGCAAACGCGAGATCAAGCTGATGTGGAAGGCCCGCGGCCTGAACGTCATCCGCCTGGTGCGGGTGGGCCTGGGGCCGCTGCGCCTGGGTGACCTGCCGCCGGGCGCGGTGCGACGGCTGAGCCCGGCCGAAATCCAGGCCCTGCGCAGGCAGTGCCATGCATTATCTGGTTGCAAAGATTCTGCCGATGGTGTACAAAAATCGGCGCGCGGCGCACGTAACGCGCCCTCCAAGAAAAGCACAGGGCGGTAACTCAGCGGGAGAGTGCCATCCTCACACGGTGGAAGTCAGGGGTTCAAATCCCCTCCGCCCTACCACCAAATAATATCAGCCGGTTAGCCTGACGAGGGCCAACCGGCTGATGACTTTTTGGGGGAGATCGCACTCAGTCGCCACGCAGCTTGCGGGTCACGCCCGCTGGCTGACTATCCTGCCAGGCAGCTTAGCCATGTCGCGCTCTTGCTGGGTCAACATGGCCAATATGTTGGGCGCGACACGAACGCCCATGCCGGAACCTTGCGGGCGCCAACCTGGGCGCGGTGGCGAATGAAGTCTGCTGGCTTTCAGCTTAACTTCTTCATTCTTTCGCATAGCTGGTTGGCGTCTCGACACGCAGATGAAGCAGCAGCGGCGAAGTCGTCACTCTCATTTGGATGGCCGCCTTCGAAATCATTTGCAAGAGCGTGGCCTGCAGGATAAGCTGTTTGACATGATCAATCGGCAGCTTGATCAGCAAGGCATTCTAGTGCGCACCGGCTCCAGCGTGGACGCCACTTTGAATCGGGAAACCATATGGGATATGTGTATCTTTCCATAGCAATATTTGCAGAAATTGTAGGAACTAGTGCTTTAAAAACGTCGCAAGGTTTTACTATATTGGTCCCGAGCATCATAGCCATTGTAGGCTATGGGGCATCATTATATTTTTTGTCGCTTGTGTTAGGAATAATGCCCGTTGGAATTGCATATGCAATCTGGTCTGGAATTGGGATTACGTTAATTACAATGATAGGCGCCATATGGTTTAATCAAATTCCTGATATTCCCGCTATAATCGGAATGTTAATGATAATGTCCGGGGTGGTTATAATAAACGTTTTCTCGAAAACCGTTAGCCGTTGAATCTTTCACTTACCCTTCACCATGAAGCACAACGACTGTAGGTTACTCGTTTTAAATTCAGACTGTTGAATAGTAGGAATTGAGCATGGATAGCGTGATTGTGAACAGTCTTAACCCGGAGTTCGATCCGGTCGCAGTCGTTTGGAGTGACACCATTCCCGCCGATGCCTTCCAGTATAAAAATGGAAAATTCGGTTGTGTCCTGTATTTATTCGCAGAGGCCAGCACGTGCGGCAGAATTGCCGGAGGTAGTCGCGAGAGCATCATCTGCACAGGTGGCCGTGCGGCGTTGGGATTTGGGACTGATTTCGACGCGTCGGATGAACAGTTGGATCTGCATGCCGCCTTGTTCAGCAAAGGGATCAAATCCGCATATAATCGGACGGCATATCAAGCCGAAATGGACGCTGTACCTAAGAACTGGCGATCCATGTACGAGTATGGGGAGCGCAGGCACTGTAGCGCGGAGTTAGCCCGGGAATGGATTCTTCATGAGTTTCCGCGCTACGACATTCCATCCAAATACGTTCTTTTTAAGCCATTGAGCAGCACCGATTCCGATGAGAATGTCCGCGCTATTATTTTCCCGGTGAATCCGGATGAGCTTTCAGGTCTCGTGACGCTTGCGGGCTCGGTTATGCAAGGGACCGACCCTGTCCGAGCCCCCCAAGGTACAGATTGTTGCAGTATTGCCGCTTTTGCCTATGCCGAGTCAGAATCGGCAGTTCCCAGAGCGGTGTTGGGCATGATGGGCGCCGATGGTCGAGAGGTTATGCACAGACGCTTCCGGAAAGACATCCTGACGCTAACCTTACCTGCACCCCTCTTCCTGAAGATGGAACAGGAGGCGGGCGACTGCCTTTTCCAAATCCCGTCATGGAAAAAATTGTTTGGGCACTGATATATGCTTAATTATGTGAATCATAACGATGCGATCCAGGTCAGTTAAGCGGACATTCAATTAAGCGATTATTTGCTTAATCGAGGTGTTAGATTGTGCAGATATGCAGATATAGTATTCACCTGACTCAGGCCGCCCCCCGCCAGGCGGCCTTTTCTTTTTCAACATCCCCCACAGCAAAAATGAGAGTGCTGCACGGGGCAGGACGCCCCCGTGCAGCACTCTCGATGTCGTCGCGGCGGTTATTCTTGCCGCCGCGCGGGCGCGTCTGGCCTCTGACAGGGCGCGCCGTCTCGCCCGATTGCGCCCATGTTTTTTCGCCTAATCTTCCGGGCAGACGCCGTCTTGGCCCGAACGGCAGGCGCGCAGCAATATCGCCTGGGCCGCGCGCAGATCGTTTTTAGGGCCGTACAAAAGCAGGTTGTCGCCCGCCTCCAACGCGGTTTCGCCGGTGGCCACCAGAAAGTTGCCGTCGCGGTGGATCAACAATATCAGCACGCCCTTGGGCAGGCCCAGCTCCCGCACCTGGCGGCCGATGATCGCCGCGCCTGGTTCGATGGCCACGTCCTGGGTGTTGTCGCTGCCCATGAAGGTGCGGTTGAACTCCAGCGGATAGCTGGGGTCGGGCTGGAAGGGCCGGTCGACCTTGAGCAGCCGGGCCGCCAGGGGCAAGGTCTTGCCTTGTAACAGCACCGAGGTGAGCACCAAAAAAAAGATCAGGTTGAACAAAAAGTGGCCCTGGTCGTAGCCGGCCATCAGCGGATAGGTGGCCAGGATGATCGGCGCGGCCCCTTTCAGGCCGGTCCAGGCCACGAAAAGCTGCTCGCGCAGTGAATAGCCGCTGCCAAGCATGGCCAGCAGCACCGCCGCCGGCCTGGCCGCCAGCATCAAAAACAACGACGCCGATAGCCCGGTCAGGGCCACCTCGCCCAGATCGCGCGGGTTGACCAACAGCCCCAGCACCAAAAACATGCCGATCTGCATGATCCACGACAGTGCGTCGAGGAACTTGTTCAGGCTGCGCTTATAGAGGTAGTCGCCATTGCCCATGACCATGCCGCAGATGTAGACGGCCAAAAAGCCATTGCCGTGGGCGTAGGCGGTCAGGCTGTAGCAGATCAGCGCCACGCAGACGCCAAAGACCGGATAAAGCCCCTCGTAATCCAGGCGCACCTTTCTTAACGCCCTGGTGGCCAGCCAGCCCATGGCCAGGCCCAACGCCGCGCCCAAGACCATCTGGGCCACGAACTTGCCCAACAAAACGCCCCAATGCGCCGCCGGTTGGGGGTTGATCAGCACTTCCAGCACGCCCAGGGTCAGAAAAACCGCCGTGGGGTCGTTGCTGCCCGATTCAAACTCCAGCAGCGGTTTGAGCCGGCCTTTCAGGCCCAGGCTCTTGCCGCCCAGGATGGCGAAGACCGCCGGCGCGTCGGTGGAAGAGACGATGGCCCCCAGCAGCAGCGCCGTCTCCAAGGGCAAGCCCATCGCCCAATGGGCGAAGGCGGCCATGAAGCCGCAGGTGAGCATCACGCCCAGGGTCGAGAGGATCGTCCCGGTGAGCAGCACCGGCCTGGCCGATGACCAGCGGGTGTTGAAACCGCCGTCAAAAAGGATGAAGGTCAGGGCCAGGGCGCCCACGGCGTTGGTCAGTTGGGCGTCGTCGAACTGGATGCCGCCGGGGCCATCCACGCCGGCCAGCATGCCCAGGCCCAAGAAAAGCAGCAGCGCCGGCACGCCCACCCGCTCGGAGAGCTTGCTGGCGAAAACGCTCAAGAGCAGCAGAAAACCGGTGACGCCCAGGGCAAGGGTGAAATCCACGGGAGTACGCCTTTGTCGGTGTGGTGGCCGGGGGTCGCCGGGCGATCTGCCGGCGGCGACGCGTTGAAAAGTGCCGCGCGCCCGCCGCGCCGACACGCCGGGCATGATGCAGTGCACGTTTCAAACATGCCGCGCCGCCGCCACGGTGTCAACACCTGCCGCGCTTTTGGCTGATGATGAGCGCGGCGTTCAGGCGTCGGCGACGATGTCCACGGGGCTTGCGGACACGGCGATGGTCCGGCAAGGCAGGCCGTCCAGGGGCTCCAGTTGGTGGCTGACCAGAGCCACCGCCGCGCCGACATGGGCGGCGGCGGCCAGTTCGGCGGCCACTTTCGCCTGCCACGGCAGGTCCAAAAAGGCGAAGGGTTCGTCCAGCAGCAAGATGGGTCGTTGGCTGGCCAGGGCCCGGGCCAGGTTGAGCCTGCGGCGCATGCCGCCGCTCATGGCCTCCGGCCGCAGGGTCGGCGGCAGTTCAAAGCGCTCCAGCCAAAAGCGCCGGCGCTCCCGGCGCTGGTCTGGCGGCAAGGCGGCCAGGGCGTAGTCCATGTTGCCGGCCGCGTCCAACCAGGGCAGCAGGGCGTCGTCTTGAAAGGCCAGGGCCACGGCCCCCTGGCGACGGGCCAGGCCGGCGTCGGGTTTGGTCAGGCCGGCCATGATCTCCAACAGGGTCGTTTTGCCCACGCCCGAGGGCCCGCTCAGGCAGACGATCTGGCCGGGACGAACGACGAGGTCGGCCCGGCGGATCACCAGTTTGCGGCCCAGGCGCTTGCTCACGCCGCGCAGTTCGATCACGAGACGGCCTCCTTTTTTCGGCCGTTGCGGCCGGCGGCCTGGCGCAAGGGGGCCACCAGGCCGTACTCCAACACCACGCCCAGCAGCACCAGCGCGCCCGTCCAGGCGTAGAGATCCACCAGATCCATGCGGCGATAGGCCCAGAAAATCCGCGCGCCGGCCCCCTGATGGCTGCCCAGAAACTCGGCCACCGCCGCCACCTTCCAGCCCGAGGCCAGGGTTTGCGAAAAGGCGGCCAGCCAATAGGGCCGCACGCCCGGCAACCAAAAGCGTCGCAGGCGCGTGGCGGCGGGCACGTCGTAGAGCCGGCTCATGTCGAACAGGCGGCGGTCCAGGGCCAGCACGCCCTGGGCCACGTTCAAAAACAGCGGCGGCAGAGTGGCGGCGAAAACGGCCAGCATCGGCACCAGCGAACCAGTGCCGGCCCAGATCATGGCCAACGAGATCCAGACCACCGGCGGACAGGCCTGCAACGCCGCCACCAACGGGGCCAGCGCCCGCAGCGCCGCCGGCCAGAGCCCAGCGGCCAGGCCCAGGCCCAGGCCCAGCAGGTTGGCCGCCGCCACCCCGGCCAGGGCGCGGACCACCGTCGCGCCCATTTCGCCAAACATCTGGCCGTCCAGGCACAGCCGCCACATCTCGGCGCAAACCAACGGCGGCGGCGGGGCCAGCTCCGGGCCAAGCAGCCAGGTGGCCAGCCAACCCAAGGCCAGCATCACCGCCAGCGAAACCGCGAAAGGCCAAAGACGTTTCATGGCGCGGGCGGTCCCCAAAAGCCCTCGGGCAGTTGATCCAGACGCTGGCGATCGGCCGGCGACATGACCAGGCGCAGATAGGCCAAAACCTCCTGGCGGACCTGGGCGGTCGGCCGGGTCATGATCATGTCGCGCGATAGCGAAAGGCGCAAAACATCCGGGCCAAGCTCACCAGCCACCTCCGGCGGCAACAGGGCCAAGCCGGCGGCCGGATCATCGGCCAGATCGGCGGCCACCCGCTCCATGGCCGCCAGCAGTTGGCGCGCCAGCTCCGGCCGGCGGCGCGCCAGCTCGCCGTGCATGGCCAGGCCGGCTATGGGCAGCCGGGCCGGACCGCCGGTGAGCTTGGCGTGCTCGTCCTCCAGGCTGGCCACCACCCGCAGGCCGGGGGCCTTGGTCAGCAGCAGCGAAACCAGCGGCTCCGGGGCCAGGATGTGCCGGGCCTGGCCGCGCAGGGCCAGCAGGGCCAGTTGGCGCGGCGCATGGGGCGCGGTGACAAAGCGCGGCCCGCCCCGGGCGGCGACATCGTCGAGGATGGCCATGGCCGGGCTGTCGGGCGGGGTGACCATCAGCGGGCTGTTCTGGGCCTGGCTGAGCGTGGCCAGGCTGGCCAGATCGACGGCCGCGGGGTCGGCGCTCAGGAAGTAAAACTTGCGCCAGCCCGTGACGGCCAAAAAGCACACCGGCGCGCCGCGCAGGGCGGCCTGGGCCAGGCCCTCGCTGTGGCCCAGCCAGATATCGCCGCGGCCGGCCATGATCACCCCACGCAGGTCGTCCAAGTCCTTCCAGAGGCGCGTCTCCAGCCCTGCCCCGCCGGGCCAGCCGGCCTTCACCGCGCCCCAGAAGGGAATCTGCGGCGTGGTGGCGCCAAAGGATGTGTAAAAAACCAGCCTTGGCGGCGCGTCGGGGCCCTGCTCCGCCGTCGGAGACGCCGCGCGGTCGGAGAAAAGGTAAAACGCGCCGAGTCCGCCCACGGCCAAGATGACGATCACGCTGAAGACGGCTCGGCGCATGGTTTCAGAACTCCAGGGTGTAGGTCAACGCCGCCGCCACGCCCGGCTCCAGCAGTTCAATGCCCCGGGCGTTGGAGAGATAGCTCTCGTAGCGGGTGTCGAGGATGTTGTCCACGGTCAACAGCAATTCGTGGTTGAGCCCCAGCGCCGCGAAACGATAGCGTCCGGCCAGGTTGAGGGTGGCGTAACCGCCGGTCTCCTCCACGTCGGCGGGCGTTTCGTTCTGATCCAGGGCCCAGCGCGTGTCGAGGCGCGCCCAGAACGGCCCGGTGACGAAGTCCACGCCGGCCATGCCCGAGATGGGGGCGATGTAGCGCAGGGGCTCGTCGGCGTTTTCGTCGCGGCCGTCCAGGGCGGTGGCGTTGGCGAACAGGGCCAGGCCGTGGCCCAGATCGAGGCGGCCCTCCAACTCGGCGCCAAAGATGCGGGCCTGGCCGACGTTGCACATCTCCAGGCGGGTGGCGCTGATGCGTTTTTGCGAAATATAGTCGTGGAGTTGGTTGGCGAACAAACGCAGGTCGCCCTTGAAGGGCTTGGCCTGATAATGCAGGCCGTATTCGCCAAAGAGCGAGGTCTCGGGGTTGAGGTCGGGATTGCCGTAGAGCACCTGGCCACCGCCCAGGTCGATGTATTTGTAGCGCTCGAGGACGTCGGCGGCGCGGTAGCTGGAGGCGATGATGGCCGTCTGCGACCAGGCCTGGCTGATCTTATGGGTCAGGCCGGCGTGAACGTTCCAGCCCAGGTCGCTTTCGTCGCCGGAGGCGAAGCCGTTGCCGGCGTCGTTTTTGGTCTGGAGGCGGTCGAGGCGCGCGCCCAGGTTGAGGGTGAAGGCATCGCTGAGGGTCCAGTCGTCCTCGGCGAAGACGCCGGCCGAGGTCTGCACGGCGTGGGGCACGGGGTTGTCGTAGAGTACGCGGCCCACGGTCAGAAAGCGTCTGCGCCACGAGTCCATGGTCCACTGCCAGGCGTCGACGCCGCCGACGATGGCGTGGGCGCCCAGGTCGAGGTTGGCGCGCAGTTGTCCGCCCAAGGTCTCGTGGTCGGCCCCCGGCTCGATGGCGCTGACGGCGGCGTTGCCGGTCCGGTCGACACGCACGCGGCGTTCGTTTTGGTTGATGTAGATCGAGCCAGCCACCTGGCCCAGGGCCTGGCCCTCACGATCCCAGGTCAGATCCAGGCTGGCCAGGGTGCTGGAAGTGCGCGGATAGCTGACGCGGGCCACGGCCGGCAGGGTCGAGGGGCCGCCGGGCAGGCCCACGTCGTTGGCCTCCATGCGCATGACCTGCACCTGGGTGGTCAACTGGCCCAGCTTGAAGCCCGAGGCCACGCGACCCTGGCCGTCGCGGAACTGGCTGTTGGCAATTCTTTCGTCGTCGCCGCCGCGCAGATCGTCATGATCCTGGCCGGCGGCCGAGGCGAACAGCCACAGGCTCGGCGAATCGAAATGGGCGCTGGCGTAGGCGTCGCCGCCCTGGGGGTTGCTGCTGGCCGCCAGGCTCACGCGGCCGTGGGCTTGGCATTTGTCGCTGAAAGCGCCCTTGCGGGTGATGATGTTGACCACGCCGCCGGTGGAGCCCGAGCCATAGAGCGAGCTGACGGGGCCCTTTAGCACCTCGATGCGTTCGATGTCCATGGCGTTGACAAAACTGAGGCGGGCGTTCATGTCGATGGCCGAGTTGATGCGATGGCCATCGACAAGCACGACCACCGAGTTTCCGGTGAGGCCACGGATGGCGATGTCGCGGCCCCAGACCGAGTCGCCGGTGAGGCTGAGACCGGGGATGTCCTCCAGGGCGTAGGCCGCCGAGGCCTTGGGGTGCAGGGCGATTTCGTCGGAATCGGCCACCGCCGCGCCGCCGGGCGTGGCCGAAAGCTGCGAGGCCCGGCCACGGGCCGTGACGATGATCGGGTCCAGTTGGGTCGTGTCGTCGCCGTGGGCCGCCGGGACGCCCAGGCCCAGGGCCAGCACGGCCGCCAAAAGCAGGCTGCGTTTCAGTTTCATTTCCCTTTCTCCCGTTGATCGATCGTTGATCCCTGCGCGGCGTCCATGATCCGCGCCACTTCGAGGAGGGTTTGCCATCCAGGCCAGATGAGCGCCCACTCACAGGCCGCCAGCTCGGCGAAGGCGGGGACGCCGGCCCGCGATGGGGCCAGGCCGCCGGAGATCGAAAGAAACGCTTGGCATTGTTCCGAGAGCAGATAGGCCACGATGTCGTGGGCCTCGTCGGGGGCCTGGGCGCTTAGGCAGGCCAGCATGGGGATGGCCAAGGCCCCGCTACGCGGCCAGACCAGCCGGCCGCCGCCCAGGCGAAAGGTGCGGCCCAGAGCCGGCAGAATCACGCCGGCGGCCAGTTCGCCCGAATCCACCCGCTTGTTGATGTCCAGGGGGTTGCTCTGGGTGTCGAGCGTGTCCAGCAAAGGCCGGGCGGCCCGGCCGAAACGGTCGCTGAAGAATATCTCCAGCAGGTAGGGCAAGGGCGTGTCCGACGGCGGGCAACCCAGGGGCGCGGGCAGATCCGGCCGGCAGAGGTCCGCCCAATCGCTCAGCTCGGGCAGATGGCGGTTGTTGGCGATCAGCGCCACCGGCGAGACCGAGATCAGCGTCAGCTCCGGCGCGGGCGGCGTCAGTCCGAGGGCGTCCAGTTCCGGGGCCAGCGGCGCGACATCCCGCGCCAGCGGGACGAACGTCCCCGACGCGGCGGCCAGCACCGACGCGGCCAACTGGGGGTATGGCGAGATGGCCAGGGCCGGCGGCTCTTCCCGGGCTAGGCCGCGGGCAAAGGCGTGCATCTCGGCGTGCAGGGGTGGCCCGTCGATCCGCGCGCCGGGAAAGCGCGCGGCGATCTCCTGGCGCAGATGGCGGGCGATGTTGGGCGGAACGGACAAATGAACGCGGTAGCTGGTGCTCACAGGCTGTCCTTTTCCAGGCGCGCGCCCTGGCGCAACAGGTCGCGGGCCCGCAGGAGGGTGGCGTCAAGTTCGGCCAGGCGTTGGCGCGCCAGGCGTTCGTCGTCGTCGATGGCGATGGCCTGTTGCATGGCCCCGCCGGCCATGACCACGCGCAGATCGTTCATGAGCATCAAGACCGGGTCGTGGGTGGCGGTGAGGACGATCTTGCCGTGACCGGCCAGGGCGGCCAGGGCGCGGTGCTTGTCGATGCCGGCGTTTTCCACCTCGTCGATGAGCACCACCGGCGCGTCGGAGATCAGGGCCAGATCGGCGATCATCAAGGCGCGGGTCTGGCCGCCGCTAAGCCCCTGCAAGGGGCTGTCGCCGCCAAAGGCCTCGCCGCAGAGGGTGTTGGCCAGGCTCAAGACGCGCTCGGCCCAATCACCGCCGCTCTTGTCCAAGCAGGCGGCGTGCAGCTCGATGAACTTGGCCACGGAGGCGTCCATGACGAAGTTGGTGCGCTGGGAGAGCGTGGCCACCAGGCCGGTGGGCGGCGCGTCTATCTGCGCGCCGTCCAGCAGCACCCGCCGGCCCGACGGCGTGTCGCCCCTGGCCAGTTGTTCGATGTCGGATAAAAGTTGGCTTTTGCCCGAGCCGGTGGGGCCAACCACGGCCACGGTCAGCCCAGGCCGTAGGCGTAGGCTGGCCAGGGGCTCAGGCCGGCCGTCGCGGTCTTGGCCTCCCAGAATCTCCAGTTGATTCACGCGCATGGTTCGGCCGCCTCCCACGTTATCTTTTCCACGTTGCCCGTCTGATAGACGCGGCCCACACGGCGCTCGCCGGTGCAATACGAACAGATCGAGGCCGGCATGTCGTGGCGCAGACTGCGCTCGCCGACCTGGTCCACGGCCGGTTGCCCCATCAACCAGCGCAGCAACAACAGGCCGCCCGTGCCGGTCAAGCCGTTGACCGACAAGACCAGGGCCGTGGGATTGACCCGCCGCACGCCCAGCATCAGCACCTCGCGCTCGGCCTGCGAGACCAGGTCGCCCTTGGTCAACACCACCACGTCGGCCAGCGAAAGCATGGGCCCCACCTTGACCGGCGCGTCCAGGCCGCCCAAGGCGTCGATGACCGTCACCGCCGGCACGCCCTCCACATGGGGCGCGCAGCGCAGGCACAGGCCGGCCGTCTCCACGAACAAAACGTCGGCCCGCTGGCCGAGGCCCCACTCGACCACTTCTTCCAGGTTGGAAATGAAGTAGTGGTCCGGGCAGAGGTAACCGCTGAGGCCGCCCAGGGACGGCGCGCCCAGGTTTTGGCGATAGCGCTCCGGGTCGGCCGAGCTCTGGGTGTCGAACTTGGCCGCCAACACCCGTGCGCCCTTGGCCCGCCACAGGCGCGCAACGTGGGTTGTCACCGCTGTTTTGCCCACGCTTGGCGGGCCGGCTACGATGATTAACTTCATGATTCTTCTCGCTGATTTGGTTATCGCCGAGCCGCGTTGAGCGGTGGCGCGACGCCCCGAGCGGGGGCTTGCCAGGTTTGCCACGGCGCTGGCCGCGTCTGGATTAGGTAAACAAAATTAATTTCTAAGTCAAATAAAAATTAAAGCTATCTAATAAAATGTGATCGATCTTATTTTTGACTGACCAAGGACGGACGCGCCTGGCGCTGGCGGCAAGGGAACGATGGCGTCAAAGCGCTGGACGAGACTTCACGAGGGCTGCCCGGGGGCAGGCGGCGCGGGGCTATGGCGTGGGCGGCTTGCGGCCGCCGACCACGAATACGGTGACCGAGGCGCTGACGGCGCGGTCGCGGCGCGCCAGGCCCTCCAGCCAGGAGGTCAGCCGTCGCGCCGCGGGCGGATCATCGGCCGCCAGGAGCCGGGCGGTGGCGCCGATGTCATAGACCGCGTCAACGGCCTCCAACCCTTGGGCGAGCAGGTCGTAACCCTCTACCCAGACGCCTTGCAGGCCCGCGGCGCGCAGTTTGCCCGCCAGCTTGTGGCCGATGTCGGGGTTGCGAAAGCCGCCGCGCCATCTGGCGGCGACCAATGCGGCGGTGGCCACGTCGTCGCAGTCGATGGCGAAAGAGGGCCAATCCGGCTCGGCGCAACACAGCCGGCCGCCGGGCCGTAATGCGCGGATCATTTCGGCGATGACGCGGTCCGGGTCGGCCACGTGTTGCAAGGTGCGGTCGGCGCGGACGGCGTCCAGGCTGGCGTCGGCCAGGGCCAGGCGGTGCGCGTCGCAACGCAGCAGCCAAACGGCGGGATGCCGCGCCGTCCGCCGGGCCTCGGCCAGCAGCTTGCCGCTGCTGTCGACACCGACGACCACCCCGCCCGGCCCCACGCCCTGGGCCAGCTCTGGCAGGTCGTGGCCCAGGCCGCAGCCAATATCGGCGGCCACGCCTCCCGGCTCCAACCGCAGGCCGGCCAATGCGCGCTTTTTGTACGCCGACACCGCGGGCAAGGAACGCAAAAAAGACAGACAAGAGATGAGCTTGGCGGCGTCTTGGTTGGCGTCGACGTCTTTGAAGCCCGTGGCCAGATATGCCTCGGCGTCACTCATCATCGCTCCATCGGCGGGGCATGGTCCGGCTTGACGGGGCCGTAACACGCCTGTAACATGGCGGTATATGGTGCGATTGCGCTTCTCGTCCACGATCGCCCGCGCCAAGCGCAACCGCCGGCGAGTTGGGTTTCGTTGGCTACGGCCTCCAAACGCCGCGCCGAGCGTCAAACAGCGTGGCAAAATCTGGAAATTTGGCGCCGACGCCGATGTCAACATGCCATCGCCGAAGCTTATCAGCCATAATAAATCTTAATCGATCCAATACCGTGACCATGTCGAGGATAGCATGAGTTCGTCCGGTTTTTCCGCTTGGCCCATAAAATGGCGCATCGCCGCGCCACTGGTCCTGTCCAGCCTGCTGATGGCCGTTTTGGGCGGCGCGTATATCTATTGGCAGCGCATGGGCGCGTTGGAACAGGCGGCCATGGATGGCCTGGCCGGGCGAGCGGTTTCGGTCAGCGAAGCCATCGCCGCCCGTGGGCGTCAAGCCTTGGCCCTGGCCCAGTTCCTGGCCGCCCAGCCGGCGGCTCGCCAGGCCGTGGCCGCCCGCGACCCCGAGGCCTTGAGCCGCCTGACCCTGAGCGCCTTCCAGGAAAGCCGGGGCCAGTTGGGCATGGCCCAGCTCCAGTTTCACCTGCCGCCGGCCACCAGCCTGTTCCGGGCGCACCAGCCCAAAAAACATGGCGACGACCTGTCGTCTTTCCGCCAGACCGTCGTCCAGGCCAACCGCGAGCGCCGGGCCGTGGTCGGCCTGGAGGTGGGCGTGGGCGGGGCCGGCATCAGGGGCGTGGCCCCCATCGAAGAGGCCGGCAAACACCTGGGCAGCGTGGAGTTCGGCGCGGCGCTGGACGATGGCCTGCTGGCCGAGATCAAGGCCGGCCACGGTTTTGACCTGGCGGTATTGGCCCCGGATGGGCAAGGCGGATTCAAGCCCTGGGCCAAGACCTATCAGCCCAGCCTGGGCGAGGATGGCGACGACGCCCTACGCGCGGTCTTGCGGACGGGTCTACCCGCTTGGCGGCATGTCGTCCAAGATGGCCGCGAGACGTTGGTCTACCTGGCGGCGCTGAAAGATTACCAAGGGCGGCCGGTGGCGGTGCTCGGCCTACCCCTGGATCAAAGCCAGGCCCTGGCCCAGGCCCGCCGCGAGATCTGGGCCGGCTGGGGCGCGGCTGCGCTTCTGGTGCTGCTGCTGGCGACGATCAGCCTGCTGACGGCCAGGGCCATCGGCAACGCCCTGCGCAAGGTGGCCGGGCGGCTCGGCGAATCGGCCCAGGCTGTCACCAGCGCCGCCTGGCGACTGGGCGACTCCAGCCGCCAGTTGGCCAGCCAAACCAGCCTGCAGGCCGCCGAGCTGGAACAGGCCGCGGCCGCCCTGGAGCAGGTCGCCGGCCAGGGCCGGGCCAACGCCCAGCGCACCGGCCAAGCCGCCGAGTCTTGCCAACAAGCCGCCCAGGCCCTGGCTCGGGCCGGAACGATGATCGAACAGACCGTGGCCGCCATGGAGCGCATCAAAACCACTGGCGATCAGACATCCCAGATCGTCAAGGCCATCGACGAAATAGCCTTCCAGACCAACCTGTTGGCCCTCAACGCGGCGGTGGAGGCAGCCAGGGCGGGCGAAGCCGGCGCGGGTTTTGCCGTCGTGGCCGACGAGGTGCGCGGCCTGGCCCACCGCGCGGCCCAGGCCGCCGGCGACACCCAGCGCCTGTTGACCCAGTCCCAAGAGGAAATCAACCAAGGCGTGACCCTGGCCAGCTCCGCCGGCCAGACCTTCCAGCAAGCCGACCGGCACAACCGGGAAATGGCCGAGTTGGTGGAGGCCCTGGCCTCGGCGGCCCAGGAGCAGGCCGCGGGCGTCGACCAAGTCACCAGGGCCGTCGCCAGCCTGGAAAACGCCGTGCAGGCCAATGCCGGCCAGGCCCAGGACAGCGCCGAACTGAGCCATGGCCTGAAAGACCGCGCCGGGCAGATGGCCGAACTGGCCCAAGGCCTGCAAGAGATGGTCCTGGGCGGTCGCCACGACGCGCCGGCCTCCGCCGAGTCGTCGGCGGCCGTCAAGGCCTTGCCGTCGTCGACTTAGCCGCCGGAGACTGGCGTCCGCATAACGCGCCTGGCGGTCGTCATTTCGCTTGGCGCAACTGGTCGAACCACGCCTTCTGATCGGCCACGCCAAACACAAAAGTCCCCCGGTGATCGGCCGCGTCGCCGGCGCACACGGCCAAAGCCGGCGCGCCGCCCAGCGTTTTCTGGAACTCCACGGGCGCGGTGGCCACGTAGGGCGGCAACACTTCGTCACTTTTGCCATAATAGTAACGCGTGGGGGTCAGGTAGCGCCAACGGTAGGCCTGATTGTCTCCCAGCAGCCGGAAGAACCTGTTGGCGACCAACGAACTGGCCTTGGCGAAGTCGTCGTCGAGCAGTTGGGCCACCTTGGCCGGCAGGGCCTTTTCGGCCGTGGCCCAATCGATTTTATTTTCGTAAAAGTCGCGAGCTGTTTGCCGATACGGCTCTTTTATGGCCGCCTGGCTCAGGCCCGGCAAACCGTAATAGTTTTCGTAGGAGTTGATCAGCAACGCCACCGCGCCGACCAGCCAATCGGCGTCCAGCGGCGATGGGTTGTTGATCCAGCGCGCCACCACCAGGTAGAGGTCGCTTGGGGTCGAAGCCGTGGCGGCGGCGCGCACCGCAACGCCCAACGACTCCAGCTTGTTGCGAAAGACCATCGTGCTCCACGCGCCCTGCGACCAACCACTGAGGAACAACTCGGCGGCCTCCAGGCCCAAACCGGCCATGGCCTGACGGGCGGCCAACAGCATGTCCAGACAGGCCTGCGCCGTGCTTTCCCGCACCATGTAGCTGTCCGGCTCGGGGGACAGGCCCTTGCCGATGTAGTCCGCGCCGATGACCACGTAGCCGTTGCCGGCGAATTGGGCGATCATCAGGCGAGTTTCCATGGATTGTTCGGGGTGCGAGGGGACTTCGTTTTTAGAAAAAACCGTGCCATGCTGATAGGACACCACGGGCAGTTTTTTCTGCCCCACCACGGGGACGGCCAGCAAGCCCGAAGCCAACACCGGGCGATTGCCTTGCTCGGGCGTCACGGTCCGATAAACGATCCTATATAGCTTCACGGCGTTTCGCGCCGGTGGCATGACAACCGTGTTTTTTGTCGTGGTGAACTGACCGAGTTCCTCGGTCAGGATTTTGTTGAGCCGCTCAACGTCGTAGACACCCATGCTTTCGCTACGCACAAGGCCCGCCGAGGCGACCGGGAGGTCGGCCGCCAAAGCCACGGCGCGCAACAGCGCCAAACAGGCCAACAAAACTATTGCGAAGGTTTTTTTCATCGTGACGCTCCCGAATGGTTTATTCCTCGGCGGCCTCGCGCTCCTGGCGGCGAGGATAGCACGCCGCGCCCATCGCGGCGCAAACCAAAAATCATCGCCGACTTAGCCGCCGACGCCCGCGAGCTTGGCCTCATGGGCATCGATCCCCTTGACCAACCGGGCCGTCCGTGCCACCTTTGCCCAGGGTAACCCGATTCATCGACCCATTGCCCGTCAACCCGCTGGAGGTTTCGGCATGAACGGCCGCGCGCTGTTGGTGATAGACATGTTGCACGATTTTATTGATGCCGCCGGCGCGCTCTATTGCGGCGACCACGCCGCCGCCATCGTGCCCGAGGTGCGGCGCTTGCTCCAGCAACACCGCCAAGAAGGCTCGTTGATCATCTTCGTGGCCGACAGCCACCCCGTCGACGACCTGGAGTTTCGGCTTTTTCCGCCCCACTGCCTGACCGGCACGCCAGGGGCCGCGCCGCTGCCCGGCTTCGAGCCGTTGCCCGGCGAATATTGGCTGAGCAAGAGCCGTTACAGCGCCTTTTACGGCACCGAGTTGGACGACATCCTGCGCCGCCGCCAGATCAACGAGGTGCATCTGTGCGGCGTCTGCACATCCATCTGCGTGATGGAGACCTGTTCCGACCTGCGCAACCGCGACATCAAGGCCGTGGTGCACAGCCAGGCCGTGGCCGACTTCGACCAGCAAGCCCACGCCTACGCCCTCCAGCGCATGCAAAAGATCCTGGGCGCGCACCTGGAGCCGTGAAGGGCCAGCCAACCGCATTTTTCGCCGCCCCAGCGCCACAAAAAAATGCCCGGGTTTTCTCCCAGGCCCTTGGCTTGTTCTGGTGGCGGGGACAGGATTTGAAACTGTGGCTTTCTGGTGCGCGCTTGGGGTAGAGTCTGGCAAGCAAAAAACGTGAGTTGTCATCTGACGGCGCGAGCAATGACAATGACCGGACCAAAACTGTCTCCTTCCCGTATTGCCCTGGGGGCCGAAAACGCCAACTCTGGCCACGGCGACGCGGACACCAGCCCTCCAACCAGAGAACGGCCGGCGAACGGAACGGCCACGAGGGGGCTTGACAACTTGGTTTATTAGATTTACCATTGCAAAAAAGGCATCCACGGAAAAGGCATGGCGGCCGGGTGGAGCGTGAGGACGTATGGAAACAAAAGATGATCTCATCATGGCCACGGTGCGGCAACTTCGGGTTGTGGTCGTCAAATACGCCCGAACCGAGGAAATGCCGATCCCTGTCGAGGAGGGCGTCGAGGTCACGACCCGGGAGGCGCATACCATCGAGGCCGTGGGCAACCAGAAGCAGATGAGCGTCACCGATGTGGCCAACGCCTTTGGCATCACTAAAAGCGCGGCGTCCCAGATGGTGTCCAGGCTGTGCAGAAAGGGGTTTCTCGAAAAAAAGCAGGCCCCGCACAGCAATAAGGAATTCCAGTTGACGCTGACGCCGCTTGGGCAAAAGGCGTTTGATGCCCACGAGCGATTCCATGGCCAGGACAGGGCGGCCCTGATAGAGCGTCTGCGCGGGTTTTCCCTGTCTCATATCGCCACGATTTCCGTGATGCTCGAAGCCATCGGAGAAGTGATGGACAATCGTCTCTCGCGCTAGCCAGCGCGGCCCTTTTTTTTCACCTAATGGTTAAGCTAATTAACTAAATAGGGTTGGAGAGCCCCATGAAAACACCCAAGACCTCGCTCATTGACTTTGCGGTCAACCGCTCCAAGTGGGTCGCGTTCGGGCTTTTGGCGATCATGGTCTTTTTCGCGATGTTTTTCCCGAACATGACCATGGATACCGATCCGGAAAACATGCTGGAGCCCACCGAGCCCGTGCGGGTTTTTCACAACGCCGCCAAAAAACGGTTCGACCTGAGCGACACCATCGTCGTCGGCGTCATCAAGGACAACGACCCCCATGGCGTGTTCAATCCGCGGACCCTGGCCCATGTCTTCGAACTGACCCGCTTCGCCAAAACCCTGCGCTACGAAGACCCCAAGCACCCGGGGAAAACAACGGGCGTCATCGAGGTGGACATGGTTGCCCCCTCGATGGTGGATCACATGCGCCAGGCCGGGCCGGGGACCATCGCCTTCGAGTGGCTCATGCGTCGACCGCCGACCACCGAGGCCGAGGCCCTGGCCGTGCGCGACAAGGCCCTGTCAAACCCGCTCCTCGTGGGTCAGATGGTCTCGGCTGACGGCAAGGCCCTGTGCCTGTACCTGCCCCTGACGGACAAACTCCTCAGCTACGATGTCTATACGGCGCTGCGGGAAAAGATAAGGGAGTTCGGCGACGCCGAGGACTGGCACATCGCCGGGCTGCCCGTGGCCGAAGGGGCCATCGGCGTCGAGATGTTCAGCGAGATGGTCATTGCCTCGCCCCTGGCCATGGTTCTGATCTTCGGCATGCTCTACGCGATGTTCCGCAGATGGAGCATGGTCATCCTGCCCATGCTCATCGCCACGGCGACCGTGGTCGCCACCCTGGGGGCCATGATCGCCCTGGGCTTGCCGGTCCATATCCTCAGTTCCATGCTGCCCATCTTTCTCATGTCCATCTCCATCTGCGACGCCATCCATGTCCTCTCGGAGTTTTTTGATGTCTACACCGCGGAGAAAGGGCGCAAGGAAAGCATCAAAGAGGTCATGAACACGCTTTTCATGCCCATGTTCTATACCTCGCTCACCACCGCCGCCGGATTTTTCTCCTTCGTCACCACCGACATTCCCCCGGCCAGGGTGTTCGGCGCGTTTGTCGGGGTGGGCGTCATGTTCGCCTGGATCATCACCATCCTCTTCGTTCCCGCCTACATCATGCTTCTGCCGGAGCGGACGTTGCGCGATTTCGGCATGGCGGCGCACCGGGGGGGGCGGGATTCCTGGCTGACGCGGCTGCTGCATCGTTTGGGGGAAATCGCCTGCCAGCGCTCAAAGGTGGTTCTGGCCGTGTTCCTGGCTTGCACCGCCCTTTCCGTCTGGGGCATGTCGCAGATTGCCATCAACGACAACTATGCCAAGCGGTTTGCCGTGGGCCATCCCATTCGCGAGGCGGACACGGCGCTCAACAGGCATTTCGGCGGCACGTATACGGCGTCGCTGGTTTTGGATGCAAAAAAGGGGGAAGAGGTCTTCAAGCGGCCGGACGTCCTCAACTACATGGCGGCCATGCAGACTTGGCTGGAAAGGAACCGATACATCGGCAAAAGCACGTCCCTGGCCGACATCGTGCGCAAGGTGCACCAGGAACTCGTTGACGGCAGGCCCGAGAATTATCGGATCCCGCCAACGGAAGGGGCCGTCGCCGAGTGCGTCATGCAATACCAGCAAAGCCACAAGCCGCACGACATCTGGCATTTCGTAACCCCGGAATTCGATTCGGCCAACATCTTCATGCAGTTTCAAAGCGGCGACAGCACGCGCACCGAGGCGGCGGTAAAGGCCATCCAGTCCTATATCGAAAATAACAAGCCGCCCGTCGCATTGTCGTGCCAGTTCGCCGGACTGCATTACATCAACTACATTTTTCAAGGAAAAATGTTCTGGGGGATGCTCGGTTCCCTGGCCGGAAGCTATATCATCGTGCTGGTCATGATGACCGTGCTTTTCCGGTCGGTCGCATGGGGATTTTTGTGCATGATCCCCATGACGCTGACCATCATGTTCATGTACGGCGCGCTTGGGTTCCTCGGGCTTGATTACGACATGCCCGTCGCCGTCCTCGGGGCCATTTCCCTGGGCATCGCCGTGGATTTCGCCATCCACTTCCTGGAACGCAGCCGGCAGATCACTTCGCAAACGGGCTCCTGGGAGAAGGCCGCCCCCCGGATGTTCGGCGAACCAGCCCGAGCCATCAGCCGCAACGTCATCATCATCGCTTTCGGTTTTCTGCCCATGCTGGTCGCCGCGCTGGTCCCCTACAAGACGACCGGCATCCTCCTTTTCTCCATTCTGATCATCTCCGGCGTGGTCACGCTGGTTCTGCTGCCGGCCCTCCTGACGGTGGGAAGGAGGTGGTTCTTCCGGGCCAGGCGTTTCTCGACCCAGGGGGATGCCGGGGCGTCGCATGACAGGCCGGCGCTGGTCACGGTCGGGATCGGCGCAGCCAAAGGCGGCGCGGCCGATGACGCCGGGAGGGAATAGGCCGCGCTCAAAGCGGGCGAAAATCTCGCAAGAAACGCTTGGAACACAAAAAACGGCAAGGAGACGCGCAATGAAAAAAATATGCGGGCTTATCCTGATGGCGCTGGGCGTCTTTAGCGTCGCGGGCCAATGCGGCGCGGGCGAGGACGCCCCGCCCGTTGAAACCATCATCGCCAGGTCGAATCATGCCTCGCTGTACCAGGGGGCGGACGCCCAGGGGACGACGACCATGACGATCACCGACAAGCAGGGCCGGACGCGCAAGCGCCAATTCAACATGATGCGCAAAAACACCGACGCCAAGGACGCCGAACAGAAGTACTTCGTCTACTTCATTGAGCCATCGGACGTGCGCAGAATGGTGTTCATGGTGCACAAACACGTCGGCGAGGGAAAAGACGACGACCGCTGGCTCTATATGCCGAGCCTCGACCTCGTCAAGCGTATCGCGGCCAGCGATAAGCGCACGAGTTTCGTCGGGTCGGATTTCCTCTACGAGGACATCTCCGGCCGCGGCCCCGAGGAGGACGCCCATGAGCTTCTGGAAACCACGGACAGCTATTTTGTCGTGAAAAATACTCCGAAAAACCCGGACGCCGTGGAGTTCGCCTCGTACGTCGCCCATATCGACAAGACCACCTTCCTTCCCATGAAGATCGAATATTTCAAGGACGACAACAGGCCGTATCGGGTGATCGAAGTCATGGCCGTGGAGCCCGTCGAGGCCACGGAAAATGGCCAGCGGGTCGTCTACCCCACGGTTGTCCGCTCGGTGGCCAGAGACCTGGAAAGCGGCGGCCAGACGGAAATGGTGTTCACCAGAATTCGCTACAACGCCGGGTTGACGGACGACCTTTTCACCGAGCGCTATCTGCGGCGCGCGCCCAAAGAGGTCATGCAATGATGGGCGCGACCATTCCGGCCGGGGCCTGGCGGGGAATCGTCTCCCGCCTGGCCCTGGCGGCCCTGGTCCTGGCCGTCGCGGGCGACTGCCTGGCCGCGTCCTTGCCAGACCACTTCAGCACGCCGGAAGTGCACGGTTTCCTGGAGCTCCGGACCGGCTGCCGCACCCAGTCCGATCCCCACGAGAAAGACGCCTCCGTCCTGGAGACGCGGCTACAGGCGGAGGCGTCCACGCAGACCGACTGGGCGCAGTTCAAGTTCAAAGGAGATGTCTGGTACGACGGCGTCCTCGAAAGGGCCCGCTATGACACCCGCGAGGCCTGGATGTTTCTGCGCCCCTCCGAAATCCTCGACATCAAGATCGGGCGGCAGGTGCTGACCTGGGGCACCGGTGATCTGGTCTTCCTCAACGACCTGTTCCCCAAGGACTGGCAGTCCTTTTTCATCGGCCGGGACGCCGAGTACCTCAAGACGCCATCCGACAGCGTCAAAGCCAGCCTGTTTTGGGATTTCCTCAACGCGGATTTCGTGTTCACGCCGCTTTTCGCCAGCGACCGTTTCATCACGGGGCAATATATCTCGTATTGGAACGGCGCACTGGGACGCCTGGCCGGCAACGAGTCGGAATTGGATTTCGAAAAACCCAACCAGTGGTTTACCGACGCCGAGTACGCGGCTCGTTTGTACCAGACCGTCGGGGCCTATGAACTCGCCCTCTATGGCTATTGCGGCTTCTGGAAGAATCCTGGCGGCGTCGCCGCTTCCGGAGAAGCCATCTTTCCGCGCCTGCGCGTCCATGGCGCCAGCGTCCGGGGACCGCTGGCCGGAGGGATCGGCAACATCGAGGTGGCCTACTACGATTCCGTCGACGACCCCGACGGGCGCGATCCGCGCATCAACAACTCCGAAATGCGCTATCTCGTCGGCTTCGCCCGGGAGATCGGCCGGGATTGCAACGCCAGCGTGCAATACTATGTGGAACAGCAACTGGATTATCAGCAATATCGAAAAACCTTCACGGGTGAGCAGCCCCGGGACGAGTTGCGGCATGTGCTGACATTGCAGCTCACCAAGCTGCTCATGAACCAGAATCTGGAACTGTCCCTTTCCGGCTACTGGTCGCCAAGCGACCGCGACGCCTATCTGCGCCCGAAAATTCTCTATAAATGGACCGACAACATCAACCAGGAGATCGGCGCCAACATCTTCCTCGGGCGACGGGACGACACCATGTTCGGCCAATACAAGGCCGACACGAATATCTATATGTCCCTGCGCTATAGTTTTTAGCGCGGCAAACGCGAGGTTGCGCACGAGACGCGGCCAACAACCGGCAGCCTTGCAACGCTGCCCCATGCTGGGAGAATTTCGCCATGCAGACTTGGCGTCATAGCGATCCGCCCGCCGGAAAACGCCGCCATCCGTCGAGCTACGGGATGCAGGATCCACAAATCATTTTTGACGCCCTGGGGCTCGAACCGGGAGACGCCTTCCTGGACGCCGGCTGCGGCCTGGGCGAGTACGCCCTGGAGGCCGCGCGCATCGTCGGGCCCACGGGCATGGTCCACGCCTTCGACATCACGCCCGGCTGCATCGAGGATTTGTCGCGCCAGGCCGCCATGCATGGCCTGACCCAGGTGCGCGCCGCGGTGGTCGACATCACCAGGCCGCTGCCCTTGCCGGATGAATCCATAACGGCCGGACTGTTGGGCACGGTGCTGCACATTCCGCCGGTGGCCCAGGCCATGAAGGAGGTGATCATGGAGATGGGCCGGGTGTTGCGGCCAGGAGGCAGGCTCGGCGTCATCGAATGCAATCCGCACTCCCCTTGTGGGCCGCCACGGTCCATGCGACCAACGGCGACGCGGATCACCAACGCCTTGGAGGCGTGCGGCTTCATGTCCCTCGGCGTGCAAGACATGGGATACTTGTACCTGGCGTTGTTCGCAAAACCATCGTCCTGACCAGGCGGCTTTGCGCCGGGGACGCCTCTTTTCGCATGGCTCCCAGGCCCGTTTTCCCCACTCCTGGGCGGGATTAGGCCAGTAAACAAAAAGGGCCCGGGATTTCTCCCAGGCCCTTGGCTTGTTTTGGTAGCGGGGACAGGATTTGAACCTGTGACCTTCGGGTTATGAGCCCGACGAGCTACCGAGCTGCTCCACCCCGCGTCAAGTGATCGAACTATATAGGCAGATGCCCCCCCTGTCAACCGCCGCGCCAAACTCTTGTGCGCCATGGCCGCTTGGGTTAGGATGGGTGATCAACGTTCACCGGTACAAGTTTTGGAAGGACGCCCACCATGAACGTACACGAATATCAGGCCAAACAGATGCTCGCGGCCTTTGGCGTGCCCGTGCCCAAGGGCGGCTTGGCCGAATCGGCCGCCCAGGCCCAGGACGTGGCCAATGGCTTGGCCGCCGAGGGCTACGTGGTCAAGGCCCAGATCCACGCCGGCGGCCGGGGCAAGGGCGGCGGTGTCAAGGTGGTCAAGACGGCCGCCGAGGCCGCCGAGGCCGCGGCCAAGATGCTGGGCATGCATCTGGTCACCCACCAGACCGGGCCCGAGGGCAAAAAGGTGCGCAAGGTGTGGATCGAACAGGCCACGGCCATCGCCAAGGAGCTTTACCTGGCCGTGGTGCTCGACCGCGCCTCCGAGTGCCTGGCCGTGATGGCCTCGCCCGATGGCGGCATGGATATCGAGGAAGTGGCCGCCAAGACCCCGGAGCGCATCTTTGCCACGCGCATCGACCCCGGCCAGAGCCTGTGGGCTTTCCAGGCGCGCAAGCTGCTGTTCGGCTGCGGCCTGAACGCCGCCCAGGTGCGCCAGGGCGAAACGCTATTGAAAAACCTGGCGCGCCTGGCCTGGGAAAAAGAAGCCACCCTGGTGGAGATCAACCCCCTGGTGGTCACCGCCGCCGGCGATCTGCTGGCCGTCGACGCCAAGATCAACTTTGACGACAGCGCCCTCAAGCGCCAGCCCGACGTGGCCGCCCTCAAGGATCCCCTGGAGACCGACCCCCTGGAGCTGGCCGCCACCGAGCAGGGCCTGAACTATATCCGCCTAAACGGCAACGTGGGCACCATGGTCAACGGCGCGGGCCTGGCCATGGCCACCATGGACGTGATCAAGATGGCCGGAGCCGAGCCGGCCAACTTCCTCGACGTGGGCGGCGGCGCCTCCGAGGAGATGATCACCAAGGCCTTTGAGATCATCTTGGAAGACCAGAATGTCCAGGCGATTTTGATCAACATTTTCGGCGGCATTTTGCGTTGCGACGTGCTGGCCGCCGGCGTGGTGGCCGCCGCGCGCAAGGTCGATCTGAAACTGCCGCTGGTGGTGCGCCTGGAAGGCACCAACGTCGAGGAAGGACGGCGCATCCTGGCCGAAAGCGACCTGGCCTTCGAAGTGGCCGCGTCACTTTCCGAGGCGGCCGAAAAGATCGCCAAGGTGGCGGGAGGGTCCAAATGAGCATCCTGGTCAACAAAAATTCCCGGGTGGTGGTGCAGGGCGTCACCGGCCGCGAGGGCATGTTCCACACCGAAAAGATGATCGAATACGGCACCAACGTGGTGGCCGGCGTGACGCCGGGCAAGGGCGGGAGCACGGTTTTGGGCGCGCCGGTCTTTGACACCGTGGCCCAGGCCGTGGCCCAGACCGGCGCGGACGTCAGCGTCGTTTTCGTGCCGGCCGCCTTCGCCGCCGACGCCGCCTGCGAGGCCGCCGACGCCGGGATCAAGCTGGTGGTGGTCATCACCGAGCACATCCCGGCCAAGGACATGATCATGGCCAAGGCCTATCTGCGGGCCAGAGGCGTGCTGATGGTCGGGCCCAACTGCCCCGGCGTGATCACCCCCGGCGAGTGCAAACTGGGCATCATGCCCGGCTACATCCACAAGCCCGGCAAGGTGGGCCTGATCAGCCGCTCGGGCACGCTGACCTACGAGGTGGTGCATCAACTGACCCAGGCCGGTCTGGGCCAGAGCACCTGCATCGGCATCGGCGGCGATCCGATCATCGGCCTGGGCTTCGTGGAGCTGCTGAAGCTGTTCGCCGCGGACGACCAGACCGAGGCCGTCTGCACCATCGGCGAGATCGGCGGCGACGCCGAGGAACGGGCCGCGGCCCTGGTCAAGGCCGGCTATCCCAAGCCGGTGTTTGGCTTCGTGGCCGGCCTGACCGCCCCGCCGGGCAAGCGCATGGGCCACGCCGGGGCCATCATCAGCGGCGGCAAGGGCAAGGCCGCCGACAAGCTGGCGGCCATGGAGGACGCCGGCATCACGGTGGTGCGCCGCCTGGGCGATTTCGGCGCGACCGTGGCCAAGGTTCTGGGCTAGGGCCATAAGACTCAACGGGCCGGTCGGCGCGGGTGACGAGCCCGGGCCGACCGGCCTAACGCGAAACGGGGGCGGCCAGGATGGACCAGGGCCAGATCATCGACACCCCCTTTGGCCAAGTGAGCCTGCGCCTGTTGGACGCGCCCGAGCAGCTCGAAGGCCTGAGCTTGGACGAAGGCTTTGGCCAGTTCGAGCGCTATCGCTCGTTTTTCCCGGATATGGCCAGCCTGCAACGCCAGTTGGCCCGGCCGGGGGCGCTGTTGGCCGTGGCCCTGCTGGGGCGGGCCATCGTGGCCTACGCCCTGCTGCGGCCGGCCATGGCCGATGAGCGCTGGACCCAACTGGCCGATCCGCCGATGATGGAGCTGATCGTAGAGGCGGCGCGCAATCGACGCGGCGGCGGGCTGATGAAGCCCCTGGTGGCCATGGTCGTCCAGCGCCCGGAAAACGACGAGCGTATCGTCTACCTGGTGGCTTATTGCTGGACGTGGGATCTGGACGACACCGGCAAGACCATGGCCCAATATCGCCAGACGCTCAAGAGCCTGGTCGAGGGTCTGGGCCTGCGCGAATACCCCACCAACGAGCCCAACGTGGCCCTGCGGCCGGAAAACCTCTTCATGGCCCGGCTGGGGGCCAAGATCGAGGCCGACCGCGCCTGCAAGCGTCGTTTCAGCAATCTGCTGTTCGGCATCCAGGAAGACTGGTAAACTATTCGGCCAAGATGGCTGGATTGCTTGTCAAATCAATGTTGTGGGCCCTTTGGGCGGCGGGGCTGGCGCTTGCCGCGCGTCTGGCGGCCCAGCACGGCGGCCTGCCCGTCCAGTGGCGCGACGGCTTGGCCGTGGCCGCGGCGTTGTTTTTGGCCGTGGCCGTGCCGTTTGTCATCCAGCACATCAAAACCCAGCGCCTCCACCGCTCGGGCGTGCATCTCATCGACGCCATGGATGGCCAGACCTTCGAGCGCTATCTGGCCGCCATCTTTCGTCGCAACGGATTCAAGGTAAAAACCACGGCCAAAAGCGGCGACTATGGGGCTGATCTATTGCTGTGGCGCGACGGCCAGAGCATCGTCGTCCAGGCCAAGCGCCATCAAGGCGTGGTCGGCCTGGCCGCCGTGCAGCAGGCCGCCGCCGCCCGCCAGCATTACGGCGCCGATCAGGCCATGGTCGTGGCCAGCAGCCGTTTTTCGCGCCAGGCCCGACTGTTGGCCCAGAGCAACGGCGTCCAGCTCTGGGACCGCGCCGTGCTGCAAGCGGTGGCCACCGGACGCAAAACCATCAGGCGCAACTGACGCGCAACACAGCCGAGGGGACAAATCATGCTGCCACTCAGACAAGACTACCTGCCCTTTTCGCGGCCGTCGTTTGGCCCCGAGGAAGAGCGCGAGATCATTGAATGCCTGCGTTCGGGCTGGATCACCACCGGCCCGCGCACCCACCGTTTCGAGGAGGCGTTCGCCGCTTTTTGCGGCGCGCCCCACGCCGTGGCCTGCAACTCGGGCACCTCGGCGCTGCAACTGGCCGTGGCCGCACTTGGCCTGGGCCCCGGCGACGACGTGCTGGTCCCCAGCTTCACCTGGGTCTCCACGGCGGCGGTGGTGGCGCATCAGGGGGCCCGGCCGGTGCTCTGCGAGATCGACCCCCAGGCCTGGACCATGGACCCAGTTTGGCTGGAGCGCTTCATCGAAACGCGCTACAAAAAGGACGCCGCCGGCCTGATGGTCGGCCCCGAGGGCGGCCGGCTGCGGGCGATGATTCCGGTGCACTACGCCGGCCAGGCCGCCGACATGGCCCCGCTGATGGAGCTGGCCCAAAAATATGGCCTGAAGGTCATCGAGGACGCGGCCCACTGCGTGGGCTCCACCTACCAGGGCCGCCACCTGGGCCTCATCGGCGACGTGGGCTGCTTTTCGTTCTACGCCAACAAGAACATGACCACCGCCGAGGGCGGCATGCTGATCTGCCGCGATCAAGCCCTGGCCGACAAGCTGCGCGTGCTGGGCATGCACGGCCTGAGCAAGGACGCCTGGAAGCGCTACGCCAAGGGCGGTTCGTGGTGGCAGCCGGTGGTGGAGCTGGGCTTCAAGTTCAACATGACCGACATCGCCGCCTCGCTGGGCCTGCATCAACTGGCCAAGGTCGAGGGCTTCAACCAGCGCCGCCGCCAGCTCGCCGCCATCTACGACCAGGGCCTGAGCGGCCTGACGAACCTGAGCGTCTGCCAGGATCTGGGCCGTGGCGTCCACGCCCGGCACCTCTACGCCATCTGCCTGGAGCCCGGCGCGCCCCTGGACAAAACAGCGATGATCGCCGCCCTGGCCCAGCGCAACATCGGCGCGGGCGTGCACTATATTCCCGTGCACATCCATCCGTATTATCAGCAGAATTTCGGTTATAAACGGGGCGATCTGCCCGCCACCGAGCGCGTCTACGACGGCCAGATCAGCCTGCCCCTGTTCCCCGACATGACCGACGACGACGCGGCCTACGTCATCGACAGCGTGCGCGGCCTGCTGGCCGGCTGACGGGTCAGGGGCGGTAGGCCTCGGCCCAGGGCGCGGGCTGGCCAAAACGCGCCAGCGGAACGATGGCCTGGCTGTCCAGGCTCAGGCAGAACTCCAGGTCGTCGGCCTGGCCCAGGCGGCGCAAACGCCGCGCGCCGGGGCAGTCCAGCAGCCGGCGGCGGATGGCGGCGAAATCGGGTCGCTGGCCGCGCAGGCGCTGGGCCAGGAACCAGGCCGCCGCGTCGTCCTCGTCGGCGGGCTGGCGGGCCTCCAGGCCCATGGCCAGCAGGCTCACCCGCCGTGGCGCACACTCCTCGATGGCCCGCGCCAAGGCGGCGGCCCCGGCAAAGGCGCCATAAAACACCCGCGCCGCGCCGCCCAGGCGGTGGATGGCCTTGGTGCCGGCCGAGGTGGTCAGGATGACCTCCCGGCCCGGCCGCGTGAGCCGGGCGGCCTGGGCCGGCGAGTTGCCGCCGTCAAAGTCGGCTGGCGGCAGCCCGCCGCGCTCGCCCAGCAGGGCCGCCCGGGGCCTGGCGGCCTTCAGGCGGCGGGCCGCGTCCAGTTCATTCACCAGAAAGACCCTGCCCGCCCCGGCCGCCAGCAGGGCCAGGATGGTGTTGGACGCGCGAAAGATATCCAGCACCACCACCACGCCGTCCAGCGACTCCAGATCATCGGCCGGCGAGACGATGTCGATCTCCATGGTCACGGCCAGCGGCTCTAGTAGGGCTGGCTCACGTCCAGCGGGAAACGATAGACCTTCTCGCCGAACTCGCTGTGCACCGGGATCAGCAAGGTGACCTCGGCGGGCCAATCGCCCCAGGCGGCGATATCGTTGCCGCTGGGCGGCGCGAAACGCACCGCGCCGTCTTCCTCGACCAGGTTGGCCGGTCGCACCAGGTCGCGCAGGGTCGCGCCGGCGGCCAGCGCGGTGGGATGCTGGGCGGCCATGGGGCTGAAATAATCCACGCCGTTGTGGATGGCGTGGTGCGTCTGGCCGTTGATGTCGACATAGAAGACGCGGTTCCAGTCGATGACCAGGGGCCCGTCGGAGGTGTTATGCAAAACGATGTTGAAGGCGTAGTCCTGGTCTTCCTCCAGGGTGATGGTCACGTCGAAGACGTCGTCGTTGAAGCTCCACTGGCTCAGGCCGGTGTCGTAGGTGAGCATGGTGTTGGGATAGGTGTCGAGCTGCTGGGTGTAATAATCGGCGTAGTAGTCGCGGGCGGCCTGGCCGCCGCAGGCGCTCAGGGCCATGGCGGCGGCGATGAGCAGGCAGAAGGTCGTGGCGCGGGCGAAAATGGTTTTCATGGTCACTCCCGTGTGGTCGCGCGCGGCGCGCGCGGCGCGTCAATCCGTAAACAGCCTGGTGCTGAGATAGCGCTCGCCGGTGCTGGGCAAGACGGTGACGATGGTCTTGCCGGCGTGCTCGGGCCGGGCGGCCAGGTCCATGGCCGCCCAGACGTTGGCCCCGGAGGATATGCCGCAGAGCAGGCCCTGGCGGGCGGCCAGCAGGCGGGCGACAGTCAGGGCGTCCTCGCCGTCGACGGCGATGACCTCGTCGATGAGCGAGCGCTCCAGCACCGGCGGCACGAAGCCCGCGCCGATGCCCTGGATCAGGTGCGGCCCGGCCTGGCCGCCGGCCAGCACCGGCGATTGGGCCGGCTCCACGGCCACCGACCACAGGTCGGGCTTGCGGGCCTTGAGGGCCTGGCTGACGCCGGTGATGGTGCCGCCGGTGCCCACGCCGGCCACGAAGATATCGACCTGGCCGTCGGTGTCGGCCCAGATCTCGGGGCCGGTGGTCTGGCGATGGGCGGCCGGGTTGGCCGGGTTGGCGAACTGGTTGGGCATGTGGGCCCCGGGGTTTTGGGCCACGATGCGCCGGGCCTCGTCCACCGCGCCGTTCATGCCCAGCGCCCCTGGCGTCAGCACCAGCTCGGCGCCCAGGTGAACCAGCAGCTTGCGGCGCTCGACGCTCATGGTCTCGGGCATGCAAAGCTTCAGGCGCATTTTTTTCAGCGCGCAGACCATGGCCAGGCCGATGCCCGTGTTGCCGCTGGTGGGCTCGACCACCAGCGACCCCGGCCCGATCGATCCCGCGGCCTCGGCCGCCTCGATCATGGCCAGGGCGATGCGATCCTTGACGCTGCCCAGGGGGTTTTGATACTCCAGCTTGGCCAGCACCCTGGCCCTTGTCCCCGGGAAAAGCGACCCGTCGATGGCCACCAGCGGCGTGCGGCCGACGGCCTGGCTAACTTGGGACAACACGCCCATTGACGCTCCTGCGATGCGGCTGTTGGCGGCCGCGGTCATTTGGGGCCGATGTAGCGAAGCTCGGGCTCGGCCATGATCACCCTGGTGTCGGGCGGCACCGATCTGGTCAGCCAGACATTGCCGCCGATCACCGAACGCGCCCCGACCACGGTGTCGCCGCCGAGAATGGTGGCCCCGGCGTAAATTACCACGTCGTCGCCGATGGTGGGGTGACGCTTTTGGCTTTTTAGCCGCTCGACCTGATCGCGGGGCAGGCTCAGCGCGCCCAGGGTCACGCCCTGATAGACGCGCACGCCGTCGCCGATCACCGCCGTGCCGCCGATGACCACGCCCGTGCCGTGGTCCATGAAAAAGCGCCGGCCGATCTCGGCGGCCGGGTGGATGTCGATGCCCGTGCGGCTGTGGGCGTGCTCGGTCATCATGCGCGGCAGCATGGGCACGTCCAGATGCAGCAGGGCGTGGGCCAGACGATAGACGGTGATGGCCAACAGGCCCGGATAGCTGAAAATCACTTCATCGGGCGAGGACGTGGCCGGGTCGCCTTCCAGGGCGGCGCGCACGTCCTCGGCCAGCAGCTCGCGCAGCGCCGGCAGTTGCTCGATGAACCAATAGGCCGCCTCGTCGCCGCGCTGGCGGCAGTGGGTGCACTCCAGGTCTTGCCGCAGGCACTCGTGGCGCACCGCCCGCGAGATCTGTTCGGCCAGCAGTTCATAGAGCCGCACCGTCTCCTGGCCCAGATGATACTCCAGGTTGACCCGGTCCAGGGGGCCGTCCTCGAAATAGCCGGGAAAGATGATGCGCCGGCCGAGGTTTACGATCTCGACCACGGCCTGGCGCTTGGGCAGGGGGGCCGAACTGACGTGCTCGTAACAGCGCTCCGTGCCACAGGTGGCCACCAGCCGCCGCACGATACGGGGCAGGCGTTCGACCATGCTGGCCGATTGTTCCTCGTCCCACTGGCACGTCGCTTCAACGGCCCCTGGCAGATGTATCTTCATGGCCAATGCTCCTGACTTGGCGTGGGCGATGGTTTCAGGCTACACCAGCGGCCGGCCCCGGTCAAAGGGCCTGGCCCGCCGCGCTGGCCGGCGGCCGGGGCAGCACGTCAAAGGCCGCCCGCGCCGTGGCCCGGCCCCACGGCCCGCTGACCACAAGCTCCAACACGTGGCGACCGGGGCGCAGCGGCGCGCGGCGATGCAACGGATCACCCTCGGCGGGCAGCTCTTGGCCGTCCAACAGCCAACGCGCGGCGCTCACCGGGCCGGGGGCCTTGGCCTGGCAGGCCAAGACCTGCAAGCCCGCCGGCAGGTCCGGGTCCAGGGCGTAAACGGCCCCGTGGGTGGGCCGCACCAACTCCAGACCGGGCTGCGGCGTGGCGTCGGACGCCTGGTGGCCCGGCGAGCGACGGCCGGCCGGGCCAAAGCCGGCCATGAAGTATTCCTCGACCGTCCGCTGGCAGTCCGGCCCGGCCAGTTGGCCCGAATCGGCGCGGACGCGCAGCCTGCGCACGCCCGGCGGCCACGGCGGCAACGCGCCCGGCGCGCGGCGATGCAAAAACATCATCGCCTTGCGCCACAGCGGCCCGGCCCCGCTCAGGCCGCTGACGCCCCGCATCGGCCGGCCCGCGAAATCGCCCACCCACACGCCCACGGTGTAATCGGCGGTGAAGCCCAGGCACCAGTTATCGCGAAAATGCTGGCTGGTGCCGGTCTTGACCGCCGCCGGAAAAGGCAGCTCCAGCAGACTGTGCCGGCCAAAACCCAGGGCCCGGGCCTGATCGTCGGCCAGGACGTCGGCGATCAGCCGGCAGGCCGCCGGGTCCAGGGCCTGGCGCTCGACGGCCGGCGCCTGGCCGGGCCACAGCCGCGCCGGGGCCCAGCGGCCGCCCGCGGCCAAGGCGGCGTAGGCGACGGTCAGATCGAGCAGCGAGACCTCGCCGTTGCCCAGGGCCAGGCCCAGGCCATAGTGATCGGCCGCGCGGGGCAGGGCCAACCCCAGCCCGCGCAGGCCGGCCAACACTCGTGGCTGGCCCAGCTTGTCCACCAGGCGTAGCGCCGGCAAGTTCAACGAGCTGGCCAACGCCACCCGCAAGCTGACCATGCCGCGGTGGCGGCCGTCATAATCCACCGGACGAAAAACGCCGCCGGCCGTGGCCAGGCCCAAGGGCTCGTCGGCCAGGCGCTCGGCCAGGGTGTGGCCGCGCTCCAGGGCCAAGGCGTAGATGAAGGGCTTGAGGGCGCTGCCCGGCTGGCGCGGGGCCAAGACGCCATCGACCTGGCCGGCATTGGGGTCTTGCCAATCGGCCGAACCGACCCAGGCCAGCACGGCGCGGTCGCTGTTGCGCAACACCAGAATGGCGGCCTGGCGCATGCCAAGCTCGCGGCCCTGGCGGACGTGCTCGGCGGCCAAGGCGCTCAGGGCCGCTTGCAGCTCCGGGTCGATGAACGTGGGCGTGGCCGCCGGCGCGTCGGGCGGCAGGCGACGGGCCAGGGCCCTGGCGAAGTGGGGCGCGCTGGGCCGGGGCGGCGGCGCGCCGACCTCCACCGGCGCGGCCAGGGCGCGAGCGAGCGCGGCGCGGTCCAACACTCCGGCCTGGGCCATGGCCCGCAAGATGGCGTCGCGGCGGGCTTTCAGCCTGGGGCGCTGGCTTTTGGCCAAAAGGCCCGATGGATTTTTGGGCAGAGCGGCCAATAGCGCCGCCTCGTGGGGGGCCAGGCGTTGGGGGGCCTTGCCCAAGAGCAGGCGGCTGGCCGCGCCCACGCCCACCAGCGGCCCGCCAAAGGGCGCGCGGTTGAGGTATTGGCCCAGGATCTCGTCCTTGCCCAGGCGGGCCTCCAGCCACAGGGCCGTGGCCGCCTCATCCAGCTTGGCCGCCAGCGTACGGCGCTGGGGCCGCAGCAGGCGGGCCAACTGCATGCTGATCGTCGAGCCGCCCGAGACCACCCGACCGGCGCGCAGCCACTGCCAGGCGGCCCGGCCCAGGGCCAGGGGGTCCACGCCGGGGTGGGCGTAAAAACGGCGATCCTCTGCGGCGATCAGCGCCGCGCGCAACAGCGGCGTGATCTCGGACGTCGGCGTCCACGGCCCCTGGCGCGTCAGCGGGTTGGCCAACTGGGCGAGGATCTGGCCATCGGCGGCCAGGATCAAGCGATCCTTGGCCGGGCCGTAGCCCTCGGCCGGAAGCTGGCCCGGCCACAGCGCGATCACGCCCCACAGGGCCAGCGGCAGAAGCGCCGTGGCCAGCGCCAGGCCGATCAGGCGCTTTTTCACCGCACCTCCACCGTCTCCTCGGCCGTCTGGCCAAAGACCTCGGGCGCGTACATCTCCTCGGCCCTGGCCGGCCGCATCACAAACGAGCCCGGGGCCACCGCCCGCAGCACGAAGCGATAAGAATACACCCCCGGATTGAGCTGGGGAGCGTAAAGCAACAGCCCGTCCTTGCACAGCTCGCGCCACAGCCAGGGCCAGGCCCCCGCGTCGTCCTGGGCGGCGAAGGCCGCGCGCTCGGGCTCCAGGCCGGCCGGATAGGGAACCTCCACCGCCACGTGGTGGCGGGTCTGGCTGACGGCGACGGTGATGAAGCACTCCACCCGCTGGGTCAGGCGCCAGGGCGGCTCGCCGCCGTCGGGCGCGCTGAGGAAGCGGGCCAGGCGCAGCCCGGCGTTGATCGGCTTGTTCGGGTTGCCCCCGGGCTCGTAGGCCAGGCGGGCCGTCCAGAACAGCGCCCCTTGGCCCTTGGCCGAGACGACAAGCTCTTGGCGCTGGCCCGGCGCAAGCAGATCGCGCACCATCCGCGCCGTCAGCGGCCCTTGCCGGCCGTCGGCAAAGCCGCCCTGGAGCAGCTCGCGGCCGGCCAGGCTGACGGCCACGTTCAGCGGGCCGCCTTGCGCGCCGGCCTGCCGCAGATAGGCCCGCAAGGCCCACAGGCCAAAGACAGCCTCTTGGGTGGAGATGCTCTCTTGATCGGCCAGGCGGCCGGCCACCCAGCGGGCCAGCTTGGCCGCGAGCGGGTGATCGGGCCGAGCCGCGCAGAGGGCCCAGAGCACGGCGGCGTTGTCGCGCAGGGTCGAGCCCAGCGCCAGCTTCATGCCCTCGGGGTTGATGGTGGTGAAGTGAGCCTCGGTGGCCGTGACGTCGGCCAGGGGCTCCAGCCGGGCCAGCAACGTCTCCAGCGCGCCCGGCGTCTTGCCGGCGGCGGCGGCCTGGATCAGAGCGGCCAGGCCAAAGGGCCCCAGGCCGTCCAGACGGGTCAGGGCCGACTCCAGGGCCGCGCGGGCGTTCTGGCCAGCGCTGGCCAGGGCCCAGATGGCCAGGGCCTCGCTGGTGGCGTAATAGAAGTCGCGGCGTTGGCCGGGCCGGCGTTCGTTGAGGGTCTGGCGCAGATACTCGATCAGGCGCTTGCGCTCGTCATCGCCGAGCTTGGGTCCGGCCTGGGCGATCTGGCCGTCGGCCAACAGGGTGTAGGCGCTGAGGAACAACTCGGCGCTGTCCTGGCCCCGCCAATAGGCAAAACCACCCGATGACGTTTGATAATCCATGGCCAGGGCCATGGTGGCTTGGACGGCGGCCAGGTCGTCGGGGGCCGGGGTCAGGCCCAGGGCCGGGCCTTCGCCCAGGCGCAGGGCCCTGGCCGCGGCGCGACTCAGACGCTGCTCCCAGCAATCAAAGGGATATTCCACCAGCATTTGCGTGGGCCGGGCCATGGCCGGGGCCAGGGACGGGGCCAGGTTCACCACCAGGCCGCCCCGGCCGGGCCGCGCGCCGACGGGCAGCTCCAGGGGCGTGGCCGCGCTCTTTTGCCCGCCATCGGGCCGAAGCGCCCCGGAGGCCGCGGTGGTGACCAGGGCCGCGCGGGGGTTGACCGCAAGCGAATAGCGCGCCGCGTCAAGCTCGTCACCGGCGCTGGCCCGCACGTCCAAAACGGCCGTGCCCGGCCGCTCGGCCGTGACCCAGAAGCCCACGGTCCGACCGCCGCCGCCGGGCGGCAGATCAAGCTCCTGAGCGGCCGGATCGGAGATGTGCAGGCCCACGGCCTTCAGCTCGACGCGGGCCTTCAGCGGCGCGCGCCCCAGGTTCTGCACCACGAAGCGGGCCTGAAGCCGATCGCCGCTGGTGACAAAGCGCGGCAGGGCCGACAAAACCTGCAAGGGCCGGCTGGCCCGCACCTGGGCCTTGGCCATGGCGAAACCGTCGAGCTTGTCGGCGGCCACGGCCACCACTCGATAGGCCGTGAGGGTGTCGGGCAGGCGGAAAGCGGCCGTCAGGCGGCCATGAGCGTCGGTCTGGCCCATGGCCAGCCAAAAAACCGCCGGATGGAAGCGCTGGCGCACGGCCTGGCCCAGGCCGCCGCCGCCGGCCCCGCCCTCGCCTTTCTGCGAGGCCAAGACCTTGCCGATGACCTGGGTGCGCGCGTCGGCGGTGAGTACGGCCAGGCCGTCCATGCGGCCGAAGGTCTGGTTGGGGTCGTAGGAATTATCGTCGCCGGCGGCGGTGAGCACGCGCTCGTCAACGGCCAGCAAGGTCACCTGGGCCGGGGCCGGCGCGCCATCGCGCGAGACCTCGACGGTGGCGCGAATCTCCTGGCCAGGCCGGGCCTGTTCGGCGTCCACGCTCACTTTGGCCGCCAGGCCGCCGCCAGGCCGGCGCACGTTGAGGGCCACGTAGCCGATGCGCACCTGGGGCTTGCCCAAATCCACGCCCATGCGCACCGGTTCGGCCACCCGGCCACGAATCAGCAGCACGCCCACGTAGACGCCCGGCGCGTCGGCCTGTTCCACGGCCACGTCGATGACCGGGGCCGGGCCCTCGATCTGGCGCACCTGCACGCGGCGCACGCCCCGGCGCTCGACGCTGATCAGCGCCGTGGCCTTGGCGAAGGGGTTTTTGATCAGGATCTTGGCCGACTGGCCGGGGGCCAGGTCGTCGTTTTGCGCGACCAGCTCCAGGCGGTGGCCGTCAAAGCGCTCCCAGCCGGCCTGGCCGGGGCCGCTGGCCCACAGATACGACGCGCTACGGCTCAGGCGGCCGGCGGCGTCCTTGGCCTCGGCCACGATGACGTAGGTTCCGGCCTGGGGCGGGGTGAAGTCAAAGCCGCCGCCCTCGGCGGCCAGGTCCAGGGTCTGGCTGAAGACCTCCTGTCGCCGGGCCTGGCCCAGATAGCGATAATAACCGCCGGGGCCGCGCTCGCGCACGGTCTCCCACCACTGGCGATAGGCCTTGACGCTGACGGCGGAGGCGGCCAGAGCCTGGTTATCCACGCCGGCGGCCAGCAGCTCGATTTTGGCCGCCGCGCCGGCGCTGGCCAAAAGCGGCGTCTTGACGCCCAGATAAAACTGGGCCGGATGGGCCACCACGTTGGAGACGGCCACGTGAGTGACGCCGGCCACGTCGCTGGCCGCCGCCTCCAGGCGCACGTTGACCGGCAGCCCCGGCAGCGGCTCGGCGGCAGGCAGGCCGAACTTGGCCTGGCCGCTGGCGTCGAGGGCGGCGTCTTGCTGGCCCAGGTCTTTGTTCTGGTTGGGCTCTTGGCCCGGCAGGGGCAGATCGCCCACGGCGTAGTCGGCCAGGCGCGCGGGCGCGAAGGTCGTGGGCTCCTGGCCGGCCTTGAGCTGGGCCTTGCCGCCGGCCACGGGCGCGCCAAAGAGATATTGCGCATCAACCCGGGCCTGGCCCAGGGGCCCCGCGCCGACGTGAGCGGCCGGCGCGTTCAGCTCGACCTTGAAGTCGGGCGGCCGGAACGAGGCCACCTGGAAGCCGCCGGCGCTGATTTCATCCTTGCCGACCATCAGCGAGATGGCATGCGCGCCCAGGCGGGCGTCCTGGCCCAGCTTCAATTCGCAGGCCAGCGCGCCGTAGGGGTTGGCGTCGGCCTTTTGCTCGAAAACAATCCGGCCATAAGGATCCTTGACCAGCACCCGCGCCGTCAGCGGATGGGCGGCGACCAGGCCCTGGGCCGCGTGGCGGCGCGCGTAGACCACGAAACGCACCTGCTGGCCGGGTTGATACAAGGGCAGTTGGACCAGGGCGTGGGCGGCCAGCGGCGGCGAACCTTGGGGGCCGACATAGTTGACCTGATAGGGCAGCTCGTAGACCAGGTCCGCGCCCCAGTCGCCGGGCAGCACGGCGAAATCCTCGCCGCGTCTGGCCAGCAGGTAGACCACCGGATCGCGCCAGGAGCGCTCTTTGTCCGGCGCGGGGTCGAGTTGGGCCAGGGCCGGCAGTTGGGCCAGGCCTTGGGCGTCGGAAAGGCCTTTCCACAGCACGCGGTTTTTGCGGTCGCGCAACTCCAGCGCCACGCCTTCCAGGGGCCCGCCGCCCGACAGGCTGGTCAGCCAGGCCAAGCCGCCATCGGCCCCCAACTTGAGCGAAAGACCCAGGTCGCTGACCTGCACCAGGCTGCGCTGCACCCGCTCGACGGGCTTGCCTTCTTCATCGGGCCAGGTGGCCCTGGCGTCCATCAGCACCAGGCCGCCCCGGGGCGAGCGGCCCAACAGCGCGGCCAGGTCCAACGGCCGCAAGATGCTCTGGTTGGCCGGGGCCTTGATCTTGAGCCGCTTGAGGACCACGCCCTCCTGGCCGGCCCGCAGGGGCTTGGGTTTGGCGTCCCAGGGCCGTTCCTGTTCGGCGGCCAGGGCCGGCACGGCCTGCTCGGGCCCGAAAAAGCGCAGGCCCAGATCCACCGCCGCCAGGTTGCGCACGCGCAGCGGGGCCACGCCCGGCGGCTCGATGACGCCCATCTCTGGCCCCAGGGCCATGATCGGGTTGCGCTGGCCGATGGCCAGTTCGATGCTCTGGGCCTTGAGGCTTTTCGCGCCGTAGTCGTCGGTCAGGCCGGGCTCGATGGTCAGGCGATATTTTTGGCCCGGCTGGAAGGGCAGATCGAGGCTGATCCAGCACGATCCGCTCTCCTCGGGCTCGGCCGTGGGCAGCTCCAGGGCCGGCTCGATGCGCAGCTTGGCCAGCAGGTCGGCCATCTTGACGGGGTTGTTGAACTCCAGAGTCAACGAGGCGGCCGGATCCAGCCCGCCCAGCACCGCCCGCGACATCTCCCATTTATTCAGGCGCGTGGCGCCAAAGCTCGTGTAATCGGCGCTGAAGGCCTCGCTGGAGGGCATATCGCCGTCGGCCGGCATGACGCCAGGGGCCACCAGGAGGTTGACCTTGGCGTCGATGGGCAGACTCTCCACGGGGCTGACAATATAAGAGGCGGCCAGGCCCTGGGAGCCGTCTTGCCACTGGGGCGGCGGCTCGTAATCCACCGTGGCCGCCACCGGCCGGCCATTGACCGACAGCGAAAGCTTCGCGCGTAGCGACTCCAACCGGGCGGGCTGGTTGATGGTCAGCCTGATCTGGGGCTTGGGGCCTAGTTCCTCGCCGGCCTGGGGGCCAAATTCGGTCACGGTCAACGGCGGGGTGGCGGCGAAAGCCTCCACGGCCTGGGCCAGCACCGCCCCGGAAAGCGCTTTGGCGCCGGCCGGCACGGTGAGTTTGATGCGCGTGGCCCCAGCGATGGGCTTGTCGAGGATATAGGCCAGGGTCTGGGGGTCGAGCCAGCGGAAGGCCCCCGGCGGCATGGGCTCCAGGCGTAGCGGCGCGCTGGCCTCGTCCTGCTTGGCCGCGCCCAGGGCGACCATGGGTTGGTCGAAGACGACGACGATCTGGCTCAGACGTTCGGTCTGGCCGGCTGGCAGCAGGCTCAGCACCTTGAGGGCGGCCGGCCCTTCGATTTTGGCCCAGGTCGGCCCGGCCAACAGGCAGAGCCCGGCCAACAGCAACATGCCGGCCCACGAGCCGCGGCGCGCCTTGGCCCACATCCCACGATTTTTCATATGTGCGCTCCAGAGAGTTTCCGTCCGCAGGTCTTTGCTGTCAGTCTAGGACGGCGGGCGTGGCCCGTCAACAACCGCTTGCCGCCGATGGGCCAAGCGTCAAAGAGGCAGGGCCAGCAGGTTGCCGGCCAGAGGCCTTTGCCAATCGACCGGCAACAACAGGTCGCGGCTGAAGCGGGTGATGTAATAAACATCGTAGTGGTGCTCGGCGAAAATATCGGCCAGGACTTGCTTGGCCCGCGCGGCCTGACTGGCCTGGGGGAAGTTCTGGTCCTCGTGCTCGAAGACAACATAGGGCCGGGCCCGGGAAAGCAGGCGAGCGGCCCCGGCCAGGGCCTGGGCCTCGTAGCCCTGGATGTCGAGCTTGATCACGCCGGGCTCAATCCGCCGGCCTTCGAAGTAGTCGTCGAGGGTGATCACCTCCACGGCCATGACCCGGCCGGGATGATCGATCTTGGGCGGCTGGACGAACGACGAATCGCCCAGATATTGGCCGTCAAAGGCGTGAAACTCCAGCGTTCCGGGGCGCTCGCCCACGGCCTTTTCCACCACGTGGACCTTGGCCTCGGGGTTGAGGGCCAGGTTGTGGCGCAAGCGCGCCAAGGCCAGGGGATTGGGCTCGAAAGAGTGGACCTCCACCTCCGGCAGGGCCAGGGCCCAGGGGATGGCCAGGCCGCCGACGTTGCCGCCCACGTCGGCGATGGCCAGGCCGGGGCGGGCCAGGTCGGCCACCAACTCCAGCACGTCGCGGTCGAAATAGCCGCTTTGCAGGATTTTCCATTCCAGGGGGTAGGTCATCTCGCAGCGAAAAAAGACCGAGGCACCGCGAAAGCTGGTCCGCTTCAGGGCCGGCCCGGGCGTGAACTGTAGGGCGTCCCTCTCCGAAAAATAGCCGCCGTCGGCCGGGTGCTTGCCGCGGGCCAGGCGCTTCAAATAATGTATGGCGTCGATCTGCTCGAAACGCCGCAGCAGCCCAAGCTTGTACAGCAACTTGAAAATCTTGCGCGTCATGCCCGACGTCCTCCGCTGGCGGGCCGCCTGTCCGGGAGCCTGACGTTTTATAGCATTGTGGCGGACCAAACAAAAGCGGGCTTTTCAGCGCCGCCGCCGCCGGGATGACGGGCTTTATCTCGAGCTTGGCCATGGTCTATAATGACGTTAACGATCAGGCCAAACGCCAACCCCCGCCACGGGAGCGCTCGATGAAGATCAAGCACTGGATGAGCCCCAACCCCATCACCGTCAGCGAGGACACCCAGGTCACCGCCGCCCACAAGATCATGGCCGAAAACCGCGTGCGCCGCCTGCCGGTGGTCGACGGCGAGGGCCGCCTCAAGGGCCTGATCACCCTGCGCAACATCATCGCCGCCTCGCCCTCGGCGGCCGAGGCCCTCAGCCGCCATGAGATGAACGCCCTGATGGCCAAGCTCAAGGTCGGCCACATCATGGTCAAAAACCCCGAGACCGTCTCGCCCGAGGATTCGGTGATGGACGTGGTGCGCGACGGTCACGTGCGGGGCATCGGGGCCTTTCCGGTGGTGGAGGACGGCAAGTTGGTGGGCATCGTCACCGAGACGGAAATATTTCGGGCGATGCTGCACATCTTTGGCGCGCACCAGGGCAACAGCATCGTGGTCATCGAAAATGTCGATCTGGAAAACAGCCTGGGCGAGGTGAGCAAGATCGCCGCCCTGGTCGAGGAGATCGGCGTGCCGGTGGAGGCGGTCTTCAGCCTGCGCCAACGCCGGGGCGTGGGCCACCGCGTCTATCTGCGGGCCCAGGCGCCAGACCCGGCCCCGGTGGCGGCCAGGCTGGCCAAGGCCGGCTACAAGGTGGCCAAGTAGCGCCCCCACCACGGCGCGAAAACGCCCCCACGCCGCCCGCGCGGCGTGGGGGGCGCTGATTTCCGCGGGGCTCAGAAGCAGGCCTCGGGGATCTCCAGGGCCGAGGCGTCCTCTTGCTCGAAGGCGATCTGGCGGGCGAACACCGCCGGCAAGACCCGCTGGCAGAAGAACCTGGCCCCGTGCATCTTGCCCCGATAAAACAGGCCGTCGGCCGAGGCCGGATCGACGGTGGCCAGCTTGCGCCGGGCCACGAGCGCCTGCTCCAGCGAGAGCGAGGCCATGACCACCTCGGCCAGGCACTCCAAAAAGGCCGTGGCGTTAAGCGGTATGAAGCCGATGCGACCGTCGCCCAGATAGTTCAGGAAGCCGCCGGCCATGAAGCCCACCACGCCCACGGCCCGGCTCAGCAGCGAAAAGCATTTGCCAAAGTCGGCGTCGCCGGCGTTGTCGGCGCAGAATGTCTGGATGTCGGCCAGCGCCCCCTGAAACACCGCCCCGCCCTCCAGACCCAGCTTGCGGCCGACCAGGTCCAGGCTCTGGATATAGTTGGTGCCCTCCCAGATGGACAGAATCTTGCAATCGCGCACGTACTGCTCGGCCGGGAAGCCGTTGCAATAGCCCGCCCCGCCAAAGACCTGCAAGGCCTCGCGGGTGAGCGAAAAGCCGAAGTCGGTGCAATAGGCCTTGACCAGAGGCGTGTAAAGCTCGACCAAGCCGGCGGCCTTTTGCCGCGCGGCCGCGTCGGGCTCGAAGCGGGCCACGTCCATCAGATAATAAGTCTTGGCGATCAGCGCCCGCATGGCTTCGGTGCCGGCCTTCATGTTCAAAAGCATGCGGCGCACGTCTTCGTGGTTGATTATCTTGACCCGCTGGCCCCGGCGATCGGTGAAAGGCGGGCCTTGCACGCGGCGCTTGGCCCAGGTCCGGGCGGCGTCGTAGGCCGAGGCCGACAAGGCCAGGCCCATCAGGCCCGTGCCTACCCTGGCCTCGTTCATCATCTGGAACATCTTGGCCATGCCCGTGTGCGGCTCGCCCAGCAAGATGCCCCGGCATTGGTCGGACCCGCCGAAATGCAGCGCGCAGGTGGCCGAGCCGTGAATGCCCATCTTGTGCTCGATGCCGGTGCAGACCACGTCGTTGGGCCGGCCCAGAGCGCCGTCGGGCTCGACCCAGATCTTGGGCACGATGAACAGGCTGATGCCCTTGGTGCCGTGGGGCGCGCCCTCGATGCGGGCCAGCAGCAGGTGGATGATGTTTTCGGTCAGGTCGTGATTGCCGGCCGAGATGAAACGCTTGCGGCCCTTGATCTTGTAGACGCGCTTATCGGGCGAGTCGGGGTCGGGCGTGGCGCTGGTCTCCAGCCAGCCCACGTCCGAGCCGGCCAGGGGCTCGGTCAGGCACATGGTGCCGGCCCATTGGCCGGAATACATGCGGGGCACGAACAGCTCGCGGTCGGCCTCGGTTCCAAAGGCCTCGATCAGCCTGGCGTTGCCCGAAGTCAGCAGGGGGTACATGTTCAGGGCCATGTTGGCGCCAAAGAAATATTCGTTGGCCAGGCCCGAGACCACCGCCGGCAGGCCCAGGCCGCCCCAGCGACGATCGTTGGCCATGGCCAGCCAGCCGCCCTGGCGCAGGGCCCGCCAGCAATCGTGAAAAGCCGACGGAACCTTGACCTCGCCAGCCTGAAACTGGCAGCCTTCCCGATCGCCATCCTGCATGGCCGGGCCCAGGCACTGGTTGGCCACCTGATGAGCCTGGGCCATCACCTGGTCGATGTGCTCCACCGAAAAATCGGCAAAGGGCTCGTAGGCCAAAAGCTTGGCCACCCCCAGATGCTCGTGGAGGAGAAACTGTGTGTCGCGGGGGTCGCGGTTGAAATGATTGACGCCCATATCACCACCTTTGTTGCGAGGCCGGCGGGCCGCTTGGCAAACGATAACAGTTCATAACAGAATAGCCTAACGCCCTCTTCGTCGATGCACAAGCCCATATGCGATGCGCCGGGGCATGCCGACCGCCTTGGGCCGCGCCGGCGCTTTTGGGCTTGACGCGAAGCTATTCAATAAAGATAATGAATACTGCTTTCGCCAATTTTGGCTTGCCAGACGGCCGAGCCAAAGGCGTACAATTAACCATGGTCCGATAGGCTATCGCCTGGCGCGGCGATGGCCGGCTCCATTGGGCATTATCGAGGAAAAGGCGGTGCGTATGGACGTGTTGATGCTCTCACGGCTGCAGTTCGCCGCGGCCACGTTTTTCCATTTTCTCTTTGTCCCGCTGACGTTGGGCCTATCGATCCTGGTCGCCATCATGGAGACGATTTACGTCAAAACCGGCGACGAACAATACAAGCGCATGGCCAAGTTCTGGGGCAAGCTGTTTCTGATCAACTTCGCCATCGGCGTGGTGACGGGCATCACGCTGGAGTTTCAGTTCGGCACCAACTGGTCGCGCTACTCCAAATACGTCGGCGACATCTTCGGGTCGCTGTTGGCGGTGGAGGCCACTGTGGCCTTCTTTCTGGAGTCGACCTTCATCGCGGTGTGGGTTTTCGGTTGGGAGCGCCTTTCGCCCAAGGCCCACGTGGCCACCATCTGGCTGGTGGCCGCCGCCTCCAACATCAGCGCCTACTGGATCATCGCGGCCAACGCCTTCATGCAGCATCCGGTGGGCTACGTGCTGCGCAACGGCCGCGCGGAGTTGGACGACTTCATCGCCGTGGCCACGCAGAAATTCGCCGTGCTGCAATTCGCGCACACGCTCAGCGGGGCCTATATCCTGGCCGGATTTTTCGTGATGGGCATCTGCGCCTATCACCTGCTGCGCCGACAAAACGTCGAATTTTTCAGCCGGTCGTTTCGCCTGGCCCTGAATTTCGCGCTGATCTTCAGCGTGGCCGCGGCCATCACCGGCGACCTGGGCGGCAAGGAAGTGGCCCAGGTCCAGCCCTCCAAGCTGGCGGCCATGGAGTCGCACTGGCAGACCCAGGAGTCGGCCCCGATCTATCTGATCACCGTGCCCCGGCTCGGCGGCGAGGGCAACATCGTCGAGTGGCTGCCCATCCCTGGGGCGCTGTCGCTTTTGGCCTTCAACGATTTTGGCGCCAAGGTCGTGGGCCTCAATGACATCCCGCCCGAGGATCGACCGCCGGTGTTGCCCACCTTCCTGGGCTTTAGGCTGATGGTGGGCCTGGGCGCGCTGTTCATCGCCCTGACGGTGTGGGGCTGGCTCAAGCGCAAGCAACTGGTCGACAACCCGACTTATCTGAAGATCATGCTCTGGTCGTTGCCCCTGCCCTATCTGGCCAACGAAGCCGGCTGGATGCTCACCGAGGTCGGTCGCCAGCCATGGATCGTCTGGGGCCTCATGCGCACTTCCGAGGCCTTCAGTCCCATCGCCACCTCCCAGGTGGCCATCAGCCTGGCCGCCTTCATCGTGGTCTACGGGTTGTTGGGCGCGGCGGCGTTTTATCTGTTGGCCAAACACGCCAAGCAAGGGCCGGAGATGGCCGCCGCGACCGCCGGCGCGCGGAAGGAGGGCTAGAGCCATGTTGGAGACGATCTGGTTTGTGCTTTGGGGCGTGCTGTGGGCCGTCTACTTCATGCTCGATGGCTTCGACTTCGGCGTGGGGACGCTCATGCCCTTTTTGGCCAAGGACGAAAACGAGCGCCGCGTGCTCTACAACGCCCAAGGGCCGTTCTGGGACGGCAACGAGGTCTGGCTGATCACCGCCGGCGGCGTGACCTTCGCCGCCTTCCCCACCACCTACGCGGTGATGTTCAGCTCGCTCTATTCGGCGCTGATGCTGATCCTGTTCGCCCTGATCCTGCGCGGGGTGACTTTCGAGTTCCGCGGCAAAGCCGAGGGGACCGCTTGGCGCGGGCTGTGGGACGCTTGTCATTTCATCGGCAGCGCCGCGCCGGCGCTGTTGTTCGGCGTGGCCTTCGCCAACATCTTCGCGGGCATTCCCATCGACGCCGATGGCGTCTACCAGGGCACGCTGCTGACGCTGTTGAATCCCTACGGCCTGCTGGGCGGCGCGTTTTTCCTGGTAATGTTCATGTACCACGGGGCACTGTGGCTGACCGTGAAAACATCCGGCGACCTGGAGCGCCGGGCCCGGACGGCGGCCTCGGGCCTGTGGGTGGCGCTTTTGCTGCTGGCCGTGGCCTTTTTAGTCTACACATGGTTCGCCACCAACCTCTACGCCAACTATCTGGCCCATCCGCTGCTGTGGCTGATCCCGGCGCTGGCCGTGGCGGGGCTGGTGCTCTCGCGTCTGAGCATTGGCTCGCCGTGGAAGGCCTGGGGCCTTTCGTGCCTGACGGTGGTCGCCTGCACGCTCTTTGGCGTGGCCGGGCTGTTCCCCAACATGCTGCCCTCCAGCATCGATCCGGCGGCCAGCCTGACGGCGTTCAATTCGTCGTCGAGCCCGCTGACGCTGAAAATCATGCTGGGCGTGGCCCTGGTCATGGTGCCGGTGGTCATCGTCTACCAGGCCTGGGTCTACAAGCATTTTTCCCACAAGATCACCGACGATCAGCATTTGGCCTACTAACAAAACGCCCCGACTCCGGCGGGCGGCCCTCCCGAACGACTCGGGAAAGGCCGCCCGCCTTTTTCTCCGCCGCGCGCCGGGCAGGGCCGCGCAATTAGGCTGGCGGCGCGCTTGGCGACGGAATAGAATAATATATTGGCTGGATTAACCCGCCACGGTCGCCCCACCGACGGCGATACGAACACGCACCGCGGTCAAGGCCGGCGCATGGACTTGCACGTCGATATAAAAACGCTCTTGCTGGCCATCACGGTGGTGGATTTCTTCCTGGCCGCCGCCATGATCATGTTCTGGAAGGTGCGCAAGACCTACCCCGGCTTCGGCCTCTGCGCCGCCAGCGCCCTGACCATCGCCGTCACCTACCTGCTCTTCACCATCCGCGGCCTGGGCGCGCCGCCGACGCTGGGCGTCGTGCTGCCCAACGTGCTGGTGGTGCTGACCTCGGTGCTGCGCCTGGAGGGCACCAAACTTTTCCTGGGCTGGTCTAGCGTCAAGCGCCTGAATCTTTGGTTATGGCCCGTGCTGGCGGTGGCCTATTTCTGTTTTTTCACCCACGTCCAAAACGATATCCTGGCGCGCACGGCCGGCTCCAACATCTTCATGATCTGCATCGCCCTGCGCCTGACCTGGCTGATGGCCACCAAACCATCGGGCCAGGGCAAGGGCCCATACTACCTGGCCGCCCTGGTCTTCCTGGCCCTGGCGCTGATGTTGATCATCCGGCTAAGCTACATGTTCATGGACCGCCAGGTGGCCCAACAACAGTTCATCATGGGCGTGTTCAACGCCATCGTGCTGATCGTGGCCGTGCTGGTGGAGTTGAGCTGGGCCTGGATCTTTCTGGTCATGAACAGCCAGCGCCTGGAGCAAGAGATCACCAGCGCCCAGGAAAAACTCATCCTGCTGGCCGCCAGCGATCCCCTCACCGGCCTGGTCAACCGCCGCCGTTTTCTGGAAATGGGCCAAGCCGAGTTGGAACGCTCGCTACGCTACGGCCGGCCCTTGGCCGTGTTGGTCATGGACGTCGATCACTTCAAACGGGTCAACGACTCCTTCGGCCACGCCACCGGCGACCTGGTTCTGCGCCAAACGGCCCAGGCCTGCCTTGCCGTGCTGCGCGAGCCCGACGTGCTGGGCCGCCTGGGCGGCGACGAGTTCGCGGCGCTGCTGCCCGAAACCACCCTGGAAGGCGCCCTGGCCCTGGCCGAGCGGCTGCGCCAGGCCGTTGGCGGCCTGCGGCTGGATTATCGCGGCCAGGCCGTGCGCACATCGCTGAGCATAGGCGTGGCCGCCATGAAACCCGACGACACCCCGCACGGCCTCATCGAACGGGCCGACGCCGCCCTCTACAAGGCCAAACACCAGGGCCGTGATCAAGTGCAAGCCGCCTGAACGCCCGCCAAAAACAAACCGCCCCCGCCCCCGACGGTCGGGGCGAGAGCGGCTGGGTTCGTCATGGCCGGCGCGGCTCAGGCGCGGCGACGGCGCAGCACCCCGGCCAGGCCCAGGGCCGAGCCCAACAACAGCAGGGCCGTGGGCTCGGGCGTGCCGGCGCTGGGCACGACGATCTGGCCATCGACGTTGACGTTCTGCGCGCTGGGCTTGCCCTTGTTCAGGGCGTTCATGATCTGGTTGCCGCCCGAGTCGTGATCGAACAAGGTCAGCGAAAATTGCGACGGATCATCGCCCAGGTAGGTCGAGGTGATGAAGCCGGTCAGGGTCAGCGAGCCGCCCCGCGTCCCGTCGAAGCCAAAATTGAGCCCGGTCAGGGTCAGCGAGCCGAAGTCGTCGCCGCCGGCGTTGATGCTGTTATGCTTGCCGAAGCTCTCGGCGATGGTCAGTTGCAATACCTGGTTGATCGAATATTCCGTGCCCAGGGCGAACGATTGGCCATCCTTGGGGTCAACGCCCGTGGCCTCGTAGATGTTGAAGTTCTCCATCCAGAGGTACTTGTCGTTGAGCTCGGCCGTATCGGAACTGGTCATCTCCAGCCAGCCCAGATGCAGCCAGCCCGGCTCCTTGGTCGAACCCCAGTTGACCCGGCCGTCGGGCAGGCCGGTGTTGTTCTTGTTGGGCTTGTACTTGTCGTTGCGGCCGTGCACCACGCCGTCGAAGCTGCCCCCCGCGCCAGTTCCGGCCAGATCGATGGTGCTGGCCAAGGCCACGCCGGCCATGGTCAGCGACAAGGCCAGGGCCATCAGGATTATCAAAAGCTTGCGGCTGGCCATTTGTTCTTCTCCTTCGCGACGCGGCCCTTGCGGCCCGCGGAGTTCTCATAGTCCTCTATAATGTAATATTAAGCTGGACCAGCGCCAAGTAAAGAGGCAACCACTGCAAAACGGTGGGTATTTTTGCCTACCGCCGTGTTGCCCAAAAGTCACACGCCGCGATAGTACTCCCGGCCGTCGTGGCGCTCCAAGCCCATCAGGCCGGCCGCCCGCAGGCTGGCCACCAGGTCGGCCGCCGCATCGCCGGCCAGGCCCAGGGCGGCGGCGATGTCTTCGATGGTGCAGGGCCGACGCCTGGTCATTTCCACCGCCTGACGGGCCAGGTGGCCGTGGTCGCCGACGGCGCGGGCCCGGGGCGGGGCGATGACCTGAGCCGGCGGGTCAAAGGCGGCGGCGATGTCCGCCAGGCGCTGGTCGTCCACGGGCCGGAAACCGGCCACGGCCGGCGGCCGCACGATGGTGTTTAGCTGCACCGCGTCGGGGCCGATGGCCTTGGCCGCCGCCATCAGGCCGGCCAACTCCCCTGGAGTGTCGTTGAGGCCCTCCACCAGCAGGATTTCCAGGATGAACTGGCCCTTGAACTGGCGGCGCAAGAGCTTGAGCCCCTCGATCATCGCCGCGGCCGACAGGCCTTTGGCCGGTCGATTGACCTGCTGAAAGGCGCGCTGGCTGACCGCGTCCAGGCTGGGCACCACCACCTCGGCCTGGCAGAGCTCGTCGCGCACCCGCTCGTCAAAGCAGAGCGTGCCGTTGGTCAGCACGGCCACCCGTCCGGCGTTCATCTCGCGCAGCCGCCGCAGGACCAGGCCCAGATCCAGGTGCAGCGTCGGCTCGCCGCTGCCGGCCAGGGTGATGTGATCGGGCGGGACGTCCAGTTGTTCCAGGCGCTTTCGCACCTGGGCCAGGACGTCCTCGGCCGGACGAAAACGCCCGCGCTGGGTGGTCTTTTGGGTGGTGGGGCCGCACTCGCAATAGACGCAGTCGAGCGTGCAGGTCTTGGGCCACAGCAGGTCCACGCCCAGGCTCAGGCCCAGGCGCCGGCTGGGCACCGGCCCGAACACGGCCTGATCGTCGCTTTGCCGGCTGGTCAGACTCATGGCTTCTCCTTTCGCCGATGATCGCCTTAACCATATTCCCGCTCACGGCCCTGTCAAGGGGCCGGGTTTACAGGCCTTGGGGCCAAAGGTAGACTAAGGCCCATGCAGTTTGTCGGCCTTTCATTGCAATCGCCCTTTTTCGCCGCGCCCATGGCCGGGGTCAGCAGCCCGGCCTTTCGCCTGATGGCCAAGCGCGGCGGCGCGGGCCTGGTTTACACCGAGATGATCTCGGCGGTGGGCCTGGTCCGTGGCCACAAAAAAACCCTGGAGCTGTGCCTGACCCTGCCCGAGGAACGCCCCGTGGCCCTGCAACTTTTCGGGGCCGACCCCGAGATCATGGGCCGGGCGGCCGCCTTGGCCAGCCGGATGCCGGTGGACCTGATCGACATCAACATGGGCTGTCCGGCGCGCAAGGTGCGCCGTCAGGGGGCCGGCTCGGCCCTGCTGGAAGACATCCCCCGCGCCGCCGCGGTCATGGCCGCCGTGGCCCAAGCGGCCAGCCTGCCGGCCACGGTCAAGCTGCGCCTGGGCCCGAGCGACGACGATCTGGAGCGCATCGTCCCGCCGCTGTTGGCCGCCGGGGCCAAGGCCGTCTGCCTGCACGCCCGCACCACCCGTCAGGCCTTTGCCGGTCAGGCCGACTGGGCGGCCATCGCCCGGCTGAGCGCCTGGTGCCCCGTCCCGGTGATCGGCAACGGCGATGTGCGCGGCGAGCAAGACGCCTTGGGCATGCTGCGCCAGACCAACTGCCAGGCGGTGATGATCGGGCGCGGGGCCATGGGCGATCCGTGGATCTTTGGCCGAGCCGCCGACCTGCTGGCCGGCCGCGCCGTCGAACGCGCCAGCCTGGCCCAACGCCGTCAATCCTTGCTCCAGCACACAGAACTGGCCCTGAGCCTGGGCGGCGACAAGCTGGCGGCCCATTTCGCCAAGCAGTTTATGATGTGGCACGCCAAGGGCCTGCCCGGCGCGGCGGATTTCCGCCGCCTGGCCTGCCAGGAGCGCGAGTTGGGCCGTCTGCTGACGCTGTGCGAGGAGTTTTTCGATCAACTGGCCGCGCGACAAGGGGAGCAGGCGGCATGAAAGTTGTGTTGGCCAAGACGGCCGGCTTTTGCATGGGCGTGCGCCGAGCGGTGGATATCGCCCTGGCCGAGGCCGATCGCCACGAAGGGGCGATCTACACCTACGGCCCGTTGATCCACAACCCCCAGGTGCTCGAATCGCTAAAGCAAAAAGGCGTGGCCGTGCTGGAGGAGATCCCTCCGGCCGGAACCGGCGGCACGGTGATCATCCGGGCCCACGGCGTGCCGCCTCAAGACATGCGGGCCCTGGCCCAGGCCGGCTTCGCGCCGATCATCGACGGCACCTGCCCCCACGTGGGCCGCGTGCAGAAAATCATCGCCAAGGCCGCCGACGGCGGGCAGGACGTGGTCATCGTCGGCGACCGCCAGCACGCCGAGGTGCGCGGGCTGCTGGGTCACGCCCGCGGGCGGGGCCAGGTGGTGGCCTCGGCCGAGGAGGTGGCCGGTCTGCCCCAGTTGCAACGCCCCGTGCTAGTGGCCCAGACCACGCAAAACGAAGCTGTCTTCGCCCAGGTCCAGGCGGCCATGCAGGCCCGTTTCCGGCAGGTGGAGGTCCACGCCACCATCTGCGCGGCCACCCATCGCCGCCAGGAGGAGGCCCGCCGCCTGGCCGGCCTGGTCGACGCCATGGTCGTCGTCGGCGGCCGCAACAGCGGCAACACCGCCCGCCTGGCCCAGGTGGCCGCCGCCAGCGGCAAGCCGTCGATCTGGGTGGAGACGCCGGACGAACTGGATCCGGCTCGCTTCAGCGGCCTGGGCACGGTGGGCGTCACCGCCGGGGCCAGCACGCCCAACTGGCTCATCGAACAAGTCGTGGCCGTGCTGGAGTCCCTGTAGCGCCCAGGCGCTCAGCCCCCGATCTCCCTGGCCCTGCGGTCGAAACGATGGGCCACCAGCAGAAAAAAGTCCTTGCCCAGATGTCGCCGCTGGCCGCGCAGCCGCTCCTTGGCGCGCGCCCACAGATCCTCCAGCGCCGGTTGATCGGCGACCTGGTTCAACTCGCGGGCCAGTTGGTCCAGGATCGCCCCGCGCAACCGCTCGACGTTCATGTCGAAAAGGTCGCGCAGGCTCTGCTGGCGATCGCGGCCGAGGGGCAGTTCCAGGCCCTCCTCCCAGGCGGACTCGAAGATGGCCGCCAGCCGCTCCAGGTCGTCCTCCTTGGCCATGGCCTCGCCGACCCGCTCGAGCATGGAAAGTCCCAAGCGGCCCAGGGTCTCCTCGAAGGCGTCCTCCAGGCGTTGCTGGTAATCCAGATTGCGGTGGGTGGTCAGGCGCAGGTTGCGCAGTTCGTTGTGGTAAAGCTCCTTGAGCTCCTCGACCGATGAGGCCAGGCGCACGGCCTCGATCTTGCGCTCCAGGCTGGCCGCCGGCGAAAGCTCCAGCAACACCAGATGGTTTTCATAGTCGTAGCGCAGGGCCAGGCTGCGGCTGGCGGCCAAGGCCATGTCCAGGTCGGCCCGCGGACCGATCAGCAGGGCCGGGTCGATGGCCGTGATGGCCTCGTTGACCACCTCGAAGCGCCGCTCCATGATCATGGCCAACGGCGCGAAGCTGACCTTGACCGGCCCGGGGCTGAGGCCCTGCATGGCCATGCCGGCGGCCATGCCCAGCATCAACAGCCTGATCTGGTTGGCGTAGGTCAGGCGTTCGGCCGCGCCACGCAGCCCGGCCAGGCGCATGGGCCGGGCCGGGTCGCTGAGGGCCTCCAGGAGTTGGGTCTGAATCTCGTCGGGCAGGGCCACCAGGCCGCGGTAAAGGCGCATGCCTTCGTAGAGGTCGCGCTCGAAGCGGGTCACGCCGATGGAGCGCAGGCCCTTGAGCCGGTAGATATAAGGCGCCGGCACCTGATGGCGCAGCATCAGGATATCCAGGGCGTCGGTGGTCAGCAGGCCGCGCAGTTTGAGCAGGCGGTCCAGCCCGGCCTGGCGCCGGCCTTTTTCCAGCCACTGGGCGCGGTCTTTTTCCGGCAGCTTGCTGGTTTCGAGCAGGTTGCGCAGGCTGGTCGAGGGGGCCAGGTTGGCCTGGATTTCGCGGTAGTGCTCGAAGGCCACCATTTGCTTGGCGAAATCGACGATCTGGGCCTCGTGGGCCTGGCGGGCCGACCTGCCCTCGCGGCCCAGGCGGCGCAGGCCCTCCAACAGGCGCACGAAGCTCTGGGTCAGATCCTCGGTGAGCAGGCCTTCCTTCCGGGCGGCGGTGCGGATGATCGAAAGCAAAAACAGCGCCTCGACCAACAGCGGGTCGCGCCGCTGCAATAGCGGCTCCAGCGCGCCCAGGCAGGCCTCGCCCATGATGATCTGGCGGGGCGTGTCCAGGTGCTCCAGCAAAAACAGCAGGTCGTCGCTCTGGTCTTGATCCAGGCCCAGGCGCTGGGCCACCTGGGTCACGCGCCGGACGTCGGGGCGCTGGTCGGGCGCGGCGTCTTGGTGCAGGAGCACAGCCAGCATCAGCAAGCGTTCCATGGCCGGCTGCTTTTGCAGCAACTGGGCCAACGAGGCCGCCAAGGCCTGAAATTGGCCCCGGCTGACGCCGACGATGCCGGCCGTGGCCGGGCCGAACTCCTGGCGGGCCATCTCGTGGCTCAGCTCCATGTCCTGGAACTGGCCCACGTCGCGCAGATGCAGGGCGCTGAGCTTGCGGGCGGCGGCCAGGCGGCGCTCGGATTCGGAATCGCCGGCTCGGCCGCTGAGCACCCGCCCCACCAGGTTGGGGCAACATCGCACCAAACGGCCCAGATTTTCGGCGAACACGGCCACGTGAAAGAGCTGATCGAGCAGATAGTCTTCCAGCCGGGTGAACAAAAAATCGTAGCGCCGCCGCATGAACGACATCGCCTCGCCGATGACGCCGCCCTGTTGGGCGCGCAGGAAATTGGCCACCGCCGCCACCCGGCGGTCCATCTCGGCCAAGCGGCGTTCGCCGACCTCGGGCAAGGCCTTTTGCTCGGCCTCGGCCAGATCTTTTTCCAGGCGCTCCAGTTCTTCCTCGGCGTCGACGAACTGGGGCGTCAGCGCGCCGGTGCGGCGGTCGATGGTCAAATAAAGGCCTGAATCAAGAATGTAGGCCTCGCCTTTTTCGGCCATCTGTTCCTTGAGCCCGTCGAGCCAAGCCGGCGCGAGGTCGTCCACCCGCAGGTTGAGCAGGGCCGACCGCAGTTTTTCCTGGCGGCGGGTCAGGCCCGTGCCGTCGCCGGCCTTTTGCAGGGCGTTGAAGTTGATCAGGCGGCGTTCGCTGGTGTTGACGCAGATCCACAGCAGGGTGAAGCCGGCGGCGGTGCCCAGTTGGGGCAACAGGCGGCCGCTGCCGTGCAGCTCCGAGTTCAAAAGCGCCCGGAAAAAATAGGGTCGCGCCGTGGAGTCGGCGGCGTAGTGCCGGCCCACGAATTGGCCCATCTGACGCAGCAATTGAACCACCTGGCCAATGGCCTCCAACCGGTCCGGGTCGAAATCGGCCATTACTTCCTTGAGCCTGGGGCCGGCCATGTCCAACTGCTGCCAATCGTCCAGATGATCGAACAAATTGAAAATTTTGAGCATCTTGCGCGTGGCTTTGGCCTGGACGCCGCCGAACCGGCTGATCTGGGCGTCCAGCAGCACGTCCCAGTCCAACTCGGGGTCGGTGACCACGCGCACGGCCTGATCATAAAGATGAAACAGCTCCTCGACCTGCAACGGGCCCAGCCCGCGCTTGCCCGCCGAGACGCTCTCGGCCACCGACAGCAGCCGATACAAGCGCAAGATATCTATGGCCTCGTCCAGGTCGCGGTAGCGGCCCAGATCGGTCAGCGGGCGCAGCGATTGCTCGGGCAGCTTGCCGAAGGTCACGCGGCTCATGGTCGAGTGGCCCAAAACGATCAGGTAGAGCTGATCCAGCGGGCCCTCTTCCAGGCCCATCAGCGACAGCTTGGCCAGGTTCTCCAGCACCGGCGTCTGCGCCCCCAGAATGCCGCCGGGGTTGAGGCGCTCTTCCATGCGCCGCAGGCGGGGGGCCTGCTCCACCAGGCGCAGCACGTCCTTGAACTGGGGGTGCTTGCCGATGTTTTCAAAGGGCTTGCGCAGGCGACTCAGTTCCAGGCCGGGCAGGCCGTCCACCTTGCCCAGGCGCACCTGATCGAGGTATTCCAGCACGCCCAGCACGTAAGCGAACGAGTTTTTATATTCGGCCAGCAGTTCGCGGCGGCAGCCGGCCAGATGCCGCCAGGCCACCTGGCTCTCCAGGCTGGCCAGGCTCAGCGGCGGCTGGCGGCGGCGGCCCTGCAGGGCCACCAGCGTCTCGGGCAGATCGCCGTCGAGTTCGTAGTGGCGCTGCCACTCCTGGCGCTGCACGTCGGGCAGGGTCGAATCCAGCCGGTCCAGATGAAAAAACGTGCCGAACCAGCGCCGCCACTTGGCCATCACCCGCTCCACCGAGCCGCGCGGCAGGGGCAGATCCTGGTGTGGCAGACGGTCGATTTCGGCGGCGTCGACCTCGGCCAGGGGCCGGCCGCCCAAAAGGGTTTCCACCGTCTCGTGGTAGAGACCAAGGCCGGTGATGAAGGCCTCGAAGTCGAAGCGGCTGACCAGTTGCACCGATCCGTCCTCGGAGGCGTAGCGCCGCTTGGTGCGATAGACGTGGCTGAAAAGCAAAAAGCGTTTGAGGTCGATGGGCTGCTTGAACTTTACCTCGATGGCCTCGCGGGTGGCGGCCAGGGGTTGCTCGCACAGGCAGAGCACCTCGCCCTCGGGCGAAAGCATGTCGTAGATCTGGCTGGCGGCGAAATGGCCGAACGACTCGCGGTCGTCCCTGGTCTGGGGCAGGGGCTTGCCCTGGCGCGAAAGTTGATCGAGGATCACCTCGCGGGGGTCGCCCACCACCACCACCGCACCGCAGAGCCCGGCCAGGTCGGCCATGTCTTCGAGGGTGCGCGGCACGCGGATGTCGATGTGGGGCATTTTGGCCTGCAACTCGGGCAGCAGCAGGTCGCTCTCGGCGGTGACCAGGCCCAGGGTGGTGGTCTCTTTCAGCTTGCGGGCCAGCAGATCCTTGACGAAATCGTCGATCTCGTCGGTGATGGCCTGCACCTCCACCAGAAAGTGGGCCACGAACTGGCGGGGGATCAGATAATAGGGCTCGCCCCTGCTGGTGTAGCGGATCAGCAGGCCCAGGCTCTTGAAGATGTCGTTGAGCGGGCGATAATGCTGCTGGACCTGCTGGGGCCGGTCCATGTCGAGGGTCTCGATCAGCGCGGTCTCGTGATCGCTGAGCAGGCCTTGCTCGTAGAGGCCCAGGCCATAGGCGTTGCCGCCGAAGCGGTCGGGCAAAAACGGCGGATGGTCCTCGGCCGCGATGGCCCCAATGGGCACGTCCTCGGGGTCGATGCCCAGCTCGGGATAGCTTTCCGGCGGAATGAAGCGATAGAGCCCGGTCAGCCGCTTCATCCCGGCGGGTAGGTTTTCGCCGCCTTTTTGCACGGTCATTTCGATTCGCCCGGAAGAGATACAACTTGTGATGTTAGCCTCGTTGGCGCGGCCTGTCAATGCGCCTTGACGCCCGGCCCGGCCGGCGCTACCCTGACCCGAAGGCCAAAGCCACGCCAGCGCCAAGGGAGTCATCGCATGGACAATAGTCAGCTCATCATCGAAAAAGTCGAACAATATCGCCAGGAAATCATCGAAATCCAACGAGCGCTGGTGGCCACCCCGGCCCTGGGGCCCGACAACGGCGGCCAGGGCGAGGCGGCCAAGGCGGCCCTGGTCCAGGGCTGGCTGGAAGCCATGGGGCTGGCCGTCCAGCGCGTGGACGCCCCCGATCCCAGGGCGGCCGGCGGCGCGCGGCCCAACGTGGCGGCGACCTACCCCGGTGGGCCGGGGCGACGGGTCTGGGTGCTTAGCCACCTGGACGTGGTGCCGCCGGGCGACGCCGCGTTGTGGAGCTCCGACCCCTGGCGCCTGCGCGTCGATGGCGACAAGCTTTATGGCCGCGGCGTCAACGACAACCACGCCGGGCTGGTCAGTTCGCTCATCGGCCTGAAGGCCCTCATCGACCTGGGCATCAAGCCGGCCGGCGACGTGGGGCTGATCCTGGTCTCCGACGAGGAGACCAGCTCCAAACACGGCCTGGCCCACGTGCTGGAGGCGCGGCCCGATCTGTTTGGCCCCGACGACCTGATCATCGTGCCCGATTCGGGCCTGGAGGACGGCTCGGGCATCGAGGTGGTGGAAAAATCCATGCTCTGGCTGCGCGTGGAGGTGAGCGGCCGCCAGGTCCACGCCAGTATGCCCCACAAGGGCGTCAACGCCCTGCACGCCGCCGCCCGCATGATCTGCGCCGTGGGCGAAATCGCCGAACGCTATCCCCAGACCGACCCGCGCTTCGATCCGCCCGGCTCGACCATGCAGGCCACGCGCAAGGACGCCGGCGTGCAAAACATCAACACCGTGCCCGGCCGTGACGTGTTTTACCTCGATTGCCGCATGCTGCCGGGCATAAGCCTGGGCGAGGTCATCGCCGAGATCAGGCGCGTCTTCGAGGCCATCGCCGCCGAGGACGGGGCCACCGTCGACGTCGAGATCGTGCAAAAGTTGCAGGCCCCGCCGGCCACGCCCGACGAGGCGCCGGTGGTGCTGGCCCTGCGCCGGGCCGTCAAGCGCGTGCTGGGCCTGGAGGCCAGGCCCTATGGCATCGGCGGCGGCACGGTGGCGGCCTTTTTCCGCCAAAAGGGCCTGCCCGCGGCGGTCTGGCAGACGGCCGTGGACACCGCCCACATGCCAGACGAATGGATCAGCCTCGACGGCCTGATCAAGGACGCCGCCGTCTTCGCCCTGGTCTACGCCGGTTTCGAGGGCTGATGCGCCTGCTGCACAGCGCCGACTGGCACCTGGGCCGGGTGCTGCACGGGGCCCCGCTGATCGAGGACCAGGCCCACGCCCTGGATCAACTGACGGCCATCGCCGCCGACACGCGGCCCGACGCCGTCATCATCGCCGGCGACGTCTACGATCGCGCCGTGCCGCCGCCCGAGGCCGTCGAGCTTTTGGACGACACCTTGGCCCGGCTGGTGCTGGGCCACAAGCTCTTGGTCATCGTCATCGCCGGCAACCACGACAGCCCGCGCCGCCTGGGCTTTGGCGCGCGCCTGCTGGCCCATGGCGGCCTGCATGTTTTCGGCCCCTGCCAGGCCCGGCCAGCGCCGCTGATCCTGTCCGACGCCCACGGCCCGGTGGCCATCCACGCCCTGGCCCACGCCGAGCCGGCCGTGGTCCGCGCCGTCTTGGCCGACGAGGCCCCCCGCGACCACGACCAGGCCTTTGCCGCCCGTCTGGCCGATCTGGCCCCGGCCCCGGCCGGCGCGCGGCGGGTGCTGGCGGCCCACGCCTTCGTGGCCGGCGGGCTGGAGAGCCTCTCCGAGCGGCCGCTGTCGGTGGGCGGCTCGGGCGCTGTGGCGGTGGAGCGTTTTCGCGGCTTTGACTACGTGGCCCTGGGCCACCTGCACCGGCCCCAGCAAGTCAGCGGGGTCAACGCCCGCTACGCCGGCTCGTTGCTGAAATATTCGTTTTCCGAGGTCGATCAGCCCAAGTCGCTGAGTTTGGTCGAACTGGACGCCGCCGGACTGGCTGGCGTTGGGGCCATCGCCATCGAACCCCTGCGCGATGCGCGCATCATCGGCGGCCGGCTGGAGGAGCTTTTGGCCGATCCGCCCGCGACCGGCCGCCAGGATTATCTGCGCGTCGAGCTGCAAAATATCGAGCCGGTCATCGACGCCATCGGCCGGCTGCGCGCGGTCTATCCCAACGTGCTCCAGGTGACCCGCCCCCACCTGGCGACCGCGCCGGCCCAGGGCCAGATCGACCCCCGCCGCCTGGACGACGCCCAGATCTTCGCGGCGTTTTATCGCCAGACCACCGGCCAGGAGGCCACTCCGGCGATGCTCGAGGCCTTTGCCGCCGAGGCCCGCCAACTGCGCCGCCAGGAACGGGAGGCCCACTGATGCGCGTGGAGCGCCTTTGCCTGGAGGCCTTCGGGCCATTCATCCAGCGCCAGGAGATCGACTTTTCGCGGCTGGAGGGGCGCTCGCCGTTTTTGATCCAGGGCCCCACCGGCGCGGGCAAGACGACCATCCTTGACGCCATCTGCTTTGCCCTCTACGGCGCCAGCTCCGGCGGCGAACGCGAGGCCAGAAACTTGCGCTGCGATTTCGCGCCGGACCACGCCGCCACCGAGGTCTGCCTGGAGTGGTCCCTGGGCCAGCGGCGGTTTCGCGTGCTGCGTCGGCCAGAGCGCCTCCGGCCCAAAATACGCGGCGCCGGTTTCACCCGCCAGCCGGCCGAAGCCACCCTCTGGCGGCTGGACGATGGCCCGGCCAAGGTTTTGGCCAGCGGCTGGGCCCCGGTCGGCGAGGCCTGCCAGGAGCTGCTGGGCTTTAGCCAAGAGCAGTTTCGCCAGGTGGTGATCCTGCCCCAGGGCCAGTTTCGCCGGCTGCTGATGGCCGATTCCCGCGAGCGCGAGGCGGTGTTGGCCACGCTGTTCCAGACGGGCTTTTATCAGCGCCTGACCGAGGCGCTCAAGGAGCGAGCCCGCGGCGCGGCCGAGCAAATCCGCCAACTGCTCCAGGCCGGCCAGAACATCCTGGCCCAGGCCGAGGCGGAAAACGCCGACGCCCTGGCCGCGCGCATCGACGCCTTGGCCGAGGACTTGCGGCAAAACCAGGACGCGCGGGAGCGCCTGCGCCAGGCCGAACAAGCCGCTCGTCAGGCCCTGAATCAGGCCCAAGCCCAGGCCGCCGCCCTGGACGAACTGGCCCAGGCCCAAAGCGCCGCCGCCGATCTGGCCGCCCAAGCCCCGGCCATGGACCAACTGCGCCTGGCCCTGGCGCGGGCCCAAAGCGCCGCCGCCCTGGAAGACGTGGCGCAAAACAGCGGCCAAGCCGTTGATCACGCACAAAAATCGGCCGACGCGCTGGCCCTGCGCCAAGGGCTGGAAGCCAAGGCCGGCCAAGCGCTGCAAAAGGCCAGCGAGGCCCTGGAGGCCGAGCGCGCCCGCGAGGCAGAGCGCCAAAGCGCCCGCGAGCGGTTGGAGGGCCTGGCTGCCCTGGAAAAAACCGTGGCCGGATTAGAGCAAGCCGCCGCCGATTTGGCTCGGCTGCAACAAGAGGCCCAGGCCGCCCAACAGGCCCAGACCGCCGCCGAGGATGACCTGGCCGCGCGCCAGGCCCAAGCCCAGCAAGCCGCCGCCGCCCTGGAGCGGGCCCGCGCCCTGGCCGGCCAGTTGGATGGCCTGAAATCATTGGCCCAACAAACCGCCAGGCAGCGTCAAGACGCGCTGGCCTTGGCCGAGCTGGCCGCCCAAGGGCCGGGGCAGACCCGGGCCGCCGATTGGGCCGGGCAACAGGCCCGGGACGCCCAGGACGCCCTGGCCCAAGCCCAAGCTCGGCGCGACGAGTTGCTGCGCCTGTGGCGCGACGGCCAGGCCGCGGCCCTGGCCGCGGGGCTAGCGCCCGGCGCGCCCTGCCCGGTCTGCGGATCGACCAACCACCCAGCCCCGGCCGAGGGCGAGCCAAACGCGCCCGATCAAAAGGCCCTCGAGGCCGCCGAACAAACCGTGGAGCGCGCCCGCCAGGCCCTGGCCGATCGTGAACGCCAGGCCGAGCGGGCTGCCCGCGATTTGGTCGAACTGCGCCGCCGGCAAGAAGAGCTACGCCTGGCCCTGGGGCCCTTGGCCGAAGAATCGCCCGAAGAGCTGGCTCGCCGCGCCAACGAAGCCAACGAGCGCCTGGCCCAGGCCGATCGAGCCGGCCAAAGCCTGCCGGCCTTGCAGGCCGCCCAGGTCGCCGCTCAAGGCGCGCTGGCCCAGGCCCAAGCCGCCCTGCTGGCCGCCCAAGCCAGCTTCCAAGACCTGGCCCGCCAAACGGCCGCCCAACGGGCGCTCCACGCCGAGCGCGCGCAAAACACGCCCGAGCAACTGCGCCCGCCCGGGGCCCTGGCCCAGGCCAGCCGGCAAGCGCGGGATCAATTAACGCGCCTGGAAAGCGCCCTGGAGCGAGCCCGGACCACCCACGACTTGGCCTCGCGTGATTTGGCCGCCGCCCAGGCCGCGCGAGCCGCCGCCCAAGAGGCCGCCCAAGAGGCCGCCGCGCGAGCCGCCTTGGCCCAGGCGGAGTTGGCCCGACGCCTGGCCCTGGCCGGTTTCGCCAAAGAAGCGCAAATGACCGCCGCGCGGATGGAAGAAAAAACCATGGCCGAGGGCCAGCGCGCCCTGCAAGATTTCGCCGCCGCCCAGGCCGCCGCCGCCGGCCGCCTGGCCCGCGCCCAAGCCGCCGCCGCCAGCCTGAGCCGACCCGATCTGCCGGCCCTGGAGCTGGCCGCCAACCAGGCCGCCCAAGCGCTGGAGCGGGCCATCGACGCCGGCGGTCAGTTGGCCCAGCGCCTGCGCCAGGCCCGGGCCTGGCAAGACGAGTTGGGCCGTTTGACAAGCCAGGTCGCCACCTTGGAGCAAGACCACGGCGTCATTGGCCGGGTGGCCGAAGCGGCCGGCGGACAAAACGCCATGGGCGTGACCTTGCAGCGCTTCGTGCTGGCCACGCTTTTGGACGAAGTGCTGGAGGCGGCCTCGCGCCGCCTGGGCCGGATGAGCCGGGGTCGTTACGCCCTGCGCCGCGCCGTCGATCGCCAAGACCGCCGCAAGGCCGCCGGCCTGGACTTGATGGTCGACGACGACCATCACGGCTCGCAACGCCCGGTCAGCACCCTCTCGGGCGGCGAGAGCTTCCTGGCCTCGTTGGCCCTGGCCCTGGCCCTGGCCGAGGTGGTCCAGGCCCATGCCGGCGGCGTGCGGCTGGAGACGATCTTCATCGATGAAGGCTTTGGCAGCCTGGACGCCGAGGCCCTGGACCTGGCCATGGCCGCCTTGATCGACCTGCGCGACGGCGGCCGCGCGGTGGGCGTGATCTCCCACGTCGAAGAAATGAAGGAGCGCATCGACGCCCGGCTGGAGATCATCCCCAGCCGCCGCGGCAGCGTGGCCCGCCTGGCGCTCTGAAGCGGCGAGCGGGCCTTTCAGGCGTCGAGGGCCTGGCGGATGGCGGCGAGCAACTCCAACCGGCGATATGGCTTGGCCACGTAGCCGGCCGCGCCGGCCTCCAGGGCCTGGCGCATGTGGCCCTCGGCCAGATAGCCGCTGGCGATGATCACCTTGGCCTTGGGATCGATGGCCAGGATTTCCTTCAGGGCCTTGTGGCCGCCCATGCCGGGCATGCCCAGGTCCATCACCACCAAGTCCACGCGGCTCTCCGAGTCGCGAAAGATATCGATGGCCCGCTCGCCGCTGTCGGCGGTCAGCACCCGATAGCCCTCGGCCTCCAGCATCTCGCCGCTCAGCTCACGCAGGGCCGCCTCGTCATCGACCAGCAGAAGCGTCTCCGCGCCGCCGGCGATCGCCTCCACTTCGAAAGCGGGCGCTGCGAGGCGTTCGGCGTCCTCGCGGATGGCCGGCAGATAGCATTTGAACACCGTGCCTTGCCCCGGCTCGCTATAACAATAGATATGCCCGCCGTGGTTTTGCACCGCGCCATAAACCGAGGCCAGGCCCATGCCCGTGCCTTTGCCGATTTCCTTGGTGGTGTAAAAAGGCTCGAAGATGTGCTCCAGGATGTGCTTGTCGATGCCCACGCCGGTGTCGGAGACGGTCAAGCGCAGATAATCGCCGGCGGCCATGTGAAAATGGCTGGCCGCGTCTTTTTCGTCCAGACACACGTTGGCTGTCTCGATGATCAGCCTGCCGCCGTTTTGCATGGCGTCCTGGGCGTTGCTGGCCAGGTTGAGGATGATCTGCTCCAGTTGAGTGGCGTCGCCCTTGATCGTCCACGGCGTGGGCTCCAGGCGCAGCTCCACCGAGATCATCTTGGGGATGGCCCGCTCGATGATGGAAACGGCGTCGGTGACCACTTTGTTCAGGTTCAACGGCTGGGGATGGAACTCGACCTTGCGGCTGAAAAACATGATCTTTTTGATCAGGCGCCTGGCGCGGTCGGCGGCCCCGAGGATTTTTTCCAGCTCGGCCGGGGTGGCCGCTCCCTGCCTGGCGCGGTCCAGGGCCAGCTCGGCGTTGCCGGAGATGGCCGTGAGGATGTTGTTGAAATCGTGGGCGATGCCGCCGGCCAGGGTGCCGATGGCCTCCATTTTCTGGGCCTGGCGCAGTTGGGCCTCCAGGCGCTTGGTGTGGGTGACGTCGGTGAGGTTGACGACCATGCCCGTGACGCGGCCGGCCTCGTCCAAAACCCTGGCCGCGCTGATGACGATGTCGAGCAGGCGGCCGTCCTTGGTCAGGCGCTTGGTCTCCATGGTCACCGGCCCGCCGTGGGCGAACAGGTCTTTGATCGTGGCCACGACCGCCTCTTTCTGGTCGTCGGGCACGAAGGGGATGGCCTTGCCCAGCAGTTCCTCGGGCCGCCAGCCAAAGACCTGGCCAAAGGCCGGGTTGAGATAGGTGGCACGGCCTTGGCCGTCGTAGACCACCATGGGGTCGGGCATGGCCTCCACGATGGCGCTGAGCCGCCGCTCGTTGGCGCGCAGGGCCGCCTCGGTCCGCTTGAGCTCGTCCATGTCGCTGATGAAGCCCTCGACGGCCAGCAGCCGACCATCATCGCCGAAAACACCGCAGCCCCGCTCCCAAACCCACTTTTGCCCGCCCTGGGCGGTCTGGATGATGTAAATCAGCTCGAACACTTCACGACGCCCCAAGGCCCGCCGCACGGTCTGGGCGACCATCTCCCGGTCCTCGGGGCGGATGACCTGGGCGTAGGACACGCGCCCGCCGATCATCAATTCCTCGGGCCGATAGCCGGTCAGGGCCAGGCAACCCTGGCTGACAAACTCCATGGTCCAGTGTTCATCATTTCGGCAACGGTAGGCCATGCCCGGCAGGTTGGCCATGAGCGTGTGCAGGGTCCGTTCGCTCTCGCGCAGGGCCGCCTCGGCCTGCTTGCGCTCGGTGATGTCGATGTGCGAGCCCAGCATGCGCGTGGCCCGGCCCGCCTCGTCGCGCAGCACCGAGCCCTGGGCCATGATCCAGCGATACGAGCCGTCCTTGTGCCGAAAACGAAACTCCAACTGGAGCTTGGCGGCCCGGCCGTCCAGCGTCCGCTGGATCAACGCCATGGTCGGCGCCAGATCCTCGGGGTGGACACGGCTCTCCCACTCCGCGAAATCGTTGCCGATCTCGTGGTCCTCGAAGCCGATCTGGCGCTTCCACTCGGATGAATAAAAGACCTCGTCCGTATCCAGGCGCCAATCCCACAGGCCCACGTTGGCCGCCCGGACCGCCTCTTGCAGGCGTAGCGCCGCCTCGCGCAGGGCCTCGGCGGTGTTTTTGCTCTCGGTCACGTCGCGGGCGATGCCCACGTAGCCGATGATCGCGCCCTGGGCGTCGCGCAGCGGCGCGCCATTGGACACATGCCAGCGCCAGGATCCGTCGCGGCGCTGGACGCGGTATTCCACGCTGGATTGCTTTTGGCCGGTCTCCAGCACCTTGGTCAGAAACGCCCGGCACGCGCCCACGTCGTCGGGGTGCACGTATGGCTCGAATGTCTTGCCAAGGGCCTCCTCGGCCGGCTCGCCGAAATAATCGAACCAATTGGGCGTAATGTAAGTGAACGATCCCTCGGGCGACAGGGCGTAGACGATATCATTGGCGTTTTCCACGAAATACCGAAAGCGATATTCGCTTTCGCGCAGGGCCTCCTCGGCCTTTTTGCTTTCGGAGATATCCTGGGCGTGGGAGATGAAATGCAGCGGCTTTCCGGCGGCGTCGCGCACCAACGACAGCGAGACGCGCGCCCAGACCACCGCGCCGTCCTTGCGCAGATAACGTTTTTCGTACCTGGCCGAGGCTGCCTGGCCGGTCACGGTGCTGGCCACGTAATCCTTGCCGATGTCGCGGTCGTCGGGATGGGTGATCTCGTTGAAGTGCAGGCCGATCAGCTCGTCTTTGTCGTAGCCGAGCATGGCGGCGAATTGCTCGTTGGCCAGCACCAAACGGCCATCGACGCCGACGATGACCATGCCGATGTTGGCGTTGTCAAAGCTCAGCCGAAAGCGATTTTCACTGGCCGCCAGGCGCTTTTCGGTCTCGATGTATTTTTCGCCATCGGCCAGCAGCAGGGCCAGCAGCAACGTAACCACCGGGTAGATCAACATCACCGGCGCGGCGATGTTGGCCAAAACCATCTTGGCCGCCGTCCAGCCCAGGCTCAGCATGCCCAAAAGCATGGCCACGTGAACGACCACGCCGAAGACGTAGAGCCCCAGCGTCCCCAGTGACTTGCCGCGCCGGCGCAGCCACAGGTAATAAGCCGCGCCGATGCCCCCCGAGAGGCAAGCCACCAAAACGCCTGTTAAAACGCCCGAGCCGCCGTACCAGACGCGATAGGCCGCGGCCATGACCACCGCGATGGCCGCCGTCAGCGGGCCGCCAAAAAGCCCCGCCACGCCAAGCACCGCCGAGCGCGTGTCGAACACCAGCCCCGGCAACAGCGTCACCGGGTTGTACATCACCCCCAACGCCACCGCGCCGAAAAGCAGGCCCTTGTGGATTTGCCCGGCAATGGTGGACGCATCCCAACGACGCGCGATCAGGCTGTATAGATAGCCCAAAGCCAACAGCAGAACGGCGTTATACAGCAAATTGGCGAACATCGTTGGCGTCCAATTATTCTATATCTTGTAAGAAGTGTAAGCGGTTTTGCCAACTTCCGTCAAGGCGCATGCGCCGCCGCCGCCGATTGCGCCGGGCCACAGCCTAAGTTATAGTAACGTCATCGTCAACTTATGCCGGATGGAGAATCATGTCCGCGCCGCAAAGCATGGGCCAGTTTGTCAACGATCTGGAAAAACGCGGCTGGCTGAGGCGCATCGCCGAGGAGGTCGATCCGTTCCTGGAAGTGACGGCCCTCTGCGACCCGGTGATGAAGGCCGGCGGCCCGGCCCTGTTGTTCGAAAAAACCAAGGGCGGCGGCCGGCCCATCGCCATCAACCTGTTCGGCTCGCGCCAGCGCATGGCCGCGGCCCTGGGCGTCGAGCGCCTGGAGGACGTGGCCGCGCGCATCCGGGCGATGATGGAGATGGAGATCCCCGACGGCCTGTGGGCCAAGGTCAGAAGCGCCCTGCCCAAGCTCAAGCAGCTAGCCGCCTTCAAGCCCAAGGAGGTCAAAAACGCCTCCTGCCAAGAGGTTATCCTGGAAGGCGCGCGGGCCTCGCTGGACATTTTGCCCATCCTGACCTGCTGGCCCGGCGACGCCGGCCCCTTCATCACCCTGCCCCAGGTCATCACCGCCGATCCGCAGACCGGCCGCCAGAATATCGGCATGTATCGCATGCAGAAGTTCGGCCCCCAGACCACGGGCATGCATTGGCACAGGCACAAGGGCGGCGCGGCCCATCTGGCCAAGGCCCGTGCGTTGGGCCAAAAACTTCCCGTGGCCGTGGCCCTGGGCGGCCCGCCGGCCACCACCTACGCCGCCTGCGCGCCGTTGCCCGAGGCCGTTGACGAACTGATGTTTTCGGGGTTTTTGCTGGAAAGCCCCCTGCGGGTGACCAAGGCCGTCTCGTGCGATCTGCTGGTTCCCGCCGAGGCCGAGGCAGTCATCGAGGGCTATGTCGATCCGGCCGAGCCCATGCGCGTGGAAGGCCCCTTTGGCGACCACACCGGCTTTTACAGCCTGGAAGACAAATACCCCGTCTTTCACGTGACCCACATCACCCACCGCAAGGACTTCATCTATCCGGCCACCATCGTCGGCCGGCCGCCCATGGAGGATTTTTACCTGGGCCTGGCCACCGAGCGCATCTTTTTGCCGCTGTTGCAAGCCGTGCTGCCCGAGGTGGTCGATTACCACATGCCGGCCGAGGGCGTTTTTCACAACCTGGTGTTCGTGGCCATCGACAAGCAATATCCGGGGCACGCCTTCAAGGTGATGAACGCCCTGTGGGGCACGGGCCAGATGATGTTCGCCAAGGTGCTGGTGATCGTCGACAAGCACGTCAACGTGCAAGACCCCCAGGAGGCCTGGTGGGAGGCCTTGAACCACATCGACCCCCAGCGCGACGTGTTGTTCACGCGGGGGCCGGCCGACGCCCTGGACCACGCGGCCCAACTGCCCTGGCTGCACAGCAAGATGGGCCTGGACGGCACGCGCAAGACCGCCGACGAGGGCTTTCACCGGCCCTGGCCCGAGCGCGTGGAAATGACGCCCGAGGTGCAAAAAAAGGCCCTGGACAAGCTGAAAAAGTGGGGGCTGGCGTAGGGGAGATTATGGATATTATCTTTAATTTCAACACCGTTGCCGCAGAACAATCCTCATACTGGCAAGTTTGGGTAGGCGTTATTTTGACGGCTGTTGGCGCTATTTCCGCCGCCGTCAACAGCTATTTTGCACGGCAACTGCATGCGGAAACAAAGAGACTCCGCGAGGCGCAGATCGATCCAAAGCTCATAATGTATGTATATCAGAAGAAGGCAGACAAGAATACATCTGATTATAGAAAAGACATTTATATGTTACGCATAAAAAATATAGGTCACTCTATCGCGATGGATATCGGACTTGAATGCAACCATCCCGATATTACGAAATATAACAAAACACTTTTTAGTAAAAAATTCTCCCTTTCCCCAGAGCAAGAATTAGATTTCGAATTTTACGATGGGGAAAATGATCGCCTCGGGGTGTTGTTTCCTACAACATTTGGATACTCCGACGATGATATAAAAAATTTACCAACCATCGCTGGCGTGACGGTGACAGCAAGATACTTTAGTGAAACTAACCGCCAAAGGGAATTAACAACGCCACTTTGTGTAAATTTCAGCGTGATACCCAATATTGTACCCCAGAGATGACAATACCAGCTTACATGAAAACAAGCCTCGCATTTGCCCGCATCAAAGATTTTGGCGAGCTGGTCAAATTCAGCCACACCGTCTTTTTATTTCCCTTTGCCCTATCGGCGGTGGTGCTGGCCATGGGCCAGGCCACGCTGACCTGGGCCAAGGGCTTTTGGATCGTCGTGGCCCTGGTGGCCGCCCGCAGCGCGGCCATGGTCATCAACCGCATCGCCGATCTGCGCTACGACGCCCAAAACCCGCGCACCGCCGCGCGCCCCATGGTCAGCGGCCGGGTGAGCAAGCCCCTGGCCTGGGCCTGGCTGATCGCCGCCTGCGCGGCGTTTGTTTTGGCCTCGGCCATGCTGGGGCCGGCCTGCCTATATCTATCGCCGGTGGCCTTGGCCTGGGTGCTGGGCTACAGCTTTGCCAAGCGTTTCACGTTCTTGTGCCACATCTGGCTGGGCCTGGCCACGGCCCTGGCCCCGCTGGGCGCCTGGGTGGCCATGACCGGCGCGCTGGATTGGCCCATCGTGCTGCTGGCCCTGGCCGTGGCCTGCTGGGTGGGCGGCTTCGACATCATCTACGCCTGCCAGGATATAGACTTCGACCGCGCGCATAAGCTCCATTCGTTGCCGGCCCGCCTGGGCCTGCATGGCGCGCTGTGGATCAGCCGGGGCCTGCACCTGCTGGCGGCGCTGGGCTTTTGGGCCCTGGGGCCGCTGTTTGGCCTGGGGCGGATCTATCTGACTGGCGTGGCGCTGATCGCCCTGCTCTTGCTGGTCGAGCACGTCTTGGTGGCCGTCAAGCGGGCCAACATCCCCATGGCCTTTTTCACGGTCAACGGCGTGGTCTCCATCGCCTATTTCCTGTTTTTGCTGATCGACCGCCTGGCGAGCGCCTGATGGACAGCCTGGAAAACGACCTGCGTTTTTTGGGCGTGCTGGAAAAAGCCGCCGAGATCGCCCAAGACCTGGGCTCCGAGGCCGCCGTGCGCTACGTGCGCAGCAGCTATCACCTGCTATGCAAGGTCTACCACCCCGACCTGCACCGACGCCGCAGCGACGCCGCCAACCAGGGCCAAGTCCGCCTCAACCAGATCAAATGCCGCCTGGACCAGACCAGCGACGACGATCTGGCGCGTTTTTTGGGCCGGCGGGGTCAGGCCAGCGACGGTCACCCCCGGGTGCTGGTGGTCGAGGACGAGGACGGCCTCAAGGACAACCTGGCCGACCTGCTGGGCCTGGAGGGCTATCACGTGGCCACCGCCGCCAACGGCGCGCTGGGCCTGCGCGAGCACCTGATCTTTCGGCCGGAGTTGGTCATCACCGACGTGGTCATGCCCGTCATGAACGGCGTGGAGATGATCCGCCACCTGCGCCGTCGCGACGCCGCGCTCAAGGCCATCTTCATCAGCGGCTTTTTTGGCACCCACGCCGTGCGCGCCGAGCTGCGCGAGGAGATCGAGCGCCTGGGCTATCCGGCCCTGAGCAAGCCCTTCCGGCCCTCGCAGATCCTGGCCCTGGTGCGTCAGGCCCTGGCCTGAGGCCCACGGCGGCGCGAAAAAAGGCCGCCGCCCCGTGGGGCGATGGCCTGGAGGCTCGTTTTTCGCCGCGACCTAGAACGACCAGTTCAGACCCAGGCCCACGGTGGTGCGGGCCACGAACTCGGCCTGGGCGTAGAGCGACAAACCGTGACCCAACGCCACGTCCAAGCCGCACAGGGCCAGCAGCTCGTTGTCGCTTTTCATCTTGGCGTCGTAGTTGGCGTAGTAGCTCGGATCGCTTTTGCTGGTCCAACGACCGCTTTCCTTGGCCTCGAAGTAGCTGTAGCCCAGGCCCACGTAGGGGGTGACGGGGCCAAAGGGCATGGAGAGCGTGGCGGCCAGGTCGGCCTGCCAATAGTCCAGTTCCTCGTCGGTGGACCAATTTTGGTCGGCGCTGCGGCCGGTGACGTTGTCGCGCCAGTCGACCATCTTGCGGTTGTCGTAGCGCAGGTAGCGGGCCGCCAGGCCCAGAGCCAGGCCGTTATCGAGCTTGAAGGCCCGGGCCTTGGCCCCCACGCCCCAGACAAACTGGCTGCGCAGCTTGATCTCCCATTCTTCGGGGTAGTCTCTGTTGGTCTCGATGAGCTTGCCGCCATTGACCACGCCGGCCTGGGCGAAAACGCTCAGCCAATCGGCGACGCCATAGCTCAGGTTCAGCAGGTAGCATTGGTCGTTTTTGATCTTGCCGGAGTTTCTGCTATAGCCGGAATCTCCGTTGGAGTCGTCCGAGCGCAGGTCGAAGTCGGCGGTCTGTTGCTCGAACAGATAAGACAAATCCAGCCCCAGAGCGAACTGGCCCTTGGGCGTCATGGCGGCCGGATCGGCCAGGCTTTGGCCCCAGACCACCGCGGGTGAACAGAGAGCCAAGGCCCAAATCACGGCCAGCGCGCTCAGCGTGTTTTTGCGCATGAAACAGCCTCCTTTTATCGATAACGGACGGACGGATGAACCATCGCGCAACGCCACGCTTTCGCGAAAATGGCGCGCTTGGTTCGCGACGTTGGTCTACGCGGGATACGGCGTCAATTTAGGGGGATGGCGCTGGCTGTGTCAACAAAAAGTAACGCGCCGCGCGGAGTTAGGCCAGCCGGGCGCGCTCTTTAGCGCAGCACTTCGGTGAAAGGGCGCAGGTCTTCGAAGGGCAACAGCGTGCCCATGGCCCGGTTGCCGGTGGGCACGCCCACTTCCTCGACGGCGGCCATGGGGTTGAGCCCGCCCAAAACGATCATGCCCACCCGGCCCTGGGACACCGGCACCTCCAGCAGGGGCTGGCCGGGCCGGCCGATCATCAAGATGCCGCCCAGGCCGGCCCGCTCCATGCGCGCGCCCAGGCGGCGGGCGGCCTCGGCGGCCTGGGTGGGGATCTCGCGAAAACTGGCCCCGACCACGCCGTCGCCGGTGGCCGCGGCCTGGCTGACGCTGGTCATCTGGCCCTTGATGAAGATCTCCAGCGGATCGAGGGTGGTGCCGTCGTAGTTAATGATCTGCAAAAAGCGCTGGGGTTTGCCGCCGCGCATCTGCAGCAGGCCGCCGAAACGGTTGGTGGTGGGGATGCCCTCGGCCAGCAGCACGCCGTTGACGCTGATCGAACAGATGGTGGCCACGGCCATCTCGCCTGGTTGAACGACCAACCGACCCAGGCGCGCGCCGGCCCCGGCCAGGGCCAGGCGCTGGCCCATGCTCAGGCCGGCCTGATAGACCCGGCGCATGACCTCGATGGCGTGGCCGGCCCGGGCCGTCTCGAAGGTGGAGATGTTGACGACCACGCTGCCCTTGCCCTGGCGCAGGCGGAAATTCATGCCATAGGTCAGGGCGTCGGCCCGGGCGGCGACAAAGCCGACCTTGTCGACGACGTAGGCGCTCTCCAACTCGGCCTTGCCCCGCGTGGTGAGCTGGCGGCCCCGGCGGCCGACGCTTTCGGTGAGCCCCTCGGCGTCGGTGAGGTTGAGGTAATAGCGGATCGTCCGCTGGCTCATGTCCTTGCCGGCCAGATTGAGGGCGTGGGCGATGCGCGTGCCGCCCAGGGGGCGGTCGGCCTCGGCCAATACGCGCAGGATATCGAGCAGTTTGCGGCGGCTTCTTTCGTCCATCACGGCACTCCAAACTTGACGCCAGCCAAGGCTAGCCTCCGCCAGGGGCGCTGTCAAGCCAAAACGGCAATATTGCCGGGTTGATCGGGCCGGTTTTGGCAGGCCAGCGCCAACTTATATGTTGTGCGTCATTGTTAGTTGTGCTAATCAGCACGCAGTGAACGGCAAGTTTGCCCAAGACCCATTGACTGGCGGGGGCTATTGACAAAATGACATTTACGTGGCATAAATGCAGCCATTGCCGCATTGGGCGCGGTCAAGGCGAAACAAGCGGCAATCACGCGGGATTGCAACACAAATTTCTCGAGGGGGCGTCGTCGCCCTCTTTTGCCGCCACAACCGGAACATCGGGCGGAGACCGAGGCGGCCCACGGGCCAGCCAGGCCGGTGGGAGGGCTTTCGCGCCCGCGGGCCGACGCGGCCCGGCCACCAGTCGCTCCGACCCGGCGGGAGGCGTTTTTTTGCGCATCGCCCAGGCCCAGATCAACCCCACCGTGGGTGACCTGGCGGCCAACACGGCCATGATCCTCGACTACATGGCCCAGGCCCGCCAGGCCCAAGCGGGCGTGGTCTGCTTTCCCGAGCTGGCCGTTTGCGGCTATCCCCCCGAAGACCTGCTGCTCAAGCCGCGTTTTTTGGCCGACGCCCGGGCCGCCGTGGAGCGCCTGGCCCTGGCGGCGCGGGGCGTAACGGCGGTGGTGGGTTTTCCGCTGGCCGAGGGCGGGGTGGTGCGCAACGCCGCGGCCGTGCTGGCCGAGGGCCGGGTGGCGGCGGTCTATCGCAAGATCGAGCTGCCCAACTACGGCGTCTTTGACGAGCGGCGCTACTTCGCCGCCGGCGACGAGTGCCTGATCCTCGACATGGGCGGGACTGGCGTGCTGGTCTCGATCTGCGAGGACGTGTGGCTGGCCGGCAACCAAGTCGAGCGCGTGGCGGCCCAGGCCGGCGTGGGCCTGACGATCAACATCTCCGGTTCGCCTTTTCACGCCGGCAAGCTGGGCCAGCGCCTGGAGATCCTCGGCGGATTCGCCAGGCGTTCCGGCGCGGCCATGTGCTATGCCAACCTGGTCGGCGGCCAGGATGAGCTGGTCTTTGACGGCGGCAGCATGATCATCGACCCGGACGGCCAATTGAGCGCCTGCGCGCCGCGTTTCACTCAGGGGCTGTATATCCACGACCTGGAACTGCCGACGCGGCCGCCTCGGCCCACGCCCGGCGCGACGATCGTCCACGTGGCCGCTCCGGCCGCGCCAAGCGGCAAAATTGCCGCCCAAACCCGCGCGCCGGAGCTAAACACCGAAGACGAAGTGCTGGCCGCCCTGGGCCTGGGCCTGGCCGACTACGTGCGCAAAAACGGCTTTGGCAAGGTGACCCTGGGCCTCAGCGGCGGCATTGATTCGGCCCTGACCGCCGCCGTGGCCGTCAGCGCCCTGGGGGCCCAAAACGTGGTGGGCGTGACCATGCCCAGCCAATACACCTCGGGCGAGACCCTCTCCGACGCCCAACTGCTGGCCGCCAACCTGGGCGTGGAGCTGCTCACCGTGCCGTTGAAGGGCGTCTACGACGTCTTTATCGACCAGATGCGCCCGGCCCTGGGCCCAGGCCCCCTGGGCGTCGAGGCCGAAAACCTCCAAGCGCGCATCCGTGGGGCCATCCTGATGACCCTGTCCAACCGCTTTGGCTGGCTGGTGCTGACCACCGGCAACAAGAGCGAGACCGCCGTGGGCTATTGCACGCTCTACGGCGACATGGCCGGCGGCTTCGCCCTGATCAAGGACGTGCCCAAGACGCTGGTTTATCGCCTGGCCCGGCGGGTCAACCAACGGGCCGGCCGCGAGCTGATCCCCGCCAGCACCATCGAGCGACCGCCCTCGGCCGAGTTGCGCCCCGATCAGAAAGACACCGACTCGTTGCCCGAGTACGACGTGCTCGACCCCATCTTGCAGGCCTATGTCGAGCAGGACATGGTCCTCGACGAGATCGCCGCCCTGGGCCTGGCCGACAAGGACGTGGTGGCCAAGGTCGTGCGCATGGTCGATCTCAACGAATACAAGCGCCGCCAGGCCCCGCCGGGGGTGAAGATCACGCCCAAGGCCTTTGGCCGCGACCGGCGTCTGCCCATCACCAACCGCTACCGCCCGGGCTGGGAGGGTCAATGAACGTCTTGATTTTGCAGCATCATCCGGCCGAGCCGGCGGGCACGCTGGGCGCTTTTCTGGCCGACAAGGGTTGCGCCCTGGACGTGCGCCATCTTTACGCCGGCCAGGCCTTGCCGGCCGACGACGCCGGCTATGGCCTGATCGTCAGCATGGGCGGGCCCATGAACGTCTACGACGAAGCCGAGCACCCCTGGCTGGCCGCCGAGACTGCCCTGCTGCGCCGGGCCCTGTTGGCCGGCCGGCCGGTGCTCGGCGTGTGCCTGGGATCCCAGCTCATGGCCAAGGCCCTGGGCGCGCCGGTGACGCGTTCGCCGCGGCCGGAAGTGGGCTGGTTTCAGATCGAGCTGACCCCGGCCGGCCTGGCCGATCCCCTCTTGGCCGGGCTGGACGAGCGCCCCTGGGTGTTGCAGTGGCACAACGACATGTTTCACATCCCCGCCGGCGCGGAGTTGCTGGCCGCCTCGGAGCGCTGCCCCCACCAGGCCTTTCGCTTCGGCCGGGGCCACGCCCTGCAATTCCACGTGGAGGTCGACGCGGCCATCGTCGACCAGTGGTACGAAAACCCGGCCCAGCGCCAGGAAATCGCGCCTGGCTGGGCCGATCAAGGTAAAATAATGAACCAGCACGCCCAGCGGATTTACGGCAATCTCTGGGCCGCGCTTTCGGGCCGCTAGGGCCGCCGGGCGCGCCAACCGCCCCGGAACACAACCAAATACGCCGCCGGCAGCGGCGGTCAGCGCTAAGGACTGCAAGCACGATGACGCCTGGACAACCCAAGGACGATAGCCATCAACCCCGGCGTGGCGGACTGCCGCCCAAGGCCGGGCTCTACGACCCCTCGTTCGAGCACGATGCCTGCGGCGTCGGTTTCGTCGCCAACATCAATGGCGCCAAAACCCGCGACATCATCGACAAAGGCATCTCGGTGCTGATCAACCTGACCCATCGCGGCGCGGTGGGTAGCGATCCCGACACCGGCGACGGCGCGGGTCTGTTGTTCCAGGTGCCCGATGAATTTTTCCGCGGCCCCGACGCCGGCCTGGGCTTCGAGTTGCCGCCGGCGGGCCGCTACGCCGTGGGCATGGTCTTCATGCCCACCGACCGCTTCGCCAGCCGCGAATGCATGGAGATCTTCGAGGACGAGGCTCGCAAGAAAGACTGCGTGGTTCTGGGCTGGCGCGACGTGCCCCACGACCGCTCCACCGTCGGCCAGACGGCCCGGGCCAACTGTCCCGACGTCAAGCAGGTCTTCATCAGCGGCCCCGAGGAGGGCCAGGACGCCTTCGAGCTGCGCTTGTTCGTCATCCGCCGCAAGGTGGAAAAGCGCGTCAAGGCCTCCAGCGCCGATGGCGTGGCCATGTTCCACATCAACACCCTCAGCAGCCGCACCATCTGCTACAAGGGCATGATGCTGGCCCACCAGGTGCCCAGGTTCTACCCCGACCTGGCCAGCCCCAGCATGAAAAGCGCCCTGGCCGTGGTCCACCAGCGCTACAGCACCAACACCTTCCCCACCTGGGACTTGGCCCAGCCGTTTCGCTTTTTGGGCCACAACGGCGAGATCAACACCCTGCGCGGCAACATCAACAACATGCGCGCCCGCTACAGCACCCTCAGCCACGAGGCCCTGGGCCAGGATCTGCGCGAGATTCTGCCGATCATCATCGAAAGCGGCTCGGACAGCGCCTGTTTCGACAACATGCTCGAGCTTCTGGTGCTCACCGGCCGCAGCCTGCCCCACGCCATGATGATGATGGTCCCCGAGGCCTGGGGCGTCAAATACTACATGGGCAACGACCGCCGGGCCTTTTACGAATACCACGCCATGTTCATGGAGCCCTGGGACGGCCCGGCCGCCCTGGTGGCCACCGACGGCGTGCGGGTCTGCGCCACCCTCGACCGCAACGGCCTGCGCCCGGCGCGCTACGTCGTCAGCAACGACGGCTTCATCGTCATGGCCTCGGAGGTGGGCGTTCTGGACATCGCCGCCGACAACGTCGCCAAAAAGGGTCGGCTCAGCCCCGGCAAGATGATCATGGTCGACACCGAGCAGGGCCGCCTGCTGGGCGACGAGGAGGTCAAGGCCCACATCTGCCGGCGCAAGCCCTATCGCCGCTGGGTCACGGCCAACCGCGTGGAGCTGCGCGGCCTGTTCGACGGCAACGGCACGGTGAGCGTCGACAAGCAGACCCTGCTGGCCCGCCAGCGGGCCTTTGGCTACTCCCGCGAGGATCTGGACGTGATTTTGCGTCCCATGGTCCGCGACGGCAAGGAGCCGGTGGGCTCCATGGGCGACGACACGCCCCTGGCCGTGCTCTCCGACCGGCCGCGGCTGCTGTTCGAGTATTTCAAGCAGCTCTTCGCCCAGGTCACCAACCCGCCCATCGACCCCATCCGCGAGGAGCTGGTCATGAGCCTGACCACCTACATCGGCCGCCAGGGCAACCTGCTGGCCGAATCGCCCGAGCACGCCCGCATGCTCAAGGTGGCCTCGCCCATCCTCACCAACGAGGACATGGCCAACATCCGCGCCCACGGCCAGAGCGAATTCCAGAGCGTGACCCTGGACATCACCTTCGACCTCAACAAGGGCGCCTCCGGCGTGGACGCGGCCCTGGAGCGCCTGCGCCACCAGGCCGAGGAGGCCGTGCGCGGCGGTTGCGCGGTGTTGATCCTCAGCGACCGCGCCGTTTGCCACGACCGCGTGCCCATCCCCAGCCTACTGGCCACCTCGGCGGTCAACCAGCACCTGGTGGCCCAGGGCCTGCGCACCAGCGTGTCGTTCATCGTCGAATCGGGAGAGCCTCGCGAAGTGATGCATTTCGCGCTGATTTTGGGTTATGGCGCCACGGCGGTCAACCCCTACCTGGCCTTCGAAACCATCGCCGAAATGCTCGAAAGCGGCGATTTCCCGCCGGACATGTCCATCCAGGATGCGGTGGAGAACTACATCCTGGCCACCAAGAAGGGCCTGCTCAAGGTGCTCTCCAAGATGGGCATCAGCACCATGCGCTCCTATCGCGGGGCGCAGATCTTCGAGGCGCTGGGGCTTTCGCGCAATCTGGTCGAGAAGTACTTCACGGCCACGCCCTCGCGCATCGGCGGGCTGGAGATCGAAGACCTGGCTCTGGAGGCCATCGCCCGCCACGAGCACGGCTTCAACAACGCCATCTACGACGCGCCGGTTTTGGACAGCGGCGGCCGCTACGCCCTGCGCCGCGACGGCGAGCGCCACGCCTGGACGCCCGACACCATCCGCTTCTTGCAGCAGGCCGCCCGCGAAAACGACCCCGAGGCCTACGAAAAGTTCGCCAGGCTGATCAACCAGCGCGACGAGGAGCTGACCACCCTGCGCAGCCTGTTCGACTTCGCCCCGGCCACGCCCGTGGACATCGATACGGTCGAGCCGGCCAGTCAGATCGTCAAGCGCTTCGTCACCGGGGCCATGAGCTTCGGCTCCATCAGCCGCGAGGCCCACGAGGCCATGGCCATCGCCATGAACCGCCTGGGCAGCCGCAGCAACAGCGGCGAGGGCGGCGAGGACCGCAAGCGCTACCTGCCCCTGCCCAACGGCGACAGCCTGTGCAGCCAGACCAAGCAGGTGGCCTCGGGCCGCTTCGGCGTGACCAGCGAATACCTGGCCAACTGCACCGAGATCCAGATCAAGATGGCCCAGGGGGCCAAGCCCGGCGAGGGCGGTCAGTTGCCCGGCCACAAGGTCAACGTCGAGATCGCCAGCGTCCGCAACTCCACCCCGGGCGTCAGCCTCATCTCGCCGCCGCCCCACCACGACATCTATTCCATCGAAGACCTGGCCCAGCTCATCTTCGACCTGAAAAACGCCAACCCCCTGGCCCGCATCAACGTCAAGCTGGTCAGCGAGGTGGGCGTGGGCACCATCGCCGCCGGCGTGGCCAAGGGTCACGCCGACGCGGTGCTGATCTCCGGCGGCGACGGCGGCACCGGGGCCAGCCCGCTGTCCAGCGTCAAGCACGCCGGCCTGCCCTGGGAGTTGGGCCTGGCCGAGACCCACCAGGTGCTGGTCAAAAACGACCTGCGCGGGCGCATCGTGGTGCAGACCGACGGCACCATGCGCACCGGCCGCGACCTGGCCATCGCCGCCCTGTTGGGGGCCGAGGAATACGGCTTCGGCACGGCCGCGCTGATCGTTTTGGGCTGCGTGATGATGCGCAAGTGCCACAGCAACACCTGCCCGGTGGGCGTGGCCACCCAGGATCCGCGCCTGCGCAAGCGCTTCACGGGCAAGCCGGAATATCTGGTCAACTACTTCTACTTCATGGCCGAGGAGATGCGCCGGATCATGGCCAGCCTGGGCCTGCGTAGCGTCGACGAGATGATCGGCCGGGCCGACCTGCTGAGGATGCGCGACGGCGTCGGCCACTGGAAGGCGCGCAAGCTCGACTTCGGGGCCATCTTCAGCGTGCCGCCCGAGTCCAAGATCCACGCCGTGCGCAAGGTGCAAGAGCAAGACCACGCCATCGACAAGATCCTCGACCGCCAGCTTATCGCCCAGTGCCTGCCGGCCCTGGAGAAAAAGCAGCCCGTGCAGTTGGATCTGCCCATCGGCAACCTGAACCGCACCGCCTGCACCATGCTCAGCTACGAGATCAGCAAGCGCCACGGCGCCGAGGGCCTGCCCGAGGACTACATCGTCTTGAACATGCGCGGTTCGGCCGGCCAGAGCCTGGCCGCCTTCGGGGCCAAGGGCCTGACGGTGATCGTCGATGGCGACACCAACGACTACGTGGGCAAGGGCCTCAGCGGGGCCAAGATCGTCGTGCGGCCGCCGCGCGGGGCCGCTTTTGATTGGGCCAAAAACGTCATCGTCGGCAACGTGGCCCTCTATGGAGCCACCGCCGGCGAGGTCTACTTCGCCGGCCTGGCCGGCGAGCGCTTCGCCATCCGCAACAGCGGAGCCATGGCCGTGGTCGAGGGCGTGGGCGACCACGGCTGCGAGTACATGACCGGCGGCCGCGTGGTTGTCCTGGGCCGCACGGGCGTCAACTTCGCCGCCGGCATGAGCGGCGGCATCGCCTATGTCTACGACCCGGACCAGGATTTCGACCTGCGTTGCAACCTGGACATGATCGACATCGAACCCCTGGCCGAGCGGGCCGACATCGCCCTGCTGCGCCAGTTGATCGAAAACCACCTGAAATACACCGGCAGCCCCAAGGCCAAATGGATGCTTGAGAACTGGGACGGCGTGCTTCCGCTGTTCGTGCGCGTGATGCCCATGGAATACCGCCGGGCGCTCAAGCAGATGGCCGAGGAGGACATGGCCTCGCGGCGCACGCAGGCCGAACAGGTGCATTTGGGCTAACCGGCCGCGCCCAGGCAAAAGGCGGCGCGACAAGGACAAAGGCGAACAGGTGGCGTAAATGGGAAAGCCGGACGCATTCATCGAGACCAAGCGCAAGAATTTCGACAAGCAAGGCATCAACCAACGCCTGGGGCATTTCTGCGAGTTTTATCTGCCCCTGGCCGAGGACGAGCTGCGCCAACAGGCCAGCCGCTGCATGGATTGCGGCGTGCCGTTCTGCCACTCCTTTGGCTGCCCGCTGGGCAACCTGATCCCCGAGTGGAACGACCTGATCTTTCGCGGCCACTGGAAAGAGGCCTGCGAGCTGTTGCACAGCACCAACAACTTCCCCGAGTTCACCGGCCGGCTCTGCCCGGCCCTGTGCGAGGCCGCCTGCACCCTGGGCTTGAACAGCCAGGCGGTGACGGTGCGGCAAAACGAATATTCCATCGTCGAGCGCGGCTGGTCGGAGGGCTGGATCAAGCCCCAACCGCCCCGGCGCGAAAGTGGCAAATCCGTGGCCGTGGTGGGTTCGGGCCCAGCGGGCATGGCCGCCGCCCAGCAACTGCGCCGGGCCGGCCACGCGGTGGCGCTTTTTGAAAAAGCGCCGCGCCTGGGCGGCATTCTGCGCTTTGGCATCCCCGACTACAAGCTGGACAAGTGCATCATCGACCGCCGCCTGGAGCAGATGAAGGCCGAGGGCGTGATCTTCGAGGCGGGCGTCAACGTGGGCGTGGACGTCTCGCCGGCCTATCTGATGAAGCGCTACGACGCGGTGTGCATCTGCATCGGCGCCAGCGTGCCCCGCGATCTGCCCGTGCCCGGCCGCGAACTGGCCGGGGTGCACTTTGCCATGGACTACCTTGTCCAGCAAAATTATCGCAACGCGGGTCTGGCCATCGACGGCCCGGAGATCACGGCCAGGGACAAGCACGTGGTGATAATCGGCGGCGGCGACACCGGAGCCGACTGCCTGGGCACGGCCCTGCGCCAGGGGGCGCTCAGCGTGCATCAGTTCGAGATCATGCCCCGGCCGCCGGCCTGCCGCGACGCCTCCACGCCCTGGCCCCAGTGGCCGCTGATGCTGCGCAACAGCACCTCCCACGAGGAGGGCGGCGAACGCCGCTGGTGCGTGGAGACCAGCGAGTTTTTGGGCCGCGAAGGGGTGCTGACGGGCCTGCGCGGCCACGAGGTGGCGTGGGCGCCGGGGGCGCGTTCCTGTCAGTTGGTGGAGGGCAGCCAGTTCGAGATGGAGGCCGACCTGGTCTTGCTGGCCATGGGCTTTGTCCATCCGCGAAAAATGGGCCTGCTGGACCAGATGGGCCTGAAGCTCGACGCCAGGGGCAACGTGCAAACCGACGCGGCCATGGCCACCTCCACGCCGGGGGTCTTCGCCGCCGGCGACGCCAACACCGGTCAGTCGTTGGTGGTCTGGGCCCTGTCGGCCGGCCGGCGCATGGCCCATTTCGTGGACGCCTACCTGATGGGCTCGTCAAATCTGCCCTGCCCGGATTTGATGAGCCGTTAGGCCTAGCGGCGGTCGGCCGAGGTTACATTTTTGTCGCAAAAACTGGCCACGGCCGGCCGCATAGAATAAAATCATGACCAAAGCCAAGGTTCTGCCGCTCAACGGAAAACGCAAGGTTGGAAAGACGGGCATGAAAACACAGGCCGCGCCTGAAAATATCCGTAGGGAAGTCCAAGAGTTGCAAATGCTGTTCAAGATCAGCCAGCTTCTGGAGACGTCCCTGGACCTGCGCGACGTGATGCAGCCGGTGCTGGAGCTGATGTCCGAGCAAATGGACATGCTGCGCGGCACCATCACCTTGCTCAACCGCGAGACCGGCGAACTGATGATCGAGGCCGCCCACGGCCTCAGCGCCAAACAGCGCCAGCGCGGCCGCTATCAGTTGGGCGAGGGCATCACCGGCAAGGTGGTGCAGACCGGCCGGCCGATGATCGTCAAGGATATCAGCGAGGAGCCCGAGTTCCTCGACCGCACCGGCGCGCGTAGCGGCCTGGACCGCCGCGACATCTCCTTCATCTGCGTGCCGGTCAAGATCGGCCAGGAGGTCATCGGCGCGCTGAGCGTCGATCGGCTCTACGCCGACGAGGACAGCCTGGAGGAAGAGGTCCGCCTGCTGGGCGTGATCTCTTCGATGGTGGCCCAGGCGGTGACGCTGCGCCGCAAATCCATGGAGGAGCGCGAGCGCCTGCTCGAGGAAAACAAGCGCCTGCAAGACAAGCTCAAGGACCGCTTCCACCCGGCCAACATCATCGGCAACTCCAAGGTGATGCAGGACGTCTACGACCTCATCGGCCAGGTCTCCATGAGCGACGCGACGGTGCTCATCCGCGGCGAGAGCGGCACGGGCAAGGAGCTGGTGGCCCACGCCATCCACTTCAACAGCCTGCGCGGCCAGCGGCCCTTCATCCGCGTCAACTGCGCGGCCCTGCCCGAGACGGTCATCGAAAGCGAGCTGTTCGGCCACGAAAAAGGCGCCTTCACCGGCGCGTTGCAACAGCGCAAGGGCCGCTTCGAGCTGGCCGACGGCGGCACGATCTTTTTGGACGAGGTGGGCGACCTTTCGCCGACGGTGCAGGTCAAGCTGCTGCGCGTGTTGCAGGAAAAAGAATTCGAGCGCGTGGGCGGCAACCAGACGATCAAGGTCGACGTGCGCATCCTCACCGCCACCAACCGCGATCTGGAAGACCTGGCGGCCCATGGCCAGTTCCGCCAAGATCTATACTATCGCCTGAACGTCTTTCCCATCCACCTGCCGCCGCTGTGCGAGCGGGGCAGCGACATTTTGCTGCTGGCCAACCATTTTGTCGAAAAATTCAGCCGGGCGGCGGGCAAGGACATCAAGCGCATCTCCACCCCGGCCATCGACATGCTCATGAGCTATCACTGGCCCGGCAACGTGCGCGAGCTGGAAAACTGCATCGAGCGGGCGGTGATCCTCAGCACCGACGACGTGGTCCACGGCCACCATCTGCCGCCGACCCTGCAGACGGCCGAGGCCAGCGGGACGGTGCTCAAGGGCTCGTTGCAAGAATCGCTGGACAACCTGGAGCGCGAGCTGATCATCGAGGCGTTGAAGAATTCGCGGGGCAACAAGGCCAAGGCGGCGCGGACCCTGGGCGTCACCGAGCGAATCATGGGCCTGCGCGTCGAGCGCTTCGGCATCGACCCCCGGAGATTCCGCACCACTCCGTAGGCCACCACACAAGTTCTTACATTTTTGTAGCCTTTCCACGGCCGCCAGGTTTTCGACCAGGCGGCCTTCTTTTTGCCAACATCACGTATTAACGCACTTTTTGCGATGGTCGACCTTCGCGCGGCCACTTGGCACAACTGTTGCCATGCATATGCGCCAAGGGTGGACGGCCGCGGCACGCAAGCCGTCCAAAGTTGGAAGCGAGATTATTTGCCAAATGCGAGGAGAGAGAAAATGAAGAAGCTGGTTTGTGCGATGATGCTGGCCCTGGCGCTGTTGGTTTCGGCGGCGGGGGCTGGTTTGGCCGTGGCCGAGGAAAGCGGCCCGGAAGTGACGGCGACCTTTGACGCCACCTTCAACAGCAAGTACGTCTGGCGCGGCATGCTCCTGGTCGACGACCCGGTGCTGCAGCCTTCGGCCACGGTGGGCGTGGGCAACTTCAGCCTCAACGTCTGGGGCGACTACGAATTCACCGACGTCAACGGCCGTCAGCACGAGGTCGACGAGATCGACATCACCCTCAACTACACCATCCCGGTGGGCGATTTATCCATCCCGGTGGGCGCCATCGTCTACACCTTCCCCAACGGCGGCAACGACACCACCGAACTTTACGTGGGCGTGGCCTACAACTGGATCGTCACCCCCAGCCTGACCTGTTACTACGACGTGGACGAACTGGCCGGCTCGTTCTACTTCCGCGGCGCCCTGGACTACTCGCTGGACCTGCCCGAGGTCGTCAGCAAGGTCTCGTGGGCCGCGGCCATCGGCGCCAGCATCGGCTGGGGCAACAGCGAGTATAACAACGGCTACTTCGGCGTGGACGAGTCCCACTTCTCCGACTGGTCGATCTACGCCTCGCTGCCCATCAGCTTCTGCAAGTACTTCACCGTCAAGCCCATGATCACCTACACCTCCCTGGTCGACAGCGAGATCCGTGACGCGGGCAAGGCCATCTACACCGAGGAAAACAACTTCTTCTACGGCATATCCCTGTCGGTTTCCTTCTAGGCGGGGAGCATCACGCGAAACCCGGCCCCGGCGCGGGCCGGGTTCGCAGAAAAGGAGCGGCTGAGATGCTAAGGCGTATCACCAAGAACACGATGAAGCTTTTGACCTTGGGGCTGCTGCTGCCCGGCGCGGTCATGGCCGAGGAGAGCGCGCCGCCGGCGGTCAACGACATGGACACCATGTGGGTTCTCTTGGCCGCATTCCTGGTATTTTTCATGCAGCCCGGCTTCGCCATGGTCGAGACGGGCCTGACCAGGGCCAAGAACGCGGTCAACATCCTGGCCAAGAACTTCATGGACTTTGCCCTGGCCAGCATCCTGTTCTTCCTGGTGGGCTATGGCTTCATGTTCGGCGAGGGCAACTCGTTCATCGGCCTGAGCGGCTTCGCCCTGGAGGGCATGAGCGACGGCAACCTGCCCCTGCTGGCCTCCTGGTTCTTCCAGGCGGTGTTCTGCGGCACGGCGGCCACCATCGTCAGCGGCGGCATGGCCGAGCGCACCAAGTTCACTTCCTACATTTTGTCGACGGCGGTGATCACCACCTTGGTTTACCCCATCATCGGCCACTGGACCTGGGGCGGTGGCTGGTTGTCGCAGATGGGCTTTTTCGACTTTGCCGGCTCGACCATCGTCCACAGCACCGGCGGCTGGATCGCCCTGGTGGGCACCATGTTCCTGGGCCCCCGCTACGGCAAGTACACCGCCGACGGCAAGAGCCGCGTGCTGGCCGGCCATAGCGTGCCGCTGGCGGCGCTTGGCGTGTTCATCCTGTGGTTCGGCTGGTTCGGCTTCAACCCCGGCTCGCAGTTGGCCGCCAGCGGCGCCTCCAACGCCGGGGCCATTTCTTTGATCACCGTCAACACCAACCTCTCGGCCGCCGCCGGCGCGCTGGCGGCCATGTGCACGGTGTGGATGATGTATGGCAAGCCCGATCTGACCATGTGCATGAACGGCGCGCTGGCCGGCCTGGTGGCCATCACCGCCCCTTGCGCGGTGGTCTCGCCCGGGGCCAGCATCGTCATCGGCATCCTGGCCGGCATGCTGGTGGTCATGGGCGTGATGCTCCTGGACAAGCTGCACATCGACGACCCGGTGGGCGCCATCCCCGTGCACGCCTTCAACGGCGCTTTCGGCACGCTGGCCGTGGGCGTCTGGGGCCAGAAGGCCCTGGGCCTGGCCAATGACGGCCTGCTGCACGGCGGCGGTTTCACCCAGCTTGGCGTGCAGGCCACCGGCGTCATCGCCGTGGGGGCTTTCGCCATGATCAGCATGGCCATTGTCTTTGCTATCATCAAGAGTACGGTCGGGCTCCGTGTCTCCCTCGAAGAAGAACTGCGCGGCCTGGATATTGAAGAACACGGCATGGAAGCTTATTCAGACTTCCAGATTTTCACTACCAGGTAGGTAAGGAGGCTAGTCATGAAGCTGATAATAGCCTACATCAAGCCCGAAAGGCTCAACGACGTCAAGCAGGCCCTTTACGAGGCGCAGATCTTCAACATGTCGGTGACCAACGTGGTGGGTTCGGGCCGTCAGCGGGGCTTCAGCGAGACCTACCGCGGCGTCGAACAGGAAGTGAACCTGATCAAGAAGGTGCGCCTGGAGATCGGCGTCAACGACAACTTCGTCGAGGCGGCCAAGGCGGCCATCGTCAAGGGCGCGCGCACCGGGCAAATTGGCGACGGGGTGCTGTTCGTGCTGCCCGTCGAGGAAAGCATGCGCATCAGAACGGGCGAGGCCGGTCCTCCTGCTATGGGCTGATAATAGGCGGGACCGTTTCAGATAAACCCCAAACAACCGGGCGGTTGGCCGATTAAGGCCGGCCGCCCGGCCTTTGCCCCGCCATCCGCCGCCGGCCTCGTTCCGGTCTGGCGGGTTGGCCATCAGCGCCAGATGGGCCACGGTTTTTCGCGCCGCCGGGCTGGCCGCGGACTACGGGGGTGTAGGAATGTCGGGCGCGTTCCTACAAATCGGTAATGCGGTCGGAGGTCACGCCGGGGGTTGCTTTTTGATATACCAAGCCCTCACAATGAGTTATCCATAACGAAACTATTGGCCCGCGCTTTGCAAGACACCCGACAAGGCAGGTAAGCGCGAGGCGTCCCACGAGTGCGCCCCTAGCGGCGCGGCAACCGGACGCCGTCACTTGAATTGAACAACCCAAGGAGGAATCCAACCAATGTCCGACATGAATAAAGAACAAGTACTCAAAGCGGTGCGCGACAACAACGTCAAGTTCATCCGCCTGTGGTTCACCGACATTCTGGGCATGCTCAAGAGTTTCGCCATCTCGCCGGCCGAGTTGGAACTGGCCATGGAAGAAGGCATGGGCTTTGACGGCTCGTCGATCCAGGGCTTCGCCCGCATCGACGAATCGGACATGGTGGCCATGCCCGACCCCAACACCTTCGCCATCCTGCCCTGGCGTCCGGCCGACAAGGGCGCGGTGGCCCGCATGTTCACCGACGTGCTCAACCCCGACCTGACCCCCTACGTGGGCGATCCTCGCTACGTGCTCAAGCGCCAGCTCAAAAAGGCCGCCGACAAGGGCTACACCATGTACGTCGGCCCCGAGTTGGAGTTCTTCTACTTCAAGAACTCCGAGGGCACCGAAGTGCTCGACCGCGGCGGCTACTTTGACCTGACCCCCCTGGACGTGGCCAGCGACCTGCGCCGCGACACCATTTTCGCCCTGGAAAGCATGGGCATCAAGGTCGAGTACAGCCACCACGAGGTCGCCCCCAGCCAGCACGAGATCGACCTGCGCTATCAAGAGTCGCTCAAGATGGCCGACGCGGCCATGACCTATCGCCTGACCGTCAAGGAGATCGCCATGAAGCACGGCTACTACGCCTCCTTCATGCCCAAACCGATCTTCGGCGAAAACGGCTCGGGCATGCACACCCACCAGTCGCTGTTCAAAGACGGCCGCAACGTGTTCTTCGATGGCTCCGACAAGTACAACCTGTCGGCCGCCGGCAAATCCTATATCGCCGGCCTGCTCAAGCACGCCCCCGAGTTCTGCTCGATCATCGCCCAGTGGATCAACAGCTACAAGCGCCTGGTGCCCGGCTACGAGGCCCCGGTCTACGTGGCCTGGGCCCGCCGCAACCGTTCGGCGCTGGTGCGCGTGCCGATGTACAAGCCCGGCAAGGAAATGGCCACCCGCTGCGAGCTGCGCTGCCCCGACCCTGCCTGCAACCCCTACCTGTCGTTCGCGGTGCAACTGGCCGCCGGCCTCAAGGGCATCGAGGAAAATTACGTCCTGCCCGAGCCGGTGGAAGAGGACATCTTCGAGATGAGCAAGAAGGAGCTGGCCGAACACGGCATCACCTCCCTGCCCTCGACCCTGGGCGAGGCCATCGCCATCACCGAAAAGAGCGCCTTCGTCAAGGAAGTCCTGGGCGACCACGTCTTCGAGAAATTCATCGAGAACAAGAAGGCCGAGTGGGACGCCTTCCGCCTGCACGTCACCGACTTCGAGCTGGAGCGCTACCTGCCTATCCTCTAGGTTGTGCTTCCGGACCCCGCGCCGGGGGGCCTTCGGGCCTCCCGGCTTTTTTTGGCCCCGCGCCGGGTTGGCTTTTGCCGGCGTTTGGCGCAAAAACCCTTTGCGCCGGCCGGCCAAATCTGGTTAATTCATTCACTTGTTCGCGCCAACACATTCGCGGCCCCGCGCCGCCGGGGAGCAGTCATGATCATCGACCACGACCAACCACCTTTCGCGCCCGGCGAGGTGCTCGTCCTCATCGACGAACGCGACCGCGCCGGCCTGCTCATCGTGCCTCCCCCCGAGGAGACCGTGCGCTTTCACGGCGAGGAGCTGTCCTGCGAGATGCTCTGCCAACTGCGCGAGGGTCAGTTGATCCCGGTCAACAAGCATCGCTACCTGGTCATGCGCCCGACCATGGAGCAGATCATCATGAACATGCCCCGCGAGGCCCAGGTGATCTACCCCAAGGATCTGGGCATGCTGCTGGTCTGGGGCGACGTGGCCCCGGGCCTGCGCGTGCTGGAGGTGGGCGCCGGCCACGGGGCCCTGACCATGACCCTGCTGCGCGCCCTGGGCCCCGAGGGCCGCCTGGTCAGCTACGATATCCGCCAGGATCACCTCAACCGCACCGGCAAAAACATCGCCGCCTATCTGGGCCAGGCCGCCCTGGAGCGTTGGGAGCCGATTTTGGCCGACCCGGCCCAGGAAGGTTTCGCCCAACAGGCCTGGGACCGCCTGTTCACCGACGTGCCCGAGCCCTGGGAGATGGTTCTGGCCGCCCGCCAGGCCCTGCGCCCCGGTGGCGTCTGGACGGCCTGGGTGCCCACCGTGCCCCAGATGGCCAACCTGATGGAGGCCGTGTTCGAAGATCCTTACTTCTGCCTGCCCGTGTGCTACGAGACGCTGCAACGCTATTGGCACGTGCGCAAGCCCTCGGTGCGGCCGGCCCACGAGATGAAGGCCCACACCGGTTTCGTGGTCTGCTGCCGGCGGCGCTGGCGGGGTGACTGGCGGCAGGAGCCCGAGGCGTGATATCCTTGGCCTAGGGAGGGGCCGATGATCGTCTTCGATCTGGAATGCAGCGCCGGCCACGGCTTTGAAGGCTGGTTCGACAGCCTGGAAGATCTGGAAAGCCAACGGGAGCGAGGCTTGATCCTCTGTCCTGTCTGCGGCGACGCCCAGGTGCGCCGGGTGCCTTCCAGGTTCGGCCTCAGCCGCGCCCACGGCGAGCCTTCCAACGAGGAGGCCGCCCGCGTGCTGGGCCTGGCCCTGCAACGCTATCTGGCCGAGAATTTCGACGACGTGGGGCCGAACTTCGCCAAGGAGGCCCTGAAAATTCATTATGGCGCGGCCGAACCGCGCAACATACGTGGATTTTCCTCGGCCCAGGAAGAAGACCTGCTGCACAAGGAAGGCGTCAGCTTTTTCAAGGTGGGCGCGCCCGCGCCGCCGGCCGCCGACGACGGCGAGGATTAGGGCCAGACGCATATCGTTGACAAATCGGTCCACTGCTGCTAGCCTGCAATCTGCTGTCATTACAGTAACAACCGCCTCGGGCGACGGTTTGTGAGCGATTGCGCGACCTACTGCGGGGCCAACCATGCGCGGCGAAATAATCTGCATAGGCGACGAGTTGATCAGCGGCCGAGTCGGCGAGGGCAACGCCCGCTACGCCATGAGCCGGCTGCATCCCCTGGGCCTGACCGTGGGCGCGGTGGTCATCGTCGGCGACAACGCCCAAGACATCGCCTTCGCCCTGCGCCAGGCCCTGGGGCGGGCCGATTTCGTCATCTGCTGCGGCGGCCTGGGGGCCACCGACGACGACATCACCGCCCGCACCGCCGCCGAGGTCTTCGGCCTGGCCCTGACTGAAAGCCAGCGCATGGTGGCCAACCTGCGCCGCTGCTTTCAGGCCATGGGCCTGGAGCTGCGCGCCGAGACGCGCAAGATGGCCTGGCTGCCCGATGGCGCCGAGATTCTGTGCGCCACCTGCGCCGGCTTCAAGCTTAGCGGCCCCGACGGCCGGCCGGTGTTCTTTCTGCCGGGCGTGCCCCGCGAGATGCGCCGGCTCATCGATGAAAGCGTCTTGCCGGCGCTGTTGGGCCGTTTTGGCCACGACGCGGCGGTGCTCAGCCGCAAGCTGCGCGTCTTCGGCCTGGAGGAGGCCGAGGTGGGCCTGCGCCTGGAAGGCCTGGCCCAGGGCGTGGCGGGCGCGTCGGTGGGCTTTTATCCGGTCTTTCCCGAGGTGCAGGTGCAACTCAGCGTCCTCGGTCAGGACCGGCCGACCATGGAAGACGCCCTGGACGGGTTGGAGGGCCGCGCCCGCCAGTTGCTGGGCGACCATGTCGTCGGCGGCGATGACGGCCTGGAAGAGGCCGTGGGCCGAGTCCTGCGGGCCAGAGGCCTGCGCCTGGCCGTGGCCGAATCGTGCACGGGCGGGCTGATCGGCCACCGCCTGACCTCGCGGCCGGGCTCTTCCGACTACTTCGACCGAGGCCTGATCGTCTACTCCAACCAGGCCAAGCAAGAGTTGCTGGGCGTAACGGCCGACTCGCTGGAGCGCCACGGCGCGGTCAGCGCCCAATGCGCCGCCGAGATGGCCCAGGGCGCCCGCCAGCGCGCGGCGGCCGACCTGGGCCTGGCGGTGACCGGCATTGCCGGCCCCGGCGGCGGCAGCGACGAAAAACCCGTGGGCACGGTGTTTTTCGGCCTGGCCGACAGCCAGGGCGTGCGTTCCCAAGGCTATCTGTTCCGGGGCGGACGGGCCATGATCAAGGCCCAGGCCGCCGAAAACGCCTTGGACTGGCTGCGGCGCTATCTGGCTGACGATGCGTTTGTTCGTGGCGCTTGAGCTGCCGGCGGCGGTCAAGGACCACGCCAGGGCGGTGATCGACCGGCTGCGCGGCGCGGGGGCTGACGTGAAGTGGCTCGACGCGGCGACCATGCACGTGACGCTCAAATTCATGGGCGAGGTGGATCAAGCCCTGCTGGGCGATGTCCGCCGGGCCCTGGCCGGGGCCACGGCCGGCTTTGGGCCGCTGGAGCTGCGCGTGGGCGGCTGCGGCGTCTTCCCGAGCCCGCGGCGGCCAAACGTGGTATGGTTGGGGATTGACGGCCAGGCCCAGCGCTTGGCCGCCTTGGCTGGCCGGGTCGATCAAGCCCTGGCCCAGGCCACGGGCCTGCCCCGCGAAAAACGCCCCTTCACGCCGCATCTGACCATCGGCCGCGTGCGCCAAGGGCGCGGCTCGGCCCAGGAGGCCCTGTCCCTGGCCGTGGGCGCGTTGGCCGAGCTGTCCGGCCCGGCCTTCCAGGCCCGCGCCGCGCGGCTGGTGCAAAGCACGCTGACGCCGCGAGGCGCCATTCATAAACCGATCGACGAATATCCCCTGGCCTGAGGCACGGGGGCGGGAGATGGCCATGGCCGCCAAGGAAACCGAAGTCCAAACCAGGGAAAAGGCCATGGACGCCGCCCTGAAGCAGATCGAGCGCAGTTTCGGCCGAGGGGCCATCATGCGCTTGGGCTCGGGCGAAGCCCTGCGCGACGTCCAGGCCATCTCCACCGGCTCGCTGGGCCTGGATCTGGCCACCGGCGTGGGTGGCGTGCCCCGCGGCCGGGTCACCGAGATCTACGGCCCGGAGTCCTCGGGCAAGACCACCCTGGCCCTGCACGTGATCGCCGAGGCGCAAAAGCTGGGCGGCGTGGCCGCCTTCATCGACGCCGAGCACGCCCTGGACATCTCCTACGCCCGCCGCCTGGGCGTCAATGTCGACGACCTGCTGGTCAGCCAGCCCGACACCGGCGAGCAGGCCCTGGACATCGCCGAGATTCTGGTGCGCAGCGGCGCGGTCGACGTGCTGGTGATCGACTCGGTGGCCGCCCTGGTGCCCCGGGCCGAGTTGGAAGGCGAGATGGGCGACAGCCACGTGGGTCTGCAGGCCCGCCTGATGAGCCAGGCCATGCGCAAGCTCACCAGCGTCATCTCCAAAAGCAACACCGCCGTGATCTTCATCAATCAGATCCGCATGAAGATCGGCGTGATGTTCGGCAACCCCGAGACCACCACCGGCGGCAACGCCCTCAAGTTCTACGCCTCGTTGCGCCTGGACATCCGCTCCAACAGCAAGATCAAGGACGGCGAGGAAGAAATCGGCCGCCGGGTCAAGGTCAAGGTGGTCAAGAACAAGGTCGCCCCGCCCTTCCGCCTGGCCGAGTTCGACGTGATCTTCGGCATGGGCATCAACCGCCTGGGCGAGCTGATCGACATCGGCGTCAACCACGACGTGGTGACCAAGAGCGGCGCGTGGTACTCCTACGGCGACGAACGCCTGGGCCAGGGCCGCGAAAACGCCTGCAACCACCTGCGCGAAAACCCCGACTTGGCCGCCGATATCGACAAGCGCCTGCGGGCCAAGCTCGGCGTGGGCATGGTCGCCGAGACCGCCCAGGCCGGTGAAACCAAAACCACCGCGCCCAACGCGGCGCCCCAGCCAGCCAGTCAAGACTGAGGAACGATCATGGCTCTCAGCGGCAACGAGCTTCGCGGCAAATTCCTGGCCTACTTCGCCTCCAAGGGCCACCAGGTCGTGGCCAGCAGCCCCCTGGCCCCCAAGGACGACCCCTCGCTGTTGTTCACCAACGCGGGCATGGTCCAGTTCAAGCAGGTTTTTCTGGGCCAGGAACAGCGCCCCTACACGCGGGCGGCCACCAGCCAGAAATGCTTCCGCGCCTCGGGTAAGCACAACGACCTGGAGAACGTCGGCCGCACGCCGCGCCACCACACCTTTTTCGAGATGCTGGGCAACTTCAGCTTTGGCGACTACTTCAAGCAGGACGCGGTGACCTTCGCCTGGGAGCTGCTGACGGTGGGCTTTGGCCTCGATCCCGAAAAACTCTGGGTCAGCGTGCATCACTCCGACGACGAGGCGGCCGAGCTGTGGCAAAGCGAAGTGGGCGTGCGTCCCGAACGCATCGTGCGCCTGGGCGACAAAGACAATTTCTGGTCTATGGGCGACACCGGCCCCTGTGGCCCCTGTTCCGAGATCCACATCGACATGGGCCCGGAGATGGGCTGCGGCCGGCCTGACTGCGCCGTGGGGTGCGACTGCAATCGCTATCTGGAGCTGTGGAACCTGGTGTTCATGCAGTACAACCGTGACGCCTCGGGCCAGACCACGCCCCTGCCCAAGCCTAGCATCGACACCGGCATGGGCCTGGAGCGCATCGCCGGCGTAGTCCAGGGCGTGCGCAGCAATTACGACAGCGATCTGTTCACGCCGATCATCGAACGGGCCTGCCAGATCACCCAGACGGCCTACGGCCAGAGCGACCAGGCCGACATCAGCCTGCGGGTCATCGCCGATCACGCCAGGGCCTGCGCCTTTTTGGTGGCCGACGGGATCCTACCCAGCAACGAGGGCCGAGGTTACGTGTTGCGCCGCATCCTGCGCCGCGCCGCCCGCCACGGCCGCAAGCTGGGCGCGCAAAAACCATTTTTGCACCAGGTGGCCATGAAGGTCATCGACGAGATGATGGGAGCCTACCCGGCGCTGGGCGACGCCCGCGCCTTCGTGGACAAGGTGGTGACCAGCGAAGAGGAGCGCTTCAACGAGACCCTCGACACCGGCCTGAAGCTGCTGGCCGAGGCCATCGAGGAGGCCAAGGCCAAGGGCCAGACGGCGCTGCCGGGCGAGGTGGCCTTCAAGCTCTACGACACCTACGGCTTCCCCGTGGACCTGACCCGCACCATCTGCGAGGAAGAAGCCCTGGGCGTGGACGAGCCCGGCTTCGAGGCGGCCATGGGCCAGCAAAAGACCCGCAGCCGCGCCTCGTGGAAAGGCTCGGGCGAGGAGGGCCTCAGCGGCCCCCTGGCCGAGCTGCGCGCCAAGGGCTTCAAGACTGCCTTCACCGGCTACGATGGGCTGGAGGGCCAGGGCCAGGTGGTGGCCCTGATCGTCGACGGCCAGATGGTCGAGCGCGTCGGCGCGGGTCAGAAGGCCTTGCTGGTCTGCGACCAAACACCGTTTTACGGCGAATCGGGCGGCCAGGCCGGCGACTCGGGCCGCGCGGAGGGGCCGGCCGGCAAGGCCGTGGTCAGCACGGCCAGCAAGCCCGGCGGCGACATGGTGGCCCACGAGATCACGGTGAGCGAGGGCTACCTGGCCGTGGGCGAGCGCCTGAACCTGACGGTGGACCACGGCCCGCGCGGCGAGACGGCCAGCAACCACACGGCCACTCACCTGCTGCACGCGGCCCTGCGCCAGGTGCTGGGCGATCACGTCAAGCAGGCCGGCTCGATGGTCTCGCCCCAACGCCTGCGCTTCGACTTTTCCCACTTCGAGGCCATGACGCCCCAGCAGATGGGCCAGGTCGAGGCCATGGTCAACGAGGGCGTGCTGGCCAACATCGCCGTGACCGTCACCGAGATGCCCGCCGAGGAGGCCCTGGGCAGCGGGGCCATGGCCCTGTTCGGCGAAAAATACGGCGACACCGTGCGCGTGGTGGAGATCCCCGGCCTGTCCAAAGAGCTCTGCGGCGGCACCCACGTCAAACGCACCGGCGACATCGGCCTGTTCAAGCTGGTGGCCGAGTCATCGGTGGCCGCCGGCGTGCGTCGCGTGGAGGCTCTCACCGGCCGGGCGGCCCTGGCGGCGGTGCGGGCCATGGAAGACGAACTGCACAAGGCCGCCGGCCTGCTCAAGGCCCGGCCCACCGAATTGGCCGAACGCGTGGCCAAGCTGATGGCCACGCTCAAGGAGCGCGAGCGCGAGGTCGAACAACTCAAGGCCAAGCTGGCCGGCGGCGGCGGCGGCCGCGATCTGCTGGCCGGCGTGGTCAACCACGGCGACGCGCGGGTGTTGGTGCAAAAGGTCGAGGTGGATTCGGCCAAGGCCCTGCGCGCCCTCTCCGACGAGATCATCGAGCGCCTGGGCTCGGGCGTGCTGGTGCTGGGCGCGGCGGCCGAGGGCAAGGCCTTCCTGCTGGCCCGGGTCAGCAAGGATCTGCAAGGCCGCTTCCACGCCGGCAACATCGTCAAGGAACTGGCCCCGCTGGTGGGCGGCGGCGGCGGCGGCCGGCCGGACATGGCCCAGGCCGGCGGCCAAAACCCCGACGCCCTGGATCAAGCCATGGAGCGGGCCTCGGCCATGCTGGCCGAGCAGGCCAAGGCCTGAAGCAAGCTTTTTTGCCCGAATCAGACGGACGCCCGGCCATGGGCGTCCGTTTTTTTTATGCGCCCAGGCCGGCGGCGGCGCGACGCCCGCAGCGCCAGACCACCAGGTGGTGAAAGGGCCGGATCAGGTTGAAGTAGAGCGGCCCCGTCCAGTGGTTGTAGTGGACGATGGTCAGCACGCGGTGCTCGAACAGGCCGTCGCCGGCCGGTTGGCTGAGCACGGACAGCACCACGTTCAGGTGCTTGTCGGCGATGCCCGCCGCCCACAGCCGGCCTGGCTCGAAGGCGCGCACCGTCCACATGTCCAGGCCCTGGCCGACTTCCGTGGGCATGGCCCGTGGCGTCTGGGCCTCTGTCGCCGTTGTTTCGTGACGCAGGCCCAGGATTTTGGCCAGCACGCCGCGCAGGGCGAAGAGCGCGCGCAGCCAACCCGGCGGCGGGGCAAACAATATGCCCCGCACGAAGTCGCTTTGGCCAGCCGGGCCGCGAAAGGCCTTTTCGTCCAGGTGGTCGGCCCCGCGGGCCAGCTCGGCCACGACGGGGTGATGCAACGATTCCATCCGGCCCTCCGTTAAATAAAAGGGGCCGCGCAATCGGCGCGGCCCCGTGGTTTGCCATGAAATCCAGCGCGTTAGAAGTTAGAATCCTCGCGGCGGCCCTCGTCGGCAAAGGGTTTGGACGAGTCTTCCTTTTGGCGCTTTTCGTCTTCCAGGGCCTTCTTTTCCTCTTCGCTGAGGCCGGCGTACTCCTCGGCCTCCTCGGCCAACTGCTCGTCGTAGTCGGCCTGGGCGCGCTGCAGGGCGCTCATGGCCTCGTCGTAGAGGCCCACGTCGGGGTATTGGGTCATCACCCGCTTGAAGCGATAGATGGCGGCGGGGTACTTGCCGGTGTTGTAGTAGAACTTGCCCACGGCCAGGTCGTGCGCGGCGGCGCGGGCGGCCGATTCCTGGAAGCGGGGCACGGCCTTGACCGACCATTCGTTCTTTGGGTATTCGCGCATGAGCTTCTGGAAGGCCTCCATGGCCTTGCGCGCGAAGGTGGGATCGCGGTCGGGGGTGAGCATCTGCTCGTGATAGACCATGCCGATCTGATACATGGCGTAGGGCACGCCTTCGTTCTTGGGATGCAGGCGGATGAAGTCCTCGTAGGCCAGGATGGCCTCGTCGTAGCGCTCGTCCTTGAAGTAGGCGTCGCCCAGGCGCAGGTCGGCCAACAGGGCGAACTTGCTGTAGGGGAAGCGGTCCTTGAGTTGCTGGAATGTTTCGGCCGCTTCTTCGTAGTTGCCTTCTTGATAGGCTTGTTCGGCCTCGGTGGCCAGGACCTGGGCCGGCGTGTCAAAGGCCTCCACCGCCCCGTCGCCGCCGCCGCCAAAGCCCAAGTTGCCGACCCAACCCTTGACCGTGCTGCAACCGCCGACCAAGCCAAGGGCGGCGATCATGCCGGCGGCGATAATCAGTCTGAGTGCTTTGCTCATTCGTGTTCTTCCAAATACCGCTGGGCGGCGTAGGCGGCGGTGGCGCCTTCACCGGCGGCGACGACTATCTGGCGCAGCAGTTTGCCGCAGCAGTCGCCCGCGGCGAAGACGCCGGGCATGCTGGTTTTTTGGTCGCCGAAGGTCTTGATGAAGCCCTGTTGATCGAGTTCCACCGCCCCGGCGCAAAAACCGGTGGACGGGCGGGTGCCCACGAAGACGAAGGCCCCGTCGCAGGGCAGGTCGAACTGCTCGCCGGTTTTCAGGTTGCGCATGGTCACGCTTTGCACGCCGTTTTCGCCATTGATCGACACCGGCGCGTGGGACCACAGCACCTCGATTTTTTCGTTGGCCAGCACCCGCTCTTGCAACACGGCCGCGGCGCGCAGTTGATCGCGGCGGTGGGCCAGGTAAACCTTGCGGGCAAAGCGCGTGAGGAAAATGGCCTCCTCGGCCGCGGTGTCGCCGCCGCCAAAGCAGACCACGGTCTGATCGCGGTAGAACGGACCATCGCAGGTGCCGCAGTAGGACACGCCCTTGCCGGTCAGGCGGGCCTCGCCGGGGATGCCCAGGTTGGCCGGCGAGGCGCCCATGGCCAGGATCACCGCCTTGGCCGTGACCTGGCCGCCGTGATGATGCAAAAGCAGCCGGCCGCCCTCGGCGCTCAGGCCGGAGATCTCCCGCGAGACGATCTCCAGGCCGAACTTGAGGGCGTGGTCGCGCATCTTGTCGGCCAGATCAAAGCCGCTCACGCCCTCCACCGCGCCTGGCCAGTTTTCCACCCAATCGGTGCTGAGCACCTGGCCGCCGGGGCTGAGGCGCTCATAAAGCACCACGTCCAGGCGGGCCCTGGCCGCGTACAGGCCGGCGGTGAGCCCGGCCGGGCCGCCGCCGACGATGACCAAATCGCGCGTTTCCATTGATGTAAGCACCAGCGGGCTAGAGGAGTTTTTTCAGCGCCTCTTCGATGTGGGCCTTGCTCACCGCGCCGGTGATCTGGTCGACCTGCTTGCCGTCCTTGAACATGATCAGCGTGGGGATGGCCCGAATGCCGTACTGCCCCGGCGTCTTGGGGCTCTCGTCGACGTTGAGCTTGGCCACCTTGACCTTGCCGGCGTAATCTTCGGAAAGCTCCTCGACCACCGGCGCGATGGCCCGGCAGGGGCCACACCACGAGGCCCAGAAATCCACCAGGGTGGGCAGTTCGGACTTGAGGATTTCCTGTTCGAAGCTATCGTCGGTCACCTGGACAACGTTGCCCGCCATTGCCGTATTCTCCTTAATGCCTTGTCGACAATACGCGCGGCAGGGCCGCGCCATTTGGTAGTTTCCTCATTGTCAGTTATATGGTTCAATCACGCGCTTGTCAAATCAATACCACCCATCGCCGCCGCCCGGTGGGCCGACTCGCCGCCGTTGACCGAAGCCGGCTTCAAGTTTATCATGACCAAACCCGCCGGAGGTGATTTTTGGCCAAAACGCGCTCCATATACGTCTGCCAGAACTGCGGCGCGTCCCAGCCCAAGTGGATGGGACGCTGCCCCGTGTGCCAGGCCTGGGACACCCTGGTCGAGGAGCGCCAGGAGCCGGCGCGGCCGGCTGGCCAAACAGCCAAACCAACGCCCCTGACGCCCCTGGCCCAAGCCGGCCAACACCCCGAACCTCGCCTGCCATCGGGCCTTTGCGAACTCGACCGCGTGCTGGGCGGCGGGCTGGTGGCGGGCATGGCCGTGGTGGTGGGCGGCGAACCGGGCATCGGCAAATCGACGCTGATGCTGCAACTGGCCGCCAGCCTGTCCACGGCCCAGCGGCGGGTGCTCTACGTCTCGGCCGAGGAATCGGCCGCCCAGGTGGGCCTGCGCGCCCGGCGCCTGGGCCTGGGCGGCCAGGGCGTGGACTTGCTGGCCGAAACGGCCCTGGAGCCGGTGTTGGAACAAATCGCCCGCGGCGGCCACGGCGTGGTCATCGTCGACTCCATCCAGGCCCTGCGCTCGGCCGATTTGGCCGGCGCGCCAGGCAGCGTGGGCCAGGTGCGCCACTGCGCCGCCGAGCTGACCGCCCGGGCCAAGGTCGGCGGCGCGCCGCTGTTGATGGTCGGCCACGTCACCAAGGACGGCGCGCTGGCCGGGCCCCGCGTGCTGGAGCACATGGTCGACACGGTGCTGCATTTCGAGTCCGAGCCGGCCATGCGCCTGCGCCTGTTGCGCGCGGTCAAAAATCGCTTCGGGGCCACCGATGAGGTCGGCGTCTTCGAGATGGGCGAAAATGGCCTGCGCCCGGTCGGCGATCCCTCGGCCGCCCTGCTGGCCCACCGTCCCGGCGACGCGCCCGGCAGCGTGGTCTGCGCGGCCCTCGGCGGCACGCGGCCCCTGCTGGTGGAGGTGCAGGCCCTGGTCAGCCCCTCGGGCCTGGCCACGCCACGGCGTCAGGCCCTGGGCGTGGACCAGGGCCGCCTGGCCATGCTGGCCGCCGTGCTGGCCATCCACGCCGGCCTGGAGCTGGCCGGCTGCGATATTTTCGTTAACGTGGCCGGCGGCGTCAAGCTGATCGAACCGGCCGCCGATCTGGCCGTGGCCGCGGCCATCGCCAGCTCGTTGCGCGGCCGGCCCGTGCCCCAGGATGTGGTCTGCTTTGGCGAGGTGGGCCTGGCCGGCGAACTGCGCGCCGTGGGCCGCCTGCGGGCCCGTCTGGCCGAGGCCGCCCGCCATGGCTTTGGCCGAGCCGTCACCGCCGGCGGAGAAAGCCCGGCCAATCACTCCATCGAACTGGTCGCCGCCAGCCGGCTGGCCCAGGCGCTGGAGCTTTTGTGGCCCTAGGGGCCTGACCAACCGGCGCTTGGCCAAGCTCCCGGTTTCAAAACCGTGCGCGCCCGTGCGCCAGGCCCTGGCCGCGCCTCAGCGGGCCATGGCCCGGGGCCGTTCGTAAAAGGCCAGACTGGCCGAGCACAGCACCACCAGCACCGAGCCCACGTTGTGGGCCAGCGCGCCCAGCACCGGGCTGAGGTAGCCCCCGGCGCTGGCCAGGACGGCCGCGGCGTTGAAGGCCAGGCCAAAGGCGATGTTCCACTTGATGATGCGGATCATCCGCCGGCTCAGGCGCATCAAAAAAGGCAGTTTGGCCACGTCGTCGTTCATCAGGGCCACGTCGGCGGTCTCCAGGGCCACGTCCGCGCCGGCCGCGCCCATGGCCACGCCCACGTCGGCGGCGGCCAGGGCCGGTGCGTCGTTGACGCCGTCGCCGACAAAGATCACCCGCCGGCCCTGGGCCTGCATCTGGGCGATGACGCCCAGCTTGTCCTCGGGCAGCATCTCGGCCCAGGCCCGCGAAAGGCCCACCGCTTCGGCCACCATATCGGCCGAACGCTGGTGATCGCCCGAGAGCAGCCCCACCTGGCCGACGCCCAAGGCCTTGAGCTCCTCCACCGCGCCCTTGGCCGCCGGCCGCACCCGGTCGGCCACGCTGATCAGGCCCACGGGCCGGTGGTCTTGGTAGACATACAACGGCGTGGCCCCTTGCTCCTTGATCTCCAGCAGCTTGGCGCTCAGCTCGGCCGGCGCGCCAGCCCCGGCCCCGGCCAGGCAGGCCCCGCCCACCTCCACCAGATTGCCCTGCACCAGCCCGCAGACCCCCGCGCCGATCTTGGCGCAGGTCTGCTCGGCCCGGTCGATGACGATCTTGGCGTATTGGGCGGCCTTCAGCACGGCCCGGGCCAGGGGATGGCTGCTGTCCTGCTCGACGCAGGCGGCCAGGCGCAGCACCTCCAGGCGGTCGACGCCCGCGGCCGGGATGACCTCGCGCACGCGGGGCTTGCCCTCGGTGAGGGTGCCGGTCTTGTCGAAAAGCACCACATCGGCCGTGGCCACGGCCTCCAGGTATTGCCCGCCCTTGACCAGCACCCCGGCCTTGGCCGCCCGGCCGATGGTGGCCACGATGGCCGTCGGCGCGGCCAGAATCAGCGCGCAGGGGCAACCGACGATCAGCACCGTCACCGCCCGGTTGGCCTCGCCGGTGATGGCCCAGGCCGCCCCGGCGCAGGCCAGGATCAGCGGCGTGAACCAACGGCTGTAGCGGTCGATCAGGCGCACGGCCTTGGGCTTGTGGGCCTCGGCCTGGCTGACCAGCTTGATCACCCGGCCCAGGGTGCTGTCCTGGCCCACGCGGGTGGCCTCGACCTCCAGCACGCCGTTCAGGTTGAGCGTGCCGGCGAAAACCGCATCGCCAGGCGCCTTGTCGCGGGGAATGGGCTCGCCGGTCATGGATGACTCATCCACGGCCGAAGCGCCTTTTTTGACCACGGCGTCGACGGCCAGGCGGTCGCCGGGCCGCAGCAGCAGCCGGTCGCCCACCGCCACCCGCTCCACCGGCCGCGCCTGGAATTGGCCGTCGGCCCAGACCAGGGCCGTGTGCGGCGAAAGATCCAAAAGCGACTGGATGGCCTTGCGCGCCGAGTCGCCGGTGGCCTGCTCGATCAACGAGCCCAGCACCATCACGCAACTGACCACCGCCGCGCTGAGGTATTCGCCCTGAATCAGGCAGGCCACGATGGCCAGGCTGACCAGCTCGTCCACGTTGACCCGGCGCTCCCACAGCCCTTGCAGCGCCCCCCAGATTATCGGCGCGCCGTTGACGGCGATGGACGCCCCGATCAACCCCAACGCCGTCCAGCGAGCCCACGGGCCGGGGTGTTGACCCACCACGAAGCCGGCCAGGGCCAAGGCCCCGCCGCCCAAGGCCCGCAAAAACTCGCCCGAGCCGACAAGCTGGCGATAGGCCCCCAAGTTGGCGTAACGTCCGATCATTTGCCTTGCTTCTCCGTTTGGGTGCAATGATTCTTCATCGCGCGGGTGGCGGCTTCTGCCGCCGGTTTTTCGTTAGTATATCCTAATAAAATTTTCAATCAACAACTTGCCCGCGCCAAAAAAGCCGGGGCCCCCAAACCAGGCCCCGGCGCGAAGATTCATGGCCAAAGGGCCTCAGGCGGCGTCCCAGCCGCCCTTGGCCCGCAGCTCGTCGATGATCCGCTTGGCCGCGGCCTTGAGGTTGAGATAGTCGGTCTTGGCCACGCGGTTGAGGGGGATGCCCTCGGGGTCGACCACCTCCACGTGGCTGGGCCGCGAATAGGCCGAGATGTCCTCGCAGGCGGCCATGACGTCCTTGGCCGAAAGGCTCACGTCGGCCCTGGCCTTTTCCACGAAGACCACGATGCCCTCCGAAAAGACCGCGTGCTCGACGCCCACCGCCGCCACCATCGTCACCAGGCCCTTGAATTTGCCGGCGATGTGGTTTTCCACGTCCTCGGGGAAGACCTGATAGCCCTTGGGCTTGATGACCATCTTGGAGCGGCCGGCGAAGTGCAGGCCCTTGTCGTCGTAGTAGCCCAGGTCGCCGGTGTAGAGCACGCCATCAATGCTGATGGTCTTGGCGGTGTTGGCCTGGTCGCCCAGATAGCCCAGAAACACCTGCGGCCCCGAGAAGCAGATCTCGCCGATCTCGCCGGGTTTTTTCTCGGCGCCGGCCTTGCCGTCGGTGGTCATGGGCGCGCGGATGCCGATGGGGCACAACGGCGAGTCGAAGCCGATGCCCTGGGCCAGGCTGTCGACGCTGGCCCCGATGTCGGTGTAGGTGCAGAAACCGGCCGTCTCGGTCAGGCCCAGGCCGGTGCCGATGGTCGGGGCCATGGCCTGGAGCTTTTCCAGAAACTCGCGGGGCACCGACTGGCCGCCGTAGATGGCGAAGCGTAGCGACGAAAGATCGTACTTGGCGTAATCGGGCAGTCGCCACTCCAGGTTGAAGAGGGCCGGAATCTGGCCCAGGGTGGTGACTTTGTGTTGCTGGATGGCCTGCAGGCTGGCGGCCGGGTCGAAGACGTGCAGGAGCACGCAGGTTCCGCCGCCGACGATGGTGGTGTCGAGCTGCTCGGTGACGCAGCCCACGTGGGATGGCGGCAGGTTGACCAGCATGCGGTCTTTTTCGGCCATGTCAAAGGCCACGATCAGGCCGATGTTCTGGATGAGGATGTTTTCGTGGCAGATCAGGCCGGGCTTGGGCGAGCCGGTGGAGCCGGTGGTGAAGATGATCAGGCAGGCGTCGCGCTTGCCCACCTTGGCCCGGGCCTTTTTCACCGCCCCGGTCAGCAGGCTCTTGATGAACACCCACTTGATGTCGGCCACGAACTGGCCGATGCCCACCGCCCCGGGGATGACCAGCTCGGGCTCTTTTTGAAACTGCACCCAGTGGTCCACGTAGGGCGATGATTTCATCACTTCCTGGATCATCGGCCGGAAGTCGGCCAGGGGCGTCTTGCCCAAAAAGAAATAGGCCTTGGGTTTGATCTTGTCCAGGCAGTATTGAATCTCGCCGGTCTTCAGGCGCAGGTCCAGCGGGGCGATGATCAGGCCCACGCGGTGGCAGGCGTACATCAAGTAGACGTGCTCTTTTAAAAGCGGCAGCGACGTGGCCACGATGTCGCCCTTGCGCAGGCCGATCGACAGCAGCTTGGCCGCGAAGGCGTTGACGGACTTGTTGAAGTCTTTCCAGCTGATATGCTCGCCGGTGTTGTGCTCGATGAGGGCCAGGCCGGCGGCGTTTTCGCGGGCGTGTTTTTCGACGTAGTCGGCCAGGTTCGGCAGCAGATTCTTGTAGCGCTCCTGGCACTGGGACCGTTTTTGCTCGTTCATGATGCGCGCCCATCCCTTCTTGCGCTGATAACGTTTTTTCGCGGCGCGATCAGTATAGAAACAGCCCCGTCCGCTGTCAACAAAACCCGCCCGTCGGCCAGGGCAAGCCGGGCCGGCGGGTTGATCGGCCGATCCGTTGGCGGCGGGCTATTTCTTGAAATTGCAGTCGGGCTGGGGGCAGCGGACGACGGTTTCTTTCTTGCCGACTTTTTCGACCAAAAACGGATGCCCGCACTGGGGGCAGGGCTCGTCGATGGGCCGGTCCCACGAGGCGTAGTCGCAGGTCGGGAAATTATCGCAGCCATAAAATGGCTTGCCGCGACGGCTGCGTTTCTCCACCAGTTCGCCGCCGCATTTGGGGCATTTGACGCCGGTGGACAGGCCCTTGGAATAATTGCACTTGGGGTAATTGGCGCAGGAAATGAACCGCCCGCCCGAGCGGGTGGGCTTGATCACCAGCTCGCCGCCGCATTTGGGGCATTTTTCACCGGTGGCCTCGGGCTGGGGTTTGGCCACGGGCTTGCCGTCGGCGCCCAGGGCCATGATGTTTTTGCACTGGGGATAGGCCGAACAAGCCAGAAACGGCCCGAAACGCCCTTTTTTGACGACCATGGCCGCGCCGCACTTGTCGCAGGCCACGCCGGGGTCGGGCGCGGCCTCTTGCAGGACGATGGCCCCCTTTTCGTCGCGGCTGAAGTCGCTGGTGCTCTTGCACTCGGGATAGCCGCTGCAAGCCAGAAACTCGCCGTTGCGGCCCAGACGGATGGCCATGGGCTTGCCGCAGAGGGGGCATTTGACGTCGGTCTCGACGCCCTTGCCCTTGATCTGGCGCATGTGGGTCTTGGCCGCGCCAAGGGCCTGCTGGAAGGGCCCATAAAAATCGGCCAGCAGGCCGCGCCAGTCCTGGCGGCCTTCCTCGACCTGGTCCAGCAGCCCTTCGAGCTGGGCGGTGAAGCCCACCTCCATGATCTGCGGAAAACACTCCACCAGCAGGTCGTTGACCAGGTAGCCCAACTCGGTGGGAATCAAGCGGCGTTTCTGGTCCTTGCTGACGTAGTCTTTTTCCTGGATCGTCGACAAGATGGCGGCGTAGGTCGAGGGCCGGCCGATGCCCTGCTCTTCCAACTCGCGCACCAGCGAGGCCTCGGTGAAGCGCGGCGGCGGCTGGGTGAAATGCTGCTTGGGCTCGACGCCTTGCAGGGCCAACTCCTGGCCCTCGTCCAGCGGCGGCAAAGGCGGCAGGGCCTGGTCGTGATCCTTGGCCTCGGCGGAGGCCCGGGCCTCGTCGCCGCCGTGCTCGTCGCGGTCCTCGACATAGACGGCCGTGAAGCCCCGGAAACGCAGCACCTGGCCGCTGGCCCGCAACAGGCCCTGGCCGGCGACGATCTCGGCCTGGGTCTGGTCGTAGACGGCCGGGGCCATCTGGCAGGCCACGAAGCGATTCCAGATGAGCTGATAGAGCCGCAGCTCGTCGCGGCTGAGATAGGCCTCGAGCAACTCGGGGGTCAGGGCGGCGTTGGTGGGCCGGATGGCCTCGTGGGCCTCCTGGGCGTTGGCCTTGGATTTGTAGGCGTTGGGCTTGGCCGGCAGATATTCCTGGCCATAGCGCGCGGCGATCAGGGCCCGCACGGTGGCGACGGCCTCGGCGGCCAGGCGGGTGGAGTCGGTGCGCATGTAGGTGATCAGGCCCATCTGGCCTTCGCTGGTCTGCTTGCCTTCGTAGAGGGCCTGGGCCAAGCCCATGGTGTATTTGGGCGCGAAGCCCAGCTTGCGATAGGCCTCCTGTTGGAGGGTGCTGGTGATGAAAGGCGGCGCGGGTTGCTGCTTGCGCTGACGCTTGGTCAGCTTTTCGACCACGAAACGCTGGCCTTGGATGGCCGTCACGCCGGCCATGGCCTCTTTTTCGTTTTTCGGGTCGAACTTCTTGCCGGCCAGGCGGGCCAGGCGGGCGGCGAAGGGCGGCGGTTGCTGGCCCTGGAGCATGGCCGTGACCGTCCAATACTCCTGGGGCTCGAAGGCCTGGATGGCCCGTTCGCGCTCGACCACCAGGCGCAGGCTCACCGACTGCACCCGCCCGGCGCTGAGCCCGCGCTTGACCTTGTCCCACAACAGCGGCGAGATTTGATAGCCCACCAGGCGGTCGAGCACGCGGCGGGCCTGCTGGCTGTTGTAGCGATCGACGTCGATCTTGGCCGGCGCGGCCACGGCCTTGGCGATGGCGCTTTTGGTCAGCTCGTGAAAGAGCACGCGGTGATAGCTTTCCAGGGGCCGGCCCAGTTGCTGGGCGATGTGCATGGCGATGGCCTCGCCCTCGCGGTCGGGGTCGGGGGCCAGAAATATCTCGCCGGCCTTGGCCGCGGCGGCGCGCAGCTCCTTGATGACCTTGTCCTTGCCCTTGATCACCCGATAATGGGGCTGAAAGCCGTTTTCCAGGTCGACGCCAAGCTCGCTGGGCGGCAGATCGACGATGTGACCCACCGAGGCCTTGACGATGAAGTCCGGGCCCAGGTATTTGCCGATGGTGCGCGCCTTGGCTGGCGATTCGACGATAAGCAGGTTCTTGGGCATTACTAGGCCAACTCGTATCTTTTGCCGGCGAGCTGTCGCACCCGCTCGGCCAATTCCAGATTCAACAAATGATGGGCCACGCTTTGGGCGTCCAGTCCGCTACGGCGGATCAACTGGTCGACGTGCGTGGGTTCGGGGCCGACCAGGGCCAAGAGCGCGCGTTCCTCGGGCAGCAGGCCGTCGTCCTGGCTCAGCAGGGCGCGGGGCCGGGCCGGCGATGGCGCCCGCCCCAGGGCCCCGGGGGCCAGGATGTCCTGGGCCGATTCCAGAAGCTGGGCGGCGTTGCGCCGCAAAAGCTCGTTGCAGCCGGCGCTGCTGGCCAGGCCGGCCAGGCCGGGCACGGCGAAGACCTCGCGGTTTTCCTCGAGGGCGTGGCGGGCGGTGATCAACGCGCCGCTGCGCAGGCCCGCCTCGACCACCACCACCGCCCGGCTCAGCCCGGCGATGATGCGGTTGCGCACCGGAAAATTGGCCTGGGCCGGCGGCGAACCCATGGGAAACTCGCTGACCACCGCGCCCTGGCCGGCCATCCGTTCGATGAGCCCGGCGTGTTCGGGCGGATAGGCCACGTCCAGCCCGCAGCCCAACACGCCCACCGTGTGGCCGCCGGCCTCCAGCGCCGCCCGGTGGGCCTGGCCGTCGACGCCCCTGGCCAGGCCGGAGATCACGCTGAGGCCGGCCCTCGCCAAATCACGGCCCAATTCGGCGGCCATGCGCTGGCCATAGGTCGTCATATTGCGCGAGCCGACCACGGCCACCCCGCCCTCGCGGCAAGGCCCCAGGTCGCCCCGAACGAACAACAGCGGCGGCGGGGCGAAGGCGTTGGCCAGAAGCGGCGGATATTCCGGGTCGGCCAGGGTGATCACCCGGCCGCCCACTTCGGCCAAGCGCTCCAGTTGCAGGCTTGGCTCCTCGCTCCAGGCGCGGCGGCTGATGGCCTCGGCCAGCGTCCGCCGCAGGCCCGGCACGGCCGACAAGGCCTCCAGCGGCGCGCCCAGGGCCCGGCCCGGCCGGCCAAAGGCGTCCAGCAGCCGGGCAAAGGTCACCCCACCCACGCCGGGGATCAGGCGCAAGCCCAGCCAGTCCAGCAGCTCCTCGCGGCTCAATGCGGCGTTATCCAGGTCCATGGGCATAGGAAGCTAACCACCCTTATGGCCCGCGTCAAGGCCTTTTTTTAGCGAGCCGTTGTTGCCAAGGCCGGTCAAAGGTGATTATTGTTATGCCAGGCAAGGCGTTAAACCCAGATGCGGAAGGGGTGATTTTGCAGCTTCGGTTCCTCCCAAAGCCCTTCCGCCACTCCGCGCCATGGCTGTTGACGGCGCTTTTGCTGCTGGCCTGGCCGGCGGCGGCCACGGCCGCAGACGCGCCGGAGGCCAAACCCCGCGTGGCTTTCATTTTAGAGGCCTCGATGGAAATGGCCGGCCCCTGGCATGGCCAGACCCGCCTGGAAGCGGCCACCGAGGCCCTGGGCCGCGAATTGGCGGCGTTGCCCCTGACGGCCGAAGCCGCGGTCTGGGCCGCCGGCCCCGATGACGCCGCCCAGTTGATCGCCCCGGCCACGGCCCAAGCGCTGAAACGCGCGCGGCTGGTCAAGCCGCCGGCCCATGGCCGGCCCGACCTGGCCCTGGCCATGCGGAGGGCCCTGGCCTGGGCCGCCGGCGGCCGGCCGGGAGCGGTGGTGTTGATCTGCTCGGGCCAGGCCGGCGGGCTGGATCAAGCCATCTTGGCCGGCGACCCACCCGGCGCTGACGGGCCTTTCACCCATGTCGTGGCCATGGGGCCGGGCAAAGCGCTCGCCCCGGCCCTGATGCGCGTCACCCTGCTGGGCGGCGGCAAGCTGCTGGCGGTGGAGGCGCCCAACCGCGCCCGCCTGGTGCTGCACCGCGCCGCCCAGGCCGCCCTCAGCCCCGCCAGCCTGCTGGCCGTCGTCCACGACGCGGCCAACCGCCCCATCGAGCTGACCTATAAAATAATGCACCCCGGCGGCGGTGAAAAGTTTGGCCGGCCGGCCCTGGCCAATCGCCCGGCCCAACTGCCGCCCGGCTCCTACGCCCTGGTTTGGCCCAAGGACTCGGCCATCGGCCCGGGCCAACCGCCCCAGATCGCTCGCGTGGCCAGCCGCGGCCAGACCATCGTCCGCGCCGGCGGCACGGGCCGCCTGACCCTCGAGGCCAAGGGTGAAAACGGCCAGGATCTGCCCTGGCTGGTCAACGTCACCTCGGCCCCCGGCGGCCGCCTGCTGGCCACCAACCAAGCCCTGCCGGTCACGATCCAGGCGGCGGCCGGCGAGATGATCATCCAGGTGATCAAGCCGCCCACCAGTTGGCGAGCCGATCTGGCCGCCGGCCAGGCCATGACCCTCACCCTGGGCCCGTGGGGGCGGCTGAGGGTCAACCTGCCCGGCCCCGACGGCCCCTGGCGCGCTCCGCTGACGGCCATCGGCCCGGCCCAGGCCCCCCGCCGCTGGGCCGGCCGCACTCAGAGCCCCCTGCCCCTGCCGCCGGGCGACTACGAAGTGATCGCCCAGGTCATCCCGCCCCTGCGCGCCAAGGCCGCCACTCCGCCCGGCGGCGAGCGCATCCTGGAGCTGCCGGCCGTGGGCGGCTTGCTGGTGTTTTTCGAACCCGGACGCGAGCCAAGGCCCTACGCCGTCCACGACACTGAAGGCCGAAATCTGGGCCGCGGCCACACCGGCCAGACCATCGCCCTCCAGCCTGGCCGCTACGAAATCGTCATGGCCCACGGCGGCCGGGCCAACGTCGCCATCACCGCCCGCCAACTGACGCGAATCGATGCGCCCAGCGCCCCCTGAACCGGCGGCCGGCCTGGGGCTCTATGTTCACCTGCCCTTTTGCCCCGGCCGCTGTCCCTACTGCGACTTTTTCGCCCAACCCTTCGACGCGGCCGCGGCCCAAGCCCTGGCGAGGGCCATGCTGGATCATCTGCCGGCCGTGGCGGAGATGGCCGAAGGCCGCCGCCTGGCCACGGTCTATGTGGGCGGCGGCACGCCCAGCATGTGGCCGGTTCGCTTTTTGGGCGGCCTGCTGGAGGCCGTCGAACGGACGATCGGCCTGGAGGCCAACCCCGAGATCAGCCTGGAGGCCAACCCCGGCACGCTCGGCCCGGCCAAGCTGCGCCTGATCGCCGCCTGTGGCGTCAACCGCCTGAGCCTGGGCGCGCAAAGCTTTCAACCGGCCCTGCTCCAGGCCCTGGGCCGCCGCCACGGCCCGGAGCAAACCATCCGCGTCGTGGAACAGGCCCGCCGCGCCGGCCTGAAAAACCTGAGCGTCGACCTGATCTATGGCCTGCCCGGCCAGGACGCGGCCCTGGCCGTGGCCGACGTGGAAGCGGCCATCGCCCTGGAGACCGATCACCTTTCGCTCTACGAACTGACCCTGGGTCCGCAAACGCCCTTTGGCCGACGCTACGTCAAGGGCCGACCGCCACTGCCCGACGACGATGCGCTGGCCGCCATGGAGCACGCGCTACTGAAACGCCTCGCCGCCACGCCGTTGCAACGTTACGAAGTCAGCAATTTCGCCCGGCCCGGCCGCCAATGCCGCCACAACCAGGACACCTGGCGCGGCCACGACTACCTGGCCCTGGGGCCGGGGGCCCACGGCCATCTGGCTGGTCGGCGCTTCGCTTTTCACGCCGACGTGGGCCGCTACGTATCCGAGGTGGCCGCCGGCCGCCAGCCCCTGGCCTTCGAGGAGGCCCTGACGGCCCAACAGCGCGCCCTGGAGCTGTTCATGCTGGGCCTGCGCACCGTGGAAGGCGTGGACCTGGCGGCGGTGGCGCGGCTCCTGGGCGCGGACCCGACTGGCCGCTACGGCCCAGCCCTGGCCGAAGTGGTCAAACGCGGTTGGGCCACCGCGCACGGCAAGCGGCTGCGGCCCACGCCGGCCGGCTTGGCCATGGCCGACGCGGCGGCGGCGCTGTTCGCCTGAGCCACGCCGGACAACCCTAGAGGATTTTCAGGCGCGGCGGCGCGGCGGCGGCGCGATCCTTTTCGGCGGGCCGCGAACGGATGCCTTGAGCCGCCTTTTCCAACAGCATCAGTGACAATTGCAGATTTTGCAGTTCGCCGGCCGGCGCGCGGCCCTGGCCGGCCCGTAGGGCGCGGCGCAGTCGCCAACGCCTGACCCATACCACCAGCGCCACGCCCAAGGCCACGCCCGCCACGAAAATGACCACGGCCAGCGGCAGCCATTGGGCCGCCTGGGCGGCCTCGCCACCACGCAAAAATGGCCCGGCCTCGCGGCCGGAACGCGGCGCGCTGACCGCGCAGCCATAACTAGACAACATCGCCGCGAAACAAACGACCGCCGCCTTGCCCATGCCCCCCTCGCCCACCAAAGAGTCTGGTGGGGCGGCCTTGCAAGGGGCTTGCCGGAATTTGGCGCGAATATCTTTTTGATATTAAATGCTATTTAGCATCATCACGCCTTGCGCGCCACCGGGGCAACGGTTGCCGGCGCCAGTCATACCGAAACATGGGGCCCGGCCGACCAGGGGCGTCGACCGGGCCGTTCATGCGCGTCAAGGGACGCCTGGGCCGTCAGAAACGCACGCGCACCGTCGCCCCGAAGGTGAGCGGGTCGCCCGATTGACCGACGGGGTCGGAGCCGGGAAACTCGAAGGCCACGGCCTCGTAGTTTTCGTCAAAGAGGTTTCTGGCCCACAACACCAGGTCGAAGGCCTCCCTCTCGAACCCCAGGCTCAGGTTGACCAACTGGTAGGGATCCTGCTTGAGGGTGTTGGCGTCGTTCCAATAAAAGGGCCCGACGCCGTTTAGCTCGGCGCGCAGGAAGGCGTCCCACGCCGCGCTGATCCCCCGCCGATATTCCAGGGCCAGGTTGTAGGTGTATTCCGGGGCCAGGACGGCCTTGTTGCCGGAGTAGTCGGCTCCGGCCAAGGGATCGCGGTAGTCGGTGTATTCGGCGTCGGTGTAGCCGAAACCGGCGTCCAGGGTCAGGCCCTGGCAAAGCAGGGCCCTGAGCTCCAGCTCCATGCCCATGCTGCGCGATTGACCGGCGTTGCGGATGGCGGTGTCGGCCGAGGGCAGCAGTTGCACCACCTGCTGGTCTTGCAGGTCGATGTAGAACAGGGCGGCGTTGACGATGAGCCGATTTTCGAACCAAGCCGTCTTCAGGCCCACTTCATAGTTCCAACTGTATTCGGGGTCGAAACGAATGTCCGATTCATCGGCGTAGGCGGTGTTGAAGCCCCCGGACCTGTAGCCCCTGGCCACGCCGGCGTAGGTCATCAAGCGCGGCGTCCAGTGGTAGGCCACCTGGAATTTGGGGAGCCACGCGCCGTTGTTTTCCGAGGCGTCCACCTTGTTGGAGCCCAGGTTCATCTCGCCGGAACTCATGGACAAGACGTGGTGGATATCGTTGTTTTCGTAGTCGTAGCGCAGCCCCACGGTCAGGTCGAGCTTCTTGAACAGGGTGTAGGTGGTCTGGCCGAAGACGGCCATGCCGTTGGTGGTCAAATCGGAGTCGGTGTCGCGGTCCACCGACATGCCCGGCAGCAAAAGGTCCGGGGCGAAGTTCAGGTTCAGGTGGTGCGTTTTGTCCTTGTTGAAGCCGTAGAGGCCCACCAGCCACTTCAAGGCGCTGTCGGATTCGGGCGAGGCGAAACGCAGCTCTTGGGTGAACTGGCGGTCGGCGATGTCTTCATAGGCGGTGATCAGGGGATAGATGGTGAAATCCTGGTCGTTGGCGGCCGAGTCGTCAAAGTCGCGGTAGGCCGTGATGGAGGTCAGTTGGAACCACGGCGCGTCGTAGACCACACGCAGGGAAGGCCCGAAGGCGTCGCGCTTGTATTTGCCCTCGTGGTCGTAGGCCACGTGGTGGGGGTTGCGTTGCAAATCCGCCAGGCGGCCCAGGGGGAAGGCGCCGTCGTCGACGCTCTCTCCTTCGATGTTGGCCGATATGTCGAGCTTGTCGCTGGGCGTCCAGCGCATCTGGGCCCGACCGTTGAAGGACTGGTGGTGGTCCACGTCCTGGTCGAGGAAGTCGTTTTCGGTATATCCGTCCCTGGTCTCGAAATACCCCGCCATCCGCAAAAAGAGCTTGTCCTCGACCAGGGGCGCGGCCACGTGCGCGCCGGCCTGATAGTTGTTGTAATTGCCGGCGGTCAGCTCGGCGCCCGCGCGGGTTTGGTTGTCGGGCTTTTTGGTGATGATGTTGATGACGCCGGCCAGCGAGTTGCGGCCGTAAAGGGCGCCCTGGGGGCCGCGCAAGACCTCGATGCGCTCGATGTCGAACAGGTTGGCGTCAAAGGCGCGGGCGTCCATGTAGCCCACGTCGTCGACGTAGTAGCCGATGGCCGGCTCGTTGTTGATGGAGCCAACGCCGCGCACGAACACGTAGGATGTGCCCCGGATGCCCCAGTTGGCGATGTACATGTTGGGCGTCAATCGCGATAAATCCTGGATGGTCTGAATCCTGGCGTCCTTGATGTCGGCCTCCGAGAAGACCGAGATGCTGGCGGGGACGTCTTGCAGGGTGGTTTGGCGCTTTTCGGCCGTCACCACCACGGGCTCCAGATCCATGGCGGCCTCCTGGGCCATGGCCGGGCCCGCCCAGGCGATCGCCGAGGCCATGATGGCCAACAACCCAAAAGCCGATCCGAGCACGGAGGATATGGACATCTTCAGCTCTCCTTTGTTTCTGGCGGGCAACCGCGGTCGCCCTTTTGGCACATGTCGATATCCATCGCGCCGATGGGCGTGTCGACGGTGCGAGAACGGGTCGATTGGAACCCGACGTCGATGGCGGCCTTGGCGATCATGCCCTGCGGGAAGCAATAGTCGTGTCCCATCATCATGGAGGGGATGACGGCCCCGAGCATGGTCTCCGGCTTGGTCTGTTGGTTGGTCATGCCGTCTTGGAAACTGACGAACCAGCCGCCGGGCTTCAGCGCATCCAACACCTTGCCCAGCAGGGCTGGCAGGTTGCCGATGGCGAAGTTCAGGGTGGCGCTGGCGAAAACCAGGTCATAACCCTCGCCGATGCCCTCGGCCAGGTAATCGCCAGGCCGATAGCTCACCCGGTCGCCGGCCTGGTAGGCGTCGACGAACGCGGCGGCCGCCGCCAGCACGGCCGGCCGATCCAACAGCACGCCGTGCAGCTTGGGGTTTTTTTCCAGTATGTAGAGGGTGAACGCGCCGTGGCCGCAGCCCATGTCGAGCATCTTTTCAAACGAGGCGAAGCCGGGCAGGCCGGCCACCATTTCGGCCACGAGCGGCCCGACGCCGCCGAAAACCCAACCGGCCGACGACTGGACTTCCTTGGTCCAGATCTTTTCGTCGGCGAAATCCATCACTTGGCCATCCGCGTCCGGGCCATGGGTCAGCAGCCGCTCCAGCTTGTCCAAGGGGTTGAGCCCGGCGTTCTGCGTCTGCAGCAAAAGGGCGGCCACGGAGCTGAGAGAGCCCGAAACCAAAAAGGCCTGGGCAATGGGCTGGTTGCAATACGTCGCGCCCTGTTTGCGCAGCAGGTCGATGGTGGTCAGCGCGTCCAGGAAGCGCCTGGTGTTTTCGGGGTGCAGGCCCAGCGCGGCCGCCACCTCCCCGGCGGCGCGGGCCTGGCTCAGCAGGTCGAAAACCTTCAGCTTGATGGCGCAGTTCAGCAGCGCCGCCTTGAGCGGGCCCATGGCCAGTTGATGCAGGGGGCCGTAGCTCAGGGCCACCTCCGGCGTGTGTTTCATGACGTTGCCTTTCGCTGATATCGCCGTGAACGGCGGGCTCTCCGCGCCGCGCGGGGCCCCGCCCGTGACATGGCCGGCAATTTACAAGGCATGCCCCGCGCCGGTCTAACACCCGCTGAAATATTGCTGTCATTTGCTGAACGGCGCGGCGAAAAGCCAGGCGGCGGGAAGGTGGGTCAGCGCGGGCGGACGCCGCGGCGGCCCTTTGCCTCCTTGAGGTAGGCGCTGGGCTGGACGCCGAAATAGGCCAGAAAGGCCTTGGCGAAATGGCTGGGGCTGCTGAAGCCGGTGGCGTAGGCGATTTCGGCCATGTTCATCTCGTCGGCGTCGATCATCAGCCTGCTTTGCTCCAGGCGCTGCCGCCGCAGATAGTCGAAAACCGTCGTGCCGAAAACATCCCTGAACCCCTTGTTGAGCTTGGTGTGGGTCATGCCCACCGCGCCGGCCAACTGAAACAAGGATGGCGGATTTTGCAGGTCGTCGAGGAGAATGTTGCGGGCCGCCTGGATGCGACCGCTTTCCTGGCGATTCAGCGGCGCATGCGCCGTCGGCCGATGGCTGGCCAGCAGTTGGCTCAGTTGCAGGGCCATCAGCTCCAGCGTCTTGCTTTCATAAAACAGCCGCCGGACGGCGCCGTGATAGGGGCAGGACAGGATCTGGTTGGCCACGATCGCCATGGACGGCGGCATCGTCGACGGCCGAAAGCAATAGGGAAACACGCCGTTTTCCGCGGCGTGGGCCAACTCGGGAACGACGGCGTTGGGGCGTTCGGCCAGATGGTCGGCAATGACATGGGCCTCGATGTGAATGGCCACCATGCGGGCGTTGACCCCCGCCGGGATCTCCATGACCGCACGCGACCGTGGGAAGGCCGCCACGGTGTTGAGCCCGGCCTCGCTGACAAAGGCGTGCTCGCCGCGCTCATGGTCGATCAGGTAGCGCGCCCGGCCGGCGAGATAATAGGAAAACTCCAGCGGGGCCTCGCCGGTCTCAAACTCGATGCGCAGGTCATCCTGGGGACGGCAATCCACCGCCGCCACCCGCAGCCCAGGCTTGACCTCCATCAGTTGGCCCTCTACGCCCGCCGGAACGCCCGACTCCTCCAACCCGGCCAGCGAACTCTCCTCGCCGCGCCGCACAAGCCCCTTCGCTTCGCCGCCCATTTTGGCCCACCATGCCCGATGCGGCCCAAGCGGCCGCCTTTGTCCAAATCGCCCGCCCGATCGATCGGCGGCGACGCCCTCCGCCGCGCCGTGGCGTCACGGCCGGCGCAAACGCGGCGAGCGCTTGACAGGCCGCGCTTTTTTGGCTAAACATAGGCGAATTGTTTGTCTTATACAAGAAAATATATGTTGTCTAACTTGATATGCACATGCGATGCGCAAGAGCCAGCGGCAACGCCGCCCGCCGAGGCTTGGCCGTGCGTCAACTTCGCCGCGACCGACGGCCAGACCCAAATGGCCGCGGCCGCGTTGACGCACGTGCCGCTGCGGGAGGGCCTGGAGTTGATCATCCAGGATTTCCGGCCCACGGGCGAGATGACCTTGCGTTTTTCGCGCGAGGCCTCCGCCCTGCACTTTGGCTACATGCTAAAGGGCCGCGTGCACACGGTCATCGACCAGGGGCGCAGGCGTTTTTTCAACTCGCCCAACCTGGCCGGCCGCGGCGGGGTGCTGTTTCTGCCGCACACCATATCCCAGGGCCATTACCAGGCGGGCGACCACGTCCTGGGCCTGTCGGTGGACGTCTCTCCCCGGCTTTTCGGCCAGTTGGCCGAAGACATCTCCCCGGCCCTGCCCGACCAACTGCGCGATCTGGTCAAGGGCGCGAGATCATCCAACGGCTTCGTGCTGCCCGCGACTATAACCGCCCCCATGAACGCCGTGTTGCGCGACATCCTGGCCATCCGCCGGGACTCGCCTTGCGCCGGCCTGTTCACCGAGGCCAAGGTACTGGAATTGCTGGGACTTCAGATGGAGCAGTTCATCGAGTCGCACCGCCATGCCGGGCCGGCGCGGGCCATGGATCGGGCCGACAGGGCCGGCTTGCGGCGGGTGCTGGAAATGCTTGGCGCCAACCTCCACGATCAGCCGTCGCTGCTCGACATGGCCCGCGAGGCGGGCATGAGTCACGGCAAGCTCAACATCTGCTTCAAGCAGGCCTACGGCGTGACGGTGTTCGAGTGGTTGCGCCAGGCCCGCCTGGACCGGGCGCGGGAGTTGCTCGGCGCTGGCTGCTCCATCGCCGAGGCCGCCTTGCTGGCGGGCTTTTGCGATCAAAGTCACCTCAACCGCTGCTTCAAGCGGCGCTTCGGGCTCACGCCCGGCCAATATCTCCGCGCCCGGCGCGGCTGAGCAACCCGACCCCACCCGCCGAGCGCCTCGCCAATTGGCGGCCGCAGAGTGGCGAAACCAGCCCCGCCGCCGCCAGGCAGAGCGCGCCGCAGAGCGAAAACACGCCGTCATAGCCCATCTCCTGGGCCAGCCAGCCGCTGGAGCCCATCAGCACGCCGCCGCCGATCATGGAGATGGCTATCTGCAAACTGTAGTCGGCCCCTTCGTGGCCCGGCCGGGTGAAATCCATGGCGATGGTGTTGATGGCCGTCATGGTGGCGGCGAACCCCAGGCCGCCCAGGCCAATGGCCGCCAGCAGATAGGCCGTGTCCGTCTGGCCCCAGGCCAGGGGCAGCATGGCCACGGCGGCCACGGCGCCCAGCAGGCAACCGCCGCGCAGCACGGCCAGACGGCCCAGCCTGGGGATCAGCCAGCCGGCGGCCACCGCGCCCAGCAGGCCCACGCCCACGCCGTGCACGCCCGTCAACAGGCCGATGCGCGCCGCCGAAAAGCCCAGATCGACCATCAACGGCTTGGTTATCATGACGCAGGCCATGCTGCCGCCGTAGGAGATCAGCATCATCAGCGTCCAGCGTCCGGCCCCCCTTTGGCGAAAAAAGCCCGACCAGCCCGTGGCGCCGGCCTCGCCGCCCGCGCCCGGCCGCGCCGGGATGGCTGACGCCAGCCAACCCAGGGGGGCCAGCGGCAACAGCAGGGCCAGGGCCATCGCCAGCATGACCCCGGCCCAGCCCAAGTATTGATAGGCGATCAGCGCCCCGCCGGAGCCCAGCAGGGCCCCCAGCATGTTGCCGCCGGTCTGGGCGGCGTTGCCGGGCCCCCTTTCTTCGTCATTCAACAAACGCACCGCCAGGGCGTCGGTGGCGATATCCTGGGTGGCGGCGAAAACATAGGAAAGGGCCATCAGGCCCAGCGCCAGGGGCAGCTGGCGCTCCAGGCCCACCAGGGCCAAGGCGGCCGTGCACAGGCAAAACATCAGTTGCAAGGCCACGATGACCCTGGCATAGCGCCCGCCGGGGGCGGTGGCCCGGTCCACCAGCGGGGCCCACAAAAACTTGAGCAGCCAGGGCAAGGCGATGATCTGCAAAAAACCGATGCTGGCCAGGCTGGCCCCCTGGCCGCGCATGATCACCGGAAGGACGTTGCCAAAAAAATGGCCGGGCAGAGTCTGGGCGATGTAGAGGCCCGAAAGCAGAATATATTTTCTATGGGCGCGCATGGTTGGCCTTGTCCTGGCCCTGGACCGACGCGGCCGGCTTGCGGGCCGTGACGATCTGGCCCATGAGGCCCTTGGAGACAACTTCGATCTCGCAAAAGCCGCTGTCGCCCAGCATCCGCGCCATCTGCCGGTTGCTGTAAAGGCGCAGGCCGTAAAGGGCCCAGACCAGGCGGTTGAACCACGAACGGCGTATGGTGGTGATGACCAGGCGGCCGCCGGGCTTGAGCACCCGGCGCAGCTCGGCCAGCACCCGCTCGGGATGCTCCAGAAAAAACCACATCGAGGTGTTGGCCGAGCAGGTGAAGCTGTCGTCGGGCCAGGGCAGGCGCTCGGCGTCGCCCTGGACGATCTCGGCCAAGCCGGCGGCCACGGCGTCGTGGTTGGCCCGGCGGGCCACCTCCACCATCTCCGGGCTGTGATCGATGGCCGCCACCCGAGCCACCTTGGGTTGGATCATGCCCAAGAAATAACCGCCGCCGCAGCCGATCTCCAGGTGCGCGTCATCGGGCCGCGGGGCCAGGGCTTCCATGGTCTGGGCAAAGGCCTTCATGTGGCTTTTCGGTTCGCCATAGTATTGACGCGCCCACTTGCCCTGGGGCCGTTTGGCCGTCGAATCGATGAACCTGCTCAAGATGCTAGTCATCAACGCCCTCTTTTCCCTTGGCGCGGCCCCGGCGGACCGCCGCTAGAAGCGCCATTGCAGTTCGACGCCCACCGCCAGGGGCTGGCCGGTGCGACCGTAGTAGCCCATGCCGTAGAAATCCAGGGCGCGCACCACGTACAACTCGTCGGCCAGGTTTTGACCCCAGATGTAAGCCGCCCAGCGCTCGGCCTCGTAACCGGTTTTGGCGTCGATCAAGACATAGGCGTCTTGCTGGTAACCGTTGGTTTCTTCCAGATATTTCTTGCCGATCCACGACGCGCTGGCCTGGGCGAACAGGCCGCTGGCGTGGCGATAGACGCCGCCCAGGGCGAATTTATAGTTGGGCGTGTTGGGGATATCGTTGCCCGAAAGATTCTCGCCGCTGGAGTGACCGTTGTATTCATCAAATTCGGCCGAAATGAGCCCCAGCGAGGCCAGGATGTTCAGGCCGGGCAGAACCTGCCAGCCAACCTCGGTCTCCAGGCCATAGCTGTGGGCCTTGCCGGCGTTTTGCAGGACCACCAGGCCGTCCTTGACCACGGAGAGCTGAATGTCGCGCCAGTCCACGTAAAATATCGCCGCGCGCAAACTCAGCCGCTTGTCGAACAGGGCGGCCTTGTAGCCAGCCTCATAGGTGGTGGTGTATTCCGGGTCAACGCTGTGCTCGATGACATCGCGGCTGGTGCTGAGCACGTTATAGGCCCCGGAGCGATAGCCCTGGTAGATGGTGGCGTAGATGCGCTGATCGGTGGCGAGCAGATAGGCGGCGCTGATCCGGGGCAACAGGGCCAGCCAATCCTGGTCGGCGTCATATTTGTCCGTGCCGTATGTGGTCCCGTTCAGGCCGTAGGCGGTGTTCCAATCCACCTTGACCCGCTCCCAGTCCATCCTCAGGGCGGCGGTGAATTCAACCTTTTCCCAGGGACGGTATTGCACCTGGCCGAACAGGGCCGCGTTGTCGGTGGTCAGCTCGGAGTCTGATTTTTGATACATGCCGGGAATACTTCCAAAATACGCGCCCTGGGAGCCGAACTGGAAGTCCATGTCGTAGGTTCCCTTTTGATGCATCAGATAGAGGCCGGCCATGCCTTGCCAGACCGCGTTCTGGTCGGTGGTGGCGATACGCAGCTCTTCGGAGAAGGTCTGATAGTCCTCTTGATAATCCAGGATGATGGCGTCCAATGGGCTCATGTCCTGGTCCAGCAGCATGTCGTATTTGGTGTCGACAAAGGCGGTGATGGAGGTCAGCTCCAGGGCCCCGAAGCGCTTGCGCAGATCCAGGCTCGGCAAGACCATGGAGCCGTTGTCATGGCCCAAGAGGTTGTTGAGGGTGTGGATTGTGCCGCCGCCGTCGACGTTGGCGTAGTTGTCGTTGGCCGAGTCGAAGCGGTCGAGGTTGAGCGAGAAGGTGGCGTCGCAGGCATCGCTGGGGCTGAAAACGACCTTGGCCCGACCGGAGGCTTGGCTGCCGTCGTTGGTGTCGTCTCGATTATAATAATCATTTTCGATCCAGCCGTCCGTGCCGGAGTACCGGGCCGCCAGCCGGAAGCCCACCTTCTCGTTGACCGGGCCGCCCACCGCGCCGTCGACTTCATAGGTGTTGAAGCTGCCGTAGCGGGCCGTGGCGTGGGCGTTGAGCGTGTCGCCGGGATCGTTGGTGATGATGTTGAGGTGGCCGGCGTGGGTGTTGCGGCCAAAGAGCGAGCCCACGCCGCCGCGCACCACTTCGATGCGCTGCACGTCGAAAAAGGCGTCGCTGCCCACGTAGGGCAGGGAGACGCCGTCCAGGCTGGAATAGCTGGTGTAGACCATGTTGCTCATGGCCCCCATGCCGCGGAAGCTGACCTCCGTCCAATGACTGCCTGTTTTGAGATAATTGACGTTGGGCAGAAAATTGGTGAGCTGATCGACCTGGTCGATCTGATAGTCGCCTAGCTCCTCCTCGTCGATAACCGAAACGCTCATGGGCAGATCGTTGACGTCCTTGCTGGTGGTTTTATCGGCGGTGACCATCACCGCCTCCAACTCGTGCGCTTGTTGATCCGCCGGCGCGGCCGCATCCTCGGCGGCCACGGCCAGGCCGCCGCCCACCGCGGCCCAAAGCATCAGCGCAACCAACATCGCTCCGCATGTTTTCCTTGGCACTTCCTCGCTCCCTTCCCATGGCGAAAAAACACGATGGCGGCGTCGCGCAGGCAATACCGAACCGTTTGGCGCGGCGTCGCGCCGGCGCGATCGCCCCACGCGCCGACGGCGTCGCCCATCCGCCCAACGGCCTCCTGACGCCTCAATGGAGCGAACATAGCAGCGGCTTGGCTCTGGTTATTGAACGCGGTGATTGTTTTTTTGGATTTTATGAATTTATTAGGAATGACTAATACGTCGTATGAAAGATTCGCCCCGGGCCGCTGTCGGGCCGGATTGGCGGCCAACGACCTGGGCCCACGCCGAAAAAGCGCTTTGCACGACCGCCGCCCCCCGCGCGCCGGCGGGCCGGCCTAAATGTGGCCGGGGTCGTACTCGGGGCGTTCCTTGGCGAAGGCCAGCACCACGGTGGTGGCCCCGGCCTGCTTGCGCACCTCGTCATGGGTGTCGGCCAGCAGGCTGGCGGCGGCCTCCAGGGCCTCGGGGGCCTTGATGTTGGACAGGGCCATCAAGGCGGCCTGGCGCACCGAGGCGTCGCGGTCCCTGAGCGCGTGGATCAGGGGTTGGACGATCTCGTTCAGGCGCAGGCGGGTGTTGCCCAGGGCTATGGCCGTCACGCGGCGCACCTCGGCGTCGTTGTCGTCCAGGCAGGCGGCCAGGGGGGCCAGGGCGTCGCGGCTCTTGATGTGGTTGAGGGCGATGACGGCTTCCTTGCGCACGCCGGCGTCGGAGTCTTGCAGCAGCTGCACCAGGCGCGGCACGGCCTTGATCTCGCGCAGGCGGCCCAGGCAGGCCGCGGCGGCGCGGCGCACGGCCACGTCTTCGTTGGCCGTCAGCTCGATGACGTTTTGGGCGATATCGGTCACTTCCAGGTTGGCCAGGCCGCTCATGGCCGCGCCCATCAGGTTGGCCTGACCGCTGGCCAGGGCCGCCCGCAGGGCCTCCTGGGCCACGCCGGGCTGGATGCGGCTGATAGCCACGGCGGCGGCCTTACGCACCTCGGGGTGGGTCTCGTCGCCGGCCTCGGAGGGCGGCTCCTTGGCCCCGGCGGCGGCGGCCAGGACTTTCTGGCGCAGATCGGCGTCGGATGCCTTGAGCAAGCGCCGCAAAAACGGCAACGCCCCCGGCAGCAGCAGCAGGCCCAGCGACTTGGCCGCCTCGGCCTGGATCTGCCAGGCCTTGTGGCCCAGGGCCTTGATCAGGCCACGCTCGGCCTCCTTGAGGCCCATGGAGCCGCTGAGCAGGCAGGCCGCCCGCAGGATGTTGGGTTCCTCGGCGTCGAGGGCGTCGAGGACGATTTTTTCCAGATTATCCGCCATGGCCAAACTCTCCCGCCGCGGCCCCGAGGCGCATGGCCGTCGTCAGCTTCACGTTACCAGTAAATGATCGTCGAACGACGCCATGTTTGTCAAAGCCCATCACGCCAAAAACAATTATCAGGCCGGGCCCAGGGCCTGCTCCACGTCGCGGGACGAGGCCACGTTGCACAGCAGCTCGCCGCAATCGGGGCAGAACTCCGGCCGGCGCACGGTCTGGTCCTGAAAAACGCGGCGCGGCTTGCGGCCATCCAAAAAGCCGCTGACCATGCCCCAGGCCTGCTCGGGCGTGTGATCGCAAGTCAGGACGTTGAAGACCTCCAGCACCTGGCCGTCACGCAGGTGCAGGGCCACGCCGACCACCTCGGGCTGATCGGGGCTTTCGCCCAGCAGGCTGATGGTGGCCAGGGCCGAGCCCACCGCCAGCGAGGCCATGGGGCTGACGTGCTGGCATTGGGACGGCGCGTGGGCCGGATCGTTGACAAAATCGCCCACGGCGTGGGCCCGGCCGTGACCGTCGGAGAGGTCCTGGCCCGTGGCCTGGGCCCACCGGGCAAAGGCCTGGCCGCCCACGGCCACCGCCTGGGGCTCCACGCCGGCTTGGCGCAGAAACTGCATCAGGTACCACGTGCGACGGCAGTGATCACGATATTGGCTCAGGCCCAGGCCGTTGGCCGGCAAGTCGTAAACGTCGAGGAAATCGTCGAAATCGAAAACAGGCAGGCGCAACTGGCGCTTGAGGCCGCCGGAAAAGCGCTGGGCCATGGATCTGGCTTGACCGATGATTTTTGTGGTGTCCAAGGGCCGCTCCTTGTGGCAGATTTAGCCTCGCCATGAACGCTTATCATAAAATTGTACCTCTGCCCATCGCCCCAGGCCAGGGCGAGTTGCCCCGGCGCACCTGGTGGCGCGCTCCCGAGACGGCCCACGGCGTGTGCATGCGAGCCAACGCCCGCTTGCGCCCGGCCCTGGCCCGCGCGCAAGATCAGCCCTGGCCGATGCTGGCGGCGGTCTGCCGGGCGGCCTCGGCGGCGCTTTTGCTGCATCCGCGGCTGAATTTTTATACGTTTTGGGGAAGGCTGCGCTGGGCCGGCCTGCCGCCCAAGGTCTGCGCCTTTCTGGAAAACGCCGACACATCGTGCACGGGCGTGGTGATCCAGGCCGCCCACGAGATGAGCCAAGGGCGCGTGATCGAGCTGCTGCGCGCCGGCCGGGGCCAGGACGAGGCCCCGCCGTCGTTGATGGCCCGCCTCTGGCCCGAGGCCGACTATGTGCTACGCCGCCTGAGCGGGGTCTATCCGGCCCAATACGTCCGTCACAACGCGCCGCTTTTCGTCTCGATGCTCTGGCTGGCGGGCGTCGACGACCTTTGCTACACCCCGGCCCACAGCATGGCCCTCTATCCCGGCATGCCAGTCGACGGCCTCATGCCGCTGACGCTGTGCTACAACCACCAACTGGCCAACGCCCGTCCGGTGGGCCGCCTGCTGCGCACCATCGCCGACCTGCTGGAATGAAGGTCTATTCGCTACGGCCCTTTTCCATGCGCCGTTGCACCGGCCGCTGGTCGAAGACCCGCCAACCCTCGGGCGGCTGATAGGCGAAGTGCCCCGCCGACGTGTCGGGATTGTAGCGCTGGTTGCTGAAGCCGTATTGGTTGATGTTGCCCACCATGCTGACAATGCGCAGGCCCAGCAGGTCCAGATTGCCCTCGGCGAACCAAACCACCAGCCGGCCCATGTCGGCCCGGGGCTCCTTGGGCTCCATGGCCACCGTCAGCGAGCCCGCCGGGCCCTGTTCCTCGGCGGTGGCCTCGACCACCTTGAACGAGTCGTCCAGGGCCGAAAGCCCGCTCAGCGCCGCCAGCAGGCCGCGCAGGGCCTGGGTGTTGTCGCCGACCTCGTAAATGGTCACCCGCTGGCGATCGGGCTGGATCAGCCACATCGTCCGGCCGTCGGAGACGACCTCCTGGGGCTTGGGCACGCTCTCGGTCAGGCGCAGATTCAGCGGTCGCACCCAGACCAGTTGGCCGACGCTGCGCACCTTGCGCGCGGCCTGGCCGGCGGCGGCCACGTATTGGCTTTCACGCGTGAAGTCGGCCGCCAGTCCATTCACCTGGCCATAACGCTGGCTCAGGCGCTGTTGGATGGCCTGATCATCGGCGGCCCAGGCCGACGGGCAGCATAGCGCCGCCAGGGCCACGAAGGCGATAATGAGCTTTTTCATGGGCGCTGATCCTAATTTGAGGTACGCCCAAACTATGCCACGGCCGGCCCGTTTTGGCCAGGGGCGCGGGGCTTGTTTGCGCGGCCCGGCCTTCTTACTCGAACAGGCCCGGCTCGGCGCTCAACTCGGCGATCTCCTCGGGCGCGAAGCCGGCCTGGGCCAACACGGCGGCGTTGTCCGTCGGGCCGCCCAGCCAGGCCTGGCCGGGCCGCGCCGGCGTGGCCGAGAATTTTATCGGCGGGCCGGGCTGGCGCAGCGTGCGGCCATCGGGGGCCGGAACCTCCACCACCCACTGCCGGGCCTGGGCCAGGGGCTGGTCAAAGGCCTCGCGCAGGCCCAGCACCGGCTCCACGCAGGCGTCGACTTTTTCAAAAATCTCCACCCATTGGGCCATGGTCTTGCCCTTGAAGATTTGGCGGATTTGCTCCTTGACCCGGGGCAGATCGGGCGGCGCCACCCAGCCGGCCACGCAATCGGGCCGGTCGATGGCCAGGCACAGGGCCTCGAAAAACTTGGGCTCCAGCGAACCCACGCTGAGGTGCCCACCGTCGCTGGTTTCATAGATATCGTAGAGCGAGCCGCCGTTTAGCATCGTGCCCTCGCGGCCGGGCTCGGCGTCGGCGGCCAGGGCCCCGGCCGCGGCCATGGCGTTGAAGGCCATGGCCCCGTCGGTCATCGAGACGTCCACGTGCTGGCCTTGGCCGCTTGCCTGCCGGGCGATCACCGCCGCCAGGATGCCCACCACCGCGTTCATCGAGCCGGCGGCCACGTCGGCGATCTGCATGCCCATCAGCGTGGGGCCGCCGTCGCGCCGGCCCGAGTAGGACAACAGCCCCGAGCGGGCCAGATAGTTGACGTCGTGGCCGGCCCGGTCTTTCAACGGCCCGGTCTGGCCATAGCCGGTCAACGAGCAATAGATCAGGCGCGGCTGCAAGCGGCAGAGCGCCTGGTAGCCCAGGCCCAGCTTGTCCATCACCCCAGGCCGGAACTGCTCCAAAATTATGTCGTAACGCTCGATCAGGCGCTGGACCACCGCCAACGCCCGTGGATGCTTCAGGTTCAGGCTGATGGCCCGCTTGCCCCGGCCCAGAAAGGCCGCCGAGGCCGAGATGTTGCTCCCCGGCAGCAGCGGCGGCACCATGTCGGCCATGTCGGGCCGCGTCTTGGAGACCACCCGCAGCACGCCAGCCCCCATGTCGGCCAGAAACATCGAGGCGTAGGGCCCCGGCAACAACGAACTGAAATCGAGAATCCGCAGTCCGTCCAGTGGTCCGCCCATGATCGTCTCCCCCGCTATCGAAAAGCCTTGGAACCCACCATGCGCCGCCCGACGGCCCGCGCTTCGGGCCGCCGGACGGGCGTCGTTTCATCGCCTGACAATCAGAAATAGATCCGCGACAGGCTCTCGGCCACGCAGGCCGGTTTTTTGCCGCCGTCGATCTCGATGGTCACTTCGTTGGTGATCTGCAAGCCGCCGGCCACCTCCTCGACGCCGATCAATTTGGTCGTCGCCCGCAGGCGCGAGCCCACCGGCACGGGGCTGACAAAGCGCACGCGGTTGAGGCCGTAGTTGAGGGCCATTTTCATGCCCTCGCAGTCGGCGGCGCGGCCCTCGCCCAGGCCGGTGAGAAAGGGGATCAGCGACAGGGTCAGAAAACCGTGGGCGATGGTGGCGCCCATGGGCGATTCGCGCCGGGCCCGCTCCGGGTCGACGTGAATCCATTGATAATCGCCGGTGGCCTCGGCGAACTTGTCGATGCGCTCTTGGGTGATCTCCAGCCAGGGGCCCACGTGGGTCACCTGGCCCAGTTTGGCCTGCTGGGCCTTCAGCGCCGCTTGCACGGACATGGCGTTCTCCCTCGGACCCTAGCGGCCCACGAACTGGGCCTTGCGTTTTTCCAAAAACGCCTTGGCCCCTTCCTTGAAGTCCTGGCTGCCCAAAAGAGTGGCCACGCCGGCGCCCTCGACGTTTTTCACGCCGTCGGCCACGGTGGTTTGCAAGCCGTTGTGGATGGCCTTGATGATCTCGCGCTGGGCCAGGGGCGCGCCGGCGGCCAGCTTTTGGGCCAGCTTGACCGCGTGGGCCACGGTCTCCTCGGCCGGGGCCAGGGCGCACACCAGACCCAGGGCCAGGGCCTGGTTGGCGCTGATGAAGTCGCCGGTGAGGATCAGCTCCATGGCCTTGGTCTTGCCGATGAGCCGGGGCAGGCGCTGGGTGCCGCCCCAGCCGGGCATGAAGCCCAGCTTGACCTCGGGCAGGCCGCAGATGGCCTTTTCGCTCATCACGCGCAGGTGGCAGCACAGGCACAGCTCCAGGCCGCCGCCAAAGGCCGCGCCCTGCATGGCGGCGATGACCACCTTGGGAAATGTCTCGATGCGCGAAAATATCTCATTGCCGTTGTATTTGGGCACGACGCCCGCTTGCAGCCCGGCGAACTCGCTGATGTCGGCCCCGGCCGAAAAGAGCTTGGGCCCCTGGCCGCAGAGTACGATCACCCGCACGGCCTCGTCGGCCTGGGCCTGGTCCAGCAGGGCGCTCAGGTCGCGCAGCACGCCCTGGCCCAGGGCGTTGGCCGGCGGGCTGTCGATGGTGGCCACCAGCACCGCGCCGTCCTGGGTCGCTTTGATTTTTTCAAATTCGTAGGCCATGGTTCAACCTCTCCTTATGACTAATATTTCATGCCCGGCAGGTTGAGCGAGCAGGTGTTGCCGCCGTCGACGGGCAGGGCCTGGCCGGTGATGTAGCTGGATTCGTCGCTGGCCAAAAAGAGCATGGCCGTGGCGATTTCCTCGGGCCGGCCATAGCGCCGCAACTCGCAGCGGCTGCCCAGTTTGGCCTCCTTGCCGGCCTGGCGGGCGTAGTCGAAGACGGGCTTGGTCATGCCGGTTTCGATCAGGCCCGGGCAGACGGCGTTGACCCGCACGTTGAACTGGCCCAGATCGCAGGCGGCGGTGCGCGTAAAGTTGATCAGGGCGGCCTTGCTGGCGCTGTAGGCGTTGCCGCCAGCCCCGGCCCGCACGCCGGCCACCGACGAGGTGTTGACGATGGCCCCGCCGCCCCGGGCGATCAGGTGCGGCGCGGCGTGCTTGCAGCCAAACATCGCCCCCAGCACGTTGACCGCGTAGACGCGCAGCCAGTCGGCCGGGTCTTCGGTCTCCAGGGTGGCCATCTTGCCGGTGATCCCGGCGTTATTGCAGATGAAATCCAGCTGGCCGAAACGCTTGGCCGCCTCGTCGATCAGGGCTCGCACCTGCTCTTCCTCGGCCACGTCCACCACCTGGCAAAACACTTCGCCGCCGGCCTCCTCGACCAGCCGCGTGGTTTGCTCCAGCTCGGCCTGGTTCATGTCGGCCAGGGCCAGCTTGGCCCCGTTTTGGGCAAAAAGCACCGCCGCCGCCCGGCCGATGCCGCTGGCCGCGCCGGTAATCACCCCTGCCTTGCCCCGCATTCTTCCGCTGTCCACGTTCTTCTCCCGCTGAAAAATCATGCGTCGACCCAAGAAAGCACTACGATAACATATAGTCATGCCGGCCACGCCGGAAATCACGCTCGCCCGGTCGGCGATCGGCCCTTCTACCAGGCCGTGGCTACAAAAATCGGCCAAACGACCCCATCCCTCGCCATCACGACCGGCGGCCGTCAAATATCGCCGCCCGTCGTCTGGCCTCTTGACCGAACCGCCGATTTTTGGTTGGATATTCGCATAGAGATTCTATAATATCGCCAGTAAAAATACAGCCAAAGTGTAATGGCGTGGGAGCGGACGCAGTGAAAGAAGTCGAACTGTTGATTAAATCAGCTTCGGATTCAGGACAGGCCGCATTATCCGAGTATGATTCAAAGAAGGTCTTGGCCGCCTACGGCGTTCCCGTCACCCGCGAGATCCTGGCCGGATCGGCCGACGAGGCCATCGCCGCCGCCCAGGTCCTGGGCGGGCCGGTGGCCCTGAAGGCCTGTTCGGCCAAACTCTTGCACAAGACCGAGCGTGGCGCGGTGCGCCTTGGCCTGCGCCAGCCCGCCGACATCGCCCGCGCCTTCGCTGAACTGATGGCCCTGGAGCCCGACCTGGACGGCGTGCTGGTGCAGGAGATGGTTTCGGGCGCGCGCGAACTGGTCATGGGCCTCAAGCGCGACGCCCAGTTCGGCCCCTGCGTGATGCTGGGCCTGGGCGGCGTGCTCACCGAGATCCTGGCCGACACGGCCTTTCGCGCCGCGCCCATCGACGCCATCGAGGCCCGCGACATGTGCGACCAACTGCGCGGCAAGGCCATGCTGGGCGCTTTTCGCGGCCAGGCCCCGGCCGACATGGACGCCCTTTGCGCGGCGTTGGTCGGCCTGGGCCGCATCGGCCTGGATCTGCCCGCCGTCAGCGAAATCGACGTCAACCCGTTGATCATCGACGCCAATGGCCGCCTGGCGGCCGTCGACGCCCTGGTGGTGCTGGGGAGGGCCTGAATCATGAGCGATCAAGCGGCGCAAAGCCAAATCCATCGCCTGGTCAACCCGCGCGGCGTGGCCTTTTTCGGCGCGTCCAACAACTTTGTCAGCATGGGCACCAACATGCTCAACTCCCTGCTGGTGATGGGCTTCGAGGGGCCGATCTACCCGGTGCACCGCAGCGAAAGCGTTGTCCTGGGCCACAAGGCCTATCGTAGCGTGCTCGATCTGCCCGAGGCGCCCGACCTGGCCGTCATCGTCCTGCCCACCAAGCTGGTGGCCGAGACCTTGGAGCAGTGCGGCCAAAAGGGCGTGCGTCAGGCCGTGATCTGCTCGGGCGGCTTTCGCGAGGTCGGCCCCGAGGGCGCGGCGCTGGAGCGCCAGTTGGTGGACACGGCCGAGAAATGGGGCATCCGTTTCGTGGGGCCCAACTGCCTGGGCGTGGTCAACACCCACCACAAGCTCAGCACCATGTTCCACAGCTACAACGGCCGTCCCGGCTTCGTGGGCATGGCCTCGCAGAGCGGCAGCTTCGTCACCCAGATGTTCGACTATCTAGAGCCGCTGGGCCTGGGCTTCAGCACCTGTTTCAGCGTGGGCAATTCGGCCAACGTGGATTTGGTCGACTGCCTGGAGCACCTGGGCGACGATCCCAACACCAAGGTCGTGGCCATGTACGTCGAGGCCCTGAGCCGGGGGCGGCGCTTCGTGGAGGTCTGCCGCCGGGTCAGCCAGAAAAAGCCGGTGGTGGCCTACTACGTGGGCGGCACCGAGACCGGCGGCAAGGCCGGCCTGAGCCATACCGGCTCGTTGGCCGGCCCCGACGCCCTTTACGACGGCGTTTTCCGCCAATGCGGGGTGGTGCGGGCCCAGTCCATCGAGGAGCTTTTTGATTTTTGCGCGGTGCTGGGCCAGTGCCCGCCGCCCCGGGGCGACCGGGTGGTGATCCAGACCCACTCGGGCGGGCCGGGCGCGGTCTGCGCCGACACCTGTGGCCGCGTCGGCCTGAAGCTGCCCGATCTGGCTCCCACGACGGTCCAGGCCTTGGCGCCGTACATACCAGTCACGGGAAACGTCAACAATCCCGTTGACTTGACCTTCAGCCGCAGCCCCATGGACTATCTGAAGTATATCCCCGAGATCCTGCTGGCCGACGAAAACACCGACGCCCTGCTGATGTATTTTCTCTTTGCCAAGGGCCGCATGATCAGCCAGCAGGTCAACGCCGGCCTGAGCCCGGAAGAGGCCCAGCGCGAGGTGGAAAACTCGTTCGTCGAGCAGAGCCAGGCCATCGTCGAGGCCGTGCGGCAAAGCGGCAAGCCCTTCGTGGGCTTCTCGTTCCGCATCCAGGACGAAGCCTTTGTCCAGATGGTGCGGCGCATGGGCCTGCCCATCATTTCCAGCCCGGAGCGGGCGGCCAGGGCCATGGCCGCCTTGGTGCGCCGGGAGCGGATGCGCAAGAAAATCGCGGCCAGCATCGCCGCTGAAACCGAAACCATGGCGGCCGCCAACTAGGTGGCCGGACACTCGCCCAACGGAGGAAAGACAAATGACCATTGATGACGTGAAAAACATCTGCGTCGTCGGCGCGGGCAACATGGGCCACCAGATCGCCACGCTCTGCGCCATCACCGGCTACAAAACCACCTGCACCGACGTCAAGCCCGAGATCCTGCAAAAGGCCGAGGCCTTTGTCGACAAATACTTGCCCGGCCGCGTGGCCAAGGGCAAGCTCACCGAGGAGCAGGCCAAACAGGCCCGGGCCAACCTCACCTTCACCAGCAGCCTGGAAGACGCCGCCAAGGACGCCGACTACGTCATCGAGGCGGTGATCGAGGTCGTCGATCTCAAGCGCCGCATCTTCGCCGACCTGGACCGCATCACGCCCAAGCACACCATCCTGGCCAGCAACAGCTCGGCCATCGTCAGCTCGCGCATTGCCGACGCCACCAGCCGGCCCGATAAAGTCGTCAACCTGCACTTCTTCAACCCGGCCCTGGTGATGAAGCTGGTGGAGGTGGTCCAAGGCCCCCACGTCTCCGACGAGACCACCAAGATCTCCATGGACCTGTGCCTCAAGCTGGACAAGGTGCCCGTGCACCTGAAAAAAGAGGTCAACGGCTTCCTGCTCAACCGCATTTTCTTCGCCATCACCAAAGAGGCCCAGTGGCTGTTGGAGATGGGCGTGGCCTCCTATGAGGACATCGACAAGGCTTGCGTCTACGGCGCGGGTCATCCCATGGGGCCCTTCCGCCTGCAAGACCTGACCGGCATCGACCTGGCCTACATCATGGGCATGGAAAACTTCCGCCGCACCGGCGACACCAGCGAACTGCCCCCGCCCAGCCTGTGCGAGCGCTACTTCCGCGGCGAATACGGCGAGAAGACCGGCAAGGGCTGGTACGACTACAGCAAAAAGAAATAGCGCCCAGGCGCGTTAACGCCGAAGGGGCCCCGACGGGCCCCTTCTTTTTATTTGCCGGCCAGGCTGGCGAACCATTGGGGCAACCAGCGCTCGTACCACGAGGCCAGGCCCAGGCCCTCGACAAAGCCCGAATGGCCGCCGTGGTCGTGGATGATCAGCTCGGTCTGGTCGTTGAAGGTCATGGCCCGGAAATCGTCCGCCGGGATGACCGGGTCGTCGGCGGCGGTGACGATGACCGTGGGCGCGGCCAGATCGCCCAGGGCCTCGCCCATCAGGGCGTAACCGCTGAAATAGGCGCTGGTCGAGGGATAGTCGGTGTATCGGGCCAGCATGGCCTCGGTCATGCCCATGACGGTTCGGCAGGCCAGCACCTCGGAGAAATCATAGACCTGGGGAAAGGCCTCCTGCTTAAGGCGCAGCGAACGCTTCCATTTTTTCAGAAAATACAAGCGCATGAGCGTTATTTTATCGATGAGCCTGGTCGAGACCTCGGGGTTGACGCCGGGGCTGATGGCCGCCACGCCGCGCAACCCGGGGATGGGCGACCGCCCGTGGCGCAGGCTCATGCGCAGGGCGAAGTTGCCGCCCATGGAAAAGCCGGCCAGAAACACCGGCCCGCCTTGGGCCAGGCCAGCCACCGCCCGCACGCCCTGGTGCGACTCCTCGATCAGCGTACCCAGAAACAGGCCCTGGTTGAGGCGATGACTTTCGCCGTGGTCACGCAGGTTTAGCCGAAACACGTCGTAGCCCTGGTCGTAGAGCGCGCGGCCCGTGCGCAGCATGTAGACCGAATCCTGGCAGCCTTCCCAGCCGTGCAGCAAGATGACCAGGCCCTTGGCCGAACGGCCTGGCTGGGGCGAATGATAACCCAGCAGGCGCACGCCGCCGCCGGCGTCGACGATCACCTCGCGGGCGCCGCGGTCCATGGCGTGGCCATTGCGCACGCGCAGGCGGCTGCTGGCCAGGATGGATTGGATCATCGGCCCGCGCAACAAAAGCGGGGCGGCGTAGGCATGGGCTGGGCTGTTCATGATCAAGGCCTTGTCGTTTTGTCGCGTCCAGAGAATCTGAACAGATGATGCCGCCGGCGTCCGGCTCCGTCAAGCAAAAGCGGCCTGGCCCGCGCCGGGCCGGTCAGTCGCGCAGCAGCACCTCGCGGGGCCGGCTGCCGTCGGAGGGGCCCACCACGCCGTCTTGCTCCATCTGCTCGATCATGCGCGCGGCCCGGTTGTAGCCCACGCGCAGCCGCCGCTGCACGAAGGAGATCGAGGCCTGGCCGCTCTGACGCACCAGGCGCACGGCGTCTTGGTACAGTTCGTCGACCACGTCGTCGTCGCCGTCGGCGGCCGCGTCTTCGTCGCCCTCGGCGGCGGCGACCACGCTTTCATCGTAGTTGGGCCGGCCCTGGTTTTTCCAGTGCTCGACCACGTCTTCTATCTCGCCATCGGAGACGAACGCGCCGTGGACGCGTTTGAGCCCCGGCGTGGAGGGGTGCAAAAAGAGCATGTCGCCGGCTCCCAGCAGGTGCTCGGCCCCCTGCTGGTCGAGGATGGTGCGGCTGTCGATGCGGCTGGAGACCTGGAAAGAGATGCGCGCCGGGAAGTTGGCCTTGATCAGGCCGGTGATCACGTCCACGCTGGGCCGCTGGGTGGCCAGCACCAAATGTATGCCCGAGGCCCGGGCCATCTGGGCCAGACGGGTGATCAGGCCCTCCACGTCCTTGGAGCTGACCATCATCAAGTCGGCCAGTTCGTCGATGATGATCAGCACGTGGGGCAGCGGGGTCAGGCGGGCCGGCCGCTCGGGGTCGGGGGCCAGGCCGCCCAGACGGCCGTCGGGCTCGGCGGCCAGGCCCTCGGCGCGCAGCTTGTCGTTGAACGAGCCGATGTTGCGCACGCCGTGGGCGGCCAGCAGGGTGTAGCGCCGCTCCATCTCGGCCACGGCCCAGCGCAGGCCGGCGGTGGCCTCCTTGGGGCTGGTGATGATCGGGTGCAGCAGATGGGGCACGTCGTTGTAGGTCGACAGCTCGATGCGCTTGGGGTCGACCATGATCAGGCGCACCTGGTCGGGCGTGGATTTGTAGAGGATCGACAGCACCAGCGAGTTGATGAACACGCTCTTGCCCGCGCCGGTGGCCCCGGCGATGAGCAGGTGGGGCATGCGGCAGAGATCCTCGATGACCGGCCGGCCCAGGATATCCTTGCCCAGGGCCACGGTGAGGGGGCTTTGGGCCTGGCGGTAGTGGTCGCTGTCGAGCAGCTCGCGCAGAAAAACCTTCTGCCGCTTGGCGCTGGGGATCTCGATGCCGATGGCCGCCTTGCCGGGGATGGGCGCGACGATGCGGATCGACTGGGCCCGCAGGTTCATGGCCAGGTCGTCGGCCAGGCCGGCGACCTTGCTGATCTTGACGCCGGGGGCCGGCTTGAACTCGAAGACCGTGACCACCGGCCCAGGGGCCACCTCGGCCACGTGGCCGGCCACGTGATAGTCGGCCAGCTTGGATTCGACCAGGCGCGATTTTTCCATGAGCTGGTCGTGATCGATCTGGGCGTGCTGTTCGCCGGGCAGGCGCAGCAGCTCAACCGACGGCAGCGCGAAGCGTTGGGCGGCGTTTTCGCTCCGGCAGGGCGCGGCCTCGGTGCTTGGTTTTGGCGGCTCAAGCGGCGCGGGGGCGACCACGCGGGGGCCGGCGGCCGGTGCGGCCGGCTTTTGCGGCCTTGGGCGCGGCGGCGCGGGTTCGAGCGCGGGCGCGTTGGCGGGTTCGAGCGCGGGCGCGTTGGCGGGCTCGACGGCTGGCGTGGGCGTTGGTTCTGGCGTTGGTTCGGGCCGCTTGTCGGGCGCGATAATTGGTTCTGGCCGCGGCGTGGTGCGGGGGGCCGCTTCGGGCTCGGACGTTGGCCGCCAAGCCAGGGCCTGGCCCAGCAGCGGCCAGGTCGCATGGCCGATCAGGGCCGCCCCGCCGGCCAAGGCCATCCCGCCGGCCGCCCAAGCGCCGCCAGCGCCCGCCAAGGCGGTCAGGCCGCTCGCCGCCGCCTGGCCGGCCAAGCCGCCCACGGCCAGGCTTTGGCCCTGGATGGCGATGGTCAAACCGCTCTGGCCCAGCAAGGCCCCGGCCCCGGCCAAGGCCCACAGCCCGCCGCAGCACAGCGGCAACATCGCCACTTGGCCGCGGCCTTTCCAAAAGAGCCAGCCGCCAAGGGGCAGGGCCAGCGCCGCTGGCCAGGCCAGCAGGCCAACGCCGCCATACAAGACGCCGGCAACCACCGCGCCCAGCGGGCCCAGCCAGTTGCGCGCCGCGCCCGCCTCGTCGGGCCGCCAGGGGTCGGCCGGATCATAGCCGGCCAGGGCCGTCAGCAACACGGCGGCCACGGCCAGCAGGGCCAGGGCCACGGCCAGCCGCAGCCACGACAGCGCGGCCTCGCGCCTGCCTTCAAGGGCCACGGATTTGCCAGCGCGTTTGGTCATGCAAATATTCCCCAATGATAATGAGCAAATATCATCTGGGGAACTTTAGGCCAGCACGGGTCCGCTGTCAACCGGCCACGAACCATGCGCCGGCCGGCAGGGGGTGCTCGGCCCTGGCCTGGGCTTGCAGTTCGATCACGGCCTGACGCACCTTTTCGGCCAACTCGTCGCGGTCGCCGGTCTTCAGGCCGTCGGTGGCCAGCGGCGCGCCAAAATAGACGTGGACCGGCCCCGGTGAGACAATGTAGCTCTTGGGCGGCATGGCCTCGAAACTGCGGTGGATAAAGACCGGAATCACCGGCCGGCCGCTCTTGATGGCCAGGGTGAAGGCGCCGGATTTGAAAGGCAACACCTCGCCGTCGCTGGTGCGGGTGCCTTCGGGGAAGATCACCACGCTGGCCCCGCCGGCGATGCGCGCGGCGGCCTCTTGCAGGCTGCGGATGGCTTCACGGCTGGAGGAGCGGTTGATGGGGATATAGCCCACCGCGCGCATGGCCGGGCCGAAGATGGGAAATCGGAAAAGCTCGACCTTGGCTATCCAACGGAAATTGGTGGGCAAAATGGCCTGGAGCACCGGGATGTCCACCGACGAGGAGTGGTTGCAGGCAAAGACGTAGTGCTCGCCCGGGGCCAGATTTTGCTGGCCATGGACCTTTGGCGGCACGCCGCAGAGCCACACCGTCAGCCGGGCCCAGAGGCGGCCGACGTGGGCGAGGAAGTTTTCGCCCAGGCCCAGGATGGAAAAAGCCAAAACCAGCGCGCTGAAAAACAGCAACAAGCCCACGCCCAGGCCCAGGGCCCAGATGGACCACAGAAACCGGGCCGCCTTGCGCCAATCCAACCAGGGCGAAGCCGCCACCGCAAGCCTCCTTGTCAGTGGCCGCGCCATGTGCTACAGTCATGCCTCCATATATATAGGCTTGGAGGCATTGCATGGCCCGCGGCGTCAACAAAGTGATCATTCTCGGCAACCTGGGCGCCGATCCCGAAATGAAGTATACCGCAAACGGCACGGCCGTCTGCAACCTGCGCATCGCCACCTCCGAGGCGTTCAAGGGCCAGGACGGCAACTGGCAGGAGCGCACCGAGTGGCACCGCGTGGTTGTCTACGGCAAAAGCGCGGAAAATTGCGGGCAATACCTCAGCAAGGGCCGCCAGGTTTATATTGAAGGCCGCCTGCAGACCCGCTCGTGGGACGACCAATCGGGTCAAAAACGCTGGATGACCGAGGTCGTCGCCCGCGAAGTGCAGTTCCTGGGCGGTGGCCAGCAGGGCGGCCAGGGTGGCGGTTATGGCGGCCAACAGGGCGGCCAGGGCGGTGGTTACGGCGGCGGCTATGGCCAACAGCAGGGCGGCCATCCCGACGACGGCTTCGGCGGGCCGCCACCCAGCGACGACGACATTCCGTTCTGAGGCCGCGCGGCCGGCGCTGGCGGCCAAAGCGGCTTGCATCGATTGCCTGATTTGCCCTTTCCCCACATGGCCGAGGTGACGCCTTGCCCGATCGTCTGGACAAGCTGGCGGTGATCTGGTCTTCGGCCGACGCCGAAGTGGCCCGTTCGGCCGCCTTCATGTACGCCCGCAACAGCCTGGTGCGCGGCTGGTGGCATCAGGTGCGCCTGATCGTCTGGGGCCCGTCGGCCAAGACCCTGGCCTTTGACGCCGACCTCCAACTCGAATTGACCGCCCTGGCCGACGCCGGCGTGGAGCTCTACGCCTGCAAGGCCTGCGCCGAATCCCACGGCGTGGGCGAACGCCTGGAGCGCATCGGCGTGCAGGTGATGTACATGGGCCAACCCCTCACCGACATGCTCAAACAGGGCTGGCGGGTGATCACCTTCTAGGCCGCTGTTGGCCGTGGCTAACGGGCGGACGGAGGCTAATCTTCATCTTCGGGGTGAAAGGCCGTGGTCTGCGAGCGGGCCAGCAGATAGACGCCCATGCAGGCGATGGCCTGCCAGCACAAGGCCACGATCATCGGCAGAAACAACCACGGCAGCACGAAAAGCGCCACCGCCGCGACGACGATCAGCGGCGCGGCCACCCGCCAGTGGCGACGCAAGAAGGCGGTGTTGCGCCGCCGGCGCTGACTTTTGGCCCGCTCGTAGGGGTCGATGATCTGGCTCATGGCCGCCTCTCGACGCGGCCCGGCGGCGGGAACAGGCCCGCGAAGTCGGTGGCCGCGCGCTGAAAGCTGTCGTCAAAGGCCCCGTGGGCCCGCCACTCATCGGCCCGGCCGGCCCATTGGCCGATCCGCTGGGCCAGCAAGGCCACGGCCCGGCAAAAGGGCGCGCGGGGGTCCAGATCGAGAGCCGGCAAGCCTTGGCCGGCGGCCTGGCGCACGGCTTCGTCCTCGGGCAAAAAGCCCAGCACCTCGATGGCAAGCCCCAAATCCTCGGCCGCCCATCGGGTCAGTTGACGGGCAAAGGCGAAGTCGTCGACCCGGCGCGCGCGGTTGAGCACCAGCTTTGGCCGCCAGCGGCCCACGGCCCGCCTGGCCCGTTCGCCTTGGCCGGGCACGGCCTTTTCGATGGCCGCCACCAATTCGTCGATCTTCATGGCCCCCGGCCCCCGGCCCCGCGTCTGAAAATCCCGCAATGCCGCGCGGGCCCCGGCGTTATCGCGAAAGATGCGGTCCAGGGCGCGAAACACGGCGTTTTTCAAAAAATTGAAGGCGTTCATCACCGCCGGCTGCTCGGGCAGCATCACCACCAGCGACAGGGGGCTGGTGAGGAAAAAATCCATCACCGTGATCGAGGCCCCCGCGCCCAGGTCGAGCAGGGTGAAATCGGCCGGCCAGGCCTTGATGGCGTGGAGGATCTTGCGTTTTTTCTGGAAACTGGGGTTGGCCGTGGCCACGATCATGGCGTCGCCGGGCAAAAAGAAAAAACGCGGCTCCAGGGCCGGGCGGACAAAATCGGCCACGGCGTGCCCCTTGGCGGTCAACAGCTCGCCCAGGCCGGGGCGGTCGTTGGCCAGGCCCAACACGGCGTGGAGGTCCGAGCCGCCCAAGTCGGCGTCGACGGCCAGCACGCGGCGCTCCAGGCGGGCCAGGGCCAGGCCAAGGTTGGCCACCAGGGCGCTTTTGCCGATGCCGCCCTTGCCGCCGCCCACCGGCAGGGTCACGGCGGCGTTTTTGGCCGACAACCGGGCGCTCATGGGGCCACGCCGCCGTGGGCCGCGGCCACGACTAGGCCTGCATGGCCCTGGCCGCCAACTCCAGCAACTGCTTGCGGGCCTTGGCGGCGTCGCCGGGCGGCGGGCCGATGAGGCCGGCCGGCAAGAGCCTGGCGAACCGAGCCCCTTCGCCGACCTCCTCGGCGACGATGATCAGGTCGTCGGGCGGCGGGCCGTCGAAGTCGACGACGCCGATGCGCCGGGCGACGATGATCCCGCTGTGGGGATTGCGCACATGGCGCAACTGGCCGTCCAGAAACACGCGGGCGTCCTCGGCCCGCTCCAGGGCCCCTTCGCCGGCGATGTCGCCGCCCAGCACCAGCGCGCCCCGGCTGCCGCGCAAAAAGCCGGGGCCTTCGAACACGCCGCCGCGCACGATCACGTCGCGACTGGTGATGCCGAAATCGGCCCCCACGAAGCGGCCGTCGGCCACCTTGGCCTCGCGGGCCTCGCTGAGCGCCCCGGCCCCGCTGAACACGCCGCCGCTGATCAACGCGCCCTGGGCCTCGCACAGGGCCCAATCACCGTTGAACGTCCCGCCCTCCACGCGCAATTCCTGCGCGCCGTAAAAGGCGTTCTTGCCGTTGAACTCACCGCCCTCCACGCGCGTCTTTTCGCTGGCGTAAAAGCAGAGGTTCTCTTGGAACACCCCGCCGTGCACCTCGGCCTCCTTGGCCCCGTAAAAGGCGTAGAGCCCAGTGAACTCACCGCCGCTGATCGTGGCCCGCACGCAGCCGCGAAAGGCGTATTGCTGGGGAAAGCGTCCGCTTTTGATCCTGGGCCGTTTCAGGCCCACTCCCGAGGGGTCTGGCGTTCCGAACATGCCTTTAAAACTCCTTGACCTCTGGTGGCGCTAGTCAGCAATACTCACATGATCGCGGCCGTGTCAAGCCATTCAATCGCGGTCGCCGAATTGCTTTAGCACCTTGCCGCCGTCCGGGGTCTGGGCGGCGCGCAGCAGCTCCATGTGACGCAGGGCAGCGATTTCGCGCTCCAATTCCTTGGCCGTCAGCCCGCTGAGGCGGCGCAGATCCTCGGGGGCCAGGGCCTTGTGCTGGCGCAGCAGGCCCATGATCTTTTCTTGGGCCGGGCTCAGAATCTGCTCCACCTGCCGGCTGCCCAGATAGACGGCCCAGGGGTCACAGACGCGGGTGGGGCTGAGGGCGTCCATGTAGCAGTCCTCGCAGAGGGTGCGGCCGGCAAATTCAAAGGCCTCGTCGGCGCCCAGGGGGGCGTGGCATTTCTGGCATTGCATGGCTTGCTCCCGTTGCTGTGCGTTATCAATTAATATAACAACTCGACGGCCAGGGGCAAATCGCGGAACGCACGCGGCCGGCCCTGGCCAAACGAGGCGTTTTCTTGCATAATCTGGTCATGGTCAACCGATTCACGCCCGGGGGAAGGTGCGCCTTGAGCCAATACGCCAACACGCCCCAAGACGCCACGGAGGCCTGGCGGCCGTCGGTGCTGGTGCTCGACGACGAGTGGTCGACCTTGGAGGTCATCCGCGACTCGCTGGCCAAGCACTTCGCGGTGGAGGTGGCCTCGCGGGCCGACGAGGCCCTGCGCCTGATGGAGCAAAAGCCCTTCGACGTGGTGCTCACCGACGTGCGCATGCCAGACATGGATGGCCTCAGCGTCGTCGGCCAGATGAAGGCCCGCCACCCCGGCGCGCAATATATCCTTATGACGGCCTTTTCCGACATCGAGGACACCATCCGGGCCATCCGCCTGGGCGTGGCCGACTATCTGCGCAAGCCCTTCACCATCGGCGAGGTGCGCCACGCCCTCAACCGCTGCCTGGAGCAACGCCGCCTGCGCCGCCAAAACGGCCCGCCCCGCGACCAAGGCCCCGCGGCAAGCGCCCGCCTGACCGCCCTCGACCCCAAGATGCGCCAGCTCTGCGCCCTGGCCGACACCGTGGCCCCCACCGACGTGACCGTACTCATCGGCGGCGAGACCGGCACCGGCAAGAGCCTGTTGGCCCGGGCCATCCATCAGGCCAGCCCTCGTCGCGAAAGGCCCTACGTCGAGATCAACTGCGCGGCCATCCCCGAGGCGCTGATCGAAAGCGAGCTGTTCGGCCACGAGCGGGGCTCGTTCACCGGCGCTATCGCCCGCAAGATCGGCCGGGTGGAGGCGGCCGACGGCGGCACGCTATTTCTGGACGAAGTCGGCGAGATGTCGCTGGACATGCAGGCCAAGCTGCTGCGTTTCTTGCAAGAGTTCACCTTCGAGCGGGTGGGCGGGGCCAAAAAGCAAAGCGCCGACGTGCGGGTCATCGCCGCCACCAACCGCAACCTGCGCGAGGCCGTGGCCTCCGGGGTTTTCCGCGAGGACTTGTTCTACCGCCTGCACGTCATCGAACTGGTCATCCCCCCCCTGCGAGATCGGCCCCTGGACCAGGCGCCGCTGGCCGAGGCCTTTTTGCGTCGTTTCGCCGAAAAATACGGCCGGGCCGACTGCCGCTTCGGGCCGCAAGTCTCGCGGCAGATCGCGGCCCACCACTGGCCGGGCAACGTGCGCGAGTTGGAGCACGCCGTGGAGCGGGCGGTGATCCTGGCTCGTGGGTCCGAGATCGCCCGCCTGGAGCTGGAGCACGCCGGGCAACGGGCGGAAGCGTCGAGAGCCGACGCCGCGCCCGAGGCCGTGGCCGCCCCGCCCGCCGAGATCGGCCCCCTGCTCGACGGCCGCGACCTGGGCCAGTTCATCGATGATTGCCAGCGACAATACCTGGCCGGCCTGCTGGCCAAGCACAACGGCCGCATCGGGCTGGTGGCCAAGGCCGCCGGCGTCAACCCCAAGACGCTCTACCTGAAGATGACCCGCCTGGGCCTGCGCAAGGAAGACTATCGCGGCGAACGCGCCTCGGACAAAAGCCCTCGCGGCGATGGCCCGTTCGTGGCATAATTCCTAAGCCCACGCACGCGTTAACCCCGGCCCGCGGCCCCGCCGCGCGCCCCTTCCACGGCCCGGCGCTCCATGGCCCCCATGGCCGCATTGGGATTTTCGACAGTGACCCAAGATCAACACCAAGACGACTTGCTGCGCCTTTTCGGCGTAGAACACCTGCACGGCGGCGACATCTGGGGCGCAGCCCGTCACCTGGGCCGGCCCATGGAGGATCTGCTGGATCTTTCGGCCTCGCTCAACCCCCTGGGACCGCCGCCGGGCCTGCAAAAGGTGATCATCGAGGCCCTGGATCGGCTGTGCAACTACCCCGATCGCCGCGCCTTCGAACTGCGCGAGCGCCTGGCCGCCAAGTTCGGCCTGCGGCGTTTCAACGTGCTGGCCGGCAACGGCTCGACGGCCCTGATCCGCCTGTTGGCCCGCGCGCTGGAGTTCCGCGAGATCCTCGTGCTGGCCCCGGTTTTCGGCGAGTTCACCCGGGCCCTGGCCGCCGCCGGTCGTCATTTTCATCATTATCACCTAGAGGAAAGCGAAGGCTACGCCCTCACCACCCGGCACATTGACAAAATCATGGCCCACAACCCCTCGGCGGTGGTGCTGACCAACCCGGCCACGCCCTCGGGCGCGCTGACCGCGCCGGAGGTGATCGAGGCGCTCTATCGCCAGGTCAAACGGCGCAACGCCTGGCTGATCATCGACGAGGCCTTCATCGACTTCGCCCCGGCCGACTCGCGCGATTGGGCCCCGCCGCGCATCCTGGAATACCCGCGCCTGATCGTTTTGCGCTCGATGACCAAATTCTACTGCCTGGCCGGCCTGCGCCTGGGCTACGTCATGGCCGACCGCGACGTCCTGGCTGAGATGGTGCCCCTGGGCGAGCCGTGGTCGGTCAACACCCTGGCCCAGGCGGCGGGCGTGTTCTGCCTGGATCAGGACGAGTTCGCCGACAAGACCCGCGCCACCGTCGACCGCCTGCGCGCCCAACAGGCCCAGGCCCTGGGCGAACTTGGCCTGGACGTCTTGCCCAGCCAGGCCAACTACCTGCTCTGCCGCCTGCCCGAGGGCGGCCCCTCGGCGGCCCAGGTGGCCGAGCACTGCTTTTATCAGGGCGTGCTCATCCGCGACGCCAGCAGCTTTGTCTGCTGCGGCGACCGCCACTTCCGCGTGGCCGTGACCGCCAAACGCTGCCTGCCCCGCCTGCTGGAGGCCCTGCGCGGCGCGTTGGCCGGCCAGCATTGACGCAGTTTGCCCGAAAAGGCCCGCAAGCAATCATAAAACCCGAGGAAGGATCATGGACAAGCCGCTTTTGATCGAAAAACAAGGGCACATCGCCTGGCTGACCCTCAACCGGCCCGACCGCTACAACGCCATGAGCATGGCCATGTACGAGATGTTTTTGGAGGAAATGCCCAAGCTCGACGCCGACGACGACGTGCGCGTGGTGGTGATCAAAGCCGCCGGCAAAAACTTCACCTCGGGCATCGACCTCAACGACTTCACCAACCTGCGCGAAAAGCCCACCGCCCTCATGCGCGAACGCCTGCGCCTGCACATCCTGCACCTGCAAGAGAGCATGAGCGTGGTCGAAAAATGCCGCAAGCCCGTCATCGCCGCCGTTCACGGGGCCTGCATCGGCGGCGGCGTCGACCTGCTCAGCGCCTGCGACATCCGCCTCTGCGAGGCCAAGAGCTACTTCAGCATCCGCGAAACCAAAATGGCCATCATCGCCGATCTGGGCACCCTGCAGCGCTTCCACACCATCGTCGGCCAGGGCCACTACCGCGAGTTGGCCTTGACCAGCCGCGACTTCAGCGCCCAGGAGGCCCTGGCCATGGGCTTTGTCACCCACGTCTATGACGATCAGGCCCAACTGTTGGCCGAAGCCGAAAAAATGGCCCGGCAGATCGCCGCCAACCCGCCGCTGACCGTCCAGGGCACGAAAGACCTGATGAACTTCACCCGCGACTTTGGCGTGCAGGCCGGCCTGCAATACGTGGCCCAGAAAAACTCGGCCCAGATCATCAGCGAAGACCTGATGGAGGCCATCGCCGCCTTCATGGAAAAGCGCCCGCCCCAATTCAAGGGCAACTAGCGTCGGTCGGGCCGGGGGGCGTCCTCCGGCCCGTTTCAGTTTTGCAGGGCTTGCGGCCCACCCTCGATGAAGGCCATGCCGTCTTGGCGGCCCAACTCCAGGGTGGCCAGCGACAGGTCCGGGCTGGCGTAGTCCCACTTGTTGACGGGGATGGGCCGCGAGGGCTGAATGTAGACGCGGCCCTGGTGGCCGCGCAACAGGCGCGGGTCGTAGCGCCGGGTCAAAAGGATCAGGGCCGGGCCGTCGTCGGGGCCCAGGGCGGCCAGGGGCACGTTGTCGATGAGCCCGCCATCGAGCACCGGCTGTTGGCCGCGATACATCGGCGGCAAAAGCGGAGGCGTGCAGCAGGTGGCCGTCATCAGGTTGATCAGATCCTCGACATCGTGGCACTGGCCGGCCAAGGCGACTTCGGGCGTGAAGCCCAGCCGCGACGGCCATTGGGGATGCAAGGGGGCCTTGAGGGCCTTTTCCAGGCTGTAGGCCAGGATGCCCAGCATCGCCGCCGTGGCCGGACCGGTCCAGCGCGGCGGCCGGGCGAGAAGCACGCGCAGTTCGGGCCCCGAGCGCAGGCGCTCCAGGCCGGCCTGATCCAGCCCGGCGCGCATGGTGGCCTCGAAGATGGCCGGGTGGGGCAGCGGGCGTTGGCCCTTGAGCAAAAGGCCCGGATAGAAGTTCTTGGCGTTGGCCGCCGTGGCCTTCAGGAAGTAAGCGGTGGCGCGGTCTTTTTGGCCGGCCAGCAGCAGGGCGGCCATGCAGGCCCCGGCGCTGACCCCGGCGATCACCGCCGGACGCAGGCCCAGGGCCGGGGCCACGGTCTCCCAGAAACCCACCTGCCAAAAGCAGCGATTGCCGCCGCCGGCAAAGACTATCGACTTGAATTCAGCCCCTGGCCGCCACAAGGCGCGCTCTCCTCTCAGATGTTGATCATGGCCACGGCGCCGCAGCGCTTTTGGCAATGATGGCCAAACCAGGCCGCGCCGTCAAGCCTCGGCCGGGGCCAACCACAGCAACGCAAACGCGCCGGCGGCGGCTGGTTCGGCGATTGTCTCGCCGCGCATCAGCTTGAGCAGATCGGCCCGGCCCAGCCCCGGAAAGACCACCACGTCAAGCCGATTGACCCCGGCCGGCCGCAATCCGACCGCCGCCAACAGCGCCGCGTAGTGGTCGCCCAGCGCCGTCAGCCGCCGCGCGGCCTCGGCTTGAGTCTGGGCGTTCCAAGGAGCGCTGGCCAGCCATTGCAGCAAATCATTCAGTTCGGCCTGGATCGCCGCCAGCTCCGGCCCCAGCTTGTCGATCAGCGCCTCCAGTTGAACCGGCGTCAACTGGCCCAGGTCCGGCAGATCCAGGCCGGCCGCCACCTGGGCCCGGGCCGAACCGGCCGCGGCCACGCCAGACCCGAAGGGCGCGCTGGCCCCGGCCGGCGATCTGAGGCCATCGCCGGGCGCGAACCTGGCGTTGGCCCGCTCGATGAGCGTCTGGACGGCCTGGGCGTCGGCGCCGATCAGCCAGGGCTGGTCGTCCTCCAACGCGTCGGCCAGCACGCTCCAGGCCGAAAGGCGGCGCGGCAGCAGATGATCCAGGGCCTGGCTGTAGTCCACCGGCGGCAGGGCGGCGGGGTCGAGGCCCTCGAACTCGGCCGGGTCGTGGCCTTGTTGGTCGTGGCCCATGGAGCGGGCCAGTTCGCGGCGCTCGTTTTCATATTGGGCCAGGGCCTGCTCGATGTCGGCGGCCTGGCGGTCGTGGATGTGGGCCAGGTGTAAAAACAGGTCGGCGGCCACGCCGGGCGGTTGTTCCTGGCCCACGACCGATTGACCATAGTTTTTCAGCTCGCTCATCACCGTGCGCACGGTCTCGGGCGGTTGGGGCAGCACGCCGGTCTTGACCGCCTCCAGTAGGCCCGAGCCATGATGCTGGCGCGCCCAGCCCTCCCACTGACGCAGCAAGCCGGCCATGCGCCGTGGCTGGTCGTCGGCGGCCTGGTCGGCCCCGGTGGAGGCCGTCGGCCGCGCCACCTGGACCAACGCGGCCGGATAGGCGGGCTCGCCGCCCTGGTCCAGGCTGGGCGGGGCCAGCACGCATAGCGGCTGGCACAGGGGCGTCAGCCGGCCCAACAACGAAGGCCGCGCGACAGTATCGGGAAAAAGCAGCACCGGAAAAGACATGGCCAGCCCCTTTCGCCGTCGCCGTCCAGCCCGGATGACGCGGCGCGGTGGTTGTGTTATGCTCCCATGGTCCAATAACGTCAAAGATCAACCCGGCCAGCGGAGCCAAAGCATATGGACCAACGTATTTTCGAGCTTGGCCTGTCGGTGGAGGCCACCAGCCTTTATCTTTTGCTGTGCCCCCTGGCCGAGGGCGGCGCGGCGCTGACGCGACAAAACGTCATGAGCTATTGGAACGCCAGCCCCGCCAAGCTGGAGGCCGCCGCGGCCGAACTGAGCGTCCACGGCGTGATCGAACAAAACGACGACGGCGCGTGGGAGATCCGACCCAGCCAATATTGGGCCGGCTCCTCCCTGGCCTGAGCGCCGCTAGACCAGGGCCACCACCCCGCTCACGCCGCGCAGGGCCGCGTAAACGGCCAACACCTGGCCGGAATCGCGCACCAGCACCTCCAGCGTCACCGCCACGTACTTGCCGCCGCTGGACGGCCGGCAACGCATCTGACCTTCCTCGCCCAACGGGCCCAAGACGCCTTCCACCGCCCGACGCACGTCGTCGACGTAGCTGGGGGCCTCGAAGCCGATGACCTTGAACATGTAGGGCCCCGGAAAACTGTGGTGGCGCTCCAGCAGGGCCACGGCCTCGGCCGACAACGCCGGCTGGGCCGCGCATTTGCCGCAGGTGCATTCGCTCATTGCCCACACCGCCAGGTTGGGATTATGATCTGTCATGCCAATGTGTTGCGTGTCACACCATTCTATCGGCCGGCGTGGGGCGTGTCAACGTCGGCGGGCGACCCGGCCCGCCATCTGGTCATACCAGATTATGGCCTCGTCAAAGGCCAAGCAGCCGGCGCGAAAGCTCGTCTAGCCCCTTGACTTGCGGCGCATCTGGGTGCAAGTTAAAGCGAATCGGTGTTCAGCCCGATTGGCTGCGTTCATCCACCCCAACGAAAGGTCGCCAACTTGTCAGACTTGCGCGTCATCGACGTCGGCCAAATCAGCCGCGAGCTGGCCCGGCTCTGCGGCGAGGCCGGCCTGATCCTGCCCGACGACGTGAGCCGGGCCTTTGCCTCGGCCATGCAAAGCGAGCCCTCGCCCGTGGGCCGCGAGGTCTTGCAGGTGCTCATCGACAACGCCCGGCTCGCCGCCGAGGAGCGCCTGCCCATCTGTCAGGATTGCGGCCTGGCCGTGGTTTTCGTCGACGTGGGCCAGGACGTCCATCTGGTCGGCGGCGATCTGGCCGAGGCCGTAAACGCCGGCGTGCGTCAAGGCTATCAAGAGCACTACCTGCGCAAGAGCGTCTGTCATCCCTTCAGCCGGGCCAACACCGGCGACAACACGCCCTGCGTCGTGCACACGCGCATCGTCCCCGGCGACAAGGTGCGCCTGAGCCTTTTGCCCAAGGGCGGCGGCAGCGAAAATATGAGCCGGGTGCTTTTGCTCACGCCGGCCCAGGGCCTGGAGGGCGTCAAAAAGGCCGTGCTGGAGGCTGTCCTGCACGCCGGGCCCAATCCCTGTCCGCCGATCATCCTGGGCGTGGCCGTGGGCGGCACGTTCGATGACGCGGCCGTGCGGGCCAAGCGGGTGTTTCTGCGCCACCTGGGCTCCCAAAACCCCGACCCCGAGGCCGCCGCCCTGGAGGCCGAGTTGCTGGCCATGGTCAACGACACCGGCATCGGGCCGGCCGGCCTGGGCGGCGGGACCACCTGTCTGGGCGTCTTCGTCGACATCGCCCCCTGTCACATCGCCAGCCTGCCGGTGGCCATCAACGTGCAGTGCCACGCCGCGCGGCACAAGGAGGCAGTGTTGTGAGCCAGATCAAACGCCTGAGCACGCCATTGTCCGACGCCGACGTGGAAGGGCTGCGCAGCGGCGACCGCGTGCTGCTTTCCGGGACGATCTACACCGGTCGCGACGCCGCCCACAAGCGCATCGTCGCGGCCATGGCCGCCGGCCAGGCCCCGCCCTTCGACCCGCGCGGGGCGGTGATTTTTTACGTCGGCCCCTCGCCGGCCCCACCGGGCCGGGTCATCGGCGCGGCCGGCCCCACCACCAGCTATCGCATGGACGCCTACGCGCCCACGCTCATCGAGGCCGGGCTCAAGGCCATGATCGGCAAGGGCGGCCGGGGCCCGGCGGTCAAGCAGGCCATGCAAAAGCACAAGGCCGTCTACCTGGCGGCCATCGGCGGGGCCGGGGCCCTGATGGCCCACTGCATCAAGGCCGCCGAGGTCATCGCCTACGACGACCTGGGCCCCGAGGCCGTGCGCCGGCTGGAGGTGGCGGAGATGCCCCTTTTTGTGGTAAACGACGTTTACGGCGGCGACCTCTACGAAGAAGGCCGCGCGGCCTATCAAAAAAAATAGGGCCGATTTGGCTTCACGCGAGGCGCATCCGCGGGAGCGCCCCCAATCTCGCAAGGAGAGCCTATGAAAGCATATCCACCAAAGGTGCGCTATCGGCTGCATCCGGGCTACATCGCCTGGCTGTTCCAGCGCATATCGGGCCTGGCGCTCGTGCTGTACCTGATCATGCACGTCTACGTCATCCACCACATCGCCCTGGGTCGCCAGGCCTTCGACGAGATCATGGCCGTGGTGCAGTCGCCGCTGTTTCATCTGGCCGAGGCGGCGCTGTTGGCGGCGGTGGTCTACCACGGCGTCAACGGCCTGCGGGTGATTCTGTTGGACTACGGCCGGGCGGCCGACAAGCAAAAAATCTCGCCGTGGGTCTTGGGCGTGATGAGCCTGTGCGCGGTGATCGTGCTGGCCGGCGCCATCCCCATGATCAAGCTGGCCCTGCACTAGGAGGCCGTGATGAAATTCTTGGGATCGGGGCGCACCGGCGCTTTCGAGTGGTTTTTCCAGCGCGTTTCGGGCGTGGCCCTGGTGGCGTTGCTGGGCCTGCATTTCATTTTGATCCACTACACCGGCGAGCCCGGGCCGGTCACCTACGACAAGGTGGCCCCGCGCCTGGCCTCGCCGCTCTACAAGGCCTGGGAGCTTTTGTTCCTGGTTCTGGCCCTTTATCACGCCATGAACGGCGTCAAGCTGGTCATCGACGACTACGTCCACAACAGCACGTGGCGCTCGTGCCTGCTGGGCCTTAGCTGGCTGGTCGCCTTGGCCCTTTTGATCTTCGGGGCCCTGACCATCATCACCTTCAGCTATCAGCCGGGAGCGTAGCCATGGCCATCAAAAGCGACATCATCGTCCACCGCGTGGACGCCCTGGTGGCGGGCGCCGGCGGCGCGGGCCTGCGGGCGGCCCTGGAAGCCGGCAAACAGGTCGACACCGCCGTCATCACGCAAGTCTTCCCCACGCGCAGCCACACCGTCAGCGCCCAGGGCGGCATCGGGGCCAGCCTGGGCAACGTCGAGCAAGACTCGTGGCATTATCACATGTTCGACACCGTCAAGGGCTCGGACTGGCTGGGCGACCAGGACGCCATCGAGTTCATGTGCCGCGAGGCGCCCAGCGTGGTCATCGAGTTGGAGCACATGGGCCTGCCCTTTTCGCGCATGGACGACGGCCGCATTTATCAGCGGGCCTTTGGCGGCCACACGTCCAAGTATGGCACGGCCGCCGTGCATCGCTCCTGCGCCGCCGCCGACCGCACGGGGCACGCCATGCTGCACACGCTCTTTGAGGAATGCCTGCGTTGCGGCGTGAAATTCTATAACGAATACTACATGTTGCAGCTTATAACCAACCAGGGCCATGTCTGCGGCGCGCTCTGTTGGGACATGATCAAGGGCGGCTTCCATCTGTTCCACGCCAAGGCCACGCTATTTGCCACCGGCGGTTACGCCCGGGTCTTCACCACCACCAGCAACGCCCACATCTGCTCCGGCGACGGCGCGTCCCTGGCCCTGCGGGCCGGCCTGGCCGTGCAAGACATGGAGTTCCTGCAATTCCATCCCACGGGCATCCTGGGCGCGGGCAACCTGATCACCGAGGGCGTGCGCGGCGAGGGCGGCTTTTTGCTCAACGCCCTGGGCCAGCGCTTCATGGAGACCTGCGCGCCCCACGAAAAAGACCTGGCCTGCCGCGACGTGGTCAGCCGGGGCATCGCCGAGGAGCTGCGCGGCGGCCGGGGCTGCGGCCCCAAGAAAGACCACGTGCTGTTGCAGATCCACCACATCGGCGCCGAAACGATCATGGAGCGCCTGCCGGGCATCTGGGAGCTGACCAAGGTCTTCGCCGGCGTCGATTGCACCAAGGAGCCCATCCCCGTGGTGCCCACGGCCCATTATTCCATGGGCGGCATCCCCACCAACCGCCGGGCCGAGGTGGTCGTCCCCGGCGCGGACGGCCCCGAGACCGTCGTGCCCGGCTTCTACGCCGCCGGCGAGGCGGCCTGCGCCAGCGTGCACGGGGCCAACCGCCTGGGCACCAACTCCTTGCTGGACCTGATGGTCTTTGGCCGCGAGGGCGGCCGGCGCATGGCCCAATACGCCCAGCAAAACGAAACCTGGCCCGATCTGCCCGAAAACGCCGGCAAGCAAGGCCTGGCCGAAGTCGAGCGCCTGGTCAACGGCGGCGGCGGCGTGCGCCTGGGCCCGCTGATGGAGCAACTGCGCGACGACATGGAGCGCCACTGCGGCGTCTTTCGCACCGCCGACGACCTGGAGCAACTGCGCGGCAAACTGGCCGCCCACCGCGCGGCCTACGCCAAGGTGGGCGTGGCCGACAAGGGCGCGGCCTACAACCTCGACCTCATCGAGGCCCTGGAGCTGGGCCACATGCTCGACGTCTGCCAGGCCATCTGCCAGGGGGCCCTGGCCCGCCAGGAAAGCCGCGGCGGCCACTACCGCGACGACTATCCCCAGCGCGACGACGCCAACTGGCACAAGCACACCCTGGCCCTGCTGGAGCCCGACGGCCAGGCGCGCCTGGAGTACAAGCCCGTGCGCATGCAGCCGCTGAGCGTGCCGACCATCGATCTGGCCGAGCGGAAATATTAAAGGGGGCGTCAAGATGGAAAAGATAGTCTTCAGCATTCTGCGTTACGACCCCGAAAAGGACAAAAAGCCCCACTACCAGGACTTCGACGTGGAAATCCGGCGGCCGGGCATGATGATCCTCGACGGGCTCAACCAGATCCGCTGGGAGCAGGACGGCACCTTGGCCTATCGCCGCTCTTGCCGCGAGGGCGTCTGCGGCTCCGATGGCGTCAACGTCAACGGCGTCAACATGCTCACCTGCGTGACCCACATCACCGAGGTGGTCAAAAAAGGCCGCCTGGTCATCCAGCCCCTGCCCAGCCTGCCGCTGGTCAAGGACCTGGTGGTCGACCTGGACGATTTCTTCAACAAATACTTCACCGTCAAGCCATACCTCATCAGCAAGACGCCGCCGCCCCACCGCGAGCGGCTGCAATCGCCGGCCCAGCGCAAGAAGCTCGACGGCCTCTACGAATGCATCCTCTGCGCCTGTTGCAGTTCCTCGTGCCCATCCTATTGGGCCAACCCAGAATATCTGGGCCCCAGCGCCATGCTCAACGTCGCCCGCTTCGTCGAGGACTCCCGCGACGACGGGGCCGACGAGCGCCTGGACATGCTCGAAGACCGCATCGGCGTCTGGCGTTGCCACACCATCCTCAACTGCGTCGAGGCCTGCCCCAAGTCACTCAACCCGACCCAGGCCATCGCCACGCTGAAAAAACTCTTGGTGCAACGTCGCTTCTGAACCGAGGCTGCTGCACGGGGCATCCTGCCCCGTGCAGCAGCCTCGAACCACAATCAGCCCCGCGCGGCCCCGCCCTGACCGGGGCGGGGCTTTCTCTTTTGGAGCCTCGATGAGCGACGAAATGGAGCCGCGCCGTAAACGCCTGCGCATGGCGGCCGGCCGCCGCGGCTTTCTGGAGGTCGAACTGGCCATGCGACCCTTTCTGGAACGCGAACTGGCCGGTCTGAACGAAAACGAGCTCGATCAGCTCGAAACCCTGGCCCGACTGGAGGATCTGGACCTCTGGGCGGTGATCAGCCAGGCTGCCCCTCCGCCGCCGGGCGTGGAGCCGACGCTGGTGGCGCGCATCCGGGCAGCGGCGCTACGACGCTGAATCTGTTTGACATATGCCCGCCCCTGGTCTATCGTGTAGTGGAATGGCCATTGAATCCAGGCGGTTATTGCCGTGAAGGGCGAGGTGGCCGCAAAGGGCCTGGATGCTCGTGAAGACGGTCGGCGGGCTGAAGGAGCTCTATGGGCCGTTGACGGCGAGGGGGCGGCCGGATAGCCCTATGGCCTGGATGCTCGTGAAGGCGGACGGCGGGCTGAAGATGCTGGACCATTGACGGCGAGTAAACTGGCCGGCCACCGCGGTGGGTTTCCGGTCATTGACGAGGCTGGCAAGCGGACGGGTTGAATGACGCTTTCGAACAACATCACGCTGCACCCGGTGATCAGCCCGGAACAAATCCGCGCCCGCGTGGGCCAGTTGGCCGACAGCCTCAAGGCTGACCTGGGTGACGAGCGACCGGTGCTCTTGGGCGTGCTCAAGGGTTGCTTCATGTTTTTTACCGACCTGGCCCGCCAGCTCGACCTCGACGCCGACATCGATTTCGTGCGCCTGGCCTCCTATGGCGCGGGCATCGAAAGCTCTGGCCGCGTGCACATGGTAAAATCGCCCGAGGTGGAGCTCAAAGGCCGCACGGTGATCATCGTCGAGGACATCGTCGACACGGGCCTGACCATGCGCTGGTTGATCGACCACCTGGCCCAGTTGGGGCCCAAGCGGATCAAGGTCTGCGCCTTCATCGACAAGCCCGAACGCCGGCAGACCCCGGTGGAGATCGACTACGTCGGCTTCCACGTGCCCGAGGGCTTCCTGGTGGGCTACGGCTTGGACTACAACGAAAAATATCGCAACCTGGCCGGCGTGTTCGAGGTCAGATTCGAGCCAAGCGACCGCAAGTAGGGGTTGAAGCCGTGATCGTCACTTGCCCGAAGTGCCAAGCCAAGTTCAACCTTGACGAATCCAAGATTCCGCCCGAGGGCGCTTGGGTCCGCTGCAGCAAGTGCGACGAGGTCTTCCAGGTCTTCGCGCCGGGCGCGCCACGGCCCGACGAGGCGGCCGACGATCCATCCGAACTGGACGCCGACCTCTTCACATCCGACGACGCCGACATGGACGACGACCTGGATCTGGACCTGGACGCCCGGCCCGCGGCCGAAGGCAGTGGCCGCGGCAAGGCCTTCAAGATTTTCTTCTGGCTCTTCGCCGCCATCCTGATCGTGGCCTTGCTGGCCGTGGGCGGTGTGATCACCCTCGGCCGCATGGGCATGGGCGGCGAGATCGTCTCGCGCCTGGCCCAGGTGCCTTATCTGGGCCAGCTCATGGGCACGCCGGCCGAAAGCGCCATCCAGAAAAACAACGACCCCACCGGCACGGCCAACATGGCCCTCAGCCAGGTGCGCGGCTCCTACCGCATCAATCAGCACGCCAACCAGATCTTCGTCATCAGCGGGCGGGTTGACAACGCCGGCGACGAAACCCGCGCCGAAATCCTGGTGCGGGCTATCCTTCTCAACGACAAGGGCGAAAAGGTCGTGGCCGCCACCAGCTACGCCGGCCAAACCCTGACCCAGGAGCAACTGCGCGATATGACCATCCAGGACATCGCCCGGCGACTGTCCTCGCCCGTGGGCGAAGATGGCGTCAAGCACGTGGTCGCCCCCAACGCCTCGGTTCCGTTCATGATCGTCTTCGCCAACCTGCCCAGCAACCTCTCGGAGTACATGACCGAAGTGGTCTCGACCAAACCAGTGCAATGAGCCACGGCCACCCGGTGGGCGGGTTTTTAGTGCAGACGCGCCTCCTCATCGGCATCACCCTCTCGTTGGCCGTGCTGGCCGGCGGCACGCTGGGCTACTATTGGCTCGAGGGCTGGGATCTTTTCGACTCCCTCTACATGACCATCATCACCGTCACCACCGTCGGCTTTGGCGAGGTGCGCCCCCTCAGCCCCGAAGGCCGCACCTTCACCATGGTCTTGCTGCTGGTGGGCGTGGGCATAATCCTGTATCTGATGACGACCATGACCCAGATGGTGGTCGAGGGCAAAATCCGCGAGGCCTTGGGGAGGCGAAGCGTGCAAAAGCACATCCGGTCCATGCGCGGCCACTTCATCGTCTGCGGCTACGGCCGCATCGGTTCGCAAGTGGCGCAGATGCTGCGCGAAAACGGCGTCAAGACGGTCATCGTCGACAGTAGCGATAGGATCAGGGATCGCCTGACCGAGGCCAACCAGGAATTCATTTTCGGCTCGGCCACCGAGGACGAATGCCTCATGGCCGCCGGCATCGACCGGGCGCGGGGCCTGGTGGCCTCGGTCAGCTCCGACGCCGACAACGTCTTCATCACCCTGACGGCCAAGGGCATGAACCCCAACCTGATGGTCATCGCCCGGGCCACCGAGCCGGGCAGCGAACTGAAACTCAAGCGGGCCGGGGCCGACAAAGTCGTCTCGCCCTATTTCATCGGGGCGCGGCGCATCGCCCAGATGGTCATCCGGCCGACGGTGGCCGACTTCGTCGACCTGACCTTTCACACATCGGACATGGCGCTGCGCATGGAAGAACTGACCGTCGGGCCCAAGGCCGAGCTGGTCGGCGTGACGCTGATGGATTCGGGCATCCGCAAAAACCTCGACGTCATCGTCCTGGCCATCAAAAAGCCCGGCGGCGGCATGGTCTTCAACCCGCCGGCCAGCACCGTCGTCGAGGTTGGCGACACCCTGGTGACCATGGGCCCCCGCCAATCGATGAACAGGCTGGGCCAGATGGCCGACGCCGTGGAGGACTGAAGGCCGGCCGCCTCAACCAAAGGCGACGATCAGCGCGCCGCCGGCCACCACCAACGCGCAGGCCGCCAGGCGCTGGGCCAAGTGGCCCTCGCCCAACAACACCCCGCCCAACAGCACCGCCAAAATCGCGCCGCCCCGCTTGACCGCCAGCATGTAGGCCGCCGGGGCCACGGCGATGGCCATGAAGTGGCAGACCATCATCACCGCCACGCCGCAACTGACCCCGGCCAGGCCCCACGGTCGCCGCAGCCAGGCCCAGCCGATGGGCCCCCGCGCCCGCGCCGCCGCGGCCAGGGCCAAGGCCACCAGCAGCGGATAAACCCCGGCCATGAACCAAGGGTTGGAGGCGTTGACGGCCGCCTTGCCCAAAACCGCCGTCAGCGAATAGATGGCCGCCGCCGCCAAGGCCAGCAACACGCCGCGCTGGCGGCCAATGGCCTTGATCGGCTCCAGCCAGCCGTGGCGCACCTGGTGCAGGTTGACCACGTAGCCGCCGGCGGCCATGGCCAACACCCCGGCCGCGCCGGCCCAAGTGGGCCGCTCGCCCAGGATCGGCAGGCCGGTGAGCATCACAAACAGCGGCGTGGTGGCGAAAAAAGGCTGGACCAGGCCCAGGGGCGCGATGGCCATGGCCCGCAGATACAAAAATAGCGCGGCCACCTCCAGGGGCAAGGCCAGCAGCACCGGCCAGGCGAAATCAGCGCCGACGGCCGGCCATGGCGTGACGGCCAAGATGACCACCGGCGCCGGCAGCAGCCCGAAAATACGGGCCATCACCGCCTGGTTGACGGGTAGGTCGGAAAGATGGCGTTTGGTGAAATAGTCGGCGATGGCCATGCCCAGGGCCGAACCCAGGGCCAACAGAAACCAGCTCACGGGGCCCCTTGCTTTCGTGGCGGGCGGCCGCCGCGGCCGGGCCGCGTGGCGTTGAGCCGGCGCCGGGGATTTGAGCGGCGGGCCGTTCCGGCCCGCCAGCGAGGCCTTCGCGTGGCCTCAATGCCTATTCCTTGGGCAGCACCCGCACGGGGATGACGCCGTCCAGTTCCTTGGCGAAACGCAGCGCATCGGTTTCATCACCGACGATAGCGCCATAGTGCATGGGAATGGCCAGCTTGGGCCCGATGGCCATGGCCGCCTGGGCCGCTTCCTCGGCGGTCATGACATACGTGCCCGAGACCGGCAGCAGCGCGATGTCGACGATGAGCTTGTCCATCTCGGGGATATAGTCGCTGTCGCCGGCGTGGTAGATGCTCACGCCGTCGACCTTGATCACGTAGCCCAGCCAGAGGTTGTTTTTGGGGTGGAAGTCCTTGCCCAGATTGTAGGCCGGCACGGCGACCACGTCCACGTCGCCGACCCGGCCGGTCTTGCCGGGGACCATGGCGGCCACCTTGCCGGTGAGTTTTTCGGCGGCGTCGGCCTCGGCCAGGATGACCGTCTCGGGGCCCTGGATCTTGGCTACGTCCTCGGGCGAGCAGTGGTCGTAGTGATCGTGGGTGATCAGGATCAGCGAAGCCGTGGGGCCGCCGGCAATCCGATAGGGATCCCAGTAGATTGGCCCTTGCGGCCGGTCCAGCCGGAAGCAATCGTGCCCCAGCCAATGCAGGTTCGCGACGATTTTTTCGATGGCGGCTTGATCTGCCATGGGAGCCTCCCTGTTGGTGCGGCGCGTCTCAGGCCTCGGCCAGAACCACGCGGTGATTGACCAGGGACATGGACTTGATCCGGCCCTTGATCACTTTTTGTTCGCCGTAGATGGACACCAGGCGGACCTGGCCGCCATCCTCGGGTTCGATGACGTCCACATCGGCCAGCAGAAGCTTTTCCTCACCGGCCGCATCGACGATATAGGCGGTGGCTTCACACATCTTTCATCATCTCCTTCAACCCCACCTGGATGATCTGATCGACCTGGTGGGGAAGCGGTTCGTGGTTGACGCTGACGATCTCGACGTTTTCGCGGGTCAGCGGCAGGAGGAACTTGCGGGCGCGGCAGGTGGCCACGGCCTGGGCGATGGCCGGAGAGACCTCGCCCATCATGGCGTTGGCCAACACGATGCTGACCGGGCCGATGACAACGTCCGCCTCCTGGATGCTGACGATAATGGCGTTTTCGCCGGTGGCCCCGCGGTTGGCCCTGGCTTTCATCATCTGGGCCGTGGCGATGGCGTTGGTGCCCAGGGCCAGCACCTCGACATTTTCGCCGAATTCGTCCTTGATCCGGCGTATGATGACGCTGCCGATGCCGCCGCCTTGGCCGTCTATGACACAGATGCGCACGACTCCTCCGTCTCAAGTTGGAGAATACAACCGTTTGGCCCGCCATTCAAGGCGGCGAGGGCTTGTGCGTCAAGCCAATTCAAGGTTAAATTGAGTCTCATTTTTAGCGAAAGAGTTTAGCATGGATTGGCGATTTCTTGGCCTGGTTTTTGGCGCTTACCTGATCGGAGCCATTCCCAGCGGCGTGCTGGTCAGCCGCCTGGGCGGCAAATCCGATCCGCGCCTGGGCGGTTCGGGCAACATCGGCGCGACCAACGTCCTGCGCGTATCGGGCCGTCTGGCCGGCGCGCTGACCCTGGCCCTGGACTTGGCCAAGGGCGCCGGCCCGACCCTGGCCGCGGCGCTGCTGCTGGCCCCCTGGCAGACGGCGCTGGTGGGCGTGGCGGCGTTTGCCGGGCATATCTTCCCGGTTTATTTGCACTTTCGTGGCGGCAAAGGCGTGGCCACCGCCCTGGGCGTCTGGTTGATCTGGTCGCCGGCCAGCTTTTTGGCCGTGGCCGCCATCATCGTTTTTTTGGCTTGGCGCACCGGCCAGATGTCGGTGGGTTCGCTGGCCGGCTGCGGCTCGGCCCCGCTGTGGCTGCTGATCGACCACTGCCCGGCGGCCATGCTCTGGGCGGCCGTCGTCATGTCGGGCCTGATCGTCTGGCGGCACAAGGACAATATCGTCCGCCTGCGTAGCGGCATGGAAAACAAGCTCAAGTGAAATTCACAATAAGGCGGCTTGCCTTCACCGGTTTTTCCTCTAGAATTCACAGAGCACCATGACGTTACAACGGCCCCGCGCCAATGCCTCACCAGGTGACCACATGTCCAACAACCACGCGAACAAGTTATCCGTCCTGATCGTCGACGACTCCAAGACGGCGCGGGAGCATCTACACTCGGTTCTGGGGCAGTTGGGCCACGACGCGGCGGCCGTCTGCTGCGGCCAAGATTCCCTGAACGCCATCGAGCGCACGGCCTTCGATTTGATCCTGGTCGACCTGGTGTTGCCGGATATCGACGGCATCGACGTGCTCAAGGCCATGCGCGCGATTTGCCCCGACACGCCCATCATCATAGTCACGGCCTTCGGTTCGATGCAAAGCGCCGTCCAGGCCCTGCGCCACGGGGCCGACGACTACATCGCCAAGCCCATCGACGAAGAAGTCATGGCCGTGCGCATCAACGCCGTCCTGGCCGCTCGCGCGTTGCGCCGCAGCCACCAGGAGCACGAAAAGCTCAAGGCCGCCATGGCCACCGCCGGGGCCACCGCCCACGAAATCAACCAGCCCCTGATGGCCATCCTCACCGCCTCCGAGTTGCTGGCCCAGAGCGACAACAAAAAGCGCATGAAAGAGCTGGCCGCCATCATCGCCGAGCAGACCAAACGCATGGGCGACATCGTCTGGAAGCTCTCGCGCCTGACCAGCTACAAGACCATGCCCTACACCCGCGAGACCGACATCCTCGACCTGGAAGCCAGCAGCCAAAAGCCCTGACGCCACTCAAAGCTTGCCCAGCACGCTTTTCCTGCGCCGCAGACGTTTGGGCGCGCGGGTGGAGGGGCCTTTCTTGCGCGTGGAAAAATCCCAGCCGTCGTCGCCTTCATCCTCGGCCGAGCCGCCGGCGCCCAGCACGCAGTCCATCAGCAACGCCGCAAAGCGCCCCGAGCTGACCACCTGCGCGTCGTGGGCCTGGCAGCGCCGGGCCAGGTCGCGATCGCTGGTGACCACGGTCAGGCCCGGCCCGTGACGCGCGGCCAGGTCGGCGATGACGTCGTCGGCCGAGCGAGCGCGGCCGGAGAACAACGTCGGTACGCCGTGCAGGGCCTGCCGTCCGCCTTCTGGCTCTGGCCCACCGTCGAGCACGATGGTGATTTTGTGTGCTTTTTTGCGGCGATAAAGGTTGAGTGCCGCGGCCAGGGCGTCCGCCCCCTGGCCGGTGGCCTCGGCCATGGCCAGTTCGGGCACGTGGTGGATGAGGTTGTAGCCGTCGATGACCAGTTGCACTGGGCCTACCTCAGCAGGCCGAGGAGCCTCTCCAGTTCGTCGTCGCTGGCAAAGGGAATGACGATGGAGCCTTTTTTGCCCCGGCGCTTGATCTGCACCCTGGCCCCGAAGCGTCGCGCCAGGTCGTCGGCCAGGCTGTCGATGTGCAACTGAATCGGCGTCGGTTCGGCCGGCGCGCCCTGGCCGGGCTCCAGGAGCTTTTTGACCAGCCGTTCGGTGGCCCGCACGCTCAGGCCCCCGGCAACGATCTGATCACGGACGGCGCGCATGCGGGCGGCGTTTTGCAACGCCAACAGGGCCCGGGCGTGGCCGGCGCTTATGCGACCGTCGGAGATGTCTTGTTGCAGCTCGGCCGGCAGCTTGAGCAGGCGCAGGCTGTTGGCCACGGTGGAACGGTCCTTGCCCACGCCGCTGGCGATTTCGTCGTGGCTGAGGCTGAACTCCTCGACCAGGCGCTCGAAGGCCTTGGCCTCTTCCATGGGGTTCAAGTCTTCGCGTTGCAGGTTTTCCAGCAGGGCCAGGAGCAGGGCCTGCTGATCGGTGGCCTGGCGCACCACAACCGGCACGGTGTCCTTGCCCAGCATCTGGCAGGCGCGCATGCGTCGTTCGCCGGCGATGAGCTGATAGCCGCCAGGGGCCGGCCGCACCACCAGAGGCTGCAACACGCCGTGTTCGGCGATGCTGTCGGCCAGGGCGCGCAGGGCGTCCTGGTCGTAGAGGCGACGGGGCTGATAGGGGTTGGGCTCCAGGCGCTCCAGGGGCAGGTCGATGATGCGGTCGTTGGGCCTGGGCATGGGCTCGCCGGCGGGCGTGGGCGGGGCCAAATCCTCGCCCAGCAGGGCGGCCAAACCACGGCCCAGGGCCTGCTTGGCCGGCTTTTTGCGCGGGCCTTGTCCGCTCATGAGGCTTCTCCCCGGCGGCGGGGGCCGGCCATCATCTCGCGGGCCAACGAAAGATAGGCCTGGGCGCCGCTGCTCTTGATGTCATAGAGCAACACCGGCTTACCGTGGCTGGGCGCTTCGGAAAGGCGCACGTTGCGCGGGATGACCGTCTCGTAGACCATCTCGCCGAAGTGGCCGCGCACGTCGCCCTCGACCTGGCGGGCCAGGTTGTTGCGGCCGTCGTACATCGTCAGGACGATGCCCTCCAGGCCCAGGCCGGCGTTGAAGTTGCGACGCACCCGGGCCACGGTCTGCAACAACTGGGTCAGGCCTTCCAGGGCGTAGTATTCGCATTGCAGGGGAATGAGCACGCCATCGCAGGCGGTGAGAGCGTTCAAGGTCAACAGGCCCAGCGACGGTGGGCAATCGAGGAAGATGTACTCGAACCGGCTGACGATTTCGCCGAGTGAGTTGGCCAGCAGGCGCTCGCTGCCCTCGGTGCCGCCCAACTCCACCTCCACGCCAAAGAGGTTGACGTTGGAGCCGATGAGCGTCAGGTGCTCCAATTCGGTGGCGCGCAGGGCGTCGGCGGCCCGGCAGTGGTCGATGAGCATCTGGTAGACCGTGTTGTCGCCGGGGCCGATCTTGACCCCCAGGCCGCTGCTGGCGTTGCCCTGGGGGTCGCAGTCGACCAACAGCACGTCGCGCTCAGCCGCGGCCAAGCTGGCGGCCAGGTTGACGGCCGTGGTGGTCTTGCCCACCCCGCCCTTTTGGTTGGCGATGCAGATAACGCGGCCCATGAACCACCTTAACGCCGGCGACGACCCTCGACAAGCCGAAAGCCGCCGCCGACAATGCGTTTAGCGCCGTTTGCCCCTGGCCTTGCCTTGGCGCTGCTTGTTGGCCGAGGCCTTGGCCGCGCTTTGGGCCTTGGTCGCCGGCGCGGCCTTTTTGCCGGCCTCGGCGGCGGGCTGGGCCTTGGCCGCCGGCGCGACCTTGGCCGGCTCGGCCTTGGCCGCCGCTTCGCCGCCAAAGGGCAGGCGCGGCTTGCCCTCGGGCAGCAGCAAAAGCACCGGGCTGGCCACGAAGACCGAAGAATAGGTGCCCACGCCGATGCCCACCAGCAGGGCCAGGGCGAAGTCCTCGATCACGCCGCCGCCCAGGGCCCAGAGGCAGACCAGGACCATCAGCGTGGTGCCCGAGGTCAGGATGGTGCGGCTGAGGGTCTGGTTGACCGAGGCGTTGATGGTCTGGGCCAGGTCGCCGCCGCCGCCGGATTTGGTCAGGTTTTCGCGGATGCGGTCGAAGACGATGATGGTGTCGTTGAGCGAATAACCGATGATGGTGAGGATGGCCGCCACCGTGGCCAGGGTGAATTCTTTGTCTAGCAGGCTGAAGACGCCCACGGTGATGATGACGTCGTGCAACAGGGCCACGATGGCCCCCAGGGCGTAGCGCAGCTTCAGATACCAGCAGGCGGCCATGGTCACGGCCATGGCGATGACGATCAGCGTCACCGCCCCCGCCCCGCCGCTGATGGCCTCGACCAAAAGCGTCACGCCCACCAGCACCGCGGCCATCAGGCCGGCCAGGGCCCACTTGCCCTCGAAACGGCCCGAGATGTAAACGGCGATCATCAATATGGAATACAAAATGGCCAGCAAGGCCTTTTCGCGCAGGTCGTGGCCCACCTTGGGGCCAACCATCTCCACCCGCCGCACCTCGAACTCGCCTTGGCCATAGGCCTGGGCCAGGGTCTGGTTGATTTTGTCGCCCAGGCCGGTCATGTCCATGTCTTGCTTTTCGGTGCGGACCAAAAACTCCCTTTTATCGTCGCCGCCGAAGAACTGCACCGTGGCGTCGGCCATGCCCAGGGGCGCCAGGGCTTTTTTGATCTGGCCGGCGTCGGTGGCCTTGTTGAAACGCACCTGCACCAGCACGCCGCCAGCGAAATCCACGCCGTAGCGCGGCCCACCGTTGATGGCCAGAACGATCACGGTCATCAGGATCAGCAGGCCCGATGCGGCGAAGGCCAGATAGCGCTTGCCGATGAAATCGATGTTTATGTCCGGTCTAATCAGTTCCATGAGTGCTCCGCGCGCACGTGTATTGTTCAGATGCTCAGCTTTTTGGGCTGATACTTCCGCAAAATCCAGTCAAACACCACCCGGGTGAGGGTTATGGCCGTGAACAGCGAGCTGGCGATGCCCAGCGACAGCGTCACGGCGAAGCCGCGCACCGGCCCCGTGCCGAACTGCAACAGGACCAGGGCCACGATCAAGGTGGTGATGTTGGCGTCGAGGATGGTCATCGTGGCCCTGCCATAGCCGGCCTCGACCGCGGCCGCCGGCGTCTTGCCGGCGCGCAGTTCCTCGCGGATGCGCTCGAAGATCAGCACGTTGGCGTCGACGGCCATGCCGATGGTCAGGATGATGCCGGCGATGCCGGGCATGGTCAGCGTGGCCTGGAACTCGGGCATGGCCCCCAACAGGCCCATGGCCCCCAAGATGAGCACCAGGTTGGCCAAAAGCGCCATATTGGCGATGATGCCCGAAGCCTTGTAGTAGATCAGAATGAACAACACCACCACGCCAAAGCCCACGATCATCGACAAGAAGCCCTGGTTGATGGAGTCCTGGCCCAGGCTGGGCCCGACGGTGCGTTCCTCGAGCACCACGATGGGCGCCGGCAACGCGCCAGAGCGCAGCACCACGGCCAAGTCCTTGGCCTCGTCCAGGCCGAAGTCGCCGGTGATGCGGGCCTCGCCGCCGGTGATGGGCTCCTGGATCGTCGGGGCCGACTGCACCTTGCCGTCGAGGACGATGGCCAGGCGGCGCTTGACGTTCTTGGTGGTCACCTCGGCGAAGTCGGCCGCCCCGCGCGAGTTGAAGGCCACCAGCACCAGGTAGTTGCCGGGGTAGTCCGGGTCGGGGCGCACGCGGGCGTCGGTGATGTTTTCGCCGGTCATGGCCCGGCGGGCGCGCACGACGATGGGCGATTTGACCGTGCGGCCGGTGATCGGATCCTTGCGATACATCTGCAGCAGTTGCGAGCCGGGCGGGATGCTGTCCATGGTCGCCGAGTTGGCGTCGATGGTGTCGTCGACCAGGCGGAACTCGAGTTGGGCGGTCTTGCCGATCAGGGCCAGGGCCCGCTTGGGCTCCTTGACGCCGGGCAATTGCACCAAAATGCGGCCGCCCTCCTGGGGCACGATCTCGGGCTCGGCCACGCCAAACTGGTCGATGCGGTTGCGGATGACTTCCAGGGCCTGGGCCGATGCCTGCTTTTCGATATCGGCGATGGCCTCGGCCTTGAGCCGCAAGACGACCTCTGAACGGCCGCGGTCGAGCGGCTTGGTCGAGGCGATCTCATAGTCGTTGCTGTACTGATTTTCGATGATGTCCTTGAGCTTGGCCAGGTCGTTCTCGCCGGCCACGGTGATGGCGATCTGGTTGCCGCCGATGGCCTTGGGCCGGGTGGCGCGCACTTCGCTCTTGAGGCGGCGCTCCAACTCCTGGGCCGTGCGCTCGACGCTGGCCTCCACGGCCTGGGCCACCTTAACCTCGAGGACAAGGTGCATGCCGCCCTGGAGGTCCAGGCCGAGGCGGATCTTGTCCGACGGCAAAAAGCCGGGCCACCAGGCCGGCATCTTGGGCACCACGTTGGGCATCAGGAACAACAGCCCAATAAAAATGACCACCGCCACGATCGCGGTTCTCAGGGTCAGATTTTCAGACAAGGTCAACTCCTCGACATTGGCTGGCGCGCATTGCCCATCGCCCGGCCGCGATCGGCCAGGCGACGGGCGCGTGGTTGGCGAACGCTATTTCTTTTTGCCCTTGGCCGAAGCCTCGGCGGGGGCGGGCTGACCGCCGGCCAGGCCGGCCACGGCCCCGCGCTGCACCTTGATGCGCACCTGGGGCGCGATCTCGACGACGACGGTCTGGTCGGTCAGGCCGGTGATGCGGCCGAAAATGCCGCCCGAGGTGACGATCTGGTCGCCTGCCTTGAGGTTGCCCAGCATCTCGCGATGGGCCTTGGTCTTCTTTTGCTGGGGCCGGATCAGCAGAAAATAAAACACCACGAACATCAGCACGAGCATGGGCAGGGGGCCGGTCAACATGCCGGCAATACCGCTGGGGGCGGCGCCGCCGGCGGCCTCCTGGGCCATGGCGTTGGTGGCGAACAACAGGTCCAACATCGTCTATTTCCTCCGCGTTTGGCGTCTGCCCGCTATTGCTGGCCAAGCTCCAGCTCGGCCAAAAAACCACGGGCGAATTCTTCGTAACGATCCTGGGCGATGGCCTGGCGTAGCCGTTCCATCAGGCCCAAGACAAAATGCAGGTTGTGCAACGTGTTCAACCGATAGGCCAAAAGCTCGCCCGCCATGTAGAGGTGGCGCAGATAGGCCCGGCTGAAACGCCGGCAGGTGGGGCACTGGCAATCGGGCTCCACCGGCCGGGGATCGTCTTTGTAGCGCGCGTTTTTAATGTTCATGCGCCCGCGCGCGGTGAGCAGGGCCCCGGTGCGGGCCGTGCGCGTGGGCAGCACGCAGTCGAACATGTCCACGCCCAACCCGACCGCGCGCACCAGGTCGGCCGGGTCGCCAACCCCCATAAGATAGACTGGTCCGGCCCCGGACACAAGAGGCACTGTCCGTTCAATGACCTCCATCATGATTTCTTTGGGCTCACCCACGCTGAGCCCGCCCAGGGCGTAGCCGTCCAACTCCAGCTCCAGCAGCAGCTCGGCCGATCGGCGGCGCAGATCGTGGTAGACCCCGCCTTGCACGATGCCCATCAGCGCCCCGCCCCCCTCCGAGCGCGCGGCCAGGGCGCGGGCCGCCCAACGAGCGTCGCGGGCCAGGGCCGTGGCGATGTAGGCTCGGTCGGCCCCCGGCGGCGGGCACTCGTCCAAGACCATCATCACGTCGCTGCCCAAAAGCTCCTGGGCTTGCACCGCCCGCTCGGGGCCCAGGCTCATGGCCGAGCCGTCCAGGTGCGAGCGAAAGCTCACGCCCGATTCATCCAGCTTGCGGTTGGCCGCCAGGCTGAAGACCTGAAACCCGCCGCTGTCGGTGAGGATGGGGCCATCCCAGGCCATGAAGCGGTGCAGCCCGCCCAGGGCGGCCACCTCCTCGGCCCCCGGCCGTAGCGACAGATGATAGGTGTTGGCCAAAATCATGTCCGCGCCGGCCTGGGCGACCTCCTCGGGCATGAGCGTCTTGACCGTGGCCTGGGTGCCCACGGGCATGAACGCCGGCGTGCGCACGGCCCCCCGCCTGGTGTGCAAAAGGCCCGCCCTGGCCCGGCCACTCCGGGCCGTTTGTTGGTAGCGCAACCTGGCCATGGTCAGACGATCAACATGCCGTCGCCGAAGCTATAAAAACGATAGCGCTGGCGCACGGCCTCGGCGTAGGCCGCCAACACCCGCTCGCGGCCGATCAGGGCCGCCACCAGCATCAAAAGAGTCGTGCGCGGCAGATGAAAATTGGTGAGCAGGCCGTCGGCGGCGCGGAAACGATGGCCGGGCTGGATCAGTATATCACACCAGCCGCGCCGCGGCCGGGGAGCGCCGCCCGGCCCGGCCAGCCATTCCAGGGCGCGCATGCTGGTGGTGCCCACGGCGATGACTCGCCCGCCGGCGGCGCGCGCCGTGGCCACGGCCTGGCAGGCCGCCTCGTCGATCTCGACCCATTCGGCATGCAATCTGCCTCGGGCCAGATCCTCGGGCGCGGGCTCGGCAAAGGTGCCGTAGCCCACGTGCAGGGTCAGGCGGGCGATGTTCACGCCGCGCCGCTGGAGGGCGGCCAGCAGTTCGTGGCTGAGGTGTAGCCCGGCCGTGGGCGCGGCCACGGCCCCGGCCTTGGCCGCATAGACGGTCTGGTAACGGCGGACATCATCGTCACTGGGGCCGTTGGGCCGCCGGATATAGGGCGGCAGCGGCGCTTGGCCAAAGCGCTGGGCCAGCCCCAACGCGCCGCTGGGCAGCTCCACCACGGCCTGGCCACGTTGGCCGCGCTCCAGCACGAAAATCCAGGGGCCGTCCGCGCCGGCCAGGCTCAGGCGCTGACCTGGCCGCACCGGCCGATGGGCGCGCACCAGGGCCTGGTGCCGTTCGCGGCCGTCGACCAGACGCTCCAGGGGCAGGGCCGGATTGAGCAGAAAGACCTCGGCCCGACCGCCCGACTCCTTGCCGACCAGCAGGCGCGCCGGCACGACCTTGGTGTCGTTGAGCACCAGGATATCGCCAGGGCGGAGCAGCTTGCACAGATGGGCCACGCGCAGATGGCGCGCCGGGCCACCGTCGCGGCCCAGGGCCATCAGCCGGGCCTGCACGCGGCGTGGGGCCGGCTTTTGGGCCACCAACTCCGGCGGCAGATCGTAATCGTAGTCGGCCAGCGGGTCCAGGCGCTGGGGCGACTGGGGGCTGGCCGGCAGCGGCGTCATGGGACGTTGCTCCCGGGCCGGCGTGGACGGCCGGCAAAAGAATGGTCGATGCGGGCGGGGCCATGGAGCGGCCCCGGAATTTTGCATCTTATTACCCGCCCCGGCCATTGTCAAGCCAAGGCCAGGGACGCCCGCCGCGCCTAACGGCCCGAACGCCGCAGCAATCGCCGTTTACGGCGGCGCTGGCCCTCGCCGATGGCCCTGGCCCCGGCCCCGAAAACCATGCGCAGCACCTCCACGAAGATCAGGCACCCCAGCACCAGCGCGGCCACGAAAACGAACTTCTGGCCCACCTGCCACCAGTCGAATTCGCGCTCCATGCCCCGGCTGGACGCGTCGGGGTCGGTGAACCACCGGAACACGTTCCAGCCCATGCTTTCGGCCTGGGGGTCGTCCTCAGCCAGGCCGATGTCCTTGAGGCCCTTGGACATGCGCTTGAGGCGGTTCTGGGCCAAATCCTCGTCGTCGGCCGGCTTGGGCGCGGCTTTGGGCCGCTCCATGATCACCCGCACGCCCGGTCTTTTGAGCCGCTCCACCTCGGCGTCGGCATAAATGTAAAAGCGCGCCGAGGCCAGGGGGATAATCGTCAGGGTGCTGCGCTGGAAGATGAGCCACTGCTCCCAGTTTTCGTCCAAGAGCAACTCGTGGGAGTAGTAATCCATGTCTTCGATCTGGGCCGGGCCTTGTTCGGGCGTGGGCTGGCTGGCCAGGGCGTGAAGGCGGTCGATCAGTTGGCGGTCGTCGAGGGCCTGGCGTCGCCACTGGTCAAGCAGCTCCGCCCAGCCGTGGGGCGAGGCCTGGACCAGGCCGCCGCCGGCCAGGCAAAATAGCGCCGCGCACAGCAAGACACGGGCAACCTTGATCAAAGACGCCTCTCCATATCATCGCCAGCGATGCGGCGACCGTGATTATTCAATAAATTATATCATTTTGCCGGAACAAACGCCATGGCCGCCTCGCTTGACAGCCCCGCCGGCCCTGGCATACCCTTCGGGAAAACCCCGCGCCACGTCACGCCACGCAGAGGAGGCCCACAAAAAATGATCGACTTCCAGCCGCGCAAGCCCTGGACTTTTTTCAGCCTGAGCCTGGCCGTGGCCCGCGCGCCGCGCCAGCGTTTCGCCGCCCTGGCCGGCCAACGCTCCCTCGCCCCGCCGCTGGCCTATCTGGCCGTGCTGTGGTTGCTGATCGCGGCGCTAAGCGGGTTGACGGCCTTGGCGGGCGGCCCGGCCGTGCAATGGCTGGCGTTGGCCTGGGGCCCGTCGTGGCATGGCGGGTTGGCCCTTTGCCTGTGGCTGTCGCTACGGCTGATCCAGCACGACGCGCCGCTGGGCCGTTGCCTGCGCATTGTTTTTTATGGCATGTGGCCGTGGCTGCTGTCGGCAATGGCGCCGCTGTTGCCGGGCCTGGCGGCCGAAGCCGTGGTGGTGTTGCTGGCCGTGTTGATCCTGGGCTACATCTACGCGGGGTTGATCGCCGCCTGCGACCTGAGCGCGCCCCTGGCCGTGGCCTGTTTGATCATCTGCCTGGTGCTGATGGCCATCGCGGCCGCCGTGGCCGGCCAGGCCGGGGCGCGGGTCTGGTAGCGCCCCGCCTCAGGCCGGCAGGACCAGGGTGAACGTGCTGCCCTGGCCCGGCGTGGACTCCACCTCCACCCGGCCGCCGTGCTTCTGGGCGATGTGTTTGACGATGGCCAGGCCCAAGCCGGTGCCGCCCATCTGGCGCGAGCGGTCCTTGTCGGCCCGATAAAAGCGTTCGAAGATGCGGCCCAGATGCTCCGGGGCGATGCCCGCGCCGCTGTCCTTGACGCTGATGCGCGTCTGGCCCTCGGCCTCGGTCAGGGCAAGCGTGACCTTGCCGCCGCTTTCGGTGTACTTGATGGCGTTGTCGAGCAGGTTGAGCACCGCCTGCTCCAGGTGCCGGCGGCTGGCCATGATGCGCAGGCTCTCCTTGGGCAACTCGCGCTCCAGCTCCACGCCGCGCTCCTCGGCCAGCTCGCCCACCGTGGCCAGGACGCTGTCGGCCAACGAGGCCCCGTCGATCGCTTCCTTGACCAGTTCCTCCCGGCCCGACTCCATGGCCGCCAGATCCAGCAAATCCTGGGTCAGGCGCTCCAGCCGGCTGGCGTTGCGGGCGATCATCTCGACAAAGTGTTTGGCGTAGTGCTGATTCTCCAGCGCCCCACCCAGCAGAGTCTCCGACGAGCCACGGATGGCCGTCAGCGGCGTGCGCAACTCGTGCGAGACGTTGGCCACGAAATCACGGCGCACTTCCTCCAGACGCTTGCGCTCGGTCAAGTCGTGGAACACGGCCACGGCCCCGGCCTGGGGCGCCGAATCGGGCAGACGCACGACCTGGGCCTCCAGAAAGCGCGGCGCACGGCTGAGGGTGCGAAACTCGGTGCTGACGTGACCCTCGCCACGGCGCACCTGGCGGATGGCGTCGAGCACCTCGGGGTTGCGCACGAACTCGCTGAGCTGCATGCCAATGGGCATGCTGGGCAGGTCCAACAGCGTCATCAGGGCGCGGTTGGCGATCATCACCCTGCCATCGCGGTCGACGACCATCACGCCCTCGACCATGCCTCGCAACATGGCCTCCAGCCGATCGCGGGCGGCGGTGATGTCGTCGATGCGCGCTTGCATGTTGTCGGCCATGCGGTCGAAGGCCCGGCCCAGGTCGCCGATCTCGTGGCCGGGGTATTGCCGGAAACGGCGTTGCAGGTCGCCGGCGGCGATGGCCGTGGCCACGGTGGTCATTTTCTTGAGCGGCCGCGAAAAACCACGCGCCACCATATAAGCCATGCCCAGCGACAACAGCGCCCCCAAAAGCACCGCGCCCATGATCAGCCGCTGGAGTTGGCTGAGGGTTTTTTTAACGCTGGAGAGCGACAGGGCCAGCCGCACCACCATCAGCGGACGCGTGCCGTCGCCCAGGCGCTTGGCCGCATACATCAAGTCGGTGTCGAGGGTGGAGCTGTAGCGCACCGAAACGCCCGAACCGCCCTCCAGGGCCTCGACCACCTCCGGGCGCATGCCGTGGTTGTCCAGCTTGGCCAGGCCGGCCAGGGGCACATCCGAATCGCCCAACACCAGCCCGGCCGGCGAGATCAGCGTCACCCGCGCGCCCAACTTGCCGCCCAAGGCGTCGGCCAGGCGGTCGCCGCCCAGCAGGCCGTCGTCGGGGTTGTAGCGGTCGAGGACGATCTCGCTCAGCAACACGAGTCGCTGCTTCATTTCGTCCTCGACCTGGCGCATCATCTCGCCACGTAGCGAACGCTGCAACACCACGGTCACGAAAATCAGCGTGCACACCACCACCACCAGGCAGCCCAGCAGCAACCTGTTCTGGAATGTCATCCTGATGGCCATGGTCACTCCTTGTAGCGATAGCCGATGCCCCGGATGGTCTCGATGTCGTCGCTCAAGGGGCCGATTTTTTTGCGTAACCGGCGCACATGGGTGTCGACGGTGCGGGCGTAGCCGTCGTATTCGTAGCCCCAGACGTGCTCCAGAAGCTGCTGCCTGGTCTGCACGCGGCCGGCGTTGGCCACCAGATGATGCAGGAGCTTGAACTCGGTGGCGGTCAGGGCGACCATTTCGTCGTCGATGCGCACTTCGAAGCGGTCTGGGTGGATAACCAGCGCGTCTTTGCGCAAAGGCGCGCTCTGTTCCTCCGGGCCGGTCTGCCGTCGCAAAATGGCCCGCACGCGCAAGACCAGTTCGCGTGGGCTGAAGGGCTTGGCCAGATAATCATCGGCCCCCAGTTCGAAGCCGACGATGCGGTCGGTCTCGCTGGCCAGGGCGGTGAGCATCAGCACCGGGATGCGCCTGGTGTCGTCACCCTGCTTCAGGCGGCGGCAGACTTCCTGGCCCTCCAGGCCCGGCAGCATCAGGTCCAACACCAGCAGGGCCGGCTTTTTTTCCTTGGCCAGGCGCAGGCCGTCCAGGCCGTTGGTGGCCTTGATGACGTTGAACCCGGCTTGGCGCAGATTGAACTCGACCAAGTCGATGATGTCTTGTTCGTCCTCAACCACCAGAATGGTCGATGCGTTCATCGCGTTTGCTCCAAAAGCGCGGCCAGCGGCGCTCGCTGTTTGATCACAAAGGCCCCACGGCCACGTCGTCCTCGCCGCCGTGGCGCACGATGCGCCCCTCGACCAGGAAGAACGCCTCCTCGGCGATGTTGGTGGCCTCGTCGCCGATGCGCTCCAAGTGCCGTGAGGCCAGGATGTACTCCACGCCACGGCGGATGAGCCGGTGTTCGTCGGTCATCCACTGAATCATTTCCTCAAGGAAAACCCGGTACATGGTGTCCAGGTCGTCATCGCGGACAATGACCTTGCGGGCCAGGTCCAGATCCTCGCGCATGAAGCTGTCCAGGGCCTGGGAGCCCATCTCGCGGGCGATCTCGGCCATGGTGCGAATGGTGCCCGGCACCGTCGATGGATGCAGTTCGCAGAGGACCAGGGCGCGCTGGGCGATGTTCACCGCCTGATCGCCCATGCGCTCCACCGCCGAGCAGGCCTTCAGCGCCGAGGCCAGAAAGCGCAGATCCACCGCCACCGGCTGATAAGTGGCCAAAAGGGTCAGGCAGGACCGGTCGATGGCGTTTTCCAGCAAGTCGATGCGCCGGTCGCCGCTGATCACCCGCTGGGCCAACTGGCTGTCACGCTTGGACAAAGCCTCGATGGACCACAGCAGCGCCTCCTCGACCAAACCGGCCATCTTGACCAAGTCTTCCTTGATCTGCTGCATTTGCCTGTGAAACTGGGTGACGCTCATAAATTTTTGCTTTCCGTCCTAATCTCAACCAAAACGTCCGGTAATGTATTGTTCGGTCCTTTGCTGGCTGGGCCGGGTGAAGATGGTCTCCGTGGGGCCCTTTTCGACCAGTTGCCCCATGTAGAAAAACGCCGTCTGGTCGGAGACCCTGGCCGCCTGCTGCATGTTATGGGTGACGATCACCACGGTGTACGATTCGCGGAGCTGGCCGACCAACTCCTCGATGCGCGCCGTGGCGATGGGGTCCAGGGCGCTGGTGGGCTCGTCCATCAAGAGCACTTCGGGCTGCACGGCCAGGGCCCGGGCGATGCACAAACGCTGCTGCTGGCCGCCGCTGAGGGCCAGGGCCGAGTTTTGCAGGATGTCGCTGACCTCGTCCCACAACGCCGCCGCCTTGAGCGAGCGCTCAACCAGGCTATCCAGTTCGGTCTTGTTCTTCACGCCGATCAAGCGCGGCCCATAGGCCACGTTTTCGTAGATCGTCTTGGGAAACGGGTTTGGCTTCTGGAAAACCATGCCCACCCGCCGGCGCAGCTGCACGGCGTCAACATCGGGACCATAGATGTCCTGGCCGTCCAGGAGCACCTTGCCCTCGACCCTGGTGCCCAAAATAAGGTCGTTCATGCGATTGAACAGCCGCAGGAACGTGGACTTGCCACAGCCGGAAGGGCCGATGAGCGCCGTGACCTGGTTGCGCAGGATGTCCATGGACACCTCGCTAAGAGCGCAACTCTTACCATAATAGAAATTCAGGTCCTTGACTTCTATAACTATCTCTTGCGTGTTCACCATTTTCTTTTCTTACGCATCCTGGTCCTGATGATCACCGCCACCAGGCTCAAGCCCAGGACCAGGGCGATGAGCACCAGCACCGTGCCGTATTGCAGGGGCCTCGTTTGTTCGATATGCGTGCCAGCGGTGGCCAGCACGTAGACGTGGTATGGCAGGGCCATCACCTCGTGGAGAGGCGAGGTTGGCAGGTGCAGGGTGTAAAAAGTGACCGCGGTGAACATGATCGGCGCGGTCTCGCCGGCGGCGCGGCCCAGGGCCAGGATGCTGCCGGTGAGGATGCCCGGCAGGGCGGCGGGCAGAACGACCTTGTAGATGGTCTCCCAGCGGGTGGCGCCCAGGGCCAGCGAGGCCTCGCGGAAGGTCGGCGGCACCTGGCGCAGAGCCTCCTCGGATGCGCCGATCACCGTGGGCAGCACCAAAAGGCCCAGCGTCAACGAGCCGGCCAACATGCTGATGCCCATGCCGAAAAAGCCCACGAACAGCGCCAGGCCGAACAGGCCGAAAACCACGCTGGGCACGCCGGCCAGGTTCTGGATGCCCAGGCGCACTATCTGCAACAAGCGGCCGTCGCGGGCGTATTCGCTCAGATAAATGGCCGCGGCCACGCCCAACGGCAGCGAGACCACGATGGCCCCGATGGTCAGGTAGAGCGTGCCGACGATGGCCGGGAAGATGCCGCCCTTGGTCATGGCGTCACGAGGGGCCTCGGTGAGGAACTCCCAGCTGATGGCCCCAGCCCCCTGGATCAGCAGGAAGATGATGATCCCGCCAAGGGCCCCCAGCACCACCAACACCGAAAGGCGCAGCAACGAAAAGGCGACGGTCTCGCGCAGCTTGCGCGCCGCCGGCGAAATTCTGCCTTTCATAGCGTGGACGATCCTTTTTGTTGGTATTTCTTGCTGATCCATGCCGCGACAAGGTTGAAGCCCAGCGTCATCATGAACAGCACGATGGCGATGGCGAACAAGGCGTGATAGTGGGCCGAGCCCACCGGCGTCTCGCCCATCTCGGCGGCGATGGTCGCCGGCATGGGCCGCACCGAGTCGAAGATGCTAGAAGGTATCTGCGCCGCTCCGCCGGCCACCATCAACACGACCATCGTCTCGCCCATGGCCCGGCTCATGCCCAGGATCACCCCCGTGCCGATGCCGCTGAGCGCCGCCGGCACCTGCACCTTGCGCAGGGTCTCCCAGCGGGTCGCGCCCAGGGCCAGGGAGGCCTCGCGCAGGTCGCCGGGCACCGCGCGCAGGGCGTCCTCGCTGATGCTGGTGATGGTGGGGATGGCCATGATCGCCAGCATCAACGAAGCGCTGAGGATGTTGAGCCCGCTGGGCACATCCAACCATCTTTGCAGCTCCGGGGCGATGATGACCATGCCCACGAAGCCCAGCACCACCGAGGGCAGGCTGGCCAGCAGCTCCACGCCGGGCTTGATGATCTCGCGGGCGCGGTGACCGGCCACCTCGCCGATGTAGAGCGCCGCGCCCACGCCCAGCGGCACGGCGATGGCCGAGGAGACCAGCGTCACCGACGCCGAGCCGACGATCAGCGGCAAAATGCCCAGATCCGGCGGCTCGTAGGTGGGATACCAATAATGGCCCAGCAAAAAATCGCCAAGGCTGACCGCGCCTAGGACGCCGGCGCCTTCCGAGAACAAAAACACCACGATCAGGCCCATGACCAGAAGCGAGAACAGGCCACAGAAGATGAATACGCGCCTGATCCAGACCTCGCGCTCGGGGCCGCCATTGGAGGCGATTGAAGCTTGTGGCAAAGTCCGCAACTCCATGGCCTCGCCATCGTCGATCACGGCGGAATCGGCCTGAGAAACAGTTGTCATCTTTCACTCCAGGCTAAAGCATTTCGCCTGTCGCCGCGTCAAAAAACGTCGTGGTTCTCCGCGCCGACCCGGCGGCGCATCGACTCGTTGGCCGCAATTTTGGCCATGGCTGATTTCAGGCAAGTGACCGAATTGTTACAATGGCGTGACAAAACAGAAACGGCCCCGAGCGCTCGCGCCCGGGGCCGTTATTGCCGATTAAGGCCGGCTATCCGAAGGTCTAGCCTAGACTAGAACTTGAAGATGGCCTCGATGAACAGGGTCTGGAAGTCGTTGGTGGCGCCCTGCATCTTGTCGTCGATGTTCTCGCCGTCGAAGTAGGTGACCTTGAACAGGCCGTACTTCCACGCCTGGTAGCTCACACCCAGGGCCCAGGTCTTCTCGTTGACGTAACCGGAATCGCTGTCGGAGATGAAGCCCGGAGTGGCGTTGCCCTCGACGTCCTTGTACCAGAAGTCGGCGCCGAACTGAGCGTACTTGGCGCCGATGCCAGCGCCCCACGCGGTGTCGGCGCTGCTGTAGGGACCCTCGGCGTCGGTGTTGTTCACGTAGTGACCCCAAGCGTTGACGGCGCCCTGCTCGCTGAACTTGTAGCTAGCCTTGGCGATGAAGTCCCACACCTTGAACTGGCTCATGCGGGTGCTGCCAGCCTGGGTGTAGGTCGGGTTGCCGTGAATGGCGGGGGGCAGGTAGCCGGGGTTGCCAAGGTCCTGCCAGTCGGTGTAGCTGACGCCAGCCTCGGCCTTGAAGGCGTCGAAGTCGGCGTTCAGGCCGATCTGGCCAGCGTAGGCGTAGATGTTCTCGTCAGCTTCGCCGGGCTGGTAGACGGTCATGACCGTGCCCAGCACCCAGGGCTGAATCTTGCACTCCTTGAACAGGGTGGCCTTCAGGAACGCGCCCTCGGGCACCACGTCCTCGTCCCAGATCACCTTGGAGGTCAGGAAGGGATTCTTGACCTTACCAACGCTCAGGTCGATGGCCTTCTGGGGAACGAAGCTGGGGGTGTACTTCACGTACGCCCGGTCGATGCCCCAGCTGCTGAACTCGCCGAAGTAGTTGCCGTTGGTCTGGTTGGTGCTGGTGCCGTCGGAGTCGGAACCGGTAGCCATGCGCAGGCCGACCTCAACGTCCTCGTGGATCTGGCTCTCGACGCCGAAGCGCAGGCGGGTGCGCAGGCGATCGTTGCCGTCCTTGGACTTCTTGTTCAGGTCGTCGAAGCGGGTGGACTCCCAACGCAGGCGCAGGTCGCCACTGAACTTCATGCGCTCGACCCAACCAGGCAGCTTGACTTCCTCGGCCGGGGCGGCCTGCTTGACCTGGACCTGATGCAGGTCGGTCTTCAGGGTGTTCAGGGTGCTCTCCAGCGACTTGATCTTCGCCTCGAGCTCGGCCTGGGTGGCGGCGTTGGCCACGCCCACGCTCAGGGCCAGGCCCAGAGCCAGGGCGGCGACGCCGACCATTTTGGTAAACTTATACATGCCTTTTTCTCCTTTTTCCGTTAACCAACCCTATCAAACGGCCAAAGCGACGTTTAGCGTCGTTTTGGCCATACCGGCAGGTGCCCGCCTGCCGGTATGGTTCAGATTATAGAGCCAATCGCTAACCCGGGCAAGTTTTCTCGAAACTTTTTTAGCGAACCGGGACAAACCCTTCTTCACCCGCGATCTTCTGACCTTCGGCGCCCATCACGAAGTCGATGAAGGCCTTGACCGCGCCGGTGGGCTCGCCGTTGGTGTACATGTAAAGCTCGCGGCTGACCGGGTAGCTCTTGTCACGGGCGGCGTCGCTGGAGGCGGCCACGCCGTCGACCGTCAAGCCCTTGAGATCCTTGCTGAGATAGCCGATGCCCACGTAACCGATGGCGTACTTGTTGCTGGCCACGGCCTGGGCCACCGCGCCATTGCTGGCCTGGAGCTGGGCGTCGGGGCGCACGCGCTCCTTGTGCAGGACCAGTTCGTTCCACACCTCGAAGGTGCCCGAGCTGGAGTCGCGGCTGATCACCACGATGGGGCCGTCATCGCCACCGACCTCGCTCCAGTTTTTGATGGCGCCGGTGTAGATGTCCTTGATCTGGGCCTTGGTCAGGCCGGTTACCTTATTGGCGGGATTGACCACCGGGACGATGCAGTCCAGGGCCACCACGTGCTTGACCAGCTTGACGCCCTTTTCATCGGCCCGCTTGATCTCTTTGTCCTTGGCCGCCCGCGAGCTGTCGGCGATGTCGATGCTGCCCTCGACCAGGGCCTTCAGGCCGTCGCCCGAGCCGGTGCCCGAAACGGAAATCTCGGCCGCGCCGGGGTTGGTCTTCATGTAGACCTCGGCGGCCTTCTGGGCGATGGGCAGGACGGTGGTCGAACCGCTGATGCTGATCTTGTCGGCGGCCAGGGCCGCGCCGCCAAGCAGCATAACGCCGGCGGCGGCCAGGCAAATCACGCTCTTGATCAGAGATTTTTTGCGCATAACTGAAACTCTCCTTGGTTTGCATTTTGTCACCAACGACCGCCCGCGGATGCTTCCCGCCCGCGTCGTTAGGGCAAATGTAGGAGGATTTTGTTACAGCGCGGTTACGGGCTAAAGACAATTGCTTTGCAATGTCAATAGGCTGCGCTCGGCAAAAAACAATTATCCACCCGCGGCGCCGCTTGCGATGACGCCCTTGGCCTTCATTATAAAAGATCGCCGGCGATGGAAAAAGCAAAAGCGCCCCGATAAGTGAAAAAACGCACGCCGTGGCCTCAGGCCGGCCAGAGCCGCGGCGCGGGCGGCAGATCCACGGCCGCGGGCAGGCCCGGCAGCGACCGCGCCGCCAACACGGCGTCCCACACAGCCAACTGGGCCAGGCGGCCGGCCATCACGCCCAGGCCGATCAGGTCGACCGCCACCTCGCCCCGCGCCAGCACGCAGACCAGGTCGCCGTCGACCTCCGAATGCACCGGATCGATGCAGCGGGCCAGGCCACCCTGGGCCACCGCCGCCACCTTGCCGGCGGCGGTCTTGTCCAGCCGGGCGTTGGTGGCGATGGCCACCAGGGTGGTGTTCTGCGGCGGGGCCACGGGTTGATAGGCCCCGCCGGCCATGAAATGGCGCGCGGCGTCGACGAAGCTGGCGGAATCCGGCGCCAGACGCGCCCCGGCGATAATGCGGCCCTGTTGGTCGATCACGTCGCCAAAGGCGTTGACCACCGCCAGCGCGCCCAGGCGCAGATCGCCCACGCGCAGCGACGCCCCGCCCAGGCCGCCCTTGCAGGCCCGCGACGGGCCAAAGAGCTTGCCGATGCTGGCCCCGCAGCCGGCCCCCACGTTGCCGCGGGTCATGGGGCCGGCGCTGGCGTTTTCGCAGGCCTGGCGGCCCATCTCCGGGCCGGGGATGACCCGCCCGCCGGTCAGGCCCAGGTCGAAGATCACCGCCGCCGGCAGGCTGGGCAGGCGATAGGGCCCGGACTGATTGCCCAGACCGTGCTCCACCAGCCAGCGCAACGCCCCGTCGCTGGCGGCCAAGCCAAACGAAGACCCGCCCGTGAACAGCACGCCCTGCACCGCCCGCACCACGTGCCCCGGCCCCAGCCCGTCCATGCCCCGCGTGCCGGCCGCCCAGCCGCCGATGGCCACGCCGCCCACCGCCCCTTCGGGGCAGAGCAGCACCGTGCAACCGGTGGGCCCCCGCTCGTCTTGGGCGTGGCCGACCAAGAACCCCGGCACGTCGGCCGGCGAACCCTGCCTGTCGATTTCCGGCCAATTCGTCACTTGCGCTTCTCCTTTGGAGCACTGATACTCTTACGCCAGGCCGGGCCTGTCAAGCCGGCGTTGGCAATCGGTTTGACTTTGGCGGCTATTTGGGCAATCCTATTAGTGGGCCGGCGGCTGGCCGACCAGACTCCGAACGGGACGGGGCCGCCCAGCTCCGATGGCGTGGGCCGCCGCGCCGGGCCAAAGACCATGACCGCGTTGACCGAGGCGCCGCCCCGGCCGCCATGGGCCATGGCCGCCGACCACCGGGCAAAGCCGTGGCCGGAGCATAAGCTTAAGGAGACCTGATGGCGGAGTTTGTCGCAGAAATCAACCCACAAAACATCACCGAAGCCGAAATGGTCGTGGCCATCCCCTCCTATCGTGAGGCCAAGCTGATCGGCTTCCCCGCCGAACAAGCCGCCTTGGGGCTGCAAAAGTTTTTTTCCGACAAATCGTGCGTGCTGATCAACTGTGACAACGACTCGGACGACGGCACCCGCGAGGCGTTCATGGCCGCCGACACCGGCGACGTGCCCAAGCTGTATCTCTCAACCCCGCCGGGCGTGCGCGGCAAAGGCAACAACTTCCACAACCTTTTCAGCAAAGTCCTCCAACTCAAGGCCAAGGCCGTGGTGGTGGTCGACGCCGACCTGAAGTCGATCACGCCCCAGTGGATCAAGCACCTGGGCGAGCCGTTATTCAACAATTTCGGCTATGTGTCGCCGCTGTACGTGCGCCACAAATACGACGGCACCATCACCAACTCCATCGCCTATCCCTTGACGCGCAGCCTTTATGGCCGCCGCGTGCGTCAGCCCATCGGCGGCGATTTCGGCTTTTCGGGCGAGCTGGCCCGCATTTATCTGGCCAGCCCCACCTGGAGCGAGGCCGTGCGCAACTTCGGCATCGACATCTGGATGACCACCGTGGCCATGAACAGCAACACGCCCATCTGTCAGGCCTTCATGGGCCGGCCCAAGATCCACAAGCCCAAGGATCCCGGCTCTGACCTGGGGCCCATGTTCAGCCAGGTGGTGGGCACCATCTTCGATCTGATGCAGCACAGCACCGGTTTCTGGATGCGCGTCAAGTGGTCGCGGCCCACGTCCATTTACGGCTTCGGCCTGGGCGAGGTGGAGTTGCCGCCGCCGGTCAAGGTCAGCGCCGAAAAACTCCTGGACAATTTCCGCGCCGGCTTCGCCCGCTACGCCGACCTGTGGCGCGAGGTGCTATCGCCCGATAGCATGAACAAAATAAACGAAATCGCCGGGTTGCCCGACAGCCGCTTCGACTTCCCGACCCAGGTTTGGGCCACCTTGCTCTACGATTTCGCCATCGCCCACAAAAACAACGCCATCGACCGGCAGGAGCTTCTGGCGTCGCTGATTCCGGTATACTTTGGCAAGACCTTGTCGTACGTGCGCAAGACCGAGCGCATGACCATCCAGGAAGCCGAGGAATTCATCGAAAACGAATGCATGGTCTTCGAGGAGACCAAGCCTTACCTGCTGGAGCGCTGGGGCGCCTAGGGTCTGTTGAGGGTAAAGCCATGGCCAAGATTTTGATTGTCGACGACGAAGAGCACATCCGTTTTCTTTACGCCGAGGAGCTCACCGACGAGGGCTACGAGGTCGCCACGGCCGACAGCGGTTTCGAGATCCTCGAACGCATCGAGCGCGAAAAGCCGGACCTGATCATCCTGGACATCAAGATGGTCGACTACAACGGGCTGGACATCCTGCAAGACATCCGCAACAAGTTCTACGACTTGCCCGTCATCCTCTGCACGGCCTACGACACCTTCAAGGAGGACATGAAGTCCATCGCCGCCGACTTCTACGTGATCAAGTCCTTCGACCTGACCGAGCTGAAAAGCAAGGTCAAGATGGCCCTCGAGGCCTCGGTGCCCAAAGCCTAAAGGGCGCGGGGCCAGCGATGTTTTTGCGCACCGTCCGGCGTGGGTTCGCGCCGGACGGCTTTTTGTGGGCCCCTAGACCACCTCGTCGACCACCGACCCGCCGCATGGTTCGACGGGCGCGGGCTCGGGCGGTGGCGGGTCTTGCGGCGGCGGCGGGGCCGTTTCCTGGGGCGGCGGGGCCGGCTGTTCGGCCGGGGCCTGGCTGGGCGCGACTTGGTTGGGATCAAATTGCACTGGCATGATATAATCCTCCGTTTATATTTTTAGGGCGAGGCCCCCAAAAGTCAAGGCGTGGCGCCGGCCCGCCGCGGGCCGCCAGTGATTGTTGGACCATGATTGGCAGGAAAGGATAACGACGGTTGGACCCCGATTCCCGACGAAGTTTCATCGAAAGGCTGCGCGGCAAACTGGGCTTGACCCGTCAAAGCGCACCGCAGCAATTGGAACGCGAAATCGCCGGGTTGGTTGACCAGGGCGAGGCTCAAGGCTTTATTTCGGCCGACGAGGGCGAGATGATCGAGGCGGTCTTGGATCTGGCCGAGACCACCGCCGGACAGATCATGGTGCCACGTATCGACATCGCCACCGTGGCCGAGTCGGCCAGCGTCGAGGAGGCGATTCGGGTGATCATCGAGTCCGGCCACTCGCGCATCCCCCTGCACGGCGCGGACCTGGACCACATCCACGGCATCGTCCACGCCAAGGATCTGCTGCCCTTTTGGGGCCGCCCGTCCGAGGAAGTCAACCTGCTGCGCATCTGTCGCAAGCCGTTTTTCGTGCCGCTGTCGATGAGCGTCAACAGGCTCATGGCCGAATTTCGCAAACGTCGCGCCCACTTGGCCGTGGTCGTCGACGAATACGGCGGCACGGCCGGCATCGTGACCATGGAAGACGTGCTGGAGGAGATCGTCGGCGAGATCGTCGACGAATACGACCAGGAGCAGCCCATGCTCGAGGAGCAGCCCGACGGCGCGCTCCTGCTCGACGCCCGCCTGGAGGTGGAGGATCTGGCCGACCACCTGGGCGTGGAGTTGCCCACCGAACTGCCCGAGGGCCGCTTCGAGACCATGGGCGGGCTGATCACCACGGCCCTGGGCCGGGTGCCCAAGGTCGGCGAGGAGATCGTGGTGGGGCCTCTGCGCATGGTCATCAAGGAGGCCGACGAGCGGCGGGTGACCAAAATCATGGCCGCGTTGGAGCAATCGCCCGTGGCGGCGGCCAGCGGAGACTAGATCATCGTGAAATTTCTCGCCGCTTGGCGGCCTCCCTTCTGGGCCGTCGGCGCGGCCGCCATCGGCGGGCCGCTGACCGCGCTGGGCTTTCCGCCCCACGACATCTGGCCGCTGACCCTGCTGGGCGTGGCGCTGTTGGCGTCGTTTTGCTGGCTGCTGCCGGCCCGCCGGGCCTTTGCCGCGGCCTGGCTTTTTGGCCTGGGCTGCGCCATGGGCATGGTCTGGTGGCTGACGGTGGCCATGACCCTGCACGGCGGCATGAGCGCGCCGGCGGCCTGGGCCGTCTTGGCCCTGTGCATGGCGGTGCTGACGTCCTACCCGGCCCTGGCCGTGGGCCTGGCGGCCTACGCCCGTCAGGCCGGCCTGAGCCCGCTTTTCTGCGCGCCACTGGCCTGGGTGGGCGGCGAGTGGCTGCGCGGCGTGCTGCTGACGGGCTTTCCCTGGCTGCCCCTGGCCAGCGGCCTGACCGGTCGGCTGGAGTTGGCGCAGACGGCGGAGTGGTGGGGCGCCTCGGGGGTTTCGTTTTTGCTGGTGTTGACGGCGTCCTTGCTGGCGCGGGGTCTGGCCCCGCCCCTGGCCCGGCGCGCGCTGCCTGGCCGACGCGAGTGGGCGGCGCTGGGCGCGGCGCTGGCGCTCGTGGCCGGCGGCTGGCTGTGGGGCCAGGCGCGCATGACGCAAGTGGCCACCCAATGCGCGGCCGCGCCCAAGCTGGTCGTCGGCGTGGTCCAGCCCGACGTGGCCATCGAGCGCCTGTGGCGAGCCGATGAGCGCATGGCCATCATCGGGGCTCAGGCCGCGCTCAGCCGCCAGGCGTCCGCCGCGGTCGACGGGCGGCGGCCCTGGCTGGTCGTCTGGCCCGAATCATCGACGCCGTTTTACTTTGCCCACGAAGACCCCGGCACCAGCGAGGTGCTGGACCTGGCCAGGGAGTTGGACGCCTTTGTCATGCCGGCGGCCCTGGGCCTGGCCCGCCGCCAGGGCAAGGCCATGACCAGCAACCGCGCCTGGCTGGTGGGCCCCGACGGCCGGATCAGGGGTTATTACGACAAGGCTCATCTGGTGCCTTTTGGCGAATACGTGCCCCTGGGCGAGGTGCTTTTCTGGGTGCGAGCCCTGGCCCAGATCGGCGGCGATCAGGCCGCCGGCCGGCCGGGCGTGCTGCTGGAGGCCGACGGCGTGAAAATCGGCGCGTTGATCTGCTACGAATCCATCTTCGCCTACCTGGGCCGGGCCCAGCGCCTGGCCGGGGCCACGCTGCTGGTCAACCAGACCAACGACGCCTGGTACGGCCCCAGCGGCGCTTCGGCCCAGCACATGAGCCACCTGGTCTTTCGCTGCATCGAAAACCGTCTGGCCTGCGCCCGCTCGGCCAACACCGGCGTCAGCGGCTTTGTCTTGCCCGACGGCCGCATGGCCGGGCTGACCGACATCTTCCAGCCGGCCTGGCGAGTCATGGCCCTGCCCCTGGCCGGCCCCGAAACGACTTTTTTCACCCGCCACGGCGACCTGGTCGGGCCCATCTGCGCCGGGGCCATGCCCCCGCTGTGGGCCGTGGCCTGGCTGAGGCGGCGACGCGACAAAAGGAGAAGCGAAAATGCATGAGGAAATGCGCCAAAAGCTGGCCGAGCTTCGTCAACGCCTGGGCGTGATCCAGGAGTATCTTTGACCCCGAAAGCAAGACCAAGCGCCTGGCCGAGTTGGACAAGATCGTGGGCGCTAACGATTTCTGGGAAGACCAGAACGCGGCCAAGGCCGTCATGCGCGAACGCACCGACCTGGCCCAGAGCCTGGAGGAGTTGGACGCCCTCAACCGGAGCATGGAAGACGCCGAGGTGCTTCTGGAACTGGCCGTCGAGGAAGACGACGCCTCGCTGACCGCCGAGATCGACCAGGCCCACGACGCCCTGGAGCGGCAGATCGGCCGCTTGGAGGCGGCCCGCCTGCTGGGCGGCCCCGACGATCACCGCGGGGCCATCCTGGCCATCAACGCCGGGGCCGGCGGGGCCGACGCCCAGGACTGGGCCCAGATGCTCACGCGCCTCTATGGCCGTTACGCCGAGCGCCAGGGCTTCCAGGTCGTTGAGCTGGACTTTCAGGCCGGCGACGAGGCCGGCGTGAAAAGCGTGACCATGGAGATCAACGGCCCCCGGGCCTACGGCCTGCTCAAGGGCGAAAGCGGCGTGCATCGTTTGGTGCGCATCAGCCCCTTCGACGCCTCGCACCGCCGGCACACGGCCTTCGCCTCGGTCTACGTCTCGCCTCAGGTCGACGACGACATCGAGATCGAGGTCAAGGACGCCGACATCCGCATCGACACCTACAGGGCCTCGGGCGCGGGCGGCCAGCACGTCAACAAGACCAGCTCGGCCGTGCGCATCACCCACTTTCCCACCGGCGTGGTGGTGCAGTGCCAGAACGAAAAGAGCCAGCACCGCAACAAGGACATGGCCATGAAAGTCTTGCGGGCCCGGCTCTACGAGCTGGAGATCCACAAGCGCGAGGCCGAAAAGCGCGAGGTCCACGCAAGCCACCAGGAGATCGCCTGGGGCAGCCAGATCCGCTCGTACGTCCTGGCCCCCTATCGCCTGGTCAAGGACCATCGCACCGGCGTGGAGGTGGGCAACGTCGACAGCGTGCTCGACGGCCAGTTGGACGATTTCATCCAGGGTTACCTGTTGTGGCGCTCGGGCCAGGGCGGCGCGGCCAAGGCCGGCCATGACTAAACGCCAGGCCGGCGGTCGAAGCAACGAAAGCGCCCTCCGGGGCGCTTTCTCATTTTTGGGCCGGTTGTTCGCGGGGCGGGCCGCCCCGTTCCAGCAATTGGCCCATGGCCGGCAGAAACAGCGCCAGCATGGTGTCCTGAACCCACTGGGCGTAACGTCCGCCGGCGGGGTTCATGCCCAGCAGCCAGGCGGCGCTTTCGCGCGAGCCCAGGAAATATAGGGCCATGGCGTTGAAGCTGTCGGTGAAGCGGCGGGCCTCGTCGCGGCGCAGCTCCAGGCCCATGGCCACGACAAAGTCGTTGCGGATCTTTTCGATGGTCTCGAGCAGATGCTCCTGGCCGGGCAGGATGGCGTCGCGGTTTTCGGCGAAGTTGAGCATGATTATCTGAAAAATCCAGGGTTTTTCGCGGCCGAAATCCACCAGCCGCCGGATGTAGGCGGCCAGGCCCTCGGCCGGCGGCAGACGCCTGGCCCGCCGCATCCACTGGACGCTGGCCGCGTAAAGCTCGGCGCAAATGTCGGCGGCCACGGCCGCGAAAAGTTCGGCCTTGGTGGGGAAGTAATAGCCGATGATGGCGTGGCCGAAACCACCCTGGGCGGCGATCATGCGGATGCTGGCGGCGTTGTAGGAGTGGCGGGCGAAGGCCAGGCGGGCGGCGTGCAGGATGTTGGCCCTGGTGTCCTTGGCCTGCTTTTTTTTGGTCTTGCCGCCCACGCGCCGCCATTCCGCGATAGTTTTCCCGCCACGAGCCCATTGGGCCACCCGCATAGGCTAGCCGATTTCGCGCGCGCCGCCAAGGGCCGCGGCCATAAAGCCTTGGCGCGACCGTCGGATATTTGTACGATTGTACAGCATTGTCTTGACAGCGGCCTTTATTTCTGGCTCATTTATCATATGAGGTTGAAAAAACAGGCGTGCTGTCATATTGTTCCTACATATGAACGCACGCAAAACGACGCATTCAGTCGATGACGACGAAAAATCATGCCAAGAGCCCAGCGTGGCGACCGGAAGGCCAGGTCTGGCGCGGTTTACGAGGGAGGACCAATAATGCGGACCAAGCAGCAATACATTGACGGCTTGAACAAACTCAAGCGCAACCTTTACTTTGGCGGCGACAAGGTCGGCCGGGACCACGAGGCCCTGGAGCAACCCATCAACGTCATCGGCGTCACCTTCGACGCGGCCCAAGACCCCGAACTGGCCCCCCTCTGCACGGCCAAGTCCCATCTGACCGGCGAGACGATCAACCGCTTCTGTCACGTCCACCAGAGCACCCAGGATCTGCACGACAAGCAGGACATGACGCGCACCCTCTGCCGCAAGGTCGGTTTCTGCATTGGCCGCTGCATGGGCGTCGACGCCATCAACGCCGTCAACGCCGTCTCCTTCGAGGCCGACAAGTCCAACAACGGCGCCACCGAGTATCACAAGAATTTTATCAACTGGCTGACCAACTTCCAGAAAAACGACCTGGTCGGCTCCTGCGCCCAGACCGACGTCAAGGGCCACCGCCTGATGCGCCCGGCCCAGCAGCCCGACCCCGACAGCTACCTGCACATCGTCGAGCGCCGGGCCGACGGCATCGTCGTGCGCGGCTGCAAGGTGCACATCACCCAGGCCGCCGTGGCCGACGAGATCCTGGTCGTGCCCACCCGCAGCCTGGGCCCCGATGAGGCCGACTACGCCGTGGCCTTCGCCGTGCCGGCCGACCACGAGGGCGTCAAGCAGGTGCTGCACCCCCACTTCATGCGCAACCGCAAGCAGTTCAAGCGCGGCTTCGACTGGGGCGTGGTCGATTCCTACGTGGTCTTCGACGACGTCTTCGTGCCCTGGGAGCGGGTCTTCCTGGCCGGCGAGCACCAGCACGGCGGCCTCTGCGCCCTGCTCTTCGCCCTGTTCCACCGCCACAGCTACTCGGGTTGCAAGCCGGCCATCGGCGACGTGTTGCTGGGCATGGCCGCCATGGCCGCCGAGATCAACGGCATCGAGAAGACCTCCCACGTGCGCGGCATGCTCGCCGAGTTCGTCAAGGTCTCCGAGCTTGGCTACGCCGCCGGCTTCACGGCCTCGTCGCTGGGCAGCACCCAGATCAACATCCCCGGCCTGGGCAAGGCGCCCTACGGCCCCGGCGGCTTTTTCCCCGATTCGGTCTACGCCAACGTGGGCCGCTGCCTGACCGGCGAGGCGGTTTTCCACGAGCAAGAGCTTCTGTGCGACATCGCCGGCGGCGTGCCCTCCACCTTCCCCTTCGAGCAAGAGCTGACCAACGAAGAGGTCAAGCCGTTTTTGGAGAAGTACATCAACCGCCAGTCCAAGGTCTCGGTCGAGGACCAGATCAAGTTCTGGCTCTACTTCGGCGACATCACCTGCTCCAACCTCAACGGCAGCATCACCTACGGCAGCTTCCACGGCGGCGGCTCGCCGATCATGGAGCAGATCGCCATCGTTTCGCAGTATGACATCAAGGCCCGCAAGGACATCGTGCGCAACCTGGCCGGCATGACCACCGGCGGCAAGAAATAGCCGCGCGCCCCGCTCGGCGGGGCCAGGCGAATTTTGCGGCGGGAGGAGCGATCCTCCCGCCGTTTTCGTTGCCACGCCAGGGCGACAAAACTATGGACAAACCCTCACGAATCTGTAATCATATTATCCTGTTGTAGCCGATGACGTCAGCCGCCGGCCCGAAACGCGGCCAGGCCGACCGCGCATGCGCGCCGCGCCGGTGTTTTTACGCTGACGTCGACCGCCAGGCCACCGCCGAACGCCCAACACCACGGCCGAGGGCGCGCCGGCGGAAGCATGCAAAATGAAAGTTGACTTTGCCATGGATTCGCTTTTTCGACCGGCCGCCGCGGCGCGCCGCTTCATTTTTTTCGCCCGTGTCGACCACGAGCGCTCAACAAGCCCGGCCGCCCGATTCTCGTCGCATGGCCCCGACGCCTTGGGCGCGCGGCAATTTGGGCAAGCAACGAGCAGCCGCATTATCACGCCGACGGGAGAGGCCGGTTGAGCGCCTTCGATCTGGACATAATTTTTGTCAATTACAACAGCACCGATGATCTGATCGCCTGCCTGCGCTCGCTGGCGGAAAACCCCTGCCGGGCGCGCCTGCGGATTTTCGTGCAAGACAACGCCTCCAAGGACGCGCCCCGGCGCATCGCCGAGGCCTTCCCCGCGGTCGAGTTGCAGATCAACAAAAAAAACATCGGCCTGGGCGGGGCCATCAACCAAGCCGTCCGTCGCGGTGACGCGCCGTTCATCGCCATGATCAACCCCGACAGCGTCATCGACGGCCGCTGCCTCGACAACTGCCTGCAATGGCTGCGCGACAACCCGCAGGCCGGGGCGGTGGGGCCAAAGATCCTCAATCTCGACGGCACGGTGCAGGGCTCGGCCCGAGCCTTCCCCTCGGCCCTGACCGGGCTTTTCGGGCGCTCGTCGTTGTTGTCGCGGCTGTTTCCCAACAACCGCTTCACGGCCAGGAACGTCCTGACCCAGGGCTGCGAGTTCTGCCAGCCCACGGCGGTGGATTGGGTCAGTTTGGCGGCCATCGTCGCCCGCCGCCAGGCCTTCGAGGAGGCCGGCATGATGGACGAGGACTTCTTTTTGTTCTGGGAAGACGCCGACCTGTGCAAACGTCTGTGGGCCAGCGGCTGGAAGGTCTATTACTACCCCCACGACTCCATCGTCCACAAGGTCGGCGGCAGCCGCAAATCGCGCAACATAGCTTCGCTGTGGAATTTCCACAAGAGCAGCTACATTTTTTATCGCAAGCACTCCAACGGCGTCGGGGCCATCGCCGCGCCTTTCGTGATATCCCTACTGGGCATCAGGTTCGCTTCCCTGTGCATGCTGCATTTCATCCGCCTGCCTTTCGCCGGGCGCTCGGCGCTCCGCCGCTGACCGGGCGTCAAGCCACGTCCGCCCCGCGAGGCGGCGCGCCATGCAAAATCAATTATCCCCACCGCCCGCGCCGAAGCGCGGCCCTTCGACGGCGTCGACCTAATTAATTTGACATGGCCGCGGAATCGATCTACACATGTCCGTTACATTTCACAAAGCGCCAAACACCATCGGGAGGGCCGGCCCCATGGGCTCCGATCTGGATCGCCCGCTGAGAATCTGTCTGCTCAGCTATCGCAGCAACCCCCACAGCGGCGGCCAAGGGGTCTATATCAAATACCTCAGCAAGGCGTTAAAGGATCTGGGCCACCACGTGGAGGTGGTGGCCGGGCCGCCGGGGCCACACCTGGACGACGGCGTGGCCCTGCATTCGATCCCCTGCCTGGATCTCTACAACCCCGAAGACCCCTTTCGCACGCCGCGCATCGGCGAGCTATACGACCCGATCAACTACATCGAGTGGATCGGCACCACCACCATGGGCTTTCCCGAGCCCTACACCTTTGGCCTGCGGGCGCTGAAATACATCAAAGCCCGCCGCCGCGACTTTGACGTCATCCACGACAACCAGTGTCTTTCCCACGGCATCTGGCGCATGAACCGCTACGCGCCCACCACCATCACCATCCACCACCCCATCACCGTCGATCGGCGCATAGCCGTGCAATCGGTGCGCTCGCCGTGGAAAAAGCTCAAGAACATGCGCTGGTATTCGTTCGTGGGCATGCAAAAAAGGGTGGCGCGCAAATTTTCCAACATCATCACCGTCTCCGAGTTCGCCGCCGACGACATCGCCCGCGAGTTCGGCGTCGATCGCCGCAAGTTTCGCGTGGCGCCAAACGGCATCGATGTCGAGCACTTTCGCCCGCTGGAGGGCGTCCAGCGCCGGCCGCGCCGCCTGATCGTCACCAACAGCGCCGACACGCCGCTCAAAGGGTTGTATTATTTGCTGCACGCCGTGCACCGCGTGGCCCAGAGCGCGCCGGTGGAGCTGACGGTGGTGGGCAAGCCCAAGGAAAAGGGCGTGGTCGAGCGCCTGGTGCGCGAACTGGATTTGGGCCGCATCGTCACTTTCACCGGCCGCATCGACGACGACGAGTTTCTGCGCCAATACGCCATGGCCTCGGTGGCCGTGGCGCCCTCGCTCTACGAAGGCTTCGGCCTGCCGGCCGGCGAGGCCATGGCCTGCGGCCTGCCGGTGATCAGCACCACCGGCGGGGCCCTGCCCGAAGTTGTCGGCGACGCCGGCGTGCTGGTGCCGCCGGCCGACGCCGAGGCCCTGGCCGCGGCCATCGTCGATCTGCTGGACAACCCCGCCAAGGCCGCCCAACTGGGCCGCAAGGGCTTCGAGCGGGTGCACGGGCAGTTCACCTGGCGCGTCGCCGCCCGGAAAACCGTGGACGCCTACAAGGAAACCATACGTGAACACCGTAGACTTCAGCCTGGTCAAACCAGCGCCCGATGACAAAGTCCTCGACGTGGGCTGCGGCTCGGGCCGCCACACCTGCGCGGCGGCCATGCACGAAAACGTCTGCTCGGTGGGCCTGGACCTGTGCTTCGACGACGTGCGCCAGGCCGATCAACGCCTGGAGCAGAACCGAGCCTGGATCAAGGGCCGCTGCGGCACGCTGGTGGCCGACATCACCAATCTTCCCTTCCCCGACAACCACTTCGATCTGGTAATATGCTCCGAGGTTTTGGAGCACGTGCCGGCCCACGAGCACGCCCTGAAAGAGCTGGTGCGCGTGCTCAAGCCGGGCAAAAACCTGGTGGTTAGCGTGCCCTCGTGGTTTCCCGAGCGCATCTGCTGGGCCCTGTCCAAGGACTACCACCAGTGCGCCGGCGGGCATGTGCGCATCTATCGCAAGGATCAGCTTTTGGCCATGATCGCCGCCGCCGGGGCCAGCAAGTGGCGTGTGGGCCGCGCCCACGGGCTGCACGCGCCCTATTGGTGGCTCAAGTGCCTGGTCGGGCCCGACAACGATTCGTCGCGGCTGGTCAAGCTTTACCACCGCCTGCTGGTCTGGGACATGATGAAAAAACCGGCGCTCACGCGATTTTTGGAACGGGCGCTGAACCCCATCATCGGCAAAAGCACGGTGATCTACTCGGTGAAGAACAAATGAACAAACTCGCCGCCGCGACCAGCTATCAGCCGGCCGAAATAGACGTGGCCCAGACCACCAGCTACATCCTGGCCGTGCAGCGCCCATGGGGCGAGATCCCCTGGTCCGAGGGCGGCTTCACCGATCCGTGGGATCACGTCGAAAGCGCCATGGGCCTGGCCGTGGGCGGCCAGCTTCAGGCCGCGCAAAAGGCCTACGAGTGGCTGGCCGAAAGCCAGATGCAAGACGGCAGCTGGTGGTCGCAGTATCGCGACGGCCGCCGCGACGAGGGCTCTTTCAAAGACACCAACATGGTCACCTACATCGCCGTGGGCGTGCTGCACCAATTCCTGTGCACCGGCGACCTTGGCTTCGTGCGGCGCATGTGGCCCACCGTGGAAAAAGCCATGGAGTTCGCCATGACCATGCGCGAGCCCCACGGCGCTTTTTATTGGGCCAAGCGTCCCGACGGCAGCATCGATCAGTCGATTTTGCTCACCGGTTGCAGCTCGATCCACAAAAGCCTGGCCGCGGCCATCAGCCTGGCCGGGTTGCTGGGCCTGTCGCGGCCCCAGTGGGGCGAGGCCATGGAGGCCCTGGCCCGGGCCATCAAAAAGCGGCCGATGGTCTTCGACCAGAGCAAGGCGCGCTTTTCCATGGACTGGTACTATCCGGTGCTCTGCGGGGTGATCACCGGGGCCGAGGCCCAGCGCCGCCTGGAGCAGGGCTGGGAGACCTACGTCATGAAGGGCTGGGGGGCGCGTTGCGTCTCCGATCGGCCCTGGGTGACCATGGCCGAGACATCCGAACTGGTCATGGCCCTGGCGGCCATGGGCAGCTACCTGGAGGCCGAGACGATCCTGCGCTGGATCCAGGACAACAAATACGACGACGGCGCTTATTGGACCGGCCTGGCCCTGCCCGAGCGGGTGATCTACACCCAGGAAAAGACGACCTGGACCGGCGCGGCCGTGCTGCTGGCCGCCGACATGCTCTACGAACTATCGCCGGCCTGTCGGCTGTTTTGCCATCAGCCGGCCTAGAGGCCGATCGGCGGCGTGGCCTCGCAGGGCAGGCGGCGCAGCACGCGCAGCGACTTGGTGCGTTCCAGTTCCTCGAACTGGCGCGAGGCCATGGCCATCTGATAGACCAGATACGGCGCTTGGCCGCCCTCGGCCGGGTTTTCGAAAATGTCGTGGAAGAGCAGATAGCCGCCCGGCCGCAGGTGACGCGACCAATTGATATAATCGCGGTAGGCCGCCTCCAGCGAGTGACCGCCGTCGATAAAGACCAACCCCAGCGGCGTGGCCCACTGGCGGGCGGCCACGGCCGAGGGGCAGACCAGGGGCGCGACGGTGTCGGTCAGGCCGGCGGCCTCGATGTTGGCCCGGAACTCGCCGAAGGTGTCGATGCGCCCGGAGCGCTGGTCAAAGGTCTCTGGGTCGAAGTATTCCTGGCCCGGCTGCTGCTCCTCGTTGCCGCGGTGGTGATCGAGGGCGAAAAGCACGCCGCCGTTTTGCCGGCAGGCCAGGCCCAGGCAGATCGTCGATTTGCCGCAGTAGCTGCCCACCTCCAGGCAGGGGCCCAGTTTGCTGGCCTCGATGGCGATCAGGTGCAGGCGCTTGGCCTCGTCGTCGTCCATGAAGCCCCGCACGCCGCTGATGATGCCGGGGTCGAAAGTCATTGTCCGCGCTCCGCTGTTGCTGGGTGGGCGATGGGCCCGTGGCCGGGCCGCCAGAAGGCTATCACCACGGCCGGCCGGCTGTCCAGTGCCCATGGCCGCCGCCGCGATAAAACAACCACGCGGGCCTTTGGCGCCCGCGCCCTTTCCCGAGGATCAGGCTTCCTCGCCGGGTTGTGGAAGACAACATGCGCGTTACGTTGATCAACCCCTACTACCCCATCTCCGAGACCCCCTCGCCGCCGCTGGGCCTGGCCTTTCTGGCCGGGGCCCTGGAGCGGGCCGGCCACGAGGTCCAGATGCTCGACTACGTGGTCTACCCTTATTCCAAGCAGGCCCTGCAAGGGGCCATGGAGCGCTTTCAGCCGCGCATGATCGGCGTGACCGCCGTCTCGATGACCTTCCCCGACGCGGCCCAGGTCATGGCCGACGCCAAGGCCATCGACCCCGAGGTGGTCACCGTCCTGGGCGGGCCCCACGCCACCTTCCGCGCCGAGCCGACTCTGCTCGAAACGCCCCAGGTCGATGTGGTCGTCGTCGGCGAAGGCGAGCTGACCATCGTCGAACTGACCAGAGCCATCGAAACCGGCGCGGACCTGGCCCAAGTGGCCGGCCTGGTCGTGCGCGGGCCCCATGGTCCGCTACGCACCGCCGCCCGGCCCCACATCGCCGACGTGGACACCCTGCCCATCCCGGCCCGCCGGCACATCCCCCTGGGCCGCTACCGGGCCATCGGCATGCCCATCAGCATGACCACCAGCCGGGGCTGTCCGTTCCAGTGCATCTTTTGCGTGGGCCGCAAGATGGTCGGCTCCAAGGTGCGCTATCACTCCACCAAGCGCGTGGTCGACGAGTTCGAAAGCCTGACCAAACTGGGCTTTCATCAGATCAACATCGCCGACGACCTGTTCACGGCCAACAAAAAACACTGCATCCCCATCTGCGAGGAGATCATCGCCCGGGGCATCGACTACAAATGGACATCCTTCGCCCGCGTCGACACCGTCTCGCCCGAGGTCCTGCGGGCCATGAAAAAGGCCGGCTGCACGGCGGTGAGCTTTGGCGTCGAGACCGGCAACCCCGAGATCATGAAGCGCATCAAAAAGGGCATCAGCCTCGACCAGGTCACCAAGGCCGTGGCCATGACCGCCGAGGCCGGCCTGCTGCCCCACGCCTCGTTCATCCTGGGTCTGCCCGGCGAGACCCCCCAGACCCTGCGCCAAACCCAGGAGTTCGCCGACTCGCTGGCCGAGCTTGGCTGCCTCTACGGCTTCCACCTGCTGGCCCCCTTCCCAGGCACCGAGGTGCTGGAGCGCATCGACGAATACGGCCTGACCCTCCTGACCGACAACTGGGCCGATTATCACGCCAACCGGGCCATCGTCCAGACCGCCCAAGCCCCCCGCGAGATGCTAGACGAGGTGGTCATCCGCTACGACAAGGAATACGTCGCCGCCCTGGGCGAGATGAAGCGCAAGCTCCAGGCCGGCCAGGCCAGCCAGGACGAGGCCGCCCAAGTCCTGGGCCTGGACCGCATCTGCGCCACCCACGACATCATGATGGGCCGCATGCTGGAAACCGACGGCTTCGTGGCGACAGGCGATCTGGCCGCCGACAACGCCGACGGCCTGGCGACCCTGGCCAAACGTTTCGCGGCCAGGCTCAAGTTCAGCGAGGCCGAGGTGCAAGACGCCCTCGAGCACAACCTGCGTCATCAGACGATCCAACGGGCCGACGAGCCCGGCGGCGTGCGCTGGCGCTGGATCAGCTACGCGGCATGAGCGAAGCGGGCCTGGAGGGCGCGCGGCACGTCTTTGACCCGCCGCTGATCGCCGGCCGCCTGGTGCGGCGCTACAAGCGCTTTCTGGCCGAGGTGACGCTGGCCGACGGCCAGGTCGTCACCGCCCACTGCCCCAACTCCGGCTCCATGCTGGGCTGCGACCCGCCCGGCGCGCCGGTGCGTCTGAGCCCGGCCGCCAACCCCCAGCGCCGCACCAAATATGGCTGGGAGATGGTGCTGATCGACGACGGCTGGGTGGGCATCAACACGGCGCTGCCCAACGAGCTGGTGGCCCAGGCCGCCCGCCTGCGGGCCCTGCCCCTGTTCGCCGACGCCCTGGAGGCTCGGCGCGAGGTCAAGGTCTCTGCCCACGCCCGGCTGGATCTGCTGGTGCGGACCAGCCAGGGCCCGCTGTGGGTCGAGGTCAAAAACGTCACGCTCAAACACGGCCCGGCCGCGGCCTTTCCCGACGCCCGCACCGAGCGCGGGGCCAAGCATCTGCGCGAGTTGGCCCGCCTCAAGGCCCAGGGCGACCGGGCGGCGCTGGTTTTCGTGGTCCAGCGCGGCGATGTGGAGTTCTTCGCGCCGGCCAGGGCCATCGACCCGGACTACGCCGCCGAGCTTGGACGAGCCGTGGCCGCCGGCGTGGAGGTCGTCGTGGTCCAGGCCAGGGTCGAACCCCGGGCCGTGGCGCTGTGGCGCCAGTTGCCGGCCAGGCTGGATCGCTAGGCCCGCACCTCCACGCTCACCGGCCGCTTTTCGCTGGGGCCGCCGTCGACGGCAACCAGCCTGGCCTTGCGGCCGGGGCGGAACTCGGGGCCGAGTTCCCAGACGGTCCGCTCGGCGGGATCGTGGGTGGGCAGACAGCAGGCGGCCAAATCCCTGGCTTCGCCGGTCGAGCCCGACGGGTGGTTGCAATGACAATGGTTGGCGATCATGTCCCACCTCCTTTGCGCCCTTGTATATATATTATCGGCCAAAGCGGCCCCGCGCGTGAACGCCGGAGGACAAAATGCGTAAAAGTGAAAACTATCTCCAGCCGCGTCGCCGGCCAAGGAGGCCCTGAACCATGCCCCGAGCCCTTCCCTATGTCACCGCCGATCTGCCCGGCGTGGGCGGCGAGTTGAAGGCCGAGCCCAGCCATTTCGTGGTCGAGGAACTGCCGCTCTACGCCCCCGACGGCCAGGGCGAGCACATCTACGTCAATCTGACCCGCCAGGGCCTGACCACCAAGGACGTCTGCCGCGCCCTGGCCAAGGCCCTGGGCCTGAGCGAGGACGCCATCGGCGTGGCCGGCCAAAAGGACAAGCACGCGATCACCACCCAGACGTTCTCGGCCCATCTGCCAGATATGCCAGAAGAAACGGCCCGACAACTCATCGAGGCGAACCTGTCGGCCCGCGTCAACTGGACCAGCCGCCACCACAACAAGCTAAAGCTCGGCCATCTGCTGGGCAATCGCTTTCGCATCCTGCTCAGCCGGCCCGACGACGGGGCCCAGGAAAAGGCCGCCGCCGTGGCCCAGGCCCTGGCCCGCCGCGGCCTGCCCAACTTCTTTGGCCCCCAGCGCTTCGGCCTGGACGGCGACAACGCCGCCAAGGGCCGCCAGGCCGTGCTGGGCCACGGCCCACGCGACAAATGGTTGCGCAAGCTGTTGTGTTCGGCCTATCAATCGCAGTTGTTCAACACATGGCTGAGCCGGCGCATGGCCGACGGCCTTTTCGACCGCCTGCTGATCGGCGACGTGGCCAAGAAAACCGACACCGGCGGCATCTTCAACGTCGAAGACCCGGACGCCGAACAGCCAAGGCTGGACGACGGCCGCATCACCTACACCGGGCCGATCTACGGCGGCAAGATGCTCTGGGCCAAGGACGAGGCCGGCCAGCGCGAACGCCAGATTTTGGCGGAAGAAGACATCGGCGAGGCGGACTTCAAGCGAGCCAGGCTCTCGGGATCGCGGCGGCCGGCCCGGCTGGTCTTGGACGAACTGCGCGTCGAGCCCACCGACCAGGGCTTGGCCTTCGACTTCGCCCTGCCCAAGGGCTCCTACGCCACGGTCGTGCTGCGCGAGTTCATGAAAAGCGAACCCCACGCGCCCCAGGCCGACTGAAGGGCGCGGGCTCAGTCGGCCAAACGGGCGGCCACCGCGTCCAGGGCCTCCTGCACGGCCACCGTGGGCAACACCCCGCAGCCAGGGGCCACGCGCACCTGCCAGTCGCCCTCGGGCCGGCGCAGCACCTGCACGTAGAAGTTCTGGCTGAAGTCGTCCTCGGCGGTGACCATGCGCAGCATGGCCACATCCCGCAGGGAGTCGTAAAACACCTCGCGGCAAGAGGCGATGGCCTGGCCCCGGTCCTCGAAAGGCGCCAGCCGGGCCGGGTCGAAGCGGGCCAAAAGCGGCGTGCGCAAGACAGGCTCCTCGTAGGGCGGCAGCACCAGATGCTCCGCCTTGGTCAGGGTCAGCTCGAAAAACTCGCTCTGGCCGCCCTGGGCCCAGCGACGTTCGTATTTGGTGTCGTGCTCGGGGCCGATCAGACGCAGACTGGGCCGGAAGGCGGCCTCCAAGGCCTGCTCGCCGACCCATTGGGCAAAGGGCCGCCAATCGGTGACCAGGCGAAAATCGGCCTGGGGGGCCATGCGGCTATTCATCAGGCACAGGAACTGGCTGTCGAACAGGCGTTTGACCTGGTGGCGGCGCTTGGGCCAAGGGCACGGAAACAGGCAATAAACGTGGCTTAGCTGGCCCGGCGCGAACAGACGCGTGAGCACCATGTCGGCCCCGCCCTTGGTCAGGCGCGCGTTATCGAGGCCGGCCTGGTTCACGCGGCGTAGCGCCCGCAGCACCGAGGGCCATTGCAGGTCCACGGCCACGAAGTCGACCTGCGGCGTGGCCGCCGCCCGGCGGGCCAACATCTCGCCGTTGCCGCAGCCGATCTCCAGCACCAGCGGCGCGCGGCGGCCAAAGATGGCCGGCCAGTCCACCGGCCACGGCGTCTCCCGCCAGGAGACGAACTGTTTCATGGAAAGATAGCGCTTTTTCATGGCCCAGCGATTTTAACAGCGGCCGGCCCCGCTGTAAACGAGCCCGACCGCCCGGCGCGTCAACCGACGGGATCGGGCCGCTGGCCCAGAAAGTCGCGCCAAAAGCCTTGGTCGGCCCGCCGCCGGCCCAGATGGGCCGCCCACGAGTCGCCCTCGATGAGCCGCAGGCCCTCGGTGGGCCGGTTGAAATAATAAACCCACGCCTGCTCGGAACCATCGGCCAGGCTCGCGCATTGGCGCAAGTATTCCGAGCCGCCGGGGTTTAGCGGGTCGTAGTCCTCGAAGCGGTCCAGCAGCGCAAGCGCCGCCGGATCGACCAGACGATAAAGCTCGGCCGCCACCCGCCGCTGGCCGGGGGCCAAGCCGGGGTACGAGCCCAGATCGTAAAGCCGGCCCCAGACCAGGCAGGGCCGGACCAAGGCGACCATGGCCCGCACGCCCACGTGGTCTTGGGTGGGAAAATCGGCCATCAGCGAGCCATAAAAAACGATGTGTCGGCAATCATCGGTGTCGGGCAAAGCTGGCCGCCTCCGTCTATGTGGTCGCGCTACTTGAGGGCGGCCACCACCGCGCGCATGAACGCCGGCAGGTCGGCGGGCGTGCGGGCGGTGATCAGCTTGCCGTCGACCACGCACTCCTCGTCGATCCAGTTGGCCCCGGCGTGGACCATGTCGGGCTTGATGGCGAAAAATGACGTCACCGTGCGGCCTTGCAGGATCTCGGCCGAGGCCAGCATCCAGCCGGCGTGGCAGATGGCCGCCACGACCTTGCCGCCAAGGTGCATCTGGCGCACGAACTCGACCATGGCCGGCGTGCGGCGCATGAAATCGGGCGCGAAGCCGCCGGGGATGACCACGCCGTCGAAATCGTCGGCCGAGATATCGCCCACGGCCGCGTCGACGCTCACCGGCAGGCCGACCTTGCTCTTGTAGGACTTGGCGTCGCCGGCCCCCACCACCAGCACCCGCGCCCCGGCCTCCAGCAGGCGATAGTAGGGGTAGATCAGTTCGTATTCGTTGTAGAGGTCGGCGGCCAAGATGGCCACGCTCTTGCCTTTAAGCTCCATTGCCGGCGCTCCCCTGGCCCAAAGCGGCCAATCACGTGGTTAACAAGCGCTTCGCCCGAGGCGTATGATTAATCTATGGCCGCAAAGCCGCCCCCTGTCAAGACGCCCGGCCAAGACTTGCCTTGGACAGGGGGCGGCGATTTGCTACCATCTAAAGCTATCAACCGACCGTCAGGCTCGCCCGGCGGTCATCACACGCGCCTGGGCGCGCCATCCAAGGCGAGGTTATTGCGTATGGCCAGAAGCGAACTGACGATCATGATCGGCGGCGAGGCCGGCCAGGGCCTGGTGACCATCGGGCAGGTGCTGGCCACCACGCTGACCAGGGCCGGCTACCACATCGTGGTGGGCCAAAGCTACATGTCGCGCATCCGGGGCGGCCACAACACCTACTCCATCCGCGCGGCCGTGGGGCCCATCGCCGCCCAGCGCGAGGGCGTCGACATCCTGGTGGCCCTGGATCAAAACACGTTGAGCGTCCACGAGGCCGAACTGCGCCCCGGCGCGCTGGTGCTGGCCGACACTGGCCTGAGCTGCGGCCTGAGCCAGTGCCTGAGCATCCCTTACAAGGAACTGGCCGCCGCCCGCTACGAGAACACCGTGGCCCTGGGCGTGGCCGCCAGCCTGATGGGCCTGGACAAGGCCGTGGTCCACGAACAATTGGCCCACAGCCTGAAAAAACAACCCGACGAGGTCATCGCCGCCAACGCCCAGGCCCTGGACGCCGCCTGGGACTGGGCCCAGACCAACCACCCGGCCTTTGACGGCCTGGCCCCGACCCAGGCCCAGGCCGAGCGCCTGCTGATGGGCGGCAACGACGCCATCGCCCTGGGGGCCATGTCGGCCGGGGTGAAGTTCTGCGCCTTTTATCCCATGACCCCGGCCACCTCCATCGCCCTGAACCTGGCGGCCCACGCCAAAAAAATGGGTTTGGTCGTCGAGCAGGCCGAGGACGAGATCGCCGCCATCAACATGGCCATCGGCGCGTCATTTGCCGGCGCGCCGGCCATCGTCAGCACCAGCGGCGGCGGCTTCGCCCTGATGGGCGAGGGCGTGAGCCTGGCCGGCATGACCGAAACGCCACTGGTCATCGCCGTCATCCAGCGGCCCGGCCCGGCCACGGGCCTGCCCACCCGCACCGAGCAGGCCGACCTGGAGCTGACGCTCTACGCCGGCCACGGCGAATTTCCCCGGGCCATCCTGGCCCCGGGCAGCGTGGAGGAATGCTTCCACCTGACGCGCAAGGCCTTCTTTTTGGCCGAACAATCCCAGGGGCCGGTGTTTATCCTGGGCGATCAATACCTGGCCGACTCGTTGCGGGCGGTGGAGCCCTTCGCGCTCGACGGCCTGGAGCCGGTGCGCGCGGGGCTGCGCCAGCCGGGCCTGGGCCGGGCCTACCAGCGCTACGCCATCGACGCAAGCGGCGTCTCGCCACGGGCCCTGCCCGGCTTTGGCCCGGAGCTGGTCGTGGCCGACAGCGACGAGCACACCGCCGACGGCCATATCACCGAAGACCTGGCCGTGCGCGTGCAAATGGCCGAAAAACGCATGCGCAAGCTGGCCATCCTGGCCGAGGCGGTCATCGCCCCGTCCTTCGAGGGCCCGGCCGAGGCCGAGCTGCTGCTGGCCTGCTGGGGCAGCGCCAAGGGCCCCGTGCGCGAGGCCGCCCAAGAGCTGCGCCAGGCCGGCCGCAGCGTGGCCACCTGCCACTTCAGCCAGGTCTGGCCGCTGGTGGGCGACAAATTCCTGGAGCGCTTCCGGCAAGCCGGCCGGGTGGTCATGGTCGAGGGCAACCTCACCGGCCAACTGGCCGGGCTGATCCGCCGCGAAACCGGCTTCGAGGTCGGCCGCATCGTGCCGCGCTACGACGGCCTGCCGCTGACGCCCGAATATATTTTGCGCGAGCTGCAAGCCTAGGCAGCGGGGAGGATCGACCAAATGGCTACCATCGAAGACTTCGGCCAGTTCGAGACCGCCTGGTGCCCAGGCTGCGGCAACCACTCCATCCTCAAGGCCCTGAAAAAGGCCCTGGCCCACAGCGGCCTGGAACCGCAAGACATCCTCATGGTCAGCGGCATCGGCCAGGCGGCCAAGACGCCCCATTATCTGTTGTGCAACGCCTTCAACGGCCTGCACGGCCGATCCCTGCCGGCGGCCAGCGGGGCCAAGCTGGCCAACCCCCGGCTCAAGGTCATCGTCGAAAGCGGCGACGGCTGCCACTACGGCGAGGGCGGCAATCACTTTCTGGCCGCCCTGCGCTGCAACCTGGACATCACCATCATCGTCCACGACAATCAGGTCTATGGCCTGACCAAGGGCCAGGCCAGCCCCACCAGCATGGAGGGCTTCAAGACCAAGGCCCAGCCCGACGGCGTGTGGTCGCACCCCTTCAACCCGCTGGCCGTGGCCATCTCGCTGCACGCCGGGTTCGTGGCGCGGGGCTTTTCGGGCGAGATCGACCACCTGGCCGAGCTGATCCAGCAAGGCCTGGCCCATCGCGGCCTGGCCCTGATCGACGTGTTGCAGCCGTGCGTTTCGTTCAACAAAGTCAATACGTTCAAGTGGTACAAGGACAGGGCCTACAAGCTGGGGCCCGAACACGACCCCACCGACTGGGCCCGGGCCATGCAGCTAAGTTTCGAGTTCGGCCAGCGCATCCCCATCGGCCTGCTCTACAAAAACGACCGCCCGGCCTTTGACGACCACTTCGACGTGCTGCGCAACGGCCCCCTGGCCGACCAGCCGGTGGACAAGGCCGCCCTGCGCGAGGTGATGATGAGCTTCGCCTGAAAAAAAGCGCGACCCCGGCGGGGCGGCCAAGCCATCCCGCCGGGGTTATGATGTCCACGAGCGGCTCGGGGGGTTGGGCTGCCCATGAAGGCCAAGCCAAACATCCCGCCGGGTCGTTTTTGCGTTGATTCGCCGACTACTTGCGGGCCATCTCGGCGGGCAGCTTGGCCAGATCCTCGGCCAGGCCGGGGCCGTGCATCAGGCGCTTGGTGTAGGAATAGGCCCCCGGCTCCAGGGCCAGCAGATCCTGGCAGGCCTGCTTGGCCGCGGCCACGATGTCTTGATCGGCCGGGGCCACGGCGTGGATGATGTTTTTGGCCAGGGCCTCGGCCGGCGAGTAGGTCCGGGCGTGCAGGAGCACCTCGGCCTGCCACTGGGTGGGAATGACGCTCTTGCAGATGCGCAGCATCCAGCTGGGCAGAACCATGCCCGTGAGCATCTCGTTCATCTGCAGGCGGATCGGCCCGTCCTTGACCACGCGGCGGTCGCAGGCAAAGGCCAGTTGCATGCCGCCGGCGATGGAGTGGCCGGCAATGGCCGCGACGGTGGGGATGGGCAGCAAAAAGACGCGGCACATGGTCTGGCCGAATTGGTTGACCATTTCCAGGATCTTCTCCGGCGGCAGGGTCGGCAGCAGCTTGAGGTTCAAGCCGCCACAGAACAACCCCTCGCGGCCCTGAAAGACCACCAGCTTGGCCTTGGCGGCCTCGGCCTGGTCCATGGCCTGGTTCAATTCGGCGAACATCTCGAAATCAAAGGCGTTGGCCTTGCCGTCATCCATGCTGACGACGGCCACTTGGTCTTCCATGCTGAAGGTGACTTTGCTCATGACAACTCCATGGGCTCGGGCGGCGGTTGAGTCGCCGGTTTTTTTCGGATTGCCCATAATTACGCCACAAGGGCGCAAATGGCAAGCCCGTCCGTGGGCCTGGGGCGCGGTTTGGCCGATAATCCGCCGCCGGGCAAAATGACCAGGGGGCCGCGCCGCCGGTGGACAAGGCGCGGCCGGTGTGATATGAAAGCCGATGTGACGACGGCGTGGGCGGTTAGCTCAGTTGGATAGAGCGTTGGCCTCCGGAGCCAAAGGCCGTGAGTTCGAATCTCGCACCGCCCACCACGCCTTTTTTTCAGAGCCACGCGCCGGGCGTGGCTCTTTGTATTTTGGGGGCCTCGACCGGGGCAGCCCGACTACCCACCCCGCCGCGCCGCCCAAGGCGCTCGGCGCCAAAACGCGCGTCAATCCAACGGCAGCAGCGCCGGCAAGGTGAAAGTGGCCCGCCGTTGATCGCCGGGGACGACCGTCAGGCGGCCGCCCTGGTTGCGCAGCAGTTGCTCGGCCTCGGCCTGATCCAGTAACGCAAAGTAGGCCGACTCGCAGCCATAACACGGCCAAAAACAATGGTCGCCCACGCCGCCCAGGTTTCGCGGCGTGGCGTCGTTGAACTGATAGCCCGTCCAGGCCAGGCCTTCGGCAAAGGGCCGGCTCTGATTGACGTATTTGTAAAACCGGCTGGGCGTGGCCACGTACAGGCAGGGGAAGGGGCTTTGGGCGCTACGCCGCCACACGCCAAAGATCAGCGCGTCGGGCCGGGCGGCGAAGCAACCATGGGCCGCCACCTGAAAACCGCTGGCCATGGGGCTCTGATCCTTGAACGCCACCTGTCCGGCCGCGTCCAGCAAAATCGTCGGCCCGTCCAGGGCGAAAAGGGGCCGCCCGTCCGGGCCGGGCAGCATGTGATAGAGCGAGTGTTCGGCCAGGCCCAGATAGCGGCGGTGGCGCCCCAGCGGATCGTCGATCACCTGGCCGCCCTGATCAAAGGCGCGGATGCGCAGATGCCGGAAGTGCAGGTCGCCCACCAACAGGACCAGATCGTCTTGCAGGAGGCCAAGGCTGTGCACGTGCTGGGCCTCGGTGGCGTGGATGTAATCGAAGACGACCCAGTTCATGCCGTCGGTCGAATAATAGATCGGCCGGGGCTCCGGCTGGTCCTTGTCGTCGGGGTTGACGGCGAAAAAGGCCGCGCGGTCGCCGGGCCCACGGCAGAACTGCGACGGCTCGCCAACGAACTCCGGGCCCGGCCGCCACTGGGCGTCGGCGGATCGCCGGCAAAAGAGCCGCGTGCGCCCCTGATCCGGCGCTTGGAGGGCCACGCCCAGGCAGCCCTTGAACGAGATCAGGCCGCGCACCCGCCCCGCCGGCAGCGGGACTTCCCGCGCCGGGCCCAGGCTGGCCTCACTACGGGCCAACTCGGTGGCGGCGATGCAAAACAACCGGCCACCGCTGGAGAAATACCATTGATCGCCCAGCCTGGCCGCGTGGCGTTCGGGCGGCTTGTCGGCCGGCGCGACGGGGTTGACGAAAAGGTATTGCCCGGCCAGGCGGGCCTGCTGGCTATGCATGGCCTTGCGCCGCGACAAAGTGATCGGCCCAGCCGCCGCCCGGCCCGTCGGCCGGCGCGTCCAGGCTCATGCCAAAGCCTTGCAGATAATTGGCCCAATCGAACGAATCGTTGGCCAGGCCGTGCCGCGCCTTGGCCAGATATTGCCCGGCCAGGTCGGGACGCCGCTGGCGCTGGGCAATGGTGGCCAGGCCCAACCAGGCGAAAACATGCGTCGGGGCCATGTCCAGGACATAGGTGAAATCCCGCCGCGCCTGTTCCAGCGCCGCCGGTGAACCCAGGGCCAGGTTGCGGTTTGCCAAAAAATTGAAGCGCAGATTGGCCCGGTAGTTCTCGTCGAAAAGCTCTTGCGGCGTGTAGTCGATGTGTTTGAGTTGGGGCGCGTGGAAATTTTCGCCATAGTTGGCGTCGAAGGCCTCGATGAGGCCCTCTTGCAGGCATTGTTCGTAAAGCGGCGCGCCGGGAAACGGCTGGAAGCAATAGTAGCATTTCCAGTCGATGTCCAGCGCGCCGGCCCGGTCGAGGTTGTCGCGCACGTCGGCCATGGTCTCGAAGGGAAAGCCCGAGATGAAAAAGCCGGTGACGTAGCCGTCACCGCGTTGGCGCACCAGTTCGATGACCCTGGCCGACTCCTCGGTAGTCAGGGCCTTGCCGATGCGCCGCAGGGTGCGATCGCTGGTGGATTCGAAAGCCAGGTTGAAAAGCCCCACCCCGCTACGATACATCTCGTCGACCACTCGCGGGTCGTCGAGGCTGCGCACGGAAAGCCCGCCGCCCGAGATCCAGGTGACGCCCAGCTTGGCCAGTTCGCCGAGCAGCTCCAGGAACCAGGCGCGGTTGACGCTGATGTTTTCGTCGTTGAAGACGATGGTGTTGACCCCGTGCCGGTCCATGAGAAAACGTATCTCGTCGATGACCAGCGCCACCCGCCGTCTGCGCCAATGCCCGCGCCACATGTTTTGCGAAGAACAAAAGGCGCAGTGATAAGGGCAGCCGCGGCTGGCGGTGATGGCCGCGATGCGCAGTTCGCCGGCCTCGCGGACGCGGTGCAGCACGTTGCGGCTGTCCTTGAAGTAGTGGTCGAAACGAACCTGCTCCCAGGACAGCCGGCCGGCCTCGGCGAAGCCTTTCCAGAAATTGCGCCGAGCGTTGCGCGTCAGCACGCCGTCGCGGGTAAAGGCCAGGCCCTCCACCTGGGCCGGGTCGCGGCCGGCGTTGAGGGCCTCGATCAGTCCGCCCAGGCCCAACTCGCCCTCGGAGAGCACGGCGTAATCCACGTTGACGTCGGCCAGGCACTCGCGGGTCATGTGTGTGGGATAGTGACCGCCCATGACCACGACGGCCTGGGGGGCCCGCTGCTTGATCATCCCGGCCAGGGCGTGAAAGATGTGCAGGCTGTTGTAATAAAGCGTGGCGATGGCCACCATGTCGGGCCGAAAATCGGCCAGCAGATCGTCGAGCAGCGCCGGCAGGGAGCTTTTCCCCTCAAAGCGCATCTCGATGCTCAGGTCGACCAACTTGACGGTCAAGCTGGTGTTTTTGCGCAGATAATCAAAGACATACATCAAGCCAAGCGGCGGCTCGAAATAGGAGTAGCCGGATCGACCGTCGGCCCACAAGCTGGGGTCGGGGGGGTTGAGCAACAACACCCGTTCGATTTTCATTTCTTCTCCTTCGCTTTTGCGGAAAGCCCGGGCGTCAGGGCCACGGCCATGAAAAAAAAGCGGAACAGGCCCATGGCCAGGCAATAGCCGGCGTAGCGCCCCGCGCCCCGGCGCGCCAGACGCCAGCTTCTGCGCAGCGGATAGTTCACCAGCAGATGGGACAACACCGCCGCCCGCTTGGCCGGATAACGCCTGATCAATTGCGCGTCGCCCCGGCCGTATTTGCGCCAGGCGGCCAGGTTTTCCGCGAAACTGGCCGGCTGGCGGCGCAGGCTGAGGCCCCTGCCCACGCCCTGGCCATAGCCCAGCCGCTCCAGGCGGATGCTCAGGGCGGCGTCTTCATTGCCCACCCCGTCAAAGGAGATGTCCAGGCCGGCCCTGGCCAGGGCCTCGCGCCGGTAGAGGGCCGGCCGGCCCACCATGTTGGTCGGGCCAGGCGTGAACAGGCAGAGCCGCCACAGGGCGTCGGCCGCCTTTTGCCAATAGCTTTGCGGCCGCCAGACGCCCAGGCGGGCCTGCACCGCGGCGTAGCCGTTGGCGCGCATGTCCTCCCAGAGCGTGGCCGCGCAATCGGTCGCCAGGCGGTCGTCGGCGTCGACAAAGAGCAGAAACTCGCTTTGGCAGTGATCCACGGCCCGCTGGCGCTGGCTGGCCAGGCCCTTGGCGGCCCTTAGCACCTCGGCCCCGGCGGCCCGGGCGGCCTGGGCGGTGCGCTCGTCGGGGCTGGCGTCGACGACCACCACCCGCCGGCAGCCGTTGGCGCGCACGGCCGCGACGCACGGGCCGATGTTGTCGTGCTCGTTGAAGGTGCAGATATAGACGGTCAGCCGCTCGAGGAACCAGGCGACGTCGTCGCGGTTTGGCGTGTTGGCGTTGTGGGTCAAAGCTCGCGGCCCTCCCTGGCCGCCGCCGAAAAACCGCCGCGCGGCCGGCCTAGTAATCCCGCTTGACCACCGCGGTCACTTCGTAGTCCTGGCGCGGGCGGTAGCCCATGCGCTGCAGCGCCTGGATCTTCGGATGCATGTATTCGCTGGCCACCACCACGAAGGGCCGCGCGCCGCCGGCTTCCAGCACGCCCACGCCGTGCAGCGCGGCGGGGTCGATGGCCACCGCCGGCGCGTCGTCGTCGTCTTCGATGAAGCCGGCCGGCTCCAGGCCCATGGCCCGCAGCCTGGCGGCGGCCTCGACGCCCATGCGCTTGGCCCCCCACACATAGAGCGGCCGCGCGGGGTCGTAACTATCGAGCCGCAGGTCCAGCTCGTCGACCAGCTTGGGATAGGGCCGGTTGTTGACCAGATACGGCGCGGCCAACCTGTAACACTCGGCGCAGATGGGTTGGCTGACCTTCAGTTCCCGCATGCGCTCCAGGTCGAGGTCGAACAGGTTGCCGATGCTGTAGTTTTCCATCTCGGGAGTCACCAGGCAGCAGGTCAGCACCTGAAAGTCGTCGTCGATGAGCAAGGCGTCGTGATAGGGGCAGCGATAATCGGCTGGCATGCGCGCGGCGACTTCGTCGACGTAGTGGAAGATCAGATCGCGCGAGACGTCCTTCAACTGGCCGGGCTCCATGTCGTCGGCGAAATAGGCCATGAGCCTTTTGAGGTCGGGGATGCCGGCGTAGGTCGGCGACAGGCCCAGGTGGTTCTCCTTGGCGAAGGCCAGCACGCCGGGGATCTCGTCGAGGTTGAACTGGTAGACGTGGTAGCGGATCTCGGCCTTGCCCGCGAAGCCGTGAGCGCGGTAATTGGCCATGATTCGCTGGATGTTGTTCTTGATCTTCTCGAAATTGAAGCCATGCACGCGCTCGTAGGAGGCCTGGGAAAAGCCGCACATGGAAAAGACGATCGCCCGCAGGTTGCGCAGATCGTCGGCGCCGGCGAACTCGACCACCCGCGAGGCGTTGGTGCTGATGATGTAGGTGACCTCCCGGCGGTTGAGCTCCTCGACGATCTCGGCGAAATGGGGGTTTATCAGCGGCTCGCCCCAGTTGTAGAGGAAAAAATAGGCGTCTGGGGTGATGATGCGCTGCTCCCGCAGGTAGTCGATCACCTTGGCGACGTCTTGAGGCGTCATGTAGCGGCCGTAGGCCACGCCTTGGCGGTTGCGGTAACCGGTCACGCACCAGGTGCAACGCGCGTTGCACTTGCCGGATATGTCCAACACCACGTGATTGTACATCTTCGGGCCTCCTTGCCCCGCGCGGAGAAAACTACGACTCCGCTCCGTCGCGCCCTGTGGCGTCATCATCGTCGACCCAGCCCAGCAGGCGGGCAGGAACCCCGCCCACCACGGCCCGGGGCGGCACGTCCTTGGTGACCACCGCGCCGGCGGCCACCAGCGCCCCGTCGCCGATGGTCACCCCCGGCATCAGTTGCGCGCCCGAGGCGATCCAGGCCCCGCGCCCGATGGTCACCGGGGCGAAACTGTGCCGATAGGGCGGTTGCCCGCCCTTCATGTCCAGGGCGGCGGTGCTGATGATCACCCGTGGCGACAGGGTCACGTGATCGGCGATGCGGATGCCGCCGTGACCGTTGAGAATCACGCCCTTGTTGATCGTGCAGCGCGCGCCCACCCGGATGTGGCGCGGGCCGTAGGCCACAATGCAGCCCAGCACCTGCGAACCCGGCCCGAAGCCGCCCAACAGGTAGCGATAGTAGGCGCTCAGGACGCGCTTGCGCAGCCGCACCAGGCTGTTGTGGATGGCGAAACGATATTCCCCGCGCGGAGTCATGCCTTGCCGCCTCCCCTCACGCGCCGGCTTTTTTGCGCAGAAGCGCCAAGGCGCAGCCGGTGCTGTGGCTCAGATGCCGGGCCTCGGCCCGGGCCAGGCCGGCCGGGCCGTTTACCGCGCGCCAAACCAGGTCGTCGCCTAATATGAAATAATGGCTCTCCACCAGCTCGAAGCCGGGGTGCTCGACGATCTCGGCCCAGGACGCGGCCTCGTATTCCCATTGCACGCAAAAAAAACCCAGGCTGTCCCGCAGGACCACCGGGCCGCCCTTGCCCATGGGCACGGTCAACAACAGGTGGCCACCCGCGGCCAGCGCGCCGCGCAGATTGTCCAGAACCCGGCGGTTGACGTCGGCCGCCCGCTGGGTGACCACCTCCGCCTCGCTCTCGGCCCGGTCAAAGGCGCTGCGGCCCTGGTCAGCCGCTGGCTTGTCAAAGCCGATGTGCTCGATGGTCGAGATAAGGCTGATCAGGTCGTGGCCCCCCGCCTCCAGGCTCATGGCCCGGATGTCGCCCACCCGCACCGGCACCGACATGATCTCGGCCAGCCACGCGGCGGGATAGCGGGTCTGGACCCGCTGGGGCTCGATGATGTCGACCGCTTGCAGCTCGACGCCGTTATCCCGGCGGTTGGCCAGCAGCACGCCAAGGCTGTCCAGGCTGCTGAGGCTAAAGCCCACGTCCAGGTGACGCTTGGCCCCCAGCCCGCGCAGCGTCTCGGCCACCCACGGCACCTCGATGGAGCGCGAGGAGATGCTGGCCGGCAGGGGGTGATCGAAGGAATGCGGCGCCTGGCCTCGCAAAACCGCCAGGCTGTAATCGAGCACCGCTTGAGTATGCTGATCCATGGCTTATCCGTCCTTGTCGGCTGGCGCTAGTTTTCCGTCGGCCCGGGCGTCAGGGCGTAAATCTGTTCGATGGGGCATTTCTTGATGAAAGACGAACTGAACTGATAGCCCGGCCCCATCTCCATGCGTTTGACATAATGATGCACCAGGCGCAGCCAGGGCAGCGCCGTGAACATCTCTTTATAGTCGTTTTTGAAGATATAGACCTGATCATTGTGCCGCGATTGCGACATGACCATCTGGAACGGCGCGAAATCCCAAAGCAAAATCATGCCTCCGACGCGCAGCACGCGCTCGGCCTGGGCAATGGTGCGGGCCAGATAGGCCCGGGGCACCCACTGCAACACCATCACCAGAAGCACCAGGTCGAAGCTTTCGTCGGCCTGGGGCAGATCGTGCCCGAAACCCACCGTGAAGCGGGCCCGCTGGTGGCTGACCAGGCGGCGCGCCGTGGCGATGCTCTCCGCGCCGGGGTCGACGCCCTCGAACTCGGCGTCGGGATATTGCTCGGCAAAGGCCTGCACGCCGCCGCCGTAGCCGCAACCAAGGTCCAAGACCCTGGTCGGCGTGAAACCCAGCGCGTCCATGACCTCGCGGCCCTGCCGGGCCAGGTCGCGGTGGTGGGCGAAAAGCCTGTCCACGTCGCCGTTGGCCGCCTTCAGCGCCCTTTGGGTGTAACGGTCGCTTTCCTCGCGCCACAAGATGCTGTCCACGACTGGCTTCTCCACCGGGCCAAGCCCTTGACCATGGCCCGGAAAATACGAATGTTACTGCCCAGGCCCGCGCCGAAACGGCTGCGGCCGCGCCGCGCGGCGATGGGCACGGGAATCTGTTCGATGCGTTTTTCGTTGCGGGCGGCAAAAAGCAACAGCTCCGAACCGATGGAGCCATAGCTGTCGAAGTGGCCCAACTCGCGGTAGAGCGACATGCGGTAGCCCTTCATGCCGCACAGGGGATCCTTGACGCCGCACAACAGCCTGGTGGCCAGGCCAAAGAGCCTTTCGGCCAGGCGCGGCTTGCTGGGCCGGCAGCCGGCCACCACGTCGACGCCGTCGGCCAGCCTGGCGGCGAACAGGCCGAGCAGCCCGGCCGGGTGTTGGCCGTCGGCGTCGATGGTCACCACCGCCGCGCAGCCCAGTTCGGCGGCTTTGGCAAAGCCCGAGTTGAGCGCCGCGTCGTAGCCCTGGTTGAGCGCGTGGGTCACCACCAGCGCGCCGGCCTGGCGCGCCGCCTGGGCCGTGCCGTCGCCGGAGGCGTCATCGACGACGATCACCACGCCGTGGCCGGCCGCCGCCCGCGCCACCTCGGCAATGCTGTCCCGCTCGTTGTAGGCCGGGATCACTATCGCCAGTCCAGGTCGGTCCACCGCAGATGCTCCCCCTTTTTCATTTCGTGCGCCAACCGTCGGCCCAAGACCTCTGGCAGCAAATAAGGCGGCAGGCCGTCGCCCGGACAGGGTCGCAGCACGCTCAGATGGCTTGGCGCCAGCGTCGCGCCGGCCTCCAGGTCCACGGCCAGGCGGATGGCCCGCCGTTGCAGGACCACCGTTTCGCGCTCGTTGTCGGCCACTTGCTTGACGCCCGAGCCCAGGGCGGCCTCCAGTTCGCGCACCCGCAGGACCATTTCCCGCCACGAGGCCGGATCCTCGGAGAAGGGATGGTCCGGGCCCTCGCGCCGGCGGTCGTCGGTGAAATGCTTTTCGATCACCCGCGCGCCCAGGGCCACCGCGCCCAAAACGGTGCTGGGCCCCAGGGTGTGGTCGCTGAGGCCCAAGACCATGCCGGGATACATGGCGGCGTAGGTCTTGAGCACGTTGAGGTTGACGTGGCGGAAGTTCTCGGCCTTGGCGGTGTAGTTGGTGTTGCACTGCATCAGGGCCAGGTTGGGGTTGACGGCCAACGCCACCGCCACCGCCTGGCGCACCTCCTCCAGGTGCGATGCGCCCGTGGCCAAAAGCATGGGCTTGCCCTTGCGCGCCATGTGGTCGATGATCTCGTGCCAGGTGATGTCGCCCGAGCCGACCTTGAAGGCCGGCACGAAGGGATCGACGGCGTCGACCAACTCCTTGGAGTACGGGCTGGTGAAAAAGGCCACGCCCACGCTGTCGCAGGTTTTTTTCAGTTCGGGCGTCCAGGCGGGGTCCAGGCTGGCCGCGGCGTAGACCTGATAGACCGACTTGCCCCAAGCGGCCTGGTGCGATTGCCGCGCGCCCAGGGCCTGAAAGCCGTGGTCGCTGACGATGGTCGGCGCGGAAAAATGCTGAAACTTCACCGCATCGGCCCCGGCCTCCTTGGCCAGGGCGATCAACTCCTTGGCCCGGCCCAGGTCGCCGTCGTGGTTGGCGGCCACGTCGGCCACGAAATACGTCGGCCGATCGAGGGCGACGCGCTTGTTTTCTATCTGCAAAAAGCTCGCGTATTCCATTGGTTGATCCCTATAGGGTCGCGCTTTCTATCTCGGCCTCCAGGCTGGGCAGCGTGACGCCGTAGCGTTTTTCGAACTTGCCGACAGCCATGACCATGCCCGTGGGCCGCCTGGCCCGTAGCCCGGCCTGGGCCAGGGTTATCTCCCGCGCGCCGGCCAGCGTCAGGCCCATCCTTTGGGCCACGCGCCAGGCGAAATCGCGCTTGCTCAGGCCCGAGGCGGCCCCGAGATTGAAAACCCCCGGCGCGGGATCGGCCACGACCCTGGCGATCATCGCGGCCAGGGTGTCCAGCGACAGCGGGCTGAAAAAGACATCGGTGAAAAAACCCATGGGCTGGCCGGCGGACAGGCCCTGGATGATGGCGTCGCTGAAGCTCATGCGCCCGGCGGTGAGGCTGCGGCCGAAAAAATTGACCCGCAAGGCCGTCCCGCCGACCGCCAACACCGCCAGTTCGGCGGCGAACTTGGAATAGGCGTAGATGTTGAGAAGCGTCACGTCCGGTTCGGCGTGCGCGCCGGGGCCGTCGTAGACGTGGTCGGTGGAGATGTGCACCAGGGCCGCGCCCGGCCGCTTCGCCAGCCAACCGGCCAGGTTCTGGGCCGTGCGCACGTTGAGCAGATAGGCCCGTTGTGGGTCTTGCTCGCAGGCGTCGACGTTGCTCAGGGCCACCAGGTTGACGACGACCTCGGGCCGGCGCTCCTCGAGCAGGCGCCAGGTCGCCTTTTGGTCGGTCAGGTCCACGGCGGCGTCGGCCGCCGCGGCGTGGCCCACCGCCACGACATCCATGCCGCTTTGCCGCCAGGCCGGCAGCAGGCGGCCGCCCAACAGGCCCGTGGCCCCGGTGATCAGCACCCTCACGCCCGCGCCCCCTTAGGTCAGCCTGGTGAAGCCCGACGAGGCCACCGGACCGATCAGGGCCTGGCCCAGCCGGCCGGCCTCGTGCAGAGCCTTCATCTCGGCCACGACCTGGTCCATGGCCGCCAGGTAGTCATCGACCTGGGCGGGCCGATGGGCCAGCATGGGATAAAAATAGGTGTTGGTCAGATAACCGCGCTCCAGCATCATCTGCACGAAAACGCTCTTCCACAGCAGGGGGTCGTCTTCGGCGAAACTGAAATGGCTCATCGGCGCGATGCCGCTGATGGCTAGCGTCACGCCCCGATCCTGGGCGATGCGCGCCCAACCCTGCTGCACTTGCTGGCCGATGGCCACCAGGTGCTCGCCGACGTTTTCCCGCTGGTGCTTGCGCAAGACGCACAGCGCCGCGCAGGGCCCGATGCGTTCGGTCCAGTTGAGGCTGCTGATGAACGTCTCGTGCACCGCGTCCATGACCGCGGCGCGGCCCATGATCGCGGCGATGGCGAAGCCGTTGCCCAGGGCCTTGCCCAGCACGGCCATGTCCGGCTCGACGCCCAGGGCCAGGTGGGCCCCGCCCGTGGCCAGGCGGAAGCCGGCCGAGATTTCATCGAAAACAAAAACCGCCCCGGCCTGGCGCGCCAGATCGCGGGCCTTTTGCAAAAAGCCGTCCAGCGGCCAATAATTGCGCACCGGCTCCATGATCACCGCGGCCAGCTTGTCGCCGTGCCGCGCCACGATGGCTTCCAACTCCTCGGGGTGGTTGTAGCGGAAGGTCAGGGCCGTGCCGGTCAGGCCCTTGGGCACGCCCTTGGGGCTGAGTCCCTTGAGCAGGTGGCCCTCCAGGGCGTCTTGCTGGTGCAGGTTGGCCGCCAGGTACCAGTCGTGCCAGCCGTGATAGCCGCAAAACGCCACAATGTCGCGGCCCGTGTGGGCGCGGGCGATGCGCACGGCCACGGCCATGGCCTCCCCGCCGGTGCGGGCGTAGCGCACGGCCTGGGCCCAGGGGTGCAATTGGCACAGCCGCTCGGCCAGTTCAACCTCCTCGGGGCAGTTGAGGCTGCAGTTGGAGCCCAACTCCACCGCCCGCGTCACCGCCTGGTTCACCTCGTCGTCGGCGTAGCCCAGCACGGTGGCCCCCACCGCCGAGACGCCCATATCCAGATACGACCGGCCGTCCAGATCCCAGACCTGGCAGCCCTTGGCCCGCGAATAATAAACTGGCCACGAGCCGGGCGCGAACTGGTCGGGCCGCTTGGACAAAAGCTGGGACAACCCAGGGATGAGGCCCTTGGCCTTTTCGGCCAAGGCGCTAGCCTTGGGGCTGATCCGTGGCGTGTTCATCGAGCCATCTCCGATCTTGCTCCAACGATTTGAGCAAGCCTTCATCCCGCGCGAAGCGCTGGTTTATCTCCCCCAAGGCGGGGCGTTCGGCCAATAGGTCGAGCACGTCCTGGGTGGTGAAGGCCGGGTTACGCGGATAAAGCGCCTGATAGACCTGGCGCGCGAAAAGCAGGTCCTCGGGCTCGTCCACTGTCCAGCGCAGATGGGAAAGGTCCGGCCGCCCTTCCAGGTTGCCCAGCTTGAACTGGCGCGGCCGATTTTGGATATATTGGGTCACATGTTCGCGCTCGGAGGGCAACACGGCGTTTCGCCAGGCGTTTTCCAGAGCCTCGAAAGTCATGACCCAGGCGTCCAGGCCGTCGGGGAAGGTGGGGCGGATGGTGTTGCAGGCCAGGTCATGGCCGCCCTCCAGAAAAAAATCGGCCAGGCGGTCGACGAGCGCCGGATCGATCAGGGGGCAGTCGCCGGTGATGCGCGCCACGTATCGCGGCCGCCAGCGCCGGGCGGCCTGATAATAGCGGTCGAGCACGTCGTCCTGGCTGCCCCGGAAACACTCCAGGCCCAGCCTGTCGGCCAGGGCGGCGATGGGCTCGTCGGCCGGGTGATCGCTGGTGGCCACGATGATCTTGTCCAGGCAACGAGCCCGGCCCAGCCGCTCCAGTTCCAGCTCCAGCATGGGGCGGCCCAGGATCGGCATGAGCACCTTGCCCGGCAGGCGGCTGGAGCCCATGCGGGCCTGGAGGATGGCTAACATCATGGGCGCGCTCCTTTCAGGCGGCCGGCCAGCGGCGCGGATCGATCAAGCGTTCGGTGATCAGCGGTTTCATTGCGGCGGCGACATGGCGGCGCTCGTCGGGCGTCAGCGGCGCGGCCTGGGCCAGGGCCAGGTTTTCGCGCAGTTGTTCGACCGACTCCAGGCCCACCACCAGCGGCCAGCCAAAACCGGCGGCAAAACGCAGGGCCAACTCCTGGGGCGAGCAATCCAGCCAGCGGGCCAGGTCGCGCCAACGCCGCAAGGCCGGCCCGGCCTCGGGCAACCTGGCCGCGGCCTCCTCGGGCGTCAGCAGCAGCAGGCCCTGCAAATAGACGCTGCGCAAAAAGACCATGCGCCCGCTTTGCCGGGCCAGGGCCAGGATGTCCTCCCACTCCGGGTCGGCGCTCCAGGCGTTCAGCGGCGCTTGGATCATCCGCACGTCGGGGGTCTCCAACGCCTGCCGGGCCTGGGCCTTTTCGTAGACCGAAACGCCCAGGTTGGCCACGACGCCCTCGTCGAGCGCCCGGCGCAGGGCCGGCTCCGGGCCGTTGCGCCAGTTGGCCAGCCAGGCCGCGTTGTGCAGCAGGCAGCCCCACAGCCGTTCCTGGCCCAGCAGCCGCCGCGAACGCTCCAGGGCGGCGCTCACCGCCGCGTCGTCGCGCGGGTCCAGGCTCGGCGCCAGCTTGGTGACGACCTTGGCCTGGCCGCTCACGCCCAGCCGGGCCAGGCCACGGCCCAACACCTGCTCGCTTTGGCCGTAATGCTGGGCCGTGTCGAACGCCTCGACGCCAGAAATCCAGGCCAGGCCGATTATCGCGTGGGCCTGGGCCTCGTCCGGGCGGCCCAGGCGGTTGGCCAGGCCATAGGCCATGCCCAGTTGTGCCGCGCCCAGGATCAGCCGGACGGCCCCGCCCGCGCCCGCGCGGCCAGGCGCGACGGCGTCGGCCAAGCCGGTCATATCTGTCGAAGCGCTGGTCATCGCTCGTCTTTCCCCGCGCCAAGCCCGCTCAATATCCCTCGTCGGGCCGCTGGACGCCGTGGGGGAACAACAGCTCGACCTGCCGCCTGATCTCCTCGACCGTCAGGCAATCGGGGTTGTCGCCCGAGTTGTAATCGAACTCCTCGGCGACCAGCCTCCCGCCGCCATCAAGCGGCAAGCCGCCCGCCGTCGGCGTCGAGGGATAGACCACGTAATGCTCGGGGTATTCCACGGTGCGGAACGACTCGTCCCTGGGGATGAGCGTTTCGTGGATTTTTTCTCCGGGCCGAATGCCCACCACCTTGACCTTGCAGCCCGGCCCCACGGCCTCGACCAGATCGAGGATGCGCATGGAGGGCAGCTTGGGCACGAACAGCTCCCTGCCCTTCATCTGAGCCATGGAGTTGAAAACAAACTCCACCGCGTGCTCCAGGGTGATCCAGAACCTGGTCATGCGCACGTCGGTGACGGGCAGTTCACCCTCGGCGCGCTTGCGCAGAAACAGCGGAATCACGCTGCCCCGGCTGCCGGCCACGTTGCCATAGCGCACCACCGAAAACCTGGTGGGCCGATCCTGGCTGACATAGGCGTTGCCGGCGACGAAGAGCTTGTCCGAGCACAGCTTGGTGGCCCCATAGAGGTTGATGGGGTTGGCGGCCTTGTCGGTGCTGAGGGCCATGACCTTGGCCACGCCCATGTCGATGGCCGCGTCGATGAGGTTCTGGGCCCCGACGATGTTGGTCCTGACCGCCTCGAAGGGGTTGTACTCGGCGGCTGGCACCTGCTTGATGGCCGCGGCGTGGATCACGTAATCGACCCCGCCCAGGGCGCGCTTGAGGCGGTCCTTGTCGCGGACGTCGCCCAGGAAAAAGCGCAGGCAGGCGTAGCGGTCGCCGACCATCTGGTTGGCCATCTCGAACTGCTTGAACTCGTCGCGGCTGAAAACGATGATCTTGCGGCAGCGATAGCGTTCGGTCATCATCTGCACGCATTTGCGGCCAAACGAACCCGTCCCGCCGGTGATCAAAATGGTCTTGTCGTCAAACACGGCGCACTCCTTTGCTATGGACGTTGGCCCGTCGCCTCGCTCGCGGGGCTCTGGCCAGCCGCCGCGCCAGGGGCCGCGGGGCCGGCCGATGAACGGCCTGGCCGAGGCGACGGCGCGGGACGACCTTCCTTGGCGTCCAGACATTGTTTGACCATCGGATAGTAATAGTCAATCTCTTGGGGCGTAATATTGGTGCCATAGGGATCGTCGGGGCGCCGAGGCTGGCCGACGACCTTGTCTTGCAAGTGGCGGAAGGGCCTGGTGGGGCGGCCATCCAGGAACTCATCGATGATCCGTGCCGCCCGCAGGCAGGCCTGGCCGTCCATGCGGCCGTAAAGGTCTTTTTCCAGGCTGGCGATCACCGCCTCGTCGGCGTTGCCGCGCGTAAGATCCAGCCCCTGGAAAAGGGCCTCGAACTCCTCGTAGCTGTTGGCGTAGGGCGTCAGTTGATAAATCGGCGAATTCTGCGGCGCCTTGACCCAATAGGCCAGCGACGGCTTGCCCAGGAAATGGGCCTCGATGGCCGTGGTGGAGCCGGCGTGGACCAGCAGGTCGGCGTGGTTGAGCATCTCCACCACGTAGCCGGAGACCACCAGCTTGATATCGAGCCCCCGCGCCCGGAAAAACTCGCCGTAAGCCTCGGCCCGCTCGCCCGGATGCACCTTCAGGATCAGGTTCCAGTCGCGGCCTTTGTCGTGATAAAGCGCCTCGAGGAACTCCAACCAGCCCCGGCGGCCGTCCTTGTGCAGGGCCATGGTCCGCTGGATCTCCGCCGTCGCCCCGCCGTCGGCGGCCGCGCCCTTGGCCTCGGGGATGGCCGCGCCGGGGTCGCGGTCGGCGTAGGTCCAGGGCGTCAGCAGCAACATGATCTTTTTGGCCGGGTCCAGGCCAAGCTGGCGGCAAAACGCGCCCCGGCCGGGCATGAAGCGCGACAGCTCGGGCAAAAAATAGGGGTCGAAGGTCATGGCCCCCACCACCTGGCACCTGTCCGGCGGCATGTGGCCTTCCTCGCGCAGGATCTCGGCGAAATCCTGACCGAAGACCAGCTCCAGGTCCACCAGCGGCGCGTAGTCGATGTTGCCCAGCGACCATTTCCTGACGGTCGGGCTCAGTTGGTCCCAACGCTTGCGAGCGGTGCCGGCCTCCTCGCGGCGCACGATGGAGACGATGTTGCGGTCGCGGGCGAAACGGGCCAACTGCACCTGGTAGGGCGTGGTCTTGGCCCCCCAGATGACCACGTCCGGCAACAGCTCGACGAGGCTGGCGGCCGGGTCGTCGCCCAGGGAGCGCATGATCACCCGGTGCCCCAGCCGCTCCAGGTGATAGCGCAGGATCAGGTCGATGAACAGGTCGCGCTGCTTGTAGACCACGAAGAGCAAAATGCGTTTGCCCTTTTGGCCGTCAGCGGGCGGGCCCCAGACGTGCTCGGCGATCTTGGCGATCTGGCGGGCGTTTTCGCTGCCCGGCGCCATGTGCCGGCCCAGGGCCAACAACGAAAAAACCGTCAGCGGGTCGGCGTCCTTGCTTGGGTCGAGTTGGGCCGGGACGGCCCCGCTTCGGCTGGCGGCCTCCAGGGCCAGGCGCATGAGCGCCGGCGGATAGCCCGGCTCTTGGGCCAACAGCTCGACGGCCGCTTCCCGGGCCCGCTGGTCGTCGGCCGGGGCCGCGAGCAGTTCGGCCGCCATCGCCGACGGCCGCTGGCCGGCCCGATCGCCGGAGGCCTTGCGTAAAAACCAGCCCAGGTCGCTCAGCAGGCTCTTGGGCATGAAGCTATAGGCCAGGTAGTCGGCGGCCAGCAGCGTCTCCAGGGGCAGGGTTTCGCCCGCCGGGCCGCGCGTTTGCCGCAAGTGACGCGCCACGGCCATGGGCCGCCACTTGGCCAGAAAGCGCCCCGCCGCCGGCTCGGCCCTGTTGGCCGAGCAACGGGCCAGGTCCACCACCAGCTTGCCCCGGTGAGCGGCGTAATCCCAGCCCAGGGCCGCGAAATCGGCGTCGTCGCTCTCCAAGAGCAGGTAGATCACATCGGCCAGCGAGGCCGCCTGGGCAAACTGGGCCCCCATGGCCGCCGCCTCGCCGGCCCCGGCCGGGCCAGCGCCCAGCACGTGCGTGGCGAAACCCCGCTTGGGCAATTCGGCCAGCAGCTGCTTGGCGTGGGCGTCCAAGCGCCGGGCGACGAACAAAAGCTTTTTCATGCGATCCTCCCCGCCTGTGGCGCTCATTGATCCCATCCCGTTCCCAGCAGATGGCCCAGGATCTCCCAGCCCAGCTCGTAGGAATAGACCAGCGAACGTTCCGGCATCGAGCGCCGATAGAGCCGCCAGCCCTCCGGCGAGGCGTATTGCCAGCGCGGGTCGTCGCAGGTGGCCATGGCCCGCCGGATCATCTCGTCGAAGCGGCCCTGGCACAGGCGGTTGATCTCCCACGCCGAGAGCAGGAGCATGCCCTTTTGGTGCACGGAATAGACCGTCTGGTCCACCCAGCGGCCGGCCTGGGCGTCATAAAAGAAGTAAAACCCGCCGTCGGCCAGTTGGTTGGCCCGCCACCAATCCATGGATTGGGCGCAGGCCTGTTGCAGGCGCTGGTCCGGCCGCAAGTGATTGAGCTCGACCAGGGCCCAGGTGGCGTAGACGTGGCGCGGGAAGGCGGTCAGGCGTTGATCGTCGGTGAAGCAGCCGGCCGCCGGGCCGCCGGCCAGACGGCAGGCGGCCAGCAGATGCTCTGCCTCGGCCTGGGCCGCCTCCAGATAGGCCGCCTGGCCGGCGGCGCGGTAGAGGCTCAGAGCCGACAAGATGAAATGATTGCTGGCCTGGACGTTGCGAACCTTACCCAGGGGAAAGGCCGCGCGATAGGCGCCGAACAACTCGCCGGCCTTGCGCAGCAGAGCCGGACGGCCGGTCAGGCGGTGGGCCTCGGCCAGGGCCGCCGGGGCCAGGGCGAAGCTGTATTGATCCCTGGGGCCGGTCACATCGAAGGAGGTGTAGCCGATCGCGCCCTTGGAATTGACCAGCCAGAACAGCCAACCGACCGCCTGCAACCAGCCCTCGCGAAAGCGCTCCATCTGGCCGCTGAGGGCCATGGCCCGGGCCAGGGCGTAGATGTTGCAGATATCATAGTAGAAATGCTGGCTGGCGTCCACCTGGCCGCTGTCGAGGTCGATGTGACGACGCCACTTTTTTTCGTCGGCGTCCCACAGGGGCGAGTCGAACATGGCCCGGCCCAACCCCACGGCCTCGTCCACCAGCTTGTTCGCGTCGGGGATCGGCATGGGTTTACATCTTCACCGTGCTGAGGTGATAGTATTCGTCGCCCTGGCGCGCCCAATAGACCACCGTCCAGTCGTCGAACAGATCCAGCACGTCGCGTTGGAAGTGCCAGATCTCGTCGGCCGTCTTGACCTTGCCCTTGACGTAGGTCACGCCCTGCCAACGGGATTGTGGGCCGTTGAACGAGCCGGAAAACAGGCCGCCCGGCTTCAAGACCCGGCGGGCCTCCCGGACGAAACGCAGCGGGTCGTTCATCAGGTAGGGCGTGCCGAAAAAGGCCACGCCGTCGACCGATGCGTCGGGGAACATGCTCAAATCCTCGCCGATGGTGACCACGTCGGGCTTGTTCCGCGGATCGGGGTCGATGTGCAGCACCTCCTGGGCCATGAAGTATTGGCGAGAATAATACTGCTGGCAAAGGTGGTTGGAGCCGATGTAGAGCACCTTGCCGCCCCAGGGCAGGCTACGGGCGTGCCGATTCCACAGATCGCGGTAGGGCGTGACCGCCTGGCCCGTCACCTGGCTCCAGCCCTGATAGCCGTTCATGCGCGAGGCGTCGAAGATCGGCATGTGCTCGTGGCGGCATTCGGCCCAGAACCAGTCCTTGGTGACGGCCAGCGTTTTGACCTCGGCAAAGGCAGCCGACAAGCGCCTCAGCCACCAGCCCAGCGGCTCGATGGTCTGGTGCATCTCCTGGCCGTCACTATCTTTTTCGCCGCTTGGCCCCAGCGCCACCGCGCCGAAGAATATCCGGCAATGGTCGGCGATGGCCTTGATGGTCGGCTCGATCAGCGACTCGGGCACGTGTTGGAGCAGATCGATGGCGTAGGCCAGATCGACCGGTTCGTCGAGCCGCCAGGCCGGCTGGCCCCTGAAGCGGACCTGGGGGAAGGCCAGGCGATCGACCACGTCCAGGCCCAGGACCATCTTGCCCTTGCCTTGCAGAAAATCGGCGTACTGCCCCTGGCCGCAGCCCAGGTCCACGGCGGTTTCGATTTCCTTGCCCAGATAGCGCCCCAGGATCGCCGTTATCCGCTGGTCGACCACGGGCGGGCCCTCCGGGCGGCCGCGATAAAACTCTTGATAACGGCGCGTGGCCCAGGCGTCCCAATCGGGTTGCCGGCCGGCGGCCGGATCGGCCGGCCAGCGCTCCGGCGCGGCGGCCCTGGTCGCGGCCAGGGCCAGGTCGTGGACGGTGGCCGCGACATGGATTCTGGCTTCGGCCTGGGCCACGGCGACCGCCTGGGGCCGCGGGGAGACGCACGCCTGACCCAGCACTTGGTCGTAGAGCCTTTCCACGCGCCAGATCTCGGCCTCGTGGCTCTTGGCGAAAACCGTGAAGTCGGTGTTCCTGGCCCGCTCGACCAGCTCACGCGCCGCCGCCACCGCCTCGGCTGGCGAGTGGAAGACCTTGCCCGCGGGCGTGGCCTCGAAATAATCGATATAGCTTTGCAACGGCGAGGCGATCACCGGCAGCCCGGCGGCCAGGTATTCAAACAGCTTGTTGGCGATGGTCGAATCCAGAAAACGCTTGTCGCCCCGCTCCATGTTGGAGGGGATCAGGCCGACGTCGTATTGGGTCATCTCCTCGATGATCCGCTTGGGCGACAGCGGCTGGTGATAATGCAGGCGCGGGTCGCGGCCAAAGGCCTTGGCCAGCTCCGGGTCGTGGGCGGTGGGATGGATGTGCACATGGACGCCCAGGCCGGCCAGGGCGAAAAACAGCTCGCGGTAGTCGCGGTGGCCTTGCGCGCCCACGCCGCCTTCATAGACCAGATGAAGCTGGCCATCGCCGCGCGAGAGCTTGGGCTTGAAGTTTTTGGGCAGATCGTCCTCGACGACGTAGTTGTGCACGACCTCCGAAGGCCCTTCCACGCCGTAGAGCCTCTGGGCCTCGCGCATCTGGTAGGCCGTGGAGTAGACGCGGCCGGCGGCGGCCCGGTTGGCCAGGCCCTCGAAAAAGGCCAGGTTCTTGTCGCCGTTGGCCCGCAGCGAGATCAGCTCGTGGGTGTCGTGGATCACCGGCGCGGCGCAGCCCAAGGCGGCCACCGTCAGGAAATCGGGCTCGTTGTGGCAGTGGACGACATCAAAGCCCTTGGCGATGTCCCAAAGCTCGCGAAAGCCGTCGAGGTGGATCAGCTCGTCGTAGACATCGTCCGAAAGCCCTGGATACACCTGGCTCAGCCGGGCCCGGCCATAGGCCAGGGTGACGCGGTGACCCCTTTTGCGCAGGGCCGTGGCCATCTTGTAATTGCGTATGCAGGGGCTCTCCTGCACGAAGAGCACGTTGCGCTTCTTGGCCGGCTCCGAGCCCAAATCGGCCCGTCGTTCGTTGTCGTCGCCAAAGGCCGCGTTGGCCTCGGCCGCGTAACCAGCAGCTTTCATCGCCTCCATCCAATCCCGCGCCAAGCGTTGCGCGCCCCGTCAAGCGCGGCGTGGTCCTGTTTAATGTGCCGCATCGAGGCTCCACCTTCGTGCATGCAAAAGTAGTGCCGCACCACCGCGCACGGAGGCTCCGCAAGATATATCCAATGCTTTCAGATTATTAGCCGGAAAAAGCCTCGCCGGATCGCTCCGAAAGGCTCATGGGCGGCGCGTCAAATAATTGCCTATGGCATGAAAGATATGCCCGCGCGCGTCTTTCGTGGCGGTGCGGCTGGCCGCTTGACGAGGCTGGCGCTGGGCTCAGGTGGCGGTTTGCGGCCCATCCGCGCCGAAAAAGCAAAGCCGTGGGGCCCGCTCGATCTGGCCCATCGCGGCCAGGAAGGCGAAAAAACGGCCCAGTCCCTGGCGGAAGCGTGGGCCAAGGTCATAGCTCAAGAGCTTGTAATAACGCAGGTAACCCTCGACCGACCCGCCCAGCAGGCGGCTGGCCTCGGCCGCGCAGGCCGGCAGATCGGCCACGCCCGCCGCCTTGGCCGCCAGCAAACGCCCGTGCAGGGCGGCCACCTCGGCGGGCCGGGCCTGGGCCACTGGCCGCCGCACGGCCCACACCGCGAACACGAACGGCAGGCCCGTCAGCTCGCGCCACTGTTGGCCCATGTCCCACGAGTGGGCCCAACGCCCGCTGGCCGCCTCTTGCAGCGCCCGGTCGCCGATGCGCAGGGTGGCCGCCGGATCGAGCGCTTGGCCCTCGGGGGCCAGGGGGCAATCCAGCCGCCAAAGGTGGGCCAACAGCACCCGGGCCAGGGCCACCGAGGTGTCGGACTCGAAGGGAGCCTCCACCGGCCGGCCGGCCCAAAGGTCCATGGGTTGGCGGGAAAAAAGCGTGACGCTGCCCACCGGGCCGTCGGAGCAGATGCCCAGGTCGGGCAAGAGCAGATAATCATCGGCGTGCAGGGCGTACTCCACCGACGAGATGACGCTCACGTCCAGCAGGCCCTGGCGCAACTGACGATTGAGAGCCGAGGGCACGCCACGCGCCTCGATGAAGAGCGCCGGCGTGGCGGCCAAACGCAGATGCACCGGCAGGATGTTGACAAAATCGATGCGCCCCAGGCGCAGCGGTTGGCTCATGGCGGCCTCGCGGTGATGGTCGAAACGCCCTCAACCATACCACCGCCCGGGCCGGGGGCCAAGCCGCGCGGCCTTTCAGTCCCACTTGCGGCGGTCGTCGATGACCTTGCAGCCGGGGGCCAAGCCGCCGCGCTTTTGCAGGCGCACCTCGCCGCTCAGGCGCAGGATGTCCTTCATGGCCGCCGCCATGCGCGCCTTCAGCTCGTCGTGGCCGCCGGAGTCGTCTTCCACCTCGCAGACCAATGTCAGCACGTCGTTGTGGCCCTGCCGCTCGACCACCAGTTGATAAGCCGCCACCTGAGGGAATTTATCCACCACCTGGCGCACGCCGCCGGGGTGAACGAACATGCCCTTGACCTTGGTCATCTGGTCCACGCGGCCCATGATGCGGCCCAGCTTGGCGCTGGTGCGGCCGCAGGGGCAGGGCGTTTCGTCGATGAACGACAGATCGCCCGTGGCGAAGCGGATCAGCGGATAGGCCGGGTTGAACACCGTGGCCACGACTTCGCCGGGCTGGCCGGGGCCCAGGGGCAGGCCGGTGTCGGGGTCGACGATCTGGGTCAGGCAGCCCTGGGCCAGATGCATGCCGCCCAGATGCCGGCACTCGTAGGACAGGCAGCCCACGTCGGCGGTGCCGTAGCTTTGGCGGACGATCATGCCAAAGCGCTCCTCCAGGCTCTGGCGCAGGCTCTCGGGCAGCATCTCGGCGGCGACGAAGCCCACGGCCAGGCTAAGGTCACGGCGGGGGTCCAGGCCCATCTCCTCGGCCTTGTCGGCCAGGGTGGCCAAAAACGACGGCGTGCCCAGATAGCCCGTCACGCCAAGGTCTTTCATGGCCCGCACCTGGATCTCGCCGTTGCCCACGCCGGCCGGCAGGCAGGCGCAGCCCAGTTGACGCAGGCTCTCGTCGAGCCAAAAGGCAAAGGGCGCCAAGTTGAAATTGAAGCTGACCTGGCAGAGGTCGCCGGGGCGAAAGCCGGCGGCGTAAAATGCCTGGGCCCAGCGGTCGTCGGCCAGGCTGTTTTCGGCGGGCTCGTAGATGGGCCCGGGCGAGACGTAGACACGGCGCAGACCGGCGGTGGTCAGATGGCTCAGGCCGCCAAAGGGCGGGGCCTTTTTTTGCAGCTCGACCAGATCGGACTTGCGCAGCAGCGGCAGGCGGGCCAGATCGTCGACGCCGCCGATGTCGGCCGGCGTCAGGCCGGCGTCGGCCATGCGCCGGGCAAAAGCCGGGGCGTGCTCAAAGGCGTGGGCCACGATGGCCGCCACCTTGCCGTCGAGGTATTGGCGGCGGGCTTGGGGGTCGATGAATTCCAGGTCGGGGCGCAGGGCGCCGCTCTGGCGGTCGATGGCGGTCACGGGGCCTCTCCTTGGGGCGCGGGCCGGTTTTGGCCTCAGCTCAGCCAGCGCTTGCGGCGCTTGTAGTGCTTGACCTGGCGATAGGAGCGCTTTTGGCCTTCCTCGCCCACGCCCAGGTAAAAGCGTTTGACGTCTTCGTTGTTTTTGAGCTTTTCGGTGGTGTCGTCGAGGACGATCTTGCCGTTTTCCATGATATAGCCGTGGCTGGCGATGTTGAGGGCCATGCGGGCGTTCTGCTCGACCAAGAGTATCGTCGTGCCCAGTTCGCGGTTGAGCCGGGCGATGATCTCGAAGATCTCGCCGACCAACAGCGGCGAGAGGCCCAGGCTGGGTTCGTCGAGCATCATCAGCCTGGGCCGGGCCATCATGCCCCGGCCGATCACCAGCATCTGTTGCTCGCCGCCCGAGAGATAGCCGGCCAGGCCGTTTTGCCGCTCCTTGAGCCGGGGAAAATAAGCGTAGACCTGCTCGATGCGCTCGTCGAGCTGGCGGCGGGTGCATTTCTGGGTGTGGGCGGCGGCGATGAGGTTTTCCCTGGCCGTCAGGTCGACGAAGACGCGGCGGCCTTCCATGACCTGAAAGACGCCCCGACGGACGATCTTTTCCGGCTCCAGGTCGTTGATGCGCTGGCCGTCGAAGACGATGGCCCCGTCGGTGACTTCGCCCTCCTCGGTTTTGAGCAGGCCGCTGATGGCCTTGAGCGTGGTGGTCTTGCCCGCGCCGTTGGCCCCCAGCAGGGCCACGATGGCGCCTTCCTCCACCTCCAGCGACAGGCCCTTCAAGACCAGGATCACGTCGTCGTAAATGACCTCGATGTTGTTGACCGAAAGCAGCGCCATGGGCCCTTCCCCCTGGCGGCGGGCGGGAGACCCGCGCCCCCCGCCCGCCGGCGTGGTTAATTGCCGATGTACTTGGCCTCGCGAGGCATGCTCACCTTGCCGACGAGCACGACCACCTTGCCGTCCTTGATGGCGCCGATGCCGCAGGTGGTGTTGGGGCGGTGGTCGGTGCTGGTGTAGGTGATGGGCGCGCAGAGCCCGCCGGTTTCAAAGTCCGTGAGCGTCTCCAGGGCGGCCTTGAGGCCGGGGCCGCTGAGCTTGTCGCCGGCCCGCTTGAGGCCCTCGGCCATGACCAGCACCGAGACCCAGCCCTTGACGAAGTGCAGGGTGTGGGGCTCGCCCTTGGTCCATGCCATCATCGCCTTCATGCCCGGCACGTCGGCGCCGTAGGGCACCACGGGCAAAATGCCGAACGCCCGGCCCTCGGCCGCGCCCTGGGCCAGCAGGGGCAGGTTGGAGTCGAACCCCCAGCAATTGATCAGGAACTTGGCCTCGGGCAGGATGCTGGCCGCGCCCTTGATCACCACCGCGCACGATGGCGTGGTGCCGCCCAGCCAGACATAGTCCGGGGCGAACTTTTTCATGCGCAGCAATTGCTGGGTGGCGTCGGTGGCCGTCAGGTCGACCATCTCGTCGGGGCCGATCTCCAGGCCCAGCATCTGAGCGTATTCCTTGCCGGCGGCGATGGGCGCGCGGCCGTAGGGGTGGTCGGGATAACAGAAGAGCACCTTCTTGGCCCCATTGTCCTTGGCGAACTGCATGGCCAGGCGGATGGAGGTGGAGTAGTCGGTGCCGATGAAAAAGTTGTAGGGGTTGTTGGCGGGGTTGGTCAGATTGGCGTCATAGCTGGCGCTCATGAAGATCACTTCGTCCTTCTTGAGCTTGGGGGTGAGCGCGTTGGTGTCGCCGGTGCCCCAGCCCTGAATGACGAAGACCTTGTTGACGTTGACGTATTTCTTGTAGAGGTTGAGCGCCTTGGGGATGGCGTAGGCGTAGTCGGCGCTTTCGAGGTTGATCATGCGGCCGTTGACGCCACCCAGGGAGTTGACGTAGTCGCAGGCGGCGCGCACGCCCTTGGCGTAGTCGGCCCCCACCTTGGAGGTCGCGCCGGTGATGTCAAAGATGCCGCCGACGGGAATCTCCTCGGCCGCCGTGGCGGCCAGGGGCTGCATAGTCAGGCAAACCAGGGCCGCCAGCGCCAAAAACAAAAGACCTTTTTTCATTTTTTCGTCTCCCTTTTCCCTTTGCGGCCTTGGTGATGGCCGGCCTGGCCGCCGCCGCCAGGCCTTGGCTCCATGGACCGTCGTCGGACGCGCGGCCGCGCCCCGAAAATATCCTGGCGGGAGATGCGTGCTAGGTGCGGGCCGATGCAACGCCAGGGCCCCTTGGCCGGGGCCGCTTTCAATAAGAAAACGGCCACAGCTTCCAATACGAACGGATCGTGCGCCAGCGGGCGCTGAGCCCGTCGGGCTCGAAAATGAGAAACACGATTACGATCAAGCCGAAGACTATCTCGCGCAGGCTGGCCAGCTTTTCGAAAATATTGGGGAATATCCGCGAAAGCGCATCCGTGGGCACCTCCAGCAGCCAGTGCAGCAGCTCCAGGAAGGTCACGCCGAAGATCGCCCCCGTCACCTGGCCCAGGCCGCCGACGATGATGTAGGCCAGATACTTGACGCTCAGCGCCACGCCAAAGGCCTCGTCGGTGACGGCGTTTTCGGTGAAGGCCCACAGCCCGCCGGCCAGCCCGACCATGAACGAACTGATGCCGAAACTCAAAATGCGATACTTGAACAGATTGACGCCGATGACCTCGGCCGAAAGATAGCGGTCGCGCACGGCGACAAAGGCCCGGCCCGTGCGCGTGCGCATGAGGTTTTTCAGGTAGAGCGTGCCCAGGGCCGCGAAGAACAGGCACAGGTAGTACTTGCGCTGATCGGTGTCGAAACTGAAGCCAAAGAGCGTGGCGTCGGAGACCTCCACCGCGCCGGCCTCGAAGACGCCGCGCAGCAGCCAGATGATGATGATCTGGGCAGCCAGGGTGGCGATGGCCAGGTAGAGCCCGCGCAGGCGCAGCGACGGCACGCCGAAGATCATGCCCAACGCCGCCGCCATCAGCCCGCCGGCCAGGATCGCCAGCAGAAAGTTCCAGCCCAGGTCCATGTGGAGGACGCCGGCGGTGAAGGCGCCCACGGCCATGAACGCGCCGTGGCCCAGCGAGATCTGGCCGGTGAAGCCGGTGAGCAGGTTGAGCCCCTGGGCCCCCAGCACAAAAATGCAAATGTGGGTCATGATGCCCAGCCAATAAAGATTGGTCAGGCCGCTGAGCCAGTCGGAAAAGAACGGGAACGCCAACAACAACACGGCAAAGGCCGCCATGGCCACGCGCAGGAAAGTGGTCTGGAAGATGGCCTCGTCTTTTTCGTAGGTCTCGAAAAACAACCCGCAGGGCATGTTTGGCCTCCTTCGGCTAGACCCGCTCGATTTCCTTGATGCCAAACAGGCCGTAGGGCCTGACCATCAGGATGGCGATGAGCACCACGAAGGGCAGCACCGCCTCCAGGTTGCCCGGCGTGACCAGCGCCGCGTCGAAGGCGCGGTTGTAGAGCGCCACGGCCTGGCCCACCAGCTCCGGCCCCAGGTACTGCACCAGGCCGATGACCAGCCCGCCGATGATCGCCCCGCCCACCGACTCCAGCCCGCCCAGGATCACCGCCGGAAAGACCGTCAGGCCAAAGTGGCTCAACTCGATGTTGACGCCGTTGATGTTGCCCACCAGCATGCCGCCCACCACCGCCACCACCGCGCCGATGGACCAACTTATGGCGAAGACCGTCTTGACGCTGATGCCCATGGACTGGGCCACTTGCTGGTCGGCGGCCACCGCCCGCATGCTCACGCCCACCCGCGTGAACTTGAAAAACAAGGCGAACGACACCAAAAACAGCGCCGCGAAGAAAAAGATCCACAGATAAACCCCGGGCAGGGTGATCACGCCCAGGCGCAGGCCGTCCTGCTGCTGAAAAATGGGCGGGTCGAAGTTGCGGATCTGGGTCTCCCAGATCAGGGTCACCAGGCCCTTGAGCACCGTGGCCAGGGCGATGGTGACCATGATCACGCTGATGATCGGCTCGCCGATCATCGGCCGCAGGATCAGGCGCTCCAGCGCCAGCACCATCACCAGGCCCGCCACGATCGTCAGTAAAAAGGCCGCCGCCACCACCACCAGTTGCCAGCCCGCCGGCGACAGCGCCGCGAAAACCTCGGGCCGGGCCTGGGCCAGGGCCTCGAAGGCCAGGCCGCGCAGATCGGTGTAGAGCCACAGGGCCACGTAGCCGCCCACCAGCACGAACTCGCCCTGGGCGAAGTTGATGATGCTGGTGGATTTGTAGATCAGGGCGAAGCCCATGGCCACCAGGGCGTAGACGCTGCCGATGGCCAGGCCCGTGATGATCAGGCCGAACAGGTTTTCCATGGGCCTCCTTTCGTCGACGGCCGTCGGCCGCTCAGTGCACCGGCTTCCAGAACTGCCACCACTTGCGCTCGGCCTCCAGGCGGTATTGGTCCAGGGGCTTGAGGCCGCGGATGTGCAGGTCGCTGACGATGGTGGCGCTCTTGCCGTCCTGGTAGCGGATTTCGCTCTCCACCCGCACCGAGCCCACGTCCTGATAGAGCGCCTCGATCTCGTTGACGTAGCGCTCGGCGATGTAGCGCCGCCGCAGCTTGCGCGTGCGGGTCAGCTCGCCGTCATCGGGGTCGAACTCCTTGTAGAGCAGCAGGAATTTCTGGATGCGGGCGGCCTCGGGCAAAATGCGATTGACCCGCACCACTTCCTTTTCGATCAAATCGTAGACCTGGGCCTTGGCCGCCAGATCGGAGTAGGTGGTGTAGACCAGGCGGCGTTCCTCGGCCCACTTGCCCACGTGCTTGTAATCGATGCAGATCAGGGCCGTGACGTAGTCGCGCTCGTGGCCCAGCACGCAGGCCTCGACCACGTAGGGGCAAAACTTCAGCTTGTTTTCGATGAACATGGGCGAAAATCTGGCCCCGCCGCGCAGGCGCATCAAATCCTTGACCCGGTCGATGCACACCAGGCGGGGCCGTCATCGGTCAGGTAGCCGGCGTCGCCGGAATGCAGCCAACCGTCGATGATCGTCTCGCAGGTGGCCTGGTCGTTTTTCAGATAGCCGCAAAACAGCGCCGGCGAGCGCGAGACGATCTGGCCCACGCCCTGGGGGTCGGGGTCGTCGATGCGCACTTCGGTCTCGGGGATGGGCTCGCCCACCGAGACGAAATCCACGTTGCCGTTGCGGTGGATGCAGCTTATGCCGCTGATCTCGGTCTGGCCGTAGATCTGCTTGAGCCGCACGCCGCAGGCGTGGAAAAAACGAAACACATCGGGCCCCAGGGCCGCGCCGCCGGTGGAGGCGCTGCGCACGTTGGCCAGGCCCAGGCGGTCCTTGAGCGCGCGAAATAGCAGCAGCCAACTCAGGGCGTAGAGCGCCCGCCAGGCCGGCGAGGGCGGTTGCTTTTCAAAGTGAAAGTCGGCCATCTGATAGCCGATGGGCATGCAAAAGCGATAGATCAAGCGCTTGAGCCAGGTGGCGTCCATGTGCTTGACGATCACCGAGCGGGCCATCTGCTCCCAGACCCGGGGCGGGGCGAAGACCACGTTGGGCCCGATCTCGTAGAGGTCGGCCATGGCCGTCTCGGGCTCCTCGGGAAAATTGACCGTGAAGCCCACCGCCAGCGCCGACGACACGCTCATCATCTGCTCGCCGATCCAGGGCAGGGGCAGAAACGAGACGAACTCGTCGTCGGGCAGCTTGGGATCGACCGCGGCCAGGTTGAGGGCCATCTTGAGCATGTTGGCGTGGGTCAGCAGCGAGCCCTTGGGAAAGCCCGTGGTGCCCGAGGTGTAGGCGATCAGGGCCACGTCGTCGGGCCGCAGGCGCTCCACCGAGCGTTCGTAATGGCCGGGGTTGTCGCGCTCGAAACGGCGGCCCAACTCCTCGACCTGCTCGATGGCCATCAGGCGCGGATCGTCGTAGGAGCGCAGGCCCTTGGGGTCGGTGTAGATGATGCGCTGGACCAGGGGCAGTTCGTCGCTCATGTCCAGTATCTTGTCCACCTGCTCCTGATCCTCGGCCACCACGAAGCGAGCCTCGGCGTGGCGCAGCACATAGGCCACCTCGGTGAGGATGGAGTCTTGGTAGACGCCCAGCGGCCGGCCCTTGAGCGACTGGGCGGCCAACTCGGCGTAGAGCCACTCGGGCCGATTGTCGCCGATGATGGCCAGGGAGTCGTCGGCGCCAAAGCCCATGGCCGCCAGGCCCAGGGCCAAGTCCTTGACCCGCCGGTGATAGGTCCGCCAACCCACCGCCCGCCAGACGCCAAACTCCTTTTCGCGCAGAGCCGCCCGCTCGTCGCCGAAACGGGCGGCGTTGCGGGCCAGCAAGGCCGGCAGGGTGGCCTGGCCTATGTCGACGCCGGGCTCCTTGGCTTTGACATGAGTTTGGGCCAATGTTTCCTCCCGCCAGCGGAGCTCTAGACGCCCAGCTTGGAATGGGCCGCGTCGTCGGCGCCCAGATAGGCCTGGATCACGTGAGGATTGCGGGCCACCGCCGCCGGCGGGCCCTGGGCGATCTTGGTGCCGAAGTCCAGCACCACCACGTCGTCGCTGATGTCCATGACCACGCCCATGTCGTGCTCGATGAGCACCACCGTAACGCCCCACTCCTGGTTGATGTCGAGGATGAAGCGGGCCATGTCCTCGGTCTCCTCCAGGTTCATGCCGGCCATGGGCTCGTCCAGAAGCAGCAGCTTGGGCTTCATGGCCAGGGCGCGGGCCAACTCCACGCGCTTTTGCAGGCCATAGGGCAACGCGCCCACGACTTTTTTGCGGATGGACTCGATCTCCAGCAGGTCGATGATCTTTTCCTCGATCTCGGCGCGCACGGCCATTTCCTCGCGGCGGGCCTTGCCCAGGTAGAGCCCGCCCGACAAAAAACCGCTTTTCAAGTGGGCGTGGCGGCCCAGCTTGATGTTGTCCAACACCGTCATGCCCTTGAACAACTCGATGTTCTGGAAGCTGCGGGCGATGCCCAGGCCGGCCACGGCGTGGGTGGGCAGGCGCGAGATGTCCTGGCCCATGAAGATCACCCGCCCGCGCTGGGGATGATAAAAACGACAGATACAGTTGAGGATGCAGGTCTTGCCCGCGCCATTGGGTCCGATGATGGCCTGGATCACGCCGAAGGCCACCTCGAAGCCGACCCCGGCCAGGGCGGCCAGGCCGCCGAAGCGCAGATGCAAGTCTTCGATTTTCAGGATGGGCGTCTGGCCGCCGGGCGGGCCGGCCGGCGGATGAAGGGCGGAGCTTGAACCGGGCATTTTGCCTCCCGTGCGAGAACTGGCGGGCGAAAATGGCGCTCTTCTATTGTGAGATAGTGAAGAAAGCGCCGGCCCAATGTCAAGCCCCCTTATGCCAACTAGCTGATATCAAAAGTATTGTGAAATATATATCATAACCTAGAGGAATAATCGTTTTTCGAAAGATATCAGATAAATAGACGGAAAGTTACGTAAGGTATAATCGCGTTTCGCCGAGCGGCGGGCCATTAGCGCCACAAAAGAAAAGTGGAACTTTTTTAGCCCGACGCCCCGAAGCGGCTGGGCAGGCGCTCGGGCCAGACCAGGCGGCGATAGCAGCGCAGAAAGTAGTCGTCGGTCATGCTGGAAATGAAATCGCGCACGACGCCGGCGGCGGGCGTGGCCTGGCGATAGTCATCGTCCATGGCGTCGAGGAAGTGAGCGAAAACCGGGCTCTGTCGGCGCTGGCCGCCCAGGTCGCCCAGGTATTGTTCGAAGAGGTGGCGATAGATTTCGGCGATCTTGTGGTGTTGGGTCTTGATCTTGGGGTTGAGGTAGATGCGCTCCAGGTTGAAGCGCTTGAGCTGGGCCAGGGCCTGGCCGACCTCGTCACTGAAGGCCAGATGGGGCCGGCCCAGCGAATTCTGGGCTAGATCCTCCACCAGGCGGTAGACGATGGCCCCGTTGGTGCGGCCCAAGGTCCGGGCCACCTCGGCGGGCAGGTCGTCGCGGTCGATCAAGCCGATGTTGATGGCGTCCTCCAGGTCGCGGCCCACGTAGGCCACCGCGTCGCAAAGGCGCACCACGCAGCCTTCCATGGTCATGGGCCGTAGGCTCAGGCCTGGGTCAGCCTGCTTGGCGGCCAATTCGGCGTCGAGGGCGGCGAAATCCTTGCCGGGCCACGGCGTCAGGCGATTGTCGCAGACCTCGCCATCGTGGCAGAGCACGCCGTCCAAGACCTGCAACGACAGGTTCAGGCCCCGGCCGCCGCGCTCGACGCTCTCCAAAAAACGCACCGACTGGACATTGTGCAAAAACGGCCCCAGGCCGTGCTCCTGGCACAGGGCCGAGAGATAGCCTTCGCCGTCGTGGCCAAAGGGCGGGTGCCCCAGGTCGTGGGCCAGGGCGATGGCCTCGATGAGGTCTTCGTTGAGGCCCAGCAGGCGGCCCACGGTGCGGCCGATCTTGCTGACGAGTTGGACGTGCAGGACGCGGTGGGAGATATGGTCGTTGTCGACGAGGCTGAAGACCTGGGTCTTGTCGATGTAGCGGGTGTAGGCCAGCGAGTGCAGGACGCGGTCGGCGTCGACGGCGAAGGCCAGGCGGTGGCCGCTGTCGCTGACCGGATCTAGCCGACGGCGCAGGGCGGCCACGCTGGGGCAGGCCAGGGGCGAAAGCGCGGCTTGTTCGCGGAGTTCGAGTTCTTGGCGCAGGCGCAACAGGTCGTGGCCGGGCATGCGGGGCCTCTCGTGGCGGCGTGGGCGTTTGGTCAATTGAACAGGCCGCCGGGCGCGCTGTCAAGGCCCCTTGCGGCCCGGCGGCTGGCGGTTTACAATCGGGCCATGATCATCGCCGCCGACAACCTCACCACCTCGCGCCCCTCGGTGCGCCGCGCCGTGGAAAACCGCGACGAGGCCTTCATCGCCGCGCTGTGCCAAAAAGCCGCCGCCGCCGGGGCTCATTGGCTCGACGTCAACCCCGGCTATCTGGCCCCGGCCAAGCGGGCCGAGGTCTGGCGCTTTCTGATCGAAACCGCAGAAAAGGCCTGTTCACTGCGCCTGATCCTCGATCCGCCCGAACCCGAGACCTTGGCCGTGGCCCTGGCGTTTTGTTCGCGGCCGCCGGTTTTGAACATGGCCACGGCCCAGGCCGAGCGCCTTGATCCCGTGGTGGCCCTGGCCGCGGCTCACGATCTGCCCATGATCGCCGCCACCATCGACCGCGCCGTGCCCCTTGGCGCCGACGAGCGCCTGGCCCTGGCCGCCCATATCCTGGGCCGCGCCCAGGCTGGCGGCGTCGATCCCGAAAAACTCTACCTCGACCCCATGGTCATGCCCCTGGCCCTGCAGGACGGCCAGACCCACGCCAAGGCCGTCCTGGAAACCCTGCGCGCCCTGCCCTACCTGGCCGCGCCGGCCCCGCGCGGCTTCATCGCCCTCAGCAACCTGACCACCAAATCGGCCGGGGCCGACACCCGTTTCGCCGGCGGGCCGTTTCTGGCCGCGGCCTTTGGCGCCGGCCTGCACGCGGTGATGCTCGACGCCCTGGACCCGGCCCTGATGGCCATGGCCCGCCTGTGCCAGGTATTTGACGGTCAGCGGGTCTTCGCCGCCGCCGAATGCCGCCCCCCGGCCTGAAAGGGCCCGCCCCAAACCGGAAATATTTGCCCACTCCAGGGCCGCTCGGCCCGCCACGCGGTCCGGTTCGCCCCGCCCAGGCCCTTGTCGGGCCCGCTGGCGTTTGGCGCGCAAATTGCAAGCAAAAGCGCCAAACACCCACGCCATGATCTTTGGCGCCAGCAAAAGGAGTTGCCGTGGCCAAAAACAAGCGCAAAGGCAAAACCGCGGCCCCGCGCCGCCCGGCCCAACGGACGCGGCCGGCCCAGCCCGCCACCTCCCCGGCCGACCAGGCCACGGTCGTCGATCAGGCCTTGGCCGACCCCAACATCGACAAGGCCGCCCTTGACCAGTTGGCCGCCAAGTACATGGCCGCCAAAGACTACGACCAAGCCTGCCGCGTGTTCAAACGCGCCAGCCAACTGCGCCCCGACGACCCCCAGCCCCTGACCGACATGGCCACCAGCCTGGCCATGACCGGCCGTCTGGACGAGGCCCGGCGGGCCATGGGCCGCGCCGTCGGCCTGGCCCCGGACAACCCGAAATACCTGGCCAACATGGCCAAGGTGATGATCATGCAGGGCGACTTGACAGCCGCTCGTGAAGTCATCGACAGGGCCATGCCCCTGGCCGACGAAAAACGGGCCGCCGAGCTGCGCGGCCTGCTGGGCCTGTGCGCCCAGACGCCAGCCGGCCAGGCCCAGGCCGTCGCACCGAGCCCAAGCCCGTGGCCGCCGGCCCAAGTCGCCGCGCCGACCGCGCCGGCCCACGCCGACACGGTCCAGCGTCAACCGCGCCGGCCCACGCCGCTGGTCGCCGCCAGCCGCCCGCTGAACATCCTTTTCGTGCAGGAAGCGCCCTGCATCCGCAACTACAAGACCGCCAGCGCCCTGCGCGCCAGGGGCCACAAGGTCTGCCTGGCCTACACCCGCGCCACCCTCAGCCAGATGTACAAGGGCCTTAGCGACGAAGTCTACGACCGTTGCGTCCGGCTGACCAACAATCGCCACCTGTGGGACATCAGCGCCAAGTTCGACCTCGTCCACTGCCACAACGAACCCGACGTCCTCACCGTCGCCGCCCTGGCCGGCGAAGCCCCGGTCATCCACGACACCCACGACCTGATCTCCCTGCGCGCCGGCGGCGACCAGAACCTGGCCTTTTTCGAGGGCGTGGCCAACCGCGGGGCCCATGGCCGCGTCTACACCACCCCTTACCAGCGCGACGCCGCCCTGGCCCTCTACGGCGTCAAGGGCCCGTCGCTGGTCTTTTACAACTACGCCTCGGCCGGCGATCTGCCCAAGCGCTTTCTGCCCAAGCTCTCCGCCCAGGACGGCCAGACCCACATCGTCTATGAAGGAGGCATCGGCGGCAACGGCCACCGCGACTTCATCGACTTGTTCGCCCAACTGACCCAAGGCGGGCTTCACGTGCATGTCTACCCGGTGCACTTCGACCAGGCCATGCACCAGCGCCTGAGCGCCATCCCCCGCATGCATTACCATCAGCCGGTTTCGCCCACCGAAATCATGGAGGTGATGAGCCAATATGACATCGGCATCATCCCCTTCAATATCGTCAAGGGAAACAAGCAGTTTCTCGACTCGACCATCGCCAACAAGCTCTTCGAGTACCTGGCCGCCGGCCTGCCCGTGCTGGCCTCGCCCCTGCAAAGCTATGTGGATTTCTTCAAGCTAAACAACGTCGGCAAGGTCTTCCACGACGCCGCCGAGGCCATCGCCGCCACGCCGGAGTTGCTGCGCATCGCCGCCAGCCAAGACCTCACCGCCCACGCCAAGACTTACGACGGCGAGATCACCCGCCTGGAAGATTTTTATATCCAGATAATCGACTCGTTCCACGCCGGCGAAGCCGCGCCGAGTCAGGCCGCCCTCGAAACCGCGACGCCCCCCAGCGTCACTGAATGGCTGGGCGGAGCCTTCGGCTTCAGCCAATAGCCCGGCCCCACGCCGCGAAACATCCGGCCGCGCCGTCAATCTCGGCGCGGCCGGTCCATTTCACGCCGCCAGCATCCCGCCCACGTGTTCGGCCAGGGCCAGGCAACTGGTCAGGCCGGGGCTGTCGATGCCCAACAGGTTGATCCAGCGCCGGTGGTTCGGGTCCGCGGCCACATGCCAGTCCTGCCGGCCGGCCAAACGGGCCTGCACCCCCACCTGATAGGGCCGCAGGTCCGCCGCGCGCAATTGAGGAAAATAGCCGGCCACCTGGGCGCGAAACTCTTCCATCGGCCGATGCTCCCCCGCCAGGTCGCCCTTGCCCCGCGCCGCGAAGTTGAGCGGCCCCACGCTGACCACGTCGCTCAGCCGCGCCGCGCCGCCCTCCGGCCCGGCCGGCAAAAGCGTCGGCGTCAGATGCACCCCCACCGTCCAATACTCGCCCCCGGGCAGACGCACCCGGCGCGGCGTGGGATAAACGTTCATCCGCGCCACATCCAGCCCTGGCCGCGCCCCGCGCCGAAACCAGGCCGCCTCGCCGCGCATGGGGTCGATGCGCTCCCGGCAAGCCGGGTCTATCAGCCGCGCCACATCGTCCGCCCACAACCCCGCGCAGTTGACCACCCAGCCGGCCGCCAAGGACTCCACCTCCCCTCCGGCCCGCCGCGCCTCCAGCACGAATCCTCCCCTCGCCGCCCGCGCGCCCGCCACCTCCGCGCCCCGCACCCCACCAACGCCCCAGCAGCCACGGCGTCGGCCTCCAAGGCCCGCGCCAATGACGTAGGCTCCACCACGCCCGAGTCCGGCAGCCACAACGCCCGCCGCGCCACTACCCCGGGCTCCATCTCCCGCGCTTCCTCACCGCCAACCAGATGCGCCGTCACCCCGTTGGTCCGCGCCCGCGCCAAATACATCTCCAACGCCGCCTCGTCGGCCGCGTCCACCGCCACCATCAACTTGCCGCAACGCGCATGGGCCACGCCATGGGCCAGGCAAAACTCGCGCAACAATCCATTGCCCCGCGCGCACAGCCGCGCCTTCAACGGCCGTGTTTGTTCGTCGTAATAATGCCCCGCGTGCATCACCCCCGAGTTGCGCGCCGATTGACCATCCACCCCGCCACTCCCCCGCTCCAACACCACCACCTCGCGCCCAAACAACGCCGCCCAACGCGCAACCGCGCAACCAACCACCCCAGCCCCGATCACCACTACATCCACCACGGCGTTGACCTTTCTTCCTTGGGGAAGCCCAAGACGCGGGGAGAACCTTTTTCTTTCGCGCCAAAAGAAAAAGGTTTGACGCACCACCCTCCAAAAAGAAAAGCGCAGGCGGTGATCGCCGCGCAATCACCGCAAACGCGTTTTGCTTTTTTTTACGGCAAACTTCGCGGCGCGCTTTGTTTCATGGTTTTGTTCATATCATAAAATTGCTTTGCAACTTCATGAACACAGCCCAAAAAGCCCGCGCAACCCGGCGCGACTTTGCACGGCTCCACCGCCATGAACACGCCAGCCCACGGCAAAATTTCCCCGCACCCGTCAAATATTACCCAACCGCACCGGCATGCCAAATATTTATCAAATAATTACAGCATATTAACGCAACACAATCCCGTGGCGCGGCTCTTGCATCATATAACCGCGAGGCAACCCAACGATCAAGCGCGGCTCCAACCAAAATTTGGCGCGAACATGACCCAAAGCGACATTGCCACAAAATCCGTCCAACCGGCCTATGACGTGAGCATCATCATCCCGGTGTTCAATCGGGCGGCGTTCACCTTGCGTTGTCTGCAAACCCTGGCCCAGAACAGTGACGGCCCCAGTTACGAGGTGATCATCGTCGACAACGCCTCCACCGACGGCACGGCGGCCCTTTTGGCCGGGCTGGGCGGCGACGTGACGGTGATCAGCAACCAGCACAACCTTGGTTTCGCCAAGGCCTGCAACCAGGGGGCCCAGGCCGCGCGTTCGGGCAATCTGCTGTTTTTGAACAACGACACCGAGCCACAAGCCGGCTGGTTGCCGCCGCTGCTGGAAGTTTTGGCGCGCGAGCGACGGGCGGCGGTGGTCGGGGCGCGGCTGATCTACCCCCACGGCAACCGCGTGCAGCACGCCGGCGTGGCTTTCCGGCCCAACGGCGCGCCTTATCACATTTTTCAGGGCCTGGACGCCGAACACCCGGTGGTCAACACGCCCGAACGCTTTCAGGCCGTGACCGGGGCGTGCCTGTTGATCCGGGCCGAGGCTTTTTTCGCCGCCGGCATGTTTGACGAGGCTTTTGTCAACGGATTCGAAGACATCGACCTGTGTTTGAAGGTCGGGCGCATGGGTTGGACGATCCACTACGAGCCGCGCGGCAAGGTGTTGCATCACGAGGGCATTTCACCAGGCCGCAAGGCCCACGACGTGCCCAACATGCTGCTGTTCATGGAGCGCTGGGCCGGCGTGGTCGAGCCCGATGAAAACCGTCATTACGCCAAGCTGGGCCTGCGGTTGAGTTACAACGACGATTTCACGCGCTGCACCATCCACCACTTGCTCGACCCCAGCCGCACCCGCACCATTAGCCTGGATCAGGGCGGCCGGGCCGACGAACGCCCAGGCGTCTAGCCACTGGCCAGGATGCGACGATAGAGGCTCAGGTATTTTTCGGCGTCCTCGGTGACGGTGTGTGGCTGGCGCACGCCCCGGGTCAAGGCGGCAAGTTCCTCGGGCCGCTCGATGAGCCTTTGCGCGAGCCGGCGCAGGCTTCGCCAATCGCCGGGCGGAAAGAGCAGGCCGTTTTGGCCGTGGCGCACGGCCTCGGGGATGCCGCCCACATCGGAGGCCAGGACCGGCCGACCGGCAAAAAGGGCCTCGCGGGCGGTCAGGCAATAGGATTCCGTCAGTGAGGGCACGACCAGCGCGTGGCAGCGGGCCAAGACGCCGCCGCGCTGGCTGATGTCGTAGGGCCCGTGATAGCTGAAGGTCTCGGGTTTGTCTTCGCAGAGCGCCAGCAGGCCGGCGGCGTAGGGTTGGTTGACCGCCTTGCCGTGGATTTCCAGCCGCGCGCCGGCCAGGCCGTCGATGGCCCGCGCCGCCAGGTGGGGCCCCTTGAGGGGCATGATGTTGCCCATGAAGGCCAGGACCAGGCCGTCGGCCGGATCGGGGCCGGGGTTTGGACCCAGGGTGAAGGGCACGACGCCGGCCGGCATGACGGCCATGTTGGGCCCGGCCAGGCCACGGGCGGCCATGGTCCGCGCCACGAAACGGCTGACGGCCAGCACCTTGCTGGGCAGTTTGAGCATCTGGCCCAAATAGGCGTCGCGTTCCCGCCAAAAGCGCTCCAAGGTGGGCAGCAGGTCGGGCCTGGGGCCGGCTTGTGACACGGCTTCCATCAGGCAGTTCAGGCAATTTTGCCTGCCCCGGCCGGGGCAGGGCTTTTGGCTGGGCGTCTGGCCAAAGATCAGCGGGCAGATGATCCAGAAGTCGTGCAGGGTCAGCACCACGGGCAGGCCGCGGCGCTGGGCCTCGTAAACGACCTCGGCGCTGAAGCCCAGCAGATGCTGGGCGTGGATCAGCTCGAAGCCGCCCTCTTGGGCCACATCGCAGACAATGGCCGCCGAGCGGCGATCGACCAGACTGACCAGCGTGGGTTCGTCGTCCAGACCCACCCGCCAGGTTGGCAGGCCCAGCATTTCCAGGCGCTCCAGGCCCTGGCCCCGGCCGAAGACGGGGTGGATCACCTCGACCTCCACGCCCCGGCGGCGCAGGGCCAGCGACAGGCCCAGGGTGTAGTTTTCCGTGCCGGCCCACGATAGCGGGGGAAAATTGTGCGCGACCTGTAAAATCTTCATGAGCGCCCTTTTGGCCTTTGACCGCCGTGGGCCGGCGGCCTTGGGCTATATTACGCCATTGGGCGCGGATCAGGCAAAAGGAGGCTGCGGTGTTGCGGGTGGTCATTCACGGCGGGCTGGACCAGCGGGCTCAAACGGCCTATGCGGCCCATCTGGGGCGAAGCCTGCCCCTGGAGTCGGGCGCGCTGCCGGCGGTGGAGGCGTGCTTTTCGGCCACGGAGGGCGAGCTTCTGGCCAACCTCAACCAACGGCCGGCCCATGTTTTCGTCAGCATCGGCCCACGGCCCAAACCGCTGGTCATGCTGCCGCTGGCCGATCGTCGGCGCTGGCTGCACTTTGATCAAGCGCCCCGGCCGGACGAGCTGTTGCGCGCCGTGCACGAGACATATCTGAGTTGGGCCGTCTTTCCCCCCACCGCCGGCCGCGACGAGCCCCTGGTTTCGGTCTACACCCCCACCTTCAACCCCGGCCAGCGCCTGATGGAGGCCTACGCCTCGCTGTGCGGCCAGGGCTATCGCAACTGGGAGTGGGTGCTTGTCGACGACGGCTCCAGCGACGGCACGCCCCGGCTGATCGAGCGATTGGCCCGGGCCGATCATCGGATCAAGGCCTTTTTTCCCCAGCGACGGGGCCAGGCCAACATCGGCTGGATCAAGCGCCAGGCCACGGGCCTGTGCGGCGGCGAGATTTTGGTGGAGCTCGACCACGACGACATGCTCGGCGCCGACTGCCTGCAAGAGGTCGTGGCCGCCTTTGCCGCCGACCCGGAGCTGGGCATGGTTCACTCCAACTTCGCCGAGTTTTTGCCCGATGGCTCGCCCCACGTCTACCCCGAGTGGGAAGATCGCGGTCGCTACCGCTGGACCGAGTTGCAAGGCCGGCGCTATCGCGAGGCTCTGGCCTACGATGTTTACGGCGATGTTTTCGGGGCCGGGCCGGTGATCCAGCACATGGCCGTCTGCCCCAATCACGTGCGGGCCTTTCGGGCCAGCGAGCTGTGGCGCTTGGGCGGCTATAACCCCCGCTTGGTCATCGCCGACGATTACGAGCTGATGATCCGTTTTTTCATCGGCGGCAAGATCGGCCACATCGCCAAACTGCTCTATCTCTACCGCGTGCAGGACAACACCTGGTCGCGCTTCAATGATCTGGCCAAGTGGCTCTTTAACGTCATCGAACGCCGCTGGCGGGGGCCCATCGAGGCGCGCGTCGCCGAGTTGAAGGCCCAGGGCCGCTGGAACCCCGCGCCCCAGGGCGTCCTACCCGCCGGCCACCCGGCCCTGGAGCGGGCGGCCCGGGCCAACCGCCAGCGCGGCGTTGTCTGGCAGGAAGTCTAGCCCGTCAGCGCCGCCCAGACCAGCCCGGCCACGGCCCGCGTCTGGGCGAACACGGCCCGTTGCAGGCGGATTTGCCGCTCGGGCCGAGGCTCGTCCAGGCTGGCCAGGCGCTGGACAAGATACATCGCCAGCGGCCGGACCAACGCTTCGGCCGCCCCCAGGCGGCGCGCCTCGGCCGTGGCCTGATTGAGCGCGTCCATGGCCGGGCGGGCCGTGGCGGGCGGGGCCTGGCCGCCAAGGGCCGCCTCGATGCGCGCCAGGGCTGCCAAGGCGGCGGCGGCCAGGGCGTCAAAGGCGGCCAGCGGGCCCGAGGCCGGCGGGCGGGATGGCGACAGCGGCGCGCGGGGCCACTGGCCAGGGCGCAAGACGCTCAGCCAGGCCTGGCGATAGGCCGCGTGCCTGGCCTGGGCTGGGTCGGGGCTTAAAGGTAGCCAGTCCATGAGCCCGGCCGCGTCGGGCTGGGCGCGATAAAACCTGGCCCGCGAACCGGCCGGCCGCTGAAAGGCTCGGCCCAAAACGTGCTCCAAGGCGGCCAAGGCGTCGGCCGGCGCGATGGCCGCCCAGCAGTGCTTGGCCTGGCAGGCGGCCGCATCGAGGCAGGGCGCGCAGGGCAGATCGGCCTCCACGACCACGTTGCCGGGGCCATATGGCCCGGTGGCGCGAAACTGGGCCTTGCCCAGGCTGAGGCTGACGATGGGCAGGGCCAAGGCGGCGGCCAGGTGGACAGTGCCGGTGTCGTTGGCGATCAAGGCCCGGCAGTGACCCAGCACGGCGGCCAACTGTCCCAGATCGGTGCGGCCGGCCAGATCCAGGGCCGTCGGGCCCAGCCCCGCCGCCACCCGGGCGGTGAGCGCGGCCTCGTGGGGCGCGCCGGGCAAAACCACGCTCAGGCCTTTATGTCCCAACAAACGCCCCAGCTCCACCCACTTTTCCGGCGGCCAACGGCGATCGGCCTTGCCCGCCCCCACCTGCAAGGCGATCAGGGGCCGCTCGGGCCGCCAGCCCAGTTGGGTCAGCAAGGCCCGGGCCTGACGCTGGTCCTCGGGCCGCGCCTGGAACACTGGCCGCCGCGTCGCCGACGGCAAACCCAGGGCCAGGCCGTGCAGATCGCTCAGATGCAGGCCGTTATAGGCCGGGCCGCTGAAAATATTGTGGCAATAATTGGGCCAATCACCGCGCATGATCATGGCCCCATCAGCGGTAAAATCGCCGCCCAAGGCCTGGCCGCCCTTGGTCCGCACGGTCAGGGCGCAGGCCAACTCGTTGAAGCAGGGGTTGTAGACCAGGTCATAGCCGCCGGCCAGGTCTTCGGTGAAGCGGGCCAGCAGAGCCAGGGTTTCCATGACCGCTCGGGCTTCGTCGGGCTGGTTGGCCAGGGCGTAGAGCCGGGTGAAAGGCAAGGCAATAAAGCGGTTGACCGCCGGATTGCCTGCCAAAACGCGGGCAAAGGAATCATTGGCCAGCACGTCGATGACGGCTTGAGGCCGGGCCTGGGCCAGGGCCGACAGCGCGGGCGTGGTCAGCAGCAGATCGCCCATGGCCAGGGTCTGGACGAAGAGAACGCGCATCAACGCCCGGAAAATCGCAGATATTCGAAGATGATGGCGCAGACGGCCAAGCGGTCGATAGGCTGACCTGGCCTGGCGTGAGCGCGTAGCGCCCGAGCGCTCAACGGCGTGTCACCGGCCAGAGGGGCCAACAGCCGGGCCAATGGCGCGTCGATGGCCTTGGCCTGACTGACGGTTATCTCCGCATGGTTGTTTGGTGGGCGGTACATCGGCGCGCTCCCTGGGCTTTTATTTTGGCACAGTTGGGGCAAAAAATAAATATCGGCAAATGATAATCGCTTGACAGAAGCCAAGGGCGAGTGGCAAATTAGGCGCGGGTCAAGACCGCCCTTTCACGGCATCCGCCGTGGGGGCGGTTTTTGTTTTTGGCGCATTGGTTTGCCGCAACAAAACAAGGGTGACAAATGCCGAGGGCACGCGGGGCAAAAAAAGGCAATGGCTTGTATGTGCACAATGTAAAAGTGCCCGGCGATTTCGTGGACAGCAACCATCTGAATTTATGCCTGGTGCAAACGCCACCACCAAAAAGAGAGCGGCTATATGACGACAGCCGCCCTGAATATGTAAACTTGGTCAAGGAGTTTTTGGAACAAGAAATAGGCGATCATTTTCCAGGCAATAAACCAATTATAATCATGTTTCCAGAACTGACATTTGGCGTTAAAGATTGGTATACGATAAATGATTTAATCAATAAATACAAAGGGAAGATAGTGCTTATAGCGGGGTTCGGATTTACGCATGGCAATAAATTAAATGAGATTTTTACAGACAGGACACGGCATCACGGAACGGAAATCATAAAAAGCTGGCGCGAGGACGAGGAGGGGTTTCCCGGGGCCAAACGGCGATATAATTATGGATGGTGCTGGCTAAGATATCCTGCTGATGGCACGGAAAAGCTCACGACTAAAAGCGTAATTTATGTTAAGCATTTCCCAGAGCAATGTGCAGAGTTGGGACAGATTGATTATTTAGATGGCGGCGTTTCGCAGGTTTGCATACAGACAAATGGCCTCGATATTTGGCCAATTATTTGCTCCGACTTCATTTATAATGGTGATGGCAAAACCCCCACCAGTGAAATGGTTACAGTATGCAACAAGACCAATCTGCTTCCTGAAGCAACACGAAAATACATACTTGTTGCCGGGCAATTATATCAAAAAGACCCACATGCTTCAGCATGGCAAGATGCGTTAAATAGAATATTTACTAATCTTGACATTACAGCTCATAACCATTTTGCAATCGCACTGGCCAATCATGCGATGGGGAAGCATGACAAGGATGAGTCAAACGACAAACTACGTAATTTAAGTGGAATATATATTCATGCCGATGCTGCGCATATCGTAAAACATGAGATCAAAAAAGGGACAAGGCTTCATAAGAACGGAAACTTTGTTGCCAGGTTGGTGCGATCAACGGAACCCCTGTTGATATCAGGCAAGTTGAAGTTCAAAACTGTACCTGATGCTGAAAGACATAATTGGCCCGCCACGCTACACAATCAGATAACAACAAACCACGATCATGGCCTGAGCTATCAGCTTAGAGAGTATAGCGAATTTGAGCATCAACCCTATGAGCTTGCGAGATTTATTTGCAGAAACTGCTCTTGCGGATACGGGCATCATGCAACCAAGGAGATATTTTCAGCGCTCTGTTGGTTGAAATTACAGATCAAAACGACCATTAAGGGCGTGCAAGCAGATAATCTTATCGCCTTGATAAAAAGTGGAATGGCGCCAGGAAGCTATTCGACCTCTTTATGCGATAAGCTGCATGAGCACCGAGATGATCTGATAAAGGCCCTGCGTTGCATTTCCGTACTTATGTATTGCAATATCGCGCACCTAGTTGCGGAAGAGACAGCGCAACTCAGAACAAATATTGGCAATATTGATATTAATATTTGGTCTGACAAATCAAAACATGCATATGATATGAAAAATGCCATGGAAAATTCGCTAACGCAATACAAAAAGCCACTGATCATGTGCATTGCTCCCGGCATGGGACACATCGATGAGGACCAGATCACGCCAGGCGCGTCATCCATAACACACGCGCCTAGCGAAAGCATCGGATCACCCCCGCGACCATTTTCAATATATTTATTGCCGCTGACGACTATTGAAAACTGCTATCAAGACGCAACGACAAGCAAAATAAATTGCATGAGGCTATCAGGTATAATTGGCATGTTAAGCTCAGGAAGCGTGTCTTATGCATAACGCATGTGTTGATTGTATTGATTCCTACGCTAATCCCGTCGGACTAACACTAGCTGATAGCGCGGCAGATGCGGCCAATTGCACACTTTGGGAATCAGACTATGCCGTGGTAGCACTAGTCGTAATCGACGAACCTATCGCGTCAAAGCTGAAAAGTTCTCATGGTGAAGGCCTGGCCATATTATCGCAAAAACTTGGCGAAAAGCGCCGTAAGCATAAGATAGTTGATGGCTACCTTATCTTGGCGATTGCGCATGACATGAACACGTATAGATCGCCTGCGCTTGATGAAGAAAATAGAGTCGTGGGCAGCGACGATCTACACGGCACAATTCAGAGCCTTGAAAGCGACTTATACCTGTGTCGCAAACAAATAATTTGGCCGGTTGGCGATCCTGATGATCCTTCCGCCTGGGAAGAGCGGATCAGGCGCATACCCATACTGTCTTTGCCTTTTGCCAAAAGTGCAGCCGCAAATGCTGATAGCACGCTAATATCATTATGCAAAGATGATGAGATCCTCATGCGTCAACTGGCCAACGCAAGCGAGGATGAAATCATCATTTTGATTGAATCATATATCGGGGATTCAGACGATGTCAGTACAATTCTCTAGCATAAAAGTTGTTAATTTTCGTGGCCTTGCAGGCAGCATTGAGCTCGACTTTTCCTCACCGATCACTTTGATATATGCGCCCAATGGAACAGGTAAAACCACGCTATTGCAAGCTGCTGAATTATTGTTTACGCGCCGAATTCGCTCGAAACGTATTAATGCAGATATGAATAATTGTTGGAGTGAATGTGCGTGCTTGACAAAAAAAGATAGCTTTCTGATCTGTGGCGAAATTTCTGGCGAATATGTAACTTGCAATGATGGCAAATGGAAAACTGATAAATCAGATCAGCGCGATAGCGATATAGTTAAATCATCGTTGGAATACCTAAATACGTTTATAAAAAATTCCGTATTAAGTGCCGAAAATCATGATTACGCTCGCCTGCTGGAGCTGCATCAAAACCATTTATGGGGCAAACACTTTTTTTATCAAGATTCGCTTTCAACGATGGTGGATAGCGAATCATCAGGTCTGCGTGAACAAATTTTTTATGATTTACTTGGCATGAGTCATCTTAATGATATAAACGATATAGTTAAAAACTTCATAAGACTTCTTAATGCAAATCTCAAGCTAGAAAAAAGGCGGGCAGAAAAAATTAAGCAACTCATAGACGATACTGGAGACTTGCCACCAGACCCCGCTCGATATGAGCATATTTTCAGCGATACGAAAAAGTCAATCAATGCCTGCATATTGCTATTAAATATCCAGATCGAACCGCTTGGCGCTGTTAACGATCTCCATGAAATCGTCGACATGAAGCAGAGAATTTCGAACAAGCTTGATCGATTTGTCGCGCATATCGAAAAGAGAAAACAAGAAATTGATTACATCAGACAACTTATTGATGATATAACTCAGCTAAAAGAAAAAGCTGAAGCGTCCGGTGCGGACAGGCACGCTCAACTGGATAATTTGGCCAACGTTTCCACGCAAATTGCCCAAAAAAAGCAGCAGATCAATACACTTAACATGGAAGTTGCATCACTCGCCGCACAGCATTCTTCCGTATCTGATATTTGTGAACATGTCGCCTCAACAATCACTTCCATTGTTACATATTATCCAGAGATATCATCCAAAACAGTCGAGGAAATATTTAAAACAAACCAGTATTATAAGATCGACCTTATGGCGCGCAAAAGTTTGCTGCAGAGCGCGTCATATTTACTTGAAGTCTATCCACAAGCCGTGGAGAACAACTATCAGCTTGACCGTGTTCGCTCTGAGTCACACAAACTATCAAATCTCGTAAAAACCGAAACAGCCAAAGCTTCAATTCTTGAAGGCAGGCTGGATCAAGCACAGTCTAAACGGGCGATTTTACGCAGCCAATTAGCCAAGATAACGGACGATCTTACGCAGCTGAAAGTTTACGCGCGCAATGCCCTGCCCGCCATAAAAACTCAAAGTGTGTGCCCAACCTGTGGGCACGACTGGAAAACCGCGCACGATTTGTTCAATGCAGTTTCCAGCAGCACAGACCTCGGCATCGACTATTCTTCTTCAAAGGAAGCTCAACTTCGCCAGTCATTAGAACGAATCGAGCAGGAAATTTGCGCGCTAACGGAGGACATCAATACTTACAATTCCAACAAAGAGCGCTTGTCCATAATCCGCCAAGAAATTAACGAACGTGAACAAAAGTGGAATGACTATATTTCTTCATGCAAACGCCTTGTCGATGATTTTGATTTCGACGATATCCACCGGTCGTTGAAAGACATCATCAGAGGCCTGAATGTCGCCGGCCATCTCGCTCAGCTGTGGCATGACATGGAGTCCATCCACAGCGCGCTGAATATTTCAGCACCAGAGAAACTTTCTCTTCTTGGCTTGCGCGATGCATTATCCAGGTTTTTTGAGGTGGCGGCCGAAGAACTGAAAGCAAAAGATGCCGCTGCTCGCCAGGATTTGCACCGCACCGAGGAAGAGCTGGCTACTCTTGAACTGGCCTTTGAGCAAGCGTCAGACAGACATACATCAGCCATGGAAATAATTAATAAACTTCATCATAACGAGATAGCTTTCAAACTTGCGTGGGAGTCTATTGGCAAACACATACCATTTTCTGACGAGGAATTACTATCTCTCAAGCACTCTATTCAAGCAGACAACGATGTTGCATCAAGCGCTCGGAATGAATTAGCAAACATCGACGCATGCATATTTATTTTAACCAATGGCGCCAAGCGTGAAAGTCTTCAAAGTTCTGCTGATAAAATAAATGAGTGCATAACATTGCTAAACAAGAAAATCTCATCGTGCAATAATATCATTAAATTTAATCGCCAACAATTTTCCCAACAAAGACGCGCCGCTCTTTCTGACTTGAAAGATGTCATGTTTGCGTTATTCTCCAGAATGAATACAAACAGCATCTTTAACAAAGTTGATTTCTCCAGCCATGACAACCAAATCAATATTACCGATATCGTGGCCTATATTGAAAATGGCGTCCCGCTCTCTCCCTCCAAATATTTCAGCCGTGGTCAGCGCCAAGACCTTGCACTGTCAATCTTCCTTGCGCGTGCACGGGAAGCTGGCGGCACATATTTCCTTGATGAACCTTTCGCGCACCTTGACGACCTCAATCGCGTCGCCGTGATCGATATTGTGCGAATGCTGGCGATCGAGCAAAAAGGAAAACTCAAGCTGGTCATAACGACAGCCAGCGATCTTTTGATGAATCTGCTCATCGCCAAATTCGCTAACCTTGGCCCATTGCCCGGAAATGACGCCCCTCCCTTGCGCGTTTACAGGCTGTTGGGCAACGCCAGAAATGGCGTGACCGCCGTGAAGGAGGCTCTCGGCTGAACCAACGTGGCATCGACGCAATGTGCGCCAGCATGGACAACAGATTGCGTCACGATCTTTTGCAACGATCATTTAGTTTATTTCCAGCATGTTAAGCATCTAAAATCATATTAATTGATTTGTATATGCAAAACATTGCCCGCTTGTCTTCGCCGATGGCACAAAAATAGACTGTTTGCTCTTTTCATTCTCGGCGCACTTGACGCCACGCCGATCAATCATTTACCATACAACCAATTTCGCGCAGACTTCTCAGAACCTTACGCCATGGTTATGATCACCGGCCCGCTTCCGACCCCCCATTGGATGCGCCGATTATCACCTGGACGCAATCCGCTGAGGCGCCAACCGTCTGCCGCCAATAGCTGGTTAAGACCACACAATACGGATGCGACATGGGCACCCTAGTTGAGCTTTCGCCGTTGACCCGCATCGAAGGGCACTTGGGCATTCGTCTTGAGCTTGATGGCGGCAAGGTGGCCAGTGCTTATTGCGCGGGGGAAATGTTCCGTGGCTTCGAGAACATACTCAGAGGACGCGACCCACTCGACGCCCAGCAAATCACCCAGCGCATCTGTGGCGTCTGTCCCATCTCCCACGGCTTGGCCTCTATTTTGGCCCAGGAGCAGATATATAACCCAGCGCTGACCCCCAATGGCGTCATCGCGCGCAACCTGATCTTGGGCGCCAATTATATTCAGTCTCATCTTATTCATTTTTATCAACTTTCCGCGCTAGACTTTGTCGACGTGACAGCCATTCTGGGTTATCACGGGGCGGACCCGGCCTTGAACGATCTGCGTGATTGGGTGAGCGGCCAGCGAAAGGCTGGGGCCATCAGCCCCGGCGCGCCGTTTCTGCCGCGCTACGCCGGCCATTACATTCAAGACGCCGGCCTCAACGTGGGAGCGCTGAAGCACTATTTGCAGGCCCTTGACATGCGCGCCTTGGCCCATCAGGCCGTGGCCATCTGGGCCGGCAAGGTTCCTCACGCCACGGCGTTGGCGCCCGGCGGCGTCACCGAGCAGGTCAGCGCCAAAAAAATCGCCGCTTACGCCGCCATCATCGATCAGTTGCGCGTTTTCATCGACACGGCCTACCTGCCCGACATCCTGGCCGTCGCCACGGCGTTTCCCGAGTATTTTCAGCATGGCGCCGGCCCCGGTGACTTCATGGCCTATGGCGTCTTTCCCCAAGAGGACGGCTTTCTGCTGCCAGCCGGACGCGTCAGCCATGGCCAGGCCGCGTCGTTGGATCTGACCAAGATCACCGAGCAGACCACCCATTCGCTGTTCTCTTCTCCGTCCGGCCTGCATCCGACCAAGGGCCAAACAATACCCGCGCCACGCAAAAGCGGGGCCTATTCATGGCTGAAAGCACCGCGCTACGACAATCGCCCGCAGGAGGTTGGCCCGTTGGCGCGCATTCTGGTGGCTTACCAGGCCGGCCAGGCCCAGGTGCGGGAGATGGTCGATCAGCTCCTCGGCGCTCTTGGCCGCCAACCGGCCGAGCTCAACTCGGCCATGGGCCGCCATGCCGCCCGCGCCATCGAATGCAAGCTGGTGGCCGAGGCCTGCGCGCGCTGGATCAACCAACTCAAACCAGGCGAGCCGACCTATGCCGACTTCGACGTGCCCGCCAGCGGCGCGGGCGCGGGCCTGATCGAAGCGCCGCGCGGCGCGCTGGGCCACTGGATCGAGATCGCCGACTACCGCATCGCCAATTATCAGTGTGTCGTGCCCACCACCTGGAACTGCTCGCCCCGCGACGACGCCGGCGTGCCCGGCCCGGTCGAGTCGTCCCTCGAAGGCCTGCCGGTGGCCGACCCGCAAAACCCGTTGGAGGCCGCCAGGATCGTGCGTTCGTTCGATCCGTGCCTGGCCTGCGCGGTTCACTGAGCGGAGACCGTGATGGCCAGCATAACCAGGCGTCAATTTTTGAAATTCGGCGCGACCCTGGCCGCGGTCATGGGACTTGAGCCAAGCTTGGCGCCAAGCCTGGCCCAGGCCCTGGCGCGGATGGAGGCTGGCCAGGCCCCGGTGCTATGGCTGCAGGGCCAGAGTTGCTCCGGCTGCTCCGTGTCGTTTTTAAACTCCGAAGCGCCTTCGCCAGCTCGGGTCATCACGCGCTACATCTCTTTATTGTTCCACTCCACCCTCTCGGCGGCCACCGGTCAGACCGCCATGGACACGGTGGACAAGGCCATCGACGCCGGCGGCTACCTGCTGGTGGTCGAGGGTTCGCTACCCGCCGGCATGCCCGAGGCGTGCGTCATGGGCCACCGCCCGGTGACCGATCTGGTCAAAGCCGCCGCGGCCAAGGCCAAGGCCGTGGTGGCCCTCGGCTCTTGCGCGGCCTTTGGCGGCATCCCCGCGGCGCAAAACAACCCCACCGGCGCGGTCGGCGTGGCCGAATTCCTCGAGGCGCAAGGGGTCAAAACGCCGTTGATCAATCTGCCCGGCTGCCCGACCCACCCCGATTGGCTGGTGGGGACGTTGGCTCACCTACTGCAATGGGGCCTGCCGCCCCTGGACGCCCTCAAGCGGCCAAAAGCCTTTTATGGTCGCATCTTGCACGATCAATGCCCGCGGTTTGCCGACTACGAGCGGGAAAATTTCGCCAAGACCTTTGGCGAACCGGGTTGCCTGTTCAAGCTGGGCTGCCTGGGGCCGATCACCCACGCCGATTGCACGGTGCGTTTCTGGAATGGCGGCGTCAACACCTGCATCGCCGCCGGCGCGCCGTGCATCGGCTGCGCGTCGGAGGGATTCGCACGTTCGGCCGAACTGCCGTTTTATCGCAAGACCGAGTTGGCCAGGGGCAAAGGAGGCCGCAATTGAAGCTGCGCACCAAGCTGCTGATATCCCTGGCTTTGGTCTTGATCACGGCCCTATGCGCCGTGCAGATATTTCAATACAACTGGACCATCAACCTGGTCTCCGAGATGACGGCGCACCGCCTGGAGATGCTGGAACAGAGCGAAAAGCAGCAGGCGGACAATTTATTTTTCACCATCGAACGCGCCGTGCAAGGTTCGCTGGTGCGCGGCGAGATGGAAAAATTCACCAGCCTTTTAGAGTCGCTACGCCAACTGAAGGGCCTGGAGGAAGTCAGCCTGTTCAGCGCCGCGGGAGTTGCGACTCACTCCTCCAATCGCAAATTTTTGGGCTCGCGGCTGGACAAAACCATGGCCGCCAAGGTGTTGAACGAACCACAGACTCACTATCGACAAACGCAAAACGCCTTGGAGATATACCAGCCTCACAAAGTGAGCGCCGACTGCATTCGTTGCCACATTTCCTGGCGCAACGGTGAAATCAGAGGCGTCACTTTCTATCGTTTTTCCACCGCTGCTTTGCGCCAAGCGGAAGCCGAAGCCGCCGACAATATGGCCGTGCTAAAAGCCAACTCCCTGCAAACAGCTTTGGCCGCGGTGGCCGGCGTTTTGGTTTTGGTAGCGCTGTGCCTGTTCCTAACCGTACGACGTTTTGTCGACCAGCCAATGGCCAAGCTCGTCGAAATGCTCACCCAATATGACGTTGACCTGACTCTGGAAATGCCCATTCAAAGCAGGGATGAAATAGGGCAAGCAGCCAAGTTGCTCAATCGTTTCGTGCAAAAACTCAACGACGTCATCGGCCATTCCCAGCAAGTCGCCGCGGCCACGGGCGTACAAGCCGGCCAACAGGCCGCGGCCATCGAGCAGATTTCCCACGCGGCCAACGACATCACGGCCCTGACCAGGGAAAACGCGGCCGACGCCAAGACCGCCGCCGATCTGATGAGCGCGGTGACCGCGCAAGTCGTGCAGTCCGGCAAAAGTATCGCCAATCTTTCCGGGGCGATGGATGAGCTGCGTGAATCAAGCCGCCAAGTCGCCAATATCATGAAGACCATCGACGAGATAGCCTTCCAAACCAACCTCTTGGCCCTCAACGCCGCCGTCGAGGCGGCCCGGGCCGGCGAGGCCGGCGCAGGTTTTGCCGTGGTGGCGGGCGAGGTGCGCAGCCTGGCCCTGCGCGTGGCCGAGGCCGCGCGCAACACCGCCCAACTCATCGATGGCACCATTGGCAAGATTCAAGAAAGTGGCGAATTGGTCACCGCCACCCACGAAGCATTTGGCGGCGTGCAACAGATAATCGAGCAAGCGGCCGAATTGATGGCGGGGGTGGCCATGTCATCTCAAGAACAAGACACGGGCATCGCCGGCATAAGCAATTCTCTGCGCGAAATAGATAACGCCACTGGGCAAGGTGCGGCGCAAGCGGCCAATCTGGCTACGACAATGGGCACGTTCCGCACATCGTATAACAGCGGGCAAGACGCCGCGATTCAGCGCGCATTGCCCGAAAAAATGTCCACGGAAATCAACTAGCCCACGGACGCCAGCAGAGCGTCCTGGCCACGGAACAGCTGGAGATCACACGCTTTTCTTGGATGATCCTCCGTTGAAGCATCATCGGACCTATTTGCGCCAACGCCTCGCAAATCCCTTGGATTCGGCATTTAACGTTATGCGCGCGTTGCGCAAGACGGCCACGGCTTGGGCTTGCAATGTCGAAAATTGCTTTGGCAAACTCGGCAATGAAGTGACATGGTAGGGTCAGCGCCAACAACGGCATTGGCATGTTTTTTATGTGCATCCATAAAGCGTTTCTATGGCCATGTCGCTCGGCAAACCCTGAAATTTGTCCGCTTGAGCCCCCGCCGACATGCCGCACTATCGCGTCGGCGACCTGCAAACATTTATACCCGCGCAACCTTAACCTGAAGCCCAAATCAACGTCTTCGCAATAGCAAAAAAACGCCTCGTCCAAGCCGCCAACACCCACGAAAAGATGCCGACGATACAAAGCGGCAGCGGCGCATGGACTGAAAACTTCCCGAGTCGGCGGCAGAGGTATTGCGCGTTCGAGGTGTTTCGAACGCCGCGGCAAACCAAAAAAATACAAAACATCGCCAGCGCCATCCAACAGGTCAGAATTGGCGTCAAGCAACTGAGTTGAGCCGAACGCCGCGTATTCTGGGTAGGCTTTTGCGTGCTCCATGAGTTTTTCGAGCCAAGTCGGCGCGGGAAAAGCATCTGGGTTGAGCAATGCAATGAATTCGCTTTGCGATCTTAGCGCCCCAATGTTGTTGGCCGCGGCAAAACCTACATTCTCTGCAAGGCGAACCACGGTTAGGTTTTCGTTGGTGTAAATTTCGTTCAGCGATCCGTCGGTGGAGGCGTTGTCAACGAGGACAATATGAAAGTCTTGCACGGTTTGTTCGCGCAAGGCATCCAGGCATCTTGCCAAATGCGTCTTCGCATTATAATTGACAATTATAACCGTGATCAAAGCCTTGCGAAATGTGCCTACCATGCTTGCAGCGCCATTAATTTATTTTTTCGTCGGCACGAGAATATTCGTGGTTATGGTCTTGCCCCGAGCATCGAATGAACTCTCTATACCAATTCACCGTAGCGCTGATTCCTGCCTTAAGGTCAATTTTTGGCCGCCAATTCAAGTGTAGCTTGATCCGCTCAATGTCCAAAATGCTACGAGGAACGTCCACACTTCTGCCTTCACGCCTGACCGTTTCAAGTCTGCCGCCAAGGGCAAAATTGAGCGCCTCAACGACCTCGTTGACCGAGTGGCCAACTCCGCTGCCAAGGTTATAGAGCCGAGGAGATTGCGTCGACGACGCGGCGCCCATCAAAACGGCTGACACGATGTCATCGACAAAGATGTAATCACGTACTGCACTGCCGTCTCCCCAAATTTCCAGCGGTTCATCATGGAAAAACCTGTGCAGAGCCATTGCAATTATGCCTTGACCTCGCGCGATCTGAAATGGGCCATAAGCGTTGGAGACACGAAATATGATATAGTCAAGTCCATGCTGCTTACGAAAAATTTCCAGATATTTTTCAATAGCGAGTTTGGTTGCCCCATAAGAGCAAATCGGTGATGTGTCTGCAAATTCAGGAGTTGGGACGGGAGCGTCAGGCCCATATATGGTGCCGCCAGAAGAAATAAAAATAAGCTTTTTAATACGTCTTTCACTGCACGCCTGGAACAATTTCAGGGATCCTATCAAGTTATCTTCAACATCTTTATCTGGCGCAAGGTCCGAGTTGCTTGGGTTTGTCGTGCTGACCAAATGGTATACAATGTCGTTGGGTTTCAGATGTTCAACAAAGAATTCCTTGTCTGACAACGTGCCGGATAGCCAATTTTTTTCGCCGGCATGGTTAGAATACTTTGGCCGTTCGCAAGCATCGATGCATAGCAAGTCTAGATTCGATTTTTTGAAACCAGCGGAAATGTTTGTGCCCAAAAAGCCACCAGCACCAACCACCACATGTCTGAAATTATTCAAATCAGATGAAAACTCATTTGCCATGCTGATACGACCATGACTATTCATTATAAGTTTGCCGGAATATTTGCGCGACTTTTTTTGCCTCCTCTTTCCAGCTTGTTGATCTGGCATAGTCAAGACCATTTTTTATCAACTGCTTTCGTTCGCGCTCGTCTGAGAGAACCGAAATGATTGCTTCTGCCAATCCTGAGACAGTAGGCCGGCTGAGCTTACAATTGGTGCTGTTCAGCATCCATTCAACATTGGGTCCGCAGTTGCTGATCACAGGACAACCGCACGCCATAATTTCAAGAGGCAAAAGCGATAAATTGGTCATTGATAGCACCAAGGCGGCATCGCACTGTGAGTACAAATGCGGAAGCTCGGAAATAGGCAATCTGCCACAATCTTTAAATGAAAAAGGAAGATTATATCGGCTCAAGTTTCCACCGACCAGGAGAACATCAACTGACGGCATATGTTTTTTCACATCGTTTATAGCTAAAACACCAAGTTCAAATGCACGGCGAGGTGTTTCCGGTCGCGCATAGAACAACAAGCGTTTAGGCCCGGAACAATCTTTATCTAATCGCGGCGTATACAGATCATCATCATATGAAAAACCTATTCCATACATTCGCATTCCGTATTGAGCACTAAGCATGTCCGCTAACCACGAGCCTAAAGCAATCCCCGTGAATCCAAAACGATATGTATCCTCAGCCAAAAAGTACTCGGTGCCCAAAGGATAAAAATATGGTTCATAATCTTGAACAAAATAATACTTATGCGCGCTACCCGAAAAATATTTTACTGGATAAGCAGTCTGCCAACCAGTAGCGACTGATATATGCGCCGCAGGAATTGTATCTTGTGGATGCAAATATACTTTTGCTTTGACTGGCGCAAACCATTCCGAAATTTGCGATGCTATTTTTTTATTATCATACGGGCGAAATTCATTTGTAACAACAATCCTGCATTCAAATCCATCATCCTCTAGCAGTTTAATAAATCTTACGATGTTCAAATGGCCACCACTCCCATAACCAATTGGTGGGACGAACCAGTTGACGGTGTTGCATGATGGCTTCACATCTTTGTGTGAAGGACCAAAGGGAGCGCATGAAACGAAATCAAATCTTTTGTCGACGGATTGCTTGGGTGCAATCAGGCCATAGCCCCTGACCAGGAGGGCATGCAGCCCGTCCCTGATATGAGAAAAAACCATTACATCCACCTGAAATCAAGAACGATATAGCTTTTTATCTAACGATAGTTGCATGGCTACGCTCGTTGGGATTTGGTCAATTTTGGCACCCAAATAATGACCGAAACTGCGCAATATGTTTCGTATAATTCTCGAGATGACACGTCGTAATGGCAGTTTATTGATCAACGCATATTGCATGTCATGCATGCAGCAGCTGGCCGCCGACAACATCCCTCTAACAAGGCTTGCACACAATGAATAGCCAAATATCCTTTGAAAAGCAGCAGATTCATCAAACGCCCTACGGAAAGTGCCGATGGAAGAATAATCGTGAGAATGTTTTACCACTGCTGAATGAGCGTACACTCGGCTAAAACCAGCATCGATCACGGTGGCAGCCCAGATCTGGTCTTCGGCAAATTCCGCATCAGGATATGGATAGACCTTCCATACCGATTTCCTCAAACAAGAATTATTATCTGAATAAAAATGTAAGAACTGCCGATGCCTTATCTGAGTATCGTAAAGAATGTGGTCGCTGAATTTTGATTGCACCGTTGTGGTGGAGCCCAAAAAGTCAAAGTGAGCCTGCAGATCTCGCTTCGTAAATGGATCTGCATCATTGTGTGCGATGTGTCGGCCAAAAGCGGCGCAAGCAGTAACATCAAGCTCTAATGCTGTGACAAGTTCACTTAACCATTCGGATGTTGCGGGCACCGCATCATGCGTGAGAAATGCAACATAATCTCCTTGCGCATGCGTAACGCCTAAGTTCCTTGTGCGACCATGACCAAACTCTTCTGGGCGAATACATATCAGCGTAATTTTATCATCAAGCAGTCGTAATTTTTCAACAGTGCCATCTTTTGAGCCGCTATCAATCACTATGACTTCGTAGTCCCATGGCGTCTTTTGGGAAAGCACCATCGCAATTACATTGTCAAATATACGCCCAGGATTTTTGGTGGTAATGACCACACTGGCTTTACAAAAGTCAGGATTTAGCACGCATGGCATAAAATCTTACCAGCTCACGATTGGCATAACACCAACGCTCTATCATGTAACAGCTCTGCGCCAAGAAAGTCTCCAGTGAGCTTCAAACATCTCGATAGCTCAAAATAATGCGCTGGGTTGAGCTCATCGTGTTTAATCGCCAGTCTGAGCAATCGACAAGCGTCATCGAATTTTCCCTGCAGCCTCATACACTCCGCAGCAAGTCGATAGTAGAGGCTAGATGTTGGATCTATAGATATAGCGTTCGAAATTACGTCTTCGGCATCTGTAAATTTCTTGGTGCGGATCAAAAGCTTTGCAAGCAGGTAATGTACGCTTGGTTTATCAGAAAATTTCGAAATTATACCTTTCAAACAGTCGATCGCCTCATGGACTCTACCTTGCCGACTATAGCATTCAGCGAGATGCGTATAAAACATAGCAACAGTGTTGTCCATGGATATTGCGCGCTGGAATAGCGCCTCAGCTTCTTTGTAGTTCTCGGCATCAAGCAATAATTTACCAAGCCCGAACACTATGTACTGGTTATCCGTACCCAGCGATATAATGTTCTGCGTATATTCAATCGCTTTAGACATTTCTCCTTGCCGCAACAAAGCCTCGCTCATTTTTGAATAATAAAATAGTATGGACCGGTTTAGCACGGATGCTTTGTAATAAAAATCTGCTGCAGCACGATGGTTGCCGTCCTTGGCATACAATTCGCCGAGTTCATAATATAGGCTATCGGCACTATTGCAGACGTCACACGCGCGCAACAAAACATCAATAGCCTTGTCGTTCCGCCCACCAATGCGATAAATGTCTCCAATTTTTTTGTAAACATCAACTTCTTGCCGACTATCTATAAGCGCATCCACCAGCAAGTCACAATCTTGATATAGCTTCCCGTCCAACAAAACCCTAAAGATCTGAATCGCAACCGGTTCCATCTCTGTAGCCGCCAAATCATCTCCAATAGAGCTGATTCTATCCGCAATATCAGTCTTGTCCACCGAACGATAATAAGAGGACAGTTTTACGCGCTGCGTTGAATCGGTTTGGTTTTCAATAATATTTCTCAAAAGCGCCTGCACTGTATCATCCGGCAGGGCTTTATCACAATGGGATGAATCTACTCCCACAACAGCGCGAAGAAATTTTTTATCTTTGTGAAGCATCGTCAACACACAGCTCACCAATCATCAGACTGTCGCAAATTAAAATTCACCTTGAGAGAAAAATTTGTAATCAAAAAAACCGTTCATCCTGGGCAGAGCCCTACGTGAACTGGCTTCGACTGTTTGCGAGCCTGATCTGCGCCTCTTGAAGTGCACGGTGTCTGGCGCAACAACATGCTCGTAGCCGCTGGCCACGGTGACGCAATTCCAATACCAGTCTTCGTAGGCAAAACCCGAGGAAATGTTTCGCTCTGGATAAGGAAATGTTTCATACGTAGCCTTTGAAGCAAAACACAATGCGTCCCAATAATTCATGACGCGCAAATATTCTTTGTCAAAAAATCTATTAGACATCTCAATCTTTTCCAACACTCCACCAGACATATCAAACAACCAATTAAACTCTGGATGAACGATAGCTCCATCATCACATGCGCGTATCATATCCCATGCGGCGCTGAGCCAATTGAAGCTCCACAAATCATCGCCGTCAAGAAACGCAACGTACCGTCCTCGCGCATTTTTTATCGCATGATTTCGAACCTTACCCTGGTCGGCAAAATCAGTGTTTAAAACAACCATTCCGTCAACTGACAACGATTCCACAAACGATCTCGTGGCGTTGTCTGGACAATCAAGCACGACCATCAGCTCCACAGCTTCCGCGTCATGCCGCACATTATCGACGGCTTCTAGCATGCTGCGCAGCGACAAACCTGCAAGCACGCCTTCACCATGAACTGTCATTATCGCGCTGATTTCAAACTGCGCCTGTGCGTTCACTTTAGTGCGGCCTCGATCTCAGTTGCATAGTGATTCATACTGTGCCGCGCAGCAATCAAATCGCGCAAAGCACCGGCTTTGGCCAGGCATGCGCCAGGATCTCCCATCATCTGCCTTATCGCCATGACATAGGAGCGTGGATCGAGAAAATCATCAACTGGCCAACCTGTTTCTTCGTTGATGACATCGGCCGTACCGCCAACTCTGGACGCAACGGTGGCAATCCCACGCACTCCTGTTTCCAGAAGCATCGTCGGCAAACCATCCCACTCAGAGGTGTATAGCCAAAAGTCACAGTCGTGCAGCGGCAAATCATCAAATGATTCAAACGTGCCAAAAAACTTCATATTCGGCGGCAGATTTTTGGTGTCAAATCCTCCGTCCAAAACCGCATGACCCCAAGTCCATATATCAAGCTCTGGCATCATGTTGGCTATTTCGACAACGATATCGTAGCGTTTTTGCCGATCAAGTCTGCCCGCCCAAAAAGCGCGCCATCTCGACGAAACTTCAGATTTTTTTTGCAACTTCTGCGCATGTAGGCAAAGCGTGGAGTCGCTCTCGATTGGCGTCCAGACAGCTTTGGACTTATGCTCGCTACTGTTTTTCAAAAGATAGCGATACTCCAACTCATCGACCAATGCTTGATTATCAAAAAAATACCCACTCATAAATTTATAGCTTGGAGCAAAAAACTCAATGGGGTAACCAACCTTATGGCCCTGCGGATTAATATCATAGCAAAAGAAATAGGCAAAAAGTCGAGACCACTGCGATAGTTGCTGGCCAAACACCATGTAGGTGTCCCAGCACAAACGGCTATTTATGTTGACAATTCTTTCTGGAGTTGTGCCTCGCAGAACATCCATGAGCACCGTTTGTTTGTGCGCGGCGGACAATCCATCGACAATCGCGCTAAGATCGAAAATCTCAATATTGTCGGGGAACCAATCCGGTCGAGCGAAGACCGACAAGTCGGTTAATATCAGCAAGGTTGGTTCATCAGGAAAAATTTTGGCCAGCGCCTGGCAGAACAGGCCCGCGACGCGCGCCGCGCCACCCACGCGGCAATGAGGTATGCAAACCACATTTGTATAATGCGGCCGGCGCAACGCCAGCCTCGCCTTTTTCGCTGCGGCGTAAGTGCCGGTTTGTTGGCCCATGAACGGCGGAATATGAAGCACGCGCGCGGCCACGGCCGGCTTGTTGATCAGTGGCTCAATGCGCGCGGCCCGTTCAAGCACTTCCGCCAAGACCCCACACTGTATGCGATCGTCGAAAAATTCTCTGTTTTTATCCACCGCTAAACGATATAAATCACGCCACGATGGCATGCCAAATTCGCGCGGGTCAAAATTGTGCGTATCGCCATTGAAACCGCAATCGTCGCCGTACATCAAAAAATGATAGTACGGGGCAAGGCCATTCAGATTGTCGTTGTTTTTCTCCATGTATCGGCCCGAGCTGAACAGGCCATTTGGCCACCGCCGCTCATTTACGCCAAAACGTATGAAGTGCTCAAACGACCACATTCCGCAGGCCACAACATCGGGATACGCATGCAAATAAAACTTTTCGTCAAACAATACCGTCGGGATGATTCTCTCTTGGAGGCCGTGCTTGAGCCAATGCATAAACGCCGATGGTTCACTCGCTATGCGTGGCTCTTTATCGGCCCACACTTGGCGGTAATACTCCGCATCAAACAACGGATTCAGCGCAATTTCGCGCTTATGCCCAGCAAGAAGCCAGTGTCGCCAGGCCTGCTCATCGGTCACCGCCTGGTCCAACCCGGCTTGAAGTTTATAGTATTGCGGAATGAACATCGCCTGGATCATGCGATGTTTATAAGGATATAGTTGCTGCCACAGCCTCGCCAGGCGCTGAAACAACCGCGTATGATCAGACGCAAGCATGCTCATTACGATCGGCGTTCACTGACTTTCCACTGGCGGGGCCTGCCAGCACAGAAATTGATCAAACCAGCCATGTTCAGCATAATCAAATTATTGCCCGCGCACAAATGCTTTCAGCGCCAACATGCTTGCCCATCACGCGGCCTGGCAAGACGCGTAACGAGTCAGAGGCAGTATCCACCTTATAGCCGTGATTTTACCGATGACGCCGGCCGTGAAAGACCATGAACACGATCAGCGCCTCATCGTCTTGGCTGGATCAGGTCGCGCGGCGCGCGGTTGAACGTCATGCGCCCGGACTCGCCACCTTCTATCAGCGCGGGCCCAAGTAGCCTTCGCGTTCCCTGATGCGCGCGTCGATCTCGGCCTGGTTGTTCTGCATGAACCTCATCGTCTTCTCGGCGGCGGCGACGATCTCTTTGTGATCGCCCTTGGCCACCATGCGGGCGGGCAACAGTAGTTGCCGCCGGGCCAGGATGGCGATGATCTCATCTTCGGCGTCCAGGCTCACGGCAAAACGTTCGGCCAGCTCGATCAGCTTGTCGCCGAACTCCTGGGGATGCTCCAACAGCTCCACGGGCACGCTCATCTCGCCGGCCATCTCTTGGGCCTTGCCGGCGGGCAGACACGAACCGCAAACCATATCGATAACATGGGCCAACTCATGCACAATGGTCGAATCACCGGCCTTGGGGCTCAGAGCCAGATAGACAAAGCCGGGGTCAAGCAGTTTCGTCTTGAGCGGATTGATCACCACGCCGCCGTCGTTCTGCTCCGCGCCGTTTTGCTTGGCGTATGGCGTCAGGGCGCAATAGGCCGCCAAGTCCACCAGCTTGACCTTGAGCTGCTTGCCCGCCGGCGAAACGATCTCCAGCGAGGCCGCCATTTCGGCCGCCCGCGGGTGCGCGCAAGCCGGCAAGGCGATGATTTTCATGGCCAGTTGGGCCGGATCGACACTCAAGGTGTCGTCCAGCAGTTCATTTTCGCGGCCCATGTGGCACTTCTTGAATTTCTTGCCGCTGCCGCAGGGGCAAAGGTCGTTGCGGGCGATGTTGCTCAAGTCCATGATAGATTCTCGTGCCGGGCAGGGCGCCTGTCCCCGCCCGTTTGGGGAAAGTTGCGCCTCAACCGTCGATGATGCCGTCTTTTCCCGCATCGGGAGAGTTGACCGGGAAGGGGCCTTCCTGGCCGGTCTCGGGGTCGTAGCGGTGCCGGTAGCTGGCCTTGACGCCGATTTTCTTGAAAGTGTGATCCCAGCCGCGCTGATAGTAGCCGCAGTTGTCGTTGAAGCAGATCCACAGAAACTCGCCGCCCCACGTCGCCGTGACCGGCGAGGCCCATTTCTTCATCTGCTCGCCGCAGTGGGGGCAGATGCTTTTGTCTTTTGCCTCGCTCATTATGCACCCTTCAGCTTGAGCCCGTCAAAGGCCCGCGCCGGGGCGCACACCCCGGCGCGGACGTCGCGTCTTATTATAATGATAATCAGGCCGCGGCGGCGCGCAACACGCTTTCGGGCGCCACTATATTGCGATCCAGGGCCGCATCTTTTTTGGGGTCCAACCCCAGGGCCACGGCCATGAGCTGGGTGATGAACACCACGGGCATCTTGATCTCTTTGCCCAGGATCTTGCTGATGCGCGGCTGATAAACCTCCAGGTTCATCTGGCACATCGGGCAGGCGGTGCTGATCACCTCCGCGCCATGGTCCTTGGCGTTGCCGATGATGTCATCGGCCAGGCGCGCGCACAGTTCTATCTCGGTGAGGAACAGGCCCGAGCCACAGCACTTGACCTTTTTGTCGAACGGCACGACCTCAGCGCCCAGAGCGGCCAGCAGCTCGTCCTGGGTCGTGGGCGACTCCATCGAGTCGTACTCGCCGAAAGGCCGCGTGGTCTGGCAGCCATAGTACGAGGCCACCTTGACGCCGGTCAGCGGCTTGCGCAACTGGCCCTTGATCTTGTCCACGCCGATGTCATTGTAGAGCACGTCCAGGATATGCCGCACCTTCAGGCCGCCCGAATAACTCAGGCCGCCCTCGGCCAGGATGCCGTTGACCTTGGCCAGCAACGCGGGGTTTTCCTGGAGCTCGCGGTTGTACTTGTTCATCATGATGTAGCACGACGAGCACGGCGCGATGATATCCATGCCGCCCTGCTTTTCGGCCAGGGCCAGGTTGCGCGCGTTGAGCACGATCTGCTGCATCTCGTTGCCACCGATATAGGCGATGGAGGCGCCGCAGCAGTTCCAGTCCTCGATATCCTTCAGATGGGCACCCAGGGCCTTGCACACGGCCTCCAGGCTGATCATGTAGTGGGAGGCGCTGGCGTCAAGGGAGCAGCCTGAATAAAGAAAATAGTCCATGCTACGCCTCCTCGCCGGTCATTTGGGCGGCCTTGTCCAGCATTTTCTGCAAGTCCTTGATGCCCTTGATGGCCCGCACCGGCAGCAGCCCCATGCGCTTGTGGGTAACCATGGCCAGGCCCATGGGGGCCATTTCCAGGCCGTTTTTGATGCCCTTGACCAGGCCGTCGGCCAAGGCGTAACCCTGCCCCACCGCCGTTTCGTCGACACGGCCTTTTTTATAAATCGATTTCCAGAACACCCGGCCGAACTTGACGGTCTCCTCGCGCGGCATGATGCCCTGTTTGATGGCGTAGTTGGCCAGCCCGTGCATGACGTCGATAACCCTGACGCCGCGCGGGCAACGCACCTTGCAGGTGTAGCACGAGGTGCATAGCATGATGTCCGGGCAATTGAGCACTTGTTCCCGGCGACCCGCCCGGATCAGCATCCACAGTTGTCTCGGCCCATAAACCATCTGATCCCGCAACGGGCAAGTGGCTCCGCAGACTCCGCACTGCATGCACTGCTTGATTTCAGAACCGCAATCTACTTTCTCGTAGACCTCGTTGCAGAAGTCGGGTTCATAGGCCCGAGTGGCAGGCGCTTTATCCTTGCTCTGGGTCCCCTGCGCACCGGCAGCGACGTTCTCAAGGTTTGAATCCATCTAAGACCTCGCGCTCTATGAACAAAATTCATTCAGTGGATAAAAAAAGGGGCCCACGAGCGTGGGCCCCCTCAACTATCCTAGAAGCCCTTGTAGGGGTTCGGGCCAACCTCTTCGATGGTTTCCATGAACGCATCGATGATGGCGGGAATCTTGTGCAGGTCGGTGATGCTGACTTCCTCGACGGCCACGCGGTCGCTCTCCAACACGAGGCGGGTGAGCGTCTCGGAGATCTTGGACATGCGCACGTTGGCCAGCTCGGAGCCCTTGATGAAGTGGCACTGGTAGTCTTCGCCGCGACGGCAGCCCAAGAGCACCACGCCGTCGATGCCCGAAGACAGCGCGTCGGCGATCCAGACCAGGTTCATCGAGCCCAGGCAGCGGATGGGGATCAGCCGCACGTAGGGGCTCCAGGTCATGCCCTTGGCCGCGGCCATGTCGATGGCCGGCAGGGCGTCGTTTTCGCAGGCCAGCATGATCACCCGCGGCTTCTCATCGTCCTCCTCGGGCACGTTGATGGCCTTGATCATCGAGCCGATCATGTCCACCGAGTAGTTCTTGAAGGAGATGATGCGCTCGGGGCAAGCGCCCATGCACACGCCGCAACGACGGCAGCGAGTGGGGTTGGGCAGCGGGTTGGCCTTCTCGTCCTCGTTGATGGCGCCGAAGGGGCATTCCTCGGTGCAGCGCTTGCACTGGGTGCAGCGTTGCATGAAAAACTCGGGGAAGCTTTCGTCGCCGCTACGCGGATGCACGGCGCAACCGGCCTCGGCGGCCTTGATGGCCTGGATGGCCTTGAGGGCCGCGCCCACGCCGTCGTCGATGGCCTGGGTCAGGCGCATGGGCCGGCGGACGGTGCCCACCGGGTAAATGCCCGTGCGGCGGCTCTCGTAGGGGAAGCAGATGAAGTGGCTGTCGGGCATGGCGTACTTGAGGGTCGGCAGGTTCTTGCCCTGGCGGTAGTCCAGGTTGAGCACCGACCAATCCTCGCAGGCGGCCTTGGCCTCGGCGGTCAGCTTCTTGGCCACTTCCTGGTCCTCGCCAAAGGCCACCAGCGGCGCGTCGACCACCTTGGGGTTGTTGGGCCGCATGCCGGTGGCCAGCACGACCATGTCCAGCTCTTCGAGGCTGACGTCCTCGCCCAGCAGGACGTCGTTGACTTCCAGGCTGAGCTTGTCGCCGGCGGTGATGGTCGGGTAGGTCTCGTCGCGGCGGATGAAGATCACGCCCTTGCGCTGGGCCTCGCGATAGACTTCCTCGCTCTGGCTGGGCGTGCGGATGTCTTTGTAGATGACGTAGACGGCCGTCTCGGGGTTCTGCTCCTTGACGTAGATGGCCTGCTTCAGCGAGACCAGGCAGCAGAAGGCCGAACAATAGGGCAGATGGTTCTGGTCGCGGGAGCCGGCGCACTGGATGAAGGCGATGGCGGCGATATCCTCGCCATCGGACTTGCGGGCCAGCTTGCCATCTTTGACCATCTGCTCGAACTCGACGTTGGTGACGATGTCGGGCGAGGAGCCGTAGGCCAGCTCGTCGGCCAACTTGCTGGCGTCATAGGGCAGCCAGCCGGTGGCCTGGACGATGGCGCCGATCTGCAACTTTTCGCCGTTGGACAGCTCCACGTCGAACTTGCCGGGCGCGCCGGCGGTCTTGGCCACGGTGCAGCCGGTGAAGACCTTGATCTTGTCGGAGGCCTCGATCTGGCCGACCATCTCCGCCACCGGGTTGTCTTCCAACTCGGTGTAGGGCGGGCTCTGGGGGCCCAACTTGTCGATGGTGTTGAGGAAACCGCCCAGCTTGTCTTCTTTTTCGATCAAGAAGACCTGGCTGCCGGCCTTGGCGGCCTGGATGGCCGCGCTCATGCCGGCGGGACCGCCGCCAACGACCATGAGGCTCTTGTAGATCTCGCCTTCGAGCTGGAACGGCGTGAGGGGCTGGCATTTTTCCAGCTTGACGCAGGCCATGCGCAGGTAGTCCTCGGCCAGCATCTGGCGATCTTCCTCGCCGTCATCGGTGGCGTCGGGGCTGGTGCACCACACCACCTGCTCGCGCAGGCTGGTGCGCTCGACAACCACGCCGCCGCCAAAGGAGAACTCGTCGGTCTTGACGCGGCTGCTGCAAGCGCCGATCAACACGGCGTCGACGCCGCCGTCGATGTCCTCTTTGATCATCGCCAGGCCCTCGGGAGAGCACAGCGCGTCATGTTCCTTGACCTCGCTGACGCCGCCCTCCTCGACGACCTCGGTAAGCCGTTCGAAATCAAGGGCGTCGCCGATGCCACAGCCCTTGCAGAGATAGCAAACTGCGTTCTTGCTCATGATCATTTACCTCCCGGCCACCAGTTGAATGGCTCTGAGGGCCGCGCCGGTGCCGTCCTGCACGCAAGTGACGACTTCGCTGGGCCGACGAACCGTGCCCGCGCCGAAGATGCCTTCGCCCTGGCGCATGAAGCCGTATTCATCGTATTCGACCTCGGCCGGAACCTTGCTGAGCGCCGTGTTGGGCTGCATGCCGGTGGCCAGGACGACCAGGTCGTGCTGGGCCTTGAAGCGTTCGCCGGTGGTGGTGTTTTCGCCTTCGAGGATCAGGCTGCCGTCGTCCTGGGGCTCGATCATGGCAATCTTGGATTTGACGAACGAAACGCCCTCGTCGGCCTTGACCTTGGTGTAGAAGTCCTCGTTGCGGTCCATGGCCCGGATGTCGATGAAGTAGATCGTCACCTTGGCCTCGGGCAGCTTTTCGCGGACGTAGGTCGCCTGCTTGAGGCTGGCCAGACAGCAGATCGTCGAGCACTGGGGCATGTTGTTGATGTCGCGGGAGCCGGCGCACTGGATAAAGGCCACGCTCTTGGGGGCCTGGCCGTCGCCGGGGCGCAGAATCTGGCCGCCGGTGGGGCCGCTGAAGGCCGCCAGGCGCTCCATCTGCACGTTGGTGACGATGTTGGGGCTCTTGTCGAAGTTGTAGTACTGGACCTTCCTGGGATCGTAAGGGGTCCAGCCGGCGGCCCAGATCACCGAAGCGACCTCGAAGGTCAGCTCTTTTTCGGCGTCGTCGAGAACCACCGCGTCATAAGGACAGGCGTCCTTGGCCTTCTGGGCCTCGGGAGTGCCGATGATGCTGGGGTCGATGACGTAGCGGTAGGGGAAGGCCAGGTCGTGGGGCAAGTAAGCGGCCTTGGTCTTGCACAGGCCATAGTTGAAGGCGCTGTCGATCTGGGTCTCGACGGCCTCGGCGCACTTGCCGCAGGCGGTGCACTTGTCGTTGACAAACCGCGGGGACTGCTTGACGCTGACTTTGTAGTTGCCGGGCTCGCCGCTGATGGCGGTGACCTCGGCCATGGTCAGGATGTCGATGTTGCTGTTGCTGCGGACGCGCCGGAAATTTATCTCCAAGCCGCAGTAGGGCGGGCAAAGCTTGGGGAAATATTGGTGCAGCTGAGCCACTCGACCGCCAAGGTAGGGGTTCTTTTCGACCAGAACCACCTTGCAGCCGGCTTCAGCCGCTTCCAGAGCGGCGCTGAGCCCGGTCATGCCAGCACCGACGACCATGATTGCTTGGCCCATCGTGCTCTCCTCTGTCATTTAGTGTCCTCCGGTAAATAGCATCGTCGCCCCCGCCGACCGCCGGTCAACGATTGCCCGAGCCACCGCCGCGACCTCGCCGCGGATGGGTGATGTCGGGCGGAGGCGTTTTTTCCTGGCCCTTTGGGCATAAGATTAGTGAAAGAATATACAACTTCCCGTCACCGACGTCCAGAACTTGCTGGCGGCCAGAGCAGAAAGATGCGCATTCCAGCGTGAAGATTCGCGCTGTTTTCGGCAAACACAGTCTTTTGTCCGCCACGGGAGGCGCCCGCCGCCCGGAGCGGGCAAAAAACTCCAGGCGCCTGTGCGGCGCCTGGAGTTGCTCACGCTAGTGGATCGCCACTACACGTCCATGGGGACAACGGGAACCTTCTTCATTTCCCACTTGCCATCCTTGAAGGTGCAGTTGACGAAGCACTTCCAATTGGCCTCGTCCATCTTGGGCTTGTCGGCGCGGAAGTAGTAGCCCGGCCAACGAGTCTCCTCGCGGAAGAGGATGGTGCGCACGTGGGCCTCGGCCTGCCACATGCGGTGGACGTTCTCCCAGCAACGCTCCAGCTCGTAGACGCCGTTGGCGGCCAGCTTGCCAGAGTCATCCTGCAGCATGGCCAGCAGCTCCAGACCGCGCTCCAACAGCTTGTCGGAGGTCTTGAAGGCGCTGACGACGCCACCCGCGTACTCGTCCATGATCTTCTGCAGGCGGAACATGAACTGCATCGGGCGGATGTAGTTGGGGTTCAGCAGGGGGTCGGTCGACAGGGCCGAGAACTCCTCGAAGCGGGCCAGAGGAGCCAGAGCCTTGGCCTTCAGGGCCTCGACGTCGCCCAGGGCGGGCAGGGTGTTGTTGTCGAGGATGAAGCGAACGGCTTCCTTGCCAGCGAAGCGACCCTCGGCGTGCGAGCCCGAGGAGAACTTGTGGCTGGAGGCGCCAGAGCCGTCACCAGCGGTGAACAGGCCCTTGGTGGTGGTCATGTTGCCGTAGCCCCACTTGTAGGGGGTGCTGACGTCTTCGGGACCGGAGACCCAGGCGCCCGAACCACCGGAGTGCGAACCGATGAAGTAAGGCTCGCAAGCGGCGATCTCAGAGCGGCTCTGCTCGGGGTAGATGTTGCTGGAGGCCCACAGAAGAGCCTGCGAGCAAGTCATGTCCAGGAAGTCTTCCCACGCCTCGTTCTCCAGGGTCTTCATCTTCTTCTTGAAGGCCTTGGGATCGTCCTTGAAGGCGTCGGCCAGCTTCTGGATGGCCTCGGCGGTCTCCATGTATAGCGGGCCCAGGCCGGCGTCGACGTCGAGCATGCCCAGGTAGTTACGCAGGTTGGCCGGGATCGGCTTCACCAGGCCATAGGGGGCCCAGTTGTTCAGCTCGGCCTTGCGCTCGGCCATGTACTCGCCGCCGGTGGCGCTGGTGGCGCGGCTCTTGAACAGCAGGAACCACGCACCCACCGGGCCGTAAGCGTCTTTGAAGCGCACGGGGATGAAGCGGATCTCCTGGCAGGTCATCTCGGCGCCGGCCTGCAGGGTGAAGTAGGTGGTCGAACCGCTGTTGAACGGCGGATACCAGCTACGGCCCAGACCTTCACCGACGCTGCGCGGACGGAACACGTGCACGGCGCCGCCCATCACGGCGATGGTGGCTTTGGCGTTGAACACGTAGAACTTGTTCTCGCGGGTGCTGAAGCCGTAGGCGCCAGCCACGCGCTCGCCGTCCATGATCGGACCGACGATGAACACGCGCTCGATGATGTCGCAGCCAGCGTCCTTCATGGCGTTCTTCGCGGCCTCGGCCACGATCACCTTGTAGGACTCGCCGTTGATCATGATCTGCCAACGACCCTCGCGAACGAACTTGCCGTTCTCGTCGGTCCAGATCGGCAGACCCCATTTTTCGAACAGATGCACCGAACCGTCAACGTGACGGGCGATGTTGTACACCAAGTCGTCACGGGCGATGCCCATGAGGTCCTGGCGGACGTACTTCACGTAGTCTTCCAGCGAGTTGTCGCCGGCGGCGTAGCCGATGTACTCGTTGATGGCGCTGAGGCCCATGGCCACCGCGCCCGAACGGTCGAAAGCGGCCTTGTCAACCAAGGTGACTTTCAAACCATTTTTTTTGGCCCAATAAGCGGCCTCGACGGCGGCGCCGGCCGCAGCCATGCCGCCACCACAGATCAGAAGGTCGGTAGTGACCTGAACAGTCTCGAAATTCGGCATTGTTTATCCTCCTCCTTCTGACCTTAGCGGGTGGGAAGTACGTCTGCGCCGCAGGAAGCCGGCTCGGTCATCAGGTTTGCGGATTTGATGTCGCCGTCGCCCACGGGGAAGCCGCCCATCGGATCGGCGGAACCTTCAGCGGTGGTGCGGATGGGGAACTTGAACCGCTTGACGTTGCCGTCGCGGAATTTGACGGTCCACATGATACTGTCGGAACCGCGCAGAGGCACAACGCTACCGCCCAGAGGCATGAAGTCGGCGTAACCGCGGATGTCGATCGCCTGCTGCGGGCAGATCTTCACGCAGTTGTAGCATTCCCAGCACATGGAGACGTCACGGTTAAAAGCCTTCATCGCCCCATAGCCCATGGATCCGTCTTTATCCAACAGCATGAGGTCGTTGGGGCAGATGTACATGCAAGCAGTCTTGTCCTGACCCTTGCAGCCATCGCACTTTTCGACGATTACGTAGCTTGGCATCCAGTTTCCTCCGTTGGGTGTTGGTTGTTGCGAGACAACCTACTCCACGACTGCGTGGGCCACCCGCGCAGTCTCTTTTTAGCCAACCATCATCGGGTCTCGGCCCCGTTGGCCACGCGCGGCTCGGCAAGGCCGCCCAATGATCTTTACTTGTGCCTATTGGAACAAAGTATAGCTTTTTTTCGCGCCCCAGGCAAACAAAAAACGAACGTATTTTGCTTGCCCGGCCCCCTCCTGCCAGGCAGGCGAGAGGCGCGGAAAAAACTTCCAGTTAAGTGGTGATCTTCTATCGCAGGCTCGAGACCATTGTCAAGAAAAATGTGTCAGACGTCACAAGCCCCGAAGCGATGGCCGACCGACCGGATCGGCCAGGCTCAATCGGCCTCGTCGCCGATCACGCCGCCGTGCTCGGGCGCGGCCGCGATGGCCGATCTGGCCTCGGCGGCCTGCCCCTCGGCCGGCTTGCGACGCCGTCTGGACGATGGCCGGCGACGCCGTTTTTTGGCCGCCGTCGGCTCGCCGGATTGCTCGGCAACCGGGGTTTCGACGATTGATTTGGCCTCGACCGACGGCGCGGGGCCGGCCTGGGGTTGGGCCGCCGGCGCGATCGCGTCTTTTTTGGCCGATTTGCGCCGCCCGCCCCTGCGCCGCCGCGAGGACGACTTCTTCGCCGGCTCGTCGGCGGCGGCAGCCTCCACGGCGCCTTCGCCATCGGCCTCGTCTTCCTCGAACTCCTCGGGCTCGGGCTCTTCCGGGGCCTCGATTACGGCCTGAAGCACCGGCGGCGCGGCCGGCTGGGGCGGAGTCCACGTCGCCTCGAAACGCTCCATGCGCGATTCCTCGGGCGAAAGGCCGGGGTCGGCCAACACCTCGATGCACAGGCCGTAGCGCTCCTCCAAGCGCATCAGGTCGGCGCGCCGGACGTTCTGCAGATAGTTGGCCGCCTCGGTGCCCACCCTCACGCGCAGGCCGCTCTTGTCGCCATCACCCAGCTTGTGCTCCAGGGCGCGCATGACGCCGCGGCCGATGGCCTCGGTGGTGCGCACCAGGCCGCGGCCCTGGCAGTGGGGGCAGACCATGGTCGCGCCGAAATCGATGGGCGGCCGAATGCGCTGGCGGCTAAGCTCCAGCAGGCCAAAGCGGCTGATGGCCCCGATGGTGATCTTGGCCTTGTCTTTTTTCAGCTCGTCGGCGAACACCTTGCGCACGGTGCGCTGGTTGGCGCGGTCGCGCATGTCGATGAAATCGACCACCACCAAGCCGCCCAGGTCGCGCAGGCGCAACTGGCGGGCCACCTCCACGGCGGCCTCCTTGTTGACGTTGAGCGCCGTCTCCTCGATCTGCTTGCCGCTGACGTTGCGGCCGGAGTTGACGTCGATGGACACCAGCGCCTCGGTGGGGTGGATGACGATGCTGCCGCCGGAGGGCAGCGGGACAGTGGGCTGGTATATCGACAGGATCTGTTGTTCCAGTTGGCTTTTCTGGAAAATGGGCCTGGGGTCGGTGTAGAGCTTGAGCTGGGTCTTGCGCCGGGGGCTGACCACGGCCAGATAGCGTTGCAGGCGGTTGAAGACGTCTTGATCGTCGACCAGGATCTCGGTGACGTCGCTGGTGAAGTGGTCGCGCACCACGCGCACGGCCAGTTCTTCCTCGCGGTGGATCAGCGTGCGCGGCTTGGCGCTGTCGCCGCGTTTCTTGATGTCCAGCCACAGGCGCAACAACTGCTGCAGGTTTTGCTGGATCTCGCGCTTGGAGCGGCCTTCGGCGGCGGTGCGGGCGATGACTCCGATGCCCTCGGGGCACGACGCGCCGGCCAGGGCTTCCTTGATGCGCTCGCGCTCGGCCTCGGATTCGATCTTGCGCGAGACGCCCTGGCTCTCGTGGCCGGGCGTCAGCACCATGTATTGGCCGGGGATGGAAAAAAACGTGGTCAGACTGGCGCCCTTGGTGGCGGTTTCCTCTTTGACCACCTGAACCAAAAGCTCGTGGCCGGCCCGCAGCACCTCCTGGATGGGCTTGTTCACGCGGCCGTTGTGGCCCGCGCCTTTGATGAAGGCCGGGCACAGGTCGCTTATCTGCAAAAAGCCGTTGCGCCCCGCGCCGTAGTCCACGAACGCCGCCTGTAGGCTGCGTTCGACGTTGACCACCACGCCTTTGTAGATGTTGCCCCGCGTCTGTTCGCGGGCGGCCGTCTCGACGAAAAAGGCCTCCAGTCGGCCGCCTTCCACCAACGCGACCCGCAATTCGCCGGGTTCACGGGCATTTATCAGCATTCGTTTAATCATGCGCAGCATCCTACCGCAAGCAAGGGCCAAACGCCATCACCGCGGCCGCGGCAAATCGAATTATTTGGGTCTGAAAGCAAAAACCGGCCCCCCTTCCCTCCCGCGACAAGCGCTTCGGCGGCGTGTTATATTTAGTTATACTCGACAACAGCGCCACAGCGGAGGCCAACTCATGCGCTTTATTGCACTAATCTCGTTACTGGCGACCGCCGTCCTGGCCTGGTCCGGCGCGGCCGCCATGACCGCCGAGGAGATGCAACGGCTCCGAAAGGCCGGCGTCAGCGAGGTCAACATCCAAAAAATGCTGGAGCTGGAGCGGCTCCAGGGCCAAGGCGCGGTGACCGAGCAAGACGGCCAGGTGGTTTACCGAGCCGGCCAGGGCAACGCCGCCCGCCGCCAGGCCAACCAGGCCCACGAGCGCTGGAAGGAAGAAAAATCCCTGGAGGCCGTGGGCGGCATGGTCATCGACGCGCGGCCCGACGCCGCGGCTCAGGGCTCCACCCAGCCCCAAGGCGCGACCACCGGCCAATAAAGCGGGCCGCCACCGCCCGCCACGCGCGGGCCTAGGCTTTTTGGGCCCGCAAGATCATGCAGGTGCATACGGCGTGGGCGTAGAGCCGGCCCTGGCCATCCTTGACGGTGGCCTCGGCCGTGGCGATGCTCTTGCCGACATGAATGGCCTTGGCCTCGGCGAACACCCGGCCCACGCCGCTTTTTACCGGGTGCACGAAATTCACCTTGAACTCGATGGTGGAATAACCCACGCCCTTGGGCAGGGTGGAGTGCACCGCGCAGCCCATGGCCGAATCCATCAGCGTGGCCAGGGCTCCGCCATGGATCATGCCGATGGGGTTGTAGAGCCACTGGCCGTCATCCATCTCGAATAGGGCCCAGCCCGGCCCGAAATCCTTAAGGCGATAGCCCAAAAGCGCGCCGATGGGCGGCCGGGGCAACGAACCATCCTTGAGCAGCCCCAGCCATTCCAGCCCGCCATGGTCGCCCATGGCTTTGACGGTGATGGCCGGGTCTTCCCAGGTCACGGTGCGCTGACGATCGGTTTCCTCTTGCGGCATGGTCAATCCCTTGGCGCGCCGCGTGGCGGCCGACGGTCTCCGGGTTCATTGTTTCGCGCGCGGCCGACAAAAAGTTTTGCCAGATCCCGCGGCGGAATCCAGCAAAAAGCGGGGCGGACGACGCCGGGGAAGCGCCACCCGCCCTATCGTCGGAACGGTCGCCACCGCTCCCTTCACGCCGGCCTAGGCCGGAATAAAGTCTCCACGATTGAACTTCATGGCCTCGGCCTCGGCCCTGGCCCGCACCTGGCGCAGCAGCCCGGCCAATTCATCGTCCTCGGGCAGTTGATCGGCCGTCTCGCCCAGCAGGCCGGCCTGGGTTTCCATGGCCTGAACCACGCCGGCCAGATCCTTGAGCGAACCGCCCTGGCCCAGGGCCTGGGCGTATTGCTCCAGGGTGGCCAGCAGATCCTCGGCCTGGGCCACGGCGGTCACATGGGCCTGGCCCGTCGCGGCCAACACTTCGGCCGGCGCGGCGACCTGGCTCACCCCGCCCAGGCCGGTCGATTCGCCGGCGGCCTGGCTGGCCTGGCCATCATCGATGGCCCGCGTGAGGAAATCATCGAACGAAGCGCCCTGCCCCGCTCCGACCCCGCGCTGGCCGGGCTTGCTTTCGCCGGCTTGAACGCCGCCGCCGATCTGGTCTATCTTGGTCATCAACGGGTTCTCCCTGTGATGCTCACGCGCTTAATTTTAGCAGATCGCCCGCCGGTTCCCAAGTTCCCCGCGCGCCGCCTGCAATGTTCTTATCGGCCGCGCCGGCGGACCACTCCAGCCAAAAATCACGCCCCGCGCCAAAAAAACCGGCCGCGCCCTCACAGGCCGGGCACGAGTTGAGCCATCAGTTCGCGGCCGCTGAAAAACTGAACCACGGCCAGGGCCAACGCCGTCAGGCACGCCAACCCATGGGCCAGGGGCAAGGCCGTGCGCCGCCGCGGCCGCCGCGTCATGACCAACCCGCTGATCAACCCGAACAAGGCCACCGGGGCCATGATCAGCCCCCCCATGGCGTGGGCCCCGCTGTGCAGCCAAGCGCCCCAATAATCCCAAGCCGCCAGCGCGCCAAAAACGCCGCCGGCCAGCCACGTGTAAAGCGTCATCTGGCCCAGCAGCGCGTGCCAGCGCCGCTTGAACGGCGTGATCACGCCAAAATGCAGGCTTCGCGTCCGGGCCAGGCCCAGCCAAAGCGCCCCAAAACCCAGGGCCGTTGCCGCCATCTGGGCCAACGGGTGGGCGTAAAGATGCCACATGCCCCCGGACTCCCCGGGCCGGCCCCCAGGCCCGGCCACTAAAATTTGTGCGCCAATATATAATCGTTGCCCTTGGCCGTGGCGTGGCAACCGATGCAGCCGTCGAGCTTGCCGGCCATTTTCACCGCGCCGTCGGGGTCGTACATGGCCCAAAACCAGTCGCCGCCGTCGGGATTGTAGCCTTCGATTTTGTATTGCACGGTGATGTTGCGCAGCTGCATCTCTTGGGTCAGCGTCTCTTTGACCTCGATCGTGCCGAAGTTGGCCGGCGGCTTTTGGCTGGAAAGGCCGCGGCCGTTGACAAAGACCCGATTGAGCGGCTTGTGCGGCCCCCGGGCCGGCTGAACGCCTTGATAATCGGGCCAGGCGCGCCAGTTTTTGTATGGGTCGGTCTGGGTGATGTAGACCCACAGCGCCTGGGCGTCAGGGCCAGGCATGTCGCCGGCCGCGCCGGCCAAGAGGCCGGGCGTCAGGCACAGGCCGACCATGACAACCAAGAAGACCAATCGTTTCATGACCATGCTCCTGGTTTGCCTACAAACGAAACCGCCGCTCACCAACGGCGAGGTTTGTTTCAGCATGAAGCACACCGCCGTCATGGTCAACGCCAAACAGCCCGCCGCGCCCTTTTGCCGTTGCCCCGTGGGGCCATGCGTTTATCTTAAAAAGAAAGGCGCGGGACAAGCGCCGCCCACCCCAGACGGAGAGCAACGCCATGCCCAACGCCCTGGCCGCCGAACAAAGCCCCTATCTGCGCCAACACGCCGACAACCCCGTCGACTGGCTGCCCTGGGGCCCCGCCGCCCTGGCCAAGGCCCGCGACCAGCAAAAACCCATCTTCCTGAGCATCGGCTACGCCACCTGCCACTGGTGCCACGTCATGGCCCACGAGTCCTTCGAGGATCAGGCCGTGGCCGATCTGCTCAACCAACATTACGTGGCCGTCAAGGTCGACCGCGAGGAACGCCCAGACCTGGACGCCATCTACATGACCGCCTGCCAGGCCCTCAGCGGCGCGGGCGGCTGGCCGCTGACCGCCCTGCTCACCCCCGATGGCTTACCGTTCATTGCCGGCACGTATTTCCCCAAAACCGCCCGCTTGGGCCGACCCGGCCTGCTGGAGATTCTGGCCGAAGTCGCCCGCCGCTGGAACGGCCCCGAACGGGCGCGCATGATCCAGGCCGGCCAGGAAGTGGCCAGGGCCATCCAACCACAGGCCGGGCCAAAAACCGACCTTGACCCCCGCGCCCTGGGCATGGCCTACAGCCAACTCCGCCAAAGCTTCGACGACCAGTTCGGCGGCTTCGGCCAAGCGCCCAAGTTCCCCACGCCGCACAATCTGCTCTTCTTGCTGCGCTGGCAGGCCCGCAACCCCGGCTCCGACGCCCTGGCCATGGTCGAAAAAACCCTGACGGCCATGGCCGACGGCGGCCTGTTCGACCAAGTCGGCTTCGGCTTCCACCGCTACTCGGTGGATCGCCCCTGGCTGACGCCCCACTTCGAAAAAATGCTCTACGATCAGGCCCTCTTGGCCATGGCCTACCTGGAGGCCCATCAGCTCACGGGCCGCGAGGATTTCGCCGCCACCGCCCGCCAGGTCTTCACCTACGTCCTGACGCGCATGACCGGGCCGGAAGGTGGCTTTTACGCGGCCGAGGACGCCGACAGCGAGGGCGTTGAGGGCAAATATTACGTCTGGACCCCACAGGAAGTCCTGGCCGCCGCCGGCCAGGCCGATGGAAGACTGTTCAACGATTTTCACGGCATAACCGCCGATGGCAACTTCGAACACGGCACGAGCATTCCCCATCGCCGCCAAAGCCTGGCCGACTTCGCCACCCAACACGGCCTGGACGCCGACCAGGCCGCGCAGGCCCTGGAACGGGCTCGCCTGGCCCTGCTGGCCGCCCGCCAGCAACGCATCCCGCCCCTCAAGGACGACAAGATCATCACCGCCTGGAACGGCCTGATGATCGCAGCCCTGGCCAAGGCCGGCCAGGCCCTGGCCGACGAGGCCCTCACCGCCGCCGCCGCCCGCGCCGCCACGTTTATCCTGCAAACCGCGCGCGCCACGGGCGGGCGATTGGCGCGCAGTCAGCGCGACGGCCAGGCCAGCGGCCCCGGCTTTCTGGAAGACTACGCCTTCATGATCTGGGGCCTGATCGAACTTTTCGAGGCTACCTTCGAACTCGATCACCTGGAAGCGGCCCTGGAGCTCACGGACAAATGCTGCGAGCTGTTTTGGGATGAAGCCGACGGCGGCTATTTCTTCAGCCCGGCCGACGGCGAAAAGTTGATCATGCGCGACAAGGACGACTATGACGGCGCAACCCCGGCCGGCAACTCCACCATGACCCTCAACCTGCTGCGCCTGGCCCGCCTGACCGGCCGGCGCCAGCTCGAAGACATGGCCCAGCAGCTCATGCAAACCATGGCCGCCCAAACCATGCGCCTGCCCATGGCTCACACCATGCTCCTCATGGCCCTGGATTTCGCCCAAGGCCCGACCAAGGAAATCGTCATTTGCGGCGCAAAAAACGACCCCGCCGCCCAGGCCATGATCGCCAAGGCCCAACAAAAATTCATCCCCGCGCGTGCCCTGCTCTGGCGACCGCCGGAAGGGCCGGAGGCCGCGCGCCTGGCCGCGTTGGCCCCCTTCACCGCCGGGATGACCACCGTCGGTGGCCGCGCCACGGCCTATGTCTGTCAGGATCACGTCTGCGCCAGGCCGGTCACCGACCCGGATGAGTTGCGGTTTTAGCCACGGGCGATGGGTGTTTTGGGGTTTGGTCGAGGCGTTGAGGGGTAGGGGTAGGGGTAGGGGTGGGAAGCCATCGAGATCGAGATCAAGATCAAGAACTAAGAATAAGAATGAAGAGTAAGAATTAAGGATAAGAAAAAGAAAAAGCAAAAGCCATTGCGGGGCGGGGAGGGGGCTCTTTTGCGGCGACAAAACCGCCCCCTCGCCCGCCCCGCGCCCCACCCCTCCCCCGCAAAATAGCCTTCCGACCGCTGGAGCGCGTTTGTGGCTCCGAGGTGTCCGTGGCCATGCCGCCCGTTCGCGGCGCTGGTGCATGGGCTCTTAGGAGTCGGGCGCGGCTGCTTTGATAACGGCGCTACAAAGAATCGCGGAATCGCGTTGGCTGGATTTAGCGGCCTATCACCGGGAGCCATGGAGGGTAGGTGATAATCCAACGCTGTCGACCCGCTTTGGGAGGCCAGGCACTGGCCCCGCTCTGCCTGGCCGGGCGCCGGCCCACCGGGAGCCATGGAGGGTAGGTGTTAGCCCGGCCTACTCGACCCGCTCTGGGAGGCCGGGCGCCGGCCCCGCTCTGCCTGGCCGGGCGCCGGCCCGACCAGGCGAGTTTTCATCCGCCGACCAGGCATGCGGCGATGTTTTGGAACTGGCCGGATTTGACCCAGAGGTATTTTTCCCAGAAGAGTCGGTCGCTGAGCCAGAATTCGCCTTTTTTGTGTCGTTGCAGGAACTTGGCGAGTTGACCTGGGCCACCGTTATACATGGCGTAGACAGAGCGGGCCAGGATGTCGTCGCTGAGGTTTTGACTTTTTTTGAGGGCGTAGCGTTTCATGTAGAGGGCAAGGATTTCGCAGCCGGCCCTGGCGTTGTAGCGGATATCCCAGCGCAGGCTGTCGGGGTCGTAAAGGCCGCGCCAGACGTCGAGGTAGATCTGCATGATGCCCACCGACGTATTGTTGTAGGAGCGCAGGTAGGTGACGCGGCCCTGGCCGGCGATGAACTGTCGCCAGCAGCTTTCCTGCCAGGCGGAGGCTTCGATGATCAGGCGCAGGAGGCCTCTGTGTTTGTCGGAGAGCTTGCTTTTGCGTTCGACGGCGTCGGCTTCCTGGTTCATCATTTCGCGCACGCGTTCGATGTATTGCGGCGCGTTTTCGCTGGAGGGCGGCAGCCAGGGGGCGATGGCTTCGTAGTCGACGGAGGAGGCGTCGATTTGCGAGGCGTGGGCCGCTGAGACGAAGAAATCGAGCCAGGAGCTTTGTTCCAGTGACGGCATGGGCAGGATGATTTCCTCGCCGACTGGGGCGGGCGCGGTGCGTTCCGGCGCGGGGCCCAGGCCCAGGACTTGACGCAGGCGGTCGTTTTGGGCGTCGCTGTAGGGCAACTCGCCCAGGGTGGGGTCGCTGGAAACCAGGTGGGCCAGGCGGAAGAGTCCTTCGCGGCTGATATCCAGGCCGATGGCCGGGCCCAGGCGGTCGAGGGCGGCCAGGGCGTCGGAAGCGCTCATCAGGGCAAAGTAGTTGAATGTTGGCCGCTGGGGCGATTGCCAGCCGTATTTGCGCAGGATCGGCGAGATGGCCGACCATGTTTCGAGGAACTGCCGGCGCACCAGGTCGCGGCTGGTGTCCTTGTCGCGCAGGGCCTCCAGAAAGCCGTAGCGCATGTCGAGCATGGCCGTGAGCACCTGATCGCGTTCGTCGAGGGTCAGGGGCTGGTTTTCAAGGCTGAGGAGTTCGGCCACGAAGAAAGAGTCCCAGGCCTGCCAGTAGTTCCTGAAGGCGTCGATTTCCTCGTCGGTGGGCATGAGCAGGGTTTCTTCGTAAAACTGCTCTTGCTCGGGCACGTCGACGGTCATGCACATCTGGGCCCTGATGGCGTCAGCCTGGGCTTCGACCTTGCCCGGCCGCAGGGTGGCCAGCCAACTTTCGACCTGGGCGGTCATTTCGGGCTTGAAAAACAGCGGCAGTTGGCGGTCGAGATCCTGGCGCGGCGGCGAGAGGTCGATGTCGAATTGATCGAAGTAGGCCGGGACGTTTTCCTGCACCAGGTTGAGGACAAGGTTGACCACCGAGACCGGTCGGCGGCCGTGGTCCAAGAGCCTGGTGCGCACGGTGTGGGTTTTCAGCCGCCAGGTGCGTTGGTCCAGGGCGATCTGCTGCCAGATGTCCACGTAGCCGTCGAAGCGCACCGGCGAGGCGCAGTTGCCCAGCAGCGAGACGCCGGCCTTGACGCTGATCTTGGCCCGCACCTTGAGCATGCCCGAATCGCCGGAAAGTTGGGGTTCGGCCAGATCGATGCGCGTGCAGCCGTCGTCGGAGTCGGCGGCCACGGCTCGTTGGCCGGGCAGGGGAAAGGCCCGTTCGATCATCAACTGGCGCACCAGCGGATAATCCAACGTCAGAATCCAGCAGACCTCCCTGGGTTCGGCGGCGGCGGGCGGGGCCGTCAGCGCCGTCAGCAGGGAAAGGGCCGCGGCAAGGGCCACGATTAGCGCGCGGGGCATGACCGGTTCTCCGTGTGTGCGATCCGCCCACAGATTACCAGATAGCGCCCCAAGCAAAAAGCGCCCCGAGCGGAATTGTCGCCGCCCGGAGCGCCATGTTTTCGGTCCGGCCCTGGGGGCTATTTACGCATCATCGCCCCGCCGATGGTCATGATCTCGGCTTCCTTGGTGCCCTCGTAGAGTTCGAGGATCTTGGCGTCGCGGTACCACTTCTGGACGGGGTACTCCTCGATGTAGCCGTAGCCGCCGTGGATCTCCACGGCCTTGTCGGCGCAGAACACCGCCGTTTCGCCGCCATAATATTTGGCCATGGCCGCCAGGGTGTAATCGGGCGTGCCATTGTCGATCAGCCAGCAGGCGCGGTAGGTCAGGCCGCGCAGGGCCTCGATGCGGATGGCCATCTCGGCCAGTTTTTTCTGGGTGAGTTGGAAAGAACCCAGCGGCGCGCCAAAAACCTCGCGCTCGCGGGAATACCTGGCCGAGGTGTCCAGGCAGGCCTGGGACAGGCCCAAGGCCTGGGCGGCGATCATCGGCCGGGTGGTGTCGAAAAAGTGCATCAGCTGATAAAAGCCCCGGCCCTCCACGCCCACCAGATTGCTCTGGGGCACGCGCACGTCCTCGAAGCTGATCTCGGCGGTGTTGCTGGAGCGGATGCCCATCTTGCCGTGGATCTTGGTGCGGGTCACGCCCGGCGCGTCGGCCGGCACGATGATCTGGCTGAAGCGGGCGTGGCGTTTGTTCTCGGGGTTGGTGATGGCCTGCACCAGGAAAAAGTCGCACACCGTGCCGTTGGTGATGAACATCTTCTGGCCGTTGATGATGTAATCGCCGCCGTCCTTGACGGCGCGGGTGCCGTAGCCGGCCACGTCGGTGCCGGCGTTGGGCTCGGTGTAGGCCCCGGCGCTGATGGCCTTGCCCTCGCAAACCGGCCGCACGTATTGCTCTTTTTGCTCCTCGGAGCCATAGAGCACGATGGCCTCGCAGCCAAAGGTGGCGGCCACGATGTTCAGGCCGATGCCCATGTCCACCCGCGAAAGCTGCTCGGTGATCAGGGCGTTGCCCATGATGCCCGCGCCGGCGCCGCCGTACTCCTCGGGCACCCACGAGCCAACCAGGCCGTTTTCGGCGGCCAGCTTGACCAACTCGGGCGTGTAGGCCTCCTCGGCGTCGCATTTGGCCGAAAGCGGGGCGATCTCCTTGACGGCGAACTTGTAGGCCATGTCGCGGAGCATGCTTTGTTCTTCGGTCAGATTGTAGTCCACTTGGTCCCTCCCAAAATTACTGCGCAAACAAAACCCGATAAACAATGGGCCTTTTCTACTTTGGCTGCATGCGGATGGCCCCGTCAAGCCGGATCGTCTCGCCGTTTAGCATGCTGTTTTGCACGATATGCGCGGCCAGGGCGGCGAACTCCTCGGCGCGGCCCAGGCGCGAGGGGAAGGGCACCATCTTGCCCAGGGCCTCTTGCACGTTGGCCGGCAGGCCCTTGAGCATGGGCGTCTCGAAGATGCCCGGGGCCACGGTCATCACCCGCACGCCGATGGGCGCGAACTCGCGGGCCAACGGCAGGGTCATGGCCACCACCGCGCCCTTGGAGGCGCTGTAGGCGGCCTGGCCCACCTGGCCCTCGAAGGCGGCCACCGAGGCGGTGTTGATGATCACGCCGCGCTCGCCATCGGCGTTGGGCTGGTTGGCGGCCATTTTCTCCACGGCGTAGCGGATGACGTTCATGGTGCCGGTGAGGTTGATGCCGATGACCTTGTTCCAGAAATCCAGGCTCATCAGCCCGCCCTTGCCCAGCACCTTGGCCGGCGTGCCCACGCCGGCGCAGTTGACCGCCACGTTGACCAGGCCAAAGGCCGCGCACGCCGCCGCCACGCCCGCCTGCACGCTGGCCTCGTCGACCACGTTGACCTTGCAAAAGATGGCCGCCGGACCCAGATCGGCGGCGATTTGCTGGCCACGCGCCTCGTCCAGGTCGAAGATGGCCGCCTTGCCGCCGCCAGCCACAAAGGCCCGCGCCGTGGCCTCGCCCAGGCCCGAGGCTCCGCCAGTGACCAGGGCGACGATGTTTTTCGCATCCATGTGATACCCCCACACGAAACGGTTCATGAAATAACGACGCCAAGGCGTCTGGTTGTCACTCCAGTTCGAAAGTCAGCACGCGACATTGATCGACCGCGTAGGATCTGCTGGCCGCCGGTTTGCTCCCCAGGCGCACCCGGCGGCCGATCAGGCTCATGTCGGCGTCATCGGCCGCGACGCCCTCCAGATTGCCGATCACGCACGGACCCTCGGCCAGCTTGGCCATGGCCACGATGTAAGGCGGCGTCATGCCCTCGGGCGCCACCCGGCAGACGGTGAAGGTGGTCAGCTCGCCTTGGCCCGAAAGCTCGACCGGCGCGTTTTCGGCCTTGCCACAAGCCGCGCAGACGGCCTTGGGCGGAAACGTCACCGCCCCACAGGCCGCGCAACGCTGGCCCAGCAAGCGGCCCTCGGCCAAGGCCTGGATATAATCCTTGAGAAAAACACCTTGCGCCATGGCTCAACTCCTCAGAATCAAATTGCAAACCGTGCCCAGATCGCCGCCCAGCGTGTCGACCATGCCCACCTTGGCCCCCGCCACCTGGCGCGGGCCGCACTCGCCGCGCAACTGCTTGACGATCTCGTAGACCTGGCCCGTGCCCGTGGCCCCGATGGGGTGCCCCTTGGCCTTGAGCCCGCCCGAGGGGTTGACCACCACCTTGCCGCCAAAGGTCGTCTCGCCCTTGGCCGCCGCCGCGTAGCCCTGGCCGAACTCGTAAAAGCCCAGCGCCTCCAGGGCCAATATCTCGGCGATGGTGAAGCAGTCGTGCAGCTCGACCACATCGATGTCCGCCGCAGTCAGGCCGGCCTGCTTGTAAGAAGCCGCCACCGCCGCCTCGCGGGCGCGCACGCGGGTCAGATCGCCCTGGGCGTAGAGCGGCCCGGCGCTGGCCTGGCCCATGCCGGCCACCCATATCGGCTGCTTGGGCGCGGCCTTGGCCCTTTCGGCCGCAACCACCACGCAGGCCGTGGCTCCGTCGGAAAACGGGCAGCAATCGAAAAGTTGCAGCGGATCGGCGATCATCGGCCCCTTCAGAACCTTGTCGAGGTCGATCTCCTTCTGGAACTGCGCCAGCGGATTCAACGCGCCATGGCGGTGGTTTTTCACCGAAACCTCGGCCATGCAACGCTTTAGTTCGCTCAACTCCACGCCGTGCTTGGCCGCGTACATGTGCGTGGCCATGGCGAAAACAGCCGGGAAAGTCACGCCCGTGGGGCCTTCGTAATAGGCGTCGGAAGCCATGGCGAAGGCGCGGGTGGCCAGATCGGTGCCCATGCGCAGGCAGCGCTCCGCCCCGCCAACCAAGGCCACGTCATAAACCCCCGCCGCCACCAACAGCACCGCGTGACGCATGGCCACCGTGGCCGTGGCGCAGGCCGCCTCGAAACGCGTGGCCGGGGCCGTCGTCGGCATGCCGATGGCCGCCGCCGCGAAAGGCGCCATGTGCAGTTGGCCCTCCTCGAAATCGCCCAGGCAGTTGCCGAAAAACAACGCCTCCATGTCGCCGGGCTCCAACCCGGCCTCGCCAATGGCCTCCAGGGCGGCCTGGCTGAACAACTCTATGTTGGTCTTGTCGGAGACGCCGAACTTGGTCATCCCCACGCCAATGACGGCAACTTCTCTCATCGGATACTCTCCCGCCCCGGTTTATTTGCGGGCCGCGCCGGCGATCAGCAGGTCCACGGCCAATTTCAGCGTCGGCTTGAGATATTGCTTGCGCCCATCGAAAAAACGCTTGCTCTCTTCCCACAAAACCATGCCCGTGAAGATCGCCCAGGCGCTGTCGGCCATGGCGTTGGGATGATGGCGCCGCAACAGTCCACGATCCATGGCGTCGGCGAAAACCTCGGCCATGCAGCCCATGGCCCGCCGCGCATGGCCGTTCAACTCGGCGATGGTCTCGGCCGCCAAATGCTGCAAACCCTGGCTGGCCTGCAAACGAAACAACGCCACCAGCACCGTGGGATCATAATCATATATTTCGCACATCAGATCGGGCAGTTGGCCCAGCTTTTCCATCGGCCCCAGGCCGGCTTGGCCAGCCCACGCCGTGAACCGGCCACTGATGCGCTCCATCAGCTCCATTGTCAGGCTGGTGTAAAGCTCCTGCTTGTTCTTGAAATATAGATAAAGCGTGGCCGGCTTGTACTCGGCGCGCTCGGCGATCTGCTCCATCGTCGCCCGGCCAAAACCCCTGGCCGCGAACACCTCCCGCGCCGCGTCCATGATCTGCCGCCGACGCAACAGCTTCTCTCGCTCCCGACGACTGGCCACCACCATAACCGCCCCAACTCCGCAAAACAACGTTTAACGAATATCCATCATTCCACCGAACGCCATTCGCTTGTCAAGGCCAAAATTGGCCGGCCAGTCAATTTACGGCCAGCGCCTCGGGCGCTCCCGAAGCCTCCCCGCCGCGAGCGATAAAACGAAATGCAAAAATCTGTCAGACAAAACGCGAAAACCGGTGTGAGAATGGCGGCTGTTCGCTGGCGCGGAGCGGCTGTCAGTCCGCCAGCAGCGGGACGTTGTTGGCGCGCAGGTGTTGGCTATGGCGGCGCGAAAGAGTGGCGACGGCGAGACTTTTCTGGATGGCCCGCCAAAGGTGAAAAGGCCAAAACAGTCGCCGCAAGGGGCCACCCGGAGATGGTCCCACCGCTGGCGGCGGCGTCAGGGTTGACGTGGCAATCACCAGTCTCTACTTCTGGAACCGTGTGAACAAGATCTTAAGCGTTTACAGCTAGGCGATGCTCCGAACACACCAGCCGATCCACCAGGCGCGAAAAAGGCGCACAAGCTGATTGCGCCACAAAAAAAGGCCAGCCACAGAGGCTGACCATTGATTTTATTGGTGCCGGAGGAGAGACTCGAACTCTCATACCCGCAAGGAGTGGGGGATTTTGAGTCCCCTGCGTCTACCAATTCCGCCACTCCGGCATGACCGCTACATTTATAATTCGGCCGCGTCCGCTGGTCAAGGGGGCTGAAGGAAAAAAGCGCCAGCGCCCATGCCGCCGCGTGCGAGGTTCGGCGCGTTTTGCTACAATGCCTTAATCGAGAGTGCTGCACGGGGGCGTCCTGCCCCGTGCAGCATCGGCTTGGCAAAAGCGCGGTTTTGCCAAGCCTCCCAAATCGCTCGCCTAATCAGGCTCGCGATTTGGCGCGCCATCCATGGCGCGCCTCGGCTGCCGCACGGCATGATGCATGTTTCACAGGTAATTATTTGTTTTTACAACATTTGTTATGTTTAAGCGTGCAGCAGCCTCTAATCGGCCCAGACGCCGGCGTGGTCGACGTCGGCCCCAGGCAAACCGGGCCCAGCGGGCCCCAGCGCGGAGGGATCATGCCCGCCAGCCGCTCGGAGATCGTGCTCACCGCTCCCCAGATCGCCCGGATGATCGCGGCGTTGACCTCGGCCATCCAGGCGGGTTCGCCCGCGCCGGCCGAGCTGTGCCTGGTGGCCATCCGTCGTGGCGGCGAGGAGTTGGCCACCCGCCTGGCCCACGGCCTGGCCCGCGCCACCGGCGCGCCGCCCAAGATCGGGGCCATCGACATCACCCTATACCGCGACGACTGGACCATGCGCACCGACCGGCCGGTGGTGCGACGCACCGACATCACCTTCCCCGTCGATGACCGCGAGATCATCCTGGTCGACGACGTGCTTTTCACCGGGCGCACGGTGCGGGCGGCGCTGGACGAATTGATGGATTTCGGCCGGCCGCGCGTGGCGCGCCTGGCGGTGCTCGTCGATCGCGGCGGACGCGAACTGCCCATTCAGCCCGATTACGTGGGCCAGACCATCGCCTGCGCCAAGGGCGAACGCATCGACGTGTTGCTGGGCGGCACGCCCGGCGACGATCGGGTCGTGCGCCAGCGCCAGGCGGGGGCGGGCCTGGCCGGCTTGTAGGTTTTATTGCGACATTTTTTCGCGGAGATGACCGATTGGCTCTGATCAAATCCAGCTTGGAGATAGCCCTGGAGCGGGCCGAGGCCATGATGGGCCGGGTCGAGGACACGGCCAAGGAGGAAGGCCGCAAACACGGTCAGGCGGCCGCCCGGCGTTTTCTCAGCGGCGACGTGGACGGCGCGGCAATGGCCGAGCTTTTGGCGGCCAGGCCGGAGGAGCAAAGGCGCCCCGCCCTGGCCGCGGCGTTGGAGCATTTTGTCGAGGCCCTGTTGAATGGCGACGATCTGGCCGTCGATGGCCTGGCCGCCCTGCCCTTGGATCGGGCCAAGGACAAATTGGCGGCCCTGATCACGGCGGCGCGGGGCCGTTTCCAGGCGGCCGGCCAGCTCTACGCCGACTTGGCGGCGGTGATGGCCGACGACCTGGCCCGCATGGGCATCGGCGGCTCGGCGGTGCTGCCCAACCCGCTGTCGTTGCCCGACCTGGAGCTGCGCACGCAAAAGGCCCTGGCCCCTCACCTGCAAGCCGTGCAAGAGGCGGCCCAGGCCCTGCAACGGGCCGTGGCCTGACAAACGATCCTGGCGGCGGCCGGCGTCGACCGCCGCCAAGGGTCAGATCATGCCGAAATACATTTTCTCGATCAGTTCGAAATTGCGCTGAACGTTCTGCTTGCCCTTGATGATCGGGCCGTGGCCGGGCAAGACCCACTCCACGTCCAGGCCGGCCATGCGCATGATCGAGGCCTTGAGTTGCGCGCCGTCGCCGCCGGGGAAGTCCACCCGGCCCACGCCTTGGGCGAAGATCAGGTCGCCGCTGAACAGGGCCTTGTGGCGCGGCCAGTAGAGGCAGATATGGCCCGGCGAATGGCCGGGTGTCACGAAGACCTGCAACTCCTCTTGGCCCAGGGTCAGCGAGCCCTCTTGCAGAAACATGTCCGGGACGATCTCGGGGAAGCTCATGCCCAGGGCGGCGGCCAGGCGGCGGCCATCGCCCTTGAGGTATTCGTCCTCCTGGGCGCCCAGGGCCAGCAGCACGCCGGCCCGTTGCAGGGGCTCGGCGGCTTCGAGGTGATCGGGGTGGCAATGGGTGACGATGGTCAGCTTGGGCTTGTTGACCAAGCCATCGCGCGAGAGGCCCATCTCGACATGGCCGAACAACTGGGCGTGGCCGGGGTCGATGAGGGTGGGGGTCTGGCCGTCGATGAAGTAAGCGTTGCAATTGTTGATGTTTGGCTGGGTCCAGACGAAGGCGTGCAACCCGTCGGCTAGTTTCATGTTCTCTCCTGTGTGGCGGCGTCCTTGCCGCAAAAGTCTGCCCATGGACGGGGCGGCTGTCAAGGCTGGAGCGCTTTTTGCTTCTGGCGCGCGTCCAGCCTTGCTAGAATGACCCGGCCGAAGCGTGGACCAGCTTCGGCGTCCAAGGAGCGAGCCATGCCCCGCGAGACGATTTTTATCGAAACCACCGCCCGCGCCCAAGCCATCGAGATCACCGACCAGGCGCGGCGGATCGTGGCCCAAAGCGGCGTGAAGGACGGCTGGTGCACGATTTTCGTGCCTCACACCACCGCGGCGGTGACGATCAACGAGGCCGCCGATCCGGCGGTGATGGCCGACGTCCTGCGCGCCCTGGAAGGCCTTGTTCCCTGGTCGGCCAGCTACGCCCACCAGGAGGGCAACAGCGCCGCCCACATCAAGGCCATCCTCACCGGCAGCTCCGCGCGCGCGCCGGTCAGCGGCGGCCGATTGGGCCTGGGCCAGTGGCAGGGCCTGTTTTTCATGGAGTTTGACGGGCCGCGCCGACGGCGGGCCCTGGTGGACGTCTCGGCCGGCTGACGGCCACGGAGCCAGCGATGAAAATCAACCTGCAAGACGCCCTGGATCGCCTGCAAGAAATGCGTCACGTCGATTCCGACGAAGGCGTGGCCAACGCCCTTTATCGCCTGGGCGTGGCCTATCTGCAACGCAACCGCCTGACCCAGGCCGAAGAAGCCTTTGACGAGGCCCAATACCTCTGTGAAAAGCTGGAAAATCGCCTGGGCCTGGCCCATGTGTTGCAAAAACAGGCCGAACTGACCCTGGCCACGGGCGATGGCCAGGCGGCCTTGGCCAAACTTGACCAAGCCCTGGCCATCTTTCGGCAAGAAGCCCCGCCGGAGGTCGTCTTCCAGGCCGTGGAGTTGCGCGCCCGCGCCCTGGATCGCCTGGGGCGCACGGCCGAGGCCGCCGCGGAGTTGGAAAACCTACTGGCCCAGGCCGACCAGGCCGGCGACGAAGTCAGCGTGCTTTTGCTGTTGCAATACCTGGCCCCGCTGCAACGCCGCCTGGGCCGGGTCGAACGGGCCTTGGCCACCTATCGTCGCCACGGGGCCCTGGCCGAGAAGCTGGGCGAACCCCAGCGAGTGGCCCTGGCCTACGTGGCGGTGGGCTCGCTGGAGGCCCAACTGGGCCGGCCCGAGGTGGCCCGGGGCGCATTGCACCGGGCGGCGGCCACGTTCCTGGGGCTGGGCATGGTCCAGCAGGCCCGCGAGGTGCGGGCCGAGATAGCCCGCCTGGGCCTGGAAGAACAGGATGGAGCACCGCGCGATGACACGTAAGTTTTTGACCGCCCTGGCCACGCTGGCCGTTTTGGCGCTGACGGCGCTGGCCCCCGGCTGCGCCACGCCCACGTTCGTCTCCAACGCCCACGACGCCGAGTTGGTGGTGCGTCGCGCGCATTTGGTGCTATTGGAGGCGGCCGAGGCCCCCGACGCCGACGCGGCGCGTTATCTGCTGCGCCGGGCCAAGGCCGTGGCCATTTTTCCGGGGACGCTGCGGGTGGGCCTGATCTTCGGCGGCAAACTGGGCATGGGCGTGGTCTTGGTGCGTCAGGCCGACGGCGCATGGAGTCCGCCGGCCTTTTTCCACATGGGCGCGGCCAGCATCGGTTTTCAGGCCGGGGCCCAATCGGCCGACCTGCTGATGGTGATCATGACCGACAAGGGCCTGAGCGGGGTGATGCGAAACAAGCTGCAACTGGGCGTGGACGCCTCGGCGGCGGCCGGTCCGCTGGGCCGGCAGACCGAGGCCTCGCTGGCGGCGGCCAACATGCGCGCCGACGTCTATTCGTATTCGCGGGCCCAGGGCTTGTTCGCCGGGGCCTCGTTGCAGAGCGTGGTCATCGAAGCCGACGCCGAGGCCGACGATCTATATTATAATGCTGACGCATCCAACGAGGACATCCTCAACAACCGCATCGGGGACGCGCCGGCCTCGGCCGCCGAGCTGCGCCAGGCCCTGGCTCGCCTGTCCGACTAGCAGGCGCCGCAACCCTTGCGGCGGTGGTCGTCGTACCAGCCCTTGACCATGGCCCGCAATTCGGCGCGGTCCAGGCCCAGGATCTGGGCGATCTGGCCCTTGGTGAGCACGGCGGTCATGAAACCGAACTTGCAGAGGTAGATCAGGCCTGGCAGGTCTGGCGCGCCGATTTTGCCTTCCGTCCACTGTTCGACGCCCTGGGCGCGGATGAGTCCCAGCACGCGTTGGAAGTTTGCTTCGATGGTCGGGTCGTTTTCAGCGATCATGGCGTCCGTCCGCGATTGGTGTCGTTTGCGTCGACAGTGTAGGGTACGGGCGAGCCCGGCGCAACTGGTAGTGTTTTTTGGTTGACACACTTTGGGGTTGTTCCTATACTCACAACAATCGTTAAGAGCGGGAAAATACCGTCCCTGCTGAAAAAACGGATAGTTAGCCCAACATTCGCACTTTGACGCCCCCGGCATGGACCGGCGCCGGCGGGCGTTATGGCCGCTTGATGGGTCGACGTGTAACTTGCGGGGAGCCGGCATGCGGTTCGCCCAACCTTGACTTGCAATAGTCAGCAACACTTACGGAGGATTAATTCAATGGCTATCAAGCATCCGACTCCGATGCTGGATGAGCTGGAGAAGGGGCCCTGGCCTAGCTTCGTCACCGACATCAAAAGGGCGGCGGAAGCGGGCAAAGAGGCCTGCGCCGACCTCCTCGGCCAGCTCGAGCTCTCCTACAACGACAAGGAGGGCCACTGGAAGCATGGCGGCATCGTGGGCGTTCTGGGCTATGGCGGAGGCGTCATCGGCCGTTATTCCGACGTCCCCAACCTTTTCCCTGGCGTCGAACACTTCCACACCGTGCGCGTCAACCAGCCCGCGTCCAAGTTCTACAAGACCGAGCGTCTGCGCGAGATCATGGACATCTGGAACCGCCGTGGCTCCAGCATGCTCAACATGCACGGCTCCACCGGCGACATCATTCTGCTGGGCGCCTTCACCGAGCAGCTCGAGCCCATCTTCGCCGAACTGACCCAAAAGGGTTGGGACTTGGGCGGCTCCGGTTCGGCCCTGCGCACCCCCGAGTGCTGCTTGGGCAAGGCCCGTTGCGAATGGGCCTGCATCGACACCCAGGACATCTGCTACAACTTGACCCAAGAGTACCAGGACGAGATGCACCGTCCGGCCTGGCCCTACAAGTTCAAGTTCAAGATCTCCGGTTGCCCCAACGACTGTGTGGCCTCCATCGCCCGCTCGGACTGCTCGATCATCGGCACCTGGCGCGATGACATCCGCATCGACCAGGCCGCCGTGGCCGCCTACGCCGGCGGCGAGATCCCCGCGCGCGGCGGCGCCATGGGCCAGGGCGTCAAGCTCGACGTCCAGAAGGACGTCGTCGAGCTGTGCCCCACCGGCTGCATGAGCTACGAGGGCGGCAAGCTGGCCATCAACAACCGTGAGTGCACCCGCTGCATGCACTGCATCAACCTGATGCCCAAGGCCCTGCGTCCCGGCACCGACACCGGCGCCACCATCCTGGTGGGCGCCAAGGCTCCCATCCTCGAAGGCGCCCAGCTCAGCTCGGTGATCATTCCCTTCATCAAGATGGAAGAGCCCTACGACGAGTTCAAAGAGTTCGTCGCCAACACGTGGGACTGGTGGGATGAGAACGGCAAGAACCGCGAGCGCATCGGTGAGACGATCCAGCGCCTGGGCCTGCAGTCGTATCTCGACGCCCTCGGCTTCGACCCCGTGCCCCAGATGGTCAAGGAACCGCGGTCCAACCCCTACTTCTTCTACACCGAAGATGAGGTTCCCGGCGGCTTCGATCGTGATATCGAGGTGTTCCGCAAGAAGCACGCCCGCTAACCGATTCACTGGGTTTGCTTTTTCGGATTAAAGGAGGAAATACAAAAATGGCTGAAATGGTAGCCAATCGTATTACCGATATCGGACCGCCAAAATACGACGAGATGTGGCCCGAGATCATCAAAAACAACTACGGCAAATGGCTTCATCACGAGATCCTGGAGCCGGGCGTGTTGGTGCATGTGGCCGAGTCCGGCGACAAGCTCTACACCGTTCGTTGTGGCGCCACTCGCTTGATGACCACGCACATGGTCGAGGACTACTGCAAGATCGCCGACGAGTTCTGTGGCGGCTACTTCCGCTTCACCACTCGTAACAACGTCGAGTTCATGGTCACCAGCACCGAGAAGCTCGAAGGCCTGAAGAAGGCCTTGGCCGCCGCCGGCAACATGCCCATCGGCGGCACCGGCCACTCGGTGACCAACATCGTCCACACCCAGGGTTGGGTGCACTGCCACACTCCGGCCATCGACGCCTCCGGCCCGGTGAAGTCGGTCATGGACGCCCTGTTCGACTACTTCACCTCGATGAAGTTGCCGGCCCAGGTGCGCATCGCCCTGGCCTGCTGCCTGAACATGTGCGGCGCCGTGCACTGCTCCGACATCGCCATCCTGGGCGTGCACCGCAAGCCCCCGGTGATCGAGCACAGCCACCTGGACAAGATGTGCGAAATTCCCACGACCATCGCCAGTTGCCCGACCGCGGCCATCAAGCCCTCCAAGGTCGATGACTTCAAGTCGGTGGCCGTCAACGCCGATCGCTGCATGTACTGCGGCAACTGCTACACCATGTGCCCGGCCATGCCCTTGGCCGACGCCGATGGCGACGGCATCGCCATCATGGTCGGCGGCAAGGTCAGCAACTCCAAGTGCATGCCCAAGTTCTCCAAGCTGGCCATCCCCTACATTCCCAACGAGCCCCCGCGTTGGGAGAGCACCGTCAAGGCCATCACCACCATCCTCGAAGCCTACGTTTCGGGGGCCAAGCGCTACGAGCGCATTGGCGAGTGGATCGAGCGCATTGGCTGGGAGCGCTTCTTCGACGTGACCGGCTTCGAGTTCACCAAGCGGCACATCGACGACTACCGCTTCGCCGCCACCACCTGGCGGACCAGCACCCAGTTCAAGTGGTAATCGCCGCTTAAACTGGTTCTCGCGTCAGCGGGATTTGCCGAAACCGCTACCCGGGGCCCCGGTCCCGGGTAGCGTCTTTTTGATAAAGGGCGGCGATGGCCCAATTGCAGCCACAGCTTGATCTGCCGCGCCTGGCGGTGGCGGCCACCCGAGGCGGCTCGGGCAAGACCACCCTGACCCTGGGGCTGATCCAGGCCCTCAAGGACCGGGGGCTCACGGTCGCGCCCTTCAAAAAGGGCCCCGACTACATCGACCCCTTCTGGCACTCCGAGGCGGCCCAGGCCCCCTGCCGCAACCTTGACCCCTACATGATGGGCCCCGCGCAGACCCTGGCCTCGTTTGATCACCACGGCCGCGGTTTCGACTGCGCGGTGATCGAGGGCAACCGCGGGCTCTACGACGGCATGGACGACCAAGGCTCGTTCTCCACGGCCGAGCTGGCCAAGCTGCTAAAGGCCCCCACCGTCCTGACCATCGACTGCGCCATGGCCACCCGCACCGTGGCGGCCACGGTGCTGGGCATGAAGCTTTTCGACCCCGCGCTGAACCTGGCCGGCGTGATCCTCAACCCCGTGGGCACCGCCCGTCAGGAGGGGCTCATCCGCCGGGCCGTGGCCCAATACGCGGGCCTACCCGTGCTGGGGGCGATCCCTCGGCTCAAGCTGGACATGCCCCAGCGGCACATGGGCCTGGTGCCGCCCCAGGAGCACGAGCAGGTGGCCCAGGCCCTGCACGGCGTGGCCCGGCTGGTGGCCGCCCACGTGGACATCGACCAGGTCTGGGCCTTGATGGCCTCGGCCCCACCCCTGCCAGCCCAGCCCAAGCCCCTTGGCCTGGGCCCGGAGCGGCCGCCCCAAGGCCAGGGCCCGCGCATCGGCGTGATCCGCGACGCGGCCTTTGGCTTTTACTACGCCGAAAACTTGGAAGCCCTGGCCAACCACGGCGCGCGGCTGGTCTTTTGTTCGGCCCTGGAAGACGCCGAACTGCCGCCGGTTGAGGCGCTCTACATCGGCGGCGGCTTTCCCGAGACTCACGCGGCCAGGTTGGCGGCCAACCAGTCGTTCCGGCGCTCGGTGCTGGCGGCGGCGGAGGGGGGCCTGCCCATCTACGCCGAATGCGGCGGATTGATGTACCTGGGCCGCAAGCTGTTGATCGATGGCCGGGAGCACGACATGGTCGGCGTGTTCCCGGTGGATTTCGCCATGCAACCCAAGCCCCAGGGCCACGGCTACTCGCTGTGCCAGGTGCTGGCGGCCAACCCGTTCCTGCCGGTGGGCGCGCGCTTCCAGGCCCACGAGTTCCATTATTCGCGGCCCCAGTTCGCCGACGCCACGCGTCTGTCGCTGGCCTACGAGGTCATCCGCGGCCGCGGCCTGCACGAAGGCAAGGGCGGGCTGCTGCACAAAAATGTCATGGCCACCTATCACCACGTGCATGCCCTGGGCCTGCCGCAGTGGGCCGCCGGCCTGGTGAACGCCGCACGCTCGGGCGGGTCGATATGGGCTTGACATGGCCGCACGATGGCGATATGTTCTTAAAACTTGAGAAAAATACCGCAAAGCGAAGGAGATACTAAAATGGCGGATGTGCGAAGCCTAGTTCTCGAAGTCATGACCAAGAAGAAAAAACGCATGATGATGAACGACCTGCTCAAAGAGGTCCAGAAGCTCGACGAAAGCGTGGATAAGAAGTCCCTGAAAAAGGAAACCACGGCCATGATCGCCGACGGCACGCTTTCTTACTGGTCCAGCGGCTCGACCACCTACTTTGACATGCCCGGCAACGAGCACGTGGCCGAGGGCGAACACTAAGCCAGGCCAAGATCAGGTCGACGACAGCGACCCTCCGTGGCGGGGAATCATTTCATCCCGCGCCGCGGAGGTTTTTTATCCGCTGAACAACCAGCCAGCGAGGGATCATGGCCATACTAGAAACCCCCAGCGGCATCCCCGAGGACGATTTCCTGCGCGAGGGGCTCATCGACCGCTTGCAGCAGTATCTCGCCGCCGAACCGGGCGCCTGGCATATCCGTTACAACCTGGCCGTGGCCCTGGCCCACGACGGCCGCGAGGACGAGGCCATCGAGCAGTTCAAGCAGGTGCTGTTCGAGGCCCCCAAGCATCTGGAGAGCATGCTCAACCTGGGCGGGCTCTACCTGGCCAAGGGCATGGCCGACATGGCCCTGCGCACCTTCACCGGCGCGCTGACCGTGTGGGATCTGCCGGCGGTGCGCGCCAATCTGGCCGTGGCCTACATGCAGCTCGACAAGCTCGACGACGCCGAGCGGGAGCTGCGCCGCGCCCTGGCCGAAAACTCCAAACTGCCCGACGCCTGGACCAACCTCTCCACGGTGCTGGTGCGCCGCCAGCAGTTCGCCGAGGCCGTCGACGCCGCCGCCCGCGCCCTGGAAATCAACGACGGCTTCGCCATGGCCCACAACAACAAGGCCGCCGCCCTGTTGGAGTTGGGCTGCGAACAAGAGGCCAAACGGGCCGCCGCCCGCGCCCGTGAACTGGGCTATCCGGTGCACCCGGAGATGCTGGCCCGCCTGGGCCTGGCCTGAGCCGACGCGCGCCCGCCACGGGTCAATTTGTTTTGCGCAAAGTGCTAAATTGCACTTGACCGAATGGCGTGTTGCCGTTATTGAGAGAATTACGGTTGCCGGCAAAAAGCGCCTTACACCACGAAGCGCTTGACCTTTGGGCAAGTGCCAGCACCTTGCCGAACCGGCCGCCAAAACAAAAACCGACCCACGGGCCGGATGCTCGTAACCAGGCGTATCAACTGATTGCATCGGGCAGGCCCCGATCTAACTCAGGCTCATAAGGAGGAATCACATGGGTTTCCAGGTTGTTGTCGACGCTGACAAATGCATTGGCGACGAGGAGTGCGTGGAGGTCTGTCCGGTGGACGTCTACGAGATGCAGGATGGCAAGGCCGTTCCCGTCAACGAGGAAGAGTGCCTGGGCTGTGAAAGCTGCGTCGAGGTCTGCGAGCAGGACGCCATCACGGTGACCGAAGTCTAGCCGACCGAATCCGACCAGTTAAGCCCTCCGCCGGTGCACTTGGCGGGGGGCTTCTTTTTTTGCGGGCGCGACGGCAAAAAAATCGGCCGGCCCGTGGGCCGACCGATGGGATGACGCTAAAGCCCGGGAGGCTACTTCTTGGCGTGGCAGTCCTTGCACGCGGTGGGCGCGCCCTTGGTGCCCTGGGCCTTGTTGTAGTCCTTGTGGCAGGTCTTGCAGTTGTCGTGGAAGGCCTTTTCCAGCTTCTCGACCTTGCCCTGCTTCTTCAGGCCGTGGCAGGTGGAGCACTTCTTGACCGGATCGCCTTCTTTCCAGGTGTTGCTGGCCGCGCCGGTGTCGCCGTGGTGACAGTCGGTGCACTTGACCTTGTGGTCCACGGTGTGCTTCAGGTGGGTGAAGCTGACAGGGCCCTGCTTGTAGGTCTTGAAGATTCCGTCCTTGAGCTCGATAACATCGGCCACTTCGCCAGAGGCGGTTTTCTGCGCCCACGCCATGGAGAACAAGGCAGCCACGGCGATAAAGGCGACAACTGTGATAGTTGCGATCAGGCTTTTCCTCATGTCCCTTTTCCTTCCCCGCGCGGTGGCGGAAAATGCGAAATCATTCACGATAAACTGCCGAATTTATAAGCCAGGCCAGGGGGTCTTGTCAACCCCTTTCACCCGGCCTTTGCCGCGCCGCGCCATTCACAAATTCATTTGCCGCCGACGCCCTGGCGGGCGGCCAGCGCCGCCTTGGCCTCGCGCCAGAGTTCGTCCAGAGCCGCTTCGTCGAGCCGGTCCAGGCTCACGCCACGGCCGGCGGCCGCTGCTTCCATCAGTTCGAAGCGCCGTTGAAAGCGCTCGCAGGCCCGGCGCAGGGCCGCCTCGGCGTCGATCTTACCGTGCCGGGCCCACTGGGCCAGGGCAAAGAGCAGATCGCCAAACTCGGCCTCGCGCTGGGCGGCGTCGGCGGAGGCGGTCAGTTCGGCGGCCTCCTCGGCCACCTTGGCCAGCACGTCGGCCTGCCCCCGCCAGTCGAAACCCACCCGCGCCGCCTTTTGGCCCAGGCGTTGGGCCCTGGTCAGGGCGGCCGAGCCTTTGGGCACGCTGTCCAGGAGGCCTTGGCTCGCGCCGCGCTCGTCGCGCTTGATCTCCGACCAACGGCGCAGGACCGCCTCGGCGTCGGCGGCCCGCTCCTGGCCAAAGACGTGGGGGTGACGGCGGATCATCTTGGCCTCGACGGCCTCGATCACCGCCCGTGCGTCGAAATCACCGGCCTCGGCGGCCAGTTGAGACTGAAAAACCACCTGGAACAGCAGGTCGCCCAACTCGCCCATGGCCTCGCGTCGGTCGCCGCTTTCCAGGGCGTCGACGGCCTCGTAGGCCTCTTCGAGGATATAGGGCGTGGAGCTTTGCACGGTCTGCTGCCTATCCCAGGGGCAGCCGTCGGGGGCGCGCAGCCGGGCGGCCAGGGCCACCAGCCGGGCGAAGGACGCGCCGGCCAGGGCCGCTTGCTGGTGTTGATCACTCACGGTGTCGGTTCCTTGGCTGGCGTTGGTTGCGGCATGGGCGTCGGCTGCCCCTGGGGCGCGAAATCGCCGCCAGGGCCGATCAGGCCGCTTTTTTCCTGGAGCGCGTGGAGCAGATCCTCGGGGGCCAGGGCCATCAGCGCCCGGCCGGCCTGGATCACGTAAGGCGCGGTCAGCGATTGGCGCAGTTGCTGAGGCGGGTTGAAGGGCATTATCAGCAGCAGCATGTTCAATAATAGATAAGTGAGCAGCACGCCCTTGAGCAGGCCCAGGCCGCCGCCCAGCAGGCGGTTGAGCGGCGAAAGGCTGACCCGGGCCAGCAGGCTGGTGATGGCCGCGCCCAACGCCACCACCAGGGCAAAGACCGCCAGCAAGATCACGCCGAAAGCCGCCGCGTCCAACCAGGCGGCGTCCATCTTCAGCCATTGGCGGGCCAGAGCGGCCAGTTGGCCATAATAGGCCAGGCCCAGAAACAGCCCGGCCACCACTCCGGCCAGGCCCATGACCTCGCGGACCAGGCCCTGCATCAGGCCCTTGACCACGAAAAAGCCGACCACCGCCACGATGGCCAGGTCGAGTATGTTGGGCGAGGCGTTCATGTTGAATCAGCGTAGTAGCATGCCGGGGCCGGCTTGTCAAGGGCCGGCTCCCAATCAACGCCCAATAATCACAAGTTATTACAAAGTGTTATCCCGAGCCATCCCGTGGCGTGGGCCGCCTGTTGCCGCTTGCGGCGGGCTGTGGTATTAGTTTGCGATGAGTAAAAGCCCTCCACAGCGCAAAGCGCCGACGCGGCCGACAGCAAAACGCGCGCCGGTCCCTGGTGGTCGACCATGTCCGAACTGAAGCTGAGCTTTGACGATCACGAGGCGGCCAAGGTTCTTTTGGGCAGCCGAGACGCCAACCTGAAGCTCTTGGCCGAAGCGGTCGGCGTGGCCGCGCGCAGCCGCGGCGGCGTGGTCACCGTCGATGGCGAACAAGCCGAGGTCGACCTGGCCGGCCAGGTGCTGGGCCAGCTCTACGAGTTGGTGCGCCAGGGCTACCCCGTTTTTGAGATGGACATCGATTTCGCCGTGCGCATCCTTTCGGCCGACCCCAAGGCCAAGCTCAAGGATATTTTCCTCGATCAGGTCTATATAGCCGGCAAAAAGCGCATCATCACGCCCAAAAGCCTGACCCAAAAGGCCTATCTGGAGGCCATGCGCGGCCACGACATCGTCTTCGGCGTGGGCCCGGCCGGCACGGGCAAGACCTACCTGGCCATGGCCATGGCCGTGGAATATCTGAACAAAGGCCGCGTCGACCGGGTGGTGCTCTGCCGCCCGGCGGTGGAGGCTGGCGAAAAGCTTGGCTTTTTGCCCGGCGATCTGGCCGAGAAGGTCAATCCATATCTGCGCCCCCTTTACGACGCGCTGCATGATATGATTGACTTTGACAAGGCTGGCCGGCTCATGGGCAAGGGCGTCATCGAGGTCGCCCCGCTGGCCTTCATGCGCGGGCGCACGCTCAACGCCTCGTTTGTCATCCTCGACGAAGCGCAGAACGCCACCAGCGAACAGATGAAAATGTTCCTCACCCGCCTGGGCTTCGATTCGCGGGCGGTGATCACCGGAGACGTGACTCAGGTCGATCTGCCCACGGGCACGACATCGGGCCTGATCGAGGCGCGGCGCTTGTTACAAGGCATCGACGGCATCGCCTTCGTCGATTTCCGCAAGCGCGACGTGGTCCGCCACCGCTTGGTGCGCGAGATCATCCGGGCCTACGAGCAAAAAACCCAAACGGAGTGAGCCCATGGGCGTGGAGCGCCCAAGCAAGCTGCGCCCGGTGGGCGCGCCGAAAACCCACCCGACGGCCGCCGCATGGCGGGCTCGCGCCATGGCCCTGATCAAACGGGCCTGGGAACTGCTGTGCCAGCTTTGCCGCACGCGGCTGCGCGAACGGCTCCTGCCCAAGTTGCGCGGGGCCTTCCAGGGCCCAGGCAGCCTGCACCTGAGCGCCCCCACCATTCTTTCGGCCATGATCTTCGGCGCGTTGCTGGTAGATCTTTTCACCCACGCCCCCTGGCCGATCATCGTGGGGGCGGTGGTTCTTTCGGCGCTGGTGCTCAGGCAGTTGTATCTGATCTGGTTCCAGCGCCTGCCTGTTTTCGGCGGCGAGGTCAGCGCCCGGCAGATCATCTTCCTGTGGTGCATCCTGCTAATTTTGGCCGGTCTTTCACGTGGTTACAACCTGCTGGCCCTGGCGATGAGCGTCGATCACGGCGGGTTGGCCCTCCAGGCCATGGGCTACGCCGTGCCGCTGGCCGCCGGGCCGCTGTTGGTCAGTTTGTTCATGAGCGCCCAGGCCGGCATGCTCACGGCCCTGGGTTTCGGCCTGCTGGCCAGCCTGCTGTGGCCGGGCTCCATGGCCCTTTTCGTCTACTATCTCATCACCGGCGTGGTGGCCGCCCACTACGTGCGCAGCGGCCACACCCGCATGTCGCTGATCGGCGCGGCGGCCTGGTCGGCCCTCAGCGGCGCGCTGGCCCTGGCGGCCATGGCCCTGGTTCAGGGCTGGCTGTTTAGCGCCGCCTTCATGGCCGCGCTGGCCGCGGCGCTTTTGGGCTCGCTGCTGGCGGGCATCCTGGCGGCGGGCATGGCCCCCCTGGCCGAGTCGGCCTTCGGCTTCATCAGCGCGCCCTGCCTGATGGAGCTGGCCAGCCTGGATCATCCCCTGCTCCAGGAACTGATGCTCCAGGCGCCGGGCACCTATCACCACAGCCTGGTGGTGGGCAGCCTGGTGGAGGCGGCGGCCAAGGAGATCGGGGCCAACTCGCTTTTGGCCAAGGTGGCCGCCCTTTATCACGACCTGGGCAAGCTGCGAAAATGCGATTATTTCGTGGAAAACCAGGGCGTCGCCCCCAACCGCCACGAAAAACTGGCCCCGACCATGAGCGCCCTGATCCTGATCAGTCACGTCAAGGAAGGCGTCGAGGCCGCCCGCCGCCACCGCCTGGGCCAGCCCATCATCGACATCATCGGCCAACACCACGGCACCCGCCTGATCCACTATTTCTACAACAAAGCCCTGGAGTGCAGCCGCGAAACCGGCCGTGAAGAGCCCAACATCGAGAGCTTCCGCTACCCCGGCCCGCGCCCCCAGACCCGCGAGGCCGGCTTGGTCATGCTGGCCGACACCGTCGAAGCCGCCAGCCGATCCCTGGACAACCCCACCCCGGCGCGCATCCAGGGCCTGGTCCAGAGCCAGATCAACAAGGTTTTCGCCGAAGGCCAACTGGACGAGTGCGAGCTGACCCTGAAGGATTTGCACAAAATCGCCAAGGTCTTCAACAAGATACTCAATGGCATCTTCCACCACCGCGTGGAGTACCCCAACACCGACAACAACGGCCCGAAAAAACAAAATGATAGTTGCGATAGACAATCGACAAAGCCGGGTGGCGATCGACCTGACGACCTTGGAATCGCGGATCAAACGAATCTGCGCCGCCTTGGCGTTGGCTGAGGACGCCGAGCTTTCGCTCCTGATCTGCGATGACGTCGAAATCGCCCAGATCAACGGCCAATATCTGGACCGACGCGGGCCGACCAACGTCCTGGCCTTCGCCATGCAAGAGGGCGACGGCGCCGGCGTAAACCCCCAGATTCTGGGCGACGTGGTCGTCAGCATCGACACCGCCCAGCGCGAGGCCGCCGAAAACGGGCTCGACCCCGATGAACATTTCGTGCGCCTGATCATCCACGGCCTGCTGCACCTGCTGGGCCACGACCACCTGCGCGACGAGGAGCAGGCCCGGGCCATGGAGGAGCTGACCGAAGACCTGCTGGAAAAAAGCGCCGCTGCCTCGGAAAGGATCTGCCATGGCCCGACTGTCGGTTAACGTCGATCACGTGGCCACCCTGCGCCAGGCCAGGGGCATCGACGAGCCCGACCCGGTCTGGGCCGCCGTGCTGGCCGAAAAGGCCGGGGCCGACGGCATCATCGTTCACCTGCGCGAGGATCGCCGCCATATCCAGGACCGCGACCTGCGCGTGCTGCGCCAGGTGGTCAAGGGCGCGCTGAACATGGAAATGGCCGCCACCGAGGAAATGATCGGCATCGCCGCCGAGGTGGGGCCCCAGATCTGCACGCTGGTGCCCGAACGCCGCCAGGAGCTGACCACCGAGGGCGGCCTGGAGGTCAAGGGCAATCTGGACTACATGCGCGACGTCATCGCCCAGCTCAACCAGGCCGACATCGAGGTCAGCCTGTTCATCGACCCCCACCCCGAGCAGGTCAAGGCCGCCCACATGGCCGGGGCCCAGGTCGTCGAACTGCACACCGGGGCCTATGCCAACGCCGCCGGCGAGGCCGCCCGCCTCAAGCTGCTCTCGGCCCTGGAAGACGCCGCCCGCCTGGCCGCGCGGGTGGGCATGCGCGTGGCCGCCGGTCACGGGCTTAATCTGCGCAACGTCGCGCCGCTGCTGAAAATTCCCGAGATCGTCGAGTACTCCATCGGGCATTCCATCGTGGCGCGGGCCCTGTTTGTCGGCTTCGAGAGCGCCGTTGCCGAGATGCTGGCCCTGGTGCGGCAAAGCGCCCCGCCCCGCCAGCCCGAGTCGCCGGCGCGCCGGCTCTAGCCATGATCTTTGGCCTGGGCCTGGATCTGGCCCGCGTGGCGCGCTTCGAGCGGGCGCTGGCCCGCTTTGGCCCACGCCTGGGCCGGCGCTGTTTCACCGCCGCCGAGTGGGAGCAAGCCATGGCCCGGCCCAAGCCGGCCGCGGCCCTGGCCCTGCGCTGGGCGGCCAAGGAGGCCTTTGTCAAGGCCGCCGGCCTGGGCATGGGCCGGCTGGCCTTCACCGAAATAGAAGTGGCCCACGCCGCCGGCGGCCGGCCGCTGCTGCGCCTGCACGGCGCGGTGGCCCAATGGGCCCGCGACAACGGCGGCCTGACCGCCCACCTCAGCCTGACCGACGACGGCGATTACGCCGCGGCGGTGGTCGTATTGGAGAAACCATGATTCTTGTTAGCGCCAAGCAGATGCGCCTGGCCGACGAGCGCACCATCAACGAGATCGGTCTGCCGGGCATAGTGCTGATGGAAAACGCCGCCCGGGGCGCGGCCAAGGTGATCGTCGAGGCGGTGGGCGAGGTGGAAGGCCTGGCCGTGGCGGCCTTTTGCGGCCGGGGCAACAACGGCGGCGACGGCCTGGCGGTGCTGCGCATGCTGGCCCAGAAGGGCGCGGTCTGCACGGCGTTTCTGCTGGCCAAGGCCGAGCAGCTTGGCCCCGACGCCGCCATCAACCTGCGCGTGGCCGAGGCCTGCGGCGTCGAGGTGATCGAGCTGCCCGACGAGGACGCCTTCGATCTCTACGCCGGCGAAATGGCCGCCTACGACATTTATGTCGACGCCATCTTGGGCACGGGCCTGAGCGCGCCGGTGGAAGGCCTTTATCTGCGGGCCATCGAGGCGCTAAACGAATCCGACGCGCCGATCCTGGCCATCGACATGCCCAGCGGGCTCTCGGCCGACACCGGCCGGCCCCTGGGCCAGGCCGTGCGCGCCGACTGGACGGCCACCTTCGGCGCGGTCAAGCGGGGGCTGCTGCTGGACTTTGAAAACCACGCCGGCGAACTGAGCCTGGTCGATATCTCCATCCCGCCCCACGTCTTTGACGAACTGGACATCGACTGCCTGCTGCTGGAGCCCCAGACCGTGGCCGCCCTGCTGCCGCCCCGCGACGCCAGCGCCCACAAGGGCGATTTCGGCCATCTGCTGGTGGTGGGCGGCGCGCCCGGCTACAGCGGCGCGCCGTGCCTGGCGGCCATGGGCGGGTTGCGGGCCGGGGCCGGCTTGGTCACCGTGGCCCTGCCGGCCGGGCTCAACATCGTGGCCGAAACCAAATTGACCGCCTGCATGAGCCATCCCCTGCCCCAGACCGCCACGGGCGCGCTGGACGTGGCGGCCCTGGAGGATGCGCGCCAGTTGATGGCCTCGCGCCAGGCCCTGGCCCTGGGGCCCGGCCTGGGCCGCGCCGCCGAGAGCGCCCAATTGGCCATCGCGCTGATGAACGTCATCGAAGCGCCGCTGGTCATCGACGCCGACGCCTTGAACGCCCTGGCCGAAAGCCCCGAACCGCCGGTCTGGGCCGCCGAGCAGGTGGTGCTCTGCCCCCATCCCGGCGAGGCCGGCCGCCTGCTGGGCTGCCAGACCGCCGAAATCCAGGCCGATCGCCTGGACGCGGCCCGGCGCATCGCCGCCAAATACAACGCCGTCTGCCTGCTCAAGGGCGCGCGCAGCGTCATCGCCGCGCCCGACGGCCTGGCCTGGGTCAACGACACCGGCTCGCCGCTGTTGGCCAGCGGCGGCAGCGGCGACGTGCTCACCGGCCTGATCGGCGGCCTTTTGGCCCAAGGGTCGAGCGCCCTGGAGGCGGCCTTGTGCGGGGCCTTTATTCACGGTCTGGCCGCCCAGTTGGCCGCCGAGGAATTCGGCCTGCGCGGCCTGGCCGCCGAGGAACTGGCCGATTATCTGCCGACGGCCTTCGCCACGCTGGAGGCCGGTCACGACCACGACCACCACGACGAGGACTAGGCAAATGTGGGCCTTGCCCTTGCCCCTGGGCCGCGATTCTGGTAAATCCCTGCAATTGGCGGCGGCGTCAAGGCCATGAGCGGCGACGTCATCGAATTGCTTTTGCGCGGCGAGGAGCAGACCCTCCGGCTGGGCCTGGCCTTGGGCCGCGTGTTGGGCCCGGGCGCGGTGGTGCTGCTGCGCGGCGGCCTGGGCGCGGGCAAGACAACCCTGGCCCGGGGCCTGGCCCGGGGCCTGGGCGTGGGCGACGACTACAACGTCGTCAGCCCCACCTTCACGTTGTTGAACGTCTATCCCGGCCCCACGCCGTTTTTTCACGCCGACCTCTATCGGCTCGACCTGGGCGGCGCCCTTGACCTGGGCCTGCTGGAGGAATCGGCCGAGGGCGTGCTGGCCGTGGAATGGGCCGAGGTCATGGACGGCCGCTGGCCGGAGACGGCGGTGGACGTCTGGCTGACGGGCGAGGCCGGCCATGAGCGTCAGGCGCGGATCAGCGGCCCGGCCGCGTTTTTGGACGGGTTGCGCGGGCTTTTGAACATTCAGGCGGATTGAGGACGATGGCCATAATCGTGCAAAAATTCGGCGGCACGTCCGTCGGCAGCATCGAAAAGATCAAAAACGTCGCCCGCAAGGTCAAGGCGCGGGCCGATCAGGGCAACAAGATGGTGGTGGTGCTTTCGGCCATGGCCGGCGTCACCGACAAGCTCATCGCCCTGGCCAAGGAAGTCAGCCCCGAACCCGACGCCCGCGAAATGGACGTGCTGCTGGCCACTGGCGAGCAACAATCGGTGGCCCTGTTTTGCATCGCCGCCCGCCAGATGGGTCTGCCGGCCCACTCGCTTTTGGGCTTTCAGGCGGCCATCCTCACCGACAACGTCTTTGGCAAGGCCCGCATCAAGGACGTGGAGGCCCAGCGCATCTCGGAGATGCTCGACCAGGGCCAGGTGGTGGTGGTGGCTGGCTTCCAGGGCCTGGACTGGGATTCGGGCGACGTGACCACCTTGGGCCGTGGCGGCAGCGACACCACCGCGGTGGCCCTGGCCGCGGCCATCAAGGCCGATGTCTGCGAGATTTTCACCGACGTCGATGGCGTCTACACCACCGACCCCAACATCGTGCCCCAGGCGCGCAAGTTGGCGGCCATATCCTACGACGAGATGCTGGAAATGGCCTCGTTGGGCGCGAAGGTGCTGGAGATCCGCTCCGTGGCCTTCGCCAAGCAGTTCGGCGTGAAAATCCACGTGCGTTCAACCTTCACCGACCAGGAGGGCACCATGGTGGTTTCCGAAGAGCAAATCACCGAAAAACTCGTCGTCAGCGGCGTGGCCTACAACAAAAACGAGGCCCGCATCACCATCAAGGGCGTGGTCGACCAGCCCGGCGTGGCCAGCAAGGTCTTCACGCCCATCGGCGCGGCCAACATCGTCGTCGACGTGATTATCCAAAACACCAGCGAGGACGGCAAGACCGACATTTCCTTCACCGTGCCCAAGACCGACTACGACCAGGCCATGCGGGTCGTCCAGGCCACGGCCAAGGAGCTGGGGGCCAAGCAGGTCATCGGCGACCCCAACGTGGCCAAGGTTTCGATCATCGGCACCGGCATGCGCAACCACGCCGGCGTGGCCACCAAGATGTTCCAGGTGTTGGCCGGCGAGGGCATCAACATCGAGACCATCAACACCAGCGAGATCAAGATCTCCTGCGTCATCAAGGAGAAATACACCGAGCTGGCCGTGCGCGCCCTGCACGAGGCGTTCCACTTGGCCGGCGACGCGCCCAAAGCCGAAGATCTCTCGTAGAGGGGGCCATGGCCGGCAACCCAGACAAACGGGTGGTGGAGATCTACGACACCACCCTGCGCGACGGCACCCAGGCGGCGGGATTCGTCCTGTCGGTGGACGACAAGCTCAAGGTGGCCCAGCGCCTGGATCACCTGGGCGTGCACTACATCGAGGGCGGTTGGCCCGGCAGCAACCCGCGCGACAAGCAGTTTTTCGCCCGCGCCGGCGAGCTGCGCCTGAAAACGGCCAAACTGGTGGCCTTCGGCTCGACCCACCACGCCAACCGGCGGCCCGAAAACGACCAGAATCTGGCCGATCTGCTCGGCGCGGGCACCGACGTGGTGACCATGGTCGGCAAGACCTGGGATCGCCACGTGACGATCCAACTGGGCGTGCCCCTGGAGCGCAACCTGGCCATGATCGCCGACTCGGTGGCCTATCTCAGCCGGCATCACATCCAGGTCTTTTTCGACGCCGAGCACTTTTTCGACGGCCTCAAGCACAACCGGGAATACACCCTGGCCTGCCTCAAGGCCGCCGCCGAGGGCGGGGCCAAGTGCCTGGTGCTCTGCGACACCAACGGCGGCTCGCTGCCCGGCCAGGTGGCCGAGGCCACGCGGCTGGTTCGCCAGACGCTGCCCGGCCTGGCCGTGGGCGTGCACACCCACAACGACGCCGAACTGGCCGTGGCCAACTCGCTGGCCGCCGTGGAGGCCGGAGCCAGCCAGGTGCAGGGCACCATCAACGGCGTGGGCGAGCGCTGCGGCAACGCCAATTTGTGCTCGATCGTCGCCGCCCTGGAGCTCAAGATGGGCCTGCGCGCCCTGCCCGAGGGCCGGCTGCCCCTGCTGACCGACACCGCCCGCTTCGTGCTGGAGCTGGCCAACCAGCAACCGCGGCCCTTCGCGCCCTACGTGGGCCGGGCCGCCTTTGGCCACAAGGGCGGGCTGCACATCAGCGCCGTCGAAAAAGACCCGGCCCTCTACGAGCATGTGTCGCCCGAGGCCGTGGGCAACGACCGCCGCTATCTGATCAGCGACCTGGCCGGCAAGGCCGCCATCCTGCGCAAGGCCCGCGACATGGGCCTGGACCTGGCCGACAACGACCCCGCCCTGGGCCGGATGCTCGAGGAGCTCAAGGCCCAGGAAAACAAGGGCTATGTCTACGAAGCCGCCGAGGCCAGCTTCGAGCTGCTGATCAACCGCGTCTTGGGCCGCGAAAAGACCTACTTCCAGTTGATGGACTTCCGCGTGCACACCCACAAGGAGGCCAACAACATCCTGGGCTGCAAGGCGCCGGGCCCGGTGTCCGAGGCGACGGTGATGGTTCTGGTCGACGGCCGGGTGCGCCACACCGCCGCGGTGGGCAACGGCCCGGTCAACGCCCTCGACCGGGCCATGCGCAAGGCCTTGCTGGGCTTTTACCCCCAGTTGGCCGAGATGCAGTTGGTCGACTACAAGGTGCGCGTCTTGTCCAGCGCCGACGGCACCGCCGCCCGGGTGCGCGTGCTGATCGAATCCAGCGACGGCCGATCGCGCTGGGGCACGGTGGGCGTGAGCTTCGACGTGCTGGAGGCCTCGTGGCAGGCCTTGTCCGAGAGCATCCAATACAAGCTGCAGCAAGACGAGACCAGCTAGGGCGGCCAAACGCCCCACGGCCGCGCCCTGGCCCCGGCGGCGGGTTGGCTGGAAGATTGCCCTGCCGTCAAAGGGGTGTTACAACTAGATGACAAAGCGTTTCATGGCTGGCAATTAACTGGAGGGGGCAATGACTGAGAACAAACTCGGCATTACGGTCACCAACCACATCCTGATGCAACAACAGCGGCACGGCGACGCCACCGGCGTGTTCACCCGGCTGCTCAACGAACTGATATTCGCCGCCAAAATCATCTCGGCCGAGGTCAACCGGGCCGGCCTGGCCGGCATCTTGGGAGCCACCGGCCGCAGCAACGTCCAGGACGAAATCGTGCGCAAGCTCGACGAATTCGCCCACGACCTGCTCATCGAGCGCCTCTGTCGCAGCAGCCACTGCGCCGTGCTGGGCTCGGAGGAAGACGCCGATCCCATCGAGATTCCGCGCGGTTACAACAAAGGCAACTACGTGCTGCTTTTCGATCCGCTCGACGGCTCGTCCAACATCGACGCCAACGTCAGCATCGGCACGATCTTCAGCATCCTGCGCAAGGAGTCGCCGGGCTCCGACTACCAGATGAGCGATCTGCTCCAGCCGGGCTACAAGCAGGTCGCCGCCGGCTATTTTCTCTACGGCTCCTCGACGATGATGGTCTACACCACCGGCAACGGCGTCAGCGGCTTCACCCTGGAGCCCTCGGTGGGCGAGTTTTTGCTCAGCCACCCCGACATCACCATCCCCGAGCGGGGCAAGATCTTCAGCGCCAACATGGGTTATTGGGATTATTGGAGCCAGGGCCTGCAAGACTATTTCCGCCACCTGCGGCGGACCACGCCGGATAAGCCAGTGTATTCATGCCGTTACATTGGCTCCATGGTCGCCGACTTCCACCGCACCCTGCTCTATGGCGGTGTGTTCCTCTACCCCAAGGACACCAAAGACCCCAAAAAACCCCACGGCAAACTGCGTCTGCTCTACGAATGCAACCCCCTGGCCATGGTCGCCGAGCAAGCCGGCGGCGCGGCCAGCACCGGCGAGGGCCAGCGCATCCTGGAGATCCAGCCCGAAGAGCTGCATCAGCGGGTGCCCATTGTCATCGGCAGCAAGCTCGACGTGCAAGAGGCGGAACAGTTCATCAGTGGCCAACGCGCTCAATAACGACGGCGACCCGGGGCGCCTGGTCCTGGGCGTGGAGTCTTCGTGCGACGAGACGGCGGCGGCGGTCGTTGAGGACGGCCGCCGCGCGCTTTCCAGCGTGGTGGCCAGCCAGGTGCGCGATCACGCGCCCTTTGGCGGGGTGGTGCCCGAACTGGCCAGCCGTCGCCATCTGGAGGCCGTGGCCCCGGTGATCCGGGCGGCGCTGGCGGGGGCCGGCGTCACGCTTGGCCAGATCAGCGGCCTGGCCGTGACCCAGGGGCCGGGGCTGATCGGCTCGCTTCTGGTGGGGCTGTCGGCGGCCAAGGCCCTGGCCTGGGCGCGTGATCTGCCCATCGTGGGGGTCAGCCACCTGGAGGGCCACATCGCGGCGCTGCGCCTGATGGACGATCCGCCCGCGCCGCCCTTCGCCGCGCTGTTGGTCAGCGGCGGCCACACCAGCATCTATCACGTGCATGATTTCGGCCAGATGGAAGAATTGGGCCAGACCGTCGACGACGCGGCCGGCGAGGCCTACGACAAGGTGGCCAAGCTCTACGGCCTGGGCTACCCCGGCGGGGTGATCATCGACCGCCTGGCCGCCGGCGGCGATCCCACGGCGATTCAACTGCCCCGGCCGCGCCTGCGCGACGGCACGCTGGATTTCAGCTTCAGCGGGCTCAAAAGCGCGGTGGTGCGCTTTCGCCAGGAGCACATCGGCCAGAATTATCGCATCGAAGACCTTTGCGCCGGCTTTCAGGAGGCCGTGGTCGAGGTGCTGACCAGCAAGACCATCGCCGCGGCCAAGCAACGCGGCCTGACCCGCCTGGCCCTGGCCGGCGGCGTGGCCGCCAACCAGCGCCTGCGCCAAGCCATGGCCCAGGCCGCCGCCGCGGCCGGCATGGAGCTCACCGCCCCGCCCGTGGCCCTGTGCACCGACAACGCCGCCATGATCGCCGCCGCCGGAGCCATCCGCCTGCGGGCCGGCCTGCGCCTGGCCCTCGAAGCCGACGCCGTCAGCCGCCTGCCCCGGGGCGGCCGCCTGCCCGGCGAGGCCTGAACGCCCATGCATCCGCGCCTGTTGCTGGAGCGCCTGGGCCTGCACGCCTCCAAGGCCCGGGGCCAGAACTTCCTGACCCAACCGGCCACGGCCCAGGCCATCGTGGCCAGCGCCGCCATCGGCCCCGAGGATTTCGTGGTGGAGATCGGCCCCGGCCTGGGCGCGCTGACCGTGGCCGCCGGACGCCTGGCCAGCCGGGTGCTGGCCGTGGAGATCGACCGGGGCGTGCACCGGGCGCTTATGGACGTGCTGGCCGAGGAAGGCCTGCAAAATGTCGAGGCCCGGCTGATGGACGCCCTGGACCTGGACTGGCCCGCGACCCGCGAGCAAGCCGGCCGGCCGCTGGTGGTCATCGGCAACCTGCCCTACAACATCACCTCGCCGCTGCTGTTTGCCCTGCTGGCGGCCGCGCCCTGCTGGCGCGCGGCCACGTTGATGGTGCAAAAGGAAGTGGCCACGCGCCTGGCGGCCAAGCCCGGCGGCAAGGACTGGGGCCGGCTGGGCGTGATGGTCCAGAGCCTGTGCCAGGTCCGCGCTGGCGTGACCCTGAGCCGGGGGCAGTTTTTTCCCGAGCCCAACGTGTCCAGCCAGATCGTTCATCTGACGCCGTTGGAGCAGCCGTTGCCGGCGGCCCTGGGCCTGAGCCAGGCATGGTTCGGCCAGGTGGTCAAGGCGGCCTTTGGCCAGCGCCGCAAGACCGTGGCCAACGCGTTGGCCGGCGGCCTGGGCCTGGAGCGCGGCCGCGTGGAGGACGCCCTGGGTCGGGCCGCCGTAGCGCCGAGCCGCCGCGCCGAGACGCTCTCCATCGCCGAACTGGGGGCCATCGCCCTGGCCCTGACCCCGCCAGGCCCGCCCAACTAGACATTTGCCCGACTTTGCGCCGACGATCGAGTGAAATTGGCCTGGACAACGTTCACGCGCTGCGTTATCTTTCCCGCCAGCGGGGCGTCCGACCGGGTCGCTCGATGGCCACGCGCCACGGGCAAGCCAGAGGGTCAAGGCGAAATTCTCCCGCGCGAATCACCACTTTTACCGCTTGGATCAACCGCTGGTGGTTGACCGGGACGGAGTGGACATGCCTTCAGAGCCGACAATCATTCGAACTCCCACCGAAATGCGGGCCCACGGCCACGCCTTGCGCGCGGCTGGCAAACGCATCGGCTTCGTGCCGACCATGGGCGCGCTGCACGCCGGTCATCTTTCGCTGATCGACTACGTCCGCCAAGAGTGCGACGTGGTGGTGGCAAGCATCTTCGTCAACCCCCTGCAGTTCGACCGCGCCGAGGATCTCGACACCTACCCTCGCACCTTCGAGGCCGACCGCGCCCTTTGCGCCCAGCGCGGGACGGACGTCATTTTCTGCCCCACCGCCCCGGCCATGTACCCGGAGGGCTACTGCACCAAGGTGAGCGTGTCCGGCATGAGCGGCCTGCTCTGCGGCAAGGTGCGCACGGGCCATTTTGACGGCGTGACCACCGTGGTGCTCAAGCTCTTCAACGCGGTGCTGCCCCACGTGGCGGCCTTTGGCGAAAAAGACTATCAGCAGCTTACGCTGATCAAGCGCATGGCCCTCGACCTCGGCCTGGACGTGGCGGTCGTCGGCCGGCCCACCGTGCGCGAGGCCGACGGCCTGGCCATGAGTTCGCGCAATGTCCATCTTTCGCCCGAGGAGCGCCAGCGGGCCCTGGCCCTGTGGCGCGGCCTGCAAAAGGCCCGGACCCTGGCCGACGCCGGCCAGACCGAGGCGCGGGTTCTCATCGACGCGGCCCGGCAAGAGATCGAGGCCATCAACCCCACGCGCCTGGAATACATCGAAATAGTGGACTCCACCAACCTGGAGAGCCTGGAGCGGCTCGACCGGCCGGCCAGGATGGCCATGGCCGTATGGCTGGGGAGCACCCGTCTGATCGACAACGCACCACTCAACTGAGGCACGACATGCATCGTTGGATGATGAAGTCCAAAATTCACCGCGCCACGGTCACTCAAGCCGACCTCAACTACGAGGGCAGCATCACCGTGGACCAGGAGTTATTGGACGCCGCCGAGATCATCCCCCACGAGATGGTCCAGGTCTACAACGTCAACACCGGCAGCCGCTTCGAGACCTATGTCATCCCCGGCGAACCGGGCAGCAGGGTCATCTGTTTGAACGGGGCCGCCGCCCGCATGGCCCAGATCGGCGATCTGGTCATCCTGGTGACCACCGCCTGGCTGAATGAAGCCGAGCTGGTCAACTACGAGCCCAAGGTCGTTTTGGTCGGCGAAGGCAACGAGATCAAGCGCGTCTACTCCGACGCCAAGTTGGCCCTGCGGCGCATAAAATAGTTTCCTGCCCGCGCGTCGCCAGCCAAAGCATTTTCACGCACGCCCGCGGTTGCCCGCCCCTTGGCCGCGCGTAGGCATAGTTGCGCCATGGCCTTGACAAAAGCGCCCGATGGTGCTTCAATCTTTCTTCTTGAACGGACATATCAAGGAGAGCCGAATCATGGGTTCCAATTACATGTTTACCAGCGAGTCGGTGACCGAAGGTCATCCCGACAAAGTGGCCGACCAGATCAGCGACGCCATCCTCGACGCCATGCTCACCGACGACCCCGAAAGCCGCGTGGCCTGCGAAACGCTGGTCACCACCGGCATGGCCATCGTCGCCGGCGAGGTGACCACCAAGACCTACGTCGACATACCGCAGATCGTCCGCGGAACCATCCGCGAAATCGGCTATTCCAACTCGTCCATGGGCTTCGACTGGGAAACCTGCGCGGTGATGACCAGCCTGGACAAGCAGTCGCCCGATATCGCCATGGGCGTCGACGCCGACACGGCCATGTTTGGTGAACAGGGCGCCGGCGACCAGGGCCTCATGTTCGGCTACGCCTGCGACGAGACCCCCGAACTGATGCCCATGCCCATCTACTACGCCCACAAGCTGGCCCGCCGCCTGGCCGCCGTGCGCAAAAACGGCTCTCTTGGCTTTCTGCGGCCCGACGGCAAGACCCAGGTCACTATCGAGTACGAAGACGACAGGCCCAAGCGGGTCGAGGCCGTGGTCGTGGCCGCCCAGCACAGCCCCGACGTCAAGCAGGAACGCCTGCGCGAGGCCATCATCGAGGAAGTGGTGCGCAAGATCCTGCCCGCCGAGATGATCGACGGCGACACCAAGATGTTCATCAACACCACCGGCCGCTTCGTGGTCGGCGGCCCCCACGGCGACTGCGGCCTGACCGGGCGCAAGATCATCGTCGACACCTACGGCGGCCAGGGCAGCCACGGCGGCGGCTGCTTCTCGGGCAAGGATCCCTCCAAGGTCGACCGCTCGGGCAGCTATTTCTCGCGCTACGTGGCCAAGAACATCGTCGCCGCCGGCCTGGCCCGCAAGTGCGAGGTGCAGATCGCCTACGCCATTGGCGTGCCCCAACCGGTGTCGATCCTGGTGCACACCTACGGCACCGAGACCGTGGATAACGACCGCATCGTCGCCGCCGTGCGCAAGGTCTTCGACTTCCGCCCGGCCATGATGATCCAAAAACTCCAGCTCAAGCAGCCCATGTATCGCCGCACCGCCGCCTACGGCCACTTTGGCCGCGAGGAAGACGGCGGCTTCACCTGGGAGCGCCGCGACATGGTCGAGGCCCTCAAGGCCGCGGTCTAAGCGCCGCCCGCGTCGTAGAGCAAGACGCCCCGCCCTCTCGCCGAGGGGGCGGGGCTTTTTTGTGGATTGCCGCACGGGAGCATCCCGTCCGTGCGGCGGCCTCTTTTGATGGCGGCCAAACAAAAAGGCGGCCCCAACGGGGGCCGCCGCGCGCCAGGCCAAGCCGGGCGTTAGTAGCGATAAAACTCGCTTTTGAAGGGGCCGTCGACGCCCACGCCGATGTAGGCGGCTTGTTCGGGGCTGAGCTTGGTCAGCCTGGCCCCCAGCTTGCCCAGGTGCAGACGGGCCACTTCCTCGTCGAGTTGCTTGGAGAGGGTGTAGACGCCCACCGCGCGCCGATTTTGCCACAGGTCGATCTGGGCCAGGGTCTGGTTGGTGAAGCTGTTGCTCATCACGAAGCTGGGGTGGCCGGTGGCGCAACCCAGATTGACCAGACGGCCCTCGGCCAACAGATAGATGCAATGGCCGTCGGCAAAGACGTATTTGTCGACCTGGGGCTTGATATTGATCTTTTTGACGCCGGGCCAGGCGTTGAGGCGATCGACCTGGATCTCGTTGTCGAAGTGGCCGATATTGCAGACGATAGCCTGGTCTTTCATGCCGGCCATGTGCTCGGCGGTGATGATGTCGCGGTTGCCGGTGGCGGTGACGTAGATGTCGGCGAAGGGCAAGGCGTCCTCGACGGTGATCACGCGGAAGCCGGCCATCAGGGCCTGCAGGGCGCAGATGGGGTCGATCTCGGTCACCGAGACGCGGGCCTTGTGGGCGGCCAGTGATTCAGCCGAGCCCTTGCCCACGTCGCCGTAGCCGCAGACCAACGCCTGCTTGCCGGCGACCATCACGTCGGTGGCCCGCTTGATGCCGTCGACCAGCGATTCGCGGCAGCCGTAGATATTGTCGAACTTGCTCTTGGTCACCGAGTCGTTGACGTTGATGGCCGGCACCAGCAGTTGGTTTTGTTCGGCCATGTGATAGAGCCGATGCACGCCGGTGGTGGTCTCCTCGGAGACGCCCTTCCAATCGGCCACCACTCCGTGCCAGTGGCGGGGATTTTGGGCCTGCATCCGGCGCAGGACGTCGATGACGCACTTCAATTCTTTGTCGTCGGTGGGCTCATCGAGCAGGGCCGGATTTTTCTCGGCGTAGTAACCCTTGTGGATCAACAACGTGGCGTCGCCGCCGTCGTCGACGACCAGGTTGGGCCCCTGGCCGTCGGGCCAGGTCAGGGCCTGCATGGTGCACCACCAGTATTCCTCGAGCGTCTCGCCCTTCCAGGCGAAAACCGGCACGCCGGCGGCGGCGATGGCCGCGGCGGCGTGATCCTGGGTCGAGAAGATATTGCACGAGGCCCAGCGCACATCGGCGCCCAGAGCCACCAGTGTCTCGATGAGCACCGCCGTCTGGATGGTCATGTGCAGGCTGCCGCTGATCCGCGCGCCGGCCAGCGGTTTTTGTGGGCCATATTTCTCGCGGGTGGCCATGAGGCCGGGCATCTCTTGTTCGGCGATCTCGATTTCCTTGCGGCCCCAATCGGCCAAAGCGATGTCCTTGACCTTGTATGCCAACGGGGCTTCGCCCTTGCGCGCGGCCTCGGCGTTCATTTTTCGTCTCCTGTTGAGGGCTGTTGTCAATCGTTAGATATTATCGCAACAACAGGCTATTTTCAAAAAAATAGCGTCCGCCGCCGGCCGGGCCGCGCTAGGCGTCTTTCAGGCCCAGGGATTTGAGCATGGCTTGCAACTCGCTCAGGTACTGGGCGTCCAACTGACCCATGCGCTCCACTTCGGGGCCGATCTGGCTTTTTTGCATCTGCCCGAGCAGTTCGGCGATCTGTTGGGCCGCATCGGGGTCGGCGGCCACGCCGGCCAGCAGCGCCCCGTACACCGGGCCCATCGATAAAAGCTCGTGGGCCACCCTGGCCCGCAACGACGCCTGGGCGTAGATCTCCAGGGACGCCTTGTGCTTTTCGTCGGCCAGGCGCAACAACTCCACCGCTCGCTGGGCCGCGCCCCGCGACTTGAACCAGGCCAGCGCCGAAAAGCCCGACAACACCACCGCCACGGCCAGGGCCGCCACGCACAGCGCGATGATCAGCGAATAATTCATTTGCCAAAACCAGCTTAGGGTTGAAGCCCGATTGTAGTCGCCTTGGCCGGCCCAAGGCAACCATTGCCTGCCCATCCACGGCGGCGGCCGTTTGGCGCGCCCGCTCCCTGGCCGGCCCCGGCGCGGCGGCCGATCCTTGGCCCCAGCGGCAAGGCCGCCGGAGGGACAAAGTGATCGACTCGCGCCTGCAACCGTTCGCCCAGCGCTACAAGCAAGGATTCTTGTGGGCCGTGGGCTTCACCTTGGCTCAGGAAGGCTGGGCGACCATCAGCCAGCACCAAGCCGACAGCGGCGGCCCCACGCGTTGGGGCATCGCCCGCGCCCATCATCCCGAGGCCTGGCGCTTTGGCCCGCCCAGCCTGGCCCAGGCCCTGGCCATCTATCATCGGCATTACTGGCGGGTGGTCGGTGGTGAGGAACTGCCCGCGCCGCTGGCGGTGACGCTTATGGATTCGGCCGTGCTCCTGGGCCCCGACCGGCCGACGCGCTGGCTGCAAGAGGCCCTGGGCGTGGCCATCGACGGCGTGATCGGCCCGCGCAGCATCGCCTCAGCCAAGGCCCACGCCAACCCCCATGTCCTGGCCGGCGCACTGATCTGGCGACGCATGGCCGCCCACGCCCAACGCGTGGCCGCCAAGCCCGATCAGGCCGTCTTCATCACCGGCTGGACCAGACGCTGCGCGGCGTTGTGGGCCTTTAGCCAAAAAACATGAAAGGAGCCGAAATGCTTGCTTGGATCAAACAGCACAAAAAAATCGTCGCCGCCATCGTCGCCGGCCTGGCCGCCGGGGCCGGCGCGCTGGGCTACGCCTGCCCCGAGCCGTTGGCGCGGCTGTGGGCGCTGATGTTGGAGGGCCTGTGATGACCGTCGGCAAGCGCGCGGCCGGGGCCGCCTTGGCCTTGGCCGCCCTGCTGAGCCTGGGTTGCGCGGGCAAAAGCACCATCACCAGCAAAACCACCCACCCCGATGGCTCCGTGACCGAAACCATCCAGGAACTCACCGACGAGGCGGCCTTTGTCCAGGCCCAGCAAGCGGCGCTCAGGCCCATTCTGCGCCTGACGGCCAGCGACCCCGACAAGTCAATCGAGCTGAAAAACATCCGTGAGATGGAGGTTTACGGCGGCGGAGGCAGCCAAATTCAGCAATATCACCATCCCGGCTGGGATGTGTTGAAAACGGCCTTTGGCGTGGCCGGCACGGTGGCCGGCGTCTATGTGGCCGGCGAAAGCGCCGTCAGGCTGGTGGGCGCGGTGGGCGCGGCGGGCGGTTCGACCATCACGGGCAGCTTCAACGCCAGCGGCGATCAATCCGGGACAATCCACGCCCCCGGCCAGGCGAGCGCGGCCACCATCAGTCCCAGCGACCGCCACGACACCACCAGCAGCGACTCCCACGACAGCCAGGCCCTCTCCGCACCGTGAGCGCGGCCGGTCACAACCTCACGCGCAGCCCGTCAAAGGCGGCGAAGCCCTGGCAGCTCAAACCGGCCTCGGCCAAAACCTGGCTGATGGTGGCCTGCCATGATTCTTGGTCCTGGGGGATGGCGTGGGGCTGGCCGTCGGGCCGGCAAAGAGGCTGGGCCGGCGCGCGCCGCTTGATGGCGGCGTTGCCGGCCTGGTCGCCGGGGGTGACGTCCTGGCAAGTGAAATGCACAAAATAGACCCGCCCCGGCGTCCAACGTCGCAACATGGGCAGGGCCGCCTGCAGGCTGAGGTGATTGGCCAGGTTGACCGCCGGCTCGTTGAGAAAGGCGCACTGGCAGACCAACACGTCCAGGCCGGCAAAGGCGTCGGGGTCGTCCTGGGGCCGCAGCATGTCGCCGGTGTAGCCCAGGCGTAGCGAGCGCCCGTCCTGGCGCAAATCGAAGACAAAGCCCAGCGCGCCCTTGGGAAAGGGCCCGTGATCGACCTTGATCGGCGTGCAGGCCAGTTCCGGGCCCATGGGCGCGCCCTCCAGGGCCTGGCCGGGCCGGCAGAGGCGTTTTTCCAACAGGCTGGGCAGCAGGTAGCCGAAGCGCTGTTCGACCGCGGCCCAGGTCGCCTCGCTGGCGTAGGTGGGGATGGGCCGCCACTGGTCCTTGGCCACCGCCCGCCGGAAGCACAGCAGATCGTCCAGGCCCAGGAAGTGATCGCCGTGTTCGTGGCTGATCAGCACGGCGTCGGGCCGGGGCAGGTCGTTGGCCATCAGCTGGGCCCGCAGATCCGGGCCGGGGTCGATCAACACGCCGCCGGCGGCCGTCGACAGCCAGAGGCCGGCCCGGCCGCGATGCTGGCCCAGGGCGCGCATGCGCCGGCAGGTGGCGCAGGGGCAGGCGTGTTCGGGCAGGCCCCAGGCCCCGCCGGTGCCCAGAAAACAAAGCTCCATGGCGTGCTCCGTCGTGGTTGGTCCAAGGCGCATGCGCCCTTCACCCCGAACTTAGCACATCCCGGCCCTGGGCTGAAGGGCCGCGCCGCGCCCGGCGTCAACTTTAAGCCGCGCCGGACCGCGCCGGCGCGCGGCAATATAATTATCTGCCAGATATGGACAATCGTGCCGGCGGAATTATATTTTAGTGGCGAGGTCAAACGATTTTTATTAGCGCGCGGCCGGCTGAAGCGGCCGGTCGATGGGTGAAGGACATGGACGAACTCTACACCACGCGCCTGTTGGCCGTGGGCAAGGCCCTGCAAGAAGCCCTGGCCTGGCGGCGGCCGCTGGAGATCGCCAACGGCAAGGGCCGGCCGGCCGGCGTGTTGATGCCCCTGTGGGATGACGGCCAGGCCGTGCAGATGATCTTTACCAAGCGCAGTTCCGAGCTGCCCCAGCACGCCGGCCAGGTGTCTTTTCCCGGCGGCATGTCCGAACGTGGCGACCGCGACCTGGCCCACACCGCCCTGCGCGAGACCAACGAGGAGATCGGCGTGCCCATGGACCAGATCAAGGTCCTCTCGCGCTTGGATCAACTCCAGACCATCACCGGCTTCGTGGTCACGCCGTTTTTGGGGCTGGTGGCCTCGGGGGCGACGTTTCAGGTCAACCCGGTGGAGGTCGACCGCCTGCTGCTGGCCCCCCTGGCCAAGGTTCTCGACCGCAATAACTACCGCCAGATGGAGGTGGACTGGGACGGCATGAAGTTCTGCCAGATGGCCTTGCCCCACGACGGCGACGTGATCTGGGGAGCCACCTTCCGCATGCTGCAAAACTTCGTCGAGAGCCTGGGCGGCCGGGTGGAGGCGATCATCGCCGCCGCCGGGGGTCGGGCGTAAAAAGAGGTGGACAGGGCCGGCGGCCTGGTGTACTAATACCCGCTGTCGGGACGTGGCTCAGCCTGGTAGAGCACTGCGTTCGGGACGCAGGGGTCGCTGGTTCAAATCCAGTCGTCCCGACCATAACCCGAAAAAGCCCCATGGGGTCGGCCATCCAGTTTTGGATGGCCTTTTTTTTGAAGCACGCGCCGGCCCTGGCCACGCCACGGCTTGGCTGTTGACATTGCCTAAATAACATACTAATATAACGCTAGTTTTTTTGGCCAAGCCCCTCAGCGGAGAACGAATATGAAGGGCGAAGATATCGACCGCAAAGGTTTTTCCAAACGGCTGCGTGGTTACTCCCCCCAGGAGGTCGACGCGTTCATCAGCCAGGTCGGCGAGTTCGCGCGGGGCCTGGAAAGTCAGTTGGCCCAGGCGCAGGGCGAGTTGGCCGAGGCCCGCGCCGAGTTGAAAGACCTGCGCGCCCGTGATCACACCCTGGAGGCAGCGCTGAATCAAGCCCGCGAAATGGCTGATGAAATCAAGGCCAATGCCGAGCGCGAAAGCCAGCTTCTGGTGGCCGAGGCCGAACTCCAGGCCGAAAAGATCCTCAGCCAGGCCCACAACCGCCTGGCCCAGATCCATGACGACATCGGCGAGCTCAAGCGCCAGCGCGTGCAGTTCGAGGTGCGCCTGCGCTCGCTGGTCGAGGCTCACATGAAGCTTTTGGACGTGGAGCTGGACCGCGACCGCGAACTGGCCGACCTGGAAGACAAGATCAAGATTCTGCGCAGCCCCGCCAGCAAATAGCCGGCCCTCCCGATGCTCCAAATCAAAGACGAAAACGGCGGGCTCAGCTTCGCCGTGCGGGTCAGCCCGCGCGCCAGCCGTGACCAGTTGGCCGGCGAGGAAGGCGGCGCGCTGAAGGTGCGCCTGTGCGCCCCGCCGGTGGACGGCCAGGCCAACGAGGCCCTCTTGCGCCTGGTGGCCAAGGCCCTGAGCCTTCCCCGCCGTGACGTCAGCCTGGCCTCGGGGCCGCGCTCACGGCAAAAGCGCTTGCTGGTCAAGGGCTTGGGCCGCGAGCAACTGCTGGCGAGGCTGGGCCTGTGAGCCCGCGGGCCTGGTTGCCGGCGGCGCTGATCTGGCTGCTGGCGGCGGCTTGGCCCGCCGTTGGCGCGGCGGCCGACATCACCGTCCAGGCCGACAACGCCCGCCTGGCCCAACACACCCGCCAAAGCGTCGCGCAACTGGCCCCGCGCCTGGCCCAATGGACCGGGGCCAGCCCGCGACGCATCGTCGTCAGCGTCATCGCCGACAACGACGCCTTTGCCCGGCGCATGGAGCAACTGGGCGCGCCGGCCTGGGCCGACGGCCTGGCCCTGCCCCTGCGCGGCGAGATCGTCATCAAGTCGCCGGCCCTGCTGGGCGGGGCCGAACAATTCGATCACGTGCTGGCCCACGAGTTGATGCATTTGCATCTGGCGCCGGCCATGGGCGGCCGTCGGTTGCCTCTGTGGCTGGAGGAAGGCCTGGCCATGATCCTCTCGGGCGAGACGGCCTGGGGCCGCGCGCCGACCATGGCCGGCGGCGTGCTGGCCGACCAGTTGCCGCCCCTGGGCGCGCTGGCCGAAGGCTTTCCGGCCGAGGAGGGCGCGGCGGCCCTGGCCTATGCCCAGTCGTATTATTTCGTCAGTTGGTTTCTTAACAACCACGGCGACGCGGCCTTGCGCCAGGTGTTGGCCGGCCTGGCCCATGGCCTGGAGCCCAGCGCGGCGTTCATGGTCGCCTGCGGCCGCTCGCTGGCCGGGCTGGAAAAACAATTTCGCCAAGACATGGCGGAGCGTTTTTCGTGGCTGGCCCTGTTGACCGCCGGCGGCACGCTGTGGGCGCTGTTTTCGTTGTTGGCGGGGGCTGGTCTGGTCTGGCGGCGCAGGCGGCAAAAGGCGCGCCGCCAAGGCATGGATGAAAGCCACTGGCGGGCATTGCACGGCCCTGGCGGCCGTTGCTGGCCGCCGCCGGAGCCGCGGGCCGACGTCCTGGGCGAGGCCGGGCAAAACGCGTCCCGGCCGCCAGGCGGCGGCGTTGACGATCAGGCGCTGTAGGCCAAGGGCATCGTCTCCAGCGATTCATCGAAAAAGCGGTGGGCCTGGCTTTGCTCACGGGCGGCGGCGCACTCGAAGTGCAGGGCGCAGTGAACCAAGCAGATCACGTCTTCGCGGTCGAAGTGACCGAAGCAACTGACGCGGTCCTCCATGTCCCCTGCTTCCAGTCTGTTGGCCAAATGCATATTCCTTAGGCTGATGGTCAGTTGATAAACACTCGTCGATAGTGGCGCATGTTGTTGAGGGCGATGCCCGCGCCCATGACGACCGAGGTCAGCGGATCGTCGGCCACGTGGACCTTCATCTTCAGTTCCTTGGACAAAAGCTTGTCCAGGCCCCGGATCAACGCCCCGCCCCCGGCCAAAACCAGGCCCTGCTCGGCCACGTCGGCGGCCAACTCGGGCGGCGTTTTTTCAAAGGCGCGGCGCACGCTGTCGATGATCACCGAAACAGGCTCGGACATGGCCTCGCGAATCTCGGCGTCGTTGACGGTGACCATCTTGGGGATGCCCTGGACCACATCCTTGCCGTTGATGTCCATGGTCAGGGGGTTATCCAGGGCAAACGCCGAACCTATGTTTATTTTTATCTGCTCGGCGGTGTTTTCGCCAATCTGCATCTGATATTTTTTCTGGACATAGCGCATCACCGCCTCGTTGGCCTCATCGCCGGCCACGCGCACCGACTCGGAGTAGACCGTCGAATACATGGCGATAACCGCCACCTCGGTGGTGCCGCCGCCGATGTCGATGATCATCGAGCCCCTGGGCTCGCCGATGGGCAGGTTGGCCCCGATGGCCGCGGCCATGGGCTCCTCGATGAGGAAAACGTCACGGGCCCCGGCCTGCTCGGCGCTCTCGATGACCGCCCGTTTCTCGACTTGGGTCACGCCGCTGGGCACGCCGATGAGCATGCGCGGCCGCACCAGCCCGGCCATGGAGCGCACCTGGGTGACAAACTCCTTGATCATGATGCGCGTCATGTCGAAGTCGGCGATGACGCCATCGCGCAATGGCCGCGAGGCGATGATCGATGGGTTGGTGCGGCCCAGGTATTCCTTGGCCATGTGGCCCACGGCCACGGTCTTGCCCGTGCCGCGCTGCACCGCCACCACCGAAGGCTCGTTAAGCACCACGCCCTGGCCCTTGATGAAGATCAGGGTGTTGGCCGTGCCCAGGTCCATGGCCATGTCTTTGGCGAACAAGCCGATCAATTTGTCAAACAGCATGGCGCTCCCTCATCACGAAAGCCCGCCCGGCGTCGGGCCAACGCCCTGGCACAGGCCACAGTGTTCGATGGTGGCCGCCACGCGGTGGCCGGCCAATTGCAAAGCCCGCAGTTCTTCCTCGTCGACCACGCGCTCGGTGGAGCCGGCAAAGGCCCACACGCCGATCAAGCGCTTCCACGAGATGAGCGGAACTCCCAAAAATGCATTGTAACCCCTGATCTGCTCGTCTGGCGACACAAGATACGACTTTCCCTTGAGCGGCTTGAGCTTGTTGTGGCACAGGGGGTTGGCCTTGCGCATGACCAGGCCGATCAGCCCCTGCGAGACGGGAAAGGATCGCCCGCGCAGGGTGCTCAGCGACGGCCCGTCCACGGCCTCGACGGTGAACTGACGCCGCCCAGGGTGCAGCAGGCAGAGCAGGCCCATGGGCAGCCCGGTGTAGCGGCGGCCGGCGTCCAGAACGGCGCGGTAAAACTCCCGCGCCTCGCCCAGGGTCAACGAAGCGTTTTCCACCTCGTAGAGCAGATCGAGGATGCGGCCATACATGGCCTCGCGGCAGCACACGTCGTGGTGCAGCATCATGTTGGCGAAAAATTTGGCGAAATCACGCACGGTCTTTTTCTCGCGTTCGCCAAAGACCGGGCGGCTCTTGATGTCGACCGCCAGCACGCCAAAGTCGCTCACCGGCATGACCAAAAGGGCCTTGATGTCTTCGTCGTCGGCGTAGATGCCCGTGGCGTCGGAACTGACCCGGTGGCGGTCGACGTCGATGATCTGGCCGTGCTTGGCCGCGTAACCCACCAGGCCCTCGCCCGGCTTGATCATCTCGTCGTGGCGGAATGATTTGCCCAGCGAGTGCCAGGCCACCGCCCGCAGGCCCTCCTCGCCGGGCTGCCTGACGAAAAGCGCCGCCGTGAAAGCCTCGACGATGTCGGCCAAAAGCTCAATGGCGTCGGAAAGCTCGCGCCGCGAATCCATCAATGCGCTGGTCTTTCGCGCCTAGCGACCGATGTCGCGGCAGAAATTGGCGTAGGAACGATCATAGCTGGCCTCGCCCTCGGCCGAAAAGAAGCATCCGGGGATCTGCCCCGCCTTGCGGTGGTAGCTCACGCATTGACAGCATAACCCTGTTTTGTCGCAAGAGCCATAGCTGCAAGTGCATTGGGCCAGATTGGCCTTATAATTGGGGCAGGCGTCTTTCATCTTTTGAAGGTCGGCCATGGCGCGCCTCGCGTCGAAACTTGATGGTTAAAAAATCTAATTGTGGCGAAATGAGCACAAGTTGCGCTGAACCACTCTATATAGGACGACAATTTGTGTCAACCACAGAATAATGGGGCAAAACGCCAAAAATGACGTTCGCGCCCCTCACCCCCAAAACAAGGCTCGCCCACCCATGCCCGAACTGCCCGAAGTCGAATGCGTGCGCCGCACCCTGGAGCCGGCCGTGCTGGGCCGCGCCATCGTGGCCGTGCAGATCAACTACGCCAAAGCCGTCTTGCCCGACGCCCGGGCCTTTGCCGACGGCCTGGGCGGCAAAAGCATAACCGCCACCGCCCGCCACGGCAAGCTCTTGATCCTGGGCCTGGACCAGGGCGCGTTTATGACCATCCACCTGCGCATGACCGGCCAGGTCATCGTGGCCGACCAGGCCCCCCAGGCCGATCACATCCACGCGCGCATCGATCTCGATGACGGCCAGAGCCTGTTTTACCGCGACATGCGCAAGTTCGGCCGGCTCAACTATTGCCCCGACGCCCAGGCCCTGCAAAACGGACCTCTGGCCAACATGGGCCCCGACGCCCTGGAGTTGGAGGCCGAGGCCTTCGCCACCCTGGTCGGCGCGCGGGGCGGCAAGCTCAAAAACGTGCTCCTCGACCAGCGCGTGCTGGCCGGGGTCGGCAACATCTACGCCGACGAGAGCCTGCACCGCGCCGGGCTCTCGCCCTTGGCCGACCCCCGCGCCCTGAGCGCTGACGACCTGGACCGCCTGCACCGGGCCCTGCGCCAGACCCTCCTGGAAGCGCTGGAGCAAGGCGGCAGCAGCGTGCGCAATTTCATGGACGCCCATGGCCGCGCCGGAACCTTCCAGCACAGCCACCGCGTCTATCGCCGGACCGGCCAGCCCTGCCCGGTCTGCGGCCAACCCGTCGAGCGCATCGTCGTGGCCGGCCGGGGGACACATTTCTGCCCCGCCTGCCAGGAAAAGTGCTAGGCTGAGCCATGATGAACTTTTGGGGGAGCATCATGCGTCACTGCACTCGCGCCCTGCTGGCGGCGCTGTTGACCCTGACCGTCTGGCTTCCGGCCCAGGCCCAGCCCCAGACATCGAGCGGTCAACTGGTCTACGTGCCGGCCTATTCGCACATCTACCACGGCGACAAACCAAACGAATTTCTGCTGACCATCACCATCAGCGTGCGCAACGCCGACCCCTGGCGGCCTCTGGAGCTGACGATGCTCGAATATCGCGGCTCCGACGGGCGGGTGCTCAAGTCGTTCCTCGACAAGCCGCTTTCCATCGCGCCGCTGGCCGCCACGCGTTTCGTGGTGGCCGAGAGCGACGCCCACGGCGGTTCGGGGGCCTGCTTCCTGGTGCGTTGGCGCGCCGGCCAGCCGATCAACCAGCCGGTGATCCAGGCGGTGATGATCGGCGCGCGAGCCAATCAGGGCATCAGCTTCATCTGCGAAGGCCAACCCCTGGTCGAAGCCAAGTAGCATTTACGTTGACAGGGCCGCTGGCCTTGCCTTATAAACAGAACGAGCGTTCGATTTATTGTCTGGCAGACCGATCGGACGCGGCGGCCGGGCGGCAGCCCATCATCGCCCGATCATCTCCGTGGCTGACCCCGCGCCGGGCCATTAGCCCAGCAGGAGGGACCAATGAGCGACGAGCAGACGGCGTGTAGTTATTGCGCCAAAAAGAAGTGCTTTTTCGGCGACTTTTCCACCGCCCCGCCCGACTGCCCCACCATCACCAGGCAAGCCGAGCTGGAGTATTCGCGCCAAAAGCTGGCCGAGCCCGAAAACCAGCGCATGGCCCAGGACGTGGCCCGCACCTGGAAGGACTATGGCCGACTGACCAGGGTCGAGGAAACGGTGCTTTACGCCAGGCTGCGCGGTTTCAAGAAGCTGGGCGTGGCTTTTTGCGTGGGGCTCTCCGAGGAGGCCGAGAAGTTCACCAACCTGCTGCGCAACGAGGGCTTCGAGGTGGCCTCGGCCTGTTGCATGTTCGGCGGCTTCAGCTCCGACGACGTGGATCTGCCCGTGGAGGACAAGGCCTTTGGCGGCGGCCGCCAGCCCATGTGCAACCCCATCGGCCAAGCCCGTCTGCTCGACGAGGCCGGCTGCGAACTCAACATCATCCTGGGCCTGTGCGTGGGCGACGACACCCTGTTCATCAAGCATTCCCAAGCGCCGGTGACGGTCTTGGCCGTCAAGGACCGCGTGCTGGCCCACAATCCCCTGGGGGCGCTCTACACCGCCCGCAACATCTACACCCGCCTGAAGGTCAAGCGGCCCAAGACCGACAAGCCCTAGGGCGGCGCAGGAGGCGATCATGGCCAAGATGAACGAAAAGATCCGCAAGATGTTCCAAGGCCTGGTGACCGTGGTGCTGGCCACCGCCGACAAAAACGGCGCGCCCAACGCCGTGCCGGTCAACGCCAAGGCCGCCCTCGACGACGAAACCATCGTCATCTCCGACCAGTTTTTCAACAAGACCCTGGCCAACGTCAAGGAAAACCCCCAGGTCAGCGTCAGCTTCTGGGAGGGCATGAACGGCTATCAGCTAAAGGGCAAGGCCCAGATCGTGACCGAGGGCCCTGTCTACGAAACCATGGCCGCCGCCGTCAAGGCCAAGGGCGAAGAGCGGGGCATCGTGCTGCGCTCCAAGGGCGTGTTGGTCATCAAGATCGACGACATTTTCTACACCACCCCCGGACCGAAGGCCGGCCAGCGGGTCGAATAGCCGCCGCCAGCCTTTTCGTTTGAGCCAAGCGCCGCGCCCGGCCGCCCCCACGGCGGCCGGGTCGGGGCTTCATGCGCCGACGGCCGGCCTGGCCCCAGCGGGCCGACGGCGAGGGCCGCCAAACCCAAACCCGACCACGGCGCCAACGCCTGGTCGCTGAAAGGCGCTCTTCATGGCCGAACAAAGCCAAACCCGCACAGTATTCAAGACCTGTCCGCTCTGCGAGGCCACCTGCGGCCTAGCCATCACCCTGCAAGGCGACCAAGTCACCCACGTCACCGGCGACAAGCTAGACGTCTTTTCCAAGGGCTATCTGTGCCCCAAGGGCGCCTCCATCGCCCAGTTGCACAACGACCCCGACCGCCTGCGCCGGCCGCTCATGCGCATCGACGGCCAACTGCGCGAGGTCTCGTGGCCCGAGGCCTTCCAGGCCGTGGAGCAAGGCCTGGGCCGGGTCATCGCCGAACACGGCCGCGACGCCGTGGCCGTCTATCTGGGCAACCCCAACTCGCACACCATGGCCGGCAACCTGTTCATGCGGCCCATGCTCAAGGCCCTGGCCAGCAAAAACATCTTCTCGGCCAGCAGCGTCGACCAACTGCCCAAGCACGTCAGTTGCGGGCTGATGTTCGGCAGCCCCGCCACCATCCCCGTGCCCGACATCGAGCGCACCGACTATCTGCTGATGCTGGGGGCCAACCCCTTGGAGTCCAACGGCAGCCTCTGCACCGCGCCGGACTTTCCCGGCCGCCTGCGCGCCCTGCGCCAGCGCGGGGCCAAGCTGGTGGTCATCGACCCCCGCCGCACCCGCACCGCCGAACTGGCCGACGAGCATTTTTTCATCCGGCCTGGGACCGACGCCCTGCTGCTGATGGCCATGGTCAACAGCCTGTTCGCGCAGAACCTGGCCGACCCCGGCCCCATGGCCCAGCACGTCAACGGCCTGGACGATCTGCGCGAACTATCCCGGCCTTTCACGCCCCAGGCCGTGGCCGGGCCTTGCGGCCTCGCCGCCGCCGACATCCAGCGCCTGGCCCGCGAGCTGGCCCAGGCCCCCAGCGCCGTGGTCTACGGTCGCATGGGCGCCAGCACCCAGGAGTTTGGCGCGCTGGCCAACTGGCTCATCGACGCCATCAACGTGCTAATCGGCTCCTTTGACCGGCCCGGCGGGGCCATGTTCCCCACGCCGGCCCATCTGCCGCCCCGTTTCAAGGCCGGCGGCAAGGGCTGGAGCATGGGCCGTTGGACCAGCCCGGCCACCGGCGCGCCCGAGGTCATCGGCGAGTTTCCCGTGGCCACCCTGGCCCAGACCATCGAGGCCCAGGGCGCGGGCGCGGCCAGGGCCCTGATCACCATCGCCGGCAACCCTGCCCTGACCTGCCCCAACAGCCAGCGCCTGGACAAGGCTCTGGCCTCGTTGGATTTTCTGGTCTGCGTCGATTTCTACCTCAACGAGACCGCCCGCCACGCCGACGTGATTCTGCCGCCGTGCGGCCCGCTGTCCACGGCCCAATACGACATTGTCTTCTACGGCTTTGCCGTGCACAACGTGGCCAACTTCTCGCCGCCGGTCATCGCCCCCGGCCCCGACGAGCTGGACAAGTGGCGGATCATGCTCAAGCTGGCCCTGATTTTGGCCGGCCAAGGCGCGGCGGCCGATCCGCTGACCTTGGAACAAATGATCATCGAGGGCGCGCTGAACCAGGCCATCCAGGCCAAGGGCTCGCCCCTGGCCGGTCGCCAGCCCGCCGAATTGCTGGCCCAGTTGCATGGCGGCCCCGGCCCCGGCCGCTTGCTGGACCTGATGCTGCGCACCGGCGCATATGGCGACTGGTTTGGCCTGAACCCCCAGGGCCTGAGCCTGGACGTGCTGCTGGCCAATCCCCACGGCGTGGACCTGGGGCCGCTCAAGCCCGGCGTGCCCAATGTCTTGCGCACGCCCTCGGCCAAGATCGAACTGGCCCCCTCCCCCTTGGCCGCCGACGTGGACCGCCTGGCCCAGGCCATGGAGCGCCCGCCGGCCGGGACGCTCTTGGTGGGCCGCCGGAACCTGCGCTCCAACAACTCGTGGATGCACAACATCCCGCCCCTGGTGGCCGGCAAGGGCCGCTGCACCCTGCTGGTCCATCCCCAGGACGCCGCGGCCCTGGGCCTGGAGGACGGGAAAACCGCCGTGATCGCCAGCCGGGTGGGCAGCCTGCAAATGACCGTGGAGCTGAGTGAAGCGCTCATGCCCGGCGTGGTCTGCGCGCCCCACGGCTGGGGCCACCACGCCGCCGGGGCCAGGCTGTCGGTGGCCGCCGCCAACCCCGGCGTCAACAGCAACGTCCTCACCGACGACCAACTGCTCGACCGACTCTCGGGCAACTGCGTGCTAAACGGCATCCCCGTGACGATCCAGCCGGCGGCCTGAGCCGCGCCAAAAAACCGACGGCCCGGCCCCTCGCGCTGGAGGGGTCGGGCCGCGTCTTTTCTTCGGGCGCGGATTACTCCGCCGGCTCCGCTCCGGCCGCCGCCGCATCGCGGGCCACCTTGGCGGCCTGTTCGGACTTTTGCTGCTGGGTGAGTAGCGTGCTGATCTGGGCGGCGCGCTCGGGCTCCAGGCTGGCCATGACCTTGCCGGCGGTGCGGCTGTTCATCCGCCGGAAGATCTCCACCGACATGTCCAGGTCCAGCTTGCTGATCACGTCGGCCGCCGGCTGGGGCCGCATGTTGCCCAGCACCTTGACCAGTTGCTCGATGCGCTCCTGGCGGGCCTTGTTCTGTTGGTCGATGAGCCCTTCCAGGGCGGTCTGGACCTTTTGCAACTCGACGATGCGGCCGTTGACCTCCTCGCGCAGCTTTTGCAATTCCTTGCGCTCTTGTTGCAGGCGCTCTTCCTCCAGGGCCAGCTTTTTCTTTTTCTGGTCCAGCAGCTCGATCAGGCGCGGGTCATAGTTGGCCGGCTGGCTGGGCGGCGGCGCGGCCGGCTCCTGGGCCCCTTCGGCCGGGGGTTGGCCCTCCGGGGCCGGTTCTTGCGCGGCCTCCTGGGCGGCCGGCGCCGGCTGGGCCGCCTCCTGGGCGGCCACGGGCTGGGCCACCGGCGGCAGCCCAGGCCCACCCACGAAAAGCGCCCCGATCAGGGCCGCGGCCTTGAGGGCCAGGCCCACGACAAGGATTTTGCCCAAAAGCCCAAGTTTCATCGGTCGGCCTTCCCCAAGAAGCCGCGCACGGCGGCCTCGTCCATGGCGATGCGTTCTTGCCGGCGTTCCTCGGCCAGATAGTCTTGCAGATGCCGCTCGCGCAGAATATCCATGGCCTTGCGGTCGCGGGTGGCCTCCAGGAGCTTTTGCCGGGCGATCTCGGTCTCGGCCTTCAAAAGCTCCAGTTGCGAGCCGGCGCGCATCTGGTGCAGGCGCAGGGTCGTGGCGTAATCGCCGGCCAGGGCGAACTCCTGGGCCGAAATGCCTTGAGCGCCCCGCCGGGCCAGTTCCTGGCGGTTGCGCGTCATTTCGCCGGCGATCCACTCCAACTGCCGTTGGCAGGCCAGTTGCTTTTGCAGGCGCGTGGCCATCTCGCCCTGGGCCTTTTCTTCCAGATGCTTGCGGTGATCCAGCACCGATTGTAACCGAAAACGGAAGGCCATGGCTACTTCTGGGCCATCAGTTGGACCAGTTCGCGGCGGCTGGCGGTGATGTCGACGCCTTTTTCCACGGGCTGGGTCAGAAACTTGTTGATGCGCTCCATCATGCGGATGGCCCGGTCGATTACCGGGTTGGAGCCATCGGCGTAGGCCCCGATGTTGATCAGATCCTCGTTGCGGCGATAGGCGGCCAGCAACTCGGTGAGCCGGCGCGCGGCGGTGGTCACCTCGGGCGGATTGATGTCGCGGGCCAAACGGCTGATGGAGCCCAACAGCTCGATGGCCGGGTAGTGGCCACGGTCGGCCAGGGCCCGGGTCAACACGAAGTGGCCGTCGAGGATCGAGCGCATGGCGTCGGCCACCGGCTCGGTGACGTCGTCGCCCTCGACCAAAACGGTGTAGATGCCAGTGATCGAGCCGCCGCCCTCGCTGGTGCCGGCCCGCTCCAGCAGGCGCGGCAATTGGGCGAAAACGCTTGGCGTGTAGCCCTTGGTGGTGGGCGGCTCGCCGATGCTCAGGCCCACCTCGCGGCCGGCCATGGCGAAACGGGTCACCGAGTCCATCATCAAGATGACGTCGCGGCTCTGGTCGCGGAAATACTCGGCCACGGCCGTGGCCAGATAGGCCGCGCGCATGCGCACCAGGGCCGGCTGATCGCTGGTGGCCACGATGACCACGCTGCGGGCCAGGCCTTCGGGGCCAAGATCGCGCTCGATGAATTCGCGCAGCTCGCGGCCGCGCTCGCCCACCAGGCCGATGACGCTGATGTCGGCCTGGGTGTGGCGGGCGATCATGCTCATCAGGGTGGATTTGCCCACGCCCGAGCCGGCGAAGATGCCGATGCGCTGGCCCTTGCCCAGGGTCAGCAGGGCGTTGATGACCTTTACCCCCACGTCCACCGGCTGGCTGATGCGCGGCCGGCCCATGGCCGAGGGCGCCTGGCGATAGAGCGGATATAATTGATCCCACTCGGGCATGGGCCCGCCGTCGACGGGGTTGCCCAGGCCGTCGAGCACGCGGCCCAGCAGGGCCTGGCCCACCTTGACCAGGCCCGCGCCGCCGGCGCTGGAGACCAGGCAGCCCGGCCGCAGGCCGCGAGTGTCGGCGTAGGGCATGATCTGCACGCCCTGGCCCTTGAAGCCCACCACCTCGCCCAGCACCGGGCCTTCATCCAGATGCAGAAAAACGCTGGCCCCCACGGGCAACTCCAGGCCCCGCACCTCGGCCACCAGGCCCACCACCTGGCTGACGCGGCCCAAAACGGTCAGCGGCTGACAGGCCCGCAGTTGGTCGCAATAGCGGCCCAGGGAAGGCGCGCCCATCACCAGTCCTCGCCAGGATCGCCGGCGGCGGCCCAGTCGGCGGCTGGCGCGGCCGGCGGCTGGTCGGCCAGGCCGGCCAAGTCCAGGGGCGGGCCCTGGCGCAGGGTCTGCTCCAACTGGGCCAGGATGGCCTGGCGGCGGGTTTGCAGGGTGGCGTCGACCATGGTTTCGGGGCTTTCGACCAGGCAATCGCCGGGGCGCAGATCGTCGCGGACGTTCAAGTCAACCTGGGCCAGGCTGGCGATGGCGTCGAGCAACTGGGGCCGAAACTCGCGCAGGGTCTCGGCGTCGGCGGCGCTGCAATGGATGGTCAGGCGTTCCGACTCGCCGATTTGGGCCACGGCCCGGCCGACCACCTGGCGCAGCAGTTTGGCCGGCATGGCGTCAACGCTCAGGAACACGCCGTCCACCGCCGCCTGGACCAGGGCCACGATCTCGCGCTCCATGTGGGCCAGCACGTTGGCCTTGGCCCTGGCCAGGGCCGTGGCCGCGGCCTCCAGGTTGCTCATGGCCGCCTCGATGCGCGCCTGACTGGCGGCGTGGCCTTCCTGCTGGCCCTGCTTGTAGCCCTCCTCGTAGGCCTGGGCCCGGATGCGCTCGACGTCTTTCTTGGCCTGGGCCACCTGGGCGTTGGCCTCGTCGACCATCTGTTTGGCCTGACGCTGGGCCCGCTCGCGGGGGTCTTCCTCGGGTTGGCCCAGGTTGAGCGGCTCGAACTGACCGGGGTGAAAGGCCGTGTCCCCGGCCGGCCGGGGAGCCGGTTTGCGGCCGGCCTGGAACTCGCCCAGGCTGAAATCGCGCACTTGGCTATCGGACTCGGCCTTAGACAAGGACGTCCTCCCCGCCCTTGCCGCCGATGGCGATCTTGCCTTCTTTTTCCAGGCGACGGGCGATCTGGATGATCTTTTGCTGCGACTGCTCCACCTCCGACAGCCGCACCGGGCCCATCACCTCCAGGTCTTCCTGGATCATGGCCGCGGCGCGTTCGCTGACGTTGCCCAGAATCTTGGCGCGCAGATCCTCGCTGGAGGTCTTGAGGGCCACGGTGAGATCCTCGTTGCGCACCTCCTTGAGCAGGGTGCGGATGCCCCGGTCGTCGACGTTGATCAGATCCTCGAAGACGAACATGAGTTGGCGGATCTTTTCGGCCATCTCGGGGTCGTCTTCCTCCAGGCGGCCGAAGATGTGCTCCTCGGTGGCCTTGTCGACGTTGTTGAGAAGCTCGGCCACGGCCTCGACGCCGCCGAGTTGCTTGGCCTCGGCGCCCTCGGTGCTGACGATCTCGCGCTGCAGCACGGCGTCGATCTCCTCGATGATGCCCGGCGGGATCACATCCAGGTTGCTGATGCGCAGCACCACGTCGTACTGCAGGTTTTCGGGGAACTCGCGCAGCACTTCGGCGGCCTTCATCTGCGGCAGGTGCGAGAGGATCACGGCGATGGTCTGGGGGTGTTCGCTCTTGATGAAGCTGGCCAGGGTCTTGCTGTCGACGGTCTTGACCCGCTCGAAGGGCACCGGCTCGATGGAGCGCTCCATGTCGGCGATGATGTCGCGGGCGGCGTCCTCGCCCATGGCCAGGGCCAAGGCGCGCTGGGCGGTCTTGCTGCCGCCGACCAGCGGTCCCGAGTCGCCGCGAAGCTTTTCCAGAAACTCCATCAGCACCGCGTCGACCACCTTGGCGTCGACCTGGTTGAGCTTGCTCATGGCCAGGCCGACCTGACGAATCTCCTCCTCGTCCATCTGCTTGAAGATCTCGGCCGCGAACTGCTCGCCCAGCGAAGCCAGGACGATGGCTGTTTTCTGCACGCCGGTCAGTTTGTCTCCCACGGCCATTGTCGATCTCCTCGGATGCTATTCGGTCTCGTGGATCCAGCCCCTGAGGGCGGCGGTGGCCCGTTCCGGGTCTTGCTGGGCCACCAGCAGGATCTGGTCGCGCACGCCGATCTTGCGGCTCATGGCCGATTCGGCCAGGGCGGCGGCCTGTTCGTCCATGCCGCCGCCGGGCAGCTCCTCGCCGGGGCCCACGCGGCGGGTGGCGGCGGCCAACTCGCTGCGGGCGTTGACGTAGCGCGAGGCCATCTTCAGCGCCGGGCGGATCACCAGCAGGAAGAACAGCAGGGCCAGGATGATGTTGAGCGCCGGCTTGCCCCACTGCTTGAGATAATCTTCCCACGTCATCACGCCCATGTCATCGGTTCCGACGGGCAGTTGGAAGGGAATGTTGGCCAGGGTGACCTGATCGCCGCGCTGGGCGTCGTAGCCCACGGCCCGGCGCACCAGTTCGGTGAGCTGCTGCATCTCCTCGGCGCTGCGCGGGGCGAAGGAACGGGTGGTGTTGCCCTCGGCGTCGGCGGCGTCCTTGTAGGGCCCGTCGATCATCACGGCCACGGTCAGACGCTGCAGGCCGCCGATGGCCTTCTGCACCTGCTTCTGGGTGCGGCTGATCTCGTAGTTGGTGGTCTCGTTTTCGGTGTCGGTCTTGCTCTGGTTCTGACCTTCCTCGGGATTGGCGTTGGCCTCGGCCAGGGTGAAGCGCTGATCGGGCGAGCCGATGGGCATGTTGCCGCTGTTGATGCTCTTGTCGCTGGCCCTGGTCTCGGAGCGCACGGCCACCTGGTCGGGGTCGAAAAGATCCTGGGTGGTGGAGGTGCGGGTGAAATCGATGTCGGCGTTGACGCGCACCACCGCCCGGCCCGGCCCCAGCACCTCCTCGAGCATGGACTGCACCTTGGCCACGAAGCCGCGCTCCAGGTTCTTCTGGTAATCGAGCTGGCTGGCGGTGAGGGCGGCCGGGAAATCGGCGGTGTCGACGTCCTTGCGATAGAGCAGGTTGCCGTTTGTGTCGACGATGGTCACGCGGTCGTCGGTCAGGTCGGGCACCGAGCCGGCCACCAAGTGGACCACGCCGGCGATCTGGCCGGCGCTGAGGCTCTGGCCGCGGGCCAGGCGCACCACCACCGCGGCGCTGGGCTTCTTTTCGTCCTCGACAAACAGCGACTCGCGGGGCAAAACGATGTGCACCCGGGCGTCCTCGACCTCGCCGAAGCTGCTGATCGTCCGGGCCAGTTCACCCTGCAAGGCCCGCTGATAATTGATGCGCTGCACGAAATCGGTGGCGCCCATCTGCACTTCGTTGAACACCTCGAAACCCACGCCGGCCGTGCCTCGGGGCAAGCCGGCGCTGGCCAGGGTCAGGCGCGCCTCGTAGACGCTCTCCTCGGGCACCAGGATGGTCGTGCCGCCAGACTCCAGCTTGTAGTCGAGCTTCATGTCCTTGAGCTGGTTGACCACCTGCGAGGCGTCCTGCTGCGAAAGCCCGGAAAAGAGCGTCTGATAGTCGGGCTGGTTCAGCCACAGGAAGACGGCCACCAGGCTGGCGGCGGCCAGGGCGGCCAGGCCCAGCATGGCCACCTTGCGGCCGGTGGGCATATCGCGGATGATGCCGGCCACCCCGCCGCTTTGGGGCGATGCGCCCTCGTCGTCGATGCGCGCGGCGGCGGTTTCGGGGCTTTTCTTGGGCGTATTGTCGGCCATGGCTGTCGGTCCCCTCGGGCTAGAAATTCATCCGCCAGATTTCCTGGTAGGCGCCGATCATCTTGCCGCGCACGCCCATGAGCATGCGAAAGGCGATGTCGGCCTTTTCCACGTCGATCATGGTCTGGTGCAGGGTCTTGCGGCTGCCGGTGGCCAGGTCCTGCACCGAGTTTTCGGCTGTCTGGTGCATCTGTTCCACCTCGTTGACAGCCTGCTTGAGGGTGTCGGCGAAGCCGCCCTGGGCCTTGGGATCCTGGAAGCCGGGCGTGCCGGTAACCATGCCGACGAGGGGTTTGATCGGGCCGACGCTCATGACTCACTCCTTGGGCTAGCGGGCGATTTCCAGGGCCTTGAGGGCCATGTTCTTGCTGGCGCCCACCGCCGAGACGTTGGCCTCGTAGGAACGGGTGGCGCTGATGAGGTTGACCATCTCGGTGACCACGTCCACGTTGGGGTAGAGCACGTAACCATCGGCGTCGGCGTCGGGGTGACTGGGGTCGTGGACCTTCTTGAAGGGCGAGTTGTCCTGGGCGATCTCGTTGACCAGCACGCCCTTGCGCGGGTCTTGCTGCTGAGGCGGCGAATCGATGGCCTGCTCCAGGTGCGAGACAAAGGGCTGGGCCGACATGACGGTCACCCGCCGGCGATAAGGCCCGCCCTCGGCGGTGCGGGTGGTCTCGGCGTTGGCCAGGTTCTGGCTGATGATGTTGAGCCGCGTGCGCTGGGCGCTCAGGCCGCTGGCGCTGATCTCCATGGATGTGACGAAGTCCATGCTACTTGCCTCCCGAATCGGCGATGGCCGTCTTGAGCAGCGAGAATTTCTTGTTGAGCAGGGTGACCATGGTGTTGAACATGATGTTGTTCTCGGCCAGCTTGCTCATTTCGATGTCCAGGTGCACCGGGCCGGTGTCCTTGTAGACGCCTTGGGCGTCGGCGAAGGCGGCCCCTTCGTCGATGGGCAGGTGCCGCGGGTCGGTGCGTTGCATGCTGGTGGGCAACACGTCGCCCTTGATGGCCGCGCGCAGTTGTTTTTCAAACTCCAGGCCGGTGCCGCTATAGTTTGGCGTGTCGATGTTGGAGACGTTGCGGGCGATCAGCCGGTGGCTCTGGGCGCGGCGGTCCAGGTTGGCGTTGAGCAACTCGACGTTGCGATCGAAAATATCGACGATGGACATTGGCCTCTCCTGACGGTGCGCGTCGGATGTTTGCCAACAACCATGCAAGCGATATGCCAAACGTCGAACGCGCGCGCCCCAAGCTGGCCGGGCGGCCAAAGGGCCAGCATCTTTCGCGCCTTGGGCCCGCTGGGCCGGCCCAAGCCCCGCCAGGTCCGACCCGGTGAAAGGCGCGCCAATTATTTGACTGCCGGGCGAGACTTGCCGGGCCGCGTCAAGATCACGGCGTGGCGTCCATGCCGTGCTTGAGTTTGTACTCGTTGAGTTTGTTGCGCAGCGTGCGCACGCTGATGCCCAGCATCTTGGCGGCGTGGGTGCGGTTGCCCTCGGTGTCGTCCAGGGCGCGCATGATCAGGCTGCGCTCGGCGTCGCGCAGGGTGGGGATGGGGCCGGCCTCGGCCTCAAAGGGGAGCGGCTGCTCGACCGGCGGCTCGGCAAAGCCCAGGCCCTCGGCAAAGCCCGCCAGTTGATCCTCGAACAGCAGCGCCGCCGGCCCGACGACCTCGCCCTGGGCCAGCAGCACCGCTCGCTCCATGGTGTTTTGCAGCTCGCGCACGTTGCCCGGCCACTGGTGGGCCAGGATCATGCGCTGGGCCTCTGGTCCCAGGGTCAAGGCCGGGCGGTTGTTCTCGGCGGCGAACTGGGCCAGGAAGTGCTGGGCCAGGGGCAGGATGTCGCCCGGCCGCTGGCGCAGCGGCGGGATGCGCAGCGGGATCACGTTGAGGCGATAGTAAAGATCCTCGCGGAACTCGCCCTTGGCGATATGCTCCTTCAGGTCGCGGTTGGTGGTGGCCACCACGCGCACGTCCACCGGCACGGGCCGTTTGCCGCCCACCCGGTCGATCTCGCCCTCTTGCAGCACGCGCAGCAGCTTGGCCTGGAGGCCCACGGCCATCTCGCTGATCTCGTCGAGCAGGATGGTGCCCTCGTTGGCCAGTTCGAAACGGCCGGGCTTGCGGGCCACGGCCCCGGTGAAGGCGCCCTTTTCGTGGCCGAACAGCTCACTCTCCAGCAGGCCATCGGGGAGGCTGGCGCAGTTGACGGCCACGAAAGGCCCGCCGCGGCGCGAGGAGTTGTCGTGCAGATAGCGGGCGAAAAGCTCCTTGCCGGTGCCGCTTTCGCCGCTGATGAGCACCGTGGCCCGACTGTCGGCCACGGCCCGGGCCATCTCCAGGAGCTTTTGCATGCGCATGTCCTGGGTGACGATCTGGCGCTGGCCCTTGCCGGCCTTGGCTGGACTCTTGGGCCGCAGCATGCGCTGGGCCAGTTCTTCCATCAGCTCGACGGTGACGGGCTTGAGCAGAAAATCGGCCGCGCCCTCTTTCATGGCCTCGACGGCGTGGCGCACCGAGCCGGTCTGGGTCAGGATCACCACCGGCGTGGCCGGCTGGCGGCCCTTGACCGCCCGCAGGATATCCATGCCCCCGGCCCGGGGCAGGTTGAGGCCGGTGATGACCAGATCGAAGGGCCGGCCGTCGTCCAGGGCCAGCAAGGCCTCGGCCCCGTCCAAGCCGACCTTGACCTGGTGCCCGGCCCGCGTGAGGTAGCCGGCCAGATCCTTGCACAGATCTTGGTCGTCGTCGACCACCAGGATGTTTTTGCCTTCGTCTCTGGACATCAACGGCTTCCGGCCAGCAATGGGTTAGCGCAGCAGGCTGATTTTGCCCCGCCTCCGAGTATAGCACAAGAGCAAATCACTATTTCCCCATCTGAAGCAAGCGCTTGGAGAGCTTTTGGTCGTTGAGCGCGCCCTTGGCCATCTCCGACCACGGCGTCAGGTCCATCTTGGCCAGGTCGTTTAGCACCTCGGTCATGCGCTTGCTCTGGCCCAGGCGACCATAGGTCCGCGAAAGCTCGTACATGGCCTGGGCCTTGTCGGCCGGGCTCTGGGCCAGGCTTTCGGCGGTGGCGAAGTGGGTCACGCCCAGGTCGAGCTTGCCGCTGGCCACCGCCGCCGCCCCGGCCTCCATGGCCAGCAGATAGCGCTCCAGGTCGATCTCGGGCCCTTGCATGGGCGTCAACAACGCGATGGCCTTCTCGAAGGCCGGCAAGGCCTCGGCCGGGCGATTCAGGGCGGCCAGCGATTGGCCCAAGGCCCGGTAATCGGCCTCGGCCCCGCCGTGGTTGGGGCTGCCCTTGATCAGCTCTTGCAGCGCCTTGGCCGCCTTTTCATATTGGCCATCCAGGCAGAGCATGCGCCCCAGAAGCGACCGCACGCGGGTGATCTCGGGGCCCTTGAGATTGGCCGTGTCGATATCTTCCAGCACGCCCACGGCCTCCTTGGTCTGGCCGCTCTTGGCCAGGTTCTCGGCCCAGGCCAGCCAGATCTTGGAGTCGACCATGCCTCGGCTGGCCAGCACCTTGTAGAGCCCGGCCGCCCGGTCGTAGAGCCCGGTGGATTCGTAGGCCCAGGCCAAAAGCGAAAGCATCTGGTTGCTGTTGGGTCTGGTCAACAGGACGCGGTTGCGCAAATAGGCGTCCATCAGCTCCATGGGCTTGTTTTCGGCGCGCAGGCCCTCCAGCAGCCCGATGGCCGCCAGGTTCATGGTGTAGTCCACCTCGGGCCGGAAAGGCGTGTTGGGGTTTAGCTGCAAGAATTTTTCCAGGGTGTCGATGGCCTTGACGAACTCGTTTTTCTTGTAGTGATAGACCGCCAGCTTGACCTTGGCCAACTGGCCCACCTGACGGTCGGCGTATTTATCGGCGATCTCCTTGTAGGTGCGGTAGGCGTCCAGGTCGGCCTTGACCTGGAAGATGTCCCAGGGGTGCTCGATATCCTTTTCCGGCGATTCGGCCAGGCGGATGCGCGCCACCAGCGCCCCGTCGGTATCGGGGTACATGTCGATGACCTGGGCGTAGATCTCGCGGGCGGCGCGGTCCTGGCCCTGGTAGCCGTAGGAGTCGCCGACGCGGGTGAGGATGATGTCGCCGTCGCGCATGTCGGGGCGGATATTGAGGGCCCACAGGAAATAGAAACGGGCCTTGTTGTAGTCGCGCAGTTGGAATTCAGCCTCGCCAAGGTAATAGAGCAACTCCGGGTTTTGCAGATGCATCTGCGGGTTTTCCTTGGCCATTTCCAGCAGAACGTCGCTGGCCGCACGAAAGCGGGCCATGCCGAAATAGGCCTTGGCCAGGCCCCATTGGGCGTCGACGCGATAGTCGCTTTGGGGATAGCTGGCCAGGACGCGCTCGTATTCGGCCACGGCCATGGCGAACTTGCCCTGCTCCTGGAAGGCGCCGCCGCGGTTGACCAGGGCCAGGGGCACGTAGGGGCTCTTGGGGTAATCGTTGATGACGATTTCGAAATAGCCCATGCCCCGGAAGGGCTCGCCAAAGGCCATGCTGGCCTTGCCCATCATCAGCAGGGCCCAGGGCACTTGGTCCGACTGGGGGTGGAGGTCGATGGCCCGCTGATAGTTGAACATCACGTCGTGGAACTTGGCGGCCATCTTGCGTTCATTTTCGTAATAAAAAGCATCGGCGAAGCGAAACATGGCCTCACCGACGGCCTGATCCTTGGGGAAGCGGTCCATCAGCTCCTGAAAGGCCAACAGCGCCTGGTTGTAGTCGCGCTCCTCCAGGGCGGAGCGGCCACGGCTGAGCAGGGCGTCGGCAATCTGACGCTGGCGGTCGGCCTCTTGCGCGGCGGTCGGCGGCGCGGGCGTGGCCTGGCTGGCCGGCGCTGGCTGGCTGGCTGGCGTCGATGGCTGGGCCGGCGCGGCTTGCTGGGCGTTTTTGATCGCCGCCAGCACCTGGGCCGCGTCTTGAGGCGGTCCGGGGGTGGGGCCGGGTTGGGCCGTGGCCGTCTGGCGCGGCCGGGCCAGGGCCGGCGGCGTGGGCATGGGCGGCATGGGCCCACGGGCCAGATAGGGTTCGCGGCGGTCGATGGTGGCCACGGCGGCCAGGGCCGGCATGTTGCGAGCCAGGTGCTGGGCGCGCAGTTCCATCCGGGCCGAAAAGCCCGGCGTCGGCGCGGGCGTGACGGGGCCGGCAAGGGCCGTTTTCGGCGCCTCGGGCGCGGGCGGTGCCGGGCTTGCCGTGGGCGCGCTGGCCTCGGGCGCGGGCGGCGGCGGGCTCGCCGTGGGCGTGGCGGTCGGTTCCGGCGTCGGTTCGGCCGCGGCCGGCGGCGCGGGCATGGGCTGGCGGGTGCTGGCGGCCGGCGGCGGGCCGTCCAGGTCCAGGTCCAACACGGCGCTACGGCCATCCTCGGCGGCGAACAGGCGGTGACGCACCGCCGGCCGGGCCAGTTGCAGGCGCAGCACCAGGGGCTGGCGGCCGATGACGCCCAGGCCCAGCACGCGCCTGTCGGGCCTGTCCCAGCTAGCGTCCGGGGCCAGGCCGCCTCGTTTCAGGCGCAGCCAGCCCACCTGGCCCTCGGCCTGAAAAGACGCCTCGATGGGCCCGTCGGCCAACAGCGCCACCCGCGTGAAGCCGTCGTGGCTGACCACGCGCACGGCCCGCACCAACGGCGCGGTGGCCGCCGCCGGCGCGACCTGGGTCGGCGGCGTGGGCGTGGCGGCTGGTTCGGCGGTTGGCGCGGGCGTGGCGCTCGGTTCGGGCTCTGGCGGCGGGGCCAGGCGTTCTTCCTGACCGGGCCGACCGCCCAACTCGATGGTCAGGCGCTTGGCCGGGGCGTCGTAGATCGGCAGCACCGTCACCCCTGGCTGGCTGAAGCGCACCGCCAACACCAGGTCGTCGCCCCGGCGGTCGAGGCCGATGTCGCCGATCAGGCCCTGGGGCACGGCGGGCAGTTCAGCGGCCATGATCGTCTCGGCCAGGGCTATCTCGATGGATTCGGGGCCGGTGAGGTCGAGTTGAAAGCGCAACGGCCCGTCGGCGCGCAGCACCAGCCTGGTCGCCCCGCCGCTCTGGGTCACCGACACGTCGGTCAGGCGCGCGGCCGCCGCCGGCCAGGCGCTAAACGCCAGCGCCACCAGCGCCAAGGCAAAAAACATATGCGGGCCACGATGCTTGATAAGGCGACTCCCCGCGAAAGCCCGCGTCGGGGCAAAATGGCCAAACGCCCCTGGCGGGGCCTGGCATGGGGCGCTGCAAGCGGCGCGCCAAAGCGAGCGGCGGCGTGTAACGCGGCTATCTTGCCGAATAATATGGCCTAATTATCAGGCCGAGCCGGCGTCTGGCCGGGCCGCCCAGCGTCGTCAAAATTTCGACGCCATCATTCGTCGCACTTGATGCCCTTTTTCTTGATCTTTTCCACCAGCGTGGTGCGATTGAGGCGCAGCAGGGCCGCGGCCTGGTTTTTGACCCAGTTGGTGCGCTCCAGGGCCTGAACGATCAGGGCGCGCTCGAAGGAATCCACCGCCTCGTTGAAATCCAGGCCGTCGAGCGGCAGTTGGTGCTCGGCGGGGCGCTCGGGCTCGTCGGGCGGCGGCCCCGGCTCCAGGGCGGCCAGGCGAACGGGCAGGTCATCCAGACCGATGACCTCGCCATCAGCCAAAATGCACATGCGCTCCAGCATGTTTTCCAACTCGCGCACGTTGCCCGGCCAGGCGTAGCGCATCAGGCGACCCATGACCTCGGGGTGGATCGTCCGCGGCTCCAGGCCCTTTTGCCGGCTGAGCCGCTGGATGAAATGCCCGCAAAGCAGGGGGATGTCGCTACGGCGCTGGCGCAGGGGCGGCACGCGGATGGGCACCACGTTGAGGCGATAATAAAGGTCTTCGCGAAAGCGGCCGGTGGCGACCATCTCGCGCAGGTCGCGGTTGGTGGCCGCCAAGACGCGGATGTCGGCGTCGATGGTCTTGCCGCCGCCGACGCGCTCGAACTGGTGCTCCTGTAGCACGCGCAGCAGCTTGACCTGCAACTGCGGCGACATGTCACCGACTTCATCGAGGAATATCGTGCCGCCCTCGGCCAGTTCAAAACGGCCGGCGCGGGTCTTGATCGCGCCGGTGAAGGCGCCCTTTTCGTGGCCGAACAGCTCGCTTTCCAGCAGATCCTCGGGAATGGCCCCGCAGTTGACCGGCACCAACGGTCGATCCGCCCGCCGAGACTGATGGTGGATGGCCCGAGCCACCAGTTCCTTGCCCGTGCCGCTTTCGCCCAGGATCAGCACCGTCGAGTCGGCGCGAGCCACCTTGTGGATCAGCCGGAAGACATCCTGCATGGCCTGGCTGGCCCCGACGATGTTGTCCACGTCGTATTTTTGGTTCAGTTGGCGGCGGCGCAGGGCCCCGTCGCGGCGCAGGCGGCGGTACTCCAGGGCCTCCTCCAGGGGGCCCAAGGCCTCTTCCTTGCGCCGGGGCGCGCGGATATAGTTGAACGCGCCCAGACGCATGGCCCGCACGGCGCGGTCCACCGACTCGTCGTCGGCCAGCACCGTGGCCACGCTCTCGGGCATCATGTCCAGCAGTCTGGCCAGAAGCTCGTCGGTGGGTCGCCCGGCGATGGTTTCGCGCACGAACATCAGGTCAAAATAATGCTGGTCGGCCATGGGCACGGCCTCGTCGGGCGAAGCCACGCCATGAAAGTTGAAGCCCCGCTCGACCAAGGCTTCCTGCCAGACGCTGAAGCGATCCGGCCCCTCGTCAACCACCAACGCCGCGCCACGGTTTTCGTTTTTCTTCATGCTGTCCTCGGCCAACCCTTGGCGGCAAGCTGCGTCATTTTTTCGACGCAGCTTGTAGTTTATGAACAATCATCTCGTCTTGCAAGCTCTTGATTGCCCCGGCCGGCCCAGGCGCGAAAAAATAATCGGCGCCCGGCCAACCGGCCCTTGACCCTGGCCAACGGCGGCGATAACCTAAAAATATGAAGGGGTTTGCCCCACACCATCCTTTTGACGGGAGGCGTCATGATCCGCCCAGCGCCGGGCGGAGCCTCCATCTGGCCGGGCCAGGCCCCGACCGCCAGCGGCCCAGCGCCGCGCCCTTCCCCCCATCACGCGGCCGGCGACCGCTTCTTGCCCACCGGTTCGCGCCCGGCGAGCCGCGTCGTCCCCATTTTATTCAAGGAGGAGCACCAGATGCTTGACGCAACGACCCTGCGCCACCTTGCCCAGTTGGACGCCCATCCCCACGGCATTGTCAGCCTCTACCTGAGCCTGGACGGCCTGCGCGACGCCCGCGGCCTGGCCATGGGCGAGATGATCAAACGCGCCGAGAAACAGCTGCAAGGCAACGGCGCGGCCGGCCAATGGGACGATCTGGCCGCCGACCGTCAAGCGATAATGCGCCATGTCGAGGAGTTGCCAGCGGATCACGGCCGAGGCTTGGCCGTATTTTCTTCCAGCAAATCCGGCATGTTCCAGGCCTACGCCCTGGCCGCGCCCGTGCCCAACATGCTCGAGGTCGGCCCCGCGCCCTACATCCGGCCCCTGGCGGCCCTGGCCTCGGACCACCGCCGCAGCCTGACCGTGCTCATCGACCGCAAGGCCGCGCGGCTGTTTTTCGGCTATCTGGGCGAGGTCAGGGAGCTGGAGCTGACCCAACTCAGCGCCGAGGAAGGCGTTTTCGAACGCGACGGCGGCCAGGGTCGCGCCGGCGACAACCAGGTCGGCCGCTGGGAAGACCAGGCCGCGGCCCGCTTTCACAAGGCCGTCACCGCCATCGTCAAAAACCTGTGCCACGAGCTGGACTGCCAGCAACTCATCGTCGGCGGCGCGCGCCAGGCCGCCGACGAGTTCGCCGCCCAACTGCCGCCCGAGTTGGCCAAACTCCTGGCCGGATCGTTCGTCGCCGACTGCGGCGCGCCGGCCGGCCAGGTGGCCCAGCACATCGCCGAGGTTCAAGAAAAGGCCCGCCGAGTTCGCCAACACGACCTGTTGCGGACCATGTCCGAAAACCTGGGCCCCGGCGGCAAGGTGGCCACCGGCCTCAACCAGGTGCTGGCCAGCGTCTACGAGGGCCAGGTGCGCACGCTGGTGGTCAAGCGGGGCTACCGCGCCGCCGGCGGCGTCTGCCCGGCCTGCGGCCGGCTGCGTCACGTGGCCGAGCCCTGCCCCATCTGCGGCCAGAAAATGACCGCCGTCGCCGATGTGGTCAACCTGGCCGTGGCCCGGGCCCTGGCCTCGGGCGCGCGCCTGGAGCAGGTGGCCGAAGACTCCATCCTCGACGACATGGGCGGCGTCGCGGCCATGCTGCGCTACTCCTAGAACCGACGCCCCGGCGGCGCGACCCCACCCGGCAGGGGCCGCGCCGCCGGCCAAACGACGCACGACATTTTTTTGGCGGCGCGGGCTTGCGCGGGAAAAGCCCGTGCCTATTTTTTTTCTAGAACGTAAAGCACCGGGCCGACGCCAGGCGGCCCGAGAGATCATGGCTGAAAAAAGGAGGAAAGCGCATGTTGACGACCAGGATTTTCAATCCATATGGTTCTTGGCGTGGCGCGTTGTCCGAGGTGGACCGCCTGCGTCAGGAAATGGGCCGGCTGTTGGGGGCCATTTCCGGCGAAGTCGCTGGATTACCCTCCGCCGGCGTGTTTCCGCTGGTCAACATCAGCCAGGCCGAGGACAAATTCATCGTCACCGCCGAGTTGCCCGGCGTGGCCGCCGAGGACGTGGATATCTCGGTGGTGGGTAAAAACGTGGGCATCAAGGGCGAACGCAAGCCGCCCGAGCTGCCCGAAGGGGCCAAGTTCCACCGGCGCGAGCGGGCCTACCCCAAGTTCAACCGCATGCTGGGCCTGCCCGACGAGGTGGACGCGGAGCGTGTTTCGGCCAAGCTGACCGACGGCGTCCTGACCATCATCCTGCCCAAGGCCGCCGCGGCCCTGCCCAAGAAAATCTCCGTAAACGCGGCCTAGAAGGGAGGATGAGCCATGACCATGCTGGAAAAAAACGCCGCCACCGACGTCAGCGCCGAGCAAACCAGGCCCGCGCCCGTGTTCCAGCCGCCGGTGGATATCTATGAGACCGACGAGATGCTGGTGGTGCTGGCCGATCTGCCCGGCGTCAAGGCCGACGAACTGGCCATCGACCTGGAAAACGACGTGCTGCGCCTACAGGGCGGGGCCAACGGCGAGGCCGAGGGCGAGCCGCTCCTGCGCGAATATCAACTGGGCCGCTATCTGCGCCAGTTCACCATCAACGAGGCCATTGACCGCCAAGCGATCAGCGCCGAGCTGAAAAACGGCCAGTTGACCCTGCGCCTGCCCAAGGCGGCCAAGGCCATGCCGCGCAAGATCCAGGTCAGCCAGGCCTAAAGCCCCCGCCGGCCACCAACCAAGCGCCGTCAAGGCCCCGCGCTTTGGCGGCGCGCGTTTTTTTAGAGCTGGGCCGCGGCCAGGGCGGTCAGTTCCTGGCGCACCTTGGCCGGGGCCAGCCCCGTGCGCTGGGCGATGGCCGCCACGTCGTCGGCCTCGGGGTGCAGGCGAGGGCCCTGGCTGGTCGACGAGACCTTGATCCGGGCCTGGCCCCAGGGGCTTTGCACCTCGATCACGCGGCGCGGCAGGATCATGCGGCCCATGCGTCGCAAACGCACGCCCAGGGTCGTTGTCTGCTCCAGGACCAGGGCGGCCAGTTCCTCGGCCTGCTCGGGCCGGGCCAAAACAATGAAACGCCAGCCGGGCCGGCCTTTTTTCATCTGTAGCGGCGCGGCCGCCGCGTCGAGGGCGCCGGCGCTCATCAGCCGGGCGATGGCCAGGGGTATGTCCTCGGGTTGCATGTCGTCGATGTGGCAGACGATCTCCACCAGCTCGTCGCGCAGCACCCCGTCGTCCTCCTGGCCCGTCAGCAGGCGCGCGATGTTGGGCCCGCACTGGCCCTGGCGCGAGCCGCCGCCAACGCCCACCGCCTCCAGGCGCATGGCCGGCAGCGGCCCAAACTGGTGGGCCAGCGTGGAAAGCAACGCCGCGCCGGTGGGGGTGACGGTCTCTTCCTCGGCGGGCCAGGGCCGCACCGGCACGCCGCCCAGCAGGTTCAGCACCGCCGGGGCCGGCAAGGGCAGCCGGCCGTGGGCGCAGTCCACGAAACCCTGGCCCAGGGGCAGCGGCGAACAGACCAGCCGGGGCCAACCCAGCCAGGCCAGGCCAGCGCAAAAGGCCGTCACGTCGATGATGGCGTCGACCGCGCCCACCTCGTGAAAATGCACCCGTTCGACCTCGATGCCATGAACCCTGGCCTCGGCCTCGGCCAGACGCCGAAAGACCCGACCGGCGGCCTCGGCCACGTCGGCGGGCAGCCTGTCCAGGTGCTCCAAGACGTGGCGCAGATGGCGATGCGGCTGTTTTTCGGCGCAGTCCACCTCCAGACGCAGGGCCCGCAGATGGTTGTGCTCGACGACCTTGGCCTCCAGGCGCGTGTCGGCCAGACCCATGGCCGCGGCCAGGGCGCGCAACTCATCCAGGGGCCAGCCCAGGTCCAGGAGCGCCCCGGCCAGCATGTCGCCGGAAGCGCCGCCGCAGGCGTCGATGTAAAGCACGTTGGGCATTGGTCAATTCTCCCCGGCCGCCGCTGGCCTGGCCTTGCCTTTGGCCGGGGCGACGCGCTTTTTGCGAGGCTTGCCGGCCAGGGCCAACTCCAGAATCTGGTCCATGTGCTCAACCTGAACGAGCTTGAGCCCGCGTGAGACCTTCAGCGGTATCTCGGCCAGCTCCTTGTGGTTTTTGGCCGGCACGATCACCGTCTTGAGGCCCATGCGCAGCGCCGCCAGCGTCTTTTCCTTCAGCCCGCCAATGGGCAGCACCTTGCCGGTGAGGGTGATCTCGCCGGTCATGGCCACGTCCTCGCGCACCGGCACGCCCGTCAGCGCGCTGACCATGGCCGTGCAGATGGTCACGCCGGCGCTGGGCCCGTCCTTGGGGATGGCCCCGCTGGGCACGTGCAAGTGGATGTCCAGATGCTCGTAAAAGTCTTTTTTCAGGCCGAACGCGCCCGCCCGGCCGCGCACGTAGGAAAGGGCCGCCTGGGCCGACTCGCTCATCACCTCGCCCAGCGAGCCGGTGCTGGTCAGGTTGCCCTTGCCATCGAGGATGGCCACCTCCACGCGCAGCACCTCGCCGCCGGCCGAGGTCCAGGCCAGGCCGGTGGCCACGCCCACTTCGCCCTCGCCGCGATCGTCCTCGGGCAGATATTTGCGCACGCCCAGGTATTTCTGCACCGCCGCCGCGTTGACGCTCAGCGCCCCGGCCTTGCCCTCGGCCACTTGGCGGGCGATCTTGCGCAGGATCGCCCCCAGTTCGCGCTCGAGGCTGCGCAGGCCGGCCTCGCGGGTGTAATTGCGGATGATCTCCAGGATCGCCCCGTCGCTGATGCGCACCTTGCGCCGCCACAGGCCGGTCTCTTTCAGCTGGCGGTCGATGAGATGCTTGCGGGCGATCTGCACCTTCTCGTCGTCGGTGTAGCCGGGCAGCTCGATGACCTCCATGCGGTCCAGCAGCGGCTCGGGGATGGTGTCCTCGACGTTGGCGGTGGTGATGAACATGACCTTGGAAAGGTCGAATGGCAAGTTGAGGTAGTGATCGGAAAAGGCGTTGTTCTGCTCGGGGTCGAGCACCTCCAGCAGGGCCGAGGTGGGGTCGCCGCGATAGTCCGAGCCGACCTTGTCCACCTCGTCGATCATGAACACCGGGTTGTTGCTGCCGGCCTGCTTGAGGCCCTGGAGGATGCGCCCGGGCATGGCCCCGATGTAGGTGCGGCGATGGCCGCGAATCTCGGCCTCGTCGCGCACGCCGCCCAGCGACAGACGCACGAACTTGCGGCCCATGGCCCTGGCGATGGAGCGGCCCAGGGAGGTCTTGCCCACGCCGGGCGGGCCGATGAAACAGATGATCGGCCCCTTGCCGCGGGGGTTTAGCTTGCGCACCGAGAGCTGTTCGAGGATGCGGTCCTTGACCTTGGCCAGATCGTAGTGGTCTTCGTCGAGGATGGCCTTGGCCTTGGCGATGTCGAGCTTGTCGCGGGTGGATTTCTGCCAGGGCAGCTCGACCACCCAGTCCAGGTAGGTGCGAATGACGGTGGCCTCGGCCGACTCGGGCTGCATGTTCTCCAGGCGCGAAAGTTGCTTGAGCGACTCCTCGCGCACATCCTGGGGCATGCGCATGTCAAGGATGGTCTGGCGCAGTTCGAACAGCTCGGCGGCGCGGTCCTCGCCGTCGCCCAGCTCGCGGCGAATGGCCCTGATCTGCTCGCGCAGATAATATTCGCGCTGGGTCTTGGAGATTTCCTCCTGGGCCTCGGACTGAATCTGGGCCTGGATCGTGGAGACCTCCACCTCCTTGCCCAGATGGCCATGGACCAGGGCCAGGCGGCCGGCTGGGTCCATTTCCTCCAGTATTTCCTGAGCCTTGTCGATGCGCAGCCGCAGGTTGCTGGCCACCATGTCGGCCAGGCGGCCCGGCGTCTCCACCGAGTTGAGAATGGCCACCACGTCCGAGGACAGCAGCCCGCGCAGCGAAAGAATCTTTTCGCTGGCCTCGCGCACGTTGCGGATGAGGGCCTCGACCTCGGGGCTCTGCTCGCCCTCGCGCTCTTTTTCCTCGGCCAGGGCCTCGATGCCCACCTCCAGGTAGGGGGCGTGGCGCTCCCACGAGGAGACCCGCGCCCGGGTCAAGCCCTGGACGAGGATCTTGATGCGGCCGTCGGGCATCTTGAGCTGACGCATGATCATGCCCACGCAGCCGATCTCGAACAGGTCGCCCGGCTCGGGCTGTTCGACGGCCTGATCGCGCTGGGCCACCAGCATGATCATCTGGTCGCGGGCCATGGCCGCCTCCACCGCGGCCACCGAGCCGTCGCGGGCCACGAACAGCGGCAGGATCATGTAGGGAAAGACCACCACGTCGCGCACCGGCAAAAGCGGCAGCTTGTCGGGCAGATTCTCCTCTTCCACAAGCTCATCGGGCTCCAGCGGGGCCTCGTCGAAAAGGTCGTCGTGGCGATCCATCAATGTCCTCTCCCCGGCCAGGGCCGGGCCAAAAGGCGTTCGCGCCATCAGGGGCGCTTCATCCTAGCAAAAACAATTATCCTGTCAACAGGCCCACAAAATCGGCCGCGCCGTCAGTTGAGCGCTTCGGCGAAGGCCCGCCCGCGCGGCTCGACCTCCAGCACCGGCGTGGGTTCACCCTGGGCGGCCACTTCCACGCGGGTATTCAGGCCGGCCCAACGCACCACCCCTTCGGCGGCGCGGCGGGCCAGTTCGGGAAAGTTGTTGGTCTCGGACAGATGGGCCAGCACCACTTGGCCCAGGCCGACATGCATAAGTTCGGTGAGCAGTTGGGCGCTGTCGTGGTTGGAAAGGTGGCCCACCCGCGAGCGCACGCGCTGCTTGAGCCACGGCGGATAAGGGCCCTGGCTGAGCATCTCGGGGTCGTGGTTGGCCTCCAGGATCAAGGCGTGGCAGCCGCCCAGGCGGGTCTGCACCAGCTTGGTGGCCACGCCCAGATCGGTGCACAGGCCCAGCCGCGCCCCGCCGCAACCGATGGTCAGGCCGATGGGGTCGGCGGCGTCGTGGGAGACGGAAAACGGCTGGAGGTGCAGGCCGCAATACTCCAGGGCCTGGCCGGCCTGGATCGGCTCGAAGGCCACGCCTTTTTTGTCTTGGACCTGGGCCCAGGTTTTGGGCGTGGCCAGCACCGGCACGCCCAGGCGCCGCGCAAGCACGCGCACGCCCCGGCAGTGATCGCCGTGTTCGTGGGTCAGCACCACGGCCTGGATCTCGCCGGGGTCCAGTTCGGCCATCGCCATGCGCCGTTGCAGTTCCCGGGCCGAGAGCCCCGCGTCGACGAGGATGGCCCCGCCGTCGCCCTCGATATAGGTGGCGTTGCCCTTGGAGCCGCTGGCCAGCACGCAAAACCGCAGGCTCATCACGCTCCCGTGTGGCCGAAGCCGCCCGCGCCCCGCGCGGTCTCGGGCAAATCATCCACCACCCGCAGCGTCGCCCGGGCCACCGGAGCGATGATCAACTGGGCCACGCGCTCGCCGCGCTGGATGGTCACCGCGGCCGAGCCCAGGTTGATCAGGCCCACCTTGAGTTCGCCGCGATAGTCGGCGTCGATGGTGCCGGGGGCGTTGACCACGGTCAGGCCCTTGCCGATGGCCAGGCCCGAGCGCGGCCGCACCTGGCCCTCCCAGCCGGCCGGGATGGCCAGGGCCAGGCCCGTGGGCACGATGGCGATCTGGCCTGGCTGGATGGTCAGGGGCTCGTCCAGCGCCGCCGGCAGGTCCAGCCCGGCCGATAGCGCCGTCTGGTAGGCCGGCAGGGCCAGGCCCCGGCCGTGGGACAGGACCATCACCTCCACCAGCGGCTGGCTCACAGGCCGATCTCCTTGGCCAGGGCCGTTTCGTCCACCGCGCCCAGGATGGTCAGGCCCAGTTTGTCGCGGCCCAGGTTATGCCGGGCCAGGTCGCGGACCTGCTCGATCTCCACGGCCTCCAGCCGGGCGATGACCTCGTCCATGGGCACGTGACGGCCAAAGGAAAACTCGTTGCGCGCCAGGCGGCTCATGCGGCTTTCGGGGTTTTCGGCCGATAGCAGGATCGAGCCTTTCAGGTGATCCTTGGCGTGGGTCAGCTCTTCGTGGGAGACCGCGCCGGCTTGGCCCACGCGCTCCATTTCGTCCAGAACCACGGCCACGGCCTCGGCGGCCTTTTCCGGGGCCACGCCCATGGACACGCCCAGCATGCCGGCGTCGGAATAGGAGCTGAGATAGGAATAGATGGAATAGGCCAGGCCGCGCCGTTCACGCACTTCCTGGAACAGGCGCGAGCTCATGCTGCCGCCCAGGATCGAATTGAGCACCGCCGCCGCGAAACGGTCCGGCGCGGCCGTGGCCGGGGCCGGCGCGCCGATGGCCACCTGCACCTGCTCCAGCTCGCGCGGGGCGATCAACAGCCCCGGGCTCACGACCGGGGCCTGGCGCGGGGCCCGCTTGGGCCGCGCCGGCAGCGCGCCCAGCACGTCGCCCAGCAGGCCCTCCAGGCGGCCGTGATCGATGTCGCCCACGGCCGAAACGACCAGGTTGGCCGGCGAATAGTTTTGCTCCATGTAGTCGAGCATGGCCTGGCGGCCCAGGCCGGCCACGCTCTCCTCGGAGCCCAGGATGGGCCGGCCCAGGGCGTGATCGGGCCAGAAGCGCTGGCAAAACAGCACGTGAACCAGCTCGTCGGGCGAATCGTCGACAAAGCTGATCTCTTGCAGGATCACCTGGCGCTCGCGCTCCAGCTCGACGGGGTCGTAGGCCGGGCGCAGCATGATGTCGCAGAGGATATCGCAAAGCTCGGCCATGTTTTCGGCCAGGGCCTTGGCGTGGAAGCAGGTGTTTTCCTTGCCGGTGAAGGCGTTGGCGTGACCGCCCAGGCGGTCGATTTCGCGGGCGATGTCGAGGGCGCTGCGGCGCCCGGTGCCCTTGAAGGCCATGTGCTCGATGAAATGGCTGACGCCGCCCAGCGAGGTGGGCTCATCGCGGGAGCCCACCTCCACCCACAGGCCCACCGTCACCGAGTAGGCCTGGGGCAGTTTTTCACTGAGCAGACGCACGCCGTTATCCAGGACCGTTTTGGCGGCCACGGCTTGCTCCGGCTTGTCTAGCGGTTGTCGCGCCGGCCGCGGTCACGGTCGCCGCGGTTGCGGTCGTTGCGCTCCCTGGGCCCACGGTCGCCACGGGGGCGGTCGCCGCGCGGCGGCCCGTCGTAGCGCGGGCGGTCGTCGTCGCCCTCGGGGGCGGGCACGCCGCCTTCGGGGATCGGCAACAGGGCCTTGCGGCTGAGGCGGATCTTGCCCCGGTCGTCGATGCCCAGCACCTTGACCTGCACCACGTCGCCTTCCTTGATCACGTCGGTCACCGCGCGGACCCTGGTGTGGTCCAACTCGCTGATGTGGATCAGGCCGTCGCGGCCGGGCAGGATCTCGACAAAAGCGCCGAAGTCCATGATCCGCACGACCTTGCCTTCGTAGACGGCGTTTTCCTCGACCTCCTGGATCAGCTCTTTGATCATCTCGACCGCCCGGAGGCTGGCCGCGCCGTCCACCGCCGCCACCCGCACGGTGCCGTCGTCGTCGATGTCGATGCGCGCCTCGGTCTCCATCTGGATGCCGCGGATGACTTTGCCGCCGGGCCCGATGATGTCCTTGATGCGCTCGACCGGCACGTGGATGGTGGTGATGCGCGGGGCCAGGATGCTGATCTCCTGGCGGGGGTTGTCGATGGCCTTTTGCATCTCGCCCAAAATGTGCAAGCGACCCTCGCGGGCCTGCTTGAGGGCCTGGCCCATGATCTCCTTGGAGATGCCGCTGATCTTGATGTCCATCTGCACGGCGCTGATGCCCCGCGCCGAACCGGCCACCTTGAAGTCCATGTCGCCCAGGTGGTCCTCGTCGCCCATGATGTCGGTGAGCACGACCATCTTGTCGCCCTCTTTGATCAGGCCCATGGCCACGCCGGCCACGGCCTCCGACACCGGCACGCCGGCGTCCATCAGGGCCATCGAAGAGCCGCAGACCGAGGCCATCGACGACGAGCCGTTGCTCTCGGTGATCTCGCTGACGCACCGCAGGCAGTAGGGGAAGTCCTCCTTGGCCGGCAGGATCTTCTCGACCGCCCGCCGGGCCAGCGCGCCGTGACCAAGCTCACGGCGGTTGGGGCCGCCCAGGCGCTTGGCCTCGCCCACGCTGTAGGGCGGGAAGTTGTAGTGCAGCAAGAAATGACGGAACACGTCGCCTTCGGTGACCGACTCGATGCGCTGCTCGTCGCCGGCGGTGCCCAGGGTGGCCACGACCAGGGCCTGGGTCTCGCCACGGGTGAACAGGGCCGAGCCGTGGGTGCGCGGCAACACGCCCACTTCGCAGTCGATGGGCCGCACTTCGGTGACCGTGCGGCCGTCGATGCGGCGGCCTTCTTCGAGGATGGCCGTGCGCATGCCCTCGGCGATGAGGTGCTCGACGGCCTCCTTGACCTGACCCTCGCGGCCAGCGGCGGCCTCGCCCATGGCCGCCAGCACGGCCTTTTTGAGCAAGCGCTTCTTGGCGTAGCGCTCCAGCTTGGGCTTGGTGCTGAGCACCTCGGCCAGGCTGGGCTCGGCGCTCTGGGCGGCCTGGGCCACCAGGGCGGTCAGTTCGTGATCGTCGCTGGCCGGCGGGGTGAACTCGCGGTCGGGCTTGCCCACGGCGGCGGCCAGCTCCTCCTGGATGTCCAGCAGGGGTTGCAGCCCGGCGTGGCCGAACCAGATGGCCTCGAGGATCTCGTCCTCGCCCAGCATCAACGAACCGCCCTCGACCATGCACACCGCGTCGCGGCTGCCGGCCACCAGAAGCTCCAGGTCGGATTTTTCGATCTGCTCGGCGGTGGGGTTGAGCACCAACTGGCCGTCGACCCGGCCCACGCGCACGCCGGCGATGGGCCCGTCAAAGGGCACGTCGCTGACCATCAGGGCGGCGGACGCGCCGGTCATGGCCATGACGTCGGGCTCGTTGACCCGGTCGACGCTCATGACCGTGGCTATGATCTGGGTTTCGAACGTCCAGCCTTTGTTCATGCGGGGCCGGACGGGCCGGTCGATCAGGCGGCTGGTCAGCGTTTCTTTCTCGCTGGGCCGGCCGATCTCGCGGCGGAAGAAGTTGCCCGGGATGCGGCCGGCCGCGTAGGACATCTCCTGATAATCCACCGTCAGGGGCAAAAAGTCGATGCCCTCGCGCACGTTGGTGTCGCCGACGACGGTGACCAGAACCACCGTCTCGCCGTATTGCACCCAAACCGCGCCCGAGGCCTGTTTGGCGATCTTGCCCGTCTCGATGACGAACTCGCGGCCGCCGATGGTGGTAGCTACCTTTTTATACATACCTTCTCTCAATCGCCACCGCGCCGTAAGGGGCGGCGGGCCTTTACTTGCGGATGCCAAGTTCCTTGATCACGCTGCGATAGCGCTCGATATCCTTGTGCTTGAGGTAGTTGAGCAAACGACGGCGCTGACCGACGAGTTTCAGCAGACCCCTGCGGCTGTGATGGTCTTTCTTGTGGGTCTTGAAGTGCTCGGTGAGATATTTGATGCGCTCGCTCAACAGGGCCACCTGCACCTCCGGGGAACCGGTGTCCGCCTCGGAACGGGCGAATTTGCTGATGAGCTCGCGTTTTCCTTCGGTCGTCAGAACCACTTTCCTTACCTCCATATGGGATGTGGGCTCGATTGCCCCACGTCTGCGGCCCAGCCAGCGGGGGACCACCCCCCGCCCCAGGCTACTCGGCCCCGAGGGCCGACGCAGATGTCATTTCCACCCGCGGATCCGTTTCCGCGGGAAAAACCCTGATTGTTTCGTAGGCCCGCTCGGCGCGCGCCTCCGGCTCCAGCCAGCGCAGCACCGCCACCAGCCCGCCGGCGGCGTCACGGGCCATGAACGGCCCACTGGCCTGGTCCAACCCCTGGCCGGGGGCCAGGAGCGACTCGGCCGGCAGTTGCTGGCCCTGGCCAAGGCGCCAGGCGGCGTGGTCGTCGAGCGTCACCGTGGGCAGCCCGGCCCGCGCCAGGGCCTGATCCAGGCCGAGCATCTGGCACTCCAGCTCCTCCGGCGACCAGGCCAGCGCGTCCTCCAGGCCGTGGGCTTCGTCCAGGCCAAAGGGCCACGAGGCCACGCGGCGCAGGCCGCTCAAGCAGCCCGGCGCGCCCAGCGCCCGCGCCAGATCCTCGCCCAGCACCCGCACGTAGGCCCCCCGCGAGCATTGCACGGCGAAGCGCAAAAGCCCCGCCTCCAGGCCCAGCAGGCGCGCATCATAAATTGTAATGGGCCGGGCCGGCTTTTCCACTATTTTCCCGGCGCGGGCGTAGGCATAAAGCGGCTTGCCCTCGTGCTTGGCCGCCGAGTAGGCCGGCGGGCTCTGCATGCGCTGGCCCACCAGGGCGGCCACGGCGGCCTCGGCCTGGGCCCACTCCAGCGCGGGCGCCGCGGCCTGCTCGATCACCCGGCCGGTGACGTCGCCGGTGTCGGTGGCCCGGCCCAGAACCAACTCGGCCTCGTAGGCCTTGGGCCCGCCGCCCAGCAGGTCGCTTAGCCTGGTGGCCTGATTGAACACCAGCACCAGCACGCCCGTGGCAAAGGGGTCCAAGGTGCCGGTGTGGCCCAGGCGCTCGGGCCGAAAACGCCGGCGCAGGGCGTTGACCAAGTCGTGGCTGGTGGGCCCGGCGGGCTTGTCGACCACCAGCACCCCCGAGCGCCGCAACAGCGCCTTGACCTTGCGGCGGCGACCCATGCCTACAGCGCCGCGGCCAAAGGCTCGAGCAATTCGGCCACCAGCGTCCGGGCAGAGGCCAAGTCCATGGCCAGGCGCGCGCCGGCGGCGTTGCGATGGCCCCCGCCGCCCAGACCGGCGGCCACGGCCGCCACGTCCAGCCCCCCCCGCGAGCGCAGGCTGAGCTTGCACTGGTCGGGGCCGGTTTGTTTGATCAGCGCCGCCACGGCCACGCCGGGAACCCCGCGCATGGCCTCCACCGCCTGCTCCAGGTCTTGCGGCTTGGCCCCCAGCGCGTCCAGGTCGGCCTGGCTGACCACGGCCAGGGCCAGCCGGCCGTCGGCAAAAAGCTCCATGGCCTCCATCACGCGGCCCAGCAGCCGCAGGCGCAGCGGCCGCGTGGCGTAGACCTCCTGGCTGATGGCCCAGGGGTCGGCCCCGGCCTGCACCAGGTCGGCGGCCGCGCGCAGGGCCTGGGGCGTGGTGTTGCCATAACGGAACGAACCCGTGTCGGTTTGCAGACCCACGAACAGGCACGTGGCCGCCCGGGGCCCCACGGACCAGCCCAGCCGCCCGGCCAGGTCGAAGACCATTTGGCAGGTGGCCGCGTAGCTCGGGTCGACCCAGATCGCCGCGCCGAACTCGGCCCGGCCCTGGTGATGATCGATAACCGCCACCCTGGGCAGCGCCCGCAAAAACGGAGCCACGGCCTCGCCGCAACGCTCGGGCTCGTGGCAGTCAAGGATCACGGCCAAATCGACGCCCTCGGGCGCGGCCGGGCCCAGGCGCTCCAGCCCCGGCAAAAAGGCGTATTCCTCGGGCACGGGGCCGGCGCTGTGGGCCAGGGCGTCCTTGCCGTTGTCGGCCAACAAATGCAATAGCCCCAACGTCGCGCCCAGGGCGTCGCCGTCGGGCTCGCGGTGCGCAACCAAAAACACCCGCCGCGCCTCGGCCAGCAGTGAGACCAGCCGCTCAAGCATCGTCGGGCTCGTCGGCGGGGGCGGCGTCTTGGCCGGCCGCGCTTTCCCCGTCGGCCTGGCGGGCTTTTTTGATCAGTTCGTCCATGGCCAAGCCGCGCACGATCGAGCCATCAAAGACGGCCTCCAGGCGGGGCAAGGTCTTGATGCGCAGGCGCGCGGCCAGCTCGCGGCGCAAAAATGGCGCGGCCGCGGCGAAGCCGGCCTCCACCTGGGGCTGGCGCTGGGGGTCGAGCAGACTGTAAAAGACCTTGGCCTGATGCAAATCTGGGCTGACGTCGACGGCGGTCAGCGTCAGGCCCTCCAGGCGCGGGTCTTTGACCCGGCGCAGCAAAAGCTCGGCCAGCTCGGCCAAAATCAGGTTGCCCACTCGTCTGGTGCGCCGGGCGCCCACGTCATCTCCTTGAGGTTGATCAACTCCACCCGCGTGTCGGCCAGCTCGGCCAGGCCCAGGCGCTCGACAAACCGGCCGATCTCGTCCAATTGGCGTTGGACAAAGGCGGGATCGTTGCCACAGACGGCCAAGCCCAGCTCGATGCGTTGCCACAAGTCCTGACCGCCGACCTCGCTGGCGGCGGCGTTGAACTTGGCGCGGACGCGGTCGAGGATCGCGCGCACGATCTTGCGCTTGTCCTTGAGCCCGCCCGCGCCGATGGCGCGCAGGGTCAGTTTCATGGCCCCGACATACATTGCCGACCTACAGCGTGGCGGCCACCTCGTGGACGACAAAGACCTCGATCTCGTCGCCGACCTTGATGTCGCCGTAGTTTTCCAGGCCGATGCCGCACTCGAAGCCCTGGACGACTTCCTTGACGTCTTCCTTGAAGCGGCGCAGGCTCGAGATCTTGGTCGTGGCCACCACCACGCCGTCGCGCAGCAGGCGGGCCTGGGCCCCGCGGTGGATCTTGCCGCTCTGCACCGAGCAGCCGGCGATGGTGCCGATCTTGGGCACGCTGAAGGTGTCGCGCACCTCGGCCCGGCCGATGACCTCCTCGTGGAACTCGGGGGCCAGCATGCCGGTGAGGGCCTTGTTGATGTCGTCGACCATCTGGTAGATGACGTCGTAGTTGCGGATCTCCACGTGCTCGGCCTCGGCCATCTCGGCCACCTTGCCCTGGGGCCGGACGTTGAAGCCGATGATGATGGCGTTGGAGGCCGAGGCCAGCATGACGTCGGTCTCGGTGATGGCGCCGGTGGCCGAATGGATCACGTGCACGCGCACCTGGTCGTTGCCCAGCTTGCCCAGCGACTCGACCAACGCCTCCACCGAACCCTGCACGTCGGCCTTGACCACCAGGGCCAATTCCTGCACCGCGCCTTCCTTGAGCTGGTCGAGGATGTTCTCCAGGCTCAGCTTGCGGATGGAGGCCAGTTCGGATTCGCGCTTTTTCATCTGGCGATGCTCGGCGATGCGCTTGGCCGACTTGTCGCTTTCGACCACCGCGAACTCGTCGCCGGCCTCGGGCACGCCGGTGAAGCCCTGCACCTCCACGGGGATGGAGGGCCCGGCCTCGTCGACCCGGCGGCCCAGATCGTCGAACATGGCCCGCACCTTGCCGGCATGCACGCCGCAGACGAAGTTGTCGCCGTTTTTCAGCGTGCCTTCCTGCACCAACACCGTGGCCACCGCGCCGCGGCCCTTGTCCAGGCGCGCCTCGATGATGCGGCCCAGGGCCGACTTGCCGGGATTGGCCTTGAGCTCGAGGATCTCGGTCTGCAGGCCCAGAAGCTCCAGCAGGTTGTCGACGCCCTCGCCGGTCTTGGCGCTGACGTAGGCGAAGATGGTGTCGCCGCCCCACTCCTCGGAGACCAGGCCCCGATCGGCCAGTTCGCGGCGCACGCGCTCGATGTCGGCCCCGGGCTTGTCGATCTTGTTGACGGCCACCACGATGGGCACGCCGGCGGCCTTGGAGTGGTTGATGGCCTCGATGGTCTGCTGCATCACGCCGTCGTCGGCGGCCACCACCAGCACCACCACGTCGGTGACCTGGGCCCCGCGGGCGCGCATCTGGGTGAAGGCCTCGTGGCCGGGCGTGTCGACGAAGACGACCCGGCCGCCCTCGGGCAGGCGCACGTCATAGGCGCCCACGTGCTGGGTGATGCCGCCGGCCTCGCCGTCGACCACGTTGGACTTGCGAATGCGGTCCAAAAGCGAAGTCTTGCCGTGGTCGACGTGGCCCATGATCGTCACCACCGGCGGCCGGGGCCGCAGGTCGTCGGGCTGATCGACCACGCGCTCCAGGAGGTCTTCCTCCTCGAAACCCACCCGGTCGATCTCGAAGCCGAACTCGGCGGCCACCAAAATGGCGTCCTCGATATCGAGGGTCTGGTTGACGGTGACCATCATGCCCGCGCGCAACAGCTTGGCCACCACCTCGGTGGCCTTGATGCCCATGCGCTTGGCCAGTTCACCCAGGGCGATGCTTTCGCCGACCTTGACCCGCCGTTTGATGGCCTTGGGCGTGGTCACTTCGGTTTTCTTGCCCTTCTTGCCGCCCTTGGCCCCCTTGCCGCGCCGCTTGGCGTCGTAAAGGTCGGCCTTATCGAGCACCTGCTTGCGGCGGCCGACACCCAGCTTGTTGGCCAGGGCCTCTTCCTCGGCCGTGGCCGGGCCCTTGCGCGATTTCTTGCGCCGCCGGGGCTGATCGGTCTTGGGCGGCGGCGGCGACATGTCGCCACCGGGCGCCGGCCCGTCCGCCGGCGGGCGATAGGGCGGGCGAGGCCCCCTGGGCTCGGGCCGCTGATAGCTGGGCGCGCTGGAAGGCGGCGGCGGCGGGGCCTGGGGGCTGGGCCGGCTGATGATCCGCGCCGGCTCGTCCTCGAAACGCCGCTTTTTCTTGGGCTTTTCGCGGGCCTCGACCTTTATTTCCTTCTTTTGACCCGGCCGGACCTCGCGACGCCCATCGGGCCGCGCCTCGCCGTCGCCGTCAGGCCGCGTCTCGGCCCTGGGCTCGGGCCGCGGGGCCTGACGGGGCTCTTCCCTGGGCGGCTCGGGTTTGGGCCGCGAAATTATGCGGGCGGCGCCGGGCTTGGGCTCGGAGGCCTGTGGTTCGGACGGCCGGGGCTGGGTGGCCGGGGCCGGGGTCTGGGCTGACGTCGGGGCCGGAGCCGGTTCGGGCTCGGGCTGTGCTTGGGAAACGGCGACCACCTCGGGCTTCTCCTGGACGACCTTGGGCTGCGGTTCGGGTTGAGTTGTCGTCTCGGCCACGGAAGCCGACGCGGCTTCCCGGACCGCCGGCGGCTCGGGTTCGGGCGTGGGTTCGGGCGTGGGCGGGGCCGGGGCCGGGGCCACGATGCGCGCGGCTGTTGACGGCGCGGGTCGCGGCTCGACAACGGGCTTGGCGGGCGCGGGCGGTTCGAGCTCGGAGTCGTCGGCCTCGACATCGGCGTCATCGGCGGCGTCGAGGCCGTCGGCCTCGCCATCGTCGCCGTGGGCCGTCTTTTTGCGCCGACGACGGATCACCCGCGTGGTCACGCGCTTTTCCTCCACCACGTTGGAGCGCTCGCCGCCGACTCGTTCGCGCACCATCTGCATATCCTCGGGCGAAAGCACGCTCATGTTGTTGCTCACGGCGATGCCCATGTCCAAAAGGTGCCGCAGCAGATCCTTTTGGTCCATCCCAAGGTCTTTGGCCAGCTCGAAAACCCGCATAAGAAAATCAAAAACTCCCGAGGTGTCACGGAGCCGGGGCGAATTGTCGCCTGAGCCGGCTCAACAATTTGGTCCAGGCTTGCTCCTGGACCGGTTTCTTGAAGACGCCGTCGCGCCGGCGGCCCATACGGGCCAGGCGCTCGACGCATTCGGCCCGGCGGCAGATATAAGCTCCCCTGCCGGGCAAGGCGCGCTTCGGATCGGGCTCCACCTCGGCCCCGCGCAGGGCCAGGCGCAGCAGTTCCTCCTGGGGCGCGCGTTTTTTGCAGGCCACGCAGGTGCGCTCCGGTGCACCGCGGCCGCGTTCGGTCACGGTCTACTCGTCGGCCGCCGGGGCGACCGGAGCCTCGCGTTGGGCCTGGCCGCCGGCCCTGGCCGCGTCGCTGGCCTGGCGACGACGCTGGATATAGTCCCTGGCGTCGTCGATCAGGCGTTGGGCCCGTTCGTCGTCGATGCCCGGCAAGGCGGCCAGGTCGGCGGCGTTGGCGTAGGCCAGGGCGTCGGCCGAGGCGTAGCCGGCCTGGAACAGGGTGTCGGCGCCGATATCGCTGACGCCGACGACGTCCAGCAGCGAACGATAGCCGTCACGCAGGCTCTCACTGTACTTGGACTCGCTCTTGACGTCGATCTTCCAGCCGGTCAGTTTGCTGGCCAGGCGCACGTTTTGCCCGCGGCGACCGATGGCCAGCGAGAGCATCTCGTCGGCCACGATCACTTCCATGGTGTTGTTGGATTCATCCACGACCACGCGGCTGATCTCGGCCGGGGCCAGGGCGTTGACCACGTAACGGGCCGGGTCGGAGTCGTAGGCGATGATGTCGATCTTTTCGCCGCGCAGCTCCTGCACCACCGCCTGCACCCGCGAACCCTTCATGCCCACGCAGGCGCCCACCGGGTCCACGTCGCGGTCGCTGGAGCTGACGCCCAGCTTGGTGCGGCTGCCGGCCTCGCGGGCCACGCCCTCGATGGTCACGATGCCCTCGGCGATCTCGGGCACCTCCAACTCGAAAAGCGCCTCGACAAAGCCGGGATGGGTGCGCGAGAGGATGATCTGCGGCCCGCGCGAGACGCGCTTGACGTCGAGCACGTAGGCCCGGACGCGGTCGCCGGGGCGGTAACCCTCGCGGGGCACCTGCTCGCGGGCCAGCAAAATGGCCTCGGTGCGGCCCAGGTTGACCACGATGGAGCCCTTGTCGAAGCGCTGGACGATGCCGTTGATGATCTCGCCCTTGCGGTCTTTGAAATCCTCGAAGATGATGTCGCGCTCGGCGTCCTTCATCCGCTGGATGATCACCTGCTTGGCGCTCTGGGCGGCGATGCGTCCGAAGTCGGCGGTCTCGACCTTGATGCCCAGTTCGTCGCCGAGTTCGCAGTCGGGGTCGAGCCTGCGGGCGTCCTCGAAGCCGATCTGGGTGTCGGGATCGGTCAGCTCCTCGACCACCTCCTTGAACTCGAAGACCTCGACCTCGCCGATCTCGTCGTTGTAGGCCACGTCCACCTCGACCTTGGAGCCCAACTTGCGCCGGGCGGCCGATTGCATGGCCTCCTCCAGGGTGCTGATCAGGATCTCGCGGTCGAGACCCTTCTCCCTGGCGACGTGGTCGATCATCCTTCTCAGTTCGCTCATGCGAAGCTCCCGTTCTTATTCCACCATCAGGTTGGCCTTGACCACCTGAGCAAGCGGCGTGGCCGTGGGGCGGCCGTCGATTTCGATCAAGACGTCGTCGCCCTGCAGGCCCAACAGCCTGCCGTGCAGCACCCGGTTACCGCTCTTCTCGCCGTCGTCGCGGATGACCAGCTTGGCCATCCTGCCCGCGAAAATAACGTACTCCCTGGCCGACTTCAAGCGACGCTCCAGCCCCGGAGAACTGACCTCCAGGCGATAAGCCCCGCCGATGGGGTCTTCCACGTCCAGCAGGTCGGACACCTGGCGGCTGATCAGGCTGCAATCGTCGAGCGTGACGCCGCCGGCGGGCCGGTCGACAAAGAGCCGCAGCACCTGCCCGGCGTTCTCGGGCCGCCACTGCAACTCCACCAGCACCAGGCCCTCGGAGCGCACGACGGGTTCGATCAACTCCATCAGGCGTCGACCAAGCTCGTCGCGGGCGTTCGCATCGGTGGCGGCCATAGACCTCTCCCCCAGTGGGCCCGATAGCCCCCGGCAGAGGAGCGGCCTTCCCCATTCACAGACTCAAAAGAGGGACCGCGGCCTTTGCGAACCTGTCCGCACATCACGGTGGACCGGATAGTCGGCCAGATCGGGTCTAGTCCACAATCCGAAGCTGGCAGCCGGCGACGGGGGGCGTCGCCAGAATGCCCCCTCGAAAAGGGACACGCCGGCCCTCGGGCTCTCGCGGGGGAAAAACCTCCGCACCCTGGCCGGGGTAACAACCGGGAAGTAAAATTGGAGCGGGCGACGGGGATCGAACCCGCGACTTCAAGCTTGGGAAGCTCGTACTCTACCAGCTGAGTTACACCCGCTCGACTCCGAGCCATCGATCGCGCAGCCAAGGATCGCTCCCCGCCAATGGCACACCAATAGCCCGCGGCCCTTTCGGCCGTCACGGGATATTATAAAGCAACGCCCAGTATTGGCAAGGGCAAACTCCGGCAAAAGGGCCGTTGATTTTTGGCCCACGCCCTGCTATCCAGTAGCGGAACGAAGCCAAACTGGAGCTTGCCATGCCAAATGATCCCGCCGCCCCCTCGCCCCAGCCGTCGCTGGAGATGCTGCGCGCCCAGGTGCAGGACGCCGGCCTGTGCGTGGCCTGCGGGGCCTGCGTCGGCCTTTGCCCCCACCTGATCTTCCTCGACGGCCGCGTGGCCGCTCCCGACGCCTGCGGCCTGATCGGCGGGCGATGTCACGATCTGTGCCCCCAGGCGATCGCCCCAGGCCAGCCGGCCAAACGCCGCGCCCTGCACGCGGCCAGGGGCCAAAACGCCGACGAACCGCTGGGCCCGCTGCTGGCGGCCTTTGCCGGCCGCGCCGCCGATGAATCCACGCGGCGGACGGCCCAATACGGCGGCGTGGTCAGCGCCCTGCTGGGCCTGGCCCTGGACGAGGGCGTGGTGGGTGAGGCCGTCGTCACCAAGGCCGACCAGCGCGGTGCGCCCCAGGGTGTCCGCGTGCGTCGGCGCGACCAGGTTCTGGCCGCCGCCGGCTCACGTTACGCCGCCGGCGCGGGCCTCTCGGCGCTCAACCAGGCCCTGGCCGAGACGGCCAGCCACCCCCTGGCCGTGGTGGCCCTGCCCTGCCAGGCCCTGGCCGCCGCCAGCATGAGCGCCCATCCCGGCTATCCCCAGGCCGCCAGCCGGCTCAAGCTGGTCATCGGCCTTTTCTGCACGCTCAACCTCTCGGCCAGGGGCCTGCGCGCCCTGCTGGAGCAAGCCGGCGTGGCCCAGCCCGTGTTGCGGGCCGACTTCCCACCGCCGCCGGCCGGCGTCTTTCAGGTGACCAACGCCGCCGGCATGGCCGAAATTCCCCTCGAACAAGTGCATCAGGCCGTGCTGAAGGGCTGCGGCCTCTGCCCGGACCTCACCGCCGAGTTGGCCGATGTCGCGGTGGGCGCGGTGGAGGGCCGTCCCGGCTGGAACACCGTCCTGGCCCGCACCCCGGCCGGCCTGGAGCTTGTCGAACTGGCCAGGGCCAGGGGCGTCCTGGAGTTGGAGCAACTGACCGAAGCCGATCTGGCCCCCCTGGCCGGCGCGGCCCGGGCCAAGCGCGCCCGCGGCCTGGCCGCCTGGAAGGAGCGCGACAATGCCTGATCTGACCAAACTGGCCGCCGGCCAGACCGTGCTCTTGCAGGGCAACGAGGCCATCGCCCGTGGCGCGCTGGAGGCCGGCGTGCAGTTCGCCGCCGCCTATCCCGGCAACCCCAGCAGCGAAATATTGCAGTGTCTGGCCGATTCGGCCCAAAGCGCCGGCATCCACGCCGAATGGTCCACCAACGAAAAAGTGGCCCTGGAGTCGGCCGCCGCGGCCAGCTTCTGCGGCCTGCGGGCCATGGCCTCGATGAAGCAAAACGGCGTCAACGTGGCCCAGGATTTCATCTGCAATCTGACCATCAGCGGCGTCGGGACCGGCGGCCTGGTGCTGATCACCGCCGACGACCCCTCGGGCATTTCCTCCACCAACGAGCAGGACGCCCGCTTCATCGCCCGTCTGGCTTGCCTGCCCCTGCTGGAGCCCTCCACGCCCGACGAATGCCGCCGCATGATCAAATTCGCCTTCGAGCTTTCCGAGGCCATCCAAAACATCGTCGTTTTCCGCTCGCTCAGCCGCCTCAGCCACACCAGGGGCAACGTGGCCCCCGGCCCCCTGCCCGGCCAGAAACGCGCGCCCCATTGGCGGACCGGCCAAAACTTCATAACCATGCCCGTGATGCCCAAACATCAGATAATGCTAGATAAACTGGCCAAGGCCGGCCAGATCATGGCCGAAAGCCCCTTCAACCCCTATGACGGCCCGGCCCGTCCGGAGCTGGTGATCATCGCCTCGGGCAGTTCGTGGCTCTACGCCAGCGAGGCCCGCCAGGCCATGGGCCTGGAAGACCGCGTCGGCCTGCAAAAACTGGGCGGAACCTGGCCCCTGCCCGAAGCGCTGCTGCTCGAACGTCTGGCCGCCAGCCCGGCGGTGCTTTTCGCCGAGGAGATCGACCCCATCATCGAGGACCAGGTCATGGCCCTCTACGCCCGCCACGCCGCGGAGCTGGGGCCAAAGCGCTTTTTTGGCAAGGCCAGCGGACATACGCCGATGATCGGCGAGTTGAGCCCCGGCCGCCTGGCCCAGGCCGTGGGCCGCATTCTGGATCTCGCCACGCCCACGGTGGCGCCGGATTATCTGGAGCGCGCCCGCCAGGCCGCCGCCCGGCTGGTCCCGCCCCGCGAGTTCGGCTTCTGCCCCGGCTGCCCCCACCGCGCCTCGTTCTGGTCGATCAAGCAAGTCCTGGCCGCCGACGGCCGCGACGGCCTGGTCAGCGGCGACATCGGCTGCTACACCCTGGGCGCGCTGTCAACGGGCTATCGCCGGGTCAACTCGGTGCACTGCATGGGTTCGGGCCTGGGCGTGGGCTCGGGCCTGGGCCAGCTTGGGCCCCAGGGCTTTGATCAACCGGTGCTGACGGTGGTCGGCGACAGCACGTTTTTCCACTCGGGCCTGCCGGGGCTGATCAACGCCCGCTGGAACGGCGCGGATTTTCTGCTGTGCATCCTCGACAACGCGGCCACGGCCATGACCGGCTTCCAGCCCCACCCGGCCACCGGCCAGACGGCCACCGGCCGGCCCGGCGGCCAGATCAGCCTGGAGTCGGTGCTCGATGGCCTTGGCGTGCCCTATCGGATCACCGATCCCTACGACCTGGCCGCCACCCAACAGACCATCTACGACGCCCTGCTGGACAAAGGCGGCGCGCGGGCGCTGATCCTGCGCCGCGCCTGCGCGCTGGTGCAGAACAAACGCGGCGGCCATCCCTACGTGATGAGCGTCGATCAAAGCGTCTGCCGGGGCGAGGAGTGTGGTTGCAACCGGTTCTGTTCGCGGGTTTTCCGCTGCCCGGGGCTGATCTTCGACGAGGCCGCCGGCAAGGCGCGCATCGATGAGGTCGTCTGCGCCGGCTGTGGGGTCTGCGCCCAGATCTGCCCGGCCGGGGCCATCAAGGCCGAGCTCAAGGACCAAAGCCGAAAGGAGGCCGCGGCGTGAAGGCGCTGAGATTCGAACCGCTCGATATCGTCATCACCGGCGTGGGCGGCCAGGGCAACGTGCTGGCCAGCCAGGCCCTGGGCATGGCCTTGGTCGAGGCGGGCTATCAGGTCACGGTGGGCGAGACGTACGGCCTGAGCCAGCGCGGCGGCGCGGTGATGAGCCAGGTGCGGGTGACCACGGGCCAGGTCATGGGCCCGGTGATCCCGGCCAACGGGGCCCACGCGGTGGTCAGCCTGGAGCCGCTGGAGGCGCTGCGCGTGTTGCCCGATTTCGGCAATCCCCAGGTGCTGGTGCTGACCAACAACCGGCCGCTGCTGCCCATCAACGTCATCAGCGGCGAACAAAAATACCCGCCCCTGGACGAACTGCGCCAGGCGCTGGGCGAGCTGTCGGGCCGCCTGCACTGGCTGGCCGCCACCGACGAGGCCATCGCGCTGGGCGCGCCGATCCTGGCCAATGTGATCATGCTGGGTGGGTTGTTGGGCACGGGGCTGTTGCCGGTGGACGTCGAGCTGGTCGCCCAGGCCTTGGGCGAATTTTTCCCGCCCGACAAGATGGCGGCCAACCGCCGGGCCCTGGCCCGGGGCATGGCGCTGGTGGCCGGCTAAAAGTCGAACTGGACGTTGACGCCCAGCAGCCAGTCGTCCTCGACGCGCTGGCTGGGCGCGGCGCTGGGCCCGCCCTGGGTCAGGCTCAGCTCGGGCTGGACCAACAGGCCCTCGCCCACGCGGTAGGGCGCGGCCAGGAAGTAGGCCCGGCGCAACTCGTCATCGAGCAGCAGGCCGTGACCGGCCCCAGGCCGGCCAAAGCCCTGTAGCGCTCCGGCCCCGCCGGCCAGGCTGAAATGGCCGCCCAGGCGATACTCCAGGGCCACCACGCCGCCGCGAGCCGCCTCGCCGGCCAGCAGATCGCCGTCGAGCTCCTGAAAATAAAGCGCGGCCTGGTCGTCGTCGCCTCGCGCGCCGATCTTGGCCAGCCAGTCGCTGGGCGCGAAACCGGGCCAGCGAGGCGCCGCGCCGGAGCCCTGGCTCGATCGGCCCAGGCCGTGGGCGCTCCAGACCAGGTGGCTGGATGATTGCAGGGTCTCTTGTCCGCCAGTTGGCCGCTCGTCCAGGGTCAGGCCGGGCGGCTCGCTTGCACCCAGATCGGCCGGCGGCTTCAGCGGCGGCGACCAGCCAGGCGGCGCCAGCCCGGCCAGGGCCGAACCATCGGCCGGCGCGTGGCCCCAGCGGTCCATGAACCGACCAAAGCTTTGGCCCAGCCAACGGGCGGCGGCCTCGTCGCCGCTTTGCCGCACGTCGCGCCACTGGCCCAGCAGATAGTCGGCCCCATCCAGGCCATAGGCCCGCGGCGAGACGCCCGCCTCGCGGTCGATGATCGGCGCGGGCTCGGCCGACAGCGGCCCGCCCATCAGGTAGGCGTTGGCCCCCTCGGCCCGGCCCGGCGTCGGCCAAGCCAACGTCAGCGCCAGAACAAGCCAGATTGTGCAAAAAAATCTTCGCGTCACGGCCGCTCGCAACGTGGGGAAAAACACCATGCCCATGCCTAAATATTAACGCCTGCCTCCGCCGCCGGCAACCCCGGCCGCCGCGTCCCCTTTTGGTGTTAGCAGCCGCCGGGCCGCCTTGTCAACAGCGCTTGGATCGATCCACCAAACAACACCCGGCCGCTGGCCATGGGGCCGGCGGCCGGGTGTTTCGCCTTGCCGGCCGGCGCTCAGTTGAGCCGGCGCTTGACGTTTTCTTGGATGAACTTGACGATGTCGCCAGTGTTGGCCCCCGGCCCAAAGATGGCCGAGACGCCCACGGCCTTCATGGCCGGCACGTCTTCCTCGGGGATGATGCCGCCGCCGATGACCAGCACGTCGTCCAGGCCCTTTTGGCGCATCAGCTCCATGATCTTGGGAAAGAGATAGTCGTGGGCCCCGCTGAGCACCGAAAGGCCCACCACGTCCACGTCCTCCTGCAGGGCGGCGCTGACGATCTGCTCGGGGCTTTGGCGCAGGCCGGTGTAGATCACCTCCATGCCCGCGTCGCGCAGGGCCGCGGCGATGACCTTGATGCCCCGGTCGTGGCCGTCCAGGCCGGGCTTGGCCGCCAGCACTCTGATCTTGCGCATGGAAAAGCCTCCTTTAGATGGTCATCGGGGCCTGGTATTCGCCAAAAACCCCGCGCAAGGTGTCGCAGATCTCGCCCAGGGTGGCGTAGACGCGCACCGCGTCCAGAATCAGCGGCATCAGGTTGTCGCTGCCCTTGGCGGCGGCCTGGAGTGCGGCCAGGCGCGCTTGCACGGCGGCGTTGTCGCGGCCGGCGCGCAGCGCGGCCAGGGCCTGGGCCTGGGCCTGGCCCACCGACAGGTCGACCTTGAGCCGATCGCCCACGAACTCCTCGTCGGTGACGAACTTGTTCTGGCCCACCACCACCCGCTCGCCGCTCTCGATGTCTTTTTGATACTTGTAGGCGGCCTCTTGGATCTCGCGCTGGATAAAACCCTGCTCGATGGCCGACACCGAACCGCCCATCTCGTCGATGCGGCGGATGTATTCGGCGGCCTGGGCCTCGATGCGGTCGGTAAGATCCTCGACGTAGTAGGAGCCGGCCAGGGGGTCGATGGTCTCGGTGACGCCGGTCTCGTAGCCGATGACCTGCTGGGTGCGCAGGGCGATGGTCACCGACTCCTGGGTGGGCAGGCACAGGGCCTCGTCCATGGAGTTGGTGTGCAGGCTCTGGGTGCCGCCCAGCACGGCGCTCATGGCCTGGAAGGCCACGCGCATGATGTTGTTCTTGGGCTGCTTGGCCGTCAGGCTGCAACCGGCGGTCTGGGTGTGGAAGCGGATCATCTGGCTGCGCGGATTCTTGGCCCCGAAGCGCTCGCGCATGATCTTGGCCCACAGGCGGCGGGCGGCGCGGTACTTGGCCACTTCCTCCAGAAAGTCCGAGTGGGCGTTGAAGAAAAAGCTCAGCCTGGGGCCAAAGACATCGACGTCCAGGCCGGCGTCGATGGCCGCCTGGACGTAGGCCATGCCGTTGGCCAAGGTGAAGGCGACCTCCTGCACGGCGGTGGAGCCGGCCTCGCGGATGTGATAGCCGCTGATGCTGATGGTGTTCCACTGGGGCACGTCGGAGGCGCAGTAGGCGAAGATGTCGGTGATGATGCGCATGCTGGGCCGCGGCGGAAAGATGTAGGTGCCGCGGCTGGAGTATTCCTTGAGGATGTCGTTCTGGATGGTGCCGCGCAGTTGGGCCGGGCCCACGCCCTGCTTCTCGGCCACGGCGATGTACATGGCCAGCAGCACCGCCGCCGGCGAGTTGATGGTCATGGAGGTGGAGACCTTGTCCAGGGGAATCTGGTCAAACAAGGTTTCCATGTCCTTGAGCGAGCTGATGCTCACGCCGACCTTGCCCACCTCGCCGTGGGCCAGGGCGTGATCGGCGTCGTAGCCGATCTGGGTGGGCAGGTCGAAGGCCACGCTGAGGCCGGTCTGGCCTTGGCCCAGCAGATAGCGATAGCGCTTGTTGCTCTCGGCGGCGGTGGCGAAGCCGGCGTACTGGCGCATGGTCCAGAGCTGGCCGCGATACATCGTCGGCTGAACGCCGCGGGTGTAGGGGAATTCGCCGGGCAGGCCCAGCTTTTCCATGTAATCGTCGTCGGGCGCGGCCGGCAGATAGAGCCGGTCGATGGGCAGGCCGCTGATGGTGTGGAAGGCGGCCTTGCGCTCGGGGCGCTTGGCCAAGAGCTTGTCCACGCCGGCCTGCCATTTGCGCAGGCTTTCATCGAAATTTTGTCCGCTCATGCTTCCCTCCGTCATAGAGGCACGTTGCCGTGACGCCGCACGGGTCGGAAGGTGCGCTTGCCCTTGAGCGCCTCCAGGGCCTGGATGACCTTGGCCCGGGTGCTGTGGGGCATGATGATCTCGTCGATGTAGCCCAGTTCGGCGGCGCGGTAGGGGCTGGCGATGTTTTTGCGATAGTCGGCCACCAACTCGGCGTAGGCGGCGGCCTTGTCGGTCGCGTCGTTTAGCTGCTTGCGGAAGACGATGTTGACCGCGCCCTCGGGGCCCATCACGGCGATCTCGGCGGTGGGGAAGGCGAAGTTGACGTCGGCGCCGTGGTGCTTGGAGCCCATGACGTCGTAGGCGCCGCCGTAGGCCTTGCGGGTGATGATGGTGATCAAAGGCACGGTGGCCTCGCAGTAGGCGTAGATCACCTTGGAGCCGTGGGTGATGATGCCGCCGTATTCCTGCTGCACGCCCGGCAAAAAGCCCGGCACGTCGACGAAGGTGACCACCGGGATGTTGAAGGCGTCGCAAAAGCGCACGAAGCGGGCGCACTTGCGCGAGGCGTCGATATCCAGGCAACCGGCCATGTGCATGGGGTTGTTGGCCACGATGCCCACCGCGTTGCCGCCCATGCGGGCGAAGGCGGTGATCATGTTTTTGGCCCAGTGCTTGGCCGCCTCGAAGAACGTGCCCTGGTCGACAACCGTCTTGATGAGCTGCTTCATGTTGTAGGGGCTCTTGGGGTTGTCGGGGATGATCTGGTCGAGTTCGGGGCAGGTGCGGCGGGGGTCATCACCGGTGGCCAGGTAGGGCGGCTTCTGTTCCCAGTTTGATGGCAGATAGCTAAGCAATTGGCGCACCTGGGCCAGGCATTCCTTGCCGTCCTTGGCCATGAACTGGGCCACGCCGCTCTTGGTGTTGTGCACCTTGGCCCCGCCGACGGTCTCGCTGGTGACGTCCTCGCCGGTGACGGTCTTGATCACCTGGGGGCCGGTGATGTGCATGTAGCTGTTCTGATCGACCATGAAAATAAAGTCGGTGATGGCCGGCGAATAGACCGCGCCGCCGGCGCAGGGGCCCATGATGGCGCTGATCTGGGGCACCACGCCCGAGCTGAGCACGTTGCGCCGGAAGATCTCGCCATAGGAGGCCAGCGAGACCACGCCCTCCTGGATGCGCGCGCCGCCCGAGTCGTTGAGGCCGATGACCGGCGCGCCGGCCTTGACGGCCAGGTCCATGATCTTGCAGACCTTTTCGCCAAACGGGCCGGAAAGCGAGCCGCCAAAGACCGTGAAGTCCTGGCTGAACAGGAACACCGGCCGGCCGTCGATCTTGCCGAAGCCGGTGACCACGCCATCGCCGGGGATCTTCTGCTTGTCCATGTCGAAATCGTGGCAGCGGTGCACCACGAAGCGGTCGAACTCCTGGAACGTGCCCTCGTCGAGCAGTTGGTCGATCCGCTCGCGGGCGGTGAGTTTGCCTTTGGCGTGCTGCGCCTTGATGCGTTCCTCGCCACCGCCCAAAAGCGCCTCTTGATTACGGCGCTCCAGCTCTTCCAGCTTGCTTTTGGTGGTAGGGGCCTCTGAGTTCGTCACCTGTGCCTCCTCCGTATTTGCCGGTGCCGTCTCCGAAGGCGAGCCTCCCTCGGAGATCGAAAAACAAGACCGCAGAGCACCTCGGGGTGATCGGCAGAAATCGGCCCCGGAAATGCCTGCGGTCTGTTGCCAACCCCATGGGGGTGTTGAATCAGCTCAAGACGATCAGCACCTGATCGGCCTCGACGGTCTGACCGGCCTCGATCTTGATCTCGGCGACAGTGCCGCCCTCCTCGGAGAGGATGGGCATTTCCATCTTCATGGCCTCGAGCACCACTACTTCGTCGTCGGCGTTGATCTTGTCGCCGACCTTGACCGCGATCTTGATAACCTTGCCACCCATGGGCGCTCTGACTTCAGCCAATTTATTTCCTCCCAAGGCGCGCCCGCCCCGCGGGCCGCTCTCGAAAAAGTCACGGTTGTTTCTTTCGTTAGCCCCCGAAGGATAAAACGAGGTGGGCGGGGTTGTCAAGGGCAAAGCCCGCAAACTTGCCTGACCAGTTCACTTCCCCACGGGTCGGAGGCCCGCGGGCCGCGAAAAAAAAGGGCGAGAAGACACGCTAGCGCATCTCCTCGCCCTTCATGACCAAACTCAACCCAAGTTCAGGCTTAAGCGCCTATATCTTGTCTCACTTGGGGGGGCAGTACCGCTTGGCGCCCGCCGGCGGCACGTATTTCGGGAACTTGGCGGCCTTGGCGCGGGCGGCGGTCTTGTCGGCGTCGCTCACGTCGCGGGGGATGCTAAGCACCATGCCCACCGACAGCTTGTTGGGGTTCTTGATCTTGTCGGAGTTGGCGTCAACCAGCAGAGGCCACAGCAACGCGTCGCCGTAGATCTGGGGTTTGGCGCTGATGCTCCACAAGTCGTCGCACTTCTCCACGGTGTAGGTGGTGGGCAGTTCGGGGGCCGGGGCCGGTTTGTCGGTCACGGGCGCGGGAACTCCCTCAAATTTCTTCACCGGGGGGGGCGCGGGGGCCTCGGGCTCCACGCCGCAAATCGAGGCGCAGCCGCTGAGCATACCCAAGGCAATCACAGCCACTACCAAGGGCAGGAACTTAACCAGAACCTTCTTCATCACCCTTTTCCTCCTTACTCCACATAAAGGTTTTGGCGCAAAGACGCAGGCCAAACCGGTAAGGTCTGGGGCTGCGATTGCTCTCCTCAATCGCCTGCTACGGCGTCTGAGGTAATTGTAGACACGCCCAAAAATTTCTGTCAACCGATTTGCAATCGGAATTTGGTAACATAACTATTTTTGAGCTCGGAACTCAGTCGATTTTCTCCACCCGCAGGCCCAACTCCAGCAGTTGGTTCCTGTCCACCGTCGAGGGCGCGTCGGTCATCGGGCAGGAGGCCTTCTGCGTTTTGGGGAAGGCGATGACCTCGCGGATCGAGCCCTGCCCGGCCAAAATGGCCACCAAACGGTCGAAGCCAAGGGCCAAACCGCCGTGGGGCGGCGCGCCAAAGGCCAGCGCGTCCAGCAAAAAGCCGAATTTCTCCCGCGCCTGCTCGTCGTCGATATTCAGCGCCCCAAACACCTTGGCCTGGGTCTCGGGCCTGTGGATACGGATCGAACCGCCGCCCACCTCCGAGCCGTTGAGCACCAGGTCGTAGGCCCGGGCCAGACAGGCCTCGGGGTCACTACCCATTTTATCCTCGAATTCCGATTTGGGCGAGGTGAATGGGTGATGCATGGCGTTATAGCGTTTTTCCTGGGGGTCGTACTCGAACATCGGGAAATCGGTGACCCAGCAAAAGCGCAGATCATCGGGCGAGGTGAGCTGGAAACGCCGCGAAAGCTCCAGGCGCAGCCGGCCCAGCGACTCGCTCACCACCGGTTTTTTGTCGGCGCCGAAGAACAAAATATCGCCATCCTCGGCGGCCATGCGCTCATTGATGGCCGCCTGCACCTCGGGCTCGATGAACTTGGCGATGGGCGACTGCCACTGGCCGCCGTCCTTGAGCTTGACCCAGGCCAGGCCCTTGGCGCCATAATCGGCCACAAAGGCGGTCAGGTCGTCCAGATCCTTGCGCGACAGGCCGCCCATGCCCTTGCCGTTGATGGCCTTGACCACCCCGCCACCGTCGATGGCCCCGCGAAAGACCTTGAACTGGGTCTTTTGCATCAGCTCGCCCAGGTCGGTCAGCTCCAGGCCGAAGCGGATGTCCGGGGCGTCGAGCCCGAAGCGCTCCATGGCCTGGGCGTAGCTCAGGCGGGGCACCGGCCCCAACTCCACGCCGCGCGTCGCTTTCAGAATGGCCCCAACCAGCCCCTCGGTCAAGTCCATCACGTCGTTTTCGTCGACAAAGCTCATCTCCAGGTCCACCTGGGTGAACTCGGGCTGGCGATCGGCGCGCAGGTCTTCGTCGCGGAAGCACTTGACGATCTGATAATAGCGCTCGACCCCGCCGACCATCAGCAATTGTTTGAACAACTGCGGCGACTGGGGCAAGGCGTAGAACCGGCCCCGCTGCACCCGGCTGGGCACCAGATAGTCGCGGGCGCCCTCGGGGGTGCTCTTGGTCAGGAAGGGCGTCTCGACCTCCAGGAAACCCTGGTCGTTCAGATAGCCCCGCGCGGCCTGGGCCGCCTGGTGGCGCAGTTTAAGGTTGCGAAAGACGACTTGGCGGCGCAGATCCAGGTAACGATACTTCAGGCGCACGGCCTCGCCCACGTCGATCCAGTCCTCGAGCATGAACGGCGGGGTCTTGGAGGCGTTCAATATCTCGAAGTCACTGACGTAGACCTCGACCGCGCCGGTGCCGAGCTTGTCGTTTTGCATGCCTTCCGGCCGCAGATCGACCTTGCCTTGCAGGGCCAGGCAGTATTCGTTGCGGATGGCGTGGGCCAGGCTGTGCGAGCCGCCGCTGACCTCGGGGTTGAACACAACTTGGGTCAGGCCATCGCGATCGCGCAGGTCGACGAAGATCAACCCGCCGTGATCGCGCCGGCGCTGACACCAGCCCATGAGCACCACTTGCTTGCCCACGTCGGCGGCGGTCAACTGGCCGCAGGTGTGGGTCCGTTTGAGGTCGGTGATGAATCGTTGGGACACCTTGGTTCGCTCCCCGCAAAGGCAAAAAACCCTGGCGACGCCCGCCGCCCGGGTCGGTCAGATCAATTTTCGCAGCGCCTCGAAGGCCCCATCCAGCGGCAACGGCTCCTGCCGGCCCGCGGCGGCCATGTCCTTGAGTTGGGCCACGCCGTCGGCCAGCTCCTGCTCGCCGACGATCAACGCCCGCCGCGCGCCCAGCTTGTCGGCCCGGCGCATCTGGGCCTTGAGGCTCTTGTCCTGGCTCATCATCTCGACGCGCAGGCCGGCCCGGCGCAGTCGTTGCGTCAGCTCGAAGGCCCAGGCCCGCGGCCCCGCCCCCAGGGCGGCCACGAACAACGCGGGCTCGCGCCGCCAGCGGGGATCATCGGCCAGCAACAAGGCCAGGCGCTCCAAGCCGCAGCCAAAGCCCACGCCGCCCTCGGCCGGGCCGCCCAGGGCCTGGATCAGCCCATCGTAACGCCCGCCGCCGGCCACGGCGTTCTGCGCGCCCAGATCGCCGGCCAGGGCCTCGAAGGTGGTGCGGACATAATAATCCAGGCCCCGCACCAATTTCGGGTCAATTTTATATTGTACACCCGCCGCCGCCAACATGCCGCGCACCTGGGCCAAATGATCGGCGCAGGCCGGGCAGAGATGCTCGGCGATGCTCGGCGCGCCCTGGGCGGCCTGGCGGCAGCCCTCGGCCTTGCAGTCCAGCACGCGCAAGGGGTTGCGCTCCAGGCGGCGCTGGCAGTCCGGGCAGAGTTCGCCCGCGCGCCCGCGCAAAAACGCGCTCAGCGCCTGGCGGAAGGCCGGCCGGCACTCGGGGCAGCCCAGCGAGTTGAGCACGATCTCGACGTTTCGCAGGCCAAGCTCCTTGAGCAGATGGTCGAGCATGACCAGCAGCTCGGCGTCGACCAGGGGGCCCTCGTCGCCCAGCACCTCGCAGTTGAGCTGATGAAACTGGCGCAGGCGGCCCTTTTGCGGCCGCTCGCGGCGGAACATCGGGCCGATGGTGAACAAGCGGTGCGGCCCCGGCTGGGCGTGAAGCTTGTTTTCGACATAGGCCCGCAACACCCCGGCCGTGGCCTCGGGCCGCAGGCTGAGCATGTCGCCGCCGCGGTCGGCGAAGGTGTACATCTCTTTTTCGACGATGTCGGTGGTCTCGCCGATGGAGCGCACGAAAAGCTCGGTCTTTTCCAGCACCGGCGTCTTGATCTCGTCGAAGCCGAAGCAATCGAACACCCGGCGCGCCGTGGCCTCGATGAATTGCCACTTGCCCACTTCCGGGGCCATGACGTCCTTCATGCCCCTGACCGCCTGGACGCTCACCGCTTTTCCCTTTCCCGGGCCACAGTTGTCCGGCGGCCCGCCGGTGGAGAAACTAGCGTGTTATACAGGCCCGGCCGGCCCAGGTCAAGGCGGCGTCACCGCGCCGCGCCGCCCAGCGCCACCGCTGCGTAGGTTGACGTCCGACAATCTACAAAAATGTAGTTTTTGCCGCGCGCGCCAAATCACCAATTTTGCCAGACTATAGGATAACACGCTGATATCAAACAACTAAAACCATTGTAGTCTTGCTTGGCACCAGAGTTGCTTTGCCTACGGCAAGCCCCCGGGAACGGCATCAAAACAAGCTGGCACAGCCGCCCCGGATAACAAAGCAGGAGGACGAAACCAATGGAAAACGCCATCAATGCGGGCGACACCGCATGGATCCTGGTCAGCTCGGCCTTGGTGCTGTTGATGACCCCCGCGCTGGGCTTCTTTTATGGAGGCATGGTGCGCAAAAAGAACATCCTCTCCACCCTCAACCTCAGCTTCATCATGGTCGGGTTGATCAGCGTGCAGTGGGTGTTGTTCGGCTACTCCCTGGCCTTCGGCGATGACGTGGGCGGCATGGGCCTGATCGGCGGACTCAACTATCTGGGCTTCAGCGGCGTGACCGGCGCGCCCCTGGCGGGCCAGACCATCCCCCACCTGATCTTCGCCGCCTTCCAGATGATGTTCGCCATCATCACCCCGGCCTTGATCACCGGCGCTTTTGTCGATCGCATCAAGTTCAGCACCTTCCTGGTCTTCAGCCTGATCTGGGCCACCATCGTCTACGACCCGCTGTGCCACTGGGTCTGGGGCGGCGGCGGCTGGATCATGGCCCTGGGCGCGCTGGACTTCGCCGGCGGCACGGTGGTGCATATCGCCGCCGGCTTCAGCGCCCTGGCCTTCGCCCTGGCCATCGGCCCGCGCAAGGGCTACCCCGGCGTGCTCATGGAGCCCCACAACATCCCCTACACCGTGCTGGGCGCGGCCCTGCTGTGGGTGGGCTGGTTCGGCTTCAACGCCGGCAGCGCCCTGGGGGCCAACGGCGCGGCGGCCAACGCCTTTGTCACCACCAACACCGCCGCCGCCGCCGCCGCCCTGGTCTGGATGCTGCTGGCCTGGAAGGACGGCAAGCCCTCGGTGCTGGGCATCGCCACCGGCGCGGTGGTGGGCCTGGTGGCCATCACCCCGGCCGCCGGCTTTGTCACCCCCGGCGCGGCGCTGATCATCGGCGCGGTGGCCGCCCCGGTCAGCTACTACGCCATGCGCCTGCGTCACAAGATCGGCTTCGACGAGTCCCTCGACGTCTGGGCCTGCCACGGCATGGCCGGCACCTGGGGCGCGTTGGCCACGGGCCTGTTCGCCTCGCCCGAGATCGGCGCGGGCACGGGCCTGTTCTACGGCAACCCGGCCCAGCTCTGGATCCAGTTCATCTCGGTGGTGGTGACCATCGGCTACGTCTTCGTGGTCACCTTCGTGCTGTGCAAGATTCTGGGCGCGGTGATGGGCCTGCGGGTCTCCGACAAGGCCGAGGAAGTTGGTCTGGACCTCAGCGAACACGGCGAACGGGCCTATTCGTAGCCAAAGGGAAGGCTTGCCATGCTTAAGAAGATCGAAGCGATCATTCGCGAAGACAAGATAAACGACGTCAAGGACGCCCTGCGCAATCTGGGCATCGTGGGCATGAACACCTTCGAGATCCGCGGCCACGGCCGCCAGGGCGGCATCGAGCTGTCGGGACGCTCGGGCACCTTCCAGGTGGACATGCTGCCCAAGATTCAGGTCAACATCGTGCTCAGCGAAGGCAACGTCGACGAGGTCATCAAGACGATCCTGGGCGCCGCGCGCACCGGCGAGGCCGGCGACGGGCTGATCTTCATCTACCCCGTCGAGGAGGTCGTGCGCATCCGCACCGGCGAACGCGGCCGCGACGCGGTGATGTACCCCGGCGACATCGACGAAAAGAAGGGCAAGAAAAAATAACGCGCCCAAGGCCGTCGCGGCGAACCACTACCACCGCGTAGGAATCGCCGCGACGGCTACAAAACCGTAGACCACCCCGAAACGCATCATTTCTCCTTTCCGTTACAACCCTCTCTCCCTCCCCGTCCCGGCCCCGACCCCCAGCGGTGGCCGGGACACTTTTTGCCACGATAACCACCCGTTGGCCCTGGCCGGCCCTTTTGCCCAGGACGACTCACCCCCGCGCCGCCGGAGCCTCCGCCGCGCCTCGTCAACGCCGCCCAAGAGCCCATCAAGGCCCGCCGCCCCGCCGGCGAAGCTACCGCCCGGTAGGCCCACGGATTGGTGGCTTTTGGCCATCAGCTCGATTTGACAAGGCAATCCAGGCGATGGCACGAAACTGGCTATTTTGCTCCAGCCGTCAGCCCATGGCCCGGCCCCGGCCGCCGCGCCTCGCAAACAAGGCGGCCGGGGTCAACGCATAACTATGCAGGAGGACGACCCAAATGGCCCAAATCAACGCAGGCGACACCGCCTGGCTGATGGTCTGCTGCTCGCTGGTCTTGATGATGACCCCGGCGCTGGCCTTCTTCTATGGCGGCATGGTCCGCAAGAAAAACATCCTCAGCACCCTGACGCTCAGCTATGTTTTCATGGCCCTGATCGGCGTGCAGTGGGTGCTCTATGGCTACAGCCTGGCCTTTGGCCCCGATATCGGCGGGATCATCGGCGGGCTGGAGTATCTGGGCCTGGCCGGCGTGGGCGCGGCCCCCGATCCCAACTACAGCGCCAACGTGCCGGCCCTGCTCTTCGCCGCCTTTCAGATGATGTTCGCCGTGATCACCCCGGCGTTGATCACCGGCGGCTTTGTCGAGCGCATCCGCTTCAAGAGCTTTTTGCTCTTTTCCATCATCTGGTCGACCATCGTCTACGATCCGCTGTGCCACTGGGTCTGGGGCGTGGGCGGCTGGCTGCGCCAGATGGGCGTGCTGGACTTCGCCGGCGGCACGGTGGTGCACATCGCCGCCGGCTTCAGCGCCCTGGCCTTCGCCATGGCCGTGGGCCCGCGCAAGGGCTTTGGCCGCACGCCCATGGAGCCCCACAACATCCCCTACACCGTGCTGGGCACGGGGCTTTTGTGGGTGGGCTGGTTTGGCTTCAACGGCGGCAGCGCCCTGGCCGCCGACGGCGTGGCCGTCCACGCCCTGGTGGCCACCAACACCTCGGGCGCGGCGGCGGCGCTGGTCTGGATGCTGCTGAGCTGGCTGGACGGCCGACCCTCCACCCTGGGCCTGGCCACGGGCATGGTGGTGGGCCTGGCCGCGGTGACGCCGGCCTCGGGTTATGTCACGCCCATGGCCGCCATGTTCATCGGGGCGGTGGCCGCGCCCATCAGCTACTACGCCATCCGCTTCCGGGCGCGGCGCGGACTGGATGAATCCCTCGACGTCTGGGCCTGCCACGGCATGGCCAGCACCTGGGGCATGCTGGCCACGGGCCTTTTCGCCAGCACCACCGTCAATCCCGCCGGGGCCAACGGCCTGTTCCACGGCAACCCGGGCCTTTTCGCCACCCAGCTCTGGGCCGTGGTGGTTACCATGGCCTACGCCTTCGTGGTAACCTATGTGCTAGTGAAGGTGCTGGACTGGAGCATCGGCATGCGGGTCAGCGAGATGGAAGAGGAAGTCGGCCTGGACGTGAGCGCCCACGGCGAACGGGCCTACTCCTAAGCCCAAAGGGAGCGGGAAGATGCTTAAGAAAATCGAAGCGATCATTCGAGAAGACAGGTTCAACGACGTCAAGGAGGCCCTGCGCGGCCTGGGCATCGTGGGCATGAACATGTTCGAGATACGCGGTCACGGCCGCCAGGGCGGCATCGAGCTGGCCGGACGCTCGGGCACCTTTCAGGTGGACATGCTCACCAAGGTCCAGATCAATATCGTGCTCAGCGAGCACAACGTCGACGAGGTCGTCCAAACCATCGTCAACGCCGCGCGCACCGGCGAAACCGGCGACGGGCTGATCTTCATCCATCCCATCGAGGAAGTCGTGCGCATCCGCACCGGCGAGCGCGGCCGCGAGGCGGTGATGTACCCCGGCGACATCGACGAGAAAAAAGGCCAGAAATAACCGGCCCCTTCACCAAACCCAGACGATCACGCCGCCGCCGACCGCCAATTGAACGGCCGGCGGCGGCGGTTTTTTCCCGGCCCGCTCAGGCCAGCTTGAAACGCTCGCGCAGACGCCGCGAAAGCTCGTTGACCACGCCAAAGGCCCGCTCGACGGTCAAGGCGCCGTCGTTGTTGACCAAGCAACATGTGGCCGGCGAGATGAGGCTGCGCGAAAGCATGAAGTCGCGGTCGACGCCCGCGCCGGTCAGGTGGTCCCACACCGAAAGCAGCCGGGCCTCCAGGCTGGGCAGGCTCTCCAGGCTGAAGGGCTCGAAGTTGGTCGGCACCAGGCCCCAACTCAGCACGCCGCCCCGGTCGAGAAAACGCGCGATGCTCTTGGCGTAGGAGCCGAAGATCTCGCCGTTGGTGAACACATCCATGGACAGGATGTCGATGTCCAGGCCCAGCAGAAAGTCCCAGTCCGGGTTGCCGCACAGGTGCACGCCCCGGGGCCGCTCGATGGCGGCGAAAAAGGCCTCCATGTCGGCCTTGGCCTTGACGTCGTCGTAGCCGCTGAGGGCGCTGAAAAGAAATTGCAGGCCCGGCTCGTCGACGTACATGAAGGCGTTGGCGTTTTTGTTTTTCAGGCGGCGCAGTTGCGCATTGACGCGCTGGGACATGATCTCGAACATCAAGGGGCGCACGGTGTCGTCGAAGAGAATCGGCCGGTCGTTTTCGTCCTTGACGTTGAAACCGAAGCTGATGGGCCCCTCCAACTGGCCGCGAATGGCCGGGCGGTCGGAGAGATCCAGGTCCAGGAACTTGTGGTAGACGACAGAGTATCGTGGCGAAATGTCAAAATATTCCGGCCGATCGAAGTTGGCCAGGGCCTGCTCCAGCTCTTCCATGAACTTGGCGCTGTCAAAGCTCAGGCGTTGGTTTTGCATGTCGAGGACAATGCCGGGGAAGTGCTCGGAGGCCTGGACGTACATGTCTTCGTAATAGCTGACGTGGGGCAGTTGGGGCCAAAAGGGGATATCCAGGCTCAGGGCCATTTGCAGGGCGCGGTCGACGTCTTGGTGGGGCATGACGGCCATGGCCGTGGTGAGCAGGTTGCCGGGTATGGGCATGGCGGCCTCCGTGGGCGTGGGCGGTGGAGCGCGGCGGCAGGCGGGCCACGCCGGGTTGTTCATCTAAAATAGTATCCGCCCCGGCGGCGCTGGGGGCGGCTTTTTTTACGAACGCCGGCAAAGGCCGTTTCAGCCGGCCTCGTTGACGCGGAAATCGGCCAGGCCTTCGAACCTGCGCTGGATTTTTTCGGACTTGCTATTTCTTGTTGTCATTTGATGTGGTTGTGAAATCATCCCAGGAGATTTTCGTGCCGTCAGGCATTATGACAACCTGAACAATGTCTCGTTCATTTTGGCATATCCAGGAGACCGTCTTTGGTTTTTTGACATTGGCGTTCTGCTCGGATCTTCCAGCCGCATCATTTTTAAATATTCCCGGCAACGCCGTAAGAACCACCGTCGCGCGAAATTTAAGCACGGCCTTTTTTGCGAAAAGCTCGGGGCGTGGCTGGTGGATTTGTATGTTGGGTAAAAACTTCAAGTCCTCGCCGAAAGCCATCTGCCGCCCAATTTGCTGAGCCCAAGCGCGCACATCGGCCTCGCCGGCAAGGTAGGCATCCTTGCATTCCATAACCACGTCGCCGTCGTGCAAAAACTCCACGTCTACTTTTTTGGGCAATGAGGCCAACCAGTCACGCGCGGTCTCGATGTAGCCGATATATAAGGCGGTCAGGAACGTCGCAAAAGTAACTACGTGTTCAATCACGTTTAAAATTGGCTCATCGCCGGCAACCAACGATCTGTCAGCGTAATTTTTAAATAGCGTCACATACAAATACCACAAGATGAGCCCCATCAACACCAGAAGCACGGGGCAGTATCTTTTCCCGCCAAAGCAGATAATTGCCCCTTGCTTCCCGAGCCACGACAATTCCCTGCTTTCCACGCCAACCTCCCCCAATTTTCCATTCCCAAGACAATAAGGATTCCCAGCCGAGACGCACTGCAAAAAAATGAAACGTGCATGCATCGATTGCGCAGCAATCGATGCATGAGCTTTTCTTTTTGGAGGGGGGTGCGGGGGGAACCTTTTTCTTTTGGCACAAAAGAAAAAGGTTCCCCCCGCGACTTATCCCGCCCTTCCCTCTTAGAACTCGACGCCTTTGGCGGCTTTGACGCCGGCGTTGAAGGCGTGTTTACGTGGGAGCATTTCGGTGATGGTGTCGGCGAGTTGGTCGAGGGGTTTATGGAGGCCGCGTCCGGTGAGGATGACGTTCATTTTGGGCGGCCTATTTTGGATGGCCTGGGCGATGGTTTGGGGATCGAGGAGGCCATAGCCGATGACGTAGTTGATTTCGTCGAGGACGACGAGGCCGATCGTGGGGTCTTGGAGGGCGTTGGCGGCTTCTCGCCAGCCTTCGAGGGCCAGTTGGCGATCTTCGTCCCAGGATTCCTTGGTCCAGCTGAAGCCTTTGCCCAGGCGATGGATGGCGGCGCCGAGTCGTTCGAGCATGGCCACTTCGCCGGAGTCGATCTGGCCTTTCATGAACTGGAAGACGACCACGCGTTGGCCGTGGCCCAGGGCCCTGAGGGCGGTGCCGATGGCGGCGGTGGTTTTGCCTTTTCCTTCGCCGGTGTTGATGAGGACTCTACCCGCCATGGCTTCCCCCTTTGTTTGCGCGTGGGCGGTTTGGTGATGTTTTACATCAAACCGCGGGCTTTTAACATATTGATGCTGGTCTCGACGATATTTGCCGGCAGGGGGGTGATGATATCGTCGGGCCGGCGGACCAGTTTGAGGGCTTCGCTGGGGCAGGTGGTGACGCAGAGTCCGCAGCCGATGCAGCGGTCCATGTTGAGGATCATGGCGTCGTCGCCGGGGGAGAAGACGTCCATTTGGCAGCGATCCTCGCAGAGGCCGCACATGACGCAGGCTTCGGCGTCGTAGGCCACTTCGAAGGAGCTGGCGGCGATTTCGCGGGGTTTGGGGTGACGTTTCATGGCCAGGAGCACGCCGCAACAGTCGCCGCAACAGCAGCAGATGTTGTCGCTTTTCTGGGCGGCGCCGGGTTGCAGGACGAGGCCGGCCTTGTCGGCGATTTTGAGCACTTCGAGGGCTTCGTCCTGGGTGATCTCGCGGCCCAGGCCGTTTTGAATGTAGTAGTAGGCGCCGGTGCCGAAGGAGAGGCAGACTTCCTCGGGCTTGTCGCAGTGGTGTCCGACGAGCTTGTGTTCGCGGCGGCAGATGCAGGGGGCCAGGGCGATTTTCTTTTGGGAGCGGATCATTTCCTCGGCTTGTTCGTAGGCCATGACGGCGTTGCCGGCGGCGACGCTGGCGCCGATGGGGATGACGCGCAGTTGGGGCGCTTTTTTCCAGACCTCCATGTCGAAGAGGTTTGGCATGTAGGCCTGCATGTCGCGGACGAATTCCTCGTCGAGGCGATTGAGCTGGTATTCCCAGATGCCCACCACGTATTGGGCGGCCATGTAGAGGGGCGGCCGGCCTTTCATTTCGACGCTGAAGAGCAGGCCTTGGCGGGCCATTTCGTGGAGGCGGGCGCTGGCCTCGGCCTCGTCGAGGCCGGCGCGCTGGGCGATGGCGGCGGCGGGCTCGGGCATGAGCTGGGTGTGCAGGGCCAGTTCGGCCTGCTCGGGGCTGAAGAGCTTTTTGAGGATGCGCAGTTCCACGCCGCTTTCGGTGGCGGGAAAGCCGCCGGGCAGTTTGTCGAGATGCTCTTGCAATTTGCGATAGATATCCATCGTCCACTCCAGTGAACAGGTTTTTGGTATGGGCAAACTTTAGCACAAGGGCGCGAGGGGCCAAAACGGAAATGAACGATCGTTCGTTTTTTGCGTGGGAGTGGTTGGTCCTAGGCGGCCTGTGAACCGTTGCCGCCGGGGCGTTTACGACGGCGGCGGGGCCGGCGGCGTTTGGCGCGGGCCTGTTGGGGGGCGTCGTTTTCGTCGCCGGGCTCCAGGCGCAGGCCGATGACGGTGGCCAGATCCTGAGCCATGGGGAAGTAGCCTTTTTCGGTAACGCGCTTGGGCAGGCGCTGGCCGGGCTCGGCAAAGCGGGGGAAGCTCATGACGGCGGCCAGTTGACAGGCCCGTTCGATGACGCGTTTGGCAAAGGCCACCGGCGCGGTCAGCTCGGGCAGGGCGTCGCGGACAAAGCCGATCCACTGTCCGCGGCCGGCGCGGCCTTCCTCGAAGGGCTGGCTGGCGGCCAGGGCCTCCAGGGCCGGCCACAAAAAGGCGCAGACGATCACGGCGTCGTCTGGCGGCGCGCCGGCGGCGACGGCCTGATCGATGGCGGCCAGGTTGCATGCGGCCTGGGCCCGGGCGTGGCTGTCGGGTTGGCCGTAATATTTTTCCAGGCCCGGCAGCAGGCTGTAGAGGATTTTGGTCTGGTGGGCCAGCTCCAGCCAAGGCGCGGCCGCGCCGCCGGCCAGATCGCGCATGAGCTCGTCGCGGATGCGGCTGGAGGGGCAGACGGCCAGCTCACAACGGAAGTCCTCGACGGCCTGGCGGGTTTCGCTGGTGAGTTGAAAGCCGGTGCGGGCGGCGTGGCGCACGGCGCGCATGACCCGCACGGGATCACGGTGAAAACGAATCTTGGGGTCGCCGACGGCGCGGATCAGGCCGGCCTTGAGATCGTCCATGCCGCCGACATAGTCGACGATGCTGAAATCGGCGATATTATAGAACATGGCGTTGATGGTCAGGTCGCGGCGCAGGGCGTCCTCGGCGGGGCTGCCAAAGGTGTTGTTGGCCTGGAGCACCAAGTCTTCGTCGGGGTCGGAGGCTCGGCGGAAGGTGCTGACCTCGACGATCTTGTTGCGCTGAAAAAAGACCTGGACCAGGCGGAAGCGCCGGCCGATGACGCGGCTGTTGCGAAAGAGGTTGCGCACCTGGCCGGGCCGGGCGTCGGTGCCGACGTCGAAGTCTTTTGGTTTTTTGCCCAGCAGCAGATCGCGCACGCCGCCGCCGACCAAATAGGCGGTGAAGCCGGCGCGGTGCAGGCGGTAGAGCACCTTCAGCGCGTCGGGGTCGATGTTGTCGCGGCTGATGGCGTGCTCGGGCCTGGGCACGATGCGCGGTTCGGGCAAGGGGTAGTTTTCTGGCTGTTGATCTGCTTGCGTGCTCACTTGCGCTTCCGGCCGCCTCGTCCTAGCGGCCAGGCGACGATGGTTTCATTTTTGTTCTTTTATAGCATAAGATTCCGAAAACATGTTCAATATATTGCCCATGGAGGCCAATTATAAGGAAGGTGCGATCATGCGGGAGCAACTGTTGGAAACGGCCGTGGCTGCGGCGCGGGCCGGGGCCCGGCTGCTGCGCGAGCGCTGGTCGGCGCCGCGCACGATCAGCCGCAAGGAGCGTTACGATTTCGTCACCGACGCCGATCTGGCCAGCCAACGGGCGGTGCTGGCGGTGATCGAGGAACGTCACCCCGACCACGCCATCCTGGCCGAGGAAGAGCGGGGCGACCCGGCCACGGCGGCGCGGACGCCGGGCGTGTTGTGGGTGGTCGATCCGCTGGACGGCACGACCAACTTCATCCACGGCTTTCCCATGGCCGCGGTGAGCGTGGCGGCGGTGGCGGGCGGGCGACCCCTGGCCGGGGCGATCATCGACGTGGTCCACGGCGAGGAGTTCAAGGCGGCGCGGGGCCTGGGGGCCTTCGTGGACGACCGGCCGATGAGGGTGGCCGACATCGAAGATCGCTCGCAGTGCCTGCTGCTGACGGGCTTTCCCTTCCGCGATCGCGGCCGGCTGGATCCATACCTGGAGCTGTTCAAGGAGCTGTTCGGCCAATCTTCGGGCGTGCGGCGGGCGGGATCGGCGGCGCTGGATTTGGCCTACGTGGCCGCCGGGCGGGCCCAGGGTTTTTGGGAGATGGGCCTCAAGCCCTGGGACGTGGCCGCGGGGATCGTGCTGGTGGAGGAGGCCGGCGGCGTGGTCAGCGATTTCGCCGGCGGCGGCGAAGCCCTGTGGCGAGGCGATGTCGTGGCCGCCGCGCCGGGCGTCCACGGCTGGATGCAACAAGCGTGCGAGCGATATTTTCCGCTGGGTTGAGCTGGCGCCGAGGGGGATGGGGCTAGCCGCTGCCGCCCCAGATGTCTTCCCATCCTGGTGAACAGAGGTCGAGCTCCTCGATCCTGGTGTCCTGCCTGGTTTTGCGGTAAAAACAATAATCGCAGGTGAACTGGGGCCACATGTTGGCCGCCGCGATATCCAGGCAGAAAACATAATGGGGGCATTGCACGTTGCGGCCCCCCGCCAGGTTGCGGGGGTTGGCGTCCTTTGGCTGGGACAACGCTGCTCTCCTGTTACAAGCACGCTTGGCCGAACCCATAGCACGTTTTAAAAAAAAGGGCAATAGCGCTACGAATTTCACAGCCACCCCATCCAGGCTGATCGCCCACGTGGACATGGACGCCTTTTACGCGGCGGTGGAGGCCATGGACCAGCCCGAGTTGGCCGGCCTGCCGCTGGTGGTGGGCGGCCTGGGCCCGCGTTCGGTGGTCTCGGCGGCCTCCTACGAGGCGCGAGCCTTTGGCGTGCGTTCAGCCATGCCCATGGGCCAGGCCCTGCGCCTGTGCCCCACGGCGGCGGTGCGGCCGGTGCGCATGGCCCGCTACCGCCAGGTCAGCGGCCAGGTGATGGACGCGCTGGCGGCCTTTTCGCCGCTGGTCGAGCAGATCTCGGTGGACGAAGCCTTCATCGACCTCAGCGGCTGCCGGCGCTTGTGGGGGCCGCCGCGTCAGGCCGGCCTGGCCATCAAGGCGGCGGTGAGCCGAGCCTGCGGGCTGAGCTGTTCGGTGGGCCTGGCCCCGGCGCGCTTTCTGGCCAAGATCGCCAGCGAGCGCGACAAGCCCGACGGCCTGACGGTGGTCGAGGATCTGGAAGGCTTTTTGCGGACGATCCAACTGCGCGAGGTCTCGGGCGTGGGCAAAAAGGCCCAGGAGCGCCTGGCGGCCCTGGGCCTCAAACGCCTGGTGGATCTGCGCCCCCTGCGGCCGGAGTTGCTGGAGCGCCTGTTCGGCTCGGGCGGGGCGCGCATGGCCCGCCTGGCCTGGGGCGACGACCCCACGCCCATCGAACCCCGCCGGCCGGTCAAGAGCCTCAGCCACGAACTGACCCTGGACCGCGACACCGCCGACCGCGAGCTGCTGGCGGCCCTGCTGCTGGACCTGGGTCACAAGGTGGCCCGCCGCCTGCGCGACAAGGGCCTGGCCGGCCAGAGCCTGACGCTCAAGCTCAAAACCAGCGACATGGCCATCGTCACCCGCTCCACCGCCCTGGGCGCCCCCACCAACGACGGCGGCCGCATCGTGGCCACGGCGCGGGGCCTGTTGGCGGCCTACCAGGGGCGCGGGCCCTTCCGGCTGATCGGCGTGGGTCTGGGCCGCCTGGCCCCGGCCGGGGCGGGCCAGGGCGAGCTTTTCGACGCCGGCCGTCAAAAGGCCCTGGCCAGGGCCGAGGACGAGGTGCGCCGCCGTTTTGGCGAGCGGGCCATCCAGCGCGCCGCCCAGACGCCCAGCCTGGACCACGACGAAAAACTGGTGCATAATGACGAATAACCCCGCCATTTTCGTCCACCCGGTCCAGGAGGGTCCATGCCCAGTTTCGCCCAGACCCACTCTCGCGTAACCACCTACTATCTGCTGGAAGAATCGCGCGATCTGCGCCAGAGTCTGCTCAAAGCCGCCCGCTGGAAAAAAACCGTGCTCATCGTGCCGGCCCTGGCCAGCGAGTTCACCCACCCCGAAAACCGGCCGGTGTTTGTCAACATCGTCAGCGAACTGGCCAGCGCCAACTACCTGGCCCACGTCATCTTCGGCCTGGACCAGGCCAGCGAGCAGGACGTCCGCGAGCTGACGGGCATACTCAAAAAAGCCGGCCTGCAAAACTATGTCTTGCAGTGGAACGACGGCGAGGCCTTCGCCTCGGTCTATCACGAGATGCAGGAAAACGGCTTCAATCTCGACCAGCGCGGCAAGGGCCGCAACGTCTTCATGGGCTTCGGCGTGGCCATGGCCCTGGGCGCGACCACCGTGGGGCTGCTGGACGCCGATATCCGCACCTTCAAGCGTCGCCAGCTCGACCGGCTGTTTTTTCCGTGTCTGGTGCACAACTACCCGTTCGCCAAGGCCTTCTACGCCCGCTGGAACGAGCAGCGCCTCTTTGGCCGGGTCAAGCGCCTGCTACTGGACCCGCTGCTTCTGGCCCTCAAGCGCAAGTTCAGCGACAGCTCCGAGGACAAGATGCTGCGGCTGGTCGATTTCCTGCTCAGCTTCGACTATCAGCTCTCGGGCGAGGTGGTCTTCGACGCCTGGATGCTCAAAAAAATGCGTTACGCCCTGGATTGGGGCGTGGAGATTTTCACGCTCATCGAGGTCTTCCGCAAGGCGGCCCAGGTGGCCCAGGTCGAGTTCACCCGCCATGGTTTCGATCACAAGCACCAGCGGGTCAGCACCGCCGACCCCTCCGGCGGGCTGCACCGCATGAGCCTGGACATCATCAACACCCTGCTGCACGCCCTGATCGTCGAGGAGGGCCTGGAGGTGGGCGAGGAGTTTTTCCGCGACCTGGCCCTGACCTACCAGTCCATCGCCGAGGACATCATCAAAAAATACTCCGACAACGCCGAGTTCAACCAGATCAACTACGACCGAGACGCCGAGGAGCGCATGGTCAACCAGGTCTTGGCCGGGGCCATCGTCCAGGCCGCCGACCGTCTGACCGCCCCGGCTCATCTGGCCGAAAAAATGCTGCGCCTGACAGCCAGCCACCCGGAATTCAAGCCTTTTATCGACGCCGGCCTGCAACAGACGATCCTGGCCGTCGAGGAAAAGATCCGCGACCAGAGCCTGGATCTGCGCTACCTGCCCTCGTGGGAGCGCATCCTCTGGAAAATGCCCGAGGTCAGCGGTTTGATCGTCGACGCCGTTGAAGCCGACAAGGCCCGCTTTCGCTAGACGGGCCTTTTGCGATAGAATGCCCCGGCAAACCAAACGCCGACAACGCCGCGACCGGGGCCGTGGGGCCCGGGCCGCGCCATACGCGAGGAAAAGCCGTGGCCGAAACCATCGACGAAATCACCATAGCCTACGAAGAAGACGGCGAAGTGCTCATCGAGGAACTGGAAAAGATCGTCCTCAGCCGGGGGGCCTGGACGACGATCCTGTTCCGCTTCCGCGAAAAAGACCGCAAGACCGGCCAGTTCGGCCCGCCCAAGGCCGGCCTGCGCCGCTACCAGAAATACAACGGCGCCTTCCGCAAAAAAGACGCCATCAACATCAGCGACAAGATGGCCCCGGCCCTGGTCGAGCAACTGCGGGCCTGGTTCGAGCTGTGAGCCGGGCCGGCGCGCCCGTGACCGAGCAGTGGGACGAGGGGCTTTTTCGCCGCCTGTTCCAGGAGGCGGCCCTGGGCATGGCCCTGGTCGACGTCTCCGGGCGCTACCTGCTGGCCAACGACCATTGCCTGCGCCTGCTGGGCTATTCCCAGCAGGAGCTGCGCGGGCTGACCTTTCGCGAGTTGACCCACCGCGACGACCTGGCGGCCAGCGAACGCTACTACCAGCGCCTGCTGGCCGGCCGCCAGAGCTTCGTGCAGGTGGAAAAACGCTACATCAAACGCGACGGCGGCTTTGTCTGGCTGCTGGTCAAAAACACCATGCTGCGCGACCGCCGGGGCGACCCCCAGTACATCCTCACCTTTTTGCAGGACATCACCCAGCAGAAGCTGGCCGAGGAGGCCCTCACCGAATCCGAGCAACGCTATCGCACCATCTTCGAGACCGCCGGCACGGCCATGGTCATCTACCGCCAGGACACGACGATCACCCTGGCCAACAGCGAATTTTGCAAGCTCTGCGGCTGCGCCAAGGAAGACACCGAGGGCAAGCGCAGTTGGACCGAATTCATCGCGCCCAACGACGTCGAGCGCATGCTGGGTTACCACCGCGTCCGTCGCCAGCGGCCAGACGTCACCCCGCGCAGCTACGAGGCGGCGGTCATCGACAACTCGGGCCGACCCCACGACGTGATCATCACCGTGGGGCCCATCCCCGAGAGCAACCTCACCGTGGCCTCGCTTTTGGACATCGCCGGGCTGAAAAAGGCCGAGGAGGAGCGGGCCCTTTTGGCCACGGCCATCGAGCAGGCCGCCGAGGGCCTGATGATCACCGACAACGACTCGGTGATCCAATACATCAACCCGGCCTTCGAACGCATGAGCGGCTTTGACGCCGCCGAGCTGATCGGCAAGAGCATCCGCCAACTGGGCCGCGACGAGCTGGGCATGGGCCCGCCCAAGGAAATGTGGCGGGTGCTGGCCAAGGGCGGCGCGTGGTCGGGGCGCTACGCCAACGTGCGCAAGGACGGCCGAACCATCGAGGTCGAGACCACCGTCAGCCCCGTGCGCGCCGCCGGCGGCCAGGGCGTCACCAACTACCTGGCCCAGCAACGCGACCGCACCAAGGAGGCCCAGCTCGAACGCCAGCTGCGCCAATCGCAAAAAATGGAGGCCATCGGCACCCTGGCCGGCGGCATCGCCCACGATTTCAACAACATCCTGGCCTCGATCATCGGCTACGCCGAGATAGCCCTGCACGACTACCTGGGCCCCGAGCATCAGGCCGGCCGCCTGCTTGGCCAGGTGATCAAGGCCTGCGGCCGGGCCCGCGACCTGGCCGACCAGATCCTCACCTTCAGCCGCCAGACCGAACGCCAGTTGGCCCCGGTGGCGCTGGAGGCGGTGGTGGACGAGGCCCTCAAGCTGCTGCGGGCGTCGCTGCCGGCCAACATCGTCATCGAGCGGCAAAGCGACGGCTCGGGCGGCCTGGTCGTCGCCGACTCGACCCAACTGCACCAGGTGATCCTCAACCTGGGGGCCAACGCCGCCCACGCCATGGGCCCCAAGGGCGGGACGCTGGGCGTGAGGCTGGCCCGGGTGGAGCTGGACGCCGAACAGGCCGCGCGCCTGGGCGGCCTGGTGGCCGGCGAGCACATGGAGCTTTGCCTCAGCGACAGCGGCACGGGCATGGACGAGGCCACCATCGAGCGCATCTTCGAACCATACTTCACCACCAAGGGCCCCGGCGGCGGCACGGGCCTGGGCCTGGCCCTGGTCCACGGCATCGTCACCGGCCTGGGCGGGGCGGTGCGGGTGGAGAGCGCCCTGGGCCAAGGCTCGCGGTTTTTCGTTTATCTGCCCCTGGCCCAGGGCCACGCCGCCGGCCAGGCCGCCGAGGACGGCCCGGCCCCCCGTGGCCGTGAGCGCCTGATGCTCGTCGACGACGAGGCCCCGGTGGCGGCCATGGCCGCCGAGATGCTGGGCAACCTGGGCTATGACGTGCGCGCCCATACCGACAGCCGCCAGGCGGCCCAGACCATCGCCGCCGGCCAGGTCGATTTCGATCTGCTGATCACCGACCAGACCATGCCCGGCCTTTCGGGCCTGGACCTGGCCCGGCTGGTCAAGGCCCTGCGGCCCGAGACGCCGGTGCTGATCTGCTCGGGCTACGCCGATTTTCGCGGCGGCGAGGAGGAATCGGCAGAGGCCGCCCGCCTCTGTCGGCTGCTGCGCAAGCCCCTGACCAGGCTGGAGCTGGCCAGGGCCGTGCGCCAAGCCCTGGACCGGCGGGAGGCTTGAACCCGTGGCCCACGTGCTGATCATCGACGACGACCAGATGTTTTGCGAAATGCTGGCCCACAAGGTGGAGCTGTTGGGCCACCAGGCGGCCTTCGCCCACAGCCTGGCCCAGGGCCTGGCGTTGTGCCAGGCCGGCGGCTACGACGTGATTTACCTGGACGTGCGCATGCCCGACGGCAACGGCCTGGAGTGGCTGGGGCGCATCCAGGCCAGCCCCGGCCGGCCCGAGGTGATCATCATGACCGGGGCCGGCGACCCCGACGGCGCGGAGTTGGCCATCAAGAGCGGGGCCTGGGATTACGTCAAAAAACCCTCCTCGATGCAGGCCACCACCCTGCCCCTGGCCCGGGCCCTGCAATATCGCCAGGAAAAGGCCGCCGCCGGCCAGCGCCGGGCCCTGCGCCTGGAGGGCATCGTCGGCGCGGACCCGGCCTTCGCCGCCTGCCTGGACAAGCTGGCCCAGGCCGCCGGCAGCGAGGCCGCCGTGCTCATCTGCGGCGAAACCGGCACGGGCAAGGAGCTATTCGCCCGGGCCATCCACGAAAACTCGGCCCGCCACGGCGGTTCGTTCGTGGTGGTCGACTGCTCGGTGCTGCCGCAAAACCTGGTGGAGTCGATCCTCTTCGGCCACGAAAAGGGCGCCTTCACCGGGGCCTCGGAGGCCCGGCGGGGGCTGATCGCCCAGGCCAACGGCGGCACGCTGTTTCTGGACGAAGTGGGCGAGCTTTCGCCGGCGCTGCAACGCTCTTTTTTGCGGGTGCTGCAAGAGCGGCGCTTCCGGCCGCTGGGCGCGGCCCGCGAGTCTTCCAGCGATTTCCGGCTGCTGGCGGCCACCAACCGCGACCTGGAGGCCATGGCCGCCGGCGGGGCCTTCCGCGAGGACTTGCTGTTCCGGCTGCGCACGCTGGTCATCGACCTGCCGCCCCTGCGGCGGCGCGGCAAGGATATCGCAAGCCTGGTCAGCCATCACCTGGAGCTGTTGTGCCGGCGCTACGGCCAGGGGGCCAAGGGCTTTTCGCCCGAGTTCATGGCGGCCCTGACCGCCCACGCTTGGCCCGGCAACGTGCGCGAGCTGGTCAGCGCCCTGGAGCAGGCCCTGGCCGCGGCCGGGCCGGCCCCCACCCTGCACGTCCATCATCTGCCGCAAAAACTGCGCATAGCCCTGGCCCGGGCTTCGGCCCACCCGCTGGAGGCCGCGCCGCGCCAACCCGAGGAGCCGGCCCAGGCCATGGGGCTGCCGCCGCTCAAGCAGTATCGTCAGGCCATGGACCGTCAATATCTGCAAGAGCTGCTGCGCGTTTGCCAGGGCGACATGGGCCGGGCGGTGGCGGTTTCGGGGCTGTCGCGTTCGCGGCTCTACGCGCTCTTGAAGCAGCTTGGCCTGGCGCGCCAGGACTGATCGTCTCGTTTTCAAGAAATATCCCACAAACAAGACGCCTTTTGTCCTATTTTTAAGAATAGGCCCGTCGCCGCGCATGCGCCGCGCCGCGCGCTGTTGATCAATCAGCCAATATTGCGGGCGTTTTCGGCCGGCAAAGCGATGGTTGGCCGCTGGCACGCATCTTGTAAACGATGTTTATCGTCGAAATCACGGTCTCGGTTCCCACATCAAATCATCGGAGCGGACAAAAGATGACCCTGCAAACTCGCCAGATCGAAAAATCGCCCAACGCCTATGGCTATCCCCTGTTGCTCAAAAACATCCTGCGCACGCCCTTGATCTACAGCCCGGACCAGGAGATCGTCTACCGCGACAAAAAACGCATGACCTACCGCGACCTGGCCGCCCGCATCAGCCAGTTGGGCTCGGGCCTGCTGGCCATGGGCGTCAAGCCCGGCGACGTCATCGGCATCATGGACTGGGACTCCGACCGCTACCTGGCCTCCTACTTCGCCGTGCCGGGCATTGGCGCGGTGATGCACACCATCAACGTGCGCCTTTCGCCCGAGCAGGTGCTGTGGACGATGAACCACGCCGAGGACGCGGTGGTCTTTGTCCACGAAGACTTCATTCCCATCGTCGAAGCCATCAAGGATCAGGCCAAGACGGTCAAAAAATGGATTCTGATCAAGGAAACCGACGCGCCGGTCAAATCCAGCGTGGCCTTCGACTGCGAGTTCGAGGAGATCCTGGCCAAGGGCGCGGCCGACTACGAGTTCCCCGACTTCGACGAAAACACCATGGCCACGCTCTTTTACACCACCGGCACCACCGGCGATCCCAAGGGCGTCTACTTCAGCCACCGTCAGCTCATGCTGCACACCCTGGCCATGTCGGTGGCCACCGGCGCCTTCGCCGGCAACGGCCGCATCCACTCCGACGACGTCTACATGCCCATCACCCCCATGTTCCACGTCCACGCCTGGGGCGTGCCCTACGTGGCCACGATGCTTGGCATCAAGCAGGTCTATCCCGGTCGCTACGAGCCCGAGATGCTGCTTAAGCTGCTGATCAGCGAAAAAGTGACCTTCAGCCACTGCGTGCCGACGATTCTGCACATGCTGGTCTCCAGCCCGGTGGCCAAGAAGGTCGATCTGCGCGGCTGGAAGGTGATCATCGGCGGCTCGGCCCTGCCGCGGGGCCTGGCCAAGGCGGCCATGGAGCTGGGCATCGACATCTACACCGGCTATGGCATGAGCGAGACCTGCCCGCTGCTGACCCTCTCGGCCCTCAGCCCCGACATGCTCTCCCTTGACACCGAGGCCCAGCTCGATTTCCGCACCAAGACCGGCCGCGCCGTGCCCCTGGTCGACATCCGCATCGTCGACCCCATGATGAAAGACACGCCCAAGGACAACCAGACCGCCGGCGAGATCGTCGTGCGCGCGCCCTGGCTGACCCAGGGTTATTACAAAAATCCCGACAAGGGCAAGGAACTCTGGGAGGGCGGCTACCTGCACACCGGCGACGTGGCCGTCATCGACGACAAGGGCTGGATCCGCATCACCGACCGCATCAAAGACGTGATCAAAACCGGCGGCGAGTGGATCAGCTCGCTGGAACTGGAAAGCCTGATCAGCCAGACCCCGGGAGTCAGCGAAGTGGCCGTGGTCGGCGTGCCCCACGAAAAATGGGGTGAGCGGCCCGTGGCCATGGTCGTGGCCCTGCCCGAGACCAGCGGCGAGGCCCTGCCCGAGGCCATCAAGAATCATCTGGCCAAGTTCGTCGACGACGGCACCATCAGCAAGTGGGCCATCCCCGAGCAGATCAACGTGGTGGCGGCCATCCCCAAGACCTCCGTCGGCAAGATCGACAAAAAGGTCATCCGCGCCGAGTTGGCCAAAAAATAAGCCGGCCGCCGGCCCTGACGCGAGCGCCCCCGGCCAGACCCGGCCGGGGGCCAAAAATCCGGCCCGAGGGCGACAAAGCCCCCGGGCCGGATGATCATCGGGCGAGTCAGAGCTTAGTGGTCGTGGCCGCCGCAGCCGCCCTCGCCGCCGCCGCAGACCTGGGCCGGGCCGAATTTGGGCGCGGCCCCGCTGGCCAGCAGCTCCACGGCCAGGTTCACCGTGGGCGCGCCGCCCATGAAGTAGACATCGATGCCCACCTGCTGGAAGCCCATCAGCGGGCGCGCGCCCATGCCGCCCGAGAGCAGCACGTCGACGCCGGCGTTTTTCAGCGTCATCACCGGGGCCATGCAACCACCCTGCACGTGGCCCTGGTTGAAGAGCACCTCCACCGCGCCGATCTGGCCGTTGTCATACTCCAAAATGGTGAAGGCGTCGCAGTGGCCAAAGTGGGCGCTGGTCTGGGCCTCGAGCCCGCCGGGGGCCATGCTGGGAACGGCTACTTTCATCGCTATAAACCTCCGTTGGCGTCGCCGCGGCGACGGTTGTTTTGTGCATTCGCTCAAAACATACGACCGGCCGCCAGCACTGTCAAGGCCGCCGCGCAAAAAAAGCAAAACCCCGGCGTTATCCGGGCCATGCCGCCGGCCACGAATGGTTTGACAACGCCGTCTGGCTTGGTTTAATCATCAAAGCACAAGCTCACACATGGCCGCGCCAAGGCATGGCCGGCCCGACAACCTCACGGGAGGACAACGTGTCCGCGCCGCGCGCCCTCAACCCCCAGTGGATCGCCGCCGTCCTGGCTGGCGTCAACCCTTGCCCTTATTTCCAGTTGCAATCGATGCGCCTGGAGGATCTGGCCTGGGGCCGGGCCGAGTTGCGCATCGATTTGGCGCGCAAGCATTTGCAGCCCTTTGGCGTGGCGCACGGCGGGGTGGTGGCCAGCATCATCGACGCGGCCTGTTTCTGGGCCTGTTTCAGCCAGGCCCCCGTGGGCAAAGGCATGACCACCGTCGATATAAAGCTCAATTACTTGGCCCCGGCGGTGGATGGCGCGCTTTTGGCCAGCGGCCGCTGCCTCAAGCTGGGCCGTGGCCTGGGCCTGGGCGAGGCCAGCGTGCGCGACCGGACCGGCCGCCTGTTGGCCCAGGGTCTTTCCACGGTGATGCTGGTGGACAATCTCGCCTTGCCGGGCCAGGAGGATTGGCCGGCCAAATTCTTGGGTTGAAACGCCGGCGTTCAGGCGCGCTGGGCCAGGGCCGCCTCGATCTGGGCCAGGGCCTGGTCCAGGCGCAGCAGTTCCTCCTCGGCGGCCTGGGTCTGTTCCTTGCCGCTCAAGGCCTCGGCCAGCTTGCGCGCCAGGCCGCCCAGGCCCAGCAAGCGGCTCTTGAACTGCAAAAACGCCTGCTGCCGCCCAGGGCCGCCCAGGCGTAGTTCGCCGACCATGCGCGCGCGCAGCTCGATGATCGTCTGGCGGGCCTTTTCCAGCACCGCGCCGATGTCGTGCTCCTGGTCCAGGTCGATCTCCATGGCCTCGGCCACCTCGCCGGCCTGGCTCAGCGAATCGAACAAGAGCTGGTTGGCCTCCTCGGCCGACCAGCCAAAGCGCAGTTTGGCCACCCGGTGCACGTCCTCCAGGTCGGCCCCCGGCGCGAAAAACGACTCGGCGGCGCGCCGGGCGAAATCGCACAAAAGGGCCATGGGCGGAGCCGACGATTCGGTCGATGGCGGGATGATGCGCTGGCTGTCATGCAGCACCTCGGGCAGGCCCCAGAACGAAAGCACGGCCCGGCCCAGTTGGCGGTGGTCGACGCCCAGGGCGCGATGGGCCCAAACAACTTGATCGCGCAGGGATTTCTCGAAGCCGGGAAAGCCCTCGGCCTCTTGTGGCGAAAGCACGCGCAGCAAAAGCGGCAGGCCTATCTCGGTGATCAGGCCGGCCACGAAGGCTTCCTCTGGGTTGGGCATGCCCAGGGCGGCCGCGCCGTGGCGGGCCAGGATGGCCCGGTGCAGGCTGGTGCGCCAGAAAAGATTATAGTCGTGACCACCGCCCTTGGCCGGCAAGGCGTCCTTGAGGCTGACCGAAAGGGCCAGCACGCGCACCTCGTTGAGGCCCAACAAGGCCACCGCCCGCTGCACGCTGGCCACCTCGTCGCCCCGGCGATAGGCCACGCTGTTGACCAGGCGCAGAAGCCTGGTGGCAAGGCCGGGATCTTGGCTGATCAACTCGGCCAGTTCGCTCACCGAGACCATGTCGTCGGCGGCCATCTGCATCAGGCGCACGGCGATGGTCGAGAGCGCGGGCAGGTTGCCCTTGGCCAGGACGCGTTGGATAATCTGTTGGCCTAGATCGGACATCGGCTCTGGCTTGCTCCGGCGCGGGTTGGGCGAGATTATGGCCAAATCGACCGCATATTTAAGATATTGTTGCTCATGCGCCCGGCCAAATCAAGCCGGATTCGCGCCCCATCGCCATTGACGAAAAAACCGCCCGCGCGGCGATCGGCCGAAAAAACCACTTGACGCCTGGCTAGACCATTGTATAGCATTGCGTCAACGTTTAATGGGAGGCAAACATGACCAAGGGGCTTACGGCCCGCCAGCGAGAAGTGCTAGATTTCATAGCACATTTCCAAGAATCTCGTGGATATCCGCCCACCGTGCGCGAGGTGGCCGGCCACTTCGGCTTTCGTTCGCCGCGGGCGGCGCACGATCACATGAAGGCCCTTGAGCGCAAAGGTTTTCTGCGCTCCGAGGCCGGCCGGCCCCGGGCCCTGGAGGTCATCGGGGCCAGAAAGCGCGCCCACGGCGGCATTCCCATGCTGGGGCGCATCGCCGCCGGCCAGCCGATCATGGCCGCCGAGGAGGCCGACGAGTTCGTCGACATCGACCCGGCCTACTTTGGCTCGGGCGCTTTTTTCGCCTTGCGGGTGCGCGGCGAATCGATGATCGGCGACCACATCGCCGATGGCGACATGGTCATCCTGCGCTCGCAGACCACGGCCCAGCCGGGCCAGGTGGTGGCGGCGATGATCGACGATGAAGTGACGCTCAAGCACTATCACCCCGGCGCCGACGTGCTGGAGCTGCGGGCGACCAACCCGGCCGTGGCCAACATCCGCGTGGGCCGAGGCGACGGCCCGACCCGCATCTTGGGCGTGATGGTCGGCCTGGTGCGCCGCACCTAAGCCGGGGCGGCGGAAAAAGACCGGATGGCGATCGGAACAGAGCGCGGAGCGGCGGACGACCTGCGGCGCATTCCCGGCGTGGGGCCGGCCATGGCCGGCGATCTGCGCGCGCTGGGTTTTGGCCGCGTGGTCGAGTTGCGCGGCCACGACCCGACGGCCCTTTACGAACGCTTGCGCGTGCTGGCCGGGGGGCGGCTGGACCGTTGCGTGCTCTACGTGTTGCGTTGCGTCATCTACTTCGCCAGCGTCGAAAACCCGCGCGGCGATCTGCTCAAGTGGTGGAATTGGCAAGATAAAGCGCGATCATCCTGGCGACCTCACGCGCCGTGGCCAGGCGATGACGAGTCATAGGCCTCGGGTTGGTGGCCGGCGACAAACTCCTCCAGCCGCCGGAACAGCCGGCGCAGGTCGGCTTCGTTCTGGCCCAGGCGGGCCAGCACCTCGCTCACCCGCCTGGCCCCTTGCTGGGCCAGGCACGTGCGTGAGCCCAGGACCATCAGCCGGCCGCCGGGCGTAAACCAAAACGGATACAGCCGGCAATAGATCGGACGGGCGGCCACGGGCAGTTGGCAGCCGGCCGGGCCCAGAAAATAACACGAGCCGTCCGCTTGCAGGCGCAGGCGCAGACGGCGGCCGCCGGGCATGGTCTGGCCGAGGATGGGGTGGATTTTGTTCACGCCGGCCACAAAGGCCGCCTTGGCCTGGTCGGCCTCGACAAACGCCTCGGGCGCCAAGCCCGAGGCCTGGGCCATCAGCTCGATCTCGCCCCGGGTCAGGCCGAACACGCCGCCGCGACGATCGTCGGCGATGCGGCAACAGCCGTCGCCGGCCAGGTGGCAGCGGGCGCAGATGGTTTGGACGCTGCTTGTTTGACGCGGTTGCTCCATGGCCTTGATTTTATGCCCGGCCGGCCGGCCGTGGCAAGCGCGCCTTTTCTTGCCCAAGGCGCCGCGCCTGTGCTAAAACTTGTCTGCCGGCCGCCAGCCAAGGTTTTGCCCGCCGGCGGCGCGCCAAACAGGCCGGTTTATCATTCATGGGAGCCCGTCGATGATCTGGAACGAAAAAATCGAGTGCGCCTCGCTGGACCAGATGCAGGCGCTGCAGTTGGCCAAACTCCAGGAAACCGTGGCCTGGGTTTACGATAGGGTGCCGTTTTATCGCAACAAGTTCGACTCGATGGGCCTCAAGCCCGACGACGTCAAGAGCCTCGAGGACTTGGCCAAGCTGCCGCTTACGGTCAAGACCGACCTGCGCGACAACTATCCCTTCGGCCTTTGCGCCGTGCCCATGGACGACGTCGTCAAGATCCACGCCTCCAGCGGCACCACCGGCAAACCCATCACCGGCCCCTACACCGCCGACGACATCAACCAGTGGAGGGAATGCGTGGCCCGCAACCTCCACGCCGCCGGCGTCTTCAAAAAAGACATCGTCCAGGTGGCCTATGGCTACGGCCTGTTCACCGGCGGCCTGGGCTTGCAAGGCGGCTGCGACCTGATCGGCTGCGCCACCATCCCCGCCTCCAGCGGCATGACCGAGCGCCAGGTGACGATCATGCGCGATTTTGGCAGCACGGTGCTGTGCTGCACGCCGTCCTACGCCCTGACCATCGCCGAAAAGGCCGCCGACATGGGCGTGGATATCCGCGAGTTGCCGCTGCGGGTGGGCGTTTTCGGCGCCGAGCCCTGGACCGTCGAGATGCGCCAGGAGATCGAGGAGCGCATGGGCATCCGCGCCCACGAGGTCTACGGCCTCACCGAGCTGATGGGCCCCAGCGTCTCCTTCGACTGCCAGCAGCAGGACGGCTTCATGCACATCAACGAAGACCACGTCCTGGCCGAGGTCATCGACCCGGTCACCGAGGAGGTGCTGCCCCTGGGCGAAAAGGGCGAGTTGGTCTTCACGGCCATCCAGCGCCGGGCCATGCCCCTGTTGCGCTACCGCACCCGCGACATCACCGAACTGCGCCGCGAGACCTGTTCGTGCGGCCGCACGCTGCTCAAGATGAAAAAAGTCCTGGGCCGCAGCGACGACATGCTCATCATCAGCGGCGTCAACGTCTTCCCCAGCCAGGTGGAGTCGATCCTGCTGGAGGTGCCCGAGGTCGAGCCGCAATATGTGCTGATCATTCGCAAAAAAGGCTATCTTGACGCCCTCAGCGTCGACGTGGAGGCCAAGGCCGAGGTCTACGACCAGGGCGAGGAAAAATTGCAGGCCGTGGAAAAGCGCATCGAAGGCAAGATTCGCGGCACCATCGGCATCGGCGTCAAGGTGCGCCTGGTGCCGCCCAAGAGCATCGAGCGCTCCGAGGGCAAGGCCAAGCGCGTCTTCGACGCCCGCAAGCTCTAACAAAGGCGCCATCGCCCGGACCAAGCGCCCCGTCCCGCCAACCTGGGGCGGGGCCTTTCGTTTTTTGGCGGGCGGCTTACGGCCGGGTCGCCATGTCGCGCCAGCAAGAACGGAAGTAAAAACAACCATGCGTGACGACAACGCCCATGGCGGGATTTTGCCGCCCAACCCCTTGGACGACCCGGAAAACCGCCGGCGCATCGCCAGCCTGGAGCGCGAGATCGAGGATTTCGCCCGCGAGCAAAAAGAGGTCGAGGCCCAGGCCCACGAGTTGATGGCCCGCGAATTGGCTGGCGAAGGGCCATTCGCCCAGGAAATACACCGGCTCAAGCAGCGCAAGATGGTTCTGATCACCCAGGCCCAGGCCAACCGCGCGCGCATCAACCAGATTTTGTGGGGAACACGCTGAAACGGGAGGCGACCATGGACAAAAAAATCATCATAGCCGTTGACGGTTCGGCCGAGTGCGATCGGGCCGTGGACTATGTGGGCCTCATGGAAGGGGCCATGATCAAGGATTTGATGGTCACCTTGTTTTTCGTGATGAATCCGGTGCCGCAATTCTTGCGGCGCGAGGCCCACAAGGATCCCGAGTCGTACAAGCGGCTCAAGGAGTTGCAAAGCCGCAACCGTCAGCAGGCCGACGCCGTCCTGGGCCAGGCCAAGGCCCGCCTGATGCGCCACGGCCTACCCGAGGAGCGCATCGAGACCAAGGCCCTGCCGCGCAACGCCGACGCCGCCCGCGACATCCTTTTCGAGGCCGAGCAAGGCCTCTACGACGCCCTGGTCCTGGGCCGGCGCGGCCTGTCCAAGGCCCAGGAGTTTTTCGTGGGCAGCGTCACCAACAAGATCGTCCAGCACGCCGAACGCGTGCCGGTGTGGATCGTCGGTGGCCGCGTGCACAGCCTGAAGATCCTCTGCGCGGTGGACGGCTCGGAGGGGTCGCTACGCGCGGTCGATCACATGGCCTTCATGCTGGGCGGCAACCCGGAGTGCCAGATCACCCTCTTCCACGTCGGGGCGTCGTTGGCCAACTATTGCTCCATCGATTTCGACGCGCCCCTGGATGGCGAACTGGAAGGCGACATCATGAAAAGCGACGGCGAGTGCATGGCCGACTTTTACCATCGCGCCGTGAAAGTCCTTGAGGAATCGGGCATCGCCGCCGACCAGATCGAGACCAGAACCCACGAAAACGCTCGCAGCGTGACCACGGCCATCGTCAACGAGGTCAAAAACGGCGACTACGGCACGGTGGTGGTGGGCCGTCGCGGCGAAAACCGTTCGTTCTTCCTGGGCCACGTCAGCGACAAGGTCGTGGCCAAGTGCGCCGACGTGGCCGTGTGGGTGGTTGGTTAGATCAACGGCGTTTTTTTGCCGCAACGGATGTTTGACATTGCGCCATTGTGGTAATATGCTTTTGACAGCGTGACAAGTCGATGAACGACCCGCCATTTTTGGACAGGGAGCGCGATCATGTGCGAATGTTGCGGCGGCAAACGGCCCCAAGGCATCGGCCTTTCGGCCGACCATCAGCACGACCATGACCACGACCACGATCATCAGCATGGCCACGGCCACGATCATCACGAGCACGCCCACAATCACGACCACGCCCCGGCCGCCCCACGAATTACCGTCGTAGAGGCCGCCAAATGAGGGAGGGGTCGCCGAGATAGCATTTTTTGCTTGCAACGCGCGTTGACCGCGCGCCGAACGCCCCCGCCACTCATGACGGGGGCGTTTTTGTATTCATGGGCCAAGGCGAACGATGCAGCGCACAGCCGACGACAAGTTATTGCTGATCCTGGGCCTGGCCGTGTTCGTGGCCATGCTGGGCGTGGGCTCGATCGTGCCGTTTTTGTCGATCTACGGCCAGCGCCTGGGGGCCTCGGGCGCGCTGATAGGCTTGATTTTCAGCGCCTTTTCCTTTAGCCGGGGGCTGTTCGCGCCGCTGGTGGGCCTGGTCTCCGACCGGGTGGGCCGCAAGCTGTTCATCGCCCTGGGCCTGGCCGGCAACGTGGGCGCGGCGGTGGCGCTGCTGTTTGCCCAGAGCGCCTGGGATTTGCTGTTTTGCCGCATGGCCCAGGGCGTGTTCGCGGCGATGATCTTGCCGGTGTGCCTGGCCCTGGTGGCCGATCTGACGCCGGCCGGCCAGGAGGGCCGCTATGTTGGTGGCTTCAACACAGCGTTTTTGCTGGGCTTTGGCCTGGGGCCATTTTTGGGTGGCGTGGTTTACGACGTCTGGGACATGGCCGGCAACCTTTATCTGATGGGCGGTTTCAGCCTGCTGGCGCTGGCGGCGGTGTGGCTGGGCGTGCGCGAGCCGCGCGGCGGCCGGGGCAAGATCGGCGGGGCCAGCCACGGCATGCGCCTCTACGCCGACCGGGCGTTCGTGGGCCTGATGCTGGCGCGGGTGGGCATGGCCGCGGGCATGGGCTGTTTCATCGCTTTTTTGCCGCTGCTGGCCGTGGAAAAAGGCCTAGCCCAGGCCCAGGTCGGCACGCTTTTGGGCCTCAACGTCATCGTGATGGTGGCGGTGCAGCGGCCCGGTGGGGCCTTGGCCGACCGCTGGCCTCGGCTGCCGCTGGCGCTGGCTGGCTTGGTGGCCTCTGGCGCGTGCAAGGCGGCGCTGCCGCTGTGCGACGGCTTTTGGCAGATGGCCGGGGCGGCGCTGCTGGAGGGCCTGGGCTCGGGTCTGGGCCTGCCGCCGCTGATGGCCCTGGTCATCGGCCGGGGCAAGGATTTGGGCGTGGAGATGGGCGCGACCATGGGCGCGTTCACCTTGGCGCTGAGCCTGGGCGTGTTTGCCGGGCCGCCGGTGGGCGGCTGGCTGGCCGATCAGGCCGGCCAGGCCGGGCCGTTGTACTTCGCCGGCGCGGTGACGATCGTCGGCGCGCTGGCCATGGCGGCGCTCACCGGTTCGGCGCGGGTGGGCCTTGGCCGGTCTTGACTTTGACATTGGCGCGGAGTAATTTGTTGGCTTATCGTCCATCTGTTTGGCTTTAGGGAAATTGTCATGGACTATGAAGCGGTTATCGGGCTGGAGGTCCATGCCCAGCTCCTGACCCGATCCAAGATTTTCTGCGGCTGCTCCACCAGTTTCGGCCAGCCGCCCAACAGCAATGTCTGCCCGGTCTGCCTGGGCATGCCCGGCGTTTTGCCGGTGCTGAATCAACAGGTGGTCGAGCTGGCCATGCGCGCGGCCCTGGCCACCGGCTGCCAGGTGGCTGAGCGCAGCGTCTGGGCCCGCAAAAACTACTTTTATCCCGACCTGCCCAAGGGCTACCAGATCAGCCAATACGAGCTGCCATTGGCCCAGCACGGTCGGCTGGAGATAACCGTCGACGGCCAGGAAAAATGCGTGGGCATCACACGCATTCACATGGAGGAAGACGCCGGCAAGCTGGTCCACGACCCCAGCCTGCCCCAGAGCTACGTCGACCTCAACCGCACGGGCGTGCCGCTGATCGAGATCGTCAGCGAGCCCGACATGCGCTCGCCCGAGGAGGCCGGGGCCTATCTGCGGGCCCTGCGCGACATCTTGGTCTATCTGGAGGTCTGCGACGGCAACATGGAGGAGGGCTCTTTCCGCTGCGACGCCAACGTCAGCATCCGGCCCCTGGGCCAGGAAAAGCTGGGCACCCGCGCCGAGCTGAAAAACATGAACTCCTTCCGCAACGTGATGAAGGCCATCGACTACGAGATTCGCCGGCAAAAGGCCATCCTCGACGAGGGCGGCCAGGTGATCCAGCAGACCAGGCTCTGGGACGACGCCGCCGGCAAGACCGTGGCCATGCGCGGCAAGGAAGAAGCCCACGATTATCGCTACTTCCCCGACCCCGACCTGCTGCCGCTGGAGATCGCGCCGGCCTGGTTGGCCCGCGTGGGACAAGGCCTGCCCGAGTTGCCGGCGGCCAAACGCCAGCGCTTCCAGCAGGCCCACGGCCTGTCGGCCTACGACGCCGAGGTGCTCTGCGCCGAGCGGGCCCTGGCTGATTATTTCGAGGCCGCCGTCAACGCCGGCGCGCCGGCCAAGGCCGCGGCCAACTGGATCATGAGCGATCTGCTGGGCGCGCTGCGGGCCGAGGGACAGGCCATCGGCCAGTGCGCCGTGACGCCCCAGGCCCTGGCCGAACTGCTGGCCCTGGTGGCCTCGGGCCAGATCAGCGGCAAGATAGCCAAGGACATCTTTCCGCTGATGCTGGAGACTGGCCAGAGCGCGGCGACCATTGTCGAGCAAAAAGGCCTGCGCCAGGTCTCCGACAGCGGCGAGTTGCAAGCGGTCTTGGAACGGATCATCGCCGAAAGCCCCAAGGAGGCCGAGGGCTACCGAGCCGGCAAGAAAAAACTGATGGGCTATTTCGTGGGCCAGGTGATGAAGGCCACCAAGGGTCAGGCCAATCCCCAGGCCGTCAACGAATTGGTCGAAAAGCTGCTGGGAGATTGAGGTGACGATCAGGCCCATATATTGGCAAGACGAGGCGGTGATGATCCTCGACCAGCGCCTGCTGCCGGGCAAGCTGGTCTACCTGCCCTGTCGTGACATGCGCCGGGTGATCCATTGCATCAAGACCCTGGCCGTGCGCGGCGCGCCAGCCATCGGCGTGGCCGCGGCCATGGGCCTGGTTCTGGCCGCCCGGGCGATCAAGGCCGACGATCCGGCCAAGTTTCGCGCCGCCCTGGCCCGCCGGGCCCAGGTCATGGCCCAGGCCCGGCCCACGGCGGTGAATCTGGCTTGGGCCTGTGGGCAAATGCTGGAGACGGCCCGCGCCGCCGAGGGCGAGGTGTCGGCCATCGTCGAGGCGCTGTATCACAAAAGCCAGCGCATGCTCGAAGACGACATCGCCATCAACCAGGCCATGGGCCGTCACGGCGCGGCGTTGGTCCCCCACGGGGCCACGATCCTGACCCACTGCAACGCCGGGGCCCTGGCCACTGGCGGCTACGGCACGGCCCTGGGCGTGGCGCGCGCCGCCGCCGAGGCCGGCAAGAACCCAAGCGTCATCGCCGACGAAACCAGGCCCCTGCTGCAAGGCGCGCGCCTGACGGCCTGGGAGATGGTCCAAGAGAACATCCCCGTGCGCGTGGCCCCGGACAGCGCCGTCGGTGTAATCATGAGTCGGGGCATGGTCGATCTGGTGGTGGTGGGCGCCGACCGCATCGCCATGAACGGCGACGTGGCCAACAAGGTGGGCACCTTCAACGTGGCCTTGCAGGCCCAGCGCCACGGCGTGCCCTTCTACGTGGCCGCGCCCCTTTCGACCATCGACCCCGGCGCCAAATCCGCTGACGACATCCCCATCGAGGAGCGTGCGGCCGTCGAGATAACCAAGCTCGGCGGCAGGGCAATTGCCGCGCCCGGAGCGGGGGCCATCAATTTCGCCTTCGACGTGACGCCCAACGACTTGGTCACGGCCATCATCACCGAAGTGGGCGTCCTGCGGCCGCCATATGAAAAATCCTTGGCCCAAGCCAAGGCCAATGAAAAAATACAAGGAGCCGGACGATGAACATCGCCAAAACCCTCAAACCCAAAGACCAATTGAAGCCCAAACCGGCCGACGAAAACAACCTGGGCTTCGGCCGGATCTTCACCGATCACATGCTGCTGATGGACTACCAGACCGGCAAGGGCTGGCACAACCCCCGCGTGGAGCCCTATGGGCCCTTCACCCTGGACCCGGCGGCGATGATCTTTCACTATGGCCAGGAGGTCTTCGAGGGCCTCAAGGCCTATCGCGGCGAGGGCGGCCACGTCTACATGTTCCGCCCGGCGGCCAACATCGAGCGCATGAACCGCTCGTGCGACCGGCTGTGCATCCCGGCCCTGCCCAACGAGGTGGTGCTGGAGGCCATGTACGAGCTGATCCGCGTCGAGCAGGACTGGATCCCCCGCGCCGAGGGCACCAGCCTCTACGTGCGGCCGACGATCATCGCCACCGAGGCCTGCCTGGGCGTCAAGACCAGCGCCACGTATCTGTTCTACATCATCACCGGGCCGGTGGGGGCCTACTACGCCGAGGGCTTCAACCCGGTGCGCATCTGGGTCGAGGAAAAATACGTGCGCGCGGCCATCGGCGGCACCGGCGAGGCCAAGACGTCGGGCAACTACGCCTCCAGCCTCAAGGCGGCCACCGAGGCCCACGAAAAGGGCTTCACCCAGGTGCTGTGGCTCAACGCCTGCGACCGCCAGAGCATCGAGGAAGTGGGCACGATGAACATCTTCTTCAAGATCGCCGGCGAAGTGATCACCTCGCCCCTGGACGGCTCGATCCTGCCCGGCGTGACCCGCGACTCGGTGCTGGCCCTGTGCCGCCACTGGGGCATGAACGTCAGTGAGCGCCAACTGACCATCGACGACATCATCGCCGCGGCCAAGGCCGGCACGCTGGAGGAGGCCTTCGGCACGGGCACCGCCGCGGTGATCAGCCCGGTGGGCTCGATCCACTTCAAGGGCCAGGATTACCAGGTGGCCGACGGTCAGACCGGGGCGCTCAGCCTCAAGCTCTATGACGAGATCACCGGCATTCAGCTTGGCAAAAAGCCCGATCCCTTCGGCTGGGTGGTCAAAGTGGCCTGAGGCCCGACCAACGCGCGACCAAAGCGCCCTTCCCGCTCCGGCGGGAGGGGCGTTTTCTTGTCAGGCCGAAAGATGCTGGACCATCTCCAGCAGGCGGCGCAGGCGCTCGCTGGCGTTCTGGGCCTGGGCCAGGGCCGCCGGCCGGTCGGCCAGCTTTTCGCAGAGCCCACGCAGTTCGGCCAGGGCCGCCCGCAGCGGCTCGTTGACCTCGCCGGTGACCAGCTCCATGAAGCGGCGCTTGGCCTGATCGCGCTCGTTTTGCAAGCGCTGGCCGCGCTCCAGCAGGCGGCGCTGCTCCTGTGCCCGGCTGGCCATCAGGCGCAGTTCGTCGGGCGTGAAGGGCTTGGCCAGAAAGTCGAAGGCCCCGTGGCGCAGGGCCGCCATGGCCAGGCTGACGGTGGCGTAGGCCGTCACGACCACCAGCACCGCCCCCGGCGCGGCCAGGCCGATGTGGTCCAGAAGCTCCAGGCCGGCCATGCCCGGCATCTTCAGGTCCACGAAGATGACATGGGGCTTGAGTTCGCGGACCAAGCGCAGGCCCTCGCCGCCCTCGCCGGCGATGGTCGTCTGGAACCCTTCGCGGCGCAGAACCTCCTGGCAGGCCTCGCGCATGGACGCCTCGTCATCGATTATCAGAACGCGCGTGTTTTCGGGGCTGAAGGGGTCGCTGCCGGGCTCGGGCATGGGGCGCTCCCGCTGGGGTGATAATGGGGCGCGCGGGCAATGACCGCATTGCCTAGGCGCATACCATGATATTGCCCAGCCCGGGGCGCTCAGGTCAAGGGGGTAGGTCAGTCGGCGTCGGGGCCCTGGTCTTCCAGGCCATATTTGCGGATCTTGAGGCGCAGCGTCTTGCGGTCGATGCCCAGGGCCTTGGCCATCTCGCCGCGATGGCCGGCCAGGCGGTTCATGGCCCGGATGATCTGGCGTTTTTCCAGCTCGGCCAGCGAAAGCAGCTCGCCGTCGTCCGCGCCGCTGTGGACCGCCGCCGGCGAGCCGGCCTCGATGTCGGCCAGGGTGATCAGCTCGCCGCCGGCCAGCACGGCCAGGCGCTGGACGGCGTTTTCCAGCTCGCGCACGTTGCCCGGCCAGGGCTGGCGGGCCAGGGCCTCCATGGCCTGGGGCGCGAAGCCGCGCACCCGCGAGGGGCTGCGGTAGCGATAGCGGTCCAGAAAATATTCGGCCAGAACGGGCACGTCCTCGGGCCGATCCTTGAGCGGCGGCAGCTCGATGTGCACGACGTTGAGCCGATAGAAAAGATCCTGGCGAAAGGTTCCGGCCTGGACGGCCTGGGCCAAATTCTGGTTGGTGGCGGCCACCAGGCGGGTGTCCACCGAGATCAGACGGTTGGAGCCCACCCGGCAGACGGCGCGGTCCTCGACGGCCTTGAGCAGCTTGGCCTGAATCTCCCAGCTGATGTTGGCCACCTCGTCGAAAAACAGCGTGCCGCCGTCGGAAAGCTCGAACTTGCCCATCTTGTCGGCGTCGGCCCCGGTGAAAGAGCCCTTGACGTGGCCGAAAAGCTCGGACTCGAAAAGCGTCGGCACCAGGGTCGAGCAGTCCACGGCCACGAATGGCGAGGAGCGCCGCGCCGACAGCTCGTGGATGATGCGGGCCAGGATGCCCTTGCCGGTGCCGCTCTGGCCGGTGAGCAAGACGGTGGCGTCGGACATGGCCACGCGTCGGGCCAGGTCCATGATCTTTTCGATGGCCGCGGAGCGATAGATCATGCGGGTGGGGCTGCGGCGTTTGATTTCGTCTTTGAGGTAGGCGTTTTCGAGGATGAGCTGGCGTTTTTCTCGGGCCTTTTCCACCGCGCCCCGCAGGCGGTCGGGCGTGAAAGGCTTGCTGACAAAATCAAAGGCCCCCAGCTTCATGGCCTCCACCGCCCGCTCGATGGAGCCGTGACCACTGATGATGATCACCACCGCGTGGGGGTCTTGTTCGATGATGCGCCGCAGGACGGTCATGCCGTCGATGTCTGGCATGCGCAGGTCGAGCATGATCACGTCAAAGGCGAACTTGCCCAGAAGGGCCAGGCCGCCCCTGCCGCCCTCGGCCAGCTCCACGTGGTGGCCCTGACGGCGCAAAATCTCGCGGCAAGCGTCGCGCAGGGCGGGATCATCGTCAATGACCAATATTTTCATCTGGTTGGCTACCAAGGGCTCCCTCACAAATTTGTTCCATTTGTAACATATCGTTGCCCCCCCGCGCAAGAGAGCCCAAGGCGGAAATCCCGGCGTTGACGAAAAGGGCATTTCGGACTAGTTTTGGGCCCAACGATGCGAAGCAAGACGAGGCGCTCGGCTCTGGCCCTGGCCTTTCGTCGTTCAAGCCGCCCCGCGTTAAACGGGGCCGGGCCGCCGCCGGCCCGTCAGTCACAGGAAGCGAGACACAGCGCATGCGCCCAGCAGCCTTGGCCCTGCACACCGATTTTTATCAACTGACCATGGCCGCCAGCTATTTTGAGCACGGGCTGGACCAGCAAGCCACCTTCAGCCTCTTTGCCCACGCCACGCCGCCGGAGCGGGGCTACATGGTGGCCGCCGGTCTGGAAGACTGCCTGGAATACCTGGAAAACTTCCGTTTCAGCGCCGAGGAGATCGACTATCTGCGTTCGCTGGGCCGCTTCAGCCGGGGGTTCGTCGACTACTTGGCGGGAATGCGCTTTGGCGGCGAGGTCTGGGCCGCGCCCGAGGGCACGGTGTTTTTCGCCGAGGAGCCCATCCTCGAACTGAGCGCCTCGTTGATCGAGGCCCAGCTCGTCGAGACGTTTCTGGTCAACACCGTCAACCACAACAGCACCATCGCCGCCAAGGCCGCCCGCTGCCAGCAGGCCGCCGCCGGCCGCGCCTGCGTGGATTTCAGCCTGCGCCGCACCATGGGCCTGGACGCCGGCTTCGCCGCGGCGCGTTCTTCGGCCATCGCCGGCTTTGGCGGCACCAGCAACGTGGCCGCGGCCATGGCCCTGGGGCTCAAGCCCGTGGGCACCATGGCCCATTCGTTCATCCAGGCCGTGGGCGACGAAAAAAACGCCTTTGATCTGTTCGCCCAGACATTCCCCGATCACACGGTGCTGTTGGTCGACACCTACGACACCGCCCGGGGCCTGGCGCGGGCGGTGGAGACGGCCCGAACCCTGGCCGCCCAGGGTCACGCCATGATCGGCGTGCGCCTGGATTCGGGCGATCTGGCGGCCATGAGCCGCCTGGCCCGCCAGACGCTCGACGCGGCCGGCCTGGAGCGCGCGCTGGTGATGGTCTCGGGCAACCTGGACGAATATCGCATCGCCGATCTTTTGGCCGCCGGCGCGCCCATCGACATGTTCGGCGTGGGCACCAGGATGGGCGCCTCGGCCGACCAGCCCTACACCGACTTCACCTTCAAGCTGGTGGCCTACCAGGGCCGGCCCACCCTCAAGCTCAGCGAGGGCAAGATGACCTGGGCCGGGGCCAAGCAGATCTACCGCTCCCACGACGCCGCCGGGATCATCAGCGGCGACGAGCTTTGCCTGCGCCACGAAGCCCGCCCGGCCAAGGCCCTCCTGCAACCGATGATGCAAGGCGGCCGCCGCCTGGCGCCGCCCGTCGGCTGGGCAGCGGCCCAGCAGGTGCTGCAAGCCGAGTTGGCCAGCCTGCCAGCCCAATGCCGGCTCATCCGCGCGCCGCAACCCCTGGCCCCGACCGTCAGCCCGTTGCTGCGCCAGGTGCAAGACGACGCCCGCCAAGCCGCCCTGGCTAAGTGACGCCCCCCGTCTGGGCGGCAAAGCGCCGCGCTACGGCCGAATTAGCGAGTTGACAAAATGTGGTGACTCGGGCACTTTAAAATACTACACGGAGAAACGAGCTTGCCCATCAGGGGAAACTCGACTTCGCGTCATGATCAACTGAACCCCTGCCATTCGGTTGCATCATTTGCTCAACACCCCACATTGCCTTAGCCGTTCAAACGCGCAAGAGCACGACCATCATGGATAAACAACCGACGATCGCCACCCGAATTGCTTTTCTGGATTACCTGCGTGTGCTGATCTAGTAATGACCTGACAGTCGACCACGTAGAGGAAGTGGTCATGCCGCCCTTGGTTGGGGTAGGTTTGTAGTTGCGAAACTCGAACAAACCTCAACACAGGAGGGCAACATGACCACGGAGAAGAAGGTAGCACGAAGGAAGCTGAGTCTGCTAGAGCTTGCTGGGGAATTGAGCAACGTCAGCCGGGCCTGCAAACTGATGGGCTACTCGCGGCAGCAGTTTTACGAGATTCGGCGCAATTTCCAGACCTACGGCGCACAGGGCCTTGTGGACCGTTTGCCCGGCCCCAAGGGGCCGCATCCCAATCGTGTGGAAGCGGAGGTTGAGGCGGCGATCATGGCTTACAGCCTGGAGTATCCGACCCACGGAGCGCTTCGCGTGTCGCAGCAATTGGCCCTTCGCGGCGTGCAAGTGAGTTCCGGCGGCGTGCGAGGCGTGTGGAGTCGCCACGAGATGCTCACGCGGCACGAGCGTCTTTTGCGTCTCGAGCAATCGGTTCGCGCCCAGGACATTCAACTCAGCGACGAGCAGATTCGGGCTTTGGAGCGCTTCAGCCCGGAGTTTCGCGACCGCCACATCGAGGCCCGGCACACCGGGGCCCTGGTGGCGGTGGACACGTTTTTCGTTGGCGCGCTCAAGGGCGTGGGCAAGGTGTATCTACAATCGGTCATCGACTGCCACAGCCGCCACGCCTGGGGTCGCCTGTACACCAGCAAGCTTCCGGTCACGGCGGTGCATGTGCTCAACGAGGAAGTGCTGCCGTGCTTTGAGGCCCACGACGCGGTGATTGAGACGGTGCTTTCGGACAATGGGCGAGAGTTTTGCGGCCGGCCAGACCAGCATCCGTATGAGCTGTTTCTGCAGCTTGAGGGGATCGAACACCGCACCACCAGGGTGCGTCGGCCTCAGAGCAATGGCTTCGTGGAACGGCTTCACCGGACGCTCTTGGACGAGCATTTCCGGATCAAGGGCCGTCAGAAATGGTATGAAACCTTGGATGAGATGCAGGCCGACTTGGATGAGTATCTGCGCCATTACAACCATGAGCGGGCGCACCAGGGCCGGAACATGAACGGCAGGACGCCGAGTCAGGCTTTCCTGGAGGGCCTGCCCGGGCGTAAGAAGCCCAAGGAAAAGGCGTCCCAAAAGGCCGCCTAAAAATCACCCCGCCAGGGGCGGCAGTGTCAGGTAAATACTATATCTGTACACAAAGCGAAACTTCTGGCGAGTTCCTGATCAAACGAGTATTCAGAATCTATCCACTGTTTATTGTCGCGGTGCTGACAGAGGGGGCCTTCTCCATTTATCATGGCGCAGAGGCGCCAAAGCTGTCTGTTTTGATCCCACGCCTGCTGCTAATCGGCGATGTTTTTCAAACAAATCTCGCTCTGGGCGGAGTCGAGTGGACCCTTCGCGTCGAGATTACATTTTATGTTTTCATGGCCGCCTTATCGTACCTGAATTTAATAAAACAACGTAAAATTATCCTACCATGCGTCATGGTGGCGACCATCTTCATTTGCGCTCTTTGCTCTCCGTTTCCTCATGTTGGCTGGACCAAATCGTACCTAACCATGTACGGGCCCTTTTTGTTGTTGGGATCGATGATCTATCTTTATGAAATACGTCAAGTTAAGCTCAGCTTCCTATTAATCTTCGTTTGCATGGTTTTTGGCAATCTATTTTGGCAGACGGCGACCTATCAACCGCGTCTAATCAATAGCCATTTTTCAGCCTTGGCTTTTTTGTTATTTATCATTATGTGGGCCTTCCGTTCGCATCTGAAAGTCACGCCATTCATCCTGTTTCTTTCAGATTTAACGTATTCTGTCTACTTGTTTCATAAGTGGCTTTTCGGCATCATAAAACATGCTATTGGCCCTTGGGGAATCCCCTTCATCCCCCTTGATATCCAAGTGCTTATAGTTTTGTTCACGTTGTGTTCCCTGCTGGTCGCACTCATCGAAAAGCCGGGAATCAGGCTCGGCCGCAAGATCGTCACGCGCCTGAACCGCCGCCGGCAACCAGCGTGACCGCGATTAGCCCTTCGGCCCGATTGCGTTCAACCCCCTTGGTCGTGCTAAGCTGAAATCAGCGGCGGTCGGAAATCACCGCGCCGCCCCTTCAGCCATGCCGCGAAAAGGGAGGACCGCTCATGAGCATCATCACCGTATCCGGGGAAATGGGCTCGCTAAGGGACGAACTGGCCCTGTGCATCAGCCAGCAAGGCGGGTTGGAGTGCGTCGACCGCCGCACGCTCATGGAGGCCGTCGAGGGCCTGGTCGAACTCTCCAGGGACGAGCATCAGCTTTTGGCCGAACAGGGCCCGGCCCTTTTGGACATGAGCATCCGCCGGCGGCGGGTGTTCGCGGCCTTCCTGGAGACAGTCGTGTTGCAATACGCCCAAAAGGGCGACGTGGTGCTGGTGGGGCGGGGCGCCAACCTGCTTTTGCGCCTGGTGCCGGGGGTGCTCAGGGTGCGCACCGTGGCTCCGTTGGAGCTGCGCGCCAGCCGCCTGGCCCAGCGCGACAACCTGGAGATGGACCGCGCCCGCCAACTGGCCACGGTGGTCGATCAGCAGCGCCGGGCCTACCTGGCCCACGTCTTCGGGGCCGATTGGTCCTCGCCGCTGAGCTACGACATGGTGCTCAACATGGGCCGGCTCTCGCTGGACCAGGCCGCCACCACCGTGCTGGACTTGGCCGCCCACCCCGAGTTCCAGCTCTCCGACGAAAGCCGGCGCTTGATCGCCGACATGGTCATGGCCTCCAAGGTCCGCCGTCAGATGGTCGCCGAGGTCGACGTCCACGCCCTGGAGGTGACCAGCGAAGACGGCGTGGTGACCATCGCCGGCTACGTGGCCTCGCCCGAGGACAGGCGTCGGGCCCTGAATCTGGCGCGCCAGACGCCCGGCGTGGCCGAGGTGCGCTCGGCCCTGGAGGTCTCGCCCACGCTGATGAAGTTCTTGCCCTGAGCCGGCCGGGCGCGCCTCAGTCGCCCCACTGCCAGTTGGTGAGCACGTCCACGCCGGTGTCGCGGGTGGTGCCCACTTGGCTTTCCACCGAGAAATGCGGGCTGAAACGATATTCCACGCCCACGTTTTGGCCGCCGTCCTCGCCCAGGTTCTTGCGATAGCGCAGGTACAAGTCCTCGCCGATGAACTTGCCGGCCTCCAGCGAGGAGCCGAACTGGCGGCTGTCGTGGACGGTGACGACGTCGGGGGCCAGTTCCGGGCCCAGGAAACGCCTGAGTTCCTGGCTGCCCCGGAGGCCCAGCAGGGCCAGGGCCTGGGCCGAGAGGTATTCCTGCTGCGCGCCGCTGAGTTCCCGCGAGGGCCGGCCAAAGACGATGGTGCTGAGCAGGTCGGCCTGGTTCAGCGGCGGCTGGGAGCTGAGGTGCACGCTGGGCTCGCTGACCGCGCCCATGATGTTGGCGAACACGGCGATGGAGCCCATGTTCAGGCTGGCCTGGATGTCCAGGTTGGGGTCCAGGCTGGTCTTGCCGCCGAAGGCGATCTTGCCCCGGTCGATGCTGATGCGCCGGCCAAAAACGACCAGCAGACCGTTTTCGATGGTGACGGTTTCGGAATAAACGATGTGGCCACCCGGGGCTTTGGTCAGGCGCAGGCCGCCCACGGCGCTCAGCCAGCCTTCCTCCATCTCCACGCGCAGCCGTTCCGACAGGTCAACCAGCACGTCCATGCTCCAGCCGGCCAGCAGGCCGCCGGGCCGCCAGATGGTCTGGTCCCGGCCGATGGGCGGCGGTTCCTGGCCCGGCCGCAGCACGACTATCTCGCTCATGCCCGCCGGCGGCAGCATCTTGTAGCGCACCAAGGCCCGGCGCGGGCTGATCTTGCCTTGCAAGGCGGCCGCTGCCCAGGGCCCGGCCAAACCGACGTCCACGTCGGTGCTCACCCAGCCCAGATCGCCCAAGCCAACGACCACGCCCCGGCCGGCCAGGCGCAGATCCCAGCGGCCGTCCTCCCGGCCCAGGGGCAGACTCACCCGGCCGCGCAGGGTCAACGGCGGCGCGCCGGGGTCGGTCCTGGCGCTGACTTCCTCGACCACCAGCTCGTGGTCATCCAGACTTAGCCGGGCGCGCAGGCCCTCGATGGCCTGGTCGCCGGCCAGGATCACCAGCCGGCCGTCGTCGATGGCCGCTCGGCCGTCCAGACGCGGGCGCTCCCACGGCCCGCGGCAGGTCAAATCCAGGTCGAGCCGCCCGCTCAATTCACCCACGCCGGGCAGATATGGCCCCAACAAGGCCAAATCCTGGTCGTCGGCCCACAGCCGGCAGTCCAGGCCCGGCGCGGTCGGCTCCACAACCGGCGGCCGCAGGCTGAGGGCCAGGCCCAGCCGGGCCGCCAGCGAAAGCGTCGGCCGGCCCTTGGCCCGCACCAATCCATCCAACTCCAGCCGGCCGGCCTCGTAGCCGCCCGCGAACTCCAGGTCCAGCTCGGGCGCGGCCGGGCCGGCGGCCTCGTCCAATAGGCCCTCGAAGCGCAGCGTCGGCGCGGCCAGCGTGCCGCCCAGCGCGGCGTCCAGGCGCAGTTGGCCCACGGCCAAGGCCCCGGGCAGCTCGGCGTCCAGGGTGGCCAGGCGCAGGTTCTCCACCGCCAGGTTGGCCGCCACCGGCCCGGCCGCGTCGATCATGCCCCAGACGGCGACCTTCTGCCCCTGGCTGACCAACTCCAGGCGCTCCAGCCAGAAGGCCCCGTCCTTTTGCCGCCAGCCGGCCGGCCGGCTCAACTCCCAGGGCCCGCCGCCCAGGGCCCAGAGACGAAGCTCCTCCAGCGCGCCGCTGGTCGGCAGCCAGCCGCCGCCGGCGTGGCTCAGGCGGCCCTGGGCCCGCAGATCTGGGCCTTGGGCGGCGAAATCCAGGCCGGCCGTGGCGACCTGGCGGTCGTAGTCCAGGTCGAGGCGGTCAAAAGACACCTCGCCGCTGCGAACGCCTTGGGCCTCCAGACGCAGACGGCCGGTGGGGGCCAGCAAGCCGCTGACATGGCCCTCCAGGCTGGCGCGCCGGGCCGCCACGTTGGGCAAAACCAGTTCATGGCCCTGGACCGTCAGCGCCAGGTCGGGGGCGCTCCAGGGGCCGTCGATGGCCACATCGGCCGTTAGCCGGCCGGCCAGCGGCGCGGGCGGGCTCCAGCCGGCTTGCGCGGCCAGCTCCGCGCCTCGAGCCAGGTCGTCGATGACCAACGTCAGCCTGGCCTGGGCGCCAGCCAATCCCACGCGGCCGTCAAGTTCGGCCCTGGCCCAGCCCAGTTCGGCCTTCAGCGCGCGCAGCTCAGGCTCTGGGGCCATCAGGCCCTGGGCGGTCAGGCTGGTCAGGCTCAGCCAGGGCCAGAGCGTGGTGTCTTTCAGCGTCAAACGCCAGGCCAGTTCCTGGCCCTCGGGCCCCAGGGCCAGATGACCGCTGAGCCTGGCCTGGCCCAGGTCGGCCGGCAACAGCCCGGCCAGCGGCGCCGGCGCGCGCAAATCTTTCACGCGCAGGTCGATCTCGCGCCAGAGGCCGGGCTGCTCCAGCCCCAGCGACAAGCGTCCCTCGGCCCGGCCCCACGGCGCTTGCAGGTCGATCTGGCGCAAGGCCAGCACGCCGGCCTCGTAGCTGAAAATCGTCCGCAGCCGGGCCTGTAGCGGCTGGTTGTCCAGCGCGACGTTCAGGCCGTCCAAACCGCCGTCCACCTTCAGCGCCAGGCCCTGGCCCAACGCCGGCGGCAACTTTTGCAGACCGGTCAGCCCGGCCGCCAACAGGTTGTCGAGGCGCAGGTCGCCTTCCAGCAGCAGCTTGTCGCCCCAATTCACCATGGCCCGGCCCTGGGCCGTGGCCTGACCGGCTCGCACCCGCAGATCCTCGGCCGTGACGCCGTCGCCGTCCAGCAGGGCCTGGGCGCTGACCTCCAGTTCCTGGCCCACGCCGTCCATGGCCGCCCGCGCCTTGGCGACGCTGGCGGCGATGCGCAGCCGGCCGGCGGCGCTCAGGCGCAGCGAGGCCTTCAGATCGATGGCCCGCGCCCAGCGCACCGGGCCCATCCACCCCCGGCCCTCCACCGCCGCGCCGCGCAGCTCGATGCGCGGGAACCAAAGCTCCACGACCGCCTCGTCCGCGCCGCCCGCGGCCCCGGCCGCCGGATCGTCATCCGGCCCGGCGGCGTAGTCGGCCAGGGCCATCACCACATCCAGGTCGACCCACAGGCCCTCGATCTTGACGCCATCGAGCTTGACGCGCTCGCCGCCCAGCAGGTCGAAAAGCGAATAGCGCACGCGCAGGTCGTCGGCCCTGGCCATCAACCGGCCGCCGTGCCAAAACTCCACGCCCCGACCGCGCAGGCCGAAAAGCTTGCTGCCCGAAAGCTTGGCCACGCTCACCCTGGCGTCCAGGGTCTGGGCCAGGGCCTGGTTGGCCTGGGCCAGCAGCCAGCCCTCCACCGCCGGATGCTGCAAGGCCGCGATCAGCCCGCCGATGGCCAGCGCCGCGAAAAGGGCCACGCCGGCGGCGATTTTCAGCAGCACCCCCATGCCTGGCAGTTTGCGCGTCATCAGAAGGCCTGCCCCACGCTGAAATAGAACTGGTTGTCGTCGATGGGCGCGTTGGGGTCGGGGTTTAGCTGATAGCCCCAGTCCACGCGCACCGGGCCCACCGGCGTGTTGTAACGCAGGCCCAGGCCGGCGGCATAGCGTAGAGCGCCCATGTCGGTGTCGATGGATTCATAGGCGTTGCCGGCGTCGAGGAAGATCACCCCGCCCAGTTCGCGCCACAGCGGAAAGCGCAGTTCGGCGTTGCCGACGATCATGGCCTCGCCGCCCAGGGGCTTGCCGGCCGAGTCCAGCGGGCCCAGACATTGGTAGGGGTAGCCGCGCACGCTGTCTGGCCCGCCGGGAAAAAACCGCCGGATCAGCGGGATGCGCTGGTCGTCCCCGTAGCCGATGGTGAAACCGGCCTTGGCCCGCAAGGCCACGTACCAGCCGCGCCAGCCCGGCAGGCCAAAGATCTGCGAGGCCTCGATCTGCGGCCGGACAAAGCTCAGTTCCGAGCCCAGGCCGTTGGTGGCCCACTCCACCTCCAGGGCGATCTGCGAGCCCCTGGTGGGGTTGAGCGGGGAGTCCCGGCTGTCGAAATTGACGCCAGCCTTGACCGAAGAAATCAAAAAAGTCTGATTTTCGAACGCCTTGTCGGGCACGGCCGCCTTGAGGTTGACCATCCGCGATTGTTCGTAGAGATAGCCGACCCAGGCCCTGGCGTATTTGTCCAGATGGGTCTCCAGCACCGGCATGGCAAAATGATTGCGGCTTTCGTAGGCCTGGTTGTCGGGCTGCTCCACGCCCACGCGCACCAGCGTTTCGGTGCGTTCCAGGGGCGTCTGGGGCAGACGCACGGCCGCCACCAGGCCCTGGTATATCTCGCTGATCTTGCCGCGAAAGCTGATCTCTTCGTTGAGCCCCAGAATGTTGCGGTTGGTCTGGTCCAGGCGCAGGCGCGCGCCCTCCTCGGTGCCCCAACCCAGGCCCAGTTGCACGCCGTGGGCCGGTCGTTCGTCCACGACGACCTGGATGGGCAGGCGCTTGCCCTGAATCGGGGCCAGGTAATCCGGGCTGAGGACGGCCGAATCAAAAAAACCGCTGTTCAAAAGCTCCTGTTGGCTGGCCTCCAGGACGCTGGCCTTGAAGGGCTGGCCGGGGGTGAACTTCAGCCGCGAGAGGATGTAGCGCTCGCTCATGCGCTTGTTGCCCACCACCACCGGCGGGCCGAAAAAGTATTGGGCCCCGGGGTCGATTTCCAGCGCCACCTCGGCCCGCAGCTCCTCGGGGTAGATGCGCGCCTGACCCCGCACCTTGGCCTTGGGGTGGGCCCGTTCGGCCAAGTAGGCCTTGATGGCCCCCTTGGCTTTTTCGTAGGCGGCCAGGGAAAAGCGCTCGCCGGCTTTCAGGCCGCTGACCCTGACCAAGCGCCGCGACCAACGCCGCTGGGCCGGCTCGTCGGGCAAGGTCAGCAGAATCTTGTCGATCAAAACGGGAGAGTTCTCGTGGACGTCGTAGATCAGCCGCGTGACGCCGGGCAAGGCCCCCGGCTCCAGACGCGCCTTGACCTGGACGTTGAAATAGCCATGGGCCTCGTAGGCCCGCTGAATGCGCCTGATGTCGCGCTGGGCCATCAACGGGTCGTAACGCTTGGCTTTTTCCGCGCCAGGCTCCACGCGCGGCGCGGCCTCCAACATGCCTAGCAACGTGTCCTTGGGCGCGTTGTCCACGCCGGTCAGGTCCACCGCCGTGATCAGCGGCGGGCCGCCCTGGTCGTCGCGCGCGCCCACGGCCGTTTCCAGGGCCTGGCCAATGGCGCGCGGGGCCTCCAGGGCCTTCCCCACCAGGCCCGGCCGCTCCAGGGCTTGGCCGGGGCCCGGCCAACACAAAGCGCTTATTGCGCAAATGATCATTATTCTGTAAAAAAGCTTGATCATGGCATTGCATGATATTGTATCACGCCCCTGGCCACAACCGCCCCGGGCGGCCAAAGGATTTTTCGTCACGCACGGCCGGCCCCGCCGCCGGGAGAAACCACTATGAGCGACTGGCAAGGGCGCATGGCCCATCTGCTCGAGGCCGCCAGGGGCGACCGGCCGGCCCAGCTACTGCTGGAAAACTGCCGCCTGGTCAACGTCTTCAGCGGCCAGGTGGAGCAAACCGCCGTGGCCGTCGACGACGGCGTGGTGGTCGGCCTGGGCGAGGGCTACGAGGGCATCGAGCGCATCGACCTGGACGGGGCCTACCTGTCGCCGGGCTTCATCGACGGCCATTTGCACGTCGAATCATCGTTCCTCAGCCCGGCCCAATTCGCCCGCGCCGTCTGCCCGCTGGGCACCTCGGCCGTGGTGGCCGACCCCCACGAGATCGCCAACGTCATGGGCGTCGAGGGCTTTTCGGCCATGATCGACGCCTCCGAGGATCTGCCGGTCACGTTTTTCTTCAACGCTTCCTCGTGCGTGCCGGCCAGCCCCCTGCAAGACTCGGGGGCCGTGCTGGGCGCGGCCGAGATGTCGTTGCTGGCCCGCCACCCCCGGGTGCTGGGCATGGCCGAGTTGATGAACTTTCCCGGCACGGTGGCCGGCTTTCCCGATATCCTGGCCAAGCTGGAGGCCTTTCGCGGCCGGCCCATCGACGGCCACGCGCCGCTGCTGGGCGGCAAGGGCCTCAACGCCTACCTGCTGGCCGGGGCCGACTCCGACCACGAGTGCACATCCCTGGCCGAGGCCGAGGAAAAGCTGGCCAAGGGCATGTGGATCATGATCCGCCAGGGCACCCACGCCCACAACATGCTCGACCTCCTGCCCCTGGTCACGCCCCGGACCGAGCGCCGCTGCCTGCTCGTCTGCGACGACCGCCAGGCCGACACCATCGCCCAGCGCGGCCACCTGGACGACCTTTTGCGCCTGGCCGTGGACAACGGCCTGGACGCGCCCACGGCCATCAGGCTGGTCAGCCTCAACCCGGCGCGGCGCTTTGGCCTGAGCCGGCGCGGGGCCATCGCCCCCGGCTACGTGGCCGATATGGTGGCCCTGCAGGATCTGCGCGATTTTCAGGTGACCAAGGTCTGGCGCGCCGGCAAACTGGTGGCCGAAAACGGTCGCTGCCTGCACCCCTGCCAGACGCCCTTCAGCGACGCCGCCCGCCAGACCATGCGCCTGCCCGCGCTGAACGAAGACCTGCTGCGCGCCCCGGCCGGCGGCAAGCGGGCCAGGGCGATGGCCCTGATCGCCAACCAGATCCTCACCGACGAAAACGTCGTGGCCACGCCCCAGCGCGACGGCCAGTTGGTGGCCGACCCCGAGCGCGACCTGGCCCTGCTTTTCATCATCGAGCGCCACAAGGCCAGCGGCCGCCGGGGCGTGGGCCTGATGCGCGGCCTGGGGATCATCGACGGCGCGCTGGCCAGCAGCGTGGCCCACGACAGCCACAACCTGGTGCTGGTTGGCGCCGACAGGCCCTCCATGCTGGCGGCGGCCCGCGCCGTGGCCGCCATGGGCGGCGGCCTGGCCGTGGCCAAGGGCGGCCGCGTGTTGGCCACGTTGGCCCTGCCCCTGGCCGGGCTGATGAGCGATGCGCCCTACGAGGACGTGGCCGCCGAAATCAGCGAACTCAACATGGCCGCGGCCCAGGTTTGTCGCTTCCGCGACCCGTTCATGGCCCTGTCCTTCGCCGCCCTGGAGGTCATCCCCCACTTGAAGCTCACCGACCAGGGCCTGGTTGACGTGGACGCCTTCGGCCACGTAAGCTTGTACGTGGATTGAGCCCTTCACACGCAAAACCACGGAGGACCGTGGCCCCATGACCCAAGACCTGGACTGGCTCGATAAACTCGACCGCCTCGCCCTGGGCTGGCTCTGGCGGCCCGATCGCCCCGCCGGCGGCCCGGGCCGGGCGGCGCTGTTGGCCCTCCAGGTGGCCTATCTGTCGGTGCGCAACTTTTTCGGCCGCCGCCTGGCCTTCCAGGCCAGCGCCTTGACCTTCATTACCCTGCTGGGCCTGGTGCCGGCCCTGGCCATCAGCTTTTCGCTGGCCAAGGGCCTGGGCTTTGCCGACGCCATGCGCGCGGCGCTGTTCAACGAGTTCACCGCCAGCCAGCACCAGGTGATGGAATACATCCTGCAATACGTCGAGCGCACCAACATGGGCGCCCTGGGCGTGATGGGCCTGGCCGCGCTGATCGTCTCGCTGGTGCTGGCCCTTTCCAACGCCGAGGACGCCTTCAACCGCATCTGGGAGGTCAAGGAGACCCGCTCGCTGTTCCGCAAGTTCACCGACTACCTCTCGGTGCTGATCATCTGCCCGCTTTTGATCGTGGCCGGCACGGGCATCTGGGCCGGCATGGCCGCCCACGGTTTCGTCCAGTGGCTGATGGGCCAGGCCCTCATCGGCGAGGTGGCGGCCATGGGCCTGCAACTGGGCCCGGTGCTGATGCTGGCCGTGGCCTTCGTGTTCATGTACATGTTTTTGCCCAACACCAGGGTGCCTTTCGTCTCGGCGGTCATCGCCGGGGTGGTCACGGCCGGGCTGTGGTGGGGCGTGCAACACGCCTATCTGCAGTTTCAGATCGGCGTGGCCCGCTACAACGCCATATACGGCGGTTTCGCCACGTTGCCGCTGTTTTTGGTCTGGTTGCAGGTGAGCTGGACGGTGGTGCTCTACGGCGCGGAGCTGGCCCACGCCGACTACCTCTGCCGCAACGACATGCTGCCCCGGGCCCTGCTGCCGCCGCTGTCGCCGGCCAGACGCCAGACCCTGGGCCTGGATCTGATGATGATCGTGGCCCATCGTTTTCATCAGGGCCTGAAGCCCCTGCCCCTTGTCCGCCTGGCCGCCCTGCTGGGCGTGGCCCCGGACCAGGCCGCCGCCGCCGCCCAGCGCCTGAGCCAGGCCGGGCTGATCGCCCCGCCCGATCAGGACGGCTTGGTCATGCCGCTGCGTGACCTGAGCAACATCAGCGCCTTGGAGTTGGTCCAGGCCGTGGGCGCGGGCCCGCGCCAGGGGGCGTCGGCCTGCCTGAACGACCAAGCCATGGCCCGGCTGCTGGGCCAGATGGAAAACACCCAGGCCGAGGCCCTGGGGCGCGTCAGCCTGCTGGAGCTGGTGCGGCGGAACCAAACACCCCTCACCGACACGGACGCCACAAAAACATCATGACAAACGAACACAACGCCGCTCCCGGCTCGGCCGGGGCCAGGCAGAGGATAGAACAGCGTTTTGATTTGGTCTGGAACCCGGTGAGCATCGGCGAGGTCAGCCTGATCCTGCCCGAACACCGCGACCCGCTGGCCTACATCAACCAACGACTGGCCGCCGGCGGCGACGAAATCGACACCCTGCCCTTCTGGACCACCCTCTGGCCGGCGGCCATGGTCCTGGCCAGCATGGTGGCCAAGGCGCCGCCAACCGACGACGGTCCGATCCTGGAATTGGGGGCCGGCCTGGGCCTGCCGGGCCTGGTGGCCGCGGCCCTGGGCCGCCAGGCGCTGATCACCGACCTGGAGCCCGACGCCCTGGAGTTTGCCCAGGCGGCGGTTGAGGCCAACGGCCTGGAGGGCCGGGCGCGGGTGATGGCCCTGGACTGGGCCGCCCCGCCGGCCGATCTGGGCCGTTTTCGGACGATCTACGGCGCCGAGATCGTCTATCAGCCCAAGATTTATCCCATTCTGGTGGATTTCCTGGCCAGCGTAACCGCGCCCGACGGCGTGATCTTCCTCGGCCACGAGGCGCGACCCTTTGTGCCGGCCTTTTTCAATCTGGCCAAGGAGCGCTTTCGCATCAAGGGCACGCGCCGCCTCATCAACGGCGAGGCCGGTCCGGTGGAGGTGATCCTCTACGCCCTCAAGCCCCTTGACGCGGCCGGCAAGGTTTAGGACAACCAAAGGGGTAAGCCGTTGCAAGGCGGTCCGTTCAATGGCTAAAATTAAATAAGTATGTTTAAAGCCAAGTTTGGACAGGCCAAACCCATGGACGAACAGTTGCTGAGCAAACGGGCGGAGATTCTGGATATTGCCGCCCGGCATGGCGTTCGCAGCATCCGAGTTTTCGGATCCTTCGCCAGGGGACGGGCGTCAGCCCAAAGTGACGTGGATTTCCTGGTGGAGGCGGGCCAACGACGCTCTCCTTTTTTCCCCGGCGGCCTTATTGCCGATCTTGAAGAGCTGCTGGGCCGACAGGTGGATGTGGTGGAGCCAGAGGGGCTTCACTGGCTCATCAAGGACCGGATTATCGCGGAGGCGATCCCGCTTTGAAGGACACAAGGCTCTATATCCTGCACATCCAAGAGTGCATCCGAAGGGGTGGAGGCGTACACGGCCCCAGGAAAAGAGTTCTTTTTGTCGGACACCAAGACGCAAGACGCCGTCCTTCGCAATTTGCAGACGCTTGCCGAGTCCACCCAGCGGCTGCCAGAGGAGCTCAAAGCGAAATATCCAGATGTTCCCTGGCGAGCCATTAGCGGATTCCGCAATCTGTTGGCGCATGATTATCTGGGAGTGAACCAGTCGACCGTTTGGGATATTTGCCGACACGACCTGCCCGGTCTGGGAGCGGTCGTGGCGTCGATGCTCGCGAAAGCGGATTGACGCCGCCCAAAGCACGGCCAGCCCCGGCCACGCGAGCTTCATGCGAAGCCTAGGACAACAGTCTCAAGATGTCTTTGAGTTCAGCCAGCACCTGGCCGCGCACGTCGGCGGCGTCCTCGGCGGTTGGCTGGGCGGGTTGCTCCGGCGCGGGCGTGGCCTGGGTCTGGCGTTCGGCGGCGGCCAGTTCGTCGAGGCGCTGGCGCGCGCCGGCGATGGTGTAGCGTTGATCGTGCAGGAGGCCTTTGATGCAAAAGAGCGTGCCCAGGTCTTCGCGGCGGTAGAGCCGCTGCTTGCTGGCGGCGCGCACGGGCCTTAGCTGGGGAAACTCGCTCTCCCAGTAACGCAGCACGTGGGTCTCGATGCCCAGGATGCGGGCGATCTCGCCGATGCGATAATAGGGCTTGTCCGGGATGTCGCCCTTGGCCATAATCGCGCCCCTTCCCGGAAATAATATCGCCTAGGCGCGCAGGGCCGCCTTGAAGCGCTCCACGAGCCTGCCCACCATGGCCTCGAAATCGGGCACTATTTCTTCTTCGGTCAGCGTGCGGTCGTCGGCGCGGTAGGTCAGGCGCAGGCCCAGGGATTTTTGCCGCTTATCCAGAGGCTTGCCCTTGTAGACGTCGAACAGGCGCGCCTCGCGCAGCAGTTTGCCGCCCCAGGCCCTGGCCTCGGCCAACACCTCGCCCGCGGCCACCGCCTCGTCGACCACCAGGGCCACGTCGCGCATGACCTCGGGGAAGCGGGGCAGATGGCGGAATTGACCGCGCTCTGGAGTTAGTTGTACCAGCAAATCCACGTCCAGGTCCAGGTAGTAGACCGGTTTTTTGACTTCGAAGTCGGCGGCGACCTGGGCCGCGACCAGGCCGATCTCGCCCAGCCGCCGTTGGCCCACCAACACCGCCAGCCACTGGCCGGCCTCCAGATAGGGCGGCCGCGGGCCTTCCTGGGCCAAGCGCGGATCAGCCAGGCCCATGGCCTCGGCCAGGTATTCCACCGCGCCACGGATGTGGGCGAAGCTCACTTCGGCCTCGCCGGCGAACCACGAAACCGGCTGGGCCAGGCCGCAGAGCACCGCGCCAAGGCGCATGGACTCGTGGGGCTGGGGATTGTCGGGACGGGCGATGAAGGTCTTGCCCACCTCGAACAGGGCCACGTCGGCCACGCGGTGGCCCAGGTTGCGCCGCACGCAGCCCAGCAAGCCGGGCAGCAGGCTGGTGCGCAGGGCCGACTGATCCTCGGCCAGGGGGTTTTGCATGGCCACCGCGCCGCGCCGGGGATCGTCGGCGGCCAGGCGCAGTTTGTCGGGCCAATCGGGGTGGCCAAAGGAATAATTGATGGCCTCGTCGAAGCCCTGGGCGGTCATGAGATCGCGCAGGCGTTCACGGACGAGTTGCTCCCTGGCCCGCGGCTTGCCGCCGATGACGCCGCAGGGCGTGCTGACGGGGATTTTGTCGTAGCCGATGATCCGCGCCACTTCCTCGATCAGGTCCACCGGCCGCTCCAGGTCGGTGCGCGCCGCCGGCGGCCAGGCGGTCAGGCTGTCGTCGCCGACGGCCTCCACGCTCAGGCCCAGGGCCTCCAAAGGCCGCTTGATCGCCGCCACGTCCAGGGGCAGGCCCAGCAGGGCCGAGGTCCGCGCGGCGCTGACGGCGATGGCCGGGGCCTGATAAGGCCGGGGATAGGCGTCAACGCGGCCGGCGCAGACCCGCCCGCCGGACAGCATCGCCATGAGTTGGGCCGCCCGGTCGGCGGCCTTGGCGCAGCCTTCCAGATCGACGCCCCGCTCGAAACGGTAGGATGACTCGCTACCCATGCCCAGGGCCTTGGCCGTGCGACGGATGCCGCCGGGCTCGAAAAAGGCGCTCTCGATGAGCACGTCGCTGGTGTGGGCCTCGATCTCGCTGTTTTGCCCGCCCATCACGCCGGCCAGGGCCACGGGCTTTTCGGCGTCGCAGATCAGCAGCATGCCCTCTTGCAGCTTGCGCTGCTGGCCGTCGAGGGTGGTGAAGGGCTCGTCGGCAACGGCCCGGCGCACCACGATGCGCCCGCCGGCCAGGCGGGCGTGGTCAAAGGCGTGCAGGGGCTGGCCGCGCTCCATCATCACGTAGTTGGTCACGTCGACGAGGTTGTTGATGGGCCGCACGCCGCAGGCGGCCAGGCGGTCGCGCAGCCACAGCGGCGAGGGGCCCACGACCGCGCCACGCACCATGCGGGCCACGTAGCGGCGGCAGGCGTCGGGGGCCTGAATCTCCACGCTGGCCAGGGCGGCCACGGGCTGGTCGTCCTCCGGGGGCGCGCAGTCGATGTCGCGCACCGGCAGATTCAACAGCGCCCCGACCTCGCGGGCCACGCCCAGAACGCCCAAGGCGTCGCCACGGTTGGGCGTGATGGAGATCTCCATCACCGCCGTCTCCAGGCCCAAGGCCTCGGTCAGGGGCGCGCCCAAGGGGGTGGTCGGATCCAGGTTCAGCAGCCCGCCGTGGTCGTCACTCAGGCCCAGGTCGCGCTCGGAGCAGAGCATGCCCCGGCTCTCCACGCCGCGAATCCTGGCCCGCTTGATGGTCAGTTCGCCCAGCACCGCGCCCTCCAGGGCCAGCGGCACGATCTGCCCCGGGGCCACGCCCGGCGCGCCACAGACCACCACATGCTCGGCCCGGCCATCATCGACCGTTACCAGATGCAGGCGATCGGCGTTGGGATGGGGCTCGACACGCAGAACCTTGGCCGCCAGCACCAGTTCCAGGCCCTGATGCCGCCGTTGCAGCCCCTCGACCTCCAGGCCGGAAAGGCTAAGCAGATCGGCCAGATCCTGGTCGGCGACATTGTAGTCGACAAACTGGCGCAGCCACTTCAGTGGAACCAGCATAAGCAAACCCCTCTAGAACTGGCGCAGGAAGCGAAGATCGTTTTCGTAGAACATGCGCAGATCGTCGATGCCCAGGCGCAGCATGGCGATGCGCTCCACGCCCATGCCAAAGGCGAAGCCCGAGACCTCGTCCGGGTCGTAGCCGACGTTGCGGAAGACGTTGGGGTCGACCATGCCGCAGCCCATGATCTCCAGCCAGCCCGTGTGCGAACAGACCCGGCAGCCCTTGCCCCCGCAGACCACGCAGCCGATGTCGACCTCGGCGCTGGGCTCGGTGAAAGGGAAAAAGCTGGGCCGGAAGCGCACGGGCGCGTCGGCATCGAAGATCTGGTGCAAAAACTCGGTGAGCACGCCCTTCAGATGGGCCAGCGAGACGCCCTTGTCGACCAGCAGGCCCTCGACCTGGTGGAACATGGGCGTGTGGGTGGCGTCGGAGTCGCGGCGATAGGTCTTGCCCGGGGCCACCACGCGCACCGGCGGCGGGGTGGTCTCCATGACGTGGATCTGCACCGGGCTGGTGTGGGTGCGCAGCACCACGCCCCGGTCGACATAGAAGGTGTCTTGCATATCGCGGGCGGGGTGGTCGGGCGGCATGTTGAGCGCCTCGAAGCAGTACCAGTCGGTCTCGACCTCGGGGCTCTCGCGGACATCGAAGCCCATGCGGCCGAACACTTCGAGGATCAGGCGCTCGGTCTGGCTGACCGGGTGCAGCCGCCCCCGCCGCTGGCGCGCGCCGGGCAGGCTCAAGTCCAGCGCGCCGCCAGAGGCGGCCGCGCCCTGGCCCAGGCGGTCCTTGGCCTCATCGAGGGCGGCCTCGACCTGGGCCTTGACCTGGTTGACCAGGGCGCCGAACTGGGGCCGCAACTCGGGCGGCAGACCGCCGGTCTTGCGCAGGGCCTGGGTCAAGGAGCCCTTGCGCCCCATGAGCGAAGTGCGCAAGGCCTCCAGGGCGGCGGCGTCGGCGGCCTGGGCGATGGCCCGCACGGCCTCCGCGCCCAGGGCCTTGAGTTCGTCGAACATGTGGCTCCCCGTGGGGTTTTGGCTCAGGCGCTCTTGGCCAGGGCGGCCACCGCGGCGAAACCGGCCGGGTCGCTGACGGCCAGGTCGGCCAAAACCTTGCGGTCCAGCTCCACGTTGGCCTTGCCCAGGCCGTAGATGAAGCGCGAATAATTCAGGCCGTGCTCACGCACCGCCGCGTTGATGCGCACAATCCACAGACCGCGGAACTCGCGCTTGCGCACCTTGCGGTCGCGATAGGCGTAGACCAGCCCGCGATGGACGGTCTCTTTGGCGGTGCGGAACAGCTTGCGGCGGCCGCCCACGTTGCCCTTGGCCAACTTCATGATTTTGTTGCGGCGGCGGCGCGCCTTGAAGCCGCGTTTTGCTCTTGGCATGATCGTATCTCCAGATAGCCTTGGCGCTTAGAGGTTGGGCAGCAGTCTGCGCACGCCGGCCATGTTGCTGCGGTCGACCAGGTCGCTCTTGCGCAGGTTGCGCAGGCGCTTGGTGTTTTTCTTGGTCAGGATGTGGCTCTTGTTGGCCTTGCTGCGTTTGATCCGACCGCTGCCGGTGACGCGGAAGCGCTTGGCCGCGGCGCGGTTCGTCTTGATTTTAGGCATGATCGCTCCTCCTCCGGCGCGGCCGGGGGTTGGTGTCAAAAATCTCGAGATGGGCAAAGCCCCTATTTGGGCGCCAGGATCATGTGCATCAGCCGGCCCATGCGGCTGGGCGGCGCGTCGACGCTGGCCATTTCCTGGACGGTCTCGGCCACCCGGGCCAAGAGCCGCTCGCCGGCCTCGGCGTAGGCGATCTCGCGGCCCCGGAACTGCACCGTCACCTTGACCCGGTTGCGCTCCTCCAGGAAGCGCTGGACGTTGCGCATCTTGACCTGGAAGTCGTTCTCGTCGATCTTGGGGCGCATCTTGACTTCCTTGACCTGGGTCTGGGCCTGCTTCTTTTTCGCCTCTTGGAGCTTTTTCGCCTGCTCGTACTTGTACTTGCCGTAGTCCATGACCCGGCAGACCGGCGGTGCGGCGTTGGGCGCCACCTCCACCAGATCGAGCCCCGCCTCCTGGGCGATTTTGAGAGCCTGATCGGCGCTGACCACGCCTAGTTGCTCGCCGTCGGCCGAAATCAGCCTGACCTGCGGAGCCCGAACGCTCTCGTTGACCCTCACGCGCTGTTCCTTGGCTATGGCCTCATCCTCCAGCTATTATTCGATATTTCACTGCACGCCCCGGCCTCGTCGCCGGCGCGGACCAATCATTCCTCGGGCGGCGCGGCCCCCGGCCTGGCCTGCTCGGCAAACAGCGCCAACAGCCCGGCCAAATCCAGCGGCGGCAGATTCTTGCCGCTGCGCAGGCGCGGCGCCACCTGGCGCTCGTCCACCTCGCGGTCGCCGATGACCAGCATGTAGGGCACCTTCAGCAACTGGGCCTCGCGCACCTTGGCCCCCAGCTTTTCGTTGCGCAGGTCCATCTCCACCCGATAACCCGCGTTTTTCAGCGCGGCGAAGACCTCGCGGGCCCAATCGTCGGCCCGTTCGGTGACCGTCAGCACTCGCGCCTGCTCCGGGGCCAGCCAGAAGGGGAACCGGCCGGCGTAGTGCTCGATCAACACGCCGATGAAACGCTCCAGCGAGCCCAGAATCACCCGGTGGATCATCACCGGACGCTGCCGGCTGTCGTCGGGGGCGATGTAGGTCAGGTCGAAACGCTCGGGCAAGGTGAAGTCACACTGAATGGTGGCGCATTGCCACTGGCGGCCCAGGGCGTCCTTGAGCTTGAAGTCGATCTTGGGCCCATAAAACGCGCCGTCGCCCTCGTTGATCTCGTAGGGCCGGCCAGAGGCCTCCAGGGCCTTGCGTAGGGCGTTGGTGGCCCGCTCCCAGTCCTCGTCGCTGCCGATGGACTTGTCCGGCCGCGTGGAAAGCTCCATGCCGTAATCAAAGCCGAAGATGGCCATCACCTCGCCGACGAAGTCCATCACGCCCATGATCTCGCCTTCGAGCTGATCGGGCCGACAGAGGATATGGGCGTCGTCCTGGGTGAAGGCCCGCACACGGGTCAGCCCGCCCAAAACGCCGGACTTTTCGTGGCGATGCACCGTGCCCAGCTCGAACATGCGAATGGGCAGGTCGCGGTAGGAGTGCATCTTGCTTTTATAAATCAGCATGTGCGCGAGGCAGTTCATGGGCTTGACGCCGTAGGCCGTGCCGTCAACCTCCGTGAAGTACATGTTTTCACGGTAGTTGTCGTAGTGGCCCGAACGCTCCCACAGCTCGCGCTTGAGCAACTGCGGCCCCTGGACGATCTGGTAGCCGCGCCGCAGATGCTCGCGGCGCTCGAAATCCTCCAGCACCATCCGCAGCATCATTCCCCGATTGTGCCACACCACCATGCCCGGGCCGATCTCTTCGTGGAAGCTGAACAAATCCAGCTCCTTGCCCAGCTTGCGATGGTCGCGCTTCTTGGCCTCCTCGAGCATGTGCAGGTATTGCTTCAACTCGTTTTTGTCGAAAAACGCCGTGCCGTAGATGCGGCTGAGCATGGGCCGCTTTTCGTCGCCGCGCCAATAGGCCCCGGCCACGCTCAGCAGCTTGAAGGCCCCCACCCGGCCGGTGCTGGGGATGTGCGGCCCGCGGCACAGGTCGACGAACGAACCCTGGCCGTAGGTGCTGACAACCTGATCGTGCAGGTCGTCGATCAGCTCGACCTTGAACTGCTCGCCCTGGTCGGCGAAAAGCCGGCGGATTTCCTCGCGGGGGGCCTCGCAACGCACAAAGGGCGTGTTGGCCTTGATGATCTGGCGCATCTTGTCCTCGATGGCCGGCAGATCATCCATGGCAAAGGCCCGCTCATAGGCGAAATCGTAATAAAAACCGTTTTCGATGGCCGGGCCGATGCCCACCTTGACTCCGGGGAACAGCGCGCGTACGGCCTCGGCCATGATGTGCGCCGTGGAGTGACGCAGCAGATCCAGCGCAGCCGCCTCGCCGGGCAGGATCGGCCGCGCCTGGGCGTCGGCCGAAACCTCGGCCGACAGATCGACCAAACGACCGTCAACCTCCGCGGCCAAGGCCTGGCGCGCGGCCTTGGGGTCGGCCCGAGCGATCAGCTCCGCTACTGTTATCGTCTGTTCAGCCAAAATTCACCGGTCCAGCAAAAAAACAAACAACGCCCCGGTCAGCGCATGCCAGTGGCTGCGACCAACCTGGGGTGGCTCCAGCTATCTTAAGCCGCCGGAAGCCTCAACCGCAAGGGCATGGCCGCCAAGGCGGTGACATCGGGCCAGAGCCCCTGAAACAAAGCCACCCGACCCCGATCCGGGGACCGAGCGGCCAACCCATGATAATCACGCTTGATTTGTTGGTTGGCACGCTGGGATTTGAACCCAGGACCCCTACCGTGTCAGGGTAGTGCTCTCCCCCTGAGCTACGTGCCAAAGCGAACCAATTAGTACCAGCAGCCGGCGGCCGTGTCAAGGCCGTTGCCGGCCTGGCGTGGGCGGTTTGCGCTCTTTTTGTCACCTAATGGTTGGCCAGCAGCGCAAGGCGCAAGCGACCCGGCGCGACCTCCAGCACGTTGACCAAAAATCCGCCGTAATTCTGCACCAATATTTCGTCGGCCAGCCGCGAGGCGCTCACCCGCGCCTCGACGCGATAAACCGCCTTGCCGCCGCCCAACGACTGCCGCCGCAGGCTGTCGACCATCGATGTCAGCGATGAGACCACCTGCTCGAAACGCATCAACTGGCCCAGCGAACCCACGCCGCTCAGTTCGATCTCCAGCACGCCTTGATCCTGGGCCGACATCGGCCGGGCCACCACGACCTGGGCCACCAGGTCGCGCACGGCCTGGGCCAGGGCCGCGTCGTTCTGTTCAGCCCCTTCCACGCCCGGCGTCTGGCTGAACTTGGGCCCCGGCGCGCTCTGCTTGGCCAGCACCCGACCGCTGGCCGCCTCAATGGCCTGGACATCCAAAAGCGGCGTCTCGGCTTGGCCCGGCCGGCTGACCAGCGGATAGGTCCGCGCCGCGCCACGCAAAACTATGTCGGCCCCGGCCAGGCGGGCCAGTTGCAGGGCCTGCTCGTCGGTGATCTCCAGCGCCTTCAGCTCGGGCGGCAGACCCTGACGCAGGGGCGCGCAGTCGGCCAGCTCCAGGCCCATGGCCTTGAGGGTCTTGGCCACCACCCGCGGCGCGCAGTCGTCCTGGCCATAGCCCGACCACCAAAACACCGGCGGCCGGCCCGGCGCGTTTTCCTCGGCCACCAGCACCAGCACCCGGCCCAGGTTGCCCGTGGGCACGCGGATGCCGGCCAGGGCCAGGGCCTGCTCCAGGGCGCGGGCGTCCACGTTGGCCGAAACCAGCACCAGCATCTGGCCATCGCTGATGGAGCTGGCCTCCAGCGTGAAACTGCCGACGTATTGCTTGGCCTTGGCGAGCACTTTCTGGTCCAGAACCTGCAAGCCCGCGCGCAACGTGGCCGGGTCCAGCAGCTTGGCCGCGCTCTGGCCCACGGCCTGACGCAAGGCGTCCTCCACGGCCAGGTCGCGGGCCTTCAACTCGTTGCCCGCCACCGCCGCTCGGCCCATGGCCACCACCGGCCCTTCGGCCGCCCACGCCGCCGGGGTCGCCACCAGCAATATTATCAGCAAAATCCACGGCGTCAGTTTCATCGGCTCCGTCTCCCGGCCCTTGGCCGCCGGCGCGCCCGCCAGCCCCACGAGCCCCATGCTCACAACCCGAAAAATCGCCTGGCCAGGGCCAGCGCCCCCACCAAATCGTCGGCGGAAAGCCAGTTTATACCCTCCAGGCCGCGAAACCAAGTCAGTTGGCGCTTGGCGTAGGCCTTGGTCTGCTTGATCGTCTCGGCCACGGCCTGCTCCGGCGTCAGGCGGCCCAGGATCAGCGCCACGGCCTGGCGATAGCCCAGGCTGTCCAGGCCATGGGCCTGGGGCGACGCGCCGGCGGCCAGGGCGGCCCTGGCCTCTTCCAGCAGGCCCTCGGCCCACATCTGGCGGCCGCGCTCCTCGATGCGTTGGTAGAGCTGCTGACGCTGGCGATCCAGGCCCAGGGTCAGATGCTCGTAGCGCCGCTGGCCAAAACGATGGCTGGCCTGCCAGGCGCTCATGGGCCGGCCGCTGCCCAGACAGACCTCCAGGGCGCGCAGCACCCGCTGGCGGTCGTTGGGGTGCAGGCGCGCGGCGCTCTGGGCGTCCAGTTCGGCCAAGCGCCGGTGCATGGCCAACGGCCCCAGCTCTTGCCACTGGGCGCGCAGCTCCTCGCGCAGTTCCGGCGCGGCCGGCGGGGCCGGGGCCAGGCCGTGCAACAGCGCCCGCACGTAGAGCCCCGTGCCGCCCACCACCAGCGCGCGCTTGCCCCGGCTGGCGATGTCGGCGATGGCCTGGTCGGCCAACTCCACGTAACGGGCGGCGCTGAAGGGCTCGGCCGGATCGGCCACGTCGAGCAGATGATGCCGGGCCTGGGCTTGTTCGCGGGCGGTGGGCTTGGCCGAACCCACGTCCAGGCCTCGGTAGACCTGCACGCTGTCGGCGCTGACGATCTCGGCGTCCAAAGCCTGGGCCAAGGCGATGGCCAGGCCGGTCTTACCCACGGCGGTGGGCCCCACCACGACCAGCAGCGGCGGACGACCGCTCACGACCGGGGCTCCGAGCCGCGCTTGAAGCAGCGCGCCAATTCGCGGCGGCCCAGGCTCAGAAACACCGGCCGGCCGTGGGGGCAGGTCACCGGCGGCGGCAGTTGGGCGCAGGCGCGCACGAGTTCGTCCATCTCGGGCCGGCTGAGTTGCTGGCCCTGGCGGATCGAGCCGTGGCAGGCCAGGCTGATCAGGGCCGCCTCCAGAAACTCCGGCGTGTCCACGGGCATGCCGCTGGCGCTCATGGTCGAAAGCATGTCGCGGGCCAACCGGCCGGGATCGGCCCCGGCGGCCAGGGCCGGCAACGAACGCACGGCCCAGGCGTTGCCGCCAAAGGGCGCGATCTCCAGGCCCAGCCTGGCCCAGATCGGGGCTTGCAAGGCGGCCCAGGCCGCCTCTTGGGGACTGAGCTCCAGCACCACCGGGGCCAACAAACCCTGGCTGGCCACCGCGCCCCGGGCCAGTTGGCCTTTCAGACGCTCGAAGGTCAGGCGTTCGTGGGCGGCGTGCTGGTCGATGATCACCAGGCCATCGGGCGCGGAGCACAGAATATATAGCCCGTGCAGTTGGCCGATCAGCGAAAGCTCGCCGGCCGGGCCGAAAAGCGGCTCGAGGCGGGGCGCGGGCCCGGCCCAGGGTTGGGGCGCGGGCGGATCGTCCAGCCAGGGCCGCCTCGGCGGCGTCTCCGCCGGCGGGACGCGCGGCGCGGGCGACCAGGCGGGCGTGCTGGCCGGCGGCGGAGCCTCTTGACTGGCCGGCGTCCACGCCGCCTTCTCGACGGCCAGCGGCGCGGGAGCAGAGGCGTCGCCGCCAAAGGCCGGCGCAACGCCACGAGCCGGCGCGGCCTGGGCCAGGCCCCGGCGCAGGGCCAGAACCAGCGCGTCGTGGACCTCGCGCTGCTGGCGAAAGCGCACCTCGATCTTGGCCGGGTGGACGTTGACGTCGACCAACTCCGGGTCCAGTTCCAGATGCAACACGGCCACCGGCCGGCGCTCGGCCGGCAGCAGGCCGTGATAGGCCTGGCCCACGGCGTGCAGCAAAATCTTGTCGCGCACAAAGCGGCCGTTGACGAAAACAAAGACCTGATCGGCGGCGCTGCGGCTGTGGGCCGGCGTGGCGGCCAGGCCCCACAGGCGGATGGGCCCCACGCGTTGATCCAGCCCGACCATGTGCGCCGCCGCCTCGCGGCCCAGCAGGCCGGCCACGCGGCCGGTCAGGTCATCGGTGGCAGGCAGGTCGTGCAGGGCCTTGCCGCCCACGGCGTAGCGGAAGGCCACGCCGGGCCAGCCCAGGGCCAGGCGGGTCAGGGCGGCGGAAAGATGCCCGGCCTCGGTGATCTGGCCGCGCAGGAACTTGCGCCGGGCCGGGATGTTGAAAAACAGGTCGCGGGCCTCGACGGTGGAGCCCACGCGGCAGCCGATCTGGCCGCTTTGGCGGATCACCCCGCCCTCGATGACCAACAGCGCCCCCACTTCGTCGGCGGCCTGGCGGGTGGTGATGCGCAGGCGGCTGACGGAAGCGATCGAGGGCAAAGCCTCGCCGCGAAAGCCCAGCGTGCGCACGCCGATCAGGTCGTCGGCCTGGCCGAGCTTGCTGGTGGCGTGGCGCTCGACAGCCAGCAGCAGGTCGTCGGCGCTCATGCCGTGGCCATCGTCGGCCACGCGGATCAACCCCCGGCCGGCCGCCTCCACGTCGATCTGCACCCGCCGCGCGCCGGCGTCGAGGGCGTTTTCCACCAACTCCTTGAGCACCGAGGCCGGCCGCTCCACCACCTCGCCGGCGGCGATCTGGTTGGCCACCTCGTCGGGCAAAAGGCGCACCGGCCTGATTTGGCTTTGTTCGACCATGCCAGAAACATAACACGGCCACCCGCCGCCGCGCCACCTCGGCCGACCATTGCGCCTCGCCGCGCCATTTGGTAGAGTGTCGGGGCCGGGGATGGGCTTTATCGGTTCATTTTCGGGCCGGGCCCCCGCCGTGAAACCTTGGGGACAATTAAGTGAAGAGCGCCTTCTTCCTTACGCGGCGGGCGCGCCCGGGCAGCCTTCGCCTCACGGAGCCTCCATGACCGACGATCGCCAGACCACCGACAAGCTCAGCAACCGCCAAGAGGCCTACCTCAAGGCCAGCAAGGAAATCGCCGTCAAGTTCATCGAGACCGGCCGGTTGACCATGGCCAGCTTTGGCGAGACCTTCGCCCAGATCTACGCCGGCGTCAAAAAGGCCGTCGAGGACGCCGAGGGTCAATAATAAATCTGGCCCAGATAGAGCCCGCCCGGCGGGGCCTTGGGGCCTGGGTATATGCGCCGGCCGGCGGCCAGCATGCGGCCCACGGCCTCCGGCTCCAGGCGATGCTGGCCGATCTGCGTCAACGTCCCCACCACGTTGCGCACCACGTGGCGCAAAAATCCGCTGCCGCTCAGGCGCACCAGAATCATGCCGCCCTCGGCCGGCGTCACCGTGGCCTCGCTGATCCGTCGCACGGTGGGGCCTTCCACCTCGCTGGAGTGGGCGGCAAAGGCGGCCAGGTCCACCTCGCCCAGCAAAAACGCCGCCCCCCGCGCCATGGCCTCCATGTCCAGATCGCAGGCCAACGGCCAGCACAGGCCGTCGAGAAACACGCCCGGCCGAGCCTTGGGCCACAGATAATATTCGTAGGTCTTGCCCGCGGCGTCGAAGCGGGCGTGAAAGCCCTCGGGCGCGCGGCCCAGGCGGCGCAGCCAGATATCGGGCGGCAGCATCGCCGCCAGGGCCTGGGCCATACGGCCTTCCTCCAGGCGGCTGTCGGTCTGAAAGCTGGCCACCTGGCCAAAGGCGTGAACCCCGGCGTCGGTGCGGCCGGCGGCCCAGAGGCGCACGGCGTGGCCGCACAGCCGCGAAAGCTCGCGCTCGACCTGGCCCTGGATGGTGCGGCCTCGGGCCTGGATCTGCCAGCCGGCGAACCCCGCGCCGTTGTAGGCCAGGGCCAGGGCCATGGCGCGCGCCCGGCCCGGCGACGGCGGCCCTTGCTCCGGCGGCAGAAACGGCGCGTGCAAGGGCGGCAAGTCACCGGCCAGGCGGTTCCATAAAGACGGCGCGCCCATGGCTTAGGGCGTGGTGGCCAGGCCCAGCAGGCCGGTCGTTTCGTTCAGGCCCAGCATCAGGTTGGCGTTTTGCACGGCCTGACCGCTGGCGCCCTTGGTCAGGTTGTCCAGGGCCGAAAAGATCTTCAGCAGGCCGCTGCGCGGATCGCTGGCCACGGCGATATCGACCATGTTGCCGCCGCGCACGTGCTTGGTCTGGGGCAAAACCCCGGCCGGCAGCACCCGCACGAAGGGCTCGTCGGCAAAGGCCTCTTGCCAGCAACGGCGCGCGTCTTCCTCGCCGGCCCCGGCCACGGGCCGGGCGTAGATGGTGCTGAGGATGCCCCGGTCCATGGGCAGCAGGTGCGGCGTGAAGGTCAGGCGCACCTCGCGGCCGGCGGCCAGGGAAAGCTCCTGCTCCATCTCTGGCGTGTGGCGATGGCCGGCCACGGCGTAGGCCTTGAAGTCCTCGTGCACCTCGCCATGAATCAGGTTCATCTTGGCCCCGCGACCGGCCCCGGAAACGCCCGAGGCGCTGTCGGCGATCAGGCTCTGGCTGTCGACCAGGCCGGCCCGCAACAGCGGCACGAGCGGCACGAGCACGCTGGTGACGTAGCAGCCGGGGTTGGCCGTCAACTGGGCCCGCCGCACCTGGTGGCGATAAAACTCGGGCAGGCCATAGACGGCCTTGGCCAGCAGATCCTGGCAGGTGTGCGGGCCATACCATTTTTCATAGACCGCCGCGTCGCGCAGGCGGAAATCGGCCGAGAGATCGACGACCTTGCGGCCGGCGGCCAACAGACCCGGCGCGGCGGCCATGGCCGCCTTGTGGGGCACGGCCAGGAAAACGAGTTCCACGCCGTCGAGCAACTCCGGGGCGTCGGGCGCGCTGAAGCTCAACTCCACCCGGCCGCGCAACGCCCCGAAAACATCGGCCACCGGCCGGCCCAGGTATTGCCTGGAGCTGACCGCCATCAGCCGCAGATCCGGGTGAGCGTCGATCAGACGCATCAACTCCACGCCGGTGTAACCCGAACCACCAACTATCGCCACGCCATGCATTTGGCCCCTCCATAAAAAAAATCAGGGCAGGCCGCCAGCGGCCCGCCCCGAGGAACTTTCGACCGTGTCGACTTAGCGCTTGGAGAACTGGAACGAGGCGCGCGCGCCCTTCTGGCCGTACTTCTTGCGCTCTTTCTTGCGGGGGTCGCGGGTGAGGAACCCGGCCCGCTTGAGGGCCGTGCGCAGCTCGGGGTTGAACTCCAGCAACGCGCGGGCGATGCCGTGACGCACCGCGCCGGCCTGGCCGCTGGTGCCGCCGCCGACCACGGTGGCCATGACGTCGAACTGAGCGCCGGTCTCGGTCAGCACCAGGGGCTGACGCAGCAGCATGATGTCGGTCTCGCGGCAGAAGTACTTGTCCACGTCGTTTTTGTTGACGACGATCTTGCCCGAACCACCGGGAACCAGCCAACACCTGGCGACGGAGGTCTTGCGTTTGCCGGTGGCGTAGTAGCGATTGTCAGCCATTGTAGTCTCCCATCATCACAGGCTAAGGCTTTGGGGCGTCTGGGCCTGGTGGGGATGCTCGGGCCCGGCGTAGACCTTGAGTTTCTTGAGCATTTGACGGCCCAGGGTGTTTTTGGGCAGCATGCCGCGCACGGCGCTGAAGATCAGACGCTCGGGGTGGCTGCCGCGGGCCTTGTCGGCGGAGATCTCGGTGATGCCGCCGGGGTAGCCGCTGTGCCGATAGTATTTCTTTTGATCCCACTTGCGGCCGGTCAGCTTCACCTTGTCGGCGTTGACGACGATGATGAAATCGCCCGTGTCCACGTGGGGCGTGAACGTGGGTTTGTGCTTGCCGCGCAGGCGCATGGCGATCTGGGTGGCCATGCGGCCCAGGACCAGATCGGTGGCGTCGATCACGAACCACTCGCGGGTGGCGTCGTTGGGTTTGGCAACGAAGGTTTTCATCTTTCCTGCCTATCTATCAACAAATGTCTTGCGGGCGCCCCCAAAAAATTCGGGCGATCGAAGGCTGTTTTCTATAGTAGAGGCGGCCTTCTGTCAAGGGCCGCCCCGCATTTTCTAGTACGTGCGCTCCTTGGTGTCCTCGCCGCCGAAGCCGGTGCCGAAGATTTCGCCGAAGCCGCCGATGCTGAAGACCAGGAAGAAACCGCGCTCGGTGGAGTCGTCGCGGTAGAACACGCGCACGCCCCAGCACTGGTCGTTGTATTCGAGCTGGTAGATGGTGTCGAAGTCCATCTCGTTGTCGAAATCATGGCGGTTTTGCATGCCCACGCTCCACTTGTCGTTGAGCGCGACGCGGACCATCGAGCGCAACTGCTTGAGGATGTCGTGGGTGTAGCGATAATCGAAGCTGAGCATGTCGCCGCGGTAGTCGCTGAAGGTCATGCTCGAGTTGAAGGTGTAGATCCGGCTCTCGTAGGGATCGTACTCCACGTCGCTTTCGAAGTAGAGGCCGTCCCAGGGGTCGAATTCGACGCGCGCGCCGAAGTTGCCGAAGTTCTCGCCGTCGTGGCGATAGGGCAGGCTGTACGAGCCGTCCCAGGTGTCGTAGCCCAGTTGGGCGCTGTTGTCGGCGCCGGTGTAGGTCATGCCGCTGGAGCCGTTGTAGCTGCGCTCATCCAGGCTGTAGACCTGGAAGACGTTGACCTTGAGGAATTCGCGGTAAACCGGCTCGATCTCGCCGGTCTCCTCGTTTTCCTGCATGTATTTGTAGGTGAAGGCGTTGTTGAAGCCGTAGCGGAAATAGTTGAGCCTGTTCTGGTACATCTGGGCCAGCTCTGGGGCCTCGCCGTCGTAGATGTTGGGCCGGTAGAGGTAGTCGACCTTGGGCCGCACGGCGTGCTTGACCTTGAAGGGCGTCTCGGCCTCGCCGAAATCATAGACCCGGTAGAGGTAGGTCGAGTTCTTCAACTGGAAGTTCCAGCCGTAGCTGGCGCCGTATTTGTCTTTGTCCTGGTCCTCGGACTCGCCAAGGGTGGCCGAGTAGAGACGCTGGTTCCAGGTGAAGACCGGCTCGACCTCCAGGTAGTCGCGGAAGTTGAGCGGCGCGCTGACGGCCGGGTTGAAGTTGAGGATGGCCCCGGTGCTGCCGGTCTCGCGGTAGTAGTAGGTGAAGTCGGAGGTCATCTGGAAATAGAACATGCCGCGATCGTCGATGGCCTGGCGCACGGCGTCGTAGCTGATGGCCGGCAACTGCTGCAGGGTGGACTTGTTGTCGGTGTTGATCTGGTCGAAGTAATAGGCCGTCATGTTCAGGGTGCTCGACGACCAGTAGCGCAGCAGGTTGACCTTGCTGGTGCGCAGCCACGAGGAGTTGGGCTCCAGGGTGCGGTTGAACATCTCGGCCAGGCGGTAGCTGGAGGTGTTGAAGCCGGTGTAGCCGAAGGTGAACTCACGCATGTAGTCGCGGTCGCTGACCAGGTCCAGGTCCATGCGCATTTCCATGGCCCCGCCGAAGAGCTTCTGGTCGGCCATGCCGCGCACCCACCAGCGCTTGTCGTAGGGCTCGGCCAGCTTGCCCTCTTCGTAGAGACTCTGGCTGTTGTTGTCGCTGGGCAGCAGGTCGGCCATGATCATGCCCTTGGAGAATTCATCCAGGGCGTAGCGATACTCCGCGCCGATGCCCACGCCACGGCTGGTCATGACGTTGAGGGTGATCGTGGCGTCCTGGTCCTCGCCCAGCACATGATAATAGGGCAGGCTCATCAAAAAGCCGTCGCGCTGGCCCTGGCCGAACATGGGCGGCAGAAGGCCCGACTGGCGCTTGGTCTTGACCGGGAAAACCATGTAGGGCGACCACAACACCGGCATGTCCTTGATGCGGAAAGCGGTGTTTTTGGCCGTGCCGTAGCCCTCGATGGTCACGTCCACCTCCGAGCCGGTGACTTCCCAGTTGGGGCTGTCGCCGTCGCAGGTGGTGAACCCGCCTTGGGCCATGGTGTAGGTGTCCTCGCCGGTTTTGACGATCTCCTCGCCACGCAGGTAATAGTGGGTGGCCGGCAGGAAGATGCGCGCATCGTAGAGCTTGCCCGTGCTGGTGTTGAGGTTGACCACCAGGCTCGCGGCGCTGACCACCTGCGAGGGGCTGACCATCGAGACGTTGCCCTCGGCCTCGGCGATCATCGATTGGGAGAACAGCCGCACCTTGTCGGCCACCAGGCGGTTGGCGCCCTGGGTGATCTCCACCTCGCCCTCGGCCAGGTATGAATTGGTCTTGTCGTCGTAGGTCAACTTGTCGGCCCGCACGTCCACCGGCGTCGAAGTCTCCAGCCTGACCAATTCGTTGCTCTGGGCCAAGGCCGGACCGGCCGAAAAGACCAACAACGCCGCCACTATCATCAAAACAAGATAGTTAGCGCAAGACAAACGCCAGGATTTGCGCACGTGCCTCTCCTCCCGCACTCACCACGAGGTTGCAGTTCTGCCGCAACTTAGCAAATCGCAGGTGCTAAGGCAAGTCGCTTGTGGGCATTCCGCCAAGTATTGCCCGGGCCTCTCCCACCGTGAACAAGGACCCGGTGATCAACACCACGCCCTCGGGCCCGGCCAATTCCCTGGCCCGTTGGATGGCCGAAGCCAAATCGTCATTGATTTCGCTGGGAGGGCAGTCTTTCGGGGCCGCCGCGGCCAGGGCCTGGGGCGTGGCCGCCCGGCTGTAGCCGGGCCGCGAAAAGACCACCCTGTCGGCCGCCGGCAGCACGATGGCAAGAATCTTGTCCACGGCCTTGTCGGCCATCACGCCCACCACCATCACCAGCGGCCCGCCGGGGCGGCGCAGCAGGTCGATGCTGGCCAGCAGGGCCTTGGCCGAAGGGATGTTGTGGGCCCCGTCCAGCCAGAGGGCCGGTTCGCCTTCGTCGGTGGGCCAGCGCTCCAGGCGGCCCGGCCAGTCCACCCGCCTCAGCCCCGCCGCGAAGTGCTCGGGCCCCACGGCCAAGCCCTTTTCGGCCAAAACCTCGGTCGCGCCCAGGGCCAGGGCGGCGTTGAGCGGCTGATGGCGGCCACGCAGGTTGCAGCGCAGATCATCGAACCGCCACAGCCGCCCACGCAGGGCGAAACTCTCGTCGGCCCGGCGGCGGCAAGTGATCTCGCGGCCCAGGCGAATCTCCGGCGCGGCCATCTCCCGCGCCCGCGCCTCGATCACCGCCCGGGCCGGCTTTTGGCTCACGCCGTGGATCAACGGCGTGGCCGGCTTGATCACCCCGGCCTTCTCGAAGGCGATGCTGGCCAGGGTCTTGCCCAGAAAATCCTGGTGCTCCAGGCCGATGTTGGTGATCAGCGAGGCCAGCGGCCGGCAGACGTTGGTGGCGTCGAGCCGGCCGCCCAGGCCGGTCTCCAGAATCAACACATCCACCCCGCGCCGCGCGAAATGCAAAAAGGCCATGGCCGTGACGATCTCGAAAAACGTCGGCGGCTGGCTGGGGTCGACCACCCACCAGACGTCGTCGGCCAGGGCGGCCACCTCGTTTTCGGCGATCTCCTGGCCGTCGATCTTGAAGCGCTCGGTGAAGCGCACCAGGTGCGGCGAGGTGTAAAAGCCGGTCTTCAGGCCGGCCTGCCGCAACGTGGCCTCCAGCATGGCCCCCACCGAACCCTTGCCGTTGGTGCCGGCCAGGTGCACGGTGGGCAACTTCAGGTGGGGGTCGCCCAAGCGGGCCAGCAGGCGCTCGGTGGAGTTGAGCCCCAGCTTGATGCCGAATTTTTGCAGGTCGTAGAGCCTCTGAACCGCCTGCTCGTAGGTTTCCATCGCCTTTTTCGCCTCACTGGGCCGGTTGCAGGCCGGCGAATTTCAACACGAGGGTTTTGAGCCCATATCCGGTGAAGTGGACCATGATCTTGTCGTCGCCGCGATAGCCGATGACCTTGCCCCGACCGAACTTGGCGTGGCTGACCATCTCGCCCACCGGGAAGGGTCGATCGTATTGCAACAGGGCCATCTTGCCGGCCACGCTGCCCACCTTGGGCCCGGCCGGCTCTTTGACCGCCCGGGGCGCGGCCACGGGCCGGGCGACCGGCGTTTCATCGGGCGCGGCGGCCGCGGCCAGGCGCGTGAAGGCCTCGCCAAAGACCGCGCCGCCGGAGCTTTCCATCACCGCCGCGGGCAGATCGTCCAGGAAACGGCTGAGTTCTTGGTCGCGCGCGCCGTCAAAACGGTTGAAGCTCTCCCTGGGCGCGACGAGCAGCAACCCCTTGGCCGCGCGGGTGCAGGCCACGTAGAGCAGGCGGCGTTCTTCTTCCAGGCCGTCGGGGTCGTCCAGGCTGGCCGACGAGGGCAGCCGGCCGTCGGTGGCCCAGATCACGAAAACATGGGGCCACTCCATGCCCTTGGCCGAATGCACCGTCGAGAGGGTGATCCGTCCGCCGCCCATCTCCTCGGCGTGGGCGGCCGGCGGGTCCAGGACCAGCTCGGCCAGCATGTCCTCCAGCGAGCCAAAGGCCCGGGCCAGGCCGGGCAGTTCCTCCAGGTCGCGCAGGCGGCGGGGGTAGTCTTCGTATTGCTCGCGGCAGAAGGGCTCGTAATATTCCAGCGCGGCCTCGACCTTGTCCAGGGGCGGCGCGGCCGGATCGCTGAGTTCGTCCATCAGTTCGGCCAACTGCCGCACGGGCGCGCTGCGTTTGCCCTGGGGACAGGCCCGCAGCCGGGGGCCGAAGTCGGCCGGCCCAGCGGCCAGGGCCAGATGGGCCACGATCTGCTGGGCGGTGGTGGGGCCCACGCCGGGCAACAACATCAGCGCCCGCTGCCACGAGACGAAATCCAGGGGGTTGGCGATGACCCGCAGATGGGCCAGAACGTCCTTGATGTGCGAGGCCTCCAGGAACTTGAGCCCGCCGTATTTGACATAGGCCAGATGCTCGGCGGTCAGCTCGCGCTCCAGGTCGAAGGAGTCGCGGCCGGCCCGGAAAAGCACGGCGATGTCCTCGGGACGGGCGCCGTCGGCCAAGAGCTTCTGGATGCGCTCGCGCACCAGGCGCGACTGGCCGCGCTCGTCGCGGGGCCGCTCCAGACGGGGCTTGGGGCCCTCCAGCAGCTCGGTGAACAGGCGCTTGTCAAAGCGCTGGCCGGCCCCTTCGATGATGGCGTTGGTCAGGTCGAGGATGGGCTGGGTCGAGCGATAGTTGCGTTCGAGCTTGACCACGGCCGCGCCGGCGAAGCGCTCGGGGAATTCGAAGATGTTGTCGATGCGCGCCCCGCGAAAGCGATAGATGCTCTGGGCGTCGTCGCCGACGACCATCAGCTCTTGCCCCGGCCCGCAGATCAGCTCCAACAGGCGCGCCTGGACGGCGTTGGTGTCTTGGTATTCGTCGACCAGCACGTGTCGCCAGCGCCGGCGCTGATCGTCTTGGATGTCGGGGTTGTCGCGCAGCAGGGCCTCGGCCATGAACAGCAGGTCGTCGTAATCGACCTGGTTTTGCCGTTGCTTGGCCTGGGCGTAGGCCAGGGCGATGCGTTCGATCTCCTTGGAGATGGGCCACAGATGGGGCTCGCGGGTCTGGATCAACTCGGCGAGGCTCAGTTCCAGGTTGCGCGAGGCGCTGATCAACCCGAAAACCGTGCGCGGCTTGGGAAAACGCTCGTCCTTGCCGCCTTTGAGGCCCAGTTCGTCGATGCAGCCGCGCACCAGGTGCTCGGCGTCGGCCGGGTCGATGATGGTGAAGTTTGGCATCAGGCCGGCCCGGGCGGCGTAACGGCGCAGCAAACGGTTGCACAGCGAATGGAACGTGCCGCCGCCCACGGCCGCGCAGGCCGGGTTGAGCTGGCGGGCGCGGGCCAGCATCTCGGCGGCGGCCCGGCGGGTGAAGGTCAACAGCAGGATCTCGCGCGGGTCCACGCCCAGTTCGACCACATGGGCCACCCGGTGGACCAGCGTGCGCGTTTTGCCGCTGCCGGCCCCGGCGATGACCAGCACCGGCCGGCCCAACAGCTCCACGGCCTGACGTTGGGCCGGGTTGAGCCCGCCCAGGATGCTTTCGCCGGCCCCGCTCACGATTGTTGGCAATGGGCCGCCAGGGCCTCGATCAGGGCGGGGATGGTGTATTCGGCCGGCTCGACGTGGACGGTCATGCCGTGCCGGCGGGCGCTTTGGCTGGTGATCGGGCCGATGGAGGCCACGATCAGCGCGCCCGAGGCGCTCTCGGCGATCAGCTTGGCCTTGGTCGGCTCGTCGAGCATGTCCATGAGGTTGTCGACCGTCGACGAGGCGGTGAAGGTGATCACGCCCAGGCCGTCGGCCATGATCGCCTCCAGGCGCTCCTTGGCCCCGGCCGGGGCGAAGGTTTCGTAGGCGGCGACGATGTCGACCAACGCGCCGCGTTTGCGCAGCTCCTCGGGCAAGACGTCGCGGGCCCTGGTCGCCCGGGGCAGCAGCACTTTTTTGCCCGCGAGGTCGTGGTCGGCCAGGGCCTCCAGCAGGCCCTCGGCCACGAAGCTCTTGGCCATCAGGTCGTATTTCAGGCCGCGCCGGGCCAGGGCCTGGGCCGTGGCCGGGCCGATGGCCCCGATCTTGGTCCGGTGCAGGGCGCGCACGTCGCGGCCCCTGGCCAGCAGGGCCTGTAAAAACGGCTCGACGGCGTTGGCGCTGGTGAAGAGCACCCAGTCGTAGTCGGCGGCGTGGGCGGCGGCCCAGCGCAGTTGGCCATCGTCGGGCATGGGCCTGATCTCGATGGTCGGGCACTCGACGACCTCGGCCCCCAAGGCGCGCAGGCCCGCCGAAAGCTTGCTGGCCTGGGCCCTGGCCCTGGTCACCAGCACGCGTCGGCCAAACAGTGGCATGCGCTCATACCAGTTGAGCTGTTCGCGCAGGGCCACCGCCCCGCCGACGATGGTCACCGCCGGTGGCTTGAGGCCGGCCGCGGCGGCCTTTTGCGGCAGATCGGCCAAGGCGCCGACGATGGTTTGCTGGCGGGCGGTGGCCCCCCAGCGCACGCAGGCGGCCGGGGTCTCGGCCGGCTTGCCGTGGGCGATGAGCTGGGCGCAGATCTCGGGCAGATTTTTCACGCCCATCAGAAACACCAGCGAGCCCATGGCCGCCAAGGCCTGCCAGTTGATGGTCGAGGAGGCCTTGGTGGGGTCTTCGTGGCCGGTGACAAAGGCCACCTCGGTGGCGTGGCGGCGGTCGGTGACGGGGATGCCGGCGTAGCACGGCGCGGCCACGGCGCTGGAAACGCCGGGCACCACCTCGAAGGCCAGGCCCCGTTCCCACAGGGCGCTGGCCTCCTCGCCGCCGCGGCCAAAGACGTACGGGTCGCCGCCCTTGAGCCGGGCGACGGTCTTGCCCTGGGCGGCCAGGTCGCACAACAGGGCGTTGATGCCCTCTTGGCTCATGGTGTGGTCGCCGCCTTTTTTGCCCACGTAGACATGGGCGGCCTCGGCCGGGGCCAAGCCCAGCAGCTCGGGGTTGGCCAAAAAGTCGTAGACCACCACGTCGGCCTGGGCCAGGCAGCGCGCGGCCTTCATGGTGATCAGCTCCGGGTCGCCTGGTCCGGCGCCGATGAGATAAACCTTGCCGCTCATTGGGGGCCCCTTCCATAAACTTCGGCCAGAATCTGGCGGCCGCCGTCGGCCAGTATCTCCTCGGCCACGGCCAGCCCCAGCGGGCCGGCCTCGTCGGCCCGGCCCACGGCCCGGCGGCGAATCAGCCGCTTGCCGTCCAGGCTGGCCACCAGGCCCTCGAAAACGATTTCGTCGCCATCGACCACGGCGTGGCCAGCGATGGGCACCTGGCAGCCGCCCTCCAGCCGGCCCAAAAAGGCCCGTTCGGCCTCGACGGCCACGGCCGTGGGCTGGTGGGCCAAGCGGGCGCACAGCTCCAGGCAAAAGGCGTCGTCGGCCCTGGCCTCGATGGCCAGCGCCCCCTGCCCCACCGCCGGCAGCATGAGCTCCGGGGCCAGGTCCACCCGCCGGGGGTCGCTCAGGCCCAGGCGATCCAGGCCGGCGGCGGCCAGGACGATGGCGTCCAGGCCCAGTTCCTCGAGCTTGCGCAGGCGGGTCTGGACGTTGCCGCGCACCGAGACGACCATGGCGTCGGGCCGCCGGGCCAGAAGCTGGGCCTGGCGGCGCAGGCTGCTGGTGCCCAGGCGGGGCGTGGCCGGCAGTTCGTCCAGGCCCAGGCCGTCGCGGCTGATCAGCACGTCGCGGGGATCCTCGCGCCGGCTGACGGCGGCGATGCACAGCCCCGGCGGCAGCTCGGCGGGCATGTCCTTCATGGAATGCACGGCCACGCGGGCCCGGCCGTCGAGCAGGGCGTCCTCGATCTCCTTGACAAACAGGCCCTTGCCGCCGACCTTGGCCAGCGGCGCGTCGAGAATCTTGTCGCCCTTGGTCTTGAAGAGCTGGAGTTCGACCTCCAGCCCCGGCGAAAGGGCGGACAACTGCCGGGCGGCCCAACGGGCCTGGGCCAGGGCCAGTTCGCTGCCCCTGGTGGCGATGATCAGTTTTGGCATGATCGATCCGGGCGCTGGAAAATCAGTGGCAGGTCGAGCATGAACCACCCGAACAACTGGAGCAGCCGCCGCCCGAGGACGAAACCAGAGTCCCGCCCTCGTTTTTGTGGGCGAAGCCGCTCATCAGGCGCGACACATCGGCGGCGTCGCACTGGGGGCAGCGGACGTCGTCGCGGGAGCCGAGGACCAACACCTCGAATTCCTTGGCGCATTTGTTGCATTTATATTCGTATATCGGCATGGCGACACTTCTCCGGCGGGCGTTTGCCCCGCCCTGGATGGTGAATCATGAGCGCATGGGCCGTTCATGGAAATAGTATGACCGCCCCACCCAAGCCGCAAGCGCCGATCTAGGCGCGCTCGATCCCCTCGACGATCATGGCCAGCAACAGCGGCAGGTTGATCTCGTGGTGGCCGGTGATGCTCAGGCCCAGGCCGCCGGTGAGCACGGGCCGGCGCACCACGTTGGTGTTGGGCCGATAGTGCTGGATCATGTCCATGTTGACGGTGGTGAAGTCGCGCACGTCGTGGCCCAGGTTGCGGGCGGCCGACAGGGCCTTGAGGAAGACCTCGGGCAGCACCACCGCCGAACCCACGTTGAGGTAGACCCCGCCCTTCAACTTGGCCACCTGGCCGATGAGCAGGCGAAAATCGTTGTGGCTGGCCAGGCCGGCGGCGGCCGGGTCGAAACTGGGGTGCATGTGGATGATGTCGGCGCCCACGGCGATATGCACCGTCACCGGCAGATCCAGCCGGGCGGCGGCGGCCAAGAGCGAATAGGCCGCGTTGGCCGGCGCCCGTTGCAACAGGGCCTGGCCCACGGCCCGGCCGATGCCCAGTTCCGGCGCGGCGCTGACGGCGTTGTTAATGAACTCGCCGGTCTGGCGGGCGGTGCCGAAGCTGCCGTCGGCCAGGGCCTCGGCCACGTCCTCGGAGGTGCGGCCGGCCAGGGCCATCTCGGTGTCGTGGATCACGCAGGCCCCGTTGAAGGCCAGGCCCGTGATCAGCCCCCGCTCCATGGCGTCGATCAGCAGCGGGCTCAGGCCCACTTTGATCACGTGCGCGCCCATGGCCAGAATCACCGGCCGGCCGGCGCGGCGGGCGCGCACCACGGCCTCGGCGGCCCGGCGCAGGTCGCCGGCGGCCAGCACGTGGGGCAGCGACTCGACGAAATCGCCGAACGTCCCGCCGGCGCGCCAGGGGCGGCCCAGGTTGCCGCCGTCTACTTTTGATTTGCGAACTTCCAGGTCGGTCAGCTTGAGGAGCCGCAGGTCGGCCGGGGTCGGTTTCATTTGGCGCGTCCAAAGAGGGTGAGGTCCACCAACTCGCAGATGAGGTGAATCACCACGGCGTGCACCTCTTGAATGCGCGGCGTTTCGTCGGTGGGCGCGGCCACCAGGATGTCGCACAGGGCGGCCATGGCCCCGCCGCCGCGTCCAGTCAGGCCGATGGTCAGCAGGCCGCGTTGCTGGGCCACGCGCAGACCTTCGAGCACATTGGGCGAGTTGCCCGAGGTCGAAATGCCCAGCGCCACGTCGCCGGCCGCGCCCAACGCCTTGATCTGCTTGGAGAAGATCTCGCCGAAGGCGTAATCGTTGGCGATGGAGGTCAGCACGCTGGCGTCGGTGGTCAGGGCCAGGCAAGGCAGGCTGGGTCGTTCGAGCATGAAACGGTTGACCATCTCGGCGGCCAGATGCTGGGCGTCGGCCGCCGAACCGCCGTTGCCGAAGCAAAGCATCTTCTTGTCGTCGGAAAAAGCCTTGGCGATGGCCGCGGCGGCGGTGGTCACCGCCCCCAGGCCCGAGGCCAAAAGCTGCTCCATGGCGGCGATGGTTTTTTGAACGCCAGCGGCGGCGACGGCCTGCATCATGCAAACTCCCGTGGCCTGGGCGGTTTGTTATTGGCGACCGCCCGTGAGCGATTGTCGTTATAGGCCCTCAAGTTGGCAAACGAACTGAAATTATACACACAGCCTCCGCTTGTCAAGCCACTCATTTTTTCTTGGGCGCGCTGGCCCGGCGACCCGAACGGCCGCGCAGGATCAGCTTCAGCGGCGATTGCTCCAGGCCCATGGCCTTGCGAAACTCGTTGGTCAGAAAACGACGATAGGAAAAATGCACCGCCTTGGGGTCGTTGACCACCAGAGCCACCGTGGGCGGCCGCACGGCCACCTGGGCGGCGTAGTAGATCTTCAGGCGGCGCGAACCCACGCTGGGCGGGGTGTGCTTGATCTGGGCCTGCTCCAGCACCTGGTTGAGCCGACCGGTGCCCAGGCGCGAGTTGTATTGGGCGAAGATTTGGTCGACCAGGGGCAGGATCTTGTCCACTCCCCGCCCCTTCAGCACGCTCAGGCGCAGCACCGGGGCCCACGGCGCGAAGCGCAGCGCCTCCTCCAGGCGGGCGTCGAGCTGCTTGCGCCGCCGCTCGTCGCCGGCCAGCAGATCCCACTTGTTCATCACCACGATCAGGGCGCGGTTTTGCTCCATGGCCGCGCCGATCAGGTGCAGGTCTTGATCGGTGACGCCCTCGCCGGCCTCCATCATGGCCACCACCACGTGGGCCCGGTCAATGGCCCGCAACGAACGGAACACCCCGGCCTTTTCGATGCCCGGGGCCACCTTGCCCCGCCGCCGGATGCCGGCGGTGTCGATGATGACGTATTTTTTGTCGCCCACCTGGATGGGCGTGTCCACCGCGTCGCGGGTGGTGCCCGGCACGTCGCTGACCACCACCCGCGGCCCGCCGAACAGGGCGTTCAAAAGCGATGACTTGCCCACGTTGGGTCGGCCGATCAGGGCCACGCGGATCTCGTCGACGGCCAGGCGCTTGGGGTCGATGTCCTCGTCTTCGGGCGGCTCGTCGCGCTCGGCCAGGCGGCTGGGGCTGAGGAAAACCGCGCCGCCGGGCGTCTCCAGACGCTCGGTGAGTTCGTCGTCGGGCGGCAGATGGGCCAGGATGTCGTCGGCCAGATCGCTCATGCCATAGCCGTGGGCGGCGCTGATGAAGTGCAGCTTTTCCACGCCCAGGGCGAAAAACTCGCTGGCCTCGTCCTCCTGGCGCGGGCCGTCGATCTTGTTGACGGCGTGGATCACCGGCTTTTGCGAACGCCGCAGGCGGGTGGCGATCTCCAGGTCGGCCGGGTTGAGGCCGGCCCGGCCGTCGCAGACGAAGAGAATCAGATCGGCCTCCTCCATGGCCATGGCGATCTGGGCGTGGACCTCGGCGGCGAAGGGTTGATCGGCCGGCGGGTCGAAGCCGCCGGTGTCGATGACCGTGACCTGGCGGTCGTCGATGATCGCCCGGCCATAGAGGCGATCGCGGGTGACGCCGGGCAGGTCGTGGACCAGGGCCTGGCGCGTGCGGGTCAGGCGGTTGAACAGAGTCGACTTGCCCACGTTGGGCCGGCCGACGATGGCCATGATGGCGCTCATCGCGAATCTTCTCCGGCCAGGGCCGCCAAGAGGGGCCCCGGATCATCGGGCAAACGGCGGGCCAGTTGGCCCAGGGCCGGCAACATCGCCAGCGGCGGCTCCGCCAGCAGGCGGCGCAAAGAGTTCAGCGCCGGCCGGCCATGGGCCGCGAAAAAGGGCTTTTTTCGCCGCCCGCACAAAAAACCATAGGCCCCCAAGGCCTGCATCAGCCGGCTGAGGCAGACAAAGGGCCAGCCCTCCACAAAGGCCTCGGCGTCGAATGGCCCGACATCACGGCGCAAATCGAGGTAGCGCCCGAGCAACCGACGGCGCAGGGGCCAGGGCAGGTCCACGTAGGGGTCGTGCAGCAGAGAGGCCAAATCATACTGGGCCGGGCCCAGACGCGCACCCTGAAAGTCGACCAGGCCCGGGCCGCACGGGCCCAACACGATGTTGCGGCTCTGAAAATCGCGGTGGACCAGGCCTCGTGGCTCGGCCCGGCCGGCCCGCTCGGCCACCAAGGCCAGCTCCTCCGCCAGGCCGGCCGGCCTTTCCCGCAGCCCGCAGGCCGCCTCCACGAACCACTCCATAAAATAGCCGGCCTCGCGCCGCAGCAGGAACTCGGGCGAAAGCTCGGCCCCGTCGAAGCAATAGCTCACGTCCAGCCCCGCCGCGCCCACGGCCTGCAAGCGGGCCAGCATGGCCAGGACGGGCTCGTAGAGCTTGGCCAGGGCGTCGGCGTCGCCGGCCAGGGCCAGGGCCGCGCCGTGCAGGTCGGCCTGGCCCAGGTCGTCCATCAGAAAAAGCCCCGCCCGCTCCTCGGCCGCCCAGACCTTGGGCGCCGGCAGGCCGCCCGCCGCCAGCACTCCGGCCAGATGCAGCCAGGCCCGGGCCTCGGCCGGGTTGTCGGGGCCGTGCATGGCCACCAACTGGCGGCCGGCGGCGCGCAGCCGGACAAAAAAACGAGTGGAGCCGTCGGGGGCCATGGCCGTGGCCTCGGGCCGCGCCACCGGGCCGCCGGGCCAGTGGCGGGCGGCCCAGGCGGCGATCATGGCCAGGCGCTCCTCAGGCATGGGCCCCGCCGCGCAGTTCGCCGCTGGCCACGAAACCATCGCCCAACACCGCGCCAAAGACCGTGGCGCCAGGGGCCACCCGCGCGCCGGGCAGCAGGACGCTGGCGCTGACCAGCGCCCCGGCCGCCACCCGCGCGCCCTCGGCAACGGCGCAAAAGCCCTCCAGCCGCGCGCCCGGTTCGATCACCGCCCCCGGCGAGGCGACCATCGGTCCCAGCCCGGCCAGATCGCCGAAACCGGCCCCGCCCAGCAGCAGGTCGCGGTGGGCGGCCAAGTAGCGTTCGGGCGCGCCCAGGTCGCTCCAATAGCCGCCAAGCTCCAGGCCCAAGACCAAGCGCCCGGCCCGCAAGGCCGCGCGCAGGGCCTCCACCAGGCCGCCTGGGCCGGAAGCCGGCAAAAACTCGAACAGCTCCGGCGAGATGGCCGCCACGCCGCTGTAGGTCAACCAGCGCTCCGGGGCCAGCATGATGTCGCCGTAAAAACCGCGCACGCGGCCGCCCGGCCCCACGGCCACGCTGTTGACCTCGGGCCAATCCACCAGGCCCAGGCAGGCCGCCGCGCCCGTTTGGCGTAGCGCCGCCAGCAGCGGCAAGGGATCGCCGGCGGCCAGCACATCGGCGTTGGCCAGCAAAAACGGCTCGTCGCCCAGCTTGGCCCTGGCCGCGACCAGGCCGCCGCCAGTGCCCAAAAGCGTGGGCTCGTGGCTCTCCAGCGCCTCCAGGCCCGGCGGGGCCAGAAAAGGCAGCGCCGCCCGCACCGCGTGGGCCAGGTGGTGGGTGTTGACCACCGCCCGCGTGACGCCCAGCGCCGCCAGGCGCTCCAGCCACAGGCCCAACAACGGCCGGTTGCACACCGGAATCAGACATTTGGGCCGCAGCCTGGTCAGCGGCAGCAACCGCGTGCCCAGGCCGGCGGCCAGAACCATGGCCCGCATCGGCGCACCTCCCCGGCCAGGTATAACATATGGCCAACAATCGCACAATGCGCCCCTCACCCCTTGACCAACCCCCCGTGCTCGGGGTATTCCCTTTAGAAATATGGACCCAACAATACCCACGGCCCACCATCCGAGGACGTCATGAAGCGCAAAATCGCCGCCCGCCTGAGCCTGGCCCTATTGCTGGCCATGACGAGCACCTTGGTCGGCTGTTTCGATTACGAGCTTTTCCTGGACCTGAAGGCCGACGGCTCCTCGCGCCTGCGCGAGACGCTGACCACGCCCAATATCATGGCCGAGGCCCCCACCCCCGGCATGCTCGACAACATCAAGCGGCCCATCCCCACCCGGCAACGCCTGGTGAAGGGCGACAAGATCATTTTGGTCGAGAAGGTCAAGATCTCGCGGCTGGACCGCCTGGGCGCCCGGCGCGTGCAATACGCCGTCATCCGCAAGGAGGGCAGCCTGCTGGAGATCGGCGACAGCCTGCACCGGGTGGTGATCACCCTGCTGCCCACCGAGGACTCGCCGGCCACGCGCGGCGATTTCCCCGACAAGCCCCTAGACCCGCCGCCGCCGCCCGAGCCGCCCAGCGATCCCAACCAGGCCATCGCCAACAACCTGTGGCGCAAATCCCTCGACGGCCACTTCGTCAACATCCGCTTGCGCCTGCCCGGCGAGATCACCGAGGCCAGGGGCGTCAACATCGGCTCCACCCGCGTGGACCCGACGATCAACCAAGCCCGCCACGAAGTGAACTGGGCCTTTCCCGTCTGGGCCCTGGTGGCCGACAACACCCGCGAGACCATCGTCCTCACCGTCGATTTCGACGGCCGCTTCGCCTACTCCACCCAGGTGTTGCGCGTCTACGGCGGCAAGAACATGGTGGTGCAGAGCCAGATCTTCCGGCCAGGCCAGCCCGAACCCGAGGAAGACTTCGGCCGGCCCAAGCGGAACAAGAAAAGCGACGACGGAAGCGACGACGTGGACGAGGACGTGGACGAAGAGGGCCTGGAAGACGCCTCGGGCGAGGGCGAAGAGTCGAACCAGCCAAGTCAACCGGCTTCCTGGCCCGCGCCGGAGTCCCGGCCGTGAGCGCCCGCTACGCCCGCGCCCAGATCGAAAGCGCCGTGGCCCAGTCGCTGGTCATCGGCCTGGAGGGCCTGGAGGCCAGCGCCGATGAACTGGCCATGGTGGCCCAGGGCCGGGTGGGCGGAGTGATCCTCTTCGCCCGCAACGTGGAGTCTCCCGAGCAGGTCTGGGCCCTCAACGAAAGTCTGCGCCGGGCCGCCGTCGGCCTGCCGCCGCTGTTTGTCATGGTCGATCAGGAGGGCGGCAGCGTGGCCCGGCTGCGCGCGCCTTTCACCGACGGGCCGGACATGGCCGCCCTGGGCGCGGCCGACGCCGCGGCCCTGGCCGCCCACGGCCGACGCATGGGCCGCGAACTGGCCGCCGCCGGTTTCAACTTCAACCTGGCCCCGGTGGTCGACGTCCACGCCGTCCAGGGCGGCGTGATGGCCCGGCGCAGCCTGGGGGCCGATCCGCTCAAGGTCGGCGAACTGGCCGCGGCCTTCATCCAGGGCCAGCAAGAGGCCGGCTGCCTGGCCTGCGCCAAGCACTTCCCCGGCCTGGGCCGCACCACCGCCGACAGCCACCGCCATCGCCCGCTGGTGGAGCTGTCGCGCGACGAGTTGGACGCCGTGGAACTGCCGCCCTTCCGCCGGGCCATCGCCGCCGACGTGGCCGGGGTGATGGTCTGCCACGCGGTCTTCACCGCCGTGGACGCCGACCGCCCGGCCTCGCTTTCGCCGGCGGTGATCGAGGGTCTGTTGCGCGGGGAGATGGGCTACCAGGGCCTGACGCTAAGCGACGACCTGGAGATGGGCGCCCTGGCCGCCCACGGCCTCGCGCCGGCCCAGGCCGCCACCCAGGCCTACATTGCCGGCTGCGACCTGTTGCTGGTCTGCCGCCGGGCCGAGGAGGCCCTGACCGCCGGCCGGGAGATCACCGACATGATCATCGACGGCCGCATCCAACCGGCCGTGGCCCAGGCCAAACTGGAGCGCGTCCTGCGAGCCAAGGCCGGCCTGCGTCACCTGCCGCCGCCGCTGGATCAGTTGCGCGCGGCCCTTTCGCACAAGGGCGCATAATCGGACTGAACGACCGATCAAAATTCGCTGTTGCAATGCCCGTCCCCCTTTCGGCTATACTGAACCAGTCGGCTTTTTCACAATTAGAAAGGAGGTTTAGCTTTTTGCGCCGGCTGGCAAGTAAGCGATCATCACGGCAGCACCGCGGCAAGGCCGCGAGTCTTTGGGAGGTCCAGGCAACATGAGCGACAGGTCAGTATATTTCGACGTTCTGTCCCCGGTGAAGTTTCTTCCCCGCTCGGCCGCCATCTATCCCGATAAAACAGCAGTGATCCACGGCCAAGATCGTTACACCTACGCCCAGTTCGCCGCCAGGGTCCATCGCCTGGGCAGCGCGCTGAAAAAGGCCGGAGTGGGCAAGGGCGACAAGGTGGCTTTTCTGTGCCCCAACACCCCGCCCATGCTGGAGGCCCACCACGCCGTGCCGATGATCGGGGCGGCGCTGGTGAGCATCAACACCAGGCTCAGCCCGCAAGAGATCGGCTATATCGTCAACCACTCCGACGCCAAGGCCCTGTTTGTCGACACCGAGCTGGCCCCGCAGATTTTGCCGGTGCTCGACGACCTGCGCCAGCTCCGCCTGCGGGTCAACATCCAGGACATCGACGACGCCTCGCCCCTCAAGGGGCCGTCCTACGAGGAATTTCTGGCCACCGGCTCCGACGAGCCCCTGGCCGTCGAGGTCGACGACGAGTATCAAATCGCGACCATCAACTACACCAGCGGCACCACCGGCAAGCCCAAGGGCGTGATGTACCACCATCGCGGGGCCTGCCTGAACGCCCTGGGCGAGATGCTCGAGGCCAAGCTGAACACCAACTCGGTCTATCTGTGGACGCTGCCCATGTTCCACTGCAACGGCTGGTGCTTCACCTGGGGCGTCACCGCCGCCGGCGCGACCCACGTCTGCCTGCGCAAGGTCGTGCCCGAGGAGATCTTCCGGCTGATCGAGCACGAAGGCGTGACCAACCTCTGCGCCGCGCCCACGGTGCTGGTGTCCATGGCCAATTATCCCGGCGCGGCCAACGCGCGCATGAAAGCGCACCTGGAGATCATGACCGCCGGCGCGCCGCCGGCCCCGGCGGTGATCAAAAGCATGGAAAACCTGGGGGCCAACGTCACCCAGACCTACGGCCTGACCGAGGTCTTCGGCCCGCACAGCATCTGCGCCTGGCAGACCAAGTGGGACAACCTGCCCCTGGACGAGCGGGCGGCGATCAAGGCCCGCCAGGGCGTGCCCTACACCGTGGCCCTGCACATGGACGTGGTCGATCAACTGAGCATGGCCCCCGTGCCCCACGACGGCAAGACCATCGGCGAGATCGTCATGCGCGGCAACAACGTCATGCTTGGCTATTACAAAGACCCCGAGGCCACCGCCGAGGCCTTCCGCGGCGGCTGGTTCCACAGCGGCGACCTGGCCGTGGTCCACCCCGACGGCTACGTGCAGATCATGGACCGCTCCAAGGACATCATCATCAGCGGCGGCGAAAACATCTCCACCGTCGAGGTGGAGAGCGTGCTCTATGGCCATCCCGACGTGCTGGAGGTGGCCGTCATCGCCGTGCCCGACGACAAATGGGGCGAGGCGCCCAAGGCTTACGTCACGCTCAAGGAAGGGGCCAAGCCCGACGCTCAGTCACTGATCGACTTCTGCCGCCAGCACCTGGCCAAATTCAAGGCCCCCAAGCACGTCGAGTTCGGGCCGTTGCCCAAGACGGCCACGGGCAAGATCCAAAAGTTCAAACTGCGCGAGGAGGCCTGGAAGGGCCGCGATAAGAAAGTGCAATAGCCGCGCGCGCGTTGGGGGGAAAGCGCCGCTCCGGGCCCCGGGGCGGCGTTTTTTATTAAAGTTCACGCCCGCGCCCGCCGATAACGTTAGAGGAATATTATGCGCGGGCGATGATCATGGCCGTGACCGTCAAATATCAGGGCGTCGTCAAAAACGCCCCCGTCCTGCACACCCAGAGCGGCAGTTACCCCTTCGAGCCGGTGACGCCGCCGGGCGGCCTGGAGTTGCGCCCGGTCGGCGCTGGTCTGGCCACGCGCGCCACCCAGGGCTCGATCTACGAACTGGCCCGGGCCGCCGAGCAGGAACGGGTGCTGGGCGAACTGGATTTCATGCTGCAAAACCTGTCGGTCAACCTGACCTACCCCCAAACGCCCGACGCCCAGCCCAACGCCCTCGGCCGCCTGGCCGTCAGTTCCGATCCCACCGCCATCCTGGCCAGCGCCGCTCAAACGGCCCAAGCGCCGACCACCCACGAAGCGCGGGTTTTGCCCACGGCCACTGGCGGGGTGGTCATGGGCAAGACCATGAACCCCATCGCCCCGGTGAGCCTGGCCGCCGGCGCGTATCGCTTCACCATGACCATCGACGGCCAGGCCCGCCAGATCGACATGAACGTCGGCGAAGGCCAGACCAACGAGGAGTTCATCGGCCGGCTGGCCATCGCCATCGCCTCGCAAGACGAGCGCATCCAGGCCAAGGCGGTCTACGGTTTCGAGGACGCCTACGATCCCGGCGCGCGCACCCGGCCGATGAATCGCACCGTGCGCCTGGTGGTCAGCGGGCCCGAGGATCAGACGGGGCCAAGTTTTTATTTCGGCGAGGACTCGGCCGGCGTGGTCGAGGCCTTTGGCCTGAATCTGCTTTCGCCGCCGCGCACGGCCGTGGCCAGGCTCGACGGCGTGGCCCAAGCCCAAACCGACAACGCCATCAGCCTGGACGGCGGGGCCGTGACGGGATTGGCCAGCGGCGACGGCGCGGCCGTCATCGAGGTGACGGCCGGCGCGCCAGCCGTGAGCCAGCGTTTGAGCGCGATCATCGAGCGATTCAACGAAATCATCGCCTACATCGACCTGCACGCCGACGTGCTGCGGCCCTCGCTCAAGGACCGCCTGACCCGCCCCGGCGAGGATCTGGCCCGCCTGCTGCCCAAGATCGGCCTGCGGGCCACGGCCCAGGGCAAAATCGTCGTCAGCCAGGGCTTCGCGGAGGCGGTCAAGGCCGACTACGCCACCGCGCGAGAACTGCTGCTGGGCCAGGACGGCTGGATGACCAAGCTGTCCGGCAAGGTCGGGCAGATCCTGGCCATGGACAAGTCTTTCTGGGCCGACCCGCCCGATTTTTCCAAGGGAGCCGCCCAGCGGGCCTGGGCCTTGATCTTCGACGTCAGCCAAAGCATCATCAGCGGCTATTATTGACCACGCGGCCGCTCAGCGCGGGGCCTGGCCCAGGGCGATCAGCCGGCCCAGACGGGCCTGGCCGCGCTCTTCCATCATGGCGAGCATGCGCTGGAAGATCAGCGCCGTGACCAGGGCGTCGCCGATGGCGGTGTGGCGCTGGGGCGTGTCCAGGCCGAAGCGCTCGGCGATGGCGTCCAGGCGGCACTGGCCCTTGTGCCGGCCGACGCCAAAGGGGTCGGAGGGCAACAGCAGGGCCCGGCACAGGCGCAGGGTGCACAGGGCCAGGTTTTGCAGGGCCAGGCCGTGATGGGCGCGCATGTGGCGGTCGATGAAATGCAGGTCGAAGCCGGCGTTGTGGGCCACGACGATATCGGCGCCGATGAAGCCGGCCAGATCGTCGAAGACCTGGGCCAGGGGCCGGCCGGCGGCCAGACGTTGGGGCGTCAGTCCGTGGATGGTGATGGAACTGGCCGGCACCTCGCCCTGGGGCAGGATCATCTCGTCGAAGTATTGCCCCAACAGCACCCGGCCGCCGCGCAGGCGCACCGCGCCCGCGCTGACCACGCCATCGCGGGCCAGGTCCACGCCGGTGGTCTCCAGGTCCAACACCACGAAGGAACACTCGTCCAGGGGCGCGCGGCGGTCCAGGCCGTCCAAGGCGGCCAGGTTGGCCCGGGCCAGGGGCGATAGCCCCCGCCGGCCCAGGCGCAGGCGCCGGTAACGGTTGCGCAGGCGCGCGGTGGTCAGGCCCATCAGGTCAGCAGCCAGGTCTGATAGCGGTGTTCGAGCAGGGCCTGGAACTCGCTGATGACGCGGAAGCTCTCCTTGAGCGTCTTGCGCTGGAGGCTGCCCAGGCTGGCCGGATCGATATAGTTGTCGGGGGTCTGGCCGGCGGCGCGGGCCTCCAGGTGGCGGCCGATGCGCATTAGCGTAATGAAGCCGAAGGCCTCGGCCAGATCGGCGGCCAGGGCCGGCCGCAACACGCCGGCCTCGGCGGCGGCGGCCAGGCGGTCCAAGGTGCCCGTGGCCATGACGCCCTGGTCCAGGGCCAAGACCCGCGCGCCGTCGACCAGGGGCATCAGGCCGCTGTTTTTCAGGTTTAGCTTGTTTTTGTGCTCGCCGCCGCGCTCGACCACCAACTGGCGCAAAAAGCCCAGCGGCGCGCGGTTGTAGAGGCCGTTTTTGGCCATGAAGCGCAGAAAAAGCCGGTTGCCCTCCAGGGCCTGACGCAGATGCTCGCGCAGGGCCTCGTCATAGTCGCTCTCGGCGTAGATGGCCCGAAAGTCGAAAAATATCGAGGCCATGCGCAGCGTAAGCGGTTTGGGCTGGCTGACCCAGCCGCCAAAGACGTCTTTCCATTGATCCAGCGTCTGGCACCAGCGGGGGTTGTCGGCCATGACGTCGCCGTTGCACAGCGGAAAGCCGCAGGCCTCCAGGGCGCGGGTGACGCGGTGGGCCAGGCCCAGAAACCAGCCCTTGACCGCGCCCAGCGAATCGGCCGGGACGTTGGCGAAAACAATGGCGTTGTCCTGATCGGTGCGCAGGGTCTGTTCGCGGCGGCCCTCGCTGCCCAGGGCCAGCCAGCAATAGGGCGTGGGCGCGGGGCCCAGGCCCTGGGCCTCCATGTCGGCCTCGCACAGTTGCACCAGCTTGTGGGTCAGGCGGTCGTTGAACTCGGTGACCAACTCCAGCATGTCGCGGGCCGAACCGCCCAGGCGCAGCAGGCGCTCGATCACGCGGTCCACGCGGCCGTGCAGGCCCACCAGTTCGTCCACGCTTTCGGCCTTGTCGATCTCGCGGGCCAGGGCCACGGGGCTGGCCCCGGTCAGGGCCTGCAAGTCGCGGTCGCTGACCACGCCCACCAGCCGGCCGCCCTCGACCACCGCCAGGTGGTGCAGGCCGTGGCGGCTCATGGTCAGCAGGGCGTCGAAGGCGTAGGCGTTTGGCGCGATGGTCCGCACGGGGCTGGTCATGAAATCGGCGATGGGTTGATCGAAGTGGCGGGCCGAGAGCATCACCCGGCCGCGAAAATCGCTGTCGGTGAGGATGCCGATGGGCTGGCCGGCGGCGTCGGCGACGATGATCGAGCCCACCTGGCGCTCGGTCATCAGGCGGGCGGCCTGACGCAGGCTGGTCTGGGGCGGGCCGCACAGGGCCTGGCGGCTCATCACCTCGCCCACCCGGCTGCGCGAAAGGGCCGCGCCCAGGCCCAGGTCAAGGCCATCGACCGGCGTGGCCCGCCCCAGGCTGGCCGCGGCGGCCAGGTCGTGGGCCAGGCTGGAGCCGAAAAAGCGCTGAAACGCCGCGTGATCGGCCACCAGCGCCTTGAAGGGCTCGGCCGGCAGCAGATAGCAAACCATGTCCTCGCGGGCGACGACGTCGAAAAGCGGGCTCTGGCCCGCCAGCAGGCTGGCCGCGCCAAAGACGTCGCCCTCGCCGCGCAGGTCGATCAGGGCCGGCGGCCGCCCGTCGCGGGCGGGCAGGCTCTGCTCGGCCGCGCCGCTCTGGATAATGTGCAGGGCCTGGGCTGGCGCTCCGCCGGCGGCGATGATCCGCCGGCCGCGCGGGAAATAGGCTATCTCCATGCTCCGGGCGACGCGGCCCAACTCGTCGGGGCCCAGGGCGTCGAACGGCGCGACTCCGCGCACGAAATCCAGCACCCGCCGCCAGGGAAAATCATCCATCGCCCGCCTCCTCTCGGCTGAGCCTCATTGTAGCCGCCACGGGGCCAGAGCGGCCACTGAACAATGTTTCGCCCAAACACGGCAAAACAGTTGCCCGGCGGCCGGCCGATGACCTATGGTGAAGCGGTGAGCCAAAGTTGCTTTCACGCTTCGCGGAGAGGCCCCATGCCAAACGACCTCGGCCCGGAAAAATTGCGCGAACTGCTGGAAACCACCGTGCCCTTCGTGCGGCGGGCCGGCCTCAAGGCCCTGGAGCTGGCCCCCGGCCGGGTCAAGCTGCTGATGCCCTTTGCCGGCAACGAAAACCATATCGGCATCATGTACGCCGGGGCCCTGTTCACCCTGGCCGAGGTGCCCGGCGGCGCGCTGTTTCTGACCACCTTCGACATAGAAAAATATTATCCGGTGGTCAAGGAAATCAACATCCGCTTTCGGCGGCCGGCCACCGGCGACGTGACCATCGAGGTGGCCATGGCCCAGGACGAGATCGGCCGCATCAACGCCGAGGTCGAGGCCGGCGGCAAATCCGAGTTCATCCTCGAAGGCCAGATCACCGACGGCCAAGGGCAGGTTGCGGCGATCGCCCGGGGGGTGTATCAAATACGCAAACACGGCTCGTAGAAGCCGCTCCGAAACCTTTTGGCGCATCGGACCGGGTAGGAGTGACTTCGGCCCGACACGCTGCCAGGGGCGGCCACGCGGCCGCTCCTTTTTTCACGCGGCGCGAAAAGCGTTTTGCTTTGGATGAGTTGGCCATGACCGTGCCCGACCAGCGCCTGGAACAGATGATCGCGGCCATGCAACGGGCCGGCCGTCGCCTGACGCCCCAACGCCTGGCCGTGCTGCGCCTGCTGGCCCAGGGCCCGGGCCACCCCAGCGTGGAGCAGCTCCACGCCGCCGTGGCCGCCCAGTTCCCCAGCACCAGCCTGGCCACCACCTACAAGACCCTGGCCATGCTCAAGGAGTTGGGACAGGTGCTGGAGCTGGCCTTTGCCGACGGCGGCTGCCGCTACGACGGCCGCCGGCCCTACCCCCACCCCCACGTGATCTGCACCCGCTGCGGGGCCATCGAAGACCCGGAATACTCTTCGATGGAGCGCCTCTACCAGGAAATGACCGAAAAATCGGGCTTTGCCATCTCGCACCACCGCCTGGATTTTTTTGGCCTCTGCCCGCGCTGCCGGGGCGAGGGCTGAAAATATCCGCGCGGCGCTCTTTTTTTTGCCCCATATGCAATAATAATTCGTTATAAATAATTATTATCCGATTTTGGCCGCCCGAATGGCCTTTACGTCAACATTCACCCTAACTCATACTAGCTTTAGTATGACCGTAGCCATTGGAGGGTTTCATGTCCGACGACAAAAACCGCCTGACCACGGCCTTTGGCGCGCCCGTGGCCGACGACCAGAACAGCCTCACCGCCGGCCCGCGCGGCCCGGTGTTGATGCAAGACACCCATCTGCTGGAAAAATTGGCCCATTTCGACCGCGAGCGCATCCCCGAGCGCGTGGTCCACGCCAAGGGCGCCGGGGCCCACGGCTACTTCGAGGTCACCGCCGACGTGACCAGATACACCCGGGCCAAGTTTCTTTCGCAGGTGGGCAAGCGCACCGAGGTCTTCGCGCGCTTTTCGACGGTGGGCGGCGAAAAAGGCTCGGCCGACGCCGCCCGCGACCCGCGCGGTTTCGCCGTCAAGTTCTACACCGAGGAAGGCAACTACGACATGACCGGCAACAACACGCCGGTCTTTTTCATCCGCGATCCGCTGAAGTTCCCCGACTTCATCCACACCCAGAAGCGCAACCCGGCCACCAATCTGCCCGACCCCAACATGTTCTGGGACTTTCTCTCGCTGACGCCCGAGTCCATCCACCAGGTGACGATCCTGTTCTCGGACCGGGGCACGCCGGCCACCTTCCGCCACATGAACGGCTATTCCAGCCACACCTACAAGTGGCACAACGCCCAGGGCGAGTATTTCTGGGTGCAGTATCACTTCAAAACCGACCAGGGCATCAAAAACCTCACCCGCCAGGAGGCCCTGCACCTGCGCGGGGCCGACCCCGATCACGCCACCCGCGACCTTTACCAGGCCATCGAGCGCGGCGAGTTCCCCTCGTGGACCCTGGAGATGCAGATCCTCAGCCCCGAGCAGGCCAAGGACTTCCAGTGGGATATCTTTGACATCACCAAGGTCTGGCCCCACGCCGAGGTTCCGCCGATCAAGGTGGGCAAGCTGGTCTTGAACCGCAACCCTGTCAACTACTTCGCCGAGGTCGAGCAGGCCGCCTTCAGCCCCGGCAACCTGGTGCCCGGCATCGGCATCAGCCCCGACAAAATGCTGCAATCGCGGGTGTTTTCCTATCACGACACCCACATTCACCGCCTGGGGCCCAACTATCACCTCATCCCCATCAACCAGCCCCGCAACGCCCCCGAGCGAAGCTATCAGCGCGACGGCTTCATGCGCACCGATGACGGCGGCGGGGCCGGGCCCAACTATTGGCCCAACAGCTTTGGCGGGCCAGGGCCCGACGCGGCCTATCTGGAGCCGCCCATCCCCCTGGAGGGCCAGGCCGCCCGCACGCCTTACGGCCATCCCAACGACGATTTCGTCCAGGCCGGCAACCTCTATCGCAAGGTGATGACCGACCAGGACCGCGAGCACCTGGTGGGCAACATCGTCGAGCATCTGGCCGGGGCCCTGCCGCGCATCCAACTGCGTCAGGCGGCCATCTTTTACAAAGCCGACCCGGACTACGGCCTGCGCGTGGCCCGGGGCCTGGGCCTGGACGAGGCCAGGGTCAAGGAGCTGGCGGCCATGAGCCAAGAGGCCCGCGCGGCGGCCACCAGCCAATAACCGCCAGCGCGCCTCGCCCAAAAAGATCGGGGGCGTCCCAGCCGTGGGACGCCCCCGCGTCGTTGCGAAAAGCCCGTGGTTCAGGCCGCGGACAGGGCGTCGGCGGCCCAGATCGCCGCCTCGACCATGGCCGCCTCGACCTTGAACCAGGTGTTGTGCACCGTCTCGCCCGCCTGCACCGTGGCCTCGGCCACCCGGCGGATGTCGTCGCGGCTGGCCTCGGCCAGGCCCAGGGCGGCCAGGCTGGCAGGCAGGCCCACCTCGGCGCAAAAGGCCAGCACCTGCTCCACGTCGCGGCGGGGCCGGCCCTCCAGCACCAGTTGGACGATCAGGCCAAAGGCCACCTTGCAGCCGTGCATGCGGCCGTGGGCCGCCGGCAGCACGGTCAGGCCGTTGTGCACGGCGTGGGCCGTGGCCAGGCCGCCGCTCTCGAAGCCCAGGCCCGAGAGCAGCACGTTGGCCTCGATGATCGCCTCCAGATCCTGGCTGACCACGCCCCGCCGGGCCGCGGCCAAGGCCCCGCGCCCGTGCTCCAGGAGCGTGTCGTAGCACAGCCGGGCCAGGGCCAGGGCCGAGCGCGTGGGCGGCCAACCGCCGGTGATGGCGTTGCGGCTCTGGCTGCGGCGGCAGGTGTCGGCCTCCCAATAGGTGGCCAGGGCGTCGCCCATGCCGGCCACCAGATACTCCACCGGGCTCTGGGCGATGATCTGGCTGTCGACGATGACGTAATCGGGGTTGCGGCCCAGGAAATTGACTTTTTCGAAGACGCCTTGCGGGCTGTAGACCACCGCCACCGACGAACACGGCGCGTCGGTGGCGGCGATGGTGGGCAGCACCGCCATGGGCAGATCCAGCCCGGCGGCCACGGTCTTGCCCGAATCGATGGCCTTGCCGCCGCCGGCGGCGATGATCAAGTCGGCCCCGGCGGCCCGGGCCGCCGCGCTCAGGCGGTCGATCTCGTCTTGGCAGGCCTCGCCGCCGAACAGCTCGGCCCGGCAGGCCGCGCCGTTACGTTCCAACTGCCCGCTCACGGCCTCGCCCACCAGGGCCAGGGTCCGCCGCCCGCCGATCAAAAAGGCGTTTTTGTAGCGCCCGCCCAACAGACGGCCGATCTCGTCGATCACCCCCGGGCCCTGAATGTAACGGCCCGGCGCGATAAGCACTCGTTTCAAGGCAAAGCCACGTTTCCGCCCCGCCGTCGGGGCCGTGTCGGCCGCGCGGAGGTTCGACCGCGCGGCGGGTTGATCAGAAATCATAGCGTAGCGAAAGCATCACGCCGCACTGCTGGGACCAGACGCGCACGCCGTTGTTGACGATGAAGTCCAGACCGATGGCGTCGTTGTAAAGCCGATGATTGCCGGTGGTTTCGATGGTCAGATAGTCGAGTTCGAGGTCCAGAAAGAAATTGCCGCCAAGCGGGGCCTCCAGATCCAGGGCGGCGCGCCAGGCCTGGCCACGGGTCTTTTCCTCGGTGAGGCGGTTGCCCTCGCGCAGCAGATGGTGGTCCAGGTTGTGGGCGTCGACATAGGCCCAATCGCCCCGCAAGCCCAGGCGCAGGCCGGGGTGGCGCGCGGGCAGGGGCCGCCAGTCCAGCTTCAGGCCGATGAAATATTGCCAATATGTCTGCTTGAAGCGCAGGCCGTCGCCGGGCAGGGCCATCGCCGGCCACGAGCCGTCGGACTCAAGCGCCCATTGGGTTCCGTCGTGGGCCATCAGGTCCAGGCGCTGCCAGCGCAGGCCGCCCACCGGCCGCAGGTCCAGCCAGGCCGGCAGGCCCAGCCAGGGGGCCAGCGAAAAATCGGCCTCGGCGCGCACGGCGTAGCTGGGCTTCATGTCCAGGCACGACTCGGAATAGATCGTGCGCACCTTGGTGCTCTCTTCGTCGGTCCAGTCGGAGTCGGCCATGACGCCGTCGACCTTGGCGGTGAGATTGCGCATGATCTCCAGGCTAAGCGACCACAGGGCCGCGCGCCGGCTGATCTCCACGCCGCCCCACCACGAATCCAGGTCGAACTCCAGGCGGCTGAGCGGCTCTTGGTAGGGCGGGAACGGGTTGCCGAATTCATAGGATGTGTGGCTGTCGAACAGGCGCTTGACCTTGGCCTCCACCAGCCAGACCGCCGCCGGGCCATCGCCGGCATTCGCGGCCTGGGCCGGGGCCTGGGCGGCCGCCGCCGGGGTGGGCAAAAGCGCCAGCCAGGCCAGGGCCAGGCAGAGCATGGAGCCGAGTTTAAGGTCTGGCATCGTCCGAGCTTTCCGTCACGTGTTGGTCAAAAGCCACGGGGCCGGGCATGGGGCAAAACCGCCCCCGTGGCGCGGAGCCTTTTTCGGGCGCGTCAAGGCCCTAGAAGCTGTAGCGCAGCGCGAGCATCACGCTGCACTGCTGGGACCAGACGCGCACGCCGTTGTCCCAGGTCTCGTCAACGGTGTAGGGATCGACGTTGTTGGTGAAATGATGGCTGCCGGTGGTGTCGATGGTCAGGTATTCGGCCTCCAGCTCCAGCGAAAAGTTATGGCCCAGCGGCACTTCCAGGCCCAGGGCGGCGCGCCAGGCCTGGCCGCTGGTGCTTTCCTCGGTGATGCGGTTGCCCTCGCGCAGCAGGTGCTGGTCTTTGTTTTCGCCGCGCACGTAGGCCCAGTCGCCCTGCAAGCTCAGGCGCAGGCCGGGGTAGTCCGTGGGCAGGGGCCGCCAGTCCAGCTTCAGGCCGATGAACCACTGCCAATAGATCTGCCGAAAGCGGATGCTGTCGCCGGGATAGCCATAGAAATAGACATAGTCGCTGGGGAGGATCTCCCACTGCCGCAGATTGAAGGCGATCATGTCCAGGCGCTGCCAGCGCAGGCCGCCCACCGGCCGCAGATCCAGCCCGGCCGGCAGGGGCAGCCAGGGGGCCAGCGAGACATCGGCCCAGGCCCGCACGTCATAGCAGGGCTTGAGACGCACGTCGCTCTCGGAATAGACCGTGCGCACCTTGGTGTGATCGGGGTCGAGCCAGTCGGAGTCGGCCATGACGCCATCGACCTTGTCGGTGAGGTTGCGCATGATCTGCAAGCCCACTGACCAACGCGGCGTCCAGCGGGTGATCTCCACCCCGGCCCACCACGAATCCAGGGCGAACTCCAGGCGGCTCAGCGGCTCTTGATAGGGCGGATCGGGGTTGCCGAATTCGTAGGATGTGTAGCTGTCGAACAGGCGTTTGACTTTGGCGTCCACGCTCCAGACCACCGCCTGGCCATCGTCGGCGCTGGCGGCCGGGGCCTGGGCGGCCGCCGCCGTGCCAGGCAAAAGCACAAGCCAGGCCAGGCCCAGCAAAATAATACGATTTCGCCGGATGTCGCGCATGTCAGCCTCCCCCTTTTCGTGGTGACGTCGGACGGCGGCGGGACGATAACCCACCCCAAGGAGGCCAAAGCATAATATAAATCGCCCCGCCGGAGAAGAGTTTTCCGGCGGGGCGGGCGGCTCAATCGGGCTGATAGGCCAGGATGTCGCCGGGTTGGCAGTTCAGCTCGCGGCAGATGGCGTCCAGGGTGGCCAGGCGCACGCCCTTGACCTTGCCGGTCTTGATCAGTGAAAGGTTTTGTTCGGTTATGCCCACGCGCTCGGCCAAGTCCTTGGATTTCATCTTGCGCCGCGCCAGGGCCACGTCCAGGTTTATGACAATCGTCATGCTCGCCTCCGGCCTTTGCGCTAGATGATCAGCGCCTGGTCTTCCTCGATCTTGCGGGCCTCGTCCATGACCCAGGCCACCGTCAGCACCGCCGCGCCGCTGAACAGGCCCATGAGCATGTTGGAGTTGATCCCCAGGATCAGCAGCCGCTGGCCCGCCGGGTTGAACCAGGTCAGCACCAGGCCGTGCAGGGGCTGGCTGATGAAGTCGGCCGCCACCCAGGCGATGACCGCCCAGCCCAACGACCGATAGCAGGCCACGTTCTGCTGGCCGAAGATGATCCCCCGGGCGTAGAGGTCGAACAGCCGCCCCATGCGTTGCACGGCGTACATCATCACCCCCGCCGGAATCATGCTGATCATGAAGCCCAGCACGAAGACGATGGCCGGATGCTCGGGATTGGGGGCCACCGGCAGGTTGAGCTGGGTCAGGGGCGTCTTGTCCCAGAACGTCCAGCCCACCGCCACGGCCAGGGGGATGAAAAACAAAAGCGCCGTGCAAAAAGACTTCAGCCGGCGGCTGGCCCTTTTGATCCGTTCCAAATCGTTCATGATCGGTGCTCCCCGGAATTGTTGTGCGCCTCGATGGCGGCGGCGTGGGGCGCGCCTCCGCGCCGCCAGCCCGTTTTCTGGGGAGCATACGGCCGGCATCATTCTTCGTCAATAAAAAATCAAAATAGAACGATAATATTTTATCGAATAATCGTATCTGACGCGCCTACCACAGCCCGGCCTCGCAGCCGGCGGCCAGGGTCTGGCCCAGGAGGCGGCAACGCTCCAGGGCCTCGTCGCCGAGCGGGCCCACGGCCAGCACCGGCTCCTGGACCTTGCGGAACTGATAACCCAGGGCGATGCGCTCGATGTGGCCAAGCGCGCCCGTTCCGTCGTTGCCGGCGCTGATGAAGGCCACGTAGGGCAGCTTGAAGATCTCGCGGCGGCCGCGGGCGGCCTCGTAGGTGCGGTCGAAGAAGTCCTTGAGCGCGCCGGCCATGTAGCCGAAATACTCCGGCGAGCCCAGGGCCAGGCCGTGGCAGGACAAAAGGTCTTCCAGCGTGGCCTGGGCGGCGGTGCGGGCCAGGGTCTCGACGCCCTCGACCAGGGCCGCGCCCTGGGCCACGGCCTGGGCCATGCGCCGGGTGTTGCCCGACTGCGAATGATGGACGATCAGAATGCGTTTCATGACGACGGCGGCCCTCCCCGGCCGACGATTGCGTGAAAAAGGACACTTCCATCATACGACAGGCCAGCGGCGGCATCCAGGGGGTTGACCGGACGGCTTGTAATTTGGCATGGTGTCCATAACGGCTATCGTATGGAATTTCGCGGTGCTGAAGGCCGGCCACCGCTGGCCCGGCGCTATCCGCTCTCCCGCTGCCCAAGCCGAGGACAACCGATGAGACCTGCCTGCCCCAACGAGTCGGATCATTGCCGCGACTTGGCCAGCGCCCAGCGGCGCATCGCCATGCTGGAGGACAAGCTGGCCCAAGCGGCCGGCGACGCCTACCGCGGCCTTTTCGAAAACCTTGGCGTGGGCGTCTTTCGCCTGACCATGGCCGGCCAGGGGCGCTTTTTGCAGGCCAATCCGGCCCTGGCCGCCCTGCTGGGCTACGATTCGGCCGAGGAGCTCATGTCCACGCCGGTCAGCCAGGTCTACCCCGATCAGCGCGAACGGGCCTTTTTCGCCCGCCAGGTGTTGCAAAACGGCTTCGTGGCCGACTTCGAGCTGCCGCTTTGCCGCAAGGACGGCCGCACCATCTGGGCCGAGGCCAGCGCCGCCGCCCAGCGCGACGCCGAGGGCCGCCTGCTGTGGATCGACGGCATCCTCACCGACGTCTCCCAGCGCCGCCAGGCCGCCGAGGCCCTGCGCCAGAGCGAACAGCGCTTCAGGGGCCTGAGTGAAAACGCCCCGGACATCATCTACACCCTGAGCCCCGACGGCCGCTTCACCTACGTCAACCGGGCCTGGCGGCGCATCCTGGGCCACGCCGCCGAGGAGGTGCTGGGCCGCTATTTCATCGAGTTCGCCCCGCCCGACAGCGTCGACGACTACCGCCGCTTGTTCAAGGCCGTGCGCGACGGCAAAAAAACCCTCTACGGGGCCCACCCCATGCTGCACAAAAACGGCGAGGTGCGCCACCTGGCCATGAGCGGCGCGCCCAACATCGACGACATGGGGCGGGTGACGGGCATGGTCGGCATGCTGAAAGACATGTCCTCGCAAATCCAGGCCGAGCGGGCCCTGCGCCACAGCGAGGCCAGCCTGGCCCGCGCCCAGAAGCTGGCCGGCCTGGGCAACTGGGAGCTCAAGCTCTCCAACAGCCGCCTGAGCTGCTCCGACGAGGTCTTCAACATCTACGACCTGCCCCGGCGCGACCCGGCCAGCCTGTTCGGCGAGATCGTTTCGTGCATGCACGACGACGACATCGACTACGTCACGCGCTGCTTCGAGAAGGCCTTTCTGCAAGACGAGGCCGTCAGCTTCGAACACCGCATCAAACGCCATGACGGCCAGGAGCGCGTGCTGCGCCAGGTGGCCAGCGTCCTGCGCGACGACCGCGGCGAGCCCATCTCCATGATCGGCGCCGTGCAGGACATCACCGGCATCCGCGCCTCCGAGGAGCAGATGCGCCTGCTGGCCCGGGTCTTTGAAAACACCGTCGAGGGCATCATCGTCACCGACGCCGACGGCGTCATCGAGATGGTCAACGCCGCCTTTTGCGCGATCACCGGCTTCGACGCCGCCGAGGCCGTGGGCGCGCGGCCGTCGATCCTCTCCTCGGGCCGCCACGACGCCGAATTTTACCAGCGGATGTGGCGGAGCCTGGCCGACCAGGGCCATTGGCAGGGCGAAGTCTGGAATCGCCGCAAAAACGGCGAGGCCTACCCCGAGTGGCTGACCATCACCGCCATCAAGGACAAAAGCGATCGCACCACCCATCTGGTGGGCGTCTTCCACGACATCACCGAAGCCAAGCGCAACGAGGAGCGCATCACCCACCAGGCCTATCACGACGCCCTGACGGGCCTGCCCAACCGCCAGCTCTTCAACGACCGCCTGGCCATGGCCATCGCCCAAGCCCATCGCGGCGGCCACGGCCTGGCCCTGTTGTTCCTGGACCTGGACAACTTCAAAAACATCAACGACAGCCTGGGCCACGCCGTGGGCGACATGCTCCTGCAGGCCGTGGCCCAGCGCCTGACCCGCTGGCTGCGCGAGGAAGACACCGTGGCCCGCCTGGGCGGCGACGAGTTCGTCATGCTCATACAAGGCGCCTCCGACCCCGACTACATCATGCAGGTGGCCCGGCGCATCCTCGACTCCATGAGCCAGCCCTTCGCCGTCGGCCCCCACGAACTCTACGTCACCGCCAGCATCGGCGTGACCATCCACCCCCACGACGGCCACGACGCCCAGACCCTGGTGGCCAACGCCGACCTGGCCATGTTCCGGGCCAAGGACGAGGGCCGCAACAACATCAAGCTCTTCACCCCGGCCATGAACGCCAAGGTCATGCGGCGCATGGAGCTGGAGGCCAACCTGCGCAAGGCCCTGGAGCGCGAGGAGTTCGAGGTTTTTTACCAGCCCAAGGTCGAGCTGCGCTCGGACAAGGTGGTGGGCGTCGAGGCCCTGGTGCGCTGGCGCCGACCCGACTCGGTGGTCGTCTCGCCCGACGAGTTCATCCCCATCTGCGAGGAGACCGGCCTGATCCTGCCCCTGGGCAAGTGGGTGTTGGAACAGGCCTGCTCGCGGGCCAAATACTGGCACGACATGGGCTTCGATGGGCTCAACGTCTCGGTCAACCTGTCGCCGCGCCAGTTCCAGGACAACCATCTGGTCGATCACGTCGGCGAGATCCTGGCCCAAACGGGGCTGGCCCCCCACTGCCTGGAGTTGGAGATCACCGAAGGGGTGGTCATGCACAGCGTCGATGAAGCCATCGAGACCATGAACCGCCTGTCGTCGATGGGCGTGCGCCTTTCGCTGGACGACTTCGGCCGGGGCTACAGCTCGCTCTACTACCTCAAGCGCTTCCCCATGAGTTCGCTCAAGATCGACCGTTCCTTCGTGGCCGACATCGCCACCGACCCCGACGACGCCTCCATCGTCAACACCATCATCTCCATGAGCCGCAGCCTCAACCTGCAAGTGGTGGCAGAAGGCGTCGAGACCAAGGAGCAGCTCGATTTCCTGCGCTCCAAGCGCTGCGACCAGATGCAGGGTTATTATTTCAGCCGGCCCCTGCCCGCCCGCGAGCTGACCGAGTTGCTCGAAGGCCTGCGCCCCGCCGTCTGAAGCTTAAAACCCCGCCCGCCTGGCCAAAAATCCGCCGAGGGGCAAATCGGCGTTTGGCCTGGCGGGAAAATGGCTCTATAATAATTAAGATACTAATTTGTTTATCGGGCGCTTGACGTAGCGGCACAATAAAATCAGCGCATAAAAAGCAGCGTTGGTTTAATTAGCCACGTCGCCAGCGCCCGGCCATTGCGCACGGGGCGGACGGTGGCTCGGCAAGGCCGCCGGAGGGGGGTGGAGCCCAAGCGCCGAAGGCTCGCCGCCGGAGCATCGCGGGCGGCAATGGCCTGGGAAAAAACACCAACAGGCTGGCTTAATAGCCAACATGCCGATTCGTTTGCCCAATCGGCCAGCCAGCCGGGCCGTCCCCTTGGCCCCACACCACGTTGCACGCACCGAACTCACTGGCTCCAGCCGGGGCCGGAAAGGGGGAGCCGCTTGGCCAGTCAATCCAAAACCGAGGCCCGCCGCAGCAAGATCCTCAAGGCCGCGCAAAAGGTCTTCGCCCACAAGGGCTTTCACGACGCCACCATCGCCGAGATCGCCCGCGCCGCCGGCGTCTCCGAGGGCAGCATCTACGAATATTTCTCCAGCAAGGAGGGCGTGCTCTTCGCCATCCCCCTGGAGGTCACCCGCGAGAGCCACGAGCTTTCCCAGGTCCATTTGAGCCTGATCCGCGGCGCGGCCAACCGCCTGCGCGCCCTGGTCTACATGTATCTTTCGCTCTACGAGTCCAACCCCGATTATTCATCGGTGATCCTGCTGACCCTCAAGCAAAATCAGAAGTTTCGCGAAACCGAAGCCTACGAGATGATCCGCGACGGTTTCCGCAACATCACCGCAATCATCAAAAGCGGCATGGCCAACGGCGAATTCCGCCCCGACATCAACCCCTACGTGGTGCGCTCGGTGCTGATGGGCGCGGTCGATCACCTGACCACCAACTGGCTGATGGACGGGCGCAGGGGCTCGCTGACCGAGTTGGTCGATCCCGTCCTCGACGTGGTCATGGAAGGCGTCCTGACCAAGGATCCGCGCTCGGCTTCCGATCTGCACTGGAGCGCCTGGCAGCGCACGGGACGGGCCTCCGGCCCGCAGGAGGCCTGAAAGGGCGCCCCGGCCGGGGAGGGCCGGTCTATCTCCTGGACTGGGCTGGCCAAATGGGTTAGCCTGGGAAAGGAGCTTTCATGATGCGCGAAACCCATGAAATCATCGGGGCCCACGTGGGCCGCCGCCTCAAGCACATGCGCGGCCAGCGCACCCAGGCCCAATTCGCCGCCGAGTTGGGCCTCAGCCAGGCCCAGTACAACCGCTACGAGACCGGCAAACGCCTGGCCCCCGACCGCGTGCTCGAGCAGGTGGCCGAGATATGCGGCGTGTCCCCGCGCCAGGTGATCTGGGGCGATGAAGACGGGGCCCAGGCCGACGACTTGGCCCGTCAAGTGGCGCTTTTGGTCGAGATGCTCGAAGGCGACGACCTGGAAGACCTCTACTGGTTCCTGAAAAACAAGATCGAACAGGTGGCCAAGCGCCGCAAGGACCAGGCCCGCCAGGCCAAGCAGGCCTTGGAGGAACTGCGGGCCAAAGCCGGCTGAGCGCCGCTAACGCACCCTCTCGAACATTTCCGGCCGATATTCGAAGTGAGAGTGCAGCACGGGGGCGTCCTGCCCCGTGCAGCAGCCTCGAAGTGCATGGTGTCGTAGCGCCGCCACCTGCCGCCCCAGACGAAACCGTGCGCCTCGAAGACCTCGACGATATCGCGCGGGATCTCGTTGCGATAGTTGTATCGCTCGTCCCACAGTCAATAACAGGTGTATTTGTTTTCCAGCTCGATGGCGATGCCGTGGCTGTGGGGGCTCAGGCGGGTCGCGCCCTGGATGGGCCGGTATTGATAGGTGCTGTCGATGTTGACCAGGTATTTGAAATCGACGCCCGGCGTGTTTTCCTGGGCCGTGGAGGCTTTTTGCAACTGGGCGGCGGCGTTTTGCTTTTTGTTGAAGAGCAGCTTTTTCCGCCGTGGTTGGGCGGCCAAGTCACCTCCACCAGGTTGGCCTCGATATCTTGCCTGGAGTGACCGTAGAGCTTTTTCAAAAAGGCGTCGCAGCGCAAACGCCCCGGGTCGTCGTTGACCGCCGGCGGGGTGATGTTCGTGAAGGCCGGATAAGCCCGGGCGAAGTGATCGTGAATGTCGGCGTCTTCCAGGGCCTGGCCGAAGGTCTTGGGCCGGCCGTCGTCAAAGGGCATGCTGGAGCCGTCGGCGAAGATCACCCGATCGCCCTCGACGGCCTTGACGCCGGGGTAGCGCGACAGCCGCTGCTTGGCCGTGGCCGCCGGAACCGCGCGCCGCTCGGCCAGCCACGCGTCATCCGCCGGCGGTTTCGTGGCGCAGCCGCCGGCCAACGCCAGCAAAAGCCCCGCCGCCAGGCCCAAACAACCATGGGCGCTTCATGCCCCTACCCTCCCCCATCGACGATGCGTCGGTCTGGCCGCCGGCCGTCAGATCGGAAAATCCACCTTGATCTTGAACATTTCCAGGGCCGGCATGCTGCATATATCGTCCACGCCGGTCTGCTCGGCCAGCCTGGCCAGGTGCTCGTCGATCTGGGCCATGTCCTCGGCGATGAAGGTGAACCAGACGTTGAACTCGTGACTGCGCAGATAGTTGTGGGTCACGCCGTGATGAGCGTTGACCGCCGCCACAAAGGCGTCCAGCTTTTCCGGGGCGACCTTGGCCCCGCAGAGCGTGGCCGCAAAGCCCAGGCTGGCGCTGTTGAAATTGCCGCCGATGCGCCGGATCACCCCGGAGCGTTTCATGGCCGCCAGGCGTTCGATGACTTCACCCTCGCCCAGGCCCACGGCCCGGCCCAACTCCAGAAACGGCCGCTCGGCGATGGGCAGGCGTGATTGCACCTCGCGCAGGATGGCCTTGTCTTTTTCGTCCATGCGTCTTCCCCGGCCGGGCGTGGTGAGAGTGCTTCCCGGCAAGGCCTTCAGGATAAGCCAAGCCCCGACCGCTGGCAAGCACATTACCAGCGGCCGGGGCGGGCTTGCGGTCAAGGCGGGGGGTGGCGGCCCCCCGTGACCGGGTGGTGGGCGTTTCTAACGCAGGGGCAAGGTGTAGATGGCCTCGCCGTCCCTGTGCTGGCGATGGATCAGGCCCTCGGAGACCATTTCGTGCAGGCTGTCCATGATGGCGTCCTGCTTTTCGGCGATGGCCTCGACCAGTTCGCTCACCGGCATGGGCCGCTTTTCACGCTGCAACACGCGGCGCACCCGGCTGGCGACCAGTTCCTCGCCGATGACGCCCAGCAGGTCGCGGTCGTAGTTGAGGGCGTTGCGCTGATCGCCGGGGTAGACCTCTTCCCAGGGCCGCCGCAGGCTGGCGCCCAGCACCCAGCGCACCCGCGAGTTGTTGACGGTGTCGTAGACGCCCTGGAGCTTTTCGACGTTCTGCGGCGTGCGCTCGATGGGCCCCAGTTGCTCGATGGTGGCCAGGAACGCGTTGACCGAGTTGATGAAAGCGGCGGGCTGGTTCATGTCGCAGTGGGCCAGGGCGATGCGCCGCCGGTCGAAGCCGCACAGGCCCAGGAGCTTTTTGAGCAAGCTCACGCGGCTCCAGGTGTGGTCCAGGCCATAGGAATGGTGGCACGACTCGGGCGGGCAGCCCAACAACAGCACGCCGTTGGCCCCGTCGAGGAAGGCCCGGGCCAGCACCGATGGGTCGAGCTGGCCGATGCAGCCCACCGGCAGCAGGTGCAGGCGGGGGTCGTAGGCCAGGCCCTTGGACCCGGCGTTGTCGGCGGCGGCCAGGCCACCCCAGGCGCAGCCATAGGCCAGCACGTCCAGCTCGCCCAGTTGGGCGGCCAGCTTGCCCGCCCGGGCCTCGCGCTGGGCGGTGGAGTTGTTTTGCAGGGTCAGGGCGTGATAGGGGCAGGCCGCCGCGCAGGTGCCGCCGCCGGTGCAGAGCATGGGGTCGACGTGACGGGGGATGTTGCCGCCCCGGCCCTGCACGGGCTCGATGCCGCCACAGTCGCAGATCTCCTTGCACAGGCCGCAGCCAATGCACTTGGATTCATCGACCACGCAGACCATGCGCGGCGCGTGAAGCTGGCCGGCCTTGGCCTTGTCGTAGAGTTCGGCGATCTGCTGGGCCACCCGCCGGCCCTGGCGCAGGGCCTCGGAGAGGTCGCAAGGATAGCTGGCGCTGCCGGCCAGGGGCGTTTCGTCGCGGCCGTGCATCTCCGGCCGCACCTTGGCGTGGTTTTGCAACAAAAAGCCGTTGTCGTGGGCGTGCAGGCCCAGGATCTCGGCCACGCGCCGGGCCTCCAGGCCCACCGCGCGCCGCGGGCTGAGCACCAGGCGGTCCCAGGCCAGCTCTTTTTCGGTGGCGTCGGCCGGGTCGCAGTAGGTCAGGTAGCCGGCCTGCACGGTGGGCCGCAGGGCCCCGTCATAGGCCAGCCACTTGACCTCCAGCTCGCGGCTGTGCTTGCGCTCGCTGGCCGAAAGCGGAATCTGCATCTTGTGGTTGTAGAGGATGGTCACGTCGGCCAGTTTGTTGTTTTCGCGCACGTAGCGGGCCATGTTCCAGGCCGCCCGCGACGAAAGATAGGCGAACTGACCCAGACCCGCCTCGTAGTCGTTGATCCAGAACACATAGCGGCCCTTGGGCGTGCCCTTGACCCAGAACAGCTCCTCGGCCTCGGTGTGGCAGATGACGCTGACGCCGTCGTGACCGAAGTCGCTGCCCTGGTTCTGCATCTCGCCGTCCAGGCAGGCGATGACCGCCCCGGCCTGGTAGGCGCGGGCCGGCCCGCCCTCGGGGCTGGCGAAGGAGACGGTGTAATCGCCGGTGCGGCCCAGCAGACCCGACAGTTCGCCCACGGTGATGCGCCGCACCAGGGGGCTCTGCTCCACCTCGCGCATGACCTGCTCCAGGCGGGGGTAGTAAAGCCGCTCGCCGGGATAATGCTCGTGGAGCATGCGCAGTTCGTCCCAGATGTTGTCGGTGTAGGCGGTCATGATCGCCTCGACGCCACGGCCGGCCAGTTCGTGGGCCGCCGCGTAGCTGGCGACGCCGCCGCCAACGATCATCACCGGGCCGTTGAGCTCGACCTTGGCCTCGACGCTGGGGACCATGGCGGCCAGGCCGGCGGCGGCGGCCAAAATCAGGCGCGCGCCCTTTTCGGCCATGGCCTCGGGGGCCAGTTCGTGCACGGCGGCCACGTGGTCGCGCAGGTTGACCACCTCGATCTGGCCCTTGCGCAGGCCGACGGCGGCCAGCTCATCCTCGAAGCGCTTGGCCATCAACCGCGATTCGCAGCCGGCCACGATCAGCCGATCGAGGCCCAGTTCGGTCACGGCCTTGTTGATCTCGGCCAGGCCCGGGGCCTGGCAGGAAAAAGGCAGCGTCTGGCAGTGAGCGACCAGGCCGTCGGCCATGATCAGCTCGGTCAACTTGGCCAGGTCCACCGCCGGAGAGACGCGCCCGCCGCATTGGCAGAGGAAGACGCCGATTTTATAGTCGTTACCCATGTCCATCCTCCTTCGGGCCTACTTGGACCCGGCGCCCAAGATCACCTTGGGCTTGCCGCGCAACATGTCGAACCGCCGAGCCATGGCCCCGGTGGGGCAGATGGTCAGGCACGAGCCGCAGGCCACGCAGTCGTCGGTGGGCTGCATGTAGGGCGGGGCGACCTGCTTGTGCGCGCCGCGGCCCACGGTGGAGATGGCCTTGGCCCCCACGACCTCCTCGCAAACCCGCACGCACAACCCGCAGAGCATGCAGTCCTCGTTGGGGTCGTTGATCTTGAAGCGGGTCTTGGTCACGCCATATTGGGCGGCCAGGTCACGAACCTCCTTGGCGGCCGGGCACTGGGCCAGGAGCATCTCCAGGATCCAGCGCCGCACGTTCTGCACCTTGGGGCTGTCGGTGTAGATATTGATGCCCTCGGCCACCGGGTACATGCAGCTGATCACCACCTTGGACCAATCGCCGTCGCGCAGCTCCACCACGCACAGCCGACAGGCCCCCGACGGGCTGACCGCCTCATGGTAGCACAGGGTTGGTATGTGCAGGCCATAGTGCCGGGCGGTCTCCAACACGGTCCAACCGGGCTGGGCCTCGACTACCTGGTCGTTGATCGTAAATTTAATCATCGCTATGCCTCCATCGGCCAGGCGTCGGCCGTCAGGAAATCACCACCGCGCCAAATTTGCACGAATCGTAGCAAACGCCGCAACGGATGCAGAGGGACTGGTCGATCTGGTGCGGCTTTTTCTTTTCGCCGCTGACGGCCGACTGGGGGCACAAGCGGGCGCAAGAGCCGCAACCGGTGCATTTGTCGACGTCGATGGCGAAGGTGATGAGCTCCTTGCACACGCCGGCCGGGCATTTCTTGTCGGTGATGTGGGCCAGGTATTCGTCGCGGAAATACTTGAGCGTGGTCAGCACCGGATTGGGCGCGCTGCCGCCGAGGGCGCACAGCGAGCCGTCCTTGACCGCCGCCGACAAGCTGAGGATGGCCTCGATGTCCTCCTCCTTGCCGCGGCCGGCGCTGATTTCGTCGAGCATCTCGCGCAGCCTGGTCACGCCCAGGCGGCAGGGCAGGCACTTGCCGCAGGATTCCTCCTCGAGAAAACGCAGGAAGTAGCGGGCCACGTCGACCACGCAATCGCGCTCGTCCATGACGATCATGCCGCCCGAACCCATCATCGAGCCGGCCTTGGTCAGCGAGTCGAAATCCACCGCCACATCACGCAGGGCGTAGGGCAGACAGCCGCCCGAGGGCCCACCGGTCTGCACGGCCTTGAAGGGCTTGCCGCCGGGCACGCCGCCGCCGATGTCCTCGACGATGGTCCTCAGCGGCACGCCCATGGGCACCTCGACCAGGCCCACGTTGTTGACCTTGCCCACCAGCGAAAAGACCTTGGTGCCGGTGCTGTGGGGCACGCCGATGCCGGCGAACCACTGGCCGCCGTTTTCGATGATCTGGGGCACGTTGGCCCAGGTCTCGACATTGTTGAGCACCGTGGGTTTGCCCCACAGGCCCTCCTCGGCCGAACGGACGTACTTGGGCCGGGGCTCGCCGGCCTTGCCCTCGATGGAGGTGAACAGGGCCGTGGATTCGCCGCAGACAAAAGCGCCCGCGCCACGGTTGATCTGAATGTCGAAGCTGAAGCCCGAGCCCAGGATGTTTTCGCCCAAAAGGCCCAGGGTCCGGGCTTGATCCATGGCCATGGTGAGGTGCTTGATGGCCACCGGATACTCGGCGCGCACGTAGATGAAGCCCTGATGGGCCCCCAGGGCGAAGGCCCCCAGGATCATGCCCTCGATGACGGCGTGGGGGTCGCCCTCCATGACCATGCAGTCCATGAACGCGCCGGGGTCGCCTTCGTCGCCGTTGCAGACCACGTAGACCGGCCCGCCCTTTTTCTTGGCCGCGGCCATGGCCCCGCGCCACTTGCGGCCGGTGGGGAAGCCCGCGCCGCCACGGCCGCGCAGACCCGACTTTTCGACCTCGCGCACCACGTGTTCCGGCGTCATCTCGAGCAGGGCCTTGGCCAGGGCCTGATAACTGCCGATGGCGATGGAGTCGGCGATATCGGTGGGGTCGATGCGGCCGATATTGCGCAAAACCACCCGCTGTTGCAGGTTGTAGAAAGGTATGTCGGCGGCCTTGATGATCTTTTCACCGGTGTTGGGGTTGCGGTAGAGCAGGCGCTCCACCGGCTGGCCCTCGATGATGGTGCTTTGGATGATCTCGCCGACATCCTCGGGTTTGACTTTTTGGTAGAAAATGCCCTCGGGCTGGATGATCACCAGCGGCCCGCGGGAACAGAAACCGTGACAGCCGGTGGTCTTGATCCCCGGACGCACTTCAATGTCCAGGTCGGCCTCGGCCAGGGCCTTGCGCATGGCCTCGGTGACCTTGGGACTGCCGGCCGCCAGGCAGCCGGTGCCATGACAGACCACGATCTCGGTCTTGGCCGGATCCTTGGCGGCCAGAATCTGCTGGCGCAGGTCGTCCAGCGCCTGGCGCGAGGCCAAGCGAAACTCCGACAGGCTCTCCATCGATATTGCTTTTGCCATCAGGACTTCTCCCGCCGGACCCTAGTCTCGGGCCACGTTGTCTAGCAGCTTGTCCAGCTTGCCGGGGGTCGCGCCGGCGTGATATTCGTCATCGACAACCACCACCGGCGCCATGGCGCAGGCGCCCAGGCAGTGGACCGCCTCCAGGGAGAACTTGAGGTCTGGCGACGTTTCGTCGGGCTTGATGCCCAACTTGCGCTCCACCGCGTCGGCCAGACGTTGCGCGCCCTTGAGGTGACAGGCCGTGCCCATGCACACGCGAATCTTGTGCTCACCCTTGGGCTTCAGGCTGAAGGATTGATAAAAAGTGGCCACCGAATAGGCCCTGCTCTTGGGCACACCGGCGTGGTCACAGACGCGGTCCATGGCCTCGGGCGAGATGTAGCCGTAGGCCGCCTGAATGTCTTGCAGCAAAAATATGAGATATTCGGGTTTGGCCGGATATCTGTCGATCAGCTCATCCAGTTGCACTGCTTGCGCGCTCATTGAAACCTCCTTTGCCAAAGCGGCCAGGCGCGGCCGCTTTGGCCTCAAGCAGAGCAAAAGTCGGGCCAGCCGGTCAATATAGTGAAAACACTAACAAAAGCGATAAATGGTAATACCAGATAGGAGAATTGAAACGACTGAGGTTTCATTCAGCCGCCCGTTCAGCGGACCATTCAGGGCTCACGACAGGATAACACTTTGAATTTATTGATTTATTGCCATTGAAACAAGAGACGAAACAGGTGAAACGACTTGCAACACTCAGGCCAGGCCCAGCGCCTTCATCCGCCGCCACAAAGACGTCCGGCTCAGGCCCAAAAGCGCCGCCGCCTCGCCACGACGGCCGCCGGCCTTGCGCAGGGCCTCGGCGATGGCCTCGCGTTCGCCGTCCTGGCCCGGCCGGGGGGGCCGGTCCGCAGCGGCCGGGCCGGAGAGCCGCTCGTGGGCGAACTCGTCCAGCGCCGGCAGATTGTGCGGAAAAATCACCGGGCCGCGCACGAAGACAAAGGCGTGCTCCATGACCCGCTCCAACTCGCGCACGTTGCCGGGCCAGGCGTAGTTATTGAATACTTTCATCACCTTGGGGTCGACCGAGCGCACCTGCTTGTTGTATTTGACATTGAGCTTTTCGATAAAGCCGCGCACCAGCAGCGGCATGTCGCCCTGGCGGCGGCGGAGCGGCGGCAAAGTCATCGGCACCGTGCGCAGGCGGTAGAACAAGTCCTCGCGGAAGCGGCCGTCCTTGAGGGCCTGGCCCAGGTCGCGGTTGGTGGCGCTGATGATGCGCGCGTCCATGGTGATCAGCCTGGTGCCGCCCACCCGCTCGAAGACCTTCTGCTCCAGCACGCGCAGCAGCTTGACCTGCAACTCGGGCTTGAGTTCGCCGATCTCGTCCAAAAACAGCGTGCCGCCCCTGGCCAGTTCGAACCGGCCCACCCGCGAACGCACCGCGCCGGTGAAGGCGGCCTTTTCGTGGCCGAACATCTCCGACTCCAGGAGCGTCTCGGCCAGGGCCGAGCAGTTGACCGCCACGAACGGCCCCTGGCGGCGCGGCGAGTTGTGGTGGATGGCCCGGGCGAACAGCTCCTTGCCCGTGCCGCTCTCGCCCTGAATCAGCACGCTGGCCTCCGAGGCCGCCACGTCGGGCAGCATCTCGAACAGCCGCCGCATGGGCTGGCTCTGGCCGATGATGTCGGTGAAATGGGGCCCGTTGTCACCGACATCCTGGGCCTGTTCCTGCTCCAGCAGGGGGCGGAAGGTCTCCACCGCGCCCACCACGGTCCCGCCGGCGTCCTTGATCACGCTGGTGTTGACCAGGATGCCCAGGCGCTTGCCCTCCTTGTGCAGCATGCGCACGTCCTGATCCATGCGCGTCACCCCGCTGTCCAAGGTCGTGCGCAGGGGGCAGCCCGCTTCGCAGAGGTCGGAGCGAAAAATGTCCCAGCAGTGGCGGCCCAGCACCTCCTGGCGACGATAGCCGGTCAGGCGCTCGGCGGCCTGGTTGAACGAGGTGATGCGCCAGCGGGTGTTGATGGTGAAAATGCCCTCGGCCAGGTTGTCGACCAGGGCCGAATAGGCCATGCGTGGCATTTCGGGCAGGCGCTCGGAAGGCTCGAAGCGGCCCTCGCGCAGGGGCGCGAAGTCGACGTCGCGGAAGTTGAAGATCACCCCGCCGATGCGCCCGGGCCGCTCGAAAAAGGGGCTGGCCGCGCAATCGGCGCTGAAGGTGTGGCCGGTGGCGTCGGTCATGGCCGCGCGCAGGCCCAGGCGGCTTTCGCCCCGGCCCAGGGCCGCGCCGATGGCCCCGACGACCTCGTCGAGCCCCTCGCCGCGAAAAAAACGCTCTGGCCGAAAATGCTGGCCCGGCTCCACGCCGCCGCCCAGCAGGTGCCGGGCGGTCATGTTCAGGCCCATGATCATCAGCGCGCTGTCCAAGAGCAACACGCCGTCGCCGGCCAGGGAGGGCGGCGCGTTTTTTTCGGCCGAATCAATCATGGTCGGCGGTCTTGGCTCCCGGCCGGGGCTGGCGCGCTCAGCGCGGGCCCGGCGGCCTAAGCTTCAGGTCGAAGATCAGCTCCACCTGCTGGTCGCTGAGAAACGACGAGACGTTCCAGCACAGGGCGCGCAGCTCTTGTTCGGCCAGGCCCGACCGCAACAGCTCGGCCGCCGCCGGCAGTTCGCGGCCGACCTCCCGGGCCACCAGGCGCAGCCGCTCCAAGCTCCGGCCGTCCCCGGCCTGGTGCGCCAGGCGATAAGCCCCCACCAGGGCGTTGACCCTGGCCACCGAACACCTCTTGCACGTGCGGTCGTTCATGGCTGCACCAGCGGCGTGACCCGGCGCGCCGCGCGGGCCGCCGAGCCCCAAGGCCGGTCAACCCGCCTCGGCCCGCACGGCCACCACCGACTCGGCCGCGGTCTCGCGCCCGCCGGCAACCTTCGCCAGCGGGCGCGAAAGCGCGCGTTATTCCATGTGGTTGGCCACCCAGGCCCCAGCCACGGCGTTGGCCTGCAGGCCCAGTTTGTCCTCGGGCAGGCCCAGGGCCAGGCCCAGCAACTGCGGATAGAGCAGCGAGGGCAAGGCGTCGAGCTCCTTGTCGTCTTGTAGCATCTGGGCCTGGATCGTGTCGAACTGGATCTGGCAGTAGGTGCAGGCCGAGCAGATGATCGCCGCGCCGGCCTGGTGGCCGCTGTCGATCTTCATCTTGGCGATCTTGCGGCTCAAATCATCGTTCTTTTCCCACAGCGGCGCGCCGCAGCAATCGAGCTTGCGGCCCCAGGCCACGCTCTTGGCCCCGGTCAGCTCGACCAACTCGTCGAAAAGCTTGGGACCGAAGGGGTCGTCGAACTGGGTCACGGCGCTGGGCCGCAGGGCGTGGCAGCCATAATGCACCGCCACCTTGAGCCCGCCAAAACGGCGCGTGATCTTGTCCTTGAGGGCCTTGAGGCCCACCTCGTCGTGCAACACCTGCAAAATGTGACGCACGTTGGCCTTGCCCTGATAGCGCAGGCCCTCGCCGGCCAGCACCCCGTTGACCTTGGCCAACAGGCCCTGATCCTCGGCCAGGGCGTGGATGGCGTGCTTGAAGCTGCCGAAACAGCACTTGCAGGGCGTGAGCAGATCCAGGCCGGCCTGTTCGGCCATGGCCAGGTTGCGCGCCGCCGAGACCAGATGGGCCACGGCGTCCTGGTTGCGCACGGGGTAGCCGCAGCAGCCGAACTCCATATCGACAAGCCCCACGCCCATCTTGTCCAACACCGCCCGCGAGGCGGTTTCGTAGTGGCTCATGTAAAAGGGTATCTTACAGCCACGGAACCAGGCGAATTGCATCTTTAATGCTCCTTGCCAGCTGTGGATCGAATCCACGTGCGCCGGTCGCTCAGGCCACGTCCTCCAGGCCGCTCTTGACCCGCTGGTAGCCCATGTTCTTCAGTTCGTAGAGAATGTCGGTGATCGGCACGCCCTGGGGACACTGTTCCTGGCAGCGATAGCAGGTCAGGCAGTCGTAGTTCATGCGCGCGCCCATGGCCAGATCGACCATGCCCATGGCCAGCGCGTGCATGATCTGGTGCGGAACCAGATCCAGGCTCTTGATCGGCTCGGCGTGGGCGGCCACCACCGGGCAGGAGTTGGTGCAGGTCTGGCATTCGAAGCACTTGCGGAACTTGTCGGCCTGGAAGACCAGGCTCTTTTCGGGCCGCGCCAGCTTGACGGCCTGGCCCTTGCCCGGCCGGCCCAAGCCGCTGACGGCCTGGCGGGCGACGACAAAGGTCGAGACCACGCCGCGATGCTCCAGCTCCTGGCTCAGAGCCGTCCACAAGCCCTGGAGGTTGATGCCAACCGGGCACAGGTCGGTGCAGCGGTGGCAGCGGGTGCAGATGTCGTTGGCGTCGCGCAGGGCGAAAAGCTGGGCGTCGGTTAGGCGATCTCCGGCGACCAGGCTGCGGAAGGCGGCCAGCTTCTCGGAGGGCAAAATGCCGTCGTTGCCCATGGTCTGGAACGATGCCAGCACCGAGCAGTGCAGCGTGCAGGTGCCGCAGTGGGTGCAGGCGTCCAGGTCGATGGCCCGGCGCAGGGCCACCGCCGCCGGCGCGGCCGTCTTTTCGTCCATCACCTGGCTGACCACCATGGCGATGGGGCTGGTGATGATGTGCAAGAACTTGCTGAAGGGCAGGTAGATCAGGCCCAGCAGGCAAGCGAAATAGTGCAGATAATAGAGCAGGCTGGGCGCATCGAGGCGATCGAGGGCCCCGGCGGCCGGCTTCATGACCTGGGCCGCGGCGTAGCTCATGAAGGCCGCGTTGGGCTCGGAGTGGCACGAGGCGCAGGAGTCGGCGTGCAGCTCGGCGCCGGCGGCCAGGGTCTCCTCGTCGGAGGGGAGTTCCTCGCCGCTGAAGGCCACCGAAAAGTTCTTGGCCCAATAGGCTTTGAGGGCGGTGAGCTCCTCGCCCTCCAGGCTGCCGTAGTCTTCGTTCATGCGCATGAAGTCGCGCTGGCTGATGATCTTGGCCCCTTCCAGCACCACGCCCGAGCACATGATCACCGCCAGCAGCGTCAGGGCGATCTTGTCGGCCCCGCCGCTGATGGCCTTGATCGGCTTGATCGTCACCCGGCGATAGATGGCCACGCCCACGCCAGCCAACACCACCAGGCCAAAGAAGTTGCGCAGGAACAAGTAGGGGTTGAGCGTCGACTGGAAGTCGTCGAACACCGCCACGCTGACCACGCTCTGCAAAGCGTGGAAGATCAGCAGCAGCATGAAGCCCACGTAAATACAGATATGGGCCGCCCAACGCAGCTTGTCCTGCTTGTAGACTTTTTGCTGCAACAGCACGTCCAGGACCAGGGCCTTGACCAGGGTCACGACCTTGGCGCTGAAGATCGTCCCCAGCAAGCCGCTGACCGCCGCCAGGGCCCGCGCCCCCGCGCCGGCCTGCCTGGCCTCGTCGCCCACATTGCGCCACAACCAGGCGCCCAGGCGAAAAAGCATGCCCAGGCCGAACAGAGTCAATGCCAGATGCAGGCCAACTATCGTCACATTATCATTGGGCATTATTCCTCTCCGGATGACTGGCGGCCTCTGTCGCCGGCCCATGCTGGCCGACGCCTCGCGCCGATCTCGCCACGGAAGGTCGACCCTCCACGGCGGCCGTTAGCATTGCATAGTATTTCGGTAGAAAATATCATGTATCCAGCAGTCGTAGCCGTATATTCTTAGCCCATAAACCGCGACTTGGCAACCACCGCCATCGCAAATACCCAATATATATAGGCACATTAGCGGTAACCGCGCCCAGCCCGGGGGCATGCGCCGGCATGCGTGATTCATGGCAAGTTTGGTGCCAGCGGACGGTCGGGGCCTAATTGCCCGCCATAACATACAAAACCCCGCCAAGGCTTCTTCTAGCAACGCCTCCGGGACAAAGGTTTTGTTTCATCGATATGCAAATTATAGAGCGTAAAGCCATTACGCCAACGAAAACAAAATATTACACTATGGTGACGTTTCAAGGCAACTGGAACATATGGAACATCATGCAACGACAGCCTAGCGGAGCGCCGGCTGGTGCACGCACAACGGCTCCTCGGCCAGCACATCACCCGTGGCCTCGAAGGCCCGAGCACGACAGCCGCCGCACACCCGCCGATACTCGCAACGCCCGCATTTGCCGCCCAGCAGGTTGGGGTCACGCAGTTTGCCAAAAAGCTCGGACTCTTGCCAAATGCGCGAAAATGGCTGCTTTTTCACGTCGCCAGCCGGCAAATCCAGATAGCCGCAGGCCTGCACCTGGCCCACATGGCTGACAAAGGCGAAGCCCTGGCCGCCCAGGCAGCCCTTGCTCACCGCGTCCAGCCCGTGGCTCTGGAAGGTCAGGTCCAGGCCATCGGCCTTGGCCCGTTGGCGCAGCACGCGGAAATAATGCGGCGCGCAGGTGGCCTTCAGCTCCATGCAGGCCTTGCCGCGCTGGTCGTAAAACCAGTTTAGCACGTCTTCGTATTCCTCGGCGCTGATGATCTCGCCGCTGAGCGCCCGGCCGCGGCCGGTGGGCACCAACAAAAAGATATGGTGAGCCACCGCGCCAAGCCGCTGGGCCAAGTCCTGGATCGCCTGCATCCACGGCAGATTGCCCCGCGTCACGGTGGTGTTTACCTGAAACTCCAGGCCGGCCGCCCTGGCCGCGGCGATGCCGGCCATGGAGCCCTCGAAGGCCCCCTGCTGGCCACGAAAAACGTCGTGGCTCTGGGCGTCGGGCCCGTCGATGGAAACCGAGATGCGTTGAATGCCCGCCTCCACCAGCCGCCGGGCCACCTCCGGGGTGATCAACACGCCGTTGGTGCCCATGACCATGCGCAGGCCCAGCCCGTGGCCATAGGCCGCCAAGTGAAAGATATCGTGGCGCAAAAGCGGTTCACCGCCGGTGAGGATCACCACCGGCCGGCCCATGGTCGCCAGATCGCGCAGCAACTCCTCGCCCTGGGCGGTGGTCAATTCATCGGGGTAGCATTCGTCCTCGGCCCCGGCCCGACAATGCAGGCAGCGCAGATTGCAGCGCCTGGTGGTCTCCCAGGCCAATAGCCGCAGCGGCGGGACGCCGCCTTCGTTTTTCGCCAAACCGGCCGGGTGGCCGCCGGGGTGCGCGCCGTGGGGGTGCTGGTGCATGGCCGCTCCATCATTAGATATAGATGCCACGAGTCTATCCGCGATGGGGCGTGTTGGCAAGGCGGAACGATGATACAAAAGCGATTGAACGTGCACAACAGCGAAGAACATAGACGAGCTTTAACGAATCATATCAAGCCATTTATCAGATTCAATTTGTGGATAGATCACATGAATCATCTCTTTAGCTTCTTGCGACATTAACAACCTATTTCTAAGCTCAGCAGCAAAAGATTGGCGAATAAAACGGTGCCGAGCCCAATAATGAATTGCCGCTAAAAATAACGGATGATGGCCAATCGTATCAATGTAATTTGTATATCCATGATAATCTTCTTTTGAGATAAGCCTATCTTGCCATGCCCCATGAGCTAACGTTAACAAAATAATAATACGTTCCGCCAAATAAGTTCCATATCTAAATCGGTCTTTACCTTCGGAAAAGAAATCGTTTTCTTCCCAGGGCCAGTCAACTATATCTTGAACGTTTTCCCAACGCTTATAGCTTCCAGATGTACCATGAAGGAGCGCTGACAATAGCCTGTCAGCCTTATCTTTTGGCAAAATATTATCATCACATACCATAAAAAATGATTCTAAAAACGGCTTAGACCTAACAACAGCAAAAATTTCGTTATCCGCTGCAATTAGAGAATACTTCGCATCGATCTCATTTTGCATTTGGTACTTTTTAACGGCTTTTCCTCCAATCCAGGCACCATACACTAGCGCGCCAACACTGATGGACGCAAAAGCAAACTCAAGTGATTCCTTCGCGACGTTAATCCACTCCATATTTTGACCTCGATATACTATCGTTCACGTTATCAATAAATAATTTTTCCATTCTTTGCGCGTCACATGCGCACAGTTCACAGCACAAACAAAATGTTTTTGATTTACTTACACATAAACTGACAGAGAAAACCAACATACATTTGTTAATATTCCGTGGTCAATCTTGAGCCGTTTGAGATATTCTGTACAGATAGTACAGAGATAGTATTCACCTGGCACTGCCGCCCCTGGCGCACCAACCGAACACGCCAATGCTTTTCGCGCCAAAACGCCGCGCCAGTTCCGGCCGCTCGGCGGCAATGACCCGCACGACCTCAAACCCATTGTCTTTGCTCATTTCTCCCCGCCCGACTCACGCGCGCCGCGACACGGCGGGCGCTTCTATTATATAATCACCGCGCCCGCCCGGGGCGCGAAAGCGCCGCCCGCCCCAAAACCCTTGACAGGCCGGCTAAAATTTGGGTAGACTACTCACCGAGCGAGCGCTCAGTCAGCGCAAGCTCGCCAACAGACGGGAAACAGTAGCATGACGCCAAGCCAACGGGAAGCAAGCGCTCGCCAAATCCCCACCGTGGTCAAGGACCAGGAGCTGGTCCAGCGCCGCCGCCGGCAGATCGCCGACGCGGCCGTCAGCCTGTTTCTGCAAAAGGGCTTTCACAAGACCACCACGCGCGAGATAGCAAAAAGCGCCGGAATTTCCATTGGTTCGCTCTATGAATACGTCCAGACCAAGGAAGACGTGCTCTATCTGGTCTGCCAGGCCATCCACCAGGAGATGGAGCAAAGCCTCCAGGCGCACATCGCCCACGGCGGCAGCGGGGCCCGCGCCCTGGAATCGGCCATCCAGGCCTATATCGCCGCCTGTGACGGCATGGGCCGGCACATCACCTTCATCTATCAAGAGACCAAGAGCCTGCCCGCCGAGTCCAAGCGCTACGTCCTGGAGCACGAGCTGCGCATCACGGGCATGTTCATCGGGCTGCTGCGCCGGGGCGTCGAGGACTATTCGTTGCGGCCGCTCAACCGCGGCGAGATCGAGCTGATGGCTCACAACATCATGGTGCTGGGCCACATGTGGGCCTTTCGGCACTGGGCCCTGGCCGGCATCGGCCTGGCCAAATATATCGAGGATCAGTCGGCCCTGCTGATGGGCCAGCTTGTTTAGCAATCACATCCCCAAACCAAGGGGGGAGCCATGACCGAACCGATCAAGCCCTACACGCCCAAAAACCCGGTGCGCGCCGTGACGGCGGCGTCGCTTTTCGACGGCCACGACGCGGCCATCAACATCATCCGCCGCATCTTGCAGGGCACGGGCGTGGAGGTGATCCACCTGGGCCACAACCGCTCGGTGAGCGACGTCGTCCGCGCCGCCGTGCAGGAGGACGTCCACGCCATCTGCGCCAGTTGCTATCAGGGCGGCCACGTGGAGTTTTTCAAGTATATCGTCGATCTGCTCAAGGAAAACAACTGCGGCCACATCAAGGTCTTTGGCGGCGGCGGCGGGGTCATCGTGCCCGAGGAGATCGCCGAGTTGCACGCCTATGGCGTGACCAAGATCTATTCGCCCGAGGACGGCCGGCGCATGGGCCTGCAGGGGATGATCAACCACCTGGTGCGGACGGTGGACTACAGTCTGGGCAATGGGCAAAAGCCAAACGATCTGGCCAAGCTGAGCGCCGATCGTCCCGACTTGGTGGCCCGGGCCATCACCCTGGTGGAGCGGGCGGCCCTGGCCGGCCAAGACATGAGCCAGTGGCGGGCGGCGTTGAAGCCGCTGATCGGCGAGCGGCCGGCCCCGGTGGTGGGCGTCACCGGCACGGGCGGGGCGGGCAAGAGCAGCCTCACCGACGAGCTGTTGATCCGCTTTTTGCACGATTTCCCCCAAAAGCGCGTGGCCGTGATCAGCGTCGACCCCACGCGGCGCAAGAGCGGCGGGGCGCTGCTGGGCGATCGCATCCGGCTCAACAGCATGGAGTCCGAACGCGTCTATCTGCGCTCGCTGGCCACGCGCAGCTCCGGCCTGGAGATCAGCCAGGGCCTGGATGACGTCATCGCCGTGACCCGGGCGGCCGGCTTCGACCTGATCCTGGTCGAGACCGCCGGCATCGGCCAGGGCGACGCGGCGGTGGTCGACCACGTGGACATCAGCCTCTATGTCATGACCAGCGAGTTCGGCGCGGCCTCGCAGCTGGAAAAGATCGACATGCTCGATTTCGCCGACATCGTCGTCATCAACAAGTTCGACCGCCGGGGGGCCGAGGACGCCCTGCGCGACGTGCGCAAGCAGCTTCAGCGCAATCGCGGCCTGTGGGACGTCGACCCCGAGGCGCTGCCCGTCTACGGGGCCATCGCCGCCCGCTTCAACGACGACGGCGTGACGGCCTTGTACCTGGGCCTGCTGGACAAGATCAGGCAAAAGACCGGCGTGGAGTTCGCCTCGCCGCGCCAGCGGCCCGCCATCAATTGCAGCGCCGACAAGACCATCATCGTGCCGGCCCATCGCGAGCGCTATCTCTCCGAGATCGCCGAGGCCATCCGTGGCTATCACCAAAAAACCCGCCAGCAGGCCGCGCTCGTCCGCCGCAGTTGGCAGATGAAAAACACCCACGACTATCTGGCCAAGCTCTGGCAGGGCGACAAGGAGCGCAAGCCGGCCCTGGACGCCCTGCGCGCCGAGGTGCACAAGCTCGAGGAAGGCCTCAGCGAGCGGACCCACCAGCTTTTGGCCCAGTGGCCCCAGTTGCAAAAGGCCTACTCCGGCAGCAAATACAAATACAAAGTGCGCGACAAGCAGTTCAGCGTGCCGCTGACCACCCGTTCGCTGTGCGGGCTCGACATCCCCAAGGTCTGCCTGCCCCAGTGGGAGGATCCGGCCGAGATATATTCCTGGATGCGCGCCGAAAACCTGCCCGGCAACTTCCCCTTCACGGCCGGCGTGTTTCCCTTCAAGCGCACCGACGAAGACCCCACCCGCATGTTCGCCGGCGAGGGCGATCCCTTCCGCACCAACCGTCGCTTCAAGCTGCTCAGCCGCGACGCCAAGGCCGCCCGGCTCTCCACGGCCTTCGACTCGGTGACGCTCTACGGCTGGGATCCCGACCTGCGGCCCGACATCTACGGCAAGGTCGGCAACAGCGGTGTTAGCATCTGCACCCTCGACGACATGAAGGTGCTCTACGACGGCTTTGACCTCTGCGACCCCAACACCAGCGTCAGCATGACCATCAACGGCCCCGCGCCGATCATGCTGGCCTTTTTCTTCAACACCGCCCTCGACCAGCAACTGGCCAAATTCCAGCAAGAGCAAGGCCGCCAGCCCAGCGACGACGAGCGCCGCCAGATCATGGAGCGGGTGCTCCGCACCGCCCGAGGCACCGTCCAGGCCGATATCCTCAAGGAAGACCAGGGCCAGAACACCTGCATCTTCAGCATCGATTTCGCCCTGCGCATGATGGGCGACATCCAGGAATTTTTCATCAAAAACGACGTGCGCAACTTCTACAGCGTCTCCATCAGCGGCTATCACATCGCCGAGGCCGGGGCCAACCCCATCACCCAACTGGCCCTGACCCTGGCCAATGGCTTCACTTACGTGGAGTATTATCTGGCCAGGGGCATGAACATCGACGATTTCGCGCCCAACCTGTCGTTTTTCTTCTCCAACGGCATGGACCCGGAATACACCGTCATCGGCCGGGTGGCCCGGCGCATCTGGGCCGTGGCCATGAGCGAGCGCTACGGCGCCGGCCCGCGCAGCCAGATGCTCAAGTATCACATCCAGACCTCGGGCCGCTCGTTGCACAGCCAGGAGATCCAGTTCAACGACATCCGCACCACCCTCCAGGGGCTCTGCGCCATCTACGACAACTGCAACAGCCTGCACACCAACGCCTACGACGAGGCCATCACCACGCCCACCGAGGAGTCGGTGCGCCGGGCCCTGGCCATCCAGCTGATCATCAACCGCGAGTGGGGCCTGGCCAAGAATCAGAACCCCCTGCAAGGGGCCTTTATCGTCAACGAGCTGACCGACCTGGTGGAGGAAGCCGTCCTGGCCGAGTTCGACCGCCTGACCGCCCGCGGCGGCGTGCTGGGGGCCATGGAGACGGGCTACCAGCGCTCCAAGATCCAGGACGAGTCGATCTACTACGAGATCCAAAAGCACACCGGCGAGTTGCCGATTATCGGCGTCAACACCTTCCTGCCCGCCGGGGTCGAGCAGGAGCAAGAGCCGTGCGTGGTCGAACTGGCCCGGGCCACCGAGGAGGAAAAGCAAAGCCAGCTCCAGCGCTTGGCCCAGTTCCATCGGGCCCACGCCGAGCAGGCCCCGGCCGCCCTCCACAACTTGCAGCAGGTGGCCCTGGACGGCGGCAACATCTTCGCCGAGCTGATCAACACCGTGCGCCACTGCTCGCTGGGCCAGATCACCAAGGCCCTCTACGACGTGGGCGGCATGTACCGCCGGGGCATGTAAGACGAGGCTGCTGCACGGTGCAACATAACAAATGTTGTAAAAACAGATAATAACCTGTGAAACATACATGTTACCGTGCAGCAGCCGAAGCGCGCCAGGGACGGCGCGCCAAATCGCGAGCCTGATTAGGCGGGCGATTTGCGAGGCTTGGCAAAACCGCGCTTTTGCCAAGCCGATGCAGCACGGGGCAGGATGCCCCCGTGCCGCACTCTCAAGACAGACCGGGGGGCGGCGGGATCGCCTTCGGGCGGCCCGTCGCCTCGTCTCCCATCGCTCGATCCCGACCGCCCAGATGGTGGTTGGGATCGGCGTTTTTTGTGGTACATCTTAAAAGGAGGGCAATTTTTCAGAAAGGAGAGGTAGTTCCATGTTTTGGGGCATCGAGTGGTCGGTGTGGCTGTTGGGCCTGGGCATTTTCGTGGCCAGGGTGGCCGACGTCTCGGCCGGCACCATGCGCACCATCGCCATCGTCTCGGGCCGCACGCTCACCGCGTTTTTCCTGGGCCTGATCGAGATATCGGTGTGGTTGGTCGTCATCTCGGCGGTGATCACCCAGATCGCCGACGAGCCGTTACTGGGCGTGTTTTACGCCCTGGGCTTTTCGGTGGGCAACGTGGCCGGCATCAAGCTGGAAAAGCGCCTGGCCCTGGGCCACGTGATCATCCACGCCATCAGCCCGCGAAGCTCGCTGGCCATGGCCCAGGCCCTGCGCGATGCCGGCTATGCCGTGACCACCTTCACCGGCCAGGGCAAGGACGGCCCGGTGATCGAAGTGTTGCTGGCCTGCCGGCGCAAGGACGCCCAAAAGGCCACCGACATCATCACCAGCCTGGACCCGGACGCCTTCTACGTCACCGAACAGGCCAGCCACGTCAGCAAGGTTTACGGCCCCTTGGTGCCGCCCACCGGCTGGCGTGCCGTGCTCAAGAAGAAATAGCCCAAAGCCCCGCGCCCGGCCGCCAAGCCCTCGGGCCGAGCGCGGGGGTCGCCAAACCTCAGCCGGCGGTGGACACGTCGTGGGCGCTGCCGGTCTGGTTGACGAAATATTGCATGGTGGCGTTGGGCAACACCGCGCAGCGCGCGCCGGGGCCGTGCCATTTTTTCAGCAACTCCAGCGCCTTGTCCCATGACTTCACCCAGTGCGCGTCTTGGGGGTTGGCCACCCAGTCTCCGAAGGTCTTGTCCATGTGCGGGGCCACCACCACCACGTTGAGGCCGGGCGGCACGAAGCCGATGGGATATTGGCGGCCGCCGTAGTCACGGCCGAAGCTGCGAGCCAGATAATGGGTGACCTGGCCCTCGGGGGCGTTGGCCAGGCAGACCACGCTGCCCTGGAAATTGCCGGTGGCGATGGCCCCCAGCAGGATGGCGATGGCCATCTCGTTGGCCTTGGCAAAGGCGTTGACCACCACCACATCCATGTCGGTGGGCGTGGGTTCGGTGGCGTAGATCTCGCGGGCGGCGGCCACGGCCTGGAGGTGCTCGGCGATGGGGTCGCCGGCGAAAACGCCGATGGTGGCTCCCCGGCCGTTGGTCACCACGTCGACCTTGAAATCCAACTTGGCCAGGCGCACGGCTTCTTCGATCTCGAAGCGCAGAATATTGTTGTCGAAATTACCAAGACCCGTGGTCTCGACGGCCGATTTTTCCACGTCGATGTGAAAGTGGCTGATGGTGTCGATGTGCGAGACGCCGGGCAGGATGATCTTGCCGCCGCCGCTGAAGCCGACCTGGGCGTGGGCGGTGACGCAACCCAGGCCGACCTTGACCTGGGCCTGGGCCACCTCGCGGTTGATCAGCAGCCTGGCGCCCCGGCTGGTCACGCCCACCTCCACGCAGTTTTCGTAGATGTTGTGGTTGTAGACGCGGAAGCGCTCCAGGATATCGGCGCCCAGTTTTTTGCGAAACTCGTGGGCGGTGTGGGCCCCGTGGGAGCCCAGGGCGCAGACGAAAGTTATGTCGTCCTCGGCCAGGCCGGCGGCCAGCAGCTCCTCGATGACCACCGGGGCCAGTTCGGCGCAGCGCGTGGGCCGGGTGATGTCGTCGAAAACGATGCAGGCGCTCTTTTTGCCCCGGGCCAACTGGTGCAGCGGCGGGCAGCCGATGGGGTTCTTGATGGCCTGGGCGATGGCCTCCTGGCCGAGGGCCGGGCGCTCGGCCCCGCGCATGGGGCAAAAGGTGACGTCCCAATCGTCTGGCAGTTCGATTTCCACGTCCAGGTTGCCATACCACATCAATTCGGGCAGACGAATCTTCACGGTGGCCAACTCCTTTGGCGAACGGACGCTTCAGCGCCCGGTTGCGTGATGGGCCGGGCCCGGCTAGGCCATGGCCCGAGAGATCTCCGTGGCGGCGGCAAGCAGCAGACGCGCCAGCTCCCGGCCATCCCTGCCGGCCAGTTGCTCCGGCGCGGCCGAAAGGCTGACCGAACCGGCGACGACGCCGCGCTCCTTGATCGGCGCGGCCCGGCAGCACAGGCCCAGCAAAAACTCCTCGTTGTCCTCGGCGAAACCCTGGCGGCGAAATTCGCCAAGTTGCCGCTCCAGAGCCTGACGATCGATGAGCGTGTTGGGCGTGAACCTCTCCAGTTTGGCCGCATCCAACCAGCGGGCCAGGTCGGCGGCCGGCAGGCTCATCAACACGGCCTTGCCGATGGCCGAACAGTGGGCCGGCACGCGGGGGCCCATCTGGTTGAGCGGCGGGCTGGGCATGCCCGGAAAAGCCGTCAACGCCACCAGCATGGCCGGCCGTTCCCAGACGGCCAAGCGGGCGTTGAGGCCGGTGTCGTTGGCCAGGCGCTGGACCGCGCCCTGGCCGACGCGGTTGAGCTTCAGGCTGGCGGTGAGCATGGCCCCCAACTCGAAAAGCTTCATGCCCAGGCTGTACTTGCGCGTCTCGGCGTCTTGGCGCAGCAGGCCGCGCGCCTTCAAAGTGCTGGCCAGGCCGTGGACGGTGGTCTTGGAAAGGCCCAGGGCGGCGGCGATCTCGGTGATGCCCAGCCGGGTGGCTTCGGCCGAAAAGAGTGACATTATATCCACCGCCCGATCGATCGACTGCACGCTCATGTTGACCTCGACACGCCCTCTCGTTGCGCATGGCTATGGGCGCGGCGGGCGCACCGGTTCCGCATGGCCGAACCATGTTCGGTCATCCAGTAAAACAAATCGCGTTTTGTCGTGTCAACCGAGTTTTAGGGCCGACGGGGTCAGCGCCACTTGCGGGCAAAGCCCAGGGCCAGGGCCTGGCAGGCCAGGTCAAAGACCTGCTCCGGCGCGTGGCCCATGGGCGGGGCCAGGCTTTGGCGCAAGGCGGGCCAAAGCTCTGGCGCGCCGCAGGCGGCCACGGCCATCTGGGCGGCCTGGGCGGCCAGGATCTCCGGCGCGGCGCTGGCGGGCAAGATGCCCCAGGCCAGTTCGTCGGCGACGTGGGCCAGGGCGGCGGCGGCGGCCACGGTGGGCGGGTCGCGGTCGATGACGTCGAAGTTTTGCCGCAAGAGCGCCGCGTGGTCGCCATCCAGCAGCGCGGCCGCGCTCGCGGCCAGGTCGCGGCCGGCGGCGAAACGGGCCAGATGGGCCCGGCACGAGCATTGCCCCGAGGCGCTGAGGTCGTTCTGCACGGCCAGGGTTTCCTTGATGGCCTGGATGGCGCTTTCGGCGATGAGCTGGCCCAGCTTGGTGTGCTTGCTGGGGCTGGTGGCCGGCGTCCCGCCCAGGCGGGCGGCGATGACGATCTGATCGGTGCCGGTGCCGGTGGCCGGCCCGCTGGAGTAGCGCGAGCCGATGGCCAACTCTTGCAGGGCGACGGCCTTGGCCTCGGTGGCGGTGATCACCGCGCGGACCATGCCGCCGGCGGTCAGTTCCTGGCCGAGGAAAAACATCAGGTTGATGGTGCCGTGGGCCGGCGGGCCGTCTTGGGCCAAGTCCTCGAAACGGCCGTCGTGCTCGTGGTGCGTGGCCGGATCGCCGGCCCGGCCGGCGTTGCCCTCCACGCCGGCGGTGGCCAGGCAAAAGACCTCCACCCCCCGAAAGGCTAGGCCGACCAGGGCGGCGTTCATCATGTTGGCGGCGGTGGCCATGCCGGCGCTCGTTTCAGGCGGCGCGCCGGCGGCCTGGCAGACCATGCGGCGATAGGCGATGGGGTCTTCCCAGGCGTTGATGGCGGCGTTGTGGCTGGGGCCGGAGGGCTCGCAGACCTGGTGGTTGTAGACGCATTCCAGGTCGTCGCGCAGGCCGCCGGCGGCCCGGCAGGTGCTTATCACCCGGTGCGGTCGCAGGAAACGGCCATAGATGAATTTTTCGACGCGGTGGATCTCCACGGCGTCGTAGCAAGTGGCGATGAGCATCACAGCCTCCAGTCTTTCGCGCCCGCCGCCAATCATAGGCCATCGTCGCCGGCCGCGCAAACCAACCCTTGACATGGGCGTTTTTTTGACATAGATGTTACAAAATATCGCGCGACGGCGCCCTTTCGGGCTCAATGGGGAAGACGGTGCGATTCCGTCACGGTCCCGCCGCTGTAACCGGGGACGAAGGCCGAAATAACGCCACTGGATGGTCCAACAAGCCGTCCGGGAAGGCTCGGCCGCTAGGTTGATCCGGAAGTCAGAAGACCTGCCGCCAGCGCATGGGCGTTTTATCCGGCGAAGGACCGGTGCGCGCGTTGTTTTTTGGGCAATGCGACCGCGCGTGGACGCCTGTCTGGGGCGGTGAAGCAAGCTGGGTGCAATCCCCCAGTCCCTTTCACAGGGGCTGGGGGTTTTTTTATTGCCCCGGCCCGGCTTACCACGTCAAGGGTGGAGAAAAAGGAGCTAGTCGATGAAGCGATCGAGCAAACTGGCCGGGGCGATCTGCGCGGTGTTGCTGTTGTGGCTGAACCAACCGGCCCTGGCCGCCGACCAGGCCGATCAGGCCTACGCCCTGCCCGAGACCTCCGTCTCGGCCAACCGCTGGGAGCAGGAACTGGATAAACTGCCCCGCAACGTGACCATCATCACCCGCCAGCAGATCGAAGAGCAAAATCCCATGTCGGTGGTGGAGCTGCTCAAGGGCGTGCCCGGCCTTTATGTAATGCAGTCGGACACCTATGGCACATACGCCGAAATTTCCATGCGCGGCATGGGCTATCCGGCCTCGGCCAAGACGCTGGTGACCGTCGACGGCCGGCGGCAAAACCTCATCGACGGCAACGGCGTTGACTTCAGCACCATCCCCGTCGACAACATCGAGCGCATCGAGGTGCTGCACGGCCCGGCCGGCGTGCTCTACGGCGACTCCGCCGTGGGCGGCGTGATCAACATCATCACCCGCAAGGGCTCCGGCCCGGCCGGCGGCACGGTCAGCGCCCAATACGGCAGCTACGACATGTATGGCTTCAAGGGCAACTTCAAGGGGGCCACCGAATACATGGACTGGTTCGTGGCCGCCCGCTACGACGACGCCGACGGCTACCGCGACGAAAACCACACCCGCATCAAGGGCGCCAACTTCAAAACCGACTTCTACCCCAACCAGACCTGGAGCTTTTTGGTCGACGGCGTGATCAACCAGGCCAACTTCGGCGTGCCCGGCTCGCTGACCAAGGCCCAGATGGACCGCGACCGCCGCATGGCCAGCTATGCCGGGGCCTATTACGAGAACAAGAACCAGGCCATCCGCGGCCAGGTCAAGGGCGATTTTCAGCGTTGTGGCCTGGTGACCATGGATCTGGCCTTCCGCAAGTGGCAATCCGAGGCCGAGGTCTGGAGCCACGGCGACAACGACAGCAAGATCTACGACATCCAGCCCAAATACGTCCTCGACTCCACCGTGGGCGGCTTTGCCAACCGCCTGACCGCCGGCGTGGACTACAGCCATTGGGACGTGGACTACGACTCCTTCGACCTGACCAGCAAGGCCTGGCAATACTCCCATGAATTCAAGATGGACAGCCTGGCCGGCTACGCCCTGAACGAGTTTTCGCTGACCAAGGACTTGGTCCTGAACGTCGGCGCGCGCTACCAGGATCAAAAATACGACCTGGCCTCGCGGTTGGTCGGCGGGGCCGGCCCCACCGACACGCCGGGCGACGAACAATGGGCCTGGACCGCGGGCATGGTCTACAACTTCGCGCCGGGCTCCAAGGTCTTCGGCCGGGTGGCGCGGGCCTTCCGCTTCCCCCGCGTTGACGAATACACCAGCTATTACAGCGGCGCGCACTGGGATCTCAAGCCCGAGACGGCCATGAACTACGAGCTGGGCGCCGAGTGGCAGTTCATGCCCGGCGCGCGCCTGTCGCTGACCGGCTACATCATCAACATGAACGACGAGATCGTCTGGAACGGCGTGACCTATCGCAACGAAAACCTCGATGAGACCAAGCACCAGGGCGTCGAGGCGGCCGTGCACGTGCCCGTGTGCAAGTGGGCCTACGTCTTTGGCAACCTGACCTACCAAGACGCCACCATGGCCAACGGCCCCTACGACGGCAACAAGATCCCCCTGGCCCCCGAGTGGATGGCCGCCGCCGGCGTGGGCCTGGAGCCCCTCTCCGGCCTGAACGTGCTGCTGCGCTGGAATTATTACGGCCAGCGCTACCTGGGCAACGACTACGCCAACGCTTTCGACAAGATGGACGCCTACAACACCATCGACGCCGCCGTCAGCTATCGCTGGCAGCGCTACAAGGTCTTTGTCAACGCCACCAACATCTTTGGCGAGGACTACAGCACCCTGGGCTACTGCAACGCCTGGAGCGGGGTAAGCACCTACTACCCCATGCCCGAGGCCCAGGTCTGGGGCGGCGTGAGCATCGATTTCTAGCGGCCGCCCGCGTCAGCAAAACCAAGCCCCCGGCCGGATCACGGTCGGGGGCTTTTCGCGGCGCGGTCGGGTTTTTTTCAGGCCAGGGCCGCCAGCAGCCTGGCGTGCAGCCCCTCAAAAGCGCCGTTGCTCATGATCAGGCACAGGTCGCCGGGCCGCAGTTCGGCCAGCAGTTCGGCCAGCAGGCCATCGCCGTTAGCCAGAGCCCGGGCTTGCAGGCCGCGCTCGGCCAAGTCTTGGGCCAGGCGGGTCGAGGAAAAGCGCCTGGACGCCTCGATGGCCTCGGCGCCGGGCGGCTCGCGCAACAAAACCAGGTCGGCCCGGTCAAAGGCCGTGGCGTATTCGGCCTGGAAGTGATTGGTCTTGCTGGTGTTGGTGCGCGGCTCGAACACGGCGATCAAACGCCCGTCGCCGGGCCGCCAGCCGGGCAGGCCAAAGTCGGCCACGGCGGCGATGGTCTCGCGCACGGCCGTGGGATGATGGGCGAAATCATCGACCACGGTCACCCCGCCGGCCCGGTCGCGCACCTCCTGGCGACGGCGCACGCCCTGGAACAGGCCCTGCACGCGGCAAGCCTCGGCCAGGGCCACGCCGCCGGCGGTCATGGCCGCCACGGCCGCGCAGGCGTTGAGGGCGTTGTGCCGCCCGGCCAGCGGCGAGTAAAATTCGACCGCCGGGCCGCCGGGCGGTTGCAACTCGATGAGCGCCCCGCCTTGGGGGGACGGGCGGGCGGCCAACAGCCGCCAAAGGCATTGCGGCCCCTGGCCATAGGTCTGCACTGGGCAGCGGGCCTTTTGGGCGCGGGCCAGCACCTCGGGGTCGTCGCCCCAGGCGATGAGCACGCCCTCGGGCGGGATCAGGGCGGCGAACTGGTCAAAGGCCACGCGCACGGCGTCCAGGTCGGCGTAGATGTCGGCGTGGTCGAACTCCACGCTGGTCAGCACGCCGATTTTTGGGCGATAGTGCACGAATTTCGGTCGCTTGTCAAAAAAAGCCGTGTCGTATTCGTCGCCTTCGACCACGAAATGGGCCCCCCGGCCGTCGGCGAAATTGCGTCCGCCCTCGATCATCACCCCGCCCACCAAAAAGCCCGGCGCGGCCCCGGCGTGAAGCAAGCCGCTGGCCGTGAGCGCGGTGGTGGTGGTCTTGCCGTGGGTGCCGGCGATGACGATGGCGGTCTTGTCGGCGATGAACAGCTCGGCCAGGGCCTGGGGCAGCGAAAGGTAGCACAGCCCGCGCCGGGCCAGTTCCATGGCCTCGGGGTTGTCGCGGCGGATGACGTTGCCCACCACCACCAGATCGGGCGGCGGGTCGAGGTTGGCCGGGTCGTAGCCCTGGGCCACGGGGACGCCCTTGGCGGCCAGGAAGGTGCTCATGGGCGGATAGAGCGGCCCGTCGGAGCCGCGCACATCAAGGCCGCGATCGGCCAGCGCGCCGGCCAGCGCGCCCATGGCCACGCCGCCCACGCCCATGAGATGGACGCTTCGCAGGCGCTGGGGCAAGCAGTTCAGCGTGGGGTCGAGGGTCAAGAAGTTTCTCCCAAGGCGCGCCAGGCCAGTTGGTGGACTTGGCGGCGGAAGGGGCCGATGGCGTCGTTGGCTCGGCCCAGGGCCACGCGGTTGGTCAGCAAAACCACGCCGCGTCGGCTGGCCGGGTGCAGCCACATGCTCACCCCCGTGAAGCCCAGGTGGCCGACCACGCCGGCCGGGGCGTTGGGGCCGGCGGCGCTTTCCGGGCCGCAGGGCGTGTCCAGCCCGGCGGTGCGCGTGGAGCCGGGCGTGGCGGCGTCGACGTGAAAAAGCGGCGCGACGATCTGGGCCGGCCAGGGGCCCTCGCCGGCAGTCAGCCGGGCCATGGCCGCCATCAGGGCCACCACCTGGGCCGACGCGCCGAAAAGCCCGCTGTGGCCGGCCACGCCGCCCATGGCAAAGGCGTTTTCGTCTTCGACCTGGCCGTGGATCAGCGGCCGGCCGGGCAGCGGCCCGCAAGGGGCGATGCGCGAAAGGGCGATGGGGGCCGGGCCGCCGGTGGGGTTGAAGCGCGGGGCGTCGCTGAGACCCAGCCTGGCGTGGGTCTGGGCCACGGCCGTCTCCAGCAGCACGCCCGCGGCCTCCTCCAGCAGCAGGCCAAGCAGCATGTAGCCCAGGTCGCTGTAGACCGCCCGCGCGCCCGGCGGGGCCTCCAGGGGCTCGTTGAGCAGCATGGCCTTGAGTAGCCCCCGGCGGGCGCTGGGCGCGGCCAGCTTTTCCAGGGCCTGATAAAAGGGCCGGTGAGCCGGCAGGCCCGATGCGTGGCAAAGCAGGTGGGCGACGCTGATGGGCCGCTTGTCGGGCGGGGTCACATCACCCCAGACCTGGCCCAGGGTGGCCTCCAGGGGCAAGACGCCATCGGCGGCCAGGTCAAAGGCCAACAGCGCCGTGGCCAGGGGCTTGGTCAGCGAGGCCAGGTCGAAGTAGGTGTCGGGCTCGGCCGCGCCGGCGCTCAGCCGGCAGCCGGCTTCACTGCCCTGCCACAGGTGCAGGACCATGGCCGGGGCCACGCCCCGGGCCACGCCGTCGTCCAGCATGGCTTGCAGTTTTTCGATCACAGGTCCAACCCCGTTTCCAGCAGGCCGGCCGCGCCGTCGAGGCGGGCCCGTGCGCCCATGGGCAGGATGCGGTTGCGCGCGCCGTGGCCAAAGGGCAGATCCCAGACCAACGGCAGGCCCCGGACGCGCAGGCGGTTCATGAGCGCCTCCAGGTGCTCGGGCGGGCTCTGGCCGGCGGCGTCGAGGCCGCCCAGGGCCACGCCGGCCACCCGATCCAGCAGGCCGGTCAGCTCCAGCTTGGTGATCATGCGATCCAGGCGATAGGGGGCCTCGCCGGTGTCTTCCAGGCAGAGGATGGCCCCGTCCAGATCGGGCTGCCACGGCGTGCCGACCAGGTGGCAGAGCATGGTCAGGTTGCCGCCCAGCAGAGGGCCCTCGGCCACGCCGCCGCCGGCCCCCTGGCCCGTCAAGCGCCCCGGCCAGGGCGGCCGCCCGGCCAACAGCGCGCTCACGTCGGCCAGGCTGGCCTGGTCCAGCCGGGGCAGTTGGGTCAGCACCGGGCCGTGCAGGCCGACCAGGCCCCGACAGGCCAGGGCCAGCACCAGGCAGGTAATGTCGGAAAAGCCCAGCAGGCACTTGCCGGCGGCGGCCATGGCCGGTAGATCCAGCAGCGGCAGCAGCCTGGAGGAGCCAAAACCGCCCCGCGCGCAGACGATCAGGTCCACCGTTTCGTCGGCCCACAGCCGGCCCAGGCGCGCGGCCCGTTGCTGGTCGGGCCCGGCCAGATAGCCCTCGGCCGTGGCCAGACCTTCGGCCAGCAGCGGACGCTGGCCGACCAGGGCGCGCAAGGCCTCCAGGCCGGCGGCCAGGGCCACGGGCTCGACCCGGCCGGCCGGGGCGGTCACGGCCACCGCGCGGCCCGGCCGGGGCCAGATCGGCGCGCGGGCGGCGGTCATTGATTGCGCTGGTAGAGGATGCGCAGGCCGTCCAGGGTCAGCAGTTCGTCGATATCCTCCAGCGTCTCCGACTGGGTGGCGATGACCCTGGCCAGGCCGCCGGTGGCGATGACCTTGCTCTGCAAGCCGCGCTCGGCGTTGATCGCCCGCACCAGGCCGTCGACCAGGCCGGCGTAACCGAAAACAATGCCGGCGTTCATCGCGCTGATGGTGTCCTTGGCCACGGCGGCCTTGGGCTGATTGAAGATCTCGACCCGGGGCAGCTTGCTGGCGCGGGTGAACAGAGCGTCCATGCTGATGCTGATGCCCGGCGCGATGGCCCCGCCCAGGTATTCGCCCTTGGCCGAGATGCAGTCGAAGGTGGTGGCCGTGCCGAAATCGACCACGATCAGGTCGCAGCGGTGGCGCTCATAGGCGGCCACGGCGTTGACGATGCGGTCGGCCCCCACTTCGCGGGGGTTGTCGTAGAGGATGGGCATGCCCGTTTTCATGCCCGGCCCCACGAACATGGGGTTCATGTCCAGGTAGCGCCGACAGAACTGATTGAAGGCGTTGACCACCGGCGGCACCACGCAGGAGATGATCACCCCGCGGATGCTGCTGAGCGACAGGGGGCTGTTGGCAAAGAGGTTTTTGATCAAGATCGCCAGTTCGTCGCGGGTGCGTTCTGGCTCGGTGCGCACCCGCCAATCGGCCACCAGTTTTTCTTGCTGGAAGACGCCGATAACAGTGTTGGTGTTGCCCACGTCAATGGCAAGTAGCATCGAAAAACTCCAGAGCTTGTTATCAAGCGCCCAGTTCGGCCACGACCACCCGCCGCAGCTCCTCGGCCGCCTCGTTCATCAGATCCACATCGGCCGCCTCGACCATGATGCGCAGCTTGGCCTCGGTGCCCGAATAACGCACCAGCAAGCGGCCCGTCTGGCCCAGGCGCTCTTCCTGGGTTTTGATCGCCGCCACCAGGCCCGGAACCTGGGCGATGGGCGTGCGTTGGCGCACGGGCACGTTGATCAGCACCTGGGGCAGGCGGGTCATCACGGCGGCCAGTTCACTCAAGCGCTTGCCGGTGCGCACCATGATCGCCAACACCTGTAGGGCGCTGACGACGCCATCGCCGGTGGTGTTGTGATCCAAAAACAGAATGTGGCCGCTCTGTTCGCCGCCCAGGTTGTAGCCACCCTGGCGCATGGCCTCGACCACGTAGCGGTCGCCGACCTTGGTGCGCAGCATGCGCACGCCACGTTCGCGCAGGCACAGCTCCAGGCCCAGGTTGGACATCACCGTGGCCACCACCGTGGCGTGGTTGAGCACGCCTTGATCCATCAAATAATCGGCGCAGACGGCCATGATCTGATCGCCATCGACGACCTGGCCTTTTTCGTCGACCATGATCAGGCGGTCGCCGTCTCCGTCGAAGGCCAGGCCCAGGTCGGCCTCGTGCTGGCGGACCAGGGCGGCGGTGTTTTCCGGGTGCAGCGCGCCGCATTGGGCGTTGATGTTGCGGCCGTCGGGCTCGACGCCGCTGAGGATGACGTCGGCGCCCAGTTCGGCAAACACCGCCGGGGCCACGCGGTAGGTCGCGCCGTTGGCGCAGTCGATGACGATGCGCAGCCCGTCGAGGGTCAGCTCGTCGGGGAATGTGCGCTTGGCGAAGACGATGTAGCGGCCGGCGGCGTCATCGATGCGCCTGGCCCGGCCGACCTTGCCGGCCTCGGGGGCCTGCTCGGGCGCGCGGCAGGAGGCGGCGCACAAGGCGTAGTTTTCGATGAGCGTCTCGGTTTCGTCGGGCAGCTTGTAGCCATCGCGGGCGAAGATCTTGATGCCGTTGTCCTCGTAGGGATTGTGGCTGGCGCTGATGACGATGCCGGCGTCGGCGCGCATGCTGCGGGTGAGAAAGGCGATGGCCGGCGTGGGCATGGGGCCCATCAGCAGGGCGTCGCCGCCCATGGAGCAGATGCCGGCCACCAGGGCGTTTTCAAACATGTAGCCCGACAGGCGGGTGTCCTTGCCGATGATCACCTTGTGCTTGGCCTTGCCGCGCCGAAACACGGCGGCCACGCCCTGGCCGATGGCCAGAGCCATCTCCACGGTCATGGGGTGAACGTTGGCCACGCCGCGCACGCCGTCGGTGCCGAAGATTCTGGCTTGCCCTTCCATGAAACCTCGCCGCGAACCCGGCCAACGCCGGGGTTAGATACTTGCCGCCTTGATGGAAATAATGGCCTTGACCGTCGTCGGCGAGACCAGCACGGAGCGGCCGGCCGGCCGGCGCAGTTCGACGAGCTTTTCGGTGGATTGGCTCAGCCCGCTGACGCTGATCTGCTCGCTCCAGATCCAATCCAGCTCGGCCAAGTCTTTTTGCAGGCCGCTGACGGTGACCATGGGCGGGTCGAAGGTCACCGCCTCCAACTCGAAGCCGTCGGCCGGCTGGCCCTTGATCACCGGGCTGACCCGCACCTGGCGCGAAAAGCGCTCAACCAGCTTCAGGCGGATCTCCGAGGGGCTCACGCGCACCACGCTGACCCACGGCGGCAGCGAGATGTCCTCGACGCCCAGCCGGAAGACGTGCTCGCCGGCGGCCAGGCCCTTGAGGTTGACCTGCTTGACCGGCCGCCGCTCGGCCACGCCACGCACCAGCGTGCGCGGGCCGTAGAGGCGCAGATCAAGCTCCGGGGCCACCTCGCCATCGACAACCAGATTCGGGCTCTGGCCAAAGACCTCTACCGGAACTTTCACCGTGATTTCGGCCTTTTCCACGCCGACCACGATCAGCCACAGCATCACCGAAAAAAACAGGGCCAGCAGCTTCAACTGCCAATTGTTGCGCAGGCGCTCAAGCACGGTCTTTGTCCTTGGAGAAACCGCCGGCCAGATGGCGCAGGCCGCCCCACAAACGGGCGGCGACGGTTTGGTTCGGGTCGGTCTGGGGGAACAGCTCGCCCAGCTTTTGCTGCAACTGCTCGACCTCCAGCGGCCCCACCAACTTGCCGCCCAGGGCCAGGCTGATCTGGCCTCGCTCCTCACTGACCACCACCACCACCGCATCGCTCTCGGACGAAAGGCCCATGGCCGCCAGGTGCCGCGAACCCAGCCGGCGGCCGGCCTCGGCGTCCTTGGCCAGGGGCAACATGCAGCGGGCCACGCGAATCTTGCCGCCCTCGATGACCACCGCGCCGTCGTGCAACGGCCCCGTGACCTGGAAGATGCTCACCAACAACTCGGCCGAGACCTGGGCCTCGATCTTGACGCTGCCTTCGATGTAGTCTTCCAGGCCGGTGCGCCGCTCCAGCACCATCAGCGCGCCGGTGCGCCGCCGGGCCATGATGCCGGCGGCCGTGGCCACATCGCGCAGGGTGTCGGCTTGAGGCGCGTGGTTGGCAAAGATCGAGCGCTGGCCCATGCGCGTCAGGGCCCGGCGGATGTCGGCCTGGAAGATGACGATGACCACCACCACCAACGACGACAGAAACGAGGTGATCAGCCAGTTGGTGGCCACCATGTCCAGTTCGCGGCTGAGCCACCACACCGCCATCACCAGGCCCAGGCCGGTGAGCATCTGCATGGCCCTGGTGCCGCGCACCAAGAGGATTATCTGGTAAAAGACAAAGGCCACCAGGGCGATGTCGGCCAGATCCTGCCAGCGCAATTGTTGCAAAAGCGCCAGGAGATCGCCCATCAGCGGGGCTCCCGGGCCATGACGGCGTCGCAGACCGCCAGGGCGTCACGCAGGGGGGCCACGTCGTGGACGCGCACGATATCGGCGCCCAGGGCCGCGCCCAGCACGTGCGCGCCCAGCGTGCCCCACAGGCGCAGCTCCACCGGCCGGCCGGTCAGCTGACCGATGAAGGCCTTGCGGCTGGCCCCCAACAGCAGCGGATAGCCCAACTCGGCCAGGCGCGGCAGGTTGCGCAGCAGGCTCAGGTTGTGTTCGAGATTTTTGCCAAAGCCGATGCCCGGATCGATAATGATGCGCCCGCGCGCCACGCCGGCGGCCTCCACCGCCTGGGCCCGCTGGACCAGATAAGCGCCGACCTCGGCCACCACGTCGTCGTAGGCGGGGCTTTGCTGCATGGTCTTTGGCGTGCCCAACATGTGCATCAACACCACCGCCGCGCCGCTTTCGACGGCCACGGCGGTCATGGCCGGGTCGCCGGTCAGGGCGGTGACGTCGTTGATGAGGCGCGCCCCGGCCGCCATGGCCGCAGCGGCCACCTGGGCCTTGTTGGTGTCGATGCTGATGACGGCCTCGCACTGGCGGGCCAGGCCGGCGATCACCGGGACGACCCTGGCGATCTCTTCCTCGGCCGAAACCGGGTCGGAGCCGGGCCGGGTCGATTCGCCGCCCACGTCGAGGATGTCGGCCCCCTGGGCCACCAGGCTCAGGCCATGGGCCACGGCCGCTTCTATATCTTGATAACGACCGCCGTCGGAAAACGAATCGGGCGTGACGTTGACCACGCCCATGATCAGCGTGCGCTCGCCCAGCTCCAACGCGCCGCCGCCGGGCAGATCCAGCCGACGTTTGACTCTATGCATCTGGTTCATCCGCGCCTTCCCTGGCCCGCGCGGCGGACCAGGGCTCGCTTTCCACCGGGCCGTCGCCGGGCAGGTCGCGGGGGGCGGCCGGCTCGGGCGGCGGGGCGGGCGCGGCGGCGGGCTTGGCTTTTTTGCGCGGGCCGCCGCGCACGATGGATTCGACCGCATCGGCGTCGAGGGTCTCTTCCTCCAGCAGCGCCGCGGCCAGGGCGTCGAGCTTGTCGCGGTGGGCGCGCAGGATGCCGATCGCCGTCTCGTGGGCCTCGTGGACAAAGCGGCGCACCTCGTCGTCGATGGCCACGGCCGTGCGCTCGGAGTAATCGCGTTGCGAGCCAAGCTCGCGGCCCAGGAAGGGGTGCTCCTCGCGGCGGCCAAAGGAGGCCGGGCCGATCACCTCGCTCATGCCCCATTCGCAGACCATCTTGCGGGCCAGATCGGTGGCCCGTTCAATGTCGTTGCCCGCGCCGGTGGTGATCTTGTCCAACGCCACTTCCTCGGCCGCCCGGCCGCCCATGAACACGGCCAGGTTGTTGACCAGATAGTCGCGCGGGTAGGTGTGGCGCTCGTCCACGGGCAATTGCTGAGTCAGGCCCAGGGCCCGGCCGCGGGGGATGATCGTCACCTTGTGCACGGGGTCGGTGCCGGGCAGCATCATGGCCACCAGGGCGTGGCCGGCCTCGTGCAGGGCGGTGGTGCGCTTTTCTTCGTCGCTGAGGATCAGGCTGCGGCGCTCGGTGCCCATGAGCACCTTGTCCTTGGCCCGCTCGAAATCGAGCATGCCGATGACGTCTTTGTTCTCGCGGGCGGCCAGCAGGGCGGCCTCGTTGACCATGTTCTCCAGGTCGGCCCCCGAAAAGCCCGGCGTGCCCCGGGCCAGCACGGCCAGATCGACATCCGGGCCCAGGGGCGTGCGACGGGTGTGCACATGCAGCACCTTTTCGCGGCCGCGCACGTCGGGCACGGGCACCACGACCTGGCGGTCGAAACGGCCGGGCCGCAGCAGGGCCGGATCAAGTACGTCGGGCCGGTTGGTGGCGGCGATGAGGATCACGCCCTCGTTGGACTCGAAGCCGTCCATCTCCACCAGCAGCTGGTTGAGGGTCTGCTCGCGCTCGTCGTGACCGCCGCCCAGGCCCGCGCCGCGATGGCGGCCCACCGCGTCGATCTCGTCGATGAAGATGATGCACGGGGCCTGTTTTTTGCCCTGGGTGAACAGGTCGCGCACGCGGCTGGCCCCCACGCCCACGAACATCTCGACAAAGTCCGAGCCGCTGATCGAGAAAAACGGCACGCCCGCCTCGCCGGCGATGGCCCGGGCCAGCAGAGTCTTGCCCGTGCCAGGCGAGCCCACCAGCAGCACGCCCTTGGGGATGCGTCCGCCCAGGCGGGTGAATTTCTTGGGCTCGCGTAGAAATTCGACGATCTCGGCCAGCTCTTCCTTGGCTTCCTCGACGCCGGCCACGTCCTCGAAGGTGATGCGCCGGCCGCCGGGCTCGGTCATCAGTTGGGCCCGGCTCTTGCCGAAGCTCATGGCCTTGCCGCCGCCGGATTGCATCTGGCGCATGAAAAAAATCCACACGCCGATCAGCAACAGCATCGGGAACCACGAGGCCAGAAGCGTCATGTACCACGGCGACTCGTCGGCCGGCTTGGCCGTGATGCGCACGCCCTTGGCCCGCAGGTTTTTGATCAGCTCCGGGTCGTCGGGCACGAAGGTGCGGAAATGCACGCCATCGCGCTTGTCGCCACTGACCTCCTGGCCCTGGATCGACACCCGGCTGACCTGGCCCTGGTCGACGGCGTCCATGAACTCGGAATAGGACACCGAGGCGCTACTCTGGCTGCGCTGGTTGAACATGTTGAACAACAGCACCATCATCAGGCTGATGACCAACCAGAGGGCCAGGTTTTTAAATAACGGATTGATGGGGGGTTTGTTCCCTTGCGTCATGGCTCGGCCCAGGTTGGGAGTGGCAACTCACGGTCCGAAATCGGACCTTTGAACTCAATACTATATGGCCAGTTTGCCAAGCTGTCAACGAGGCTTAGCTCCAACAGCGGCCCATCGGCCCTCACCCTGGCCCGCTGGGCCGGGGCCAGCGGCCAGACCCACCACGGACCGCCCTCGTCGGCCACGACCAGCAGGCGTTTTCGCCACCACGGCGGGACCTTGCGGTCGATGGCGATCTTGCTCAGCCGCTTGGCTCCCGGCGCGCCCAGCGGCCAAAAACGCATGCCCGGCCAGGGCCAGCAAAGCTCCAGCGGCCAGCGCACATCCTCAAGCGGCAGCCAGGCCCGACCACCCCTGGCCCGAAGCGTCGCGCCGGGGGCCACTTCCCGCGCCAGCAGCGCCGTGCCCAGCGCCGGCAGATCCACCAGGCCGGGGCCGTCCAGCCGGACGCGTAGCGGCGGCGGATCAACGTCCGGGGCCAGGCGCAGATGTTCGTGCTCGCGCCAGGCCCGCAAGCCAAAAGGCAAGGTCAGGCTCTTGCCGGCGGCCATGGTCAGCAGGCGCTCCAGGCCCGCCACGTGGTCAAAGAGCAGGTGCTGGCCACCGCCCAGCAGCCGGCCTGCGATGTGGCGCATCATGCGTCGCCGCAAAAACGGCGGCTGGGCCAGCAGCCAGCCCAGCGACAGGCAGAGGCTTGCGCCCTCGCGGCGACCGTGGGCGGCCAAGGCGTCATCGAGCAGGCCGCGCCAATAATCTTCCTCGTCGGCCAGCAGGCCGGCCAGGCGGGCCAGGGCCTCGTCGGCGCGGGGGTTGATCAGTTGGCGACACAGGGGCAAAACGGCGTGGCGCAGGCGGTTGCGCTGATAGGCCCGATCGGCGTTGCTGGGGTCTTCGCGCCAGGGCTGGCCCAGGGCGGCCAGATAATCGCGCAGTTCCCGGCCGCGCACGGCCAGCAGCGGCCGCCACAGCGGGCCGGACCGGGGCCGCATGGCCGCCAGGCCGCCGGGGCCCGCGCCGGTCAAAAGCCGGGCCAGCACCGTCTCGGCCTGATCGTCGATGGTGTGGGCCAGGGCCACGGCCACGGCGTCCAGTTCCTCGGCCAGGGCCAATAGCGCCTGACGGCGCGCCCGGCGCGCGGCGTCCTCGGGCGAAAGCCCCGCCTGCCTGGCCACGACCCTGACCACCCGACACTCCAGGCCCAGCGCCCCGGCCAGATCGGCCACGAAGGCGGCGTCGACGGCCGAATCCGCCCGCAGACCGTGGTCCACGTGGCCCACCACCAGCCGCCAGCCCCGCTCGGACGCCTGCTCGGCCAACAGCCGCAGCATCGCCACCGAATCGGCCCCGCCGCTGACCGCCGCGACCAGCGTCCCCGGCCCCGGCCACGGCTTGGCCAAGGGCGGTCGCGGTGCGTCCTTGACGCCGGCCGCCGCTGGATATAAGTTCTGATGAGAACCTTTTTTTTCGGGGTCCAAAATCATGAGCCACGCGGAAGTAGTCTCGGTCAACATCAGCCTGGAAAAAGGCCTGCCCAAAACGCCCATCGCCGAAGGTCGCCTGGAGCCCGACGTGGGCCTGGTCGGCGACGCCCACGCCGGCCCATGGCACAGGCAGCTTTCGCTGTTGGCCATGGAGTCAATTGATATCATGCGCCAACGGGGAGCCGAGGTAAACCCCGGCGATTTCGCCGAAAACATTACCACCCGGGGTCTTTGTCTGCACACCCTGCCGGTGGGGACGCTGCTGCAGATCGGCCCGGTGCGCGCCGCCGTCACCCAGATCGGCAAGGAATGCCACGCCGGCTGCGCCATCCGCCAGAAAGTGGGCGACTGTATCATGCCCCGCCAGGGCATTTTCGTGCGCGTGCTCAACGCCGGGACGGTGCGCCCCGGCGATGCGGTGCGTTTGCTGGAGGATTAGTGCCGGCCGAGGTCACCGCCATCAGCGGGCGCGCCTGCGCCTATTACCTGGCCGGCCGTTGCGCCCGCACGCGCAGCCAGGCCGAATCGGCGGCGGCCTTCTGCCCGATGATGCAGGCCCGGGGCAAACTGGGGGCCCAGACCCGCGATCGCCTCAACCGCCTCGATCGCCTGGCCGACCCCAACGACCGCGAGGTGGCCCGACGGCACATCATGCAAAAGACCGCCGAGGCCATCGGCGCGCTGAAGTGCCCCGACTTCGTCCCCGACGTCCATGGCCAAATCTGCATCCACCAGCACCTGATCTATTGCCAACTGCTTTTGCCGCCCTGCCCCGGGCGTTGCGAGGATTTTCTGCCCCGCGCCAAGCCGGGGCCAAGGGCCCAGCCATGAGACGCGATCTGCTTTGCCCCAGTTGCGGGGCCACCGTCGAGGCCTACCGCAACCCCGTCCCCACCGCCGACATGATCATCGAGTTGACCGGCGGCGGCCAGCCGGGGCCGGTGGTGCTGGTGCGTCGGGCCAACCCGCCCCTGGGCTGGGCCCTGCCCGGCGGCTTTGTCGACTACGGCGAAAGCGCCGCCCACGCCGCCCGCCGCGAGGCCCTGGAAGAGACCGGCCTGCGGGTCGAGGTGCTGGCCCTGATCGGCGTTTACGGCCGGCCCGAGCGTGACCCGCGCCAACACACCATCACCACCGCCTACGCCGGGCGAGCCAGCGGCCAACCCATCGCCGGCGACGACGCCGCCGCCGTGGCCGCCTTCGCCCTGGACAAGCTGCCCCCGGATATCTGTTTCGATCACCGGCAAATCTTGGACGACTACCGCGCTTGGCGGCTGGGCCTGCGGCCGGCCGCGCCGGTCAGCGCCATGGAGCTGATGGAATGAGCCAAGCCCTTTCGCCCGAGGACAAAAAACGCCTGCTGGCCATCGCCCGCCAGACCGTCGAGGACGCCTCCGTCGGCCGCGCGCCCCGCGCCTGGCCGACCGCGCCCGGCCAACCCCCCGACGAACGCGGCGCCTTTGTCACCCTGCACAAAAACGGCCAACTGCGCGGCTGCATCGGCAACTTTGTCGGCGACGGCTCGCTGGAGCGCACGGTGAGCCAGATGGCCGTGGCCGCCGCCAGCCAGGATCCGCGCTTCCGACCGCTGCGGCCCGACGAACTGGCCGAGATCGACATCGAGGTCAGCGTGCTTTCGCCGCTGGAGCGGATCGACGACCCGGAGTTGATCGAGGTCGGCCGCCACGGAATCTATCTGATCAGCCCCCGGGGCCGGGGCGTGCTGCTGCCACAGGTGGCCGTCGAGCAGGGCTGGGACCGCTGGACGTTTCTGGATCACACCTGCCTGAAGGCCGGCCTGAACCCCGGTTGTTGGCGCGAGCCGGAGGTGAATATTTTCATCTTCAGCGCCGATATCTTTGGCGAAAGCCAAGCCTGACACGGGCGCGGACGAAAGCCAGGGCTGACGCCCGCCGATCACCCGGCATCAGCCGTCAGCGGGCCGCGCGCAGTTGGGCGAACTTCTCGGCCAGACGGCGCTCGACCAACTGGGGCACCAGGCCGCTGATGTTGCCGCCCAGGCTGGCCGCCTCCTTGATGATCGTCGAACTGACGTAGAACCACTTGTAGTCGGTCATCAAAAAGACCGTTTGCACGTCTTTGTTGATCTTGCGGTTCATCAGGGCCATCTGAAATTCGTATTCGAAGTCGCTCATGGCGCGCATGCCGCGCAGCACCACGTTGCTGCCCAGGCCAGTGACGTAGTCCATCAGCAGGCCGTCAAAGCTCTCGGCGCGCACGCCGTTCATGTTGCGGGTGACCTCGCCGATGATCTCCAGGCGCTCGTCGACGGTGAAGAGGCTCTTTTTTTCGGAGTTGCGGCCGATGGCCACCACGATTCGCGGGAATATCTCCAGGGCGCGCCGCAGGATGGACAGGTGCCCGTTGGTGATCGGGTCGAAGGAGCCTGGGTAAACGGCCAGCGTCATTGTGCATCCCCAGCGGGCGCGGCGGGCACGCCCAGAAATGTTAGCTCGGTTTGTCCATAGGCCCGGTGGTCGATGATCACCAGGCCAGTTTGCGGCGGGGCCTCGCCGGGCGCGTGCTCGATGACCAGCACGCCGCCCGGGGCCAGGAAGCCAGGCCGCGCGCCCAGGCGGGCCAACCGCGCCACGAAACCCTGGCCATAGGGCGGATCGGCCAGGGCCAAGTCAAAGGGCCCCTGCTCCAGCAAGCGCTGGCTGGCCATGGCCGCGTCGGCCATCAGCACCCGTCCGCGCGCCTCCAGGCCCAGGCCGGCCAGATTCTGGGCGATCAGCCGGCAGACCAGCCGACGCCGTTCGACAAACAAACACCAGGCCGCCCCACGGCTGAGGGCCTCCACGCCCAGGGCCCCGGAGCCGGCGAACAGGTCGCAGACCCGCGCGCCCGACGTGCGCCCGCCCAAGATATTGAACAAGGCCTGGCGCACCTTGGCCGCGGTGGGCCTGGTGTCGTGGCCGGCCGGGGCCTTCAGCGCGCGCCCGCGCAGCTCGCCGCCGCAGACCTTGAGCATGATCCGGCCCCGGCCGCGCCCTGGCTAGATGTGGCCGCCGGCGATCAACAGCTCGGCGATCTGCACGGCGTTTGCCGCCGCGCCCTTGCGGATGTTGTCGGCCACCAGCCACAGGTCCAGGCCCTTTTCCTGGCTGACGTCCTCGCGAATGCGCCCGACCAGGGTCAGATCCTGGCCGGCGGCGTCCAGGGGCATGGGGTAGAGCTTGTTGGCCGGGTCGTCGACGACCTTGACGCCGGGGGCCTTGGCCAGGGCCTCGCGGGCCTGCTGGGCGCTGATCTTCCTGGCGGTGGTGATGTTGCAGGCCTCGCTGTGGCCGTAGATCACCGGCACGCGCACGCAGGTGGCGCTGACCTTGATGGTCGGGTCTTCCATGATCTTGACGGTCTCGTGGACCATCTTCATTTCTTCCTTGGTGTAGCCGTTGTCGAGGAAAATATCGATGTGGGGCAACACGTTCTGGGCGATGACGTGGGGGTAGACCTTGGCCTGGGGCTGGGCGTCCTGGCAATAGATGGCCTTGAGTTGGCCTTGCAGCTCAACGATGGCCTTCTGGCCCGTGCCGCTGACGGCCTGGTAGGTGCTGACCACCACCCGCTCGATGCCGGCCAGGTCGTGGATGGGCTTGAGCACCACCACCATCTGGATCGTCGAACAGTTGGGGTTGGCGATGATGCCTTTTTTCTTGAAACCGGCCACGGCGTGGGGGTTGACCTCGGGCACGACCAGGGGCACCTCCGGGTCCATGCGCCAGGCCGCCGAGTTGTCGATGACCACCGCCCCGGCCTGGGCCGCCTTGGGCGACCACTCCAGGCTGGTGCCGCCGCCGGCCGAGAACAAGGCGATGTCCACGCCCTGGAACGAGCCCTCGCCCAAGACCTGGACCTCGATGTCCTCGCCTTTGTATTTAAGCCTTTTGCCCCGCGAGCGCTCGGAGGCCAACAGCCTCAACTCGCCGATGGGAAAATCGCGCTCTTCCAGGCACTGGATCATCTGGTTGCCGACCGCGCCGGTGGCGCCGGCCACGGCTACACGGTATTGCTTGCTCATCGCTCGCCTCGCCTTGGTTCCCCCGGGTCGGGGGGCTTGGGGATTGCTCTCTGTTGGCCTGGCGGCCGCCGGTCTTTTTTACTAGCCCACCGGGCCGCCGAATGCAAATTTTTTTGCCGATATACACCACAAGCGGCCCAAAAGCAAACCGGCCCGAGGCGCGCGCCCCGGGCCGGCTGGCCAAACACGATCGACGCGAAGGCCCTAGAGTTGACGCTCGCCGGGGGTCAGCTCCATTTTCTGGGTTTTGTTGTATTCCAGACGGTTGATGCCGTTGAGGAAGGCCTTGGCCGAGGCCACCAGGATGTCGGAGTCGGCGCCCTTGCCCAGGGCCTCGTTGCCGTTTTCCTGGAGCTTGACCGTCACCTCGCCCTGGGCGTCGACGCCGCCGGTGATGCTGGCCACGCCATAGCGCATAAGCTTGGCCTGGGTGCCGGTGATCTTGCGGATGGCGTTGTAGACCGCGTCCACCGGGCCGACGCCAAAGGCCGCCTCACGGCGCAGGCTGTCGCCATCGAAAACACGAACGGTGGCCACGGGCTCGACCTCGGTGCCGGCCATGACGTTGAGGTAATCGAGCTTCCAACGCAGGGGTATGCGCAGGATCTCGTCGGCGATCAACGCTTCCAAGTCGTCGTTTTCAATCTCTTTTTTCTTGTCTGCCAGCCGCTTGAACGCCTCGAAGAGGCTCTCGCACTGCTGCCGGTCCAACTCGTAGCCGTTGCCCGACAGCCAATTGCGCAGCGCCGCCCGGCCCGAGTGCTTGCCCAACACCACCGTGTTGCTGGCCAGGCCCACTTCCTCGGGGGTCATGATCTCGTAGGTCAGCGGCTGTTTGAGCACGCCGTCGACGTGGATGCCCGATTCGTGGGCAAAGGCGTTGGCCCCGACGATGGCCTTGTTGGGCTGCACGGGCAGGCCGCTGATCATCGTCACCAAGCGGCTGGTGGAATGAATCTCGGCCTTGTTGACGCCGGTGATCAGGCCCAGTTCCTTCTGGCGGGTGGCCAGGGTCATGATCACTTCCTCGAGGGCGGCGTTGCCGGCCCGCTCGCCGATGCCGTTGATGCAGCCCTCCACCTGGCGCGCGCCGGCCCGCACGCCGGCGATGCTGTTGGCCACGGCGTGACCCAGGTCGTCGTGGCAGTGCACGCTGAGGGTGGCCCGCGCCACCTCGGGCACGTTGGCCCGGATATAGCTTATGCGCTCGTAAAACTCGTGGGGCAAGGCGTAGCCGACGGTGTCGGGGATGTTGATGGTGGTGGCCCCGGCCTCCAGGGCGACGCGCACGCACTGGCACAAAAAGTCCGGGTCGCTGCGGCTGGCGTCCTCGGCGCTCCACTGCACGTCCTCGCAGAGGCCGCGGGCGTGGCCCACGCCGCTTCGGATCTCGTCGAGCACCTGCTGGCGGGTCATTTGCAGCTTGTATTGCAGGTGGATGTCGCTGGTGGCCAAAAATACGTGGATGCGCGGTTTTTCGGCCTCGCGCACGGCCTGCCAGCAACGTTCGATGTCGGCCGGCCGGGTGCGCGAAAGGCCGCAGACCACCGGCCCGCCGCGCAGATCGCCGGCAATCAGGCGCACGGCCTCGAAATCGCCTGGGCTGGCCGCCGGAAAGCCGGCCTCGATGATGTCCACGCCCAGTTTGGCCAATTTGCGGGCCAGGCGCAGTTTTTCTTCCTTGTTCATGGACGCGCCGGGCGACTGCTCGCCGTCGCGAAGGGTGGTGTCGAATATTTTCACGTAGTTGGACATGATCGCACGCTCCCAAACAAAACGTTTAGCTTAGATTGAAATCAGGGCTGACGCTGTTTGCGGCGCGGAAAGGCGCTGGCGAATCAGGAGTGGTCCGGCTTGTGTTCCAATTGCTCGGCCTGTTCCTTTTCGGCCTTTCCGCGCTCGAGTAGTCGGGCGCCCAAGGGGCCGCCGACAACGTATAGCGCCAGTAGCGCGAAGCCCATCACATAGGGCTGTAGCGCCACCAGGACGAATAGCAACAGGCAGGCCACCAAGCCGTTGAACGAACGCAGCCTGGCCAGGCCCAGCGATTTGAACGAAAGATAAGGGATGTTGCTGACCATCAGGAAGCTGAGGACAAAGACCATCGCCACGGCGACCCAGGCAGGGATCGGCTCGACGAGGCTGGTCTGGGTCCACATCATCACCGTGCCGGCCAGCATGCTGGCCGCCGCCGGGATGGGCAGGCCCACGAAATGCTTGGACGGCTTGGCGCTGTCGGACTGAACGTTAAAGCGGGCCAGACGCAACGCCCCGCAGGCGGCGAACAAAAACGCGGCCAAAAAGCCCAGCCGGCCCAGCGGACGCAAGGCCCAGACATAAAACATCACCGCCGGGGCCGCGCCAAAGGCCACCAGGTCGGCCAGCGAATCGTACTCGACGCCGAAACGGCTGGTGGTGTTGGTGGCGCGCGCCACCCGACCGTCCAGGCCATCGAAGATCAGCGAGGCGAAGATGGCCGCCGAGGCCACGAGGAAGTTGCCGTCGATGGCCTCGATCATGGCGAAAAAGCCCGAGAACAGACTGGCGGTCGTAAAGAGGTTGGGCAGGAGGTAGATCGCCCTCCGCCTGGCCTCTTTGTTGCTCCGCTTTGGTCTGCGCCTTCGCGCCATCTTAAAGTTCTCCGATGACCGTCAGTCCGGCCCGCGCCTTCTGGCCCTTGGCCACCAGCACGGCGGCCTCTTGGGGTAAATATACATCAAGGCGCGATCCGAATCTAATCATACCGTAGCGCGCGCCCTTTTGCACATTCTGTTCGGGCGCAAGCTCACATTCGATGCGCCTGGCCACCATGCCGGCCACCTGGGCCACCAGCACGCGCTGGCCACCCTCGGCCTCGAAGACCACCTCGAGCCGCTCGTTGGCCTGGCTGGCCCGCTCCAGGTTGGCCATGGCGAAACCGCCGGCGATATGCCGCATGGAGAGCACGCGGCCGCTCAGCGGCGCGCGATTGACGTGGACGTTGAACAGGCTCATGAAGATCGAGATCATCGTCAGCGGCTGATCGCCCAGGGATGGATGGCTGGCCGGGCCCACGTAGACCACCGTGCCGTCGGCCGGGCTGAGCAGTTGGTTGGCCGCGCTTTGGCCTTGCCGGGCCGGATCGCGGAAAAAAAACACCACAAAGGCGCACAAGCCCCACAACGGCGCGGCCAGCCACCATGGGCCCCAGGCCGTGGCCGCGGCGGCCAGCAGCGCCGCGCCCAGATAGTAGGGCCAGCCAGGGGCGGCCAGGGGGAACTTATCGATCCTGACCATTTTGCCGCCGGTGTTCGGCCAGGATGGCCTCGATGCGGTCGCGGCCGGCCAGCTTGATCTTTTGCAGGCGCTTGCGCTCGAGCTGTTCCTCGGAGGAAAGATAGACGCGGTGGTTGAAGCCCTCCAGCGCCGTCTCCAGTTCTTGATGCTGCTTCCATAGTTGGGCCAGCTCGTCGTTTTCGGCGACGAGCCGCTCCAAAAGCGCCAGGTCTTGCTGCTCCATGTCGATTCTTCCCAGCTTCCCGGCCCGTGGAGGGGCCGACATTCCAGCCCCGGCCTCAGCGGGTCAGGGCGAAGGTGCAGGTGACGGAGGCCTCGACCGCGATGCGGCCGGGGGTCAGTTGCGTGGGCGGCGCGGCCGCTCTGGGCGCGGCCATGGCCAGGCGCGCCACCGGGGCCGCCCCGCCCTGGCCGGCGGCGTCGGCGGACAAGAGCCCGGCCAGGCGCAGGCCGGCGGCCTTGGCCAGGGCCCGGGCTTGGGCGCTGGCGTCTTGCAGGGCCGCGGCTTGGGCCTCGATCCGGGCGGCGGCCTCGTCGGCCAAGCGCCAGGTCGGCCCGTCGATCTCGTTGGCCCCGGCGCCGACGGCGGCGTCGAGGGCGCGGCCCAGGCTCTGGGGATCGGCGCTGGTCAGGCGCAGGGTGTGAGCGGCCCGGTAGCCGGTCACCCGGTTGACCTTGGCCGCTTCATCCCATTGGGTCTGGGCCGACAGATCATAGCCGGCCGTCTCCAGCCGATCGCCTTGGCCCAGCAGATCCTTCAGCGCCGCCCGCACCTGGGCGGTCAGTCGGCTGTTCCGCTCGGCGGCCTCGGCGGCGGTGGGGGCCAGGCTGACCATGCCCAGGCGCAACACGGCCTCGTCGGCGGCCTTGTGCAGCACCGCCCGGCCGGTCACCGTCACCGTGGGCCGGGCCTCTTGGTCGCGGCCCTGGCCGGCCCAGGCCGGCGCGGCCAACAGCAGAGCCACAACCAACAATACGCGACAAACCACACGCGCCATGATCAAACCTCCTCGGGATCGTTCGATCATATCACGGCCGCCGGGCCGAGTTCACCTCATTCGACCAAACGATATTCGTCCAGCGGCAGTTGAAAACGCACCTCGGCGTCGGAAGGCCGGCAATAGCGGGCGCGCACGGCCTCGGGCGGCTGACCCTGGCCGGCGGCCAAGCGCTCCGCGCCCAACAGGGCCAACAAGCCCGGCCGGGGCAAATCGGCCCAGCGCGGGGCCAGGCGCAGGCCTTCGGCCAGCGCGTCGGCGGCCAGCAACCGCGCGCCCTCACCCACCAGCACGGCCGGCGGGCGCAGCAGCGGCAGCAGGCGTTGGGGGCTGATGGCCATGTCGTCCTCCAGGCGCGTCAAACCGCCCGGTTCGTCGCGGAAACAGGCGGCGTAGAGCAAACCGCGCCGGGCGTCGGCCAAGGCCCAGATCAGTCCGCCCGCGCCCACGGCCAGGTTTTGCGCCAGCAGGCGCAGCGTCGAGACGCCCACCAGCGGCGCGCCCAACCCCAGGGCCAGGCCCTGGGCCGTGGCCAGGCCGATGCGCAGGCCCGTGAAGTAGCCCGGCCCCACCGTCACGGCCAGGCCGTCGATGGCCCCGCGCGTCTGGCCGAGTTGGCCCAACAAAAAATCCACCGCCGCCAGCACGCGCCGCGAATGGGTGGTGGCGCTGTTTTGCAACAGCTCGCCCAGCAGCCGGTCGCCCTGAGCCAGGGCCACGCCGCCGGCCTGGAAGGCCGTGTCCAAGGCCAGGGTCGGCACGGCTAGGGGCCAGTCTGGCCGAAGATGCGCGCGATGTCGTTGTAGAGCACCAGCACCGTCAGCAACAGCAGGCAGAACACGCCCGCCTGCTGGATGCGCTCGCGCACCCGCGTGGAAACCGGCCGCCGGGTGACGGCCTCGAACAAAAACACCAGCAAATGCCCACCGTCCAGGGCCGGGATCGGCAGCAGGTTGAGGATAGCCAGGTTCACCGAGATCAGCGCGGCCAGGCCCAGCAGGGCGTTGAGGCCGTGGCGGGCGGCCTCGCCGGCCACCTGGGCGATGAAGATCGGCCCGCCCACGCTCTCCATGGGCACCTGGCGGGTGGCGATCTTGCCCACGCTGACCAGGATCAATTGGCTGGCCTCGATGGTCTGGCCCAGGGCCCGGCCCACGGCCTCCAGCGGGCCGAAACTCTGCGTGAGCACCTGGCCCGAAGGGGCCACGCCCACCTGATAAACGGTGATGACGTCGCCGAAGATGTCCTTGGTGTCGACGCGCTTGGGGCTCATGGCCAGTTCCAGGGCCTGGCCGTCGCGCTGGGCGGTGAGCATCAGCCGCCGGCCCTGGCTGGCCCGGATGGCCTCGCGCAGATCGTCCCACGAGGCGATGGCCCGGCCGTCGACGGCGCTGATGACGTCGCCGGGGCGCAGGCCGGCGGCCTGGGCCGGCATGCCATCGACCAGGCTGCCCACCTGGGCCGTCAGCATGGGCTGGCCCCAAAAGAGCGTGACCGCGTAGTAGAGCAAAAAGGCGAACAAGACGTTGGAAAGCGGCCCGGCGGCCACGATGGCCATGCGCCGCCAGACGCCCTTGTGGCTGAACGAACGGGGCAAGTCCTCGGGGGCCACCGGCTCGCCGGGGCTTTCGCCGATCATGCGCACGAAGCCGCCCAGGGGGATGGCCGAGAGGCGATAGTCGGTCTCGCCGCGTTTGAAGCCCGCCAGCCGGGGCCCAAAGCCCAGGCTGAAGACCGAAACGCCCACGCCCAGCCGTTTGGCCACCAAAAAATGGCCCAGTTCATGGACAAAAACCAGCACGCCCAAGACGAGCACGGCGCTGGCGATGGTGATGAGCATGCTTGTTCAGCTCCCGCGTCGATCCAGCCAGGCCCTGGCCTCGGCCCTGGCCCAGCGGTCGGCCTCCAGGATGGCGCCGATGCTGTCTGCCGGCAGGCCGGGATGACGCTCTAGGACGGCCTCCACGCAGGAGGCGATATCCAAAAATCCCAGCCGCCCGGCCAGAAAACGCCGCACGGCCACTTCGTTGGCGGCGTTGAGCACCGCCGGGGCGGCCTTGCCGGCTCGGCCGGCCTGACAGGCCAGGCCCAGGGCCGGAAAACGTTCCGGGTCCGGCTCCTCGAAGCTCAGCGCCGCCAGCTTGCCTGGGTCCAGGCTGGGGCCCACGGCGCGTAGCCGCCGGGGGTGGTTCAGGGCCAGGGCGATGGGCAGGCGCATGTCCGGCGGGCCCATCTGGGCCATGAAGTTTCCGTCGACGAACTCGACCATGGAATGGACGATGGACTGGGGATGGACCACGACTTTGATCTTATCGTAGGGCTGGTCAAAAAGCCAGTGGGCCTCGATGACTTCCAGGCCCTTGTTCATCAGCGTGGCCGAATCGACGGTGATCTTGGGGCCCATCGACCAGTTGGGGTGGGCCAGGGCCTGCTCGGGCGTGACCTTGGCCAGGGCCTGGCGGTCGAGTTGGCGAAAGGGCCCGCCGCTGGCCGTCAGCCACAGCCGGGCGACCTCCTCGGGCGCGCCGGCCAGCAGGCACTGGAAAATGGCCGAATGCTCGCTGTCCACCGGCAGGATCGTCGCGCCGCCGCGGGCGGCCTCGGCCATGACCAGCTCGCCGCCGGCCACCAGCGTCTCCTTGTTGGCCAGGGCGACGGTCAGCCCGGCCTTGACCGCCGCCAGCGTCGGCAACAGCCCCGCCGCCCCGACCATGGCCGAAACCACCACCTGGGCCCCGCAGCCGGCGGCGGCCTCCAGATAGCCCTCGGCCCCGTGCGCCACCAACGAGCGCAGGCCGGCCGGCAGCAGCGCCCGCAGGCGGCCGGCGGCCTCCTGGTTGGCCACGGCGACGATTTTTGGCCGAAACTCGATGGCCTGGGCGGCAAGGGCCTCCACCGAGCTGGCCGCGGTGAGGCTGACGATCTCGAAGCGCTCGGCCTGGCGGCGAACCACATCCAGGGTGCTTTGGCCGATGGAGCCGGTGGAGCCCAGAATGGCCAGGCGCTTTTTCACCACCAGATCACCCGGATCAGCAGAAACAGCGGAAAGGCGGTGACGTGGCCGTCGATGCGGTCGAGCACGCCGCCGTGGCCGGGCAGCAGGCCGCTGGAGTCCTTGACGCCGGCCTGGCGCTTGAGCGAAGACTCCAGCAGATCGCCGCCCACGCTGACCAGGCCCAGAACCAGGCCCACCAGGCCGCCCAACCACCAGATAGTGTCGGCCAGCCACAGCGCCGCGAAGGCCCCGCCCACCGCGAAAGACAGCAGCGCCCCGCCGATCAGGCCTTCGATGGTCTTGCCCGGCGAGATGCGCGGGGCCAGCTTGCGCCGGCCAAATTGATGCCCGGCGAAATAGGCCCCCACGTCGGCGGCGGCCACGCTGATGATGCAAAAGATCACCAGCACCCGGCCGCCGGGCAAGGCCGCCAGGGGCAACACGCAGGCCAGCAAACCGCCGCAATAGGCCACGTCCCAGAAACGGCGGGTCATCTTGTCCCAGGCCAGGTCCAGGTCGTCGCCGGCCAACACCGCCGCGATCGAGCTGGCCAGCAGCGCCACCAGCAGCCCGGCGGCCAACCCGGCCCCGCCCAACAGCGCGCACAGCGGCAAGGCCGCGGCCAGGCCCAGCGCGGCGAACTCCGCCAGGCCCCAGCGACCGGCCGTGGTCATGCGCAGCAGCTCGCCCATGCCCAGCATCGCCACCAGCGCCACCAGCCCGGCAAGCGCCGCCAGCGGGGCCAGCATGATCAGCAGCACGATGCCCACAAACAGCACCAGCCCCGTGGCCACGCGCAGGCCCAGGTCGGCCCAGCGGGATTTGACGGGCTCAGCGGCCACGAGCGGCCTCCTCCACTTGCTGGCCGGTCTGGCCGAAGCGCCGCTGCCGCCGGGCGTACTCGGTCAGGGCCTCGACCAGGGCGGCCTCGCGGAAATCGGGAAAATGCAGCTCGGTGAAGTAGAACTCGGCGTAGGCCATCTGCCACAGCAAAAAGTTGCTCACGCGCAGTTCGCCGCTGGTGCGGATGAGAAAATCGACATCGGGCAGATCGTGGGTGTACAGGCTGGCGGCCACGGCCGCCTCGTCGACGTCCTCGGGCCGCAGTTGGCCAGCGGCCACGCGTCTACACAAGCGGTGGGCGGCCTCGGTCAGCTCTTGCCGGCCGCCATAGGAAAGGGCCAGGGTCAGGACCATCTGGCGACCGCCGGCGGTGTCGGCCATGACCTTTCGCAGGGCCTGGGCGGTGGCCGTGGGCAGCTTGTGCAAAGAGCCGATGGCGTTGAGGCGGATGCCCTGGGCGAGCATCTCGGCCCGCTCCTGCTTGAGGAAACGGCCCAGCAGCTTCCACAGGGCGGCCACCTCGGCCTTGGGCCGGGCCCAGTTTTCCTCGCTGAAGGCGTAGAGGGTCAGGGCTTCGACGCCCAGGCGGCGGCAGGTGCGCACCACCGCGCGCACGCTTTCGGCGCCGGCCTCGTGGCCGCGCACGCGGGGCAGGCCCTGACGCTGGGCCCAGCGGCCGTTGCCGTCCATGATCACGGCCACGTGGCGGGGCAGGCTGCTTTTGTCCAGCCGCGACTCCAGGTCGCTCAGGTTTGGCTCCTTGGTCATCAGGATCGATCCACCCGCGCCAGCGGAGCTAGAACTCCATGATTTCTTTTTCTTTTTCGGCCAACGTCTCGTCGACTTTCTTGATGAAGTCGTCGGTGGTCTTTTGGATTTCCTCTTGGCCGCGGAAGGCGTCGTCCTCGCTGATTTCGCCTTCCTTCTTGAATTCCTTGAGCATCTCGTTGGCGTCGCGGCGGGCGGCGCGCACGGCCACCTTGGCCTCCTCGGCCATCTTGCGCACGAGCTTGGCCAAGTCCTTGCGGCGCTCCTGGGTCAGGGGCGGGAAATTGATGCGCACGACCTTGCCGTCGCTCTGGGGCGTCAGGCCCAGATCGCTGGCCAGGATGGCCTTTTCGATGAGCTCGCAGCTCTTGGGATCCCACGGCTGGATCACGATCAGCCGGGCCTCGGGCACCGAGATGCCGGCCATCTGGTTGAGCGGCGTGGGCTGGCCGTAGTAATCGGCGCGCACGCCGTCGAGGATGGTGGGCGTGGCCCGACCGGTGCGCACGCGGCTGAAATCGCGCTTGAGGGCCTCGATGGCCTTGTGCATGCGTTCCTTGGCTTCGTTTTTGGTGTCGTCGATCACGCTCATCCCTCCACGCGGGAGCCGAGCTGCTCGCCCATGAGCACCCGCCGGATGTTGCCGGGCTTCATCAGGTCGAATACGATGACCGGCAGGTCATTGTCGCCGGCCAGCGAAATGGCCGTGGCGTCCATGAACTTGAGGTGCCGGGTCAGCACGTCGTCGTAGGTCAGCAGCTCCAGCTTGTTGGCGCCGGGGTTTTTCACCGGGTCGCAGTCGTAGATGCCGTCGACCTTGGTGGCCTTCAAAAGCACCTCCGCGCCGATCTCCTTGGCCCGCAGGGCCGCGGCGGTGTCGGTGCTGAAAAAGGGGTTGCCCGTGCCGGCGGCGAAGATGACCAGGCGGTTTTTTTCCATGTGACGCACGGCGCGGCGGCGGATGTAGGGCTCGGCGGCCTGGGGCACGCTGATGGCGCTCATGACCCTGGTGGGCACGTCGCGCTGCTCCATGGCGTCTTGCAGGGCCAGCGAGTTGATCACCGTGGCCAGCATGCCCATGTGGTCGGCCTGCACGCGGTCCATGCCGCGGGCGCTGTCGCTGACGCCGCGGAAGATGTTGCCGCCGCCGATGACCACGCCAACCTGCACCTCGCAGGCCAGGGCCTGGACCAATTCATCGGCCACGAACTGCAGCACCTGGGGCGAGATGCCAAAGTCGGCCTCGCCCATCAGCGCCTCGCCGCTGATCTTGAGAAGCACCCGATTATAGGCGGCTTTTCGCGCCACGAAACCCTCCTTCAGACATACTGCCGACCCCGCGCAAACGCGGAAACGGGATCGACGACCGCCGGGCGCGACGCACGTCCGGCGGTCGTTGGGTCATCATAGGCGTTCACGGCGAAAAACGCCAGCAAAGGCGGGCGACGGCCCGACCTCAGGCCTGCTCGCCCAGCACGAACCGCGCGAAGCGACGGATCTGCACGTTCTCGCCGGTCTTGGCCCGCAGTTCGTTGAGCAGGTCGGCGATGGTCTTGTCGGTGTCCTTGACAAAGGCCTGGCTGAGCAGACAAGACTCGGAGACGAACTTGGCCATCTTGCCCTCGATGATCTTGTCGAGGATCTTCTCGGGCTTGCCCTGCTCCAGGGCCTGCTGGCGGTAGATGGCCCGCTCGCGCTCGACCACGGCCGGGTCCAGTTGTTCCTCGGAGACGCACAGCGGGTTGACCGCGGCGATGTGCATGGCCACGTCGCGGGCGAACTGGCTGAACTCGTCGGTCTTGGCGCTGAAGTCGGTCTCGCAGTTGACCTCGACCATCACGCCCAGCTTGCCGCCGGCGTGGATGTAGCAGGCCACCTGGCCTTCCAGGGCCTCGCGGTCGGCCCGCTTGGCCGCCACGGAAAGGCCCTTCTGGCGCAGCCAGTCCACGGCCTTTTCCATGTCGCCCCCGCACTCGGTCAGGGCCTTTTTGCAGTCCATCATGCCGGCGTTGGTCTTCTCGCGCAGCTTTTTGATGTCGGCGACGGAGATTTCCACGGTGTCACTCCTTATCAAGACCAGTCCCGGAGGCCGGCGCAGGCCGGTCCGGGACCAGGCGTTAATCTGAAAAAACGGCGCGGGCCGGGCGCTCAGGCCTCCGGGCCGTCGCCTTTGCGGATGATCTCGGGGCCGCCTTCTTCGTCGGCGCGGCCCACGGTCAGCCCTGGCACTTCCATCTGCATGTCCACGCCATCGGCGCGGGCGGCCCGATCGGCGCCGCGCTGATCGCGCAGGGCCAGGCCCTCCATGGTGGCCTCGGCGACCTTGGAGCACATCAGGCGGATAGCCCGGATGGCGTCATCGTTGCCGGGGATGACGTAGTCGATGTTGTCGGGGTCGCAGTTGGTGTCGACGATGGCCACGGTGGGGATGCCCAGTCGTTTGGCCTCGCTGACGGCGATGCGCTCCTTGCGGATGTCGACGATGAAGATGACCGAGGGCAGCCGGGTCATGTCCTTGATGCCGCCCAGGTTGAGCTCCAGCTTCTCCAGCTCGCGGCGCAGCCCGATGGCCTCTTTCTTGGGGTAGTTGTCGATGGTGCCGTCGGCGATGATGCCCTCGAGCCACTTGTAGCGGTCGATGGATTTTTTGATCGTCTGGAAGTTGGTGAGCATGCCGCCCAACCAACGGTGGTTGACGTAGTACATGCCGCAGCGCCTGGCTTCTTCCATGACGATGTCGGCGGCCTGGCGCTTGGTGCCCACGAAGAGCACGTCGCCGCCCCGGGACACGGCCTTGACCACCGCGTCGTAGGCGTCGCGGAAAAGCTTGACGGTCTTCTGGAGGTCGACAATGTGGATGCCGTTGCGCGCGCCGAAGATATAGCCGCGCATCTTGGGGTTCCAGCGGCCGGTGTGGTGGCCGAAGTGGACGCCCGCCTCCAGAAGCTGCCTCATGGTGACATAAGCCATCGGGTAGCCTCCTCTTTCTGTTTTGCCTCCGCCCCTTTCATCCGCGCGGCCATCACCGGGCAACCGGCACAGGGCCCGCGTCGGGGGGCGTGTGGGTTAAAAAATCGCACAAAGATAACACGGCCCGGCCGCCGTGGCAATATCTCCTCCACCGACCGGGGTCATTCGCACCCTTTTCAGTGCGCCTTGCCCGGCCCCGGCTCCGACTCGCGGCGCACCGTGGCCCCGGCGTTGATCAGTTTCTGGTCGATGCGCTCGTAGCCCCGGTCCAGGTGATAAACCCGGCTGATGTGCGTCTGGCCGCCGGCGGCCAGGCCGGCCAGCACCAGGCAGGCCGAGGCCCGCAGGTCGGTGGCCATCACCGGCGCGCCCGAGAGCTTGCGCACGCCCTTGACCACGGCGGTGTTGCCGCCGCACTCGATCTCGGCCCCCAGGCGGCGCAGCTCCGGCACGTGCATCAGGCGGTTTTCAAAGATCGTCTCCTGAATCACGGCGCTGCCGTTGCACAGGGTCATCAAGGCCATGAACTGGGCCTGTAGATCGGTGGGAAAGCCCGGATACGGCCCGGTGATCACACTGACCGGCCTGGGCGCGCGGCGGGCGCTGACCACCAGGCCCTTGGGCGTCTGCTGAAAGCGCAGGCCCGCCTCCTTGAGCTTGGCCACCACGGCGGTCAGGTGCTCCATCTGGGCGTTTTCGATGGTCAACTCGCCCCTGGTCACGCCGGCGGCCATCATGAAAGTGCCGGCCTCGATGCGGTCGGGCATCACGGCGTGATCGATGGACCCCAAGCCATCGACGCCGTCGATGGTCACGATGGAGTCGCCCGCGCCCTCGATGCGCGCCCCGGCCCCGTTGAGGGCCTGGGCCAGATCGACGACCTCGGGCTCGCGGGCGGCGTTGCGCAGCACCGTGCGGCCCTGGGCCAGGGTGGCGGCCATCATGATGTTTTCGGTGCCGGTGACGGTGATCAGATCAAAGGTGATCTCGGCCCCTTTAAGCCGCTTGGCCCTGGCCTGGACATAGCCGCCCTCCAACTCGATGCGGCAGCCCATGGCCTCCAGGCCCTTGAGGTGCTGATCGATGGGCCGCTCGCCAATGGCGCAGCCGCCGGGCAGGCTGACACGGCCCCGACCCGAGCGGGCCACCATCGGCCCCAGGGCCAGCACCGAGGCCCGCATGGTCTTGACCAACTCGTAGGGGCACTCGTCGCCCTCGGCGCGGGCGGTGTCGATGGTCAGTTCGCCGGGCCTTTCATCCACGTGGGCGCCCAGTTCACGCAACAACGCGGCCATGGTGCCCACGTCGCGCAGGTTGGGCACATTGCGCAGGCGGTTGCGCCCGCCGGTGAGCAGGCAGGCGGCCATCAGCGGCAAGGTGGCGTTCTTGGCCCCGCTGACGCGCACCCGGCCCACCAGCGGCCGGCCGCCCTCGATGATCAGCTTATCCATAGTCTCCCCTTTCACAGGCCAAGACCCGGTCCATGCCCGCCAGATCCCTCAGCAACTCGATGCGCGAAAAAATGCCCGCCGCCTGGGCCAGGGCCATCACGGCCGGCCCCTGTCCCGCGCCGATCTCCACCAACAGCCAGGCCAGCGGCCGCAAAAATGCCCGGCTGCCGACGATGATCGGCCCGATCACGTCCAGGCCCTCGGGCCCGGCCTCCAGGGCCAGGCGCGGTTCGTGATCGCGCACGTCCGGCGGCAGGCACGGCCACTCGCCGCTGGTCACATAGGGCGGGTTGGCGGTGATCAGATCGAAAAAGCCGCCCGTGGCCGCCACCGGCTCCCACAGCGGGCCTTGCAGGAAGCTCACGCGCTCCTCCAGGCCCAGGGCCTGGGCGTTTTGCCGGGCGTAGGCCAGGGCCTGGGCCGAGATGTCGCAGGCCAGCACGCGGGCCGTGGGCAGTTGGCTGGCCAGGGCCAGGGCCACCGCCCCGCCACCGGTGCACAGGTCGAGGATCTTGGGCCGCTCGGCCTGGGCCAGCAGGGCCACGCCGCGCTCGACCAAAAGCTCGGTCTCGGGCCGGGGGATCAGCACGCCCGGCCCCACGGCCAGCTCCAGGCCAAAAAATTCGCGCTTGCCACGGATGTAGGCCACCGGCTCGTGGGCGCGACGGCGCAGCAAAAGCGCTTTAAAACCAGCCAGTTCGTCCTTGGTCAGCGGCCGGTCGAAATCAAGGTAGAGCCCGATGCGCTCCAGGCCCAGAACCTGGGACAGCAACAGCTCGGCCGAGGATCGCGGCGACTCCACCCCGTGGCGGGTCAGGTATTCCGTGGCCCACTGGCCCAGCCGGCGGATGGTCCAGAGTTCCTCCATCGCCGCTCACGCCGCGGACGACTTCAGGGCCTCGGCCTGGAAGTACGCCACCAGATGGGGGATGATCAGCTCCAATTCGCCCACCAGCACCTCCTCGAGCTTGTAGATGGTCAGGCCGATGCGATGATCGGTGACGCGGCCCTGGGGGAAGTTGTAGGTGCGGATGCGTTCGGAGCGGTCGCCCGAACCGACTTGGCTGCGGCGGTTGGCGGCCAGGGCGGCTTGCTGTTCCTGCTCCATCTTTTCCAACAGGCGGGCGGCCAACACCTTGAGGGCCTTGGCCTTGTTCTTGTGCTGGCTCTTTTCGTCCTGGCAGCTGACCACCAAACCGGTGGGCAGGTGGGTGATGCGCACGGCGCTGTCGGTGGTGTTGACGTGCTGGCCGCCGGGGCCCGACGAACGGAAATAGTCGATGCGCAGCTCCTCGGGCTTGATGTCGACCTCCACCTCGTCGGCCTCGGGCAGCACCGCCACCGTCACCGCCGAGGTGTGCACCCGGCCCTGGCTCTCTGTGGCCGGCACCCGCTGCACGCGGTGCGCGCCCGATTCATACTTCAGCTGGCTGTAGGCCCCCCGGCCAGTGATCAGGGCGATGACTTCCTTGAAGCCGCCGGCGTTGGTCGGATGCTGGGAAAGTATCTCGGTTTTCCAGCGCTTGAGCTCGGCATAGCGCAGATACATGCGCAACAGCTCGGCGGCGAACAGCGCCGCCTCGTCGCCACCCGTGCCAGCCCGGATCTCCAGCACGACGTTTTTTTCGTCGCGGGGATCCTGGGGCAAAAGCAGCAGGCGCATGCGTTGCTCCAGATCGACCAGGGCCGTCTCGGCCTGCTCGACCTCGACGCCGGCCAGGGCGGCCAACTCCTCGTCGTCGTCGGCCATCAGCAGGCGGTTCTGCTCCAGCTCCTGCTCGTATTTGTTATATGATCGGAAACACTCCACAAGCTGCGAAAGCTCAGCGTGTTCCTTGCTTCGTTTCATGAAATTTTCCTGGTTGGCGACGATGTTGGGGTCGGCCAGTTCACGCTCCACGGCGTTGAAACGGGCTTCGACCTCCTCCAACCGGGCTTTCAGGTCAGGGCTCATGGCCATGTTTTGGCACCTACAGGACGGTAATGGACGATTTTTCGGCTCGATCGGTGGCGACGGCGGCTTTCAGGGCGCAGAGGGCGATTTCGATCTGGCGGTCATCGGGCTCGCGGGTGGTCATGCGTTGCAATTGCAGGCCGGGCCACAAAAGCGCGCCCCAGACGCCCCGCGCCCCCCTGTCGCCGGCCCGACGGATGATCTCGTAGGACAGCCCGGCGATGGGCAGCATCAGTCCCACCTTCAGCAGGATCTGCAAGGCCTGGTTGAGCCAGGCGGCCTCGGCCAGGCGTGGCAACAGCGGAAACAGCGCCGCGAAGAAAAAGATCGACACCACCAACACCACCAGGATGAAGGCCGTGCCACAACGCGGATGCAGCCGGGGATAGCCCCGCGCCGCCTCGACGGTCAACTCGCCGCCGGATTCGTAGCAATAGATGGCCTTGTGCTCGGCGCCGTGATACTCGAAAACACGCTTGATATCGGGCATCAGGGCAATGGCCCAGATATAGGCCAAAAACAGCCCGACCTTGATCACGCCGTCGATCAGATGAAACCAGAGGCTGGTCTCGTCAAAACCCGTGGCCGACAGGCGGCCCAACCACAGTGCGGCCAGGTGGGGCAAGGCCACGAACAGGCCCACGCCCACCACCACCGCCACCAGCATGGTCAGGGCCATGGCCCAGGGGCTCACCGGCTCGCCTTCGTCTTCCATGGCCTGCTGGGCCGAAAACGAAAGGGCCTTCATGCCCAGGACCAGGGTCTCGCCCAGGATCACCGGCCCGCGCAGAAACGGCCAGCCCAGGGCCGGCCAGCGGCGGGCCAGTCCGTTGAAGGGATCGTTTTTGACCAAAATCTGGCCATCGGGACGGCGCACGGCCACGCAGAGCCTCTCGGGCGCTTTCATCATCACGCCCTCGATGACCGCCTGGCCGCCCACCGCTGCCGGTTTCATGGCTCGCACCCGATATGCAATGGCCTCTAGGCCTCGGCCCCTTCGGCCTCGCGCCGCTTGGCGTCGGCCTCGGCCTTGGCCAGACGTTCGGCCTCGAGCTCTTCGGCCTTGCCGCTGTACTGCTGCAAGTGAGCGTATTTTTTATAGAAACGCTCGACGCGGCCGGCCGAGTCCACCAGCTTCTGCTTGCCGGTGAAGAACGGATGGCAGGCCGCGCAGATCTCCACGCGGATGGCCCCCTTGGTAGAGCCCGAGATGAACTCGTTGCCGCAGGCGCACTGCACCTTGACCATGTTGTACTTGGGATGGATATCGTTTTTCATCACAGTCTCCAAAGACCGGGTTTGTCCAGAAGTGGAATTATAGCGCCGCCCGGCCACATTTCAACAGCAAACCCGCCCCGCCTCCGGCCGCCTAACGGCTCATGGAGTCGAGGAATTCGGTGTTGGATTTGGTGCCCTGCAGTTTTTCCAGCAAAAACTCCATGGAGTCCACCGCCGTCAGCGGGCCCAGGAGCTTGCGCAGGATCCAGATGCGGTTGAGGTCGGACTCGGGCAGGAGCAGCTCTTCCTTGCGCGTGCCAGAGCGGTTGATGTCGATGGCCGGGAAGACGCGCTTGTCGCTGAGCTTGCGGTCGAGGTGGATCTCCATGTTGCCGGTGCCCTTGAACTCCTCGAAAATGACCTCGTCCATGCGGCTGCCGGTCTCGATGAGGGCGGTGGCGATGATGGTCAGGCTGCCGCCGTCCTCGATGTTGCGGGCCGCGCCGAAAAAGCGCTTGGGCCGATGGAGGGCGTTGGAGTCCACGCCGCCGGAGAGGATCTTGCCGCTGGGCGGCACGACGGTGTTGTAGGCCCGGGCCAGGCGGGTGATGGAGTCGAGAAGGATCACCACGTCGCGTTTGTGCTCGACCAGGCGCTTGGCCTTCTCGATGACCATCTCGGCCACCTGCACGTGGCGCTGGGCCGGCTCGTCGAAGGTGGAGCTGATCACCTCGCCCTTGACCGAACGCTGCATGTCGGTCACTTCCTCGGGCCGCTCGTCGATGAGCAGGACGATGAGCGTCACCTCGGGGTGGTTGGCGGCCAGGGCGTTGGCGATGTTTTGCAAAAGCATCGTCTTGCCCGTGCGCGGCGGGGCCACGATCAGGCCGCGCTGGCCCTTGCCGATGGGCGTCATCAGGTCCATGACGCGGATGGAGAAATTCTTGGGCTGGGCCTCGACCTCCAGGCGGATGCGCTCGTCGGGGTAGAGGGGCACCAGGTTGTCGAAAAGGATCTTGTCGCGGGCCACCTCGGGCGGCTCCATGTTGATCTTTTCGACCTTGAGCAGGGCGAAGTAACGCTCGCCTTCCTTGGGCGGCCTGATCTGGCCGCTGATGGTGTCGCCGGTGCGCAGGTTGAAACGGCGGATTTGCGAGGGCGAAACGTAGATGTCGTCGGGGCCGGGCAGGTAGTTGTAGTCGGGGGCGCGCAGGAAGCCAAAGCCGTCGGGCAGAATTTCCAAGACGCCTTCACCGTAGATGGCGCCGTTGCGTTCGGCCTGGGCGGTGAGCAGGGCGAAGATCAGCTCCTGCTTGCGCATGCCGGCGGCGCCTTCGATGTTGAAGGTGCGGGCCATGGCCGTCAACTCGGCGATTGGCTTGACCTTCAATTCGATGATGTTCATCCTGCCGCCGGAGGCGTCCACCTCGTAGGAGCCGTTGCCGTTGCTACAGGCTTCGGGGTTGACGCTGGGTGGCGGAGTGGCGGCGGCTTGGCGTTTGGCCGCGCGCGGACGGCGCTCCGCCGGTTTATTGGAGTTGTTTTCGGTATTGGACATGGCGATATCTGGTTAACTCGTCTGGGTTAGGATGCCGGAACGGGCCGGCCGTTTTGGATATTGCGGTCTGCCGATTTTGGGGCAGGGTCAGCACTGCGAACTATAACTACACGAACGGTTGAAACCGTTTTGCGTGGGCCGAATTAAAGGGATCGGGCTAAGTCCGGGAAGGAGCCGCGGTGGCCAGAGCGCATAGCTCTCGCCACACCGAGACGACCTGGCTTTGAGTCTTATCCATGTCGCCGGAATTGTCAATAACAAAATGGGCCAACTTCCGCTTTTGTTCAATGGGCATCTGCGCTTGCAGGGCCACGCGCGCCGCGGCCTCGTCGCAGTGGTCCCTGGCCATCAACCGGCGTAACTGAACCTCGGCCGGCGCGTAGACCAGCACCGTCCGCGCGAAAAGCTTGTCCCAGCCCACCTCGAACAGCAGCGGCACATCGACCAAGACCACGCCGCCGGGGTCTTGGGCGGCGTAGCGCTCCATGGCCTGCCCGGCCAGTTCGGCCACGACCGGGTGGACGATGGCCTCCAGCCGCTGGCGCGCCGCCTGGTCGCCAAAGGCCAGGCCGCGCATGGCCGCGCGGTCCAGATTGCCGCTGGCGTCGAGGGCCTCCGGGCCGAACTCCGCCGCGATGCGCGCCAACGCCGGGCCACCAGGGGCCACGGCCTGGCGGGCCAGCACGTCCGTGTCGACCAGATGTGCCCCCAGGGCCACGAACATGGCCGCCACCGTGCTCTTGCCGCTGGCGATGCCGCCGGTGAGCCCCACGGCGATCATCGCGACGCGGCCTCGCAGGCGCGCAGCACCGCGCGATAATCGGCTGGCAGCGGGGCTGTCACGTGGATGATTTGGGCGCTGATGGGATGCTCGAAACTAAGCACCACGGCGTGGAGCATCTGTCGGCCGGCCTGGCGCAGGGCCGCGGCCACCGGGTCGGGCAAGGCGGCGTCGCGGCGGCGCGCGCCATAGGTCTGGTCGCCCAGCACGGGGTGGCCGGCCTCGGAGAGGTGCACGCGGATCTGGTGGGTGCGACCGGTGTGGATGTTGACGCGCAGCAGGCTGGCCTCGCCGAAACTCCGGCAGACCCGCCACTGGCTCAAGGCCGGCTTGGTGCGCGATCCCTGGCTGGACATGCGTTTGCGGTCGCCGGGGTGGCGGCCGATGCCGCTGTCGACCCGGCCCCGTTTGGCCGGCCGGCCGTGGACCAGGGCCAGGTATTCCTTTTGCACGCGGCCGGCGGCGAAGCGGGCCACCAGCCCGCGGTGGGCGCGGTCGTTCTTGGCCGCCACCAACGCGCCGGAGGTGTCTTTGTCCAGACGGTGGACGATGCCCGGCCGCAACTTGCCGCCCACCTCGGCCAGGCCGCCGCAGTGGTGCAGCAGGCCGTGGACCAGGGTGCCCTCGGCGTGGCCCGGCGAAGGATGCACCACCAGGCCGGGCGGCTTGTTGATGATGATCAGGTCTTCGTCTTCGTGGAGGATGGCCAGGTCCATGGCCATGGGGATCAACTCGCTGGGCTCGGGGTCGGGCAGGCGCACCGCGATGGCCTGGCCCGGCCGCAACTTCTGCGCGGCCTTGGCCGCCTGGCCATCGACCAGCACCAAGCCGTCGCGCAGCAGGCGCTGGACCTGGGCCCGCGAAAAATCATCGCCCAACAGCCCCAGCAGGGCCACGTCCAGGCGTTGAGCCGCCGCTTCCGGCGGGGATGAAAAAAAAAGCTGGCGCATGGGGGCCGGATTCTGTGGGTTGGAAAAGGGCCGGTGGACCGTCAACAGTGGCAGAAGATGCCTTCCACCTGGGCGGCGACCACGTCCTCGGTCTGCTGCTGGGCGATGGAAAGCTCCTTGACCAGCAGGTTGCGGGCGGTGTCTAGCATCTTGCGCTCGCCAAAGGAAAGCTCTTTGTCCGATTTGAGGATGAACAGATCGCGCAGCACCTCGGCCACTTCGTAGACCGAGCCGGTCTTGATTTTGCTCATGTAGTCGCGGTAGCGGCGGTTCCATGTCTGGTTTTCGATGATCACGTCGTGGTCGCGCAGGATGCTCAGCACCTGGGGCACTTCCTCGGTGGGGATGATCGGCCGCAGGCCCACCGCGCCGGCGTTGGCCGTGGGCACCATGATGATCATGTCGTTTTCCAGGATGCGCAGGATGTAAAAACACTGCTGCGCCCCGCCGATGGTTTTTTCCTCGACGGCTTCGATCCGGCCCACCCCATGCGCCGGATAAACGGCCAGTTGACCCAGATCAAACATCCGGAACTCCCGCGGGCGGTTTTCGTAGGAATTGTAATGGACTTAACTTGTTATTGTAGCATCAAAAGCCCCGATGTCAAGCACCATATGTCACTGTCGTCACAAGCCAAGCGGAGCGCGACAACAAAAACGGGCCGGCCCGAAGGCCGACCCGTTTCAGGCTTTGCAAGCCAGGCTTACTTGAACAGGCCTTCGAGCCAGCCAGCGTGGCCGGCCAGGACCGGAGCCAGCACCAGCGAAACGATGCTCATCAGCTTGATGAGGATGTTCATGGCCGGGCCGGAGGTGTCCTTGAAGGGGTCGCCAACGGTGTCGCCGACGACGGCGGCCTTGTGGTTGGCGGAACCCTTGCCGCCGAAGTTACCGGCTTCGATGTACTTCTTGGCGTTGTCCCAAGCGCCGCCGGCGTTGGACATGAACAGCGCCATGAACACACCCATGACGGTGGCGCCCATCAGCGCGCCGCCCAGGGCTTCCTTGCCGAAGATGAAGCCGACGAGGACCGGAACGACCACGGCCATGATGCCGGGGGCGATCATTTCCTTCAGGGCCGCGCCGGTGGCGATGGAGACGCAAGTGGCGCTATCGGGCTCGGCGCCTTCCTTGCCTTCCAACAGGCCCGGGATCTCGCGGAACTGACGACGGATTTCCTCGACCATCTGGAAGGCGGCCTTGCCGACCGAGGTCATGGTCATGGCGGCGGCCAGCATGGGCACGATGGCGCCGATGAACACGCCGATGACGACGATGGGCTTGGTGATGTTGATGCCGATGGCGGTCAGGCCGGCGCTCTGGCCGTAGGCCGAGAACAGGGCCAGGGCGGTCAGGGCGGCGGAGCCGATGGCGAAGCCCTTGCCGATGGCGGCGGTGGTGTTGCCCAGGGCGTCCAGGCTGTCGGTGATCTTACGGGTCTCCGGCCCAAGGCCGGCCATCTCGGAGATGCCGCCGGCGTTGTCGGCGATGGGGCCATAGGCGTCGACGGTCATGGTCACGCCGACGGTGGCCAGCATGCCAACCGCGCTGAGGCCGATGCCGAACATGCCGGCCAGGGCGTAGCTGACGAAGATGGCCACGCAGATGCCCAGGATCGGCAGGTAGGTCGAGCGCATGCCCACGGCCAGACCGGTGATGACCACGGTGGCCGGGCCGGTCTCGGAGTTTTCAGCGATATAGTGCACGGGGGCCTTGGCGGTGTAGTACTCGGCGATCTTGCCGATGATCATGCCCACCACCAGACCGCTGATGATGGCCCACCAGGGGTTGGCGTTCATGCCCAGGCCCTTGATGATGAACCAGCACAGCACGGCGAAAATGGCGCCGGCCACGAAGGTGGTGTTGTGCAGGGCGTGCGCCGGGTCGCCTTTTTCGAAGACCTTGATGGACAAAACGCCCACGAACGACGAAACCAGACCGGCCATGACCACCAAAAGCGGCAGGACCATCATGGTCATGTTGGTGCCAGCCACGCCCTCGGGGAAGATCTTGAGCACTTCGGGGGCGGTCATGACGCTGGTGGCGGCGATGGCGATGGTGGCGATGACCGAGCCCACGTAGGACTCGAAGATGTCGGCGCCCATGCCGGCGATGTCGCCGACGTTGTCACCCACGTTGTCGGCGATGACGCCGGGGTTGCGGGGGTCGTCCTCGGGGATGCCGGCTTCGACCTTGCCCACCAAGTCGGCGCCGACGTCGGCGGCCTTGGTGTAGATGCCGCCGCCCACGCGGGCGAACAGGGCGATGGAGCTGGCGCCCATGGCGAAGCCGTTGATGGCCTCAAAGGCCTTCAGGTAGGCGGCCATGTCGGCGGAGTCGCCGCCCATGAAATAGTCGAACCACAGGCCCACGCCCAGCAGGCCCAGGCTGGCCACGGCCAAGCCCATGACCGAACCGCTGAAGTAGGAGACGTTCAGGGCCTTGGCCTGACCGAACTCGTTGGCGGCGGCGGCGGTGCGGCTGTTGCCGCGGGTGGCGGCGGTCATGCCCGAGTAGCCGGCGGCCACCGAGCACAGGGCGCCGGAGGCGAAGCAGACGGCGGTCATGATGCCGGTCTGCCACCACAGCAGGGCGAAGACCACGGCCGCGAAGATCACCAGGAGCGAGTACTCCTTCTTCAGGAAGGCCATGGCGCCTTCGTGGATCTGAGCTTCCAGTTTCTGCATCAACGGGTTGCCGTTGGGCTGTTTTTTGACGTACTGGAAGATCAGAAATGCGACGACCAGGCCAACGACGGCCAAGGCTGGCGCATACGCTGTCAAACCACTCCAGAATTCCATTACCCCTCTTCCTCCTAATTCGAAAACGGTCGGTGGAACCTTTGCATGGCCTCGGCCAGACCTTTGCCCAGGATTACTTCCAGACAGTCGGCCGCGACCTGCACCATTTTTTGACCAAGCTCTCGCTGATCGGCGTAAAACCCATTCAGCACAAACTGTTCTATCGGCTCGTCGTGCCTGGGCCGCCCCACGCCGAAACGTAGTCTGGCAAATTCGTCGGTCCCAAGCAAGCTGATAATGGAGCCGACGCCCTTGTGCCCGGCCGCCCCTCCCCTGGCCGCGACCTTGAGCCGTCCCAACTCCAGGTCCAGATCGTCATGCGCCACCACCAGTTGCGTCGGCGGCAGCCGATAGTAACTCAGCAACGCGGCCACGGCCTCGCCGCTGAGGTTCATGTATGTCTGCGGCAGAGCCGCGATCACCGGCCGGCCCTCGACCAGCCCCTTGCCCCAGATGCTCTGGTGACCGCTCTTGACCAGCCCCACGCCGTGGCGTCGGGCCAGTTCCTCCACCACCATGAAACCGGCGTTGTGCCGGGTGGTTGCGTATCGCGGGCCCGGATTGCCCAGACCGACCACCAGCGCGGTCTGGGCCTCGGCCCTGGCGCGCCCAAACACGCCGCCTACTCTTCTTCGGCCTCGCCGCCCTCTTCCTCGGCGCCGGAATCGCCGCCCGTGTTGGGCGCGACGCAGGCCACGACCAGAACCGACTCCTCCGACACCATGGCCACGTTTTGCGGCAGAGTCAAGTCAGTACTGTGGATATTGTCGCCCAAATCCAGCCCGGAGATGTCGACCACCACCGCGTCGGGGATGTCGGCGATACGGCCGCGCAACAGCACACTGTAAAGGTTCTGGTTGATCAGGCCGCCCTCGGCCGCGCCTTTGGCCTCGCCCACCAACTCGATGGGAGCCTCGACGGAAATTTCCTCGTCGGCTTTGATCTGGTGAAAATCGATGTGGATGACCTTTTTGCCCAGGTAGTCGAACTGCATCTCCTGGAGCATGGCCAAACGGGCCGGCTCGTCGGCGACCGAAAGCGACAAGAAAGCCGAGCCGCCGCCCGATTGACGCAGGAGCCGATCCACCTCGCGGGCCTCGACCATCAGGTTCTCGGCCGGCTTGCCGGCGCTGTAGACTACGGCGGGAATCTTGCCGGCGGCCCGCATCTGGCGGGCGGCGCCTTTACCGGTGGTTTCGCGGCGGGCGGCCGCCAGCGGTATCTGTTTCATCTCGAGCAAACCTCCCCCGGCTGTCGCGGAACCCCGCGCCGGGATTAAGGGTGAAGTGACTATAATGTATTATTTCACAATTGGCAATCTTTTTAAGCGCCGCCCCGGCCAAGCGCCAAGCCGTTAAACGAACAAGGAGCTTACCGAATCCTCCATGTGGATGCGCCGGATGGCCTCGCCCAGGATCTGGGCCACCGACAGACTGCTGATCTTGCCGGTGTTCTTGGCCTCCTCGCGCATGGGCACGGTGTTGGTCGTCACCACGCGGGTGATCGAGCTCTCCTTGATGCGCGTCACCGCCGGGCCCGAAAGCACCGCGTGACTGGAACAGGCCCAGACCTCCTTGGCCCCGTGGTCGATCAGCGCCCGGGCCGCTTCGGTCAGGGTGCCGGCCGTGTCGATCATGTCGTCGAGGATCACCGTCATCTTGCCGTCGACCTCGCCGATGATGTTCATGGCCTGGGCCACGTTGGCCTTTTCGCGGCGCTTGTCGATGATGGCCAGGCCCGCCGAAAGCCGCTTGGCGATGGCCCGCGCCCGCTCCACGCCGCCGGCGTCGGGGCTGACGATCACCGCCTCGCCGCGCAACTGCGTGCGCAGATAGTCCAGAATCACCGGCGTGGCGAAAAGGTGGTCCACGGGGATATTGAAAAAGCCGCCGATCTGGCCGGCGTGCAGGTCCATGCACAAGACCCGGCCCGCCCCGGCGGTGGTGATCAGGTCGGCCACCAGCTTGGCCGAAATGGGCGCCCTGGGGGCCACCTTGCGATCCTGCCGGGCGTAGCCGTAGTAGGGGATCACCGCCGTGATCCGCCGGGCGCTGGCCCGTCGGAAGGCGTCGATCATGATCAACAACTCCATCAGGTGGTCGTTGACCGGCGGGCAGGTGGACTGAATGACGAAAACGTCCGACCCGCGGACGTTTTCACCGATTTCCACCAGAATTTCGCCGTCGCTGAAGCGCCGCACCACGGCCTGGCTGAGGGGCAGATGGAGATAATGGCAAATCTCTTCCGCCAGGGCGGGGTTGCTGTTGCCGGTGAAGACCTTGAGTTTATTGAACATCTCAACCCAAACCACGACGGGCGGTCAGCCGCGCGCCTTCCCGACGCGCCCAGTCCCGCCTGCCAACCTGATGATTTCGTTTTGTGTTGGCTGGGGTGGTAGGATTCGAACCTACGAATGCGGGTTCCAAAGACCCGTGTCTTACCGCTTGACGACACCCCAACCTGGTTCTTGAGCGGCTGTAGTGTACCGTTAACTCGCCATGCCCGCCACGTCTGGGCCCTCTTCCAGCACGCGATTATACTCGTCGAGCACCCTTTGCTCGATCATCCGTCGGGTTTCGCTATTCAAGGGATGAGCGATGTCCTGATAAGAACCGTCCTTGCGCTTCTTGCTGGGCATGGCCACGAATAGCCCCTTGTTCCCATGGATGACCTTGATGTCGCGCACCAGAAAACAATGGTCGAAAGTCAAGGTGGCGTATGCCTTGAGCCTATCTTCTTCGACCGGGAAAACCCTGACTTCGGTCACATCCATGCAGCCCCCTAACAGCAGCAGCCTTCACAGGCGTCAACACCACGGCAGGCCTCCACCCACCACTGACCGCGAGCCGCCAGGTTGTGCGCTGCTTTTGTCGCGGACCCCTCGTCGGCGAATACGCCGAAAATGGACGGCCCGCTGCCGGACATGAGCGCCCCGACGGCCCCGGCTTCCGCCAGTGCCCGTTTGACGTCGACCAACTGTGGATAAGCAGTCAACGTCACACCTTCTAGGTCGTTGACTAGAATATCACACAGCGCATGCCCAGCGCACGGTAGGCAAATAATTTTATTGCAGTTATTTTGGCTTGTCCACGATAAATCGAATTGCTTGTAAACCCAAGCGGTTGGCACGGCGAAGCCGGGGTTGACCACTACATAATGCAACAGTGGAAACACCGGCAAAGGATGGACGATTTCGCCCACGCCGCTGCAAAGGGCCGTCTGCCCGGCCAGAAAAAAGGCCACGTCAGCGCCCAGGCCGGCGGCCAGCGCGACCAAACGGGCCGGATCCAGCGCCCCGCCGTGCAGGGCGTTGAGCGCCAAAAGAACCGCCGCCGCGTCGGAGGAGCCGCCACCCAACCCCGCGGCCACGGGGATGCGCTTTTTCAGGCCCAGCCTGACCCCAGGCGGCGCGCCCAGGGCGGCGAAGTAGGCCTCCGCCGCCCTGGTCATCAGATTATTCTCGATCAGGCGTTCGTCGTCGCAAGCCAGCGCCACGCCGCCGGCCCTCAGTTCCACCGAAACCTCGTCGGCCAGGCTCAGCGGCTGCATCAACGTCAGCAGCTCGTGGTAGCCGTCGGCGCGCCGGCCGATGATGCGCAAGCTAAGGTTCACCTTGGCCGGCGCGGCCAACGTCAGCTTGGCCACGGCTACTCCTTGGGCGCCTTGATCACCGTGTAGAGGCTGCGGCCCTCGCGCTGATAAAGCACCAGCAGGCCGTCGCCGGGCTTGAGGCCATCCACCAACCCTTGGAAATCCTTCAGTGTCTCGACGGCCTTGCGGTCGGCCTCGACGATGACGTCACCCTTGCGCAGACCGGCCTCGGCGGCCGGGCCGCCCTCGCGCGCGCCGGTGACCACCAGGCCCTTGCTGGCGCCCACGCCCAGTTGCTGGGCCAGATCGGGCGTCAGCTCCTGTAGGCTCAGGCCTAGTTTGTCCTCGGACTGCCGCTGGGGCGCTTGCGCCTGGGCCTCGCCGTCCTTGAGTTCGCCGACGGTGATCTCCAGGTCTTTTTCATCGCCGCCGCGCATCACGGTCATTTCCACTTCCTGGCCCACGGGCGTATCGGCCACCATCGCCGGCAGTTCGTGCCAGTCGTTGACCTCGCGGCCGTTGAAGCGCACGATCACGTCGCCGGGCTTGACCCCGCCCTCGGCGGCCGGCCCGTCGGCGATGACCTCGGCCACCAACGCCCCGCCGGGCTTTTTCAGGCCGAATTGCTGGGCCAGCTCGGGCGTCACCGGCTGGAAGTACACGCCCAGATAACCACGCACGACCCGTCCCTTTTCGCGCAGTTGGCCCACGATCTTCTTGGCCAGGTTGACCGGAATGGCGAAACCGATGCCCTGGCCCTGGGCGGCGATGGCCGTGTTGACGCCCACCACCGCCCCGCCCAGGTCGATCAGCGGCCCGCCCGAGTTGCCGGGGTTGATGCTGGCGTCGGTCTGCAAAAAGTCGTCGTAGGGCCCCGCGCCGATGTCGCGGCCCTTGGCGCTGATGATGCCGGCGGTGACGGTGTGCTCCAGGCCAAAGGGGTTGCCCACGGCCAAGACCCAATCGCCCACGCGCAGCTTGTCCGAATCGCCCAGGGGCAGCACGGGCAGGTTCTTCTCGCCGTCGATCTTGATCAGGGCCAGGTCGGTCTTGGCGTCACGGCCGATGATCTTGGCCGGCAGCTCCTTTTCACCCTTCAGGCGCACGACGATTTCGTCGGCGTCGTCGATGACGTGGTTGTTGGTCAGGACGTAGCCCTCGGGGTCGATGATCACGCCCGAACCCAGCGAGCGCTCCTTGAACTCGCGGGGCTGGTCGCCGCCACCGCCCGGCCCGCGAAAGAAGCGCTCGAAAAGCTCCTCGGGGCTGGGGTGGCCCTGGCCGCGCTCGCGGCCGAACAGGCCCATCAGCGGCCGGCCCGTGACAGTCTTGACGATGCGGATGTTGACCACCGCCGGCGAGACCCGCTCGGCCAAATCGGCGAAGCTGGGCAGTTGAGGTCCGGCCTCGGCGGCCTGGGCCAGGCGCGGCGGCCCGATCAGGACCAGGGCCAGGGCCCAGCAAAGGGCCAGGGTTACGGCGCGTTTTTGCATGGCTATGAACTCCCCTCGCGCCCTCAGCGGCACAATTGCACGTAGGCCAGGCGCAGGTCGGTGAGGATGTTGTCCAGCAGCCGGCGCTCGTCGTCGCTGAGGTTGCCGGCGGTTTTTTCTTTTAGCATGCCCAGGGTGTCGATGGAGTGCCGCGCCAAAACCAGATCGGGCTCGGCCTCCCCCTGACCGTCGGGCTGGGGCATGGCCCCCATGTGGGTCATGGCCGCCGTGGCCAGCGAAAGCACCAGGCCGGAAAACTCCACCGGCGGCATCTGGCAGTGTTTGGCGCCGGCCTTTCGTTCCTGGCAGGCCGGATCGTCGGCCGCCGCCGCGGGTTGCGCCTGGTCGTCGCCGTCTTCGGCCGCCCGCGCGTTGCCTTGGTCGTCGAAGGGCCGGCGATCGACCACGGTGAATCCCTTTTCGTCCGCACTCATGAAAACCCCCTGAATATTATTGACCTTACCCCCGCCCGAGCCGGATGGTTTCCACCAATATGAGGCTGCTGCACGATGAAACATAACAAATGTTGTAAAAACAGATAGTAACCTGTGAAACATGAATTCCGTCGTGTAGCAGCCGAAGCGCGCCATGGACGGCGCGCCAAATCGCGAGCCTGATTAGGCAAGCGATTTGCGAGGGTTGGCAAAACCGCGCTTTTGCCAAGCCGATGCTGCACGGGGCAGGATGCCCCCGTGCAGCACTCTCAATATAAGTCCGCGCCGGGCCGATGGCAAGGCCGGCCGAGCCAAAGAAAAAACGGCGGCGCGACGGAATGACGTCCGTCGCGCCGCCGTCATGGCGTCTGGTGATGTGGCGGCGCGCGGCCGCCCGAGCTTATTTGGCCGGCGCGTTGACCGCGAACTCGGCCGGGCCGCCCTTGAGGAAGCGGCTCATCTGGTTGGCCACGGCCACGGCCACGTTCTCCTGGGCCTCGTAGGTGTTGGCGCCCAGGTGGGGCGTGCAGACCACGTCGTCGGCGTAGAGCAGGCGGCTGTTGGCCGGCAGGGGCTCGACCTCGAAGACGTCCAGGGCCGCGCCGGCCAGCTTGCCCTGCTCCAACGCCGCGCAGAGGTCTTCCTCGACGACGATGCCGCCGCGGGCGCAGTTGATCAGAATGGCCCCGTCCTTCATCTTGGCGAAGGTGGCGGCGTTGAACAGGCCGGCGGTCTGCTTGGTCTTGGGCACGTGGATGGAGACGTAGTCGGAGCGGGCCAGCAGGTCGTCGAAGCTGACCGGCTCGGCCCCGCGGGCCTTGATCGCCTCGGCGTCCATGAACGGGTCGAAGCCCAGCACGCTCATCTTGCAGCCGGTGGCCAGCTCGGCCAGGATGCGGCCGATGTTGCCCAGGCCGATGATGCCCAGGGTCTTGCCCTTGAGCTCACGGCCGCGTAGCTGTTTTTTCTCCCACTTGCCCTGCTTGACGCCCGCGTTGCCCCGGCCGATGTGCCGGCTGACGGCGAAGATATGGCCCATGGCCAGCTCGGCGGCGGCGTTGGAGTTCTGGCCGGGGGTGTTCATGACTATGACGCCCTTGGCCGTGCAGGCGGGGATGTCGACGTTATCCAGGCCGGTGCCGGCCCGGCCGACCACCTTGAGGCTGTCGGCGGCGGCCAGCAGTTCGGCGGTGACCTTGGTGGCGCTACGGATCACCAGGCCGTCGACGCCGGCCATGGCCGCCTTGAGGGCCTCGGGGTCCAGACCAGTCTTGACCTCGACCTCGAAGCCTTCGTTCTTGAAAATCTCCACGCCCTTTTCGTGCAGCGGGTCGGAAACCAGAATCTTCATTAGATCGCCTCCCCAAAGACCTTCTGGGCCGCGGCCACGCCAGCGCCCATTTCAAACTTGTAGCCAAGGCCGGCCAGGGCCATCTCGATGGCGCTGATGCCCTGGAGGGTGTCGAACTCGCTGATATGACCCATGTGAGCCACGCGGAAGATCTTGCCCTTGGCTTGATCCTGGCCGCCGGCGATGAAGATGCCGTATTTTTCCTTGAGCCACTTGACCACGGCCTGGGCGTCGACGCCGGCCGGGGCCTCCACGGCGGTCAGGGCTTGGCTGGGGCACTCCTTGGAGTAGAGCGTCAGGCCCAGGGCGGCCATGGCGGCCTTGAAGGCCTTGGACTTGAGCCCGGTCTCGGCAAAGATGTTTTGCATGCCAAGCTCATCGATATAGTCGAAGATATCCAGAAGGCCCATGAACAGCGTCACCGGCGAGGTGAAAGCGCCCTTGTTCTGGGTCTGGTTCTTGAGCTCCTTGGCCCACGAGAAATAGAACTTGGGCAGCTTGGAGCTTTCCATGAGCTTGAGGGCCTTGGGGCCGATGGAGACAAAACCCAGCCCCGGCGGCAGCATCATGGCCTTTTGCGAGCCGCTGATCACCACGTCCAGGCCCCATTTGTCCACGGGGATGTCGTAGGCCAGCAGGGCGCTGACGGCGTCGACGACCAGCACGGCGTCGGTCTTGGCGGTGACCTTGGCCAACTCCTCGATGGGGTGGGCCACGCCGGTGGAGGTCTCCAGGGCCTGGACGTAGACGGCCTTGATGCTCGGGTCGTCGGCCAGCAGCTTGGCCACGTCGGCGGGCTTGACCGCCTGGCCCCAGGGCACGTCCAGGTTGACCGGCTGACAACCGTAGGCCTTGAGAATCTCGGTCCAGCGCTCGCCGAACTTGCCGCCGCGGATGGCGATGGCCTTATCGCCGGGCGAAAGCAGGTTGGCCACGCTGCTCTCCATGGCGCCGGTGCCGCTGGAGCAGAAGGTCAGAACCTCGTTTTCGGTCTGGAAAACCTTCTTCAGGCCCTGGCGCACCTTACCGAAGATCTCCAGGAAATCCGCCGAACGGTGGTGGATCAGGGGTTGGGCCATGGCCAACAGGGTGCGCGAAGGCACCGGCGTGGGGCCGGGAGCCAACAAAGAGACCTTTTTCATCAGAACGCTCCTTCGTGTCAAGCTGAGCTGCTGTGAGCGGTAGCTGTTTCGCATCGGGCCAGGGCGAGGAGGCCCCGGACGACATCCGCCGCCGGGCCGGCGGCGGTTGATTGCCAAAACACTGCCCGTGATCAACCCCCGCCGCGCCAAGGGCCGATGACGGGAAAAATCAAAACGCCCCCTCGTGGACGGACCAGCGGCCGCGGGTCACGGCCACGCTCGGACGGGCTTGCCAATTTCACGGCTAGAGAGTCGGTATAGCATAAAAATGAACGCTGTCAAGGGGCTTGTATACAGAATTCCGCCGCGCAAAAGGAAGGCCGGAGGGCTTGTTCAGCCCCCCGGCCTTCCCGGGGTGATTAGGCTAAGTGGTCGCTCTTCTTAGAAGACGAAGAGGAAGGCCACGCCGAACAGCCACTCGCTGCCGTAGTCGTTGCTCAGCGAGCTGCCATTGACCAACCGGCTGACGTTGTTCAGCGTGCTGCTCATGCGGTCGCCGTAGTTGTAGTAGGCGACTTCGGGCTGCACCGTGAAGTACTGGTTGATCTTGTAGTCGACTGCGCCCATCAAGGCCCAGCGCTGGTAGTTGTCGTCGGTGTAGCCGACCTTCTTCCAGTTGTCGTTGCTGGAGTCGACGTAACCGAAGGCGATCAGAGGCTTGATATTGTCGATGGTGTAGGACAGCTCGATGCTCGCGCCCAACTGCTTGGTGTCCTCGACCTTGCCGCCGAACCACACCGGGATCGCCTGGGGCTGGCCGCCCAGGGTGCCCGTGCTGGTCTGACCCCACTCGCAGTCGATGTTCTGGCCGTAGTAGATCTGGGCCTTGACGCCGAAGCCGGCGATCTCGTAGGTCATGGGCAACTGGGCGACCCAGTTGATCACGCTGTCGTCACGACCGGAGCTGACGCCGTCGTAACGCACCTGGGAGACCGAGAAGCCGGGGATGGCCATGAAGCCGCCCAGACGCAGGGCGTAGGCCAGGTCCACGCGCGGCCAGCTGAAGTAGGCCTGCGAGGAGCCGATCTGGCTGGTGCCATAGAGCAGGCTCTCGGTGCCGACAATCTGCTCGGCGTCGGCCTGGGCCAGGGCGATGGAGAACAGGCCCACCGGCGAGGTGTACTCGAAACGCACCTGGGGCAGACGGCCGCTGTACAGGTAGCCCCAACGCAGGAAGAGGATCTTGCCCGAGTTGGAGGTGCCCAGCAGCGAGCCGGGAGCGGCGAACAGCGAACCGAACACGCCGTCGGTGTGACCGGCGGTCAGCTTGCAGTTGCCCATCTTCCACCAGCCGTAGGCGTAGCGGAGGAGGACCTGCTCGTTCTGCGATTCCTTGGACAGGATGGCGAACTCGGCGTGGGCGCCGGTGCTCTTGTCACCGCTCGTCCACTTGGCGCCCCAGTAGCTGTTGGCGTTGACGTTGACGAAGTTGGTGGTGTAGCTGTCGCGCTTTTTGCCCTTCATGGTCAGACCATACTGGTTGGTCGCCAGCTCTTCGCTTTTGTGCTGGTAACCAAAGTCGGTCCACAAACGGCCGATGACCGTGAAGCTGGAGCCGGGCGCCTCGGCCTGGGCCCAAGCCGGCGCGGACATGGCCACCAGGACCACCACCGCCGCCAGGATAGCGAAGTATTTCCTCATTACCGCTTTTCTCCTTTCCCTCATTGCATTGGCTGGGCAAATGAATCTCCCCGAAGGACCAACTTCCGAGGGTCGATTGCACTTGCCCGATCCGTAAGTCTCCCTGGCTCACCCCGAATTGATCAGCCAACCAAGGACGACTTTATTTGATTTCCAGATTCGTCAACGCTTCATCGCGCTTACGCACGCCGAGCGCGATGATCTCCCACCGAAACTTTCGTACTTCAAGCTAGCAACCCGGCCTTCGCGGTGTCAAGACCAAATATCACGGGTTTGTCAGTTTCTTTTCACGCAAAAGCCGTTGCAACGCCGCGGTTTTTCCAGCGCCGCCATCGGCCGGCCCAGGGGCTAGCGCCGCTTGGTCCAAAGCTTTTTCGCCACCGCCAACAAAAGGCGGCACGGCAGATAGCACAGCAAAAACCCGGCGATGTAGTTGTCTGTGAACAAAGGCACCGCCAGCGCCACGCCCTCGAAGCGCGCACCCAACCAGCCCAGGGCCATGAAGGCCGGCCACAACGAGCCCGCGCCCATGGCGACCTGCAAAAAAAAGGCCTTGCCCACCGCCTCGTTGCCCAGGCGGTTGATCCCCCGCCAGGCCGCCTTGTCCGACTGGCGCAGGGCGTTGATGGAGGCCTGGTGCATCCTGGTCACTTCGTCGTTGGCCGCCGTGACTCGCCGCCGGTTGACCCGACGGCCCACGGCCATGGTCAGTTCGCCCAACAGCGTGGCCCAGATCGCCAAAAGCGAGGTGCCCAGCCACCAGCCGGCCATGGCCCCGGCCGGCCAGCGATAGGGCCCGATCAGAAAGGCGTCCAGCCAGGCCCATAGCCACTGAAAAATTTCGGGCATCGCCCCTCACCACGCAAAAACGCCGGGCCGGCGCGGCGGCCGACCCGGCGTGATGATCATCACTCACGCCGCGCGCATCAGAACGGCGGCAACGACATCCCAAACAAGCCCTTGAGCGTATAGCCCAAGCCCACGTAGAAGGCCAGCACAATGAAGATCAGGCGCAAGACCTTGTCGGAGATGAACTTGGACGTGGCCGGCCCGACCATCGAGCCAATGAACACGCCCACCAACTCCGCGCCGATCAAGCCCCATTCAACCACCACGCCCTTGCCGAACATATAGCTGAAAATACTGACGATCATGCCAACAAGCACCACCAGGCTGCTGGTGCCGGCCACCAAAAACATCGGCAGCCCCGCCAGGGTGGTCAAAAACGGCACGTAAAGGAAACCGCCGCCCACGCCCAGGAACGACGACAGCGCCGCGATCACCGCGCCGCCCAGCATCGGCAGCCAGGCCTTGAAGCCAAACTCCACGCCGAAGAACGTGAAGCGCACCTTGCCCACGAAAACCGTCAGCAGCCCGCCCACGCAGGCCAAGGCCGTGCAGGCCCAGAACCAGACGTCGGTCCAGGGCGCCACGCCCTTGCCCGGGCCCATGAACTTGTAGATGACGGCGCTGGCCAAAACCACCAGCATGGCCACCATCATCAACGGCCAACTGCCCTCGACGACCTTGACGCCCTGCTCGGTGGTGTCGCCGCCCTCGGCCACTTTCTTTTCGAAAGCGCTGGCCGCCTCCTTGGCCTTTTTCTGGCGCGCCTGGCCCTTGGCCGTCAGGTCACGCAGCAGCAGCACGCCCAGCAGCAGCACGCACAGGCCGAAGTAACCCACGTAGTCCTTCAGGCTGACCCGGCCCGCCGTGGCCGCCGGAATCAGCCACGAGCCGCCCACCGCGCCCACGGCCATGCAGATGCCCAGCGGGGCCACCAGCCGGCCCATGCGGTAGTACTTGAACGAGCCGATCAGCGCCGAAAGGCCAGCCAGCCACTGGTTGGACACGCGGATCGAATCGGTGACCATGGCGTTGACCGGCGCGCCCTTGCCAAACTTGGAGGCGTATTCGCCAAAGCCAAAGATGGTGATGTGGCCCACGCCGGCCATGATGCCGCCGAAAGCGCCCACCGTCGAGAAGATCCAGCCCACCCAGACGGCCCACAGCAGCGCCCAGATCCAGCTCACCGACGGCGCGCCGGGGATGCCCAGATAGCCGGGCTCGGCCCCGGGCGTGACGGCCTGCTTGAATTTCTCGGCCGTGGCCGGATCGGCCAGGCTCTTGTCGATGGCCTCGCGCACGTGCGTGGACATGCCCTCGCTGTAATAGCCAGCGTCGCCAGCCGGCGCGGCCGCCGCCTGGGCCGCCGGCTGGGCGGCCTGCTCCTGGGCCAGAACCGCCGGTGACAGCCAAAGCAGGGTCGCCGCCAACAGCGCGATCATCGGGACCAGCTTCGTCCTCATGCCTTCCTCCCAAAAAAATCAGCCCGGCCGCCGGAAAATCGCCACCGCGCGGCCGATGGTTATATGTTCACAAACTTTCTAGCACAGCCCGCGCGGGGTGTCCAGCCGGCCGACAGGCCAATTAGCTCGTGAAAACCAGCATTAGCGTGTGACGCGCCGGCGGCGGGGCTTAATCGTGGGCACCCAGCGAGCCCGCGGCCAGCGCCAACTGCCGGCAAAGCGCCGCGAAGAGGCGATCGTGGACCTCGGTCACGCTCACCGGCCGGCCCAGTTCCTGGCAAAGGCTGGTGGACTCGGCCGAAAGCCCGCAGGCCTCGATCAGCCGATAGTGGCCCAGATCGGGACAGACGTTGAAGGCCAGGCCGTGCATGCTCACCCGCTGGGGGATGGCCAGGCCCACGGCGGCGATCTTGCGGCCATGGGTCCACACGCCGGGGCGTTCGTCGTCCCAGGCCGCCGTCAGGCCGTATTCGGCCGTGACCTGACAGATGGCCCCGGCCACCGCCTCCACCAGCGCCCGCACGCCCATGCGCCGCGCCCGCAGGTCGATCACCGGATAGATCACCGCCTGGCCCGGGCCGTGGTAGGTCACGTCGCCGCCGCGCTCGACGTGATAGACCGAAAAGCCCTGCCGGGCCAGTTCCTCGTCGTCCAGCAGGATATGCTCGCGGCCGCCGCGTTTGCCCAGGGTGAAGACCTTGGGGTGCTCGACGCAGATGATGGCGTCGGCCACCTGCCCCGCCGCCCGGGCGGCGTGGCGCTGACGCATGGCCTCCAGGGCGCGCAGATAGTCGCGCACGCCCCAGTCCAGGCGTTCTATATTATTATCGTTATCGTTCATTCGCCGGTTCCGTGCATCTGGCGGCCCGTAGCGCCCCGGTCGCTCCAACGCCGGGGCCGCCGCCCTATTCCTCGTAACCCAGTTTGCGCAGGCCATGGGCCTGGCTGGACCATTTTGGCTCGACCCGCACGAACAAGTCCAGATAGACTTTTTGGCCCAGCATCGTCTCGATGTCCAGCCGGGCCGACGCGCCGATCTTTTTCAGCATGCCGCCGCCCTTGCCGATCAGAATGCCCTTTTGCCCCTGGCGCTCCACGTGGATGGTGGCGGTGATGGCCACCACGCCGCGCTGGTTTTGCGGCTCGATGAATTCGTCGATGGTCACCGCCGTGCTGTAGGGCAGCTCTTGGTTGGTCAGGGCGAAGACCTTTTCGCGGATCAGCTCCGAGACCAAAAAACGCTCGCTGAGGTCGGTGATCATGTCTTCGGGAAAGATGGCCGGGCCCTGGGGCAGCAGCCCGGCCAGCTCGCGCAGCACCGCCGCCGCGCCGTCGCCCTTGGCCGCGCTCAGGGGCACGATGGCCGCCCACTCGGCCCAGCCGGCCACGCGCTCGAGCATGGGCAGCAGCGCGGCCTTGTCGCGCACCAGGTCGATCTTGTTCAGGGCCACCACCACCGGCTTTTTGGCCTCGGCCAGCATGCCGGCCACGCGCTGGCCCTCGGCCAGGCCCTTGGCCGAGGCCTCGACCATGAACAGCACCGCCTCCACGTCTTGCAGGGCGGCCATGGCCGTGCGCACCATCAGCTTGTTGAGGGCGCGCATGGGCTTGTGCAGGCCGGGGGTGTCCAGAAAAACTATCTGTGACTCCTCGCGGTTGCACACGCCCAACAGACGATGGCGCGTGGTCTGGGGCTTGTCGCTGGTGATGGCCAGCTTGAAGCCCAGCACATGGTTCAGAAACGTGCTTTTGCCCGCGTTGGGCGGGCCCACGATGGCCACGAAACCGCTATTCATTGATCATCCTTGGAAAAATTTCGGCGCGCCGCCTGTCAGCGAAAATCGTCGGCGTTCCAATTGGTCAGGCCCCGCCGGGCCGCGTTCTGTTCGGCCTCTTTTTTGGATTTTCCCGCGCCCATGGCCAATTGGCGATCGTTTATCTCGATGCTGACCGAAAACGTCTTGTCGTGATCGGGGCCGCTTTCGTCGATGGTGCGATAGCGCGGCGTCAGGCGCAGATCCTCCTGCACGCGCTCCTGGAGCATGGTCTTGTAGTCGCGGCGCGGGGCCCGGTCGATGACGCGCTCATCCAGCGGGCCCAGCAGCGCCAGCACGCAGTCGCGCGCCGCCTCCAGGCCGCCGTCGAGATACACCGCCGCCAGAACGGCCTCCAGCGCGTCGGCCAGGATCGACGTCTTTTCCTGGCCGCCCTGGCCTTGCTCGCCCTTGCCCAGCAAGATGCAGGGGCCCAGGTCGATCTGGCGGGCGGCCTCGGCCAGGCGCGCCTCGTTGACCACGCTGGAGCGGGCCCGGCTGAGCTGGCCCTCGCTGGCCTGATCGAAGCGCAGGAAAAGCTCCTGGGTCACCACCAGCTCCAGCACGGCGTCGCCCAGAAACTCCAGGCGCTCGTTGCTGGGGCCGCGCTGGGGGTTTTCGTGGACAAACGACGAATGCCGCAAGGCCTCGTCCAGGGCGGTCCAATCGGAAAAACCATGACCCACTTGGTCGGCCAGTTGTTTGAGCATATCCAACCGTGTTTGATCCATGCCATCGTCTCCGGGGCCAAAGTATCATCATCGACGGCCGGCGTGTCAATGTTTGGCTTGGCGGCCTTGACGCGATTGCGCGCCTGGCGTAATTAGTGAAGGATGGATAAGCTGCGCATCATACATACCGAATGGTCCAACGGCTGGGGCGGTCAGGAGATTCGCGTTTTGAGCGAATGCCTGGGCATGGCCGGCCGCGGGCACTGGGTCGGCCTGGCCGGCTGCCCCGAGGGCAAGCTGGGCCAACGGGCCCGCGAGGCCGGGCTGGCGTTTTTTCCCCTGGCCATGGCCGGGCCCTGGGACGCACGGGCCATGCTGGGCCTGGGCCGGCTGCTGGCCGCGCAACGGGTCGACGTGCTGCACACCCACTCGTCGGTCGATTCGTGGGTCGGCGGACTGGTCGCCCGGCTGCGCGGCGTGGTTTGCCTGCGCACCAGGCACCTGAGCGTGCCGGTGAACACCAATCCCCTCAACGTGGTCTACCGCCTGCCCCAGGCCGTGATCACCACCGGCGAGAGCATCCGCCGCCACCTGATCGACGACTACGGCCTGGCCGCCGAGCGGGTCGTCTCCATCCCCACCGGCGTGGACACCGCCCGCTTCGCGCCCCGACCGCCCGAGGCGGCCCTGGCCGCCGAACTGGGCCTGGACCTGGCCCGGCCGGTGGTGGCCATCGTGGCGGTGCTGCGCAGTTGGAAACGCCACGATCTGTTTTGCCAGATGGCGGCCAGCCTGAAAGGCTCCCGGCCCGACGTTCAATTTTTGATCGTCGGCGACGGACCCGGCTGGCAACGCGTCAACGGCTATCTGGACGACATGGGCCTGCGCGGCGCGGTGATCATGACCGGCCACCGCGCCGATGTCGAGCGCATCCTGCCGCTGTGCACGGTCTGCGTGCTGTGCAGCGACGCCGCCGAGGGCGTGCCCCAGGCCGTGTTGCAGCAAATGGCCGCCGAGCGCGCCGTGGCCGCATCCGACGCCGGCGACGTGGGCCAGGTGGTCATCGATGGTCAGACCGGCCTGCTCTACCCCGCCGGCGACCTGGCCGCCCTGGAGCGGGCCGTCGGCCGCCTGCTGGGCGACGCCGAGCTGCGCCAGCGCCTGGGCCGGGCCGGCCGCCAGTTGGTGCAACAGCGCCACTCGATGGAGCGCATGCTCGACCAGACCGAAGCGATCTACGCCAAGGCCCTGGCCTGGCGCGCCGGAGCACGGCCATGATCGGCTGGCTGACGGCCGGCCTGGGCCTGGCCGCGGCGGCCGGGCTCTCGGCCCGTTACAACTGGTGGCGGCCCCGGCGGCCGGGCCTGCCGGTGCTGATGTATCATCACGTCACCGACGAGTTGAACAACACGCCGCTGCCCAAGCTGCGCGTGACCACCAAGGCCTTCGCCGCCCAGCTCGATCTGCTGCGGGCCAAGGGCTATCAAACCGTCAGCCTGGCCCAAGCCATGGCCCCCGACGCGCCGGCCAACGGCGTGGTGCTCAGCTTCGACGACGGCTACGAGGATTTTTACAGCCAGGCCTGGCCGCTGCTGCGCCAGCGCGGCATGAGCGCCACGGTCTTTCTGGTGGCCGGGGCCATTGGCGGCGATAATTTCTGGGATCGGCCCAAGGGCGAGCCCCGCGAGCCGCTGATGGACGCCGCGCGCATTCGCGAGCTGGCCGCCGCCGGCGTGGAGTTCGGCGGCCACGGCTTCGGCCACGTGGCCATGGCCGGCCTGAGCCAGGCCGATCTGGCCCGCGAGACCATCGGCTGCCAAGAGGCCCTTGGCGCCATCTTGGGCCAGCCCTGCCGCGTCTTCAGCTACCCCTATGGCCTTTATGACGCCCCGGCCGCCCGGGCCGTGGGCCAGGCCGGCTTCACGGTGGCCTGCACCACCCGGCCGGGCATGCTGGGGCCGGGGGTGGACCCGCTGGCCGCGCCGCGCATCATCGTCAAGCGCTCCGATAATCTTCTGGACCTGCGCCTCAAGCTCACCCGCGGCCAGAGCAGGCTTTAGGGCCGTGGCCAGCCTGACCGTCGCCATCATCACCAAAAACGAGGCGGCCAACCTGCCCCGCTGGCTGGCCGCCGTCGGGCCCGTGGCCGACGAGATCGTGGCCGTTGATTCAGGCTCCAGCGACGCCACCGTCGATCTGCTGGCCCAGGCCGGGGCCAAGGTTTGCTTTCGCCAGTGGACCGGCTACGCCGACCAGCGCAACCACTGCATCGACCAAGCCAGCGGCGACTGGGTGCTCTTCCTCGACGCCGACGAGTTCATCGACGACGAGCTGGCCCAGGCCCTGAACGCCCTGAAAAACGGCCCGCCGCCGGCCGAGGCCGCCTTTGAGCTGACCTACAAGGTCTTTTTTTTCGGACGCTTTCTGCGCCACGGCGGCTATTATCCCGAGCGCCATCTGCGCCTGCACCGCCGGGGCCAAGCCCGCTGGGTCGCCCGCCAGGTCCACGAGCGCCTGGAGGCCGACGGGCCGGTGGGCCGCCTGGCCGGCCATGTCCACCACCACAGCTACCGGACCGTGGGCGATTATCTGGCCCGGGCCCAGCGCTACAGCGCCGAGGCCGCCCAGCAGATGCTGGCCGCCGGCCGCCGGGCCGGGCCGCTGACCGTGGTCGGCCACGCCGGCTGGAGCTTTTTCAATCGCTACATCTTGCGGCTGGGCTTTTTGGATGGCTACGAGGGCTATCTGGCCGCCCGGCTGGAGAGCCTCTACACCCTGGCCAAATACGCCCGCCTGCGCGAGCTTTCGCGCCAAGGCCGGCCCTAGGCCCCATCCTCGCCGCCGGCGGCCCGGCCCAGGCACGCCGCGACAACGACAATGGCCCCAACGGCCAGCGCCGCTCCGGCCCAGAAGACCTCGCGCAGACCGCCCACGGTCAGCAGCAGGCCAAAGCCCACCGGGGCCACGGTCTGGCCCAGGCGCATGGTCAAGGAGTTGACGCTCATCAGCGCGGCGCGCAGTTGCGGCGGCGAAAGCGCGGTCAAAAGCTCCAGCACGCTGGGCAGCAGCAGGCCGTGGCCCAGGCCCAGGCAGGCCAGCGCCAGCGCCAGCGGCCAGATGGACGCGGCCCAGGACATGATGAACATGGCCAGGCCATAGAGCCCAAAGCCCGCGACGATCAGCGCCCGCGAGCCCCACCACGCCGTCAGCCGGCCCACCAGCGCCGAGGCCAGACCGATGAAAACCGTGACCACGGTCATGGCCAGGCCGATGACGTGGGGCGCGGCGGCCAGGCGCTGGTGCAGCATCAGCGGGCCATAGGTGAAAAACGCGCCGAACAGCAGCGCGAACACGCAAAAATCCGCCGCCAGCAGCCCGGCCATCGGCCGCGAGGCCACCAGCCCCAGCACGCGCCCCAGATAACGGCCCAGGCCGTCGGCCGATTTCTGGGGCTCGGGCCCGTCAAAGCGATATTGCACCAGCCACCAGCAGCCCAGCGCCAACAGCGGCATCACAAAGACCCAGCGCCAGCCGGCCAGGGCCGTCAGGCCGCCGAAAATGCTGGCCGTGGCCGAACCCACGCTGATCGCCATGCCCAAAAGGCCCATGGCCAGCACCCGCGCGCGGCCTTCGTAGGCGTCGCCGGCCATGGTGAAGGTCAGCGTGTTGAGGGGCCCCGCGCCCAGGCCCTGCACGAAACGCAGGGCCAAAAGCTGCTGAAAGCTCTGGGCCAGGCCACAGGCCGCCCCGCCCAGGGCAAAGATCAACAGCGCCGGGGCCAGCACCCGCCGGCGGCCCAGGCGGTCGGCCAGCACGCCGGAGACCGGCGCGCCCAGGGCCCCGCCCAGGGCAAAGGCCGTCACCGCCCAGCCGATGTGGGCCGGATGCACCGACCACGCCTCCATCACCAGCGGCAGGGCCGGCGTCAACGAGCTTACGCCGATCACCGCGAAAAACGTCACCGCCATCAGGATGCGAAAGTTGCCGTCGGCCAGTGGGGCGCGGCCGTTTTTTGCCGTTTCGTCTTGCAAGCGTGGTCCATTCGCGGGCCAGCGCCCGTCAGTGAGCCGGGCTCAGATCAGGCGCAGATCCTCGGCCTGGCGGCGCAGATCGTCGCGGAAATCCGGGTGGGCCAGGTCGATGATCGCCAACGCCCGACGAGAGGTGGCCATGCCCTTGAGGTTGACCGCGCCGAACTCGGTGACCAGCCAGTGCACGTCGGTGCGCGGGGTGGTCACCGGCGCGCCGGGCTCCAGCCGGCCGACGATCTTGGAGACCGCCCCGCCCTTGGCCGTGGCGCGAAAGGCCAGGATCGACTTGCCCTCGGGCGCGTCAAAGGCCCCGCGCACGAAATCGAGCTGGCCGCCGGCCCCGCTGAACTGGTGGCCGGCCAGCGATTCGGCGTTGCACTGGCCGGTCAGATCGACCTCGATGACGGTGTTGACGCTGATCATGCGCCGATTGCGGGCGATGACCGCGGGCCGGTTGACGTAGGAGACCGGGTAGGACTCCATGGCCGGGTTGTCGTCCATGAAGGCCAGCATCTCGTCGTCGCCCTGGGCCACGGTGAAAACGTGCTTGCGCGGATGCAGGGTCTTTTTGGCCCCGCTGACCACGCCGGCCTTGATCAGCTTGATCATGCCCGGCCCCAGCACCTCGGTGTGGATGCCCAAGTCCTTGTGATCGCCGAGATAATCGGCCACGGCGTTGGGCAGGGCCCCCACGCCCAGTTGCAGCGTGGCTTCATGGGGGATCAACTCGGCCACCTTTTGGCCGATGACGGCGTCCTCGGGCTTGTTGGGCGAATGGGGCATGGGCGCGATGGGCTGGTGGTTTTCGACCAGCAGGCCCACCTCCGAGACATGCATCTGGCTCTGGCCAAAGACGCGGGGCATATGGCGGTTGACCTCCAGGATGGTCAGCCGGGCCCGCCGCGCGGCGGTGGTGGAGTAATCGTTGGACGTGCCAAAACTGAAATAGCCGGCCTTGTCCATGGGCGAAACAGTGGTGACAAAGACGTCCACGTCGGTGAACTCCTCGATCAGCCGGGGCACCTGATGAAAATGGTTGGGCACGAAATAATTGAGCCCCACGTCCACCAGGCCGCGATCGCCGCCGCCCACGAACCACGTGAGGGCCTCCACCCGGTCGCACAGCAGCGGGTCGAGGATCGTGCCGCCGGCCACGGCCAGGGGCAGCAGCGAATAGACCCGCAGGCGCTGAAGCGCGCCCTCGCGCAGACGTTGGGCGATGGCCCCCAGGATGGCCGGCGGTTCGGCCATGGTCAGGCCGTGGATCAGCGTCCAGCCATCCTGGACGCGGGCGGCCGCCTGTTGGGCCGAAACCAGTTTCTTGGCATATTCAGCCTGATACACGCCTTGCCCTCTGGTTATTGGTGAGCGTTTCGCTGTGTTTTCCCATTTTGCCAGAAAGCGCGTGGCGCGGCGGAAAAAATGCGGCGCGCCGGCCGTGGGGCGCGCCCCACGCAAAAGGCCCGCCCCCGGTCGCGGAGGCGGGCCTTGGCGCGGCTGATGGGGCGGCTATTCGCCAAAGGCCTGGTGGTAGATTTCTTCCAGATCCTCGGCGCAGACCTTGCGCGGGTTGTTGGCGATGGGCCGGGCCACGGTCATGGCCTTTTTGGCCATCTCGGGCACGGAGGCCTGGGGCACGTTCAATTCCTTGAGCGTGGCCGGGATGCCCACGTCCTCGCTGAGGTCCATGACCTCGTGCAGGCAGGCGTAGGCCGCGTCGCGGGTGCTCATGTCGCCCGGCAGCTCGGCCAGGGCGTTGGCCATGGCCGCGAAGCGCTCGGGGCAGGCCATGATGTTGTGACGCAGCACGTAGGGCAGAAGCACGGCGTTGGCCTCGCCGTGGGGGATATCGTAGAAAGCGCCCAACGGATAGGCCATGGCGTGGACCGCGCCCACGCCGGCTTGGGCCAGGGCCAGCCCGGCCAGGTAGGCGCCCAAAAGCATTTCGCTGCGGGCCTGGATGTTTTCGCCGTGGGCCACGGCCTGGCGCAGGCTGCCGCCGATGAGCTCGATGGCCGCCAGGGCGTTGTGGTCGCTGAGGGCGTGGGCGGCGCGGCTGGTGTAGGCCTCCATGGCGTGGGTCAGGGCGTCCATGCCGGTGATGGCGCTGATGTAGGGCGGGCAACTGACGGTCAGCTCGGGGTCGAGGATGGCCATGTGGGGGTAGAGCAGCCGGCCGTTGATGCCGCCTTTGAACTTGTCGGCGCGGCGGGTGAAGACGGCGGTGAAGGTGACCTCGCTGCCGGTGCCGGCGGTGGTGGGCAGGCAGATCACGGGCTTGCCCGGCGTCTTGACCAGCTCCAGCCCGACATAGTCGGTGCACTGGCCCTGGTTGGTGATCAGCACGCCGGCGGCCTTGGCCAGGTCGAGGGCGCTGCCGCCGCCGATGCCCACCACCACGTCGACGGCGTTGTCGCGGCCCAGGGCGGCGGCGGCGTCGGCCTCGGCGGGCTCGGGCTCGCGGGTGATGTCGCTGTAGATCACGGCCTCGACGCCGGCTTTGTCGAGGGCGTCCAGGGCCGGGGCGGCCACGCCCAACTTGGCCAGGGACGGATCCAAGACCACCAGGGCCTTGCGGCCGCCCAGCAGCTTGACTTCCTCACCCAGCGAGGCGGCGCTGCCGCAGCCGAAAGTGACGCGGCGCACGCCTTCAACGGTGAACTGAGTCGCCATGTTTTCGCTCCGATTGTCTCGGCCGGTCGGCCGCATAGTGTATAATTTTAGCGATAGAATCGTAGCACAATCGCTATATTTGTAAAGCGCCGCCGCGCTTGACCGCCAATTTGGCCGATGCTACCCTGCTCGCAGTCATCCGCCGCCTCAAACGGAGTCGCGCCGTGAACGAGATCAAACACACCGTAAGGCCCGAGGACACCCTCATCCCCGCCCTGGGCCCGGCCAAGATCGTCAACCCCCTGACCACAATGAAAGCGCCCGAAAAGCGCGGCTTCACCTTCCTCGACGACGACAGCGCCCGCGTTTTGATCAACCCCTACAGCTGCGAGCCGGACGCCGATGGCAACCTGCCGGCCAGCCTGGAAAAAGCCGGGCCGCGCCGCCACATCTACTTCGACCCCACCAAGCTCAAGGCGGCCATCGTCACCTGCGGCGGCATGTGCCCGGGCATCAACTCGCTGGTGCGCTCGATCGTCTTGCAGCTTTATTATATGTATGGCGTGCGCAACATCGTCGGCGTGCGCTACGGCTTGCAGGGCTTCATCCCCTCCTACGGCCACGATTTCATCGACCTCAACCCCAAGACCGTCCAGAGCATCCACGGCCGGGGCGGCTCTTTTCTGGGCATGAGCCGCGGCCCCCAACCCATGGACGAGATCGTCGACACCCTCGAACGCCAGAACATCGGCCTGCTGTTCATGATCGGCGGCGACGGCACCCTGCACGCGGCCCAGAGCATCCACCAGGAGATCACCAACCGAGGCCTCAAGATCGGCCTGGTGGCCATCCCCAAGACCATCGACAACGACATCTGCTTCGTCGAGATGACCTTCGGCTTCCAGACCGCCGTGGAGGCGGCCACCCGGGCCATCCTGGGGGCCCACAACGAGGCCGAGGGCGCGCCCAACGGCCTGGGCCTGGTCAAGCTGATGGGTCGGCACAGCGGCTTCGTGGCCGCCCACGCCACCCTGGCCCTGACCGAGGTCAACTTCTGCCTGGTGCCCGAGGTCGACTTCGACCTGGACGGCCCCAACGGCCTGCTACAGGCCCTCAACAACCGCATGACCGCCCGAGGCCACGCCGTGGTGGTGGTGGCCGAGGGCGCGGGCCAGAAATTTTTTCACACCGACCACGCCGAAAAAGACCCCTCCGGCAACGTGCGCCTGGGCGACATCGGCACCTATCTGCGCGACCGCTTCAGCGCCCACTTCGCCGACCAGGGCGTCGAGCTCAACCAAAAATACATCGATCCGTCCTACATGGTGCGCTCGGTGCCGGCCAACAGCGGCGACCGCATCTTCACCGGCTTTCTGGGCCACCACGCCGTGCACGCCGGCATGAGCGGCCGCACGGGCCTGCTCATCTCGCTGTGGAACAACCACTATGTCCACGCGCCGATCCCGCTGGCGATCTGCCACCGCAAAAAGATCGACCCCTGTGGCGGCCTGTGGCGGGCGGTGCTGGAGTCCACCGGTCAGCCCAGCCTGAAAAACGAAGCTTGAGCGCCGATCCGCCCAAAATCCCAACGCCGCGTCGCCCGCTCTGGCGGCCGGCCCTGGCCGTGGCCCTGCTGCTGGCGGTGGGCCTGCTGACGTGGCTTTATTGGGAGCCCATGTGGGCCTTTTGTCAGCGCATGTGGGCGATGCTGGCCGACCGCGAGACCTTCCGCCAGCGCATTCAGGATTACGGCGCCTGGGCGCCGCTGGTGTTCATGGGCTTTCAGGTGGCCCAGGTGGTCTTTTCGCCCATCCCCGGCGAGCTTGTCGGCGCGGCGGGCGGCTATGTCTTTGGCTGGTGGCAATCGGCGATCTACTCCACCATCAGCCTGGCCCTGGGCTCGTGGATCAACTTTTTCCTGGCCCGGCTGCTGGGCCGCGGCCTGGTCGAGCGCCTGGCCCCGCCGGCCTATCTGGCCAAGACCGCCGAGTTGATGGAGCGCCAAGGCGTCATCCTCAGCTTCATTTTTTTTGTTTTTCCGGGCTTTCCCAAGGACGTGCTGTGCTATGTGCTGGGGCTTTCGCCCATGCACTGGGCGGTGTTCATGGTGCTTTCGTCGGTGGGGCGCATCCCCGGCACGCTGATGCTGAGCCTCCAGGGCGCGCTGGTCTACAACGAGCAATATTGGAGCCTGGGCCTGCTGCTGGCCATCAGTCTGGCCATGGTGGCCCCGGTGTGGATCTGGCGCGAGAAGATCTATGGCTTGCTTTATCGGCTGGACCGCCGCCACGGCCCCATCGACGACGAGGACGGCCAGGACTAGGCGACGTTTTCGCGGACGGCGGCGCGCAACGCTGGCCGGATGATCAGCGGGTCGAGCCCACGGGCATGGAGAGCACCTCGGCCGGGCCACGGGGGATGCTCGGCGCGCCGTCGGGGAACAGCTCGCACTGGCGGCAGGAAAAAGACGTCCAGCGCCGGGCCGAAACCAGGCCCAGGCAGGCGTTGTAGAGCCCGCAATCCAGGTGGCGGTGGCAACGGACCTCGGCGTAGTCCAGCTCCCTGGCCAGGAACGTCGGCCCGCGCTTGCTTTTGCGTCTTCGTTGCATGGCTGCCCTTTCCGCGCCTAAAAATACCACAAACCGGGCCAGCCGCGCCACAGGGCCGGCAACCTGGCCGGATAGGCCGGCGGGATATTGCCCTTGGCCGTCGCCTCGGGCTTGCCCAAGGGGGCCGATGGTTATATCCTTAGCGACATGGACAAGATATTCGAAGCGCAGGAGACCGCCCAATACGAAGCCTGGCTGGAGACCCCGGCCGGGGCTCAATATCTGCGGGCCAGTTGCGCCCTGCTCGACCAGATCCTCGACTTCACGCCTGGCTGGCGGGTGTTGGACGTGGGTTGCGGCCTGGGCGCGCATCTGGAGCACCTGCACGAGCGGGGCATGTTCTGCCAGGGCCTGGAGGCCGGGCCGGTGGCGGCCAAGCTGGCCTCCCAACGCCTGGGCGGGCGGGCGCGCATCGTCAAGGGCGACGCCCACGATCTGCCCTTCGACGACAACGAGTTCGACGCCGTGGTGCTGGTCAACACCCTGGAGCTGACCGAGCGCCGCGCCCAGGTTCTGGCCGAGGCCGCGCGGGTGGCCGCCAGCCGGGTCTGCGTGATCAGCGCCAACCCCTTCGACCCCAGCGCCCAGATCGCCCGCTGGTTGGGCCGCAAGCACCCGGTGCTGACGGGCCGGCCCATCGGCCTGTTGGGCCTGCGTCGCCTGGTGCGCGAGGTTCTGGGTCCAGTGCCCACCACCTGGTCCAGCGCGGTCACCTGGCCCTGGCCCAGGGTCGGTCGTCACCCCCTGGGCGAGTTGGTGGGCCTGTGCGCGGCGGTGACGCCGCGCCTGCGCGCCATGCCGCTGCCCATCACCACCGCCCCGCCCGTGGCTGGCCGCGAAGCCCTGCGGGCCCACGGCCGGGTCAGCTCCATCCACCGCGTCAAGTGACCGTCGCGCCCATGCCGCAAACCATCGCCATTCCCCCGGGCCAGACGCCACCCCGCGCCTTGGTCGACGCCCTGGTCGAGGCCTCGGCGCGCAGCCATGGCCACCTCTGTTCCGGCCAGGTCATCGGCGTGCGCATGTCTATTTTGGGCCTGGGGCTTTTAGGCTACGGCTGCCCGCTGGGCATGCCCGAGATCAAAAACATCGTGGGATTTGTCGAGGTGGAGCGCTGCCTGGCCGACGCCGTGGCCGCGGCCACGGGCCTGCGTTTCGGCCGCGGCTCGCTCAAGATGATCAACCTGGGCCTGCTGGCCGTCTCGTTTCTGGACCTGACCGACGGCCGGGCCGTGCGCGTGGTCAACCGCGAGCAATCCAAGGAGCTGGCGCGCGACTACGCCCCGGCCGGCCTGACCAAACCCAGCGCCGTGCAGGAGGCCGCCTATCGGCTCATGCCCGACGACGTGCTCTTCGAGGCGTCGTGGGTGCGCATCGACCTGGAGCCCAACGAACGGCCCGGCGCGCGGCCGGAAAAAATCCCCTGCCAACGCTGTGGCGTTTTGGTGCGCTCGGGCCAGATGCGCCGGGTGGCGGGCCAGAACCTCTGCGCGGTCTGCGCCGGCCAAGCGTACTTTTCCCCCGCGCCCGGAGATGATCGATCATGAGCGGCGACTGCGGACAACAATGCGCCAACGGGCCCAGCGGGCGCATCGTGCCCCTGGAGCAGGCCGTGGGCCTGATTCTGGCCCACGACGTTACGGAGATCGTGCCCGGCAAGGCCAAGGGCCCGGCCTTTCGCAAGGGCCACGTGGTGCGCGCCGAGGATCTGGAGCGCCTGGCGGCCATGGGCAAACGCAATCTTTACGTGCTGGATATCGGCCCCGAGCAGATGCACGAGGACGAGGCCGCCGGCCTGCTGGCCCAGGCCCTGGCCGGGCCGGGCGTCTGTTTGGGTGGGCCGCCCCGCGAGGGCAAGATCACCCTTTTGGCCGACCGCGACGGCCTGTTCATGGTCGACGTGGAGCGCCTGACCAGCTTCAATCTGGTCGATGAAGTGATGTGCGCCACCATCCACCGCCACACGCCGGTGAAAAAAGGCCAACCCGTGGCCGGCACCAGGGCCATCCCGCTGACGCCGTTACGCCAAAACATCGCCAGGGCCGTGGAAGTGGCCCAAGGCGGGTTGATCGAGGTCGCGCCCATCAAGCCGGCGCGAACGGGCATCGTCGTCACCGGCAACGAGGTGGCCTCGGGTTTGATCCAGGACGGCTTCGCGCCGGTGGTGCGCAAAAAGCTGGCCGAGTTGGGGGCCTCGGCGTTGGGCGTCAAGATCGCCCCCGACGACCGCGCCGCCGTGGCCGGGGCCATCCGCTCGCTGTTGGCCGACGGGGCCGAGCTGATCATCACCACCGCCGGCATGAGCGTCGATCCCGACGACGTCACCCGCCACGCCATCGTCGACGCCGGCGGGCTGGATCTGGTCTATGGCGCGCCGATACTGCCGGGGGCGATGTTTCTGGTGGGCAAGCTGGCCGGGCCCCACGGCCTCGTGCCGGTGCTGGGCGTGCCGGCCTGCGCGCTCTATCACCCCACGACCATCCTCGACGTGATCCTGCCACGAGTCCTGGCCGGCCAAAGCCCCGACCGCGCCGACATGGCCGCCCTGGCCCACGGCGGTTTTTGCCGCGACTGCCCCGGCGGCTGTCGCTTCCCCTTCTGCGGATTCGGCCGGGGCGCATGAACCGGCCCCTGGCCCTGGTCTTTGACTTTGACGGCACCCTGGCCGAGCTGAACATCGATTTTGGCCTGATGGCCCGCCAGGTCGAGGCCCTGGCCCGGCGCATGGGTTTTGCCGGGCCGTGGCCGGCGGGCTATCTGCTGGAGGTCGTGGGCCGGGTCGCCAACGCCCTGGGCGACGGTTTCGCCGCCCAGGCCGAGGAAGTCATCCGCCAGGTGGAGGTCGAAGCGGCCGCAAGGGGCCGCTTGTTCGATTTCTGCCGGCCGTTGTTGGCCGGCCTGCGGCGGGAAGGCCTGGCCGTGGCCATTGTCAGCCGCAACTGCGCGGCGGCCATCAGGCGGGTTTTCCCCGACATCGACGCCCACTGCCAGGCGTTTTTGCCCCGCGAGGCCGCGCCCCGGCCCAAGCCGGACCCGGCCCACGTGCTGGCGGCCCTGGAGCGCCTTGGCGTTTGGCCGGCCCAGGCCTGGATGATCGGCGATCACCCCACCGACATGAGCGCCGGCCGGGCCGCCGGCTGTTTCTGCCTGGGCCTGACCAGCGGTCGTAGCGACGCCGCCGCGCTATGCGCCGCCGGCGCGGGGCTGGTTTTGGCCGATGCGGGGATGATCGCGGAGATGATCGCGGCCTAGTCGATGATCAGCAGGGCGTTGCCCAGGCCCAGGGCCGAGACCGGCCTGGTCAGGCGGCCCAGGCCACGCATCAGGCTGTTTTGCCATTGCAGGGGCCGCAGGTTGTCCAACTCGCCACGGCCGCCGCAGTCGGGCGGCACGATGTAGTCCAGATCCCAGCCATAGGCCGAGGCCCGATCACCAAAGGCGTGGCGGTAGATCCAGGCCCCAAAGCAATCCTGGCGCACGCTGTCCGGGTCCAGTCGCGGCGCGGGCCGCGCCTTTTGCCAGACCCGCTCGATAAGCTCCAACGGCAGATCGCGCTCCATCACCAATCCCCTTCGGCCGAGCCGGCCAGGGCCCGCCGCAGGGGCCATGGCGCGGGCAGGGCCTCGTCGTGAGGCGGCCGGGCCAAGCCGCTCCACGCCAGGCCGTTGTCTTCTCCCCTTTGGCCACGCACCAGCATCTGGCCGCCCTCGTCCACGTCGATTTGCAGCTCGGCCATGGGCCTGGTGCCGAGCGGCCGTCGCCAGGCCTCGTCGCCATCCTCGGCCGGCCAGGGTTCTTGGGCCTCGCGCCAGCCCAGCAGCAACCAGGGCAGGCAGGCCATCACCAGGCCACGACCCAGATCGTGGCCGGCGGCCGGCTCGCCGGCGGCGTAACCCGAAACCCCGCCCACCAGCCGCCTGGTCTCGCCATCGGCCAGCAGCCGTTGCCAGGCCGCCGCGCGCAGATCGCCACCCACCAGCAATTGACGGCCGCCGTCCGGCGCGGGGCCCAGGCGCGCGGCCAATGAACTGTTGCAGACCCAGGCCCCGGGCGGCCCGCCCAGGTCCAGGATTTCCTCGGGTTGCAGGCCCAAGACCAGCATGGGCGGTTGGGGAAAGATGTCCAGCGGCGGCTGGGCCACCCTGGCCCTGGGCATGACGTGGGCCCGCAGGCTGAAGCCGCTCTCGTCGCTGGCCAGGCCCTGCCAGAACACCCACGAACCGCCGGGCCGCAAGACCAGCCCGCGCACCAAACACAACACGGCCAACCATTGGTGGATGTCGGGCTGGCCACAGGCCGGGCGCAGATATTCGTCCAGCGGCCGCAAGGGGCCCACCTCGCCCCGCCGGCGCAAAAAACCAAGCGCCTTGCCGCTGGGCCGGACGCCGCTGTCGATGAGCATCCGCCGGCCACCGGGCAGGCGCAAAAAAAGGCACACGCCTTCGCCGCTGTCAAAGACGATCAGGCGCAGGGCGGCCACGACCAACGGCTCCTAGCGCCGCCCGACGGCGTCGGCCAGGCTGGCCTGCAAACGGGCCAGATCGTCGGCGGCATAGACCCCGCCGGCCAACGGCAGGGCCGCCTGGTTCCAGGCCGTGGCCGGGTTCATGGCTTGCAGCGTCCAACCTTGGCAACCGCGCAGGGCCTGGGCCATGGCCGCCAGCTCGGCCGGGCCGTGCCAGCCGGGTATGATCGTCGAGCGAAACTCGTGGGCCACGCCGCTGTGGATCAAAAAATCCACGCTCTGGCCGATGCGCGCCACATCCGCCGCCACCCCGGCCGCCCGGCGATAGGCCAGCGCCTCCAGCGGGGCCTTGAGGTCCATGGCCACCATGTCCACCAAACCCGCCTCCACCAGCCGACGCAACACGGCGGGCCGATGGCCGTTGGTGTCGAGCTTGACCGCGAAACCCTCGGCCTTGATCAGGGCCAGCAGGCGCTCCAGGCCCTGGTTGACCGTGGGCTCGCCGCCGCTGACCACCACGCCGTCGATCCAGCCCACGAAGGGCCGCAGGCGCGCCAGCACATCCTCCAGCGGCCGGGTCTGATAGCTTTCGGGCTCGACAGCCAGGGCGTGGTTGTGGCAATAGGGGCAGGCAAAATTGCAGCCCGGCAAAAAAAGCACCGCCGCGATGCAGCCCCGCCAATCGACAAAGCTGGTCTCCAAAAAGCCCTTGATCGCCGGCAACGCCGCGCCAACCCCCTCGGGCCGCGCCGCGCCAGCCCCGTCAGGCACCGACCGCCTGCTTGCTCAGATACGACTTGATCTTGATCGCCCCGCTGATGTGACTCATGTCGTCAAGCACCAAAATGGGCAGCTCCCGCTCGGCCACGTCCACCAGCTCGTGCCAGGCCAGATGCGCCAAAGCCTCGGGATTGTCCGGGGCCAAAATGTCCTCGCGAATGCCCAACGCCGGCAAATCAAACTTGTCGGTGATGTAATGGCACTTCTCGCAACCCGGTTTGGTGAATAGCGTCATGATTTGGCTCCTTTTGGGGAGGGAGGAGAGGGGAGATCGCGGGGAAACCCTTTTTTGCAAAAAAGGGTTTCCCCGCACCCCTTCCCAAAAAACTCTATAGTTGCCTGGCTCCGGTCGCCCCGGCGACCTCGCGCTCAAATATTTTTCGCCGCGTCCGTTTGGTTTGCGCCGCAGGCGTAAACCAAACGGACGCGCCAAAGTTTTTTGCGGGGGGTGCGGGGGGAGCTTTTTTTCAAAAAAGCTCCCCCCGTTCTTTTCTTTAAACCGCCTCGGACTTGGGGTTGGCGTTGAAGAAGCCGTTATTGCGGTAGCGGTCCTTGAGTTCGCCGACTTTGCCTTTGTTCCAGGAGGAGACGCGGGTGAAGTATCCGGTGATGCGGGTGATATGTTCCAGGTCGTCGCCGTGGCAATAGGAGCAGGCGTCGACGATGCCGCGGGTGGTTTTGCCGCAGGATTTGCAGCAGCTGAACTCGGGGCTGAAGGCGACCTGGTCGTTTTTGGTGTCGCGGAAGATTTTGATGACGAAGTTGGCCAGGGATTCGGCGGAGGGGCGCGCCTCGCCCAGCCAGACGTGGGTGATGGAGCCGGCTTCGATGAGGGGGTGGAAGCGGCCTTCGAGTTTGACCCGTTCGATGGGGTTGATGGTGGCGCCGACGTTGAACAGGGTCGAGTTGGTGTAGTAGACCTCGCCGCGGAAGATATCGCCGCGCACGTTGTGCTTGGCCCGCTCGGGGTAGTGTTTGAGGTCGAGCTTGGCGAAGCGATAGGCGGTGGACTCGGCGGGGGTTTGTTCGAGGACAAAGCGCATGCCGTGCCGTTTGGCGTAGTAGTCGCACAAAAGGTTCATCTGGGCGATGACCTTGAGGCCAAAGCGCAAGGCCTCCTCGGAGTCGTGCAGTTCCTGGCCCAGGTGTTCCTGGACCATTTCGTTGAGGCCGACCATGCCCACCAGGTAGGTCACGCGGTGCATGCGCAGGTAGGGCGTGCCGTCGAGCTCCATGGCCAGCAGGGCCAGGGGGCCTTTGGGGCCGTGGCTGAGCAGGTTCTGGATGAAGTCGCGTTTTTCGATATGGGCCTTGGCGGCCAGGCCGATCCGCTGGCGCAAGATCTGGAAGAGCTTGGTGTCGTCGCCGCCGGCCTCGTAGGCGATGCGCGGCAGGTTGATGGTGACGTTTTGCAGGGCGCTGTAGCGCATGCGCCAGGGGGTGTTGGCGTCGTCGAGGTCGGATTGTTCGAGCTTGAAGCTCAGGCGGCAGCACTCGCTGATCTTGGCGGTGTCGCCCCGGTCGAAGACGAAGTAGGTGTTGCCCTTTTCGCTGGCCACGTCGCAGATGTGGCGCAGGAAATCCATGTGGCCTTCGGTCTTGAAGAACTTTTCGGTGATGTGCACCAGGGGTTTGGGGAAGAAGAAGGGCCGACCGGCGCCGTCGCCTTCTTTGTAGACGTCGAAGAGCTTCCAGACAAAGCGCTGGGCCTCTTTTTCGTATTCGGCGTAGGTCTTGCCGGTATATTTGCCGTCGGGGCCGATGGCCGGGACGTTTTCGAAGTGCTTGGGCACTTCCCAATAGAGGTTGATGTCGGTGAAGATGGCCTGGCCGCCTCTGGCCACGGCCTGCTGGCTGAACTCGAAGATGAGCATCTGGGCCATCTGCTTGACGGCGCGGTCGTCGAGGCCTTCGAGGTAGGGGGCGAAAAAGAGGTTGACCGCGTCCCAGCCGATGGCCCCGGCGAAGTTGGATTGCAGGGCGGCGGCGAACTTGACCATGTGGGCCAGGAGCACCTCGGCGTGCTTGGCCGGCTTGGCCAGGGCCAGGCTGTTGGGCAGGTTGAGGCCGAATTTTTTAATATATTCCAAACTTTGGCCCGAGCAATAAGGCCGGTCGACAAAGCCCAGGTCGTGCAGGTGCAGATCGCCGCGCATGTGGGCGTCGCCGACGTCGGGCGAAAAGACGCTGATGAGGGCGTATTCCTTTTTGATATTCTCGGCCAGGGTCAGGTTGGTGGCCTCGGGGCCGTGGGGCACGTTGGCGTTTTCCTTGTTGGGCAGACGGATCATGTTGTCGACGTCGTAGAGGGGCACGCCCAGACGGGTGTGGCGCAGACGCTCGGCCTCCAGGCCGCGTTCGATGAGCTTGCTGTTGACCAACTCGCGGATGAGCGGGGCGGTGACCATCTTGATGCCGGCGTTGGCGATCTGGCGCTCGACCTCGGCGGCGATCTCCTTGGCGGTGATGTCGTCCAGCAAGGTCTCACGGATGAGGGCCTGCTCGATGCGCGAACTGTCCCAGGAGTCCATCTCCTCGGCCGAGGTGCGCACGAAAAGGGCCATGTCGGTGGTCTCGGCGCCATGGACCTCGTGGCTGGATTTGTCCACGACCTTGAGCTGGGGCATCGTTTCCTCCATAGTCTCAAACACTTTCGATCGCTGGTGTCCGTGGCGGGCCCTTGTGGCCCGGATGCTTCATGTTGTGTCGTTTATACCAGAGTCATACTATATCTGGTGCCAACGACTCGTCAAACAAAAAATGCGGGGAGCCCGGCCGGCCACAACGGTGACCAAAAACGAGCCGGCGGGGCCTTTTCGTCAATCAAGACGCGGGGCAAAGAGTCGAGACGGGCTGTGCCCAAATTGATTTGGCGGCAAAACAGCCGCGATTTTTTTATGAACTTCTCTCGAAAAGATTATCACAACATCACGGAGCGGCTCCCCTTGACCGGCGCGTGGCCCTGCTTTTACATTGAAACCAGGGGCCGCGCCCGTGGAGGGGCCGCCACAAACCGGCGCCACGGGCCAAGAAACAGCCAACACCCAGCGGCGGGAGGGGCGCGATGAAAAGCGTGTTGATCACCGGGGCCAGCGGCTTCGTGGGCGGGGCGCTGTGCCGGGCGCTGGTGGCCGATGGCTGGCGGGTGCTGGCGCTATGCCGCACGGCCGGTTCGGCGGCGCGGCTGGCCCAGGGCGTGGAGGCAGTCATCGGCGACCCCACCTCGCCGGGGCCCTGGCAGGAGCGCGTGGCCGGGTGCCAGGCGGCGGTCAATCTGGCCGGGGCCAGCATTTTTGGCCGCTGGAGCGCCAGCTATAAAGAATTGATCCGCTCCAGCCGCCTGGCGTCCACGGGCAACCTGGTCCAGGCCGTGGCCGGCCGGCCCAGCGGCGCGCCGTTTCGGCTGGTATCGGCCTCGGCGGTGGGTTACTACGGCTTTGGCGGCGACGAGGAATTGGACGAAGCCAGCCCGCCCGGTGACGATTTTCTGGCCCGGGTTTGCCAAGAGTGGGAGGCTCAAGCCATGGCGGCCGAGCAAAGCGGGGCCATGGTGGCCATTACTCGCTTTGGCGTGGTGCTGGGTTCGGGCGGCGGGGCCTTGGGCCAGATGCTGCCGCTCTTTCGGCTGGGCCTGGGCGGCCGGCTGGGTCATGGCCGGCAGTGGTTGAGCTGGATCCATCAGGCCGATCTGGCCGCGGCGCTGAAGTTTGTCCTCGAGCGCCCCGAGCTGCGCGGGGCCTTCAACTGCTGCGCGCCCCATCCGGTCACCAACCGGCAATTCGCCAAATCCCTGGGCCGGGCCCTGGGCCGGCCGGCCGTGTTGCCCGCGCCGGCCTTTGCCGTGCGCCTGGCCCTGGGCCAGTTCGGCTCGGTGCTGCTGGAGGGGCAAAGGGCCTTGCCCCAGCGCCTGCGGGGGGCCGGCTTTCGCTTTGCCCAGCCCACGCTGGATCAGGCCCTGGCCGATCTTCTGCCACGCTAGAGCAGATGCCGGACCAGAAAATCGGCCTCGGCCACGGCCAGTTGGCGCAAGGTCGGCTGGACGTAGACCTCGAAATGACCGCAGTCCAGCTCGATGAGCTGGCCGCGCGGGGCCTTGGCGGCCATCTTGCGCGTGGCCGCCGGCGGGATCAATCCGTCGCGGCCGGCCGCCACCACCAATAGGGGGCATTGCACGCGGGTGGCGCGGGCCGTGGGCCGATAAAAGGCCGCCGCGAGAAACACCCGCGCCGGAGTCTGGTTGCGCCAGGGCGCGCCGGGCGGGACCAGGGCCATGTAGCCATCGAAGGCGTCGGGCGTGCGCAAAAAGGCGCTGGAGCCGGGCCGGCCGACGATGGGCGCGTAGTGAGGCGCAAGGCCCAGCGCCGCGCGGGCCAAATCCCACAGGCCGTGCAGCAGCCCGCCGGCGGCGTAGGCCGGGCCCAGCAGCAGGGCCGAGGCCAGGCCATCGACCATGGGGGCCTGGCTGACCACGGCCGCCACCTCGGGGTCGCTGGCGGCCAAGACCACCACGTGCCCACCGCTGAACGAACTGCCCCACAGGCCCAGACGCGCGCCATCGACCGCCTCCAGCGAACGGGCCAGGGCCATGGCCGCGCGCCAGTCTTGCAACTGACGACGGATGCTGATCAACTGGCGTGGTAGGCCCTGGCTGGGGCCGAAATGGCGATAGTCAAAGACCAGGCTGGCCAGGCCGCGCTGGGCCAGGGCCTGGGCGAAGGGCTCCAGGCCGAAGCTGGCCAGCGCGCCGAAGCCGTGGCCCATGACCACCACCGGCGGCTTTTTCGCGTTATCGGGCAGATGCAGCCGGGCCGCGCAGGCCTGGCCGTGGCTGTCGAAGGTCAGCTCAACGCTTTGCATGCCCCCCTCCCCCGGCCGGCGGGCCGGCGTTTTTTTGATTCCGCCCCACGATAGCACAAACCGGCCGTCATGGCGCGCCGATCGGGCGCGACGCGGCTCAAGGCCATGATATAGTATATGCCTCTGAAGGCGCGGGCTTGGCGCGCCGGGCGTGAGCGCAAACGATGCGGGGAGTGGTCGTGGTACTGTTCGTGGTCTCGGTGGCGGTGTCGCAGGGCGTGTCTTTTCTTTGCTCCCTGCTGGAGGCTGTTCTCTTCTCGACCCGCGTGATCAGCCTGGAGGCGGCCATGGAAGGCGGCTCCAGCGCCGCCGCCCAGATGCTGGGGCTGAAGGCGCGCATGGAGCGCACGCTCTCGGCCATCCTGATCCTCAACACCCTGGCCCACACCGGCGGCGCGTCCATCGCCGGCTGGGCCGCCGGCGACCTGTGGGGGGCCGACTCGCTGTTTATCTTCTCGGTGCTGTTCACCCTCTCCACGCTGGTTTTCACCGAGATCCTGCCCAAGACCCTGGGCACGCTTTATTGGCGCGGGCTGTGGCCGTGGGCGGTGACGCCGCTGAAAATCATGATCGTCGGCTTGACGCCGCTGATCTGGCTGACCCAACTGCTGACCAGGGTCTTTACGCGCAAAGGCCAGGCCACCGCCAGCCCCCATGTCAGCGAGCAGGAGATCCTGGCCGCGGCCTCCATGGGCCAGCGCGGCGGCGAGATCAGCCAGATGGAGGCCGAACTGATCCACAACATCATCGGCCTGGAGGAAATCAGCGCCAGCGACATCATGACCCCGCGCACGGTGATGAAGCTGGCCAACGGCGCGCTCAACGTCTCGCAGATCCTGCCCGAGGCGCGCAAGTGGTCGTATTCGCGCCTGCCGGTCTACGTGGGCGACCCGGAAAACATCGTCGGCTACGTGCTGCGCGATCACATCCTGGCCACCGACCCGGCCCGCCACGACCCCAAGGTCTCCGAGCTGGCCCGGCCGCTGCATTTCGTGCCCGCCTCGGCCAACGCCCTGCGCCTGCTCAAGCATTTTCTCAGCAGACGGGCCCACATGTGCGTGGTTGTCGACGAATACGGCGGCGTCGATGGCCTGGTGACCATGGAAGACGTGCTGGAGTCTTTGGTGGGGGCCGAGATCGTCGACGAAACCGATCAAGTGGTCGACATGCAAGAGCTGGCCCGCCGGCGGGCCAAGGACATGCTGGCCGGAAGAGAGGAGCAAAAATCATGAGCGCATACGATTTCGACGTGCTGGTCATCGGCGGCGGCGGCAGCGCCGGCTTCACCGCGGCGACCACGGCCATGAAAAACGGCGCGCGGGTGGCCATGGTCGAATCCGGCCGCCTGGGCGGCCTGTGCATCCTGGCCGGCTGCATGCCCTCCAAGGCCCTGATCCACAGCGCCGACAACCTGCGCCGCCAAAACGCCGACCGGCTGGCGGCCTATCCGGGCGTGCAGGAATTCAGGCGGGGGGTGGTCGACTTTCTGGCCCAGCGCCGCGCCCAGGCCGTGGCCGCCAAGCAACAGCAGGGCCTGGAGCTACTGCGCGGGCGGGCGCGCTTTCTGGACGCCCACGCCGTGGCCGTGGACGGCAAGCCCGTCAGCGCGGCCAGCATCGTCATCGCCACCGGCAGCGTCGAGGTCGTCCCCGACGTGCCCGGCCTGGCCCAGAGCGGCTATCTGACCTCCGAGACCTTCCTGGCGCTGGAGCGGCCGCCGCGCTCGCTTCTGGTGCTGGGCGGCGGGACCATGGCCCTGGAGCTGGCCCAATACGCCCGGCGCATGGGCGTAAGCGTCAGCATCGTCCAGCGTGGCCAGGCCCTGCTCAGCAAGGAAGACCCGGCCATCGGCCAGATTTTGGCCCAGTGCCTGGCCGAGGAGGGCGTGGAGCTATTCCTGGGCACGAAATTGCTGGACGTGACCAAGACCGCCGACGGCGCGCGGGCGAGGTTCATCCATCAGGGCGGCGAGCGGGCCATCGAGGCCGAGGCCCTGCTGCTCTCGCTGGGCCGCCGGCCCAACAGCGACGGCCTGGATCTGGCCGCCGCCGGCGTGGCCACGGGCCCCGGCGGGGCGGTGACCGTCGATCAGTTCATGCGCGCAAGCGCGCCGCATATCTTCGCCGCCGGCGACGTCACCGCCCGGCTGATGGTGGTCAACCAGGCCATCGTCGAGGGCCAGTGCGCCGGCCACAACGCCTCCAGCGACAAGCCCAAGGCCATCGACGACCGCGTCGTGCCCCGGGCCGTCTTCACCGACCCCCAGGTGGCCCGCGTCGGCCTGAGCGCCGCCCAGGCCCAGGCCGCCGGCGTGGATTTCCGCCAGGCCAGCTACGACCTGGCCGAGTTGGGCGCGGCCCAGACCTACCCCGGCGGCGTGCGCGGCCTGATGAACCTGCGCGCCGAGGCCAAGAGCGGCCGCATCATCGGGGCCGACCTGGTGGCCCCCGAGGCCTCGCTGATGATCCACGACGTGGCCGTGGCCATGAAGCTGGGCGGCGCCGCCGCCGATCTGGCCGATATCCCCTACGTCCACCCCTGCCTGGCCGAGATCAGCGAGCTGACCGCCGGCCGCCTGGCGCGCATGGTCGGCCGCTAGAAAAAATGCGCCGCACGGCAAAATTGCCGCGCGGCGCTGGTGGACCGCAAGGCCCAAGGAGGCGTGGCGCCTCCGGCGACCGTGGCGGCGGCCGCCGGAGGCGGTGGGTGTCTGGTTAGGCGATGGCCCGGACTTTGGTCCAGTCCTTGCCGTCGATGACGGCCAGGGCCTCTTCGCGATAGGCGTCCATGATGTAGGGCAGGCCCGTGACCTTGGCCGCCTGCTCGGTGAGGCAGGCCAGCTCCTTGCGGGTGATCAGGTCCACGCGCCACTTGCGCGCGCCGGCCATGAGCTGTTGCAGGCCCACGCGCAGCTTTTCGCCGGCGCTGAAGATGCCCACCGCGCCCAGGGGGATGTTGTTGATCTCGGAGCCGAACTTGCCTTTGAGCTCCTCGAGGCAGACGAAGATCTCTTCCTTGGTCGCGCCGTATTTGCTCACGGTGCTGGGCAGGCCGCCGTCCTCGCCGTCAAGCCACTTCTGGATGTTTTTGCCGACCATGCCGGGGATCATCAGGGCGCGGCCCATGCACACGGCCTTGGTGAAGGGAGCGCCCAGGGCCAGGGCCTTGAAGATGTGGTCCTCGGTGGAGAAACCGCCGGCAAAGGCGATGTCGGGCACCCACTCGCCATTGTCGGCCAGGCGCTTGCACAGCTCGTAGGTCATGGAGTGCAGGTAGAGGGCGGGGATGCCCCACTCTTCCATCATCCGCCAGGGGCTCATGCCGGTGCCGCCGGGCGCGCCGTCGATGGTCAGCAGGTCGATCTTGGCCTCGGAGGCCCACTTGATGGCCATGGCCAGCTCGCGCATGGGATAAGCGCCGGTCTTGAGGGTCACGCGCTTGGCGCCCAGGTTGCGCAGGCGCTCGACTTCCTTGTGGAAGCTCTCTTGATCGACAAAGCCCAGGCGGCTGTGGCGCTCGAACTCCTTGATGGCCCCGGACTTGAAGGCCGCCTGCATGGCCGGGTTGTCGGGATCGGGGGTGACGATGTAGCCACGGCGCTTGAGCTCCTGGGCCCGCTCGAGGCTGTTGACCTTGATCTCGCCGCCGATGCACTTGGCGCCCTGGCCCCACTTCAGCTCGATGGTCTCCACGCCCAACTTGTCGACGACGTACTCGGCCACGCCCAGGCGGGTGTCCTCGACGTTCATCTGCACGAGGATGTCGCCGTAGCCCTCATGATAGCGGCGGTAGAGCTCGACGCGGCGCTCCATGTCGGGGGCTTTTTTGACCTTGCCGTTGTTGTCGAACTCCAGGCCCGGGTCGATGCCACAGACGTTCTCGCCACAGACCAGGCTGATGCCGGTGATGGCCGCGCCGATGGCGAAGTGCTCCCAGTTCTTGCGGGCGATCTCGGTGGAGCCCAGCGCGCCGGTGAACATGGGGATCTTCATCTTGACCTTGTGGGTGACGCCAAAGGAGGTCTCGGTGCTGACGGTGGGGAAGGTGGCGTGATCGGGGTCGGCCTGGGTGCCGTCGGCGCCGAGGGCGTAGCCCATGATTTGCAGGTGGCTGTAGTCCTCGGGGTAGTCCTTGTCGGCGCCGGCGGTGACGTCGCCGAAGGGCCCGGGATAGAGCAGCTCGCGGCCGCGGAAGGTGGCCTGGAACAGGTCGCAGTTGCCCTTACAGCCGTCCATGCAGCGGGTGCAGAGGCCCGACTGGGGGGCGACGTCGCGCGAGCGGTTTTTGGTCTGGATGGCTTCGTTGGAGTTGGGACGATTGAGATTCATGGTTATCTCCAGAGAGAATGCGGCAATATTGCCGCCTTTGACTGGTTTGCGCGCCTGCTTTGCCGCGCGCGGCGTCATATTCAGTTTAACTGAAATGCAATTGTTGCCATAATTTCCACTGAAGGCCCGGTCGCTGTCAAGGCAAAATTAGCGGTGCTAACTCGATTAACTAATTACAATAACAGCTAAAAAGAAAAAACTACTGCAACGATCGCCATCAAAGGCCACGGCTGGCGTCGGCAGAATATCAGGATTAAAGCGGCAATATTGCAGTATAAGAATGAATAATCATGAATAATGCGCGACGAGACTTTACGGCAACTCTGCCGCAAAAGTCACAAAAATGCTGCAAATACGGCAAACGACATTTTTCACCACCGCCGCGAACAGCCAAAGCCGCGACAGCGCGCGGCCGCCGGGAGGACAAAGGCCCATCCAACCAAGATTATTATGCAAACTAACAAACGGGCGCTGGGCTCAGCCGATCTTGAGCCACAGCAGGCGGGCCGGCGTGCGGCCGGGGTTCTGCCAGTTGGTGGGCAATTCGTTGGTCAGAAAGATCACGTCGCCGGCCCGGGCGTTGTGCACGGCCTTTTTGATCTTAAGTTGCACGCGGCCGGCCAGCACATAGCCGACCTCCTCGCCCTTGTGCATGAAAAAATGCGATGGCAGGCTGGTTTTTGGCGGAATCTCGATGATATATGGTTCCGTCTTGCTGTCGAGATCCACCGGCGAAAGCAATTGGGCGCGCACCGCGCCGGCCGGCATGTCCACCAGCTTGACCTCCACCGCCTCCTCGGCCGAAAAGACCACTCGCTGGCGATCCTCGGCCCCGTCGTTGAAAAACGAGGCTATCTCGACGCTGAGCACCTCGGCCATCTTGATCAACGCCGGCAGCGACGGGTAAATGTGGTTGCTCTCCACCTGGCTGATCGTGCTGGGCGTGACGCCGACCATCTTGGCCAGGTCGGTCTGGCTCAGGCCTTTTTTGCCGCGCAGCTCCTTGATGCGCTTGCCCAGGTCGAAGCGGCTGGCCGCCCGGCGCTGGGGATCGAAGCTGACGCTGGCCCCTTTGCTCCAATAGTTGAACTGGCGGTGGAGGTTTTCCGAGGGACGCTTTTCGGCCTTGACCACCATCAGGTTGGTGGTGCCGCGCTTGATCGAAAGCTCGATGACCACCTGGGCGATGTGGGCGATCTGGGCCTTCAGGCGGTCCGAATGGGCCGCCTTTTCCATGATCCAATAGGCGATGGTGTTGAGTTCGTAGAGCCGGGGGCAGGTGCGGCTGTAGAAATTGACGATGGCCTCCTCGTCGCCCCACAGCTCCTGCATGCCGGTGATGCTCTCCAGCACGAAGCGCACGTCGCCCTGGTGCCGGGCCTGCAAGCCGTAGAGGGCCTGGCTGACCTCCTCGGGGTCGCCGGGGGCGCTCATCAGCACCACGTTGGCCGCGCGACGGGCCGGCGGGTCTTCGTAAAACTTCAGGAAGACCTCGGAGCCCATGCCCTTGCCGTGGGTAAAGCAGTCGAGGATGGTCAGGGCCGGATAGTCGGCCAGGGGGCCAAGCTTGTCCAGCAGGTTTTTGGGCGAACGGTCGAAGGTGACGTAGATCAGCGGCCGCTCCTGTGACTGGCTGGCCATGATGAAATTGCCGCAGAACACCGTGGCCAACGAGCCGGCGTCATCGAGCCAGACCACGTTGTCGCCGATGAACAGCCCGCCCAAAAGGCGGTCCAGTTCGCTTACGCCGCTGGCGACCCTCACCGGCTCGGACATGCGCTCTCCAGTCGTAAATGGGCCGGGTTGTTATGGCCCGCAGATTGCCGTGCATGGTAACGATGCAATAATTATACAAATGATGCAAAAAAAGCCAATCGCGCAAGGCGAAATTTTGTTAGTGCTTGTAAAATCGTGATCCAGCCGGGCCAAGGGCCTTTGCCGGCCGGCGGGGATAAGAGTTGCGCCGGCGTCACGATGGCACTAATATTAAACAACCGCTGGATAATCCATGGAATGCCGCCGGAAACGGCGGAATTGCAGTTGGCCCCCGCTTTTACGAGGTGTGCGCCCATGAAGATCAAAAGATTGGCCCATATCGGCGTGGCCGTCGGCAGCGTCGACGAGGCGGCGAAAGTTTACACCAGCATGCTGCCCCTGGAGCTGACCTCCACCGAGCCGGTGGGTGAACTGGTCACCGGCTTCATCCCCGTGGGCGAGACCAACATCGAGCTGGTCCAGAGCACCACCGACGACGGCGTCATCGCCAAATACGTGGCCAAGAAAGGCGAGGGCGTCCATCACCTGGCCTTCGAGGTCGACGACATCGTCGCGGCCATCGCCGAGCTCAAGGCCAAGGGCGTGCCGCTGACCAGCGACGAGCCGCGCCCGGGGGCCCACGGGGCCAAGGTGGTGTTTTTGCACCCCAAGGCCACCCACGGCGTGCTCATCGAACTGTGTCAATACCCCCAAGACCACTGACGGCCAGCCGGCGAAAAGGGCTTTGGCCCGCCGCGGCCGGGGAGAAACCATATGTGGGAATATACCGATAAAGTCAAGGAGCACTTCGTCAATCCCAAGAACGTCGGCGAGATCGACGACGCCAGCGGCGTGGGCGAGGTGGGCTCCCTGGCCTGTGGCGACGCGCTCAAGCTGATGATCAAGATCGACGACCAGGGCCGCATCGCCGACGCCAAGTTCCAGACCTTCGGCTGCGCCAGCGCCATCGCCTCCAGTTCGGCCCTGACCGAGATGATCAAGGGCATGACCATCGAGCAGGCCGAAAACCTCACCAACAAAGACATCGCCGAATATCTGGGCGGCCTGCCCAAGGAAAAGATGCACTGCTCGGTGATGGGCGAGCAGGCCTTGCAGGCGGCCATCCGCAATTTCCGCGGCCAGGCCCCCCTGCCCCAGGCCGAGGGCGAGATCATCTGCCAGTGTTTCGGCGTCACCGATCAGGAAATCCGCCGCGTGGCCAGCGAAAACAACCTGCACACCGTCGAGGAGATCACCAACTACACCAAGGCCGGCGGCGGCTGCGGCGACTGCGTGGACAAGATCCAGCAGATCCTCGACGAGTTGTGGACCTCGGGGGCGCTCGCGGCCAAGGTCCAGGCCCCGCCGCAGGCCGAACCCAAGAAAAAGCTGACCAATATCCAAAAGATGCGCCTGGTCGAGGAGACCCTCGAACGCGAGGTGCGCCCGGCCCTGAAGCAAGACGGCGGCGATATCGAGTTGATCGACATCGACGGCGACAAGGTGCTGGTGTCGTTGCGCGGCATGTGCAGCTCCTGCGCGGCCAGCCAGGCCACGCTCAGCCAGTTCGTGCAGGCCAAGCTGCGCGAGTTCGTCACCGACGAACTGGTGGTCGAGGAGGTGAAGGCGTGAGTCACGAACGGGTCATTTACCTCGACAACAACGCCACCACCCAGGTGGCCCCCGAGGTCGTGGCGGCAATGTTGCCGTTTTTTGGCGACCGTTACGGCAATCCCAGCAGCATGCACAACTTTGGCGGCGAGGTGGCCCATCACCTGGCCCAAGCCCGCGAAAAAGTCGCCGCCCTGCTGGGGGCCACGCCCGGCGAGCTGATCTTCACCTCCTGCGGCACCGAAAGCGACAACACCGCCATCATGAGCGCCCTGCGCTCGCAGCCCGGCAAAAAGCACATCATCACCACCCGCGTCGAGCATCCGGCGGTGCTTAATTTCTGCCAGAATCTCTCCGAGCGCGGCCACGACGTGACCTTTTTGCCCGTCGATCGCGGCGGCAACCTCGACCCCGACAAGCTGCGCGAGGCCATCCGCGAGGACACCGCCCTGGTCAGCATCATGTGGGCCAACAACGAGACCGGCGTGGTCTTTCCCGTCGAGGAGTTGGCGGCCATCTGCAACCGCCGCGGCGTGCTCTTCCACACCGACGCCGTCCAGGCCGTGGGCAAGATCCCCATCAACCTGGCCGAGAGCAAGATCGACATGCTCTCCCTCAGCGGCCACAAGCTGCACGCGCCCAAGGGCATCGGCGTGCTCTACGTGCGCAAGGGCACGCCCTTCGTGCCCTATATCATGGGCGGCCACCAGGAGCGCGGCCGCCGCGCCGGCACCGAGAACGCCCCCTACATCGTCGGCCTGGGCAAGGCCTGCGAGCTGGCCGCCCAGCGCATGGTCGAGGAAAACTCGCGGGTAAAGGCCCTGCGCGACCGCCTGGAGGCCGGCCTGCTCAAAATCGAGGCCACCATCCTCAATGGCGACAAACAGCGCCGCCTGCCCAACACTTGCAGCATCAGCTTCGAATACATCGAGGGCGAATCGATCCTTTTGCACCTTTCGTCGCGGGGCGTCTGCGCCTCCAGCGGCTCGGCCTGCACCAGCGGCTCGCTGGAGCCCAGCCACGTGCTGCGGGCCATGGGCGTGCCCTACACCGCCGCCCACGGCAGCATCCGCTTTTCGCTGAGCGTCTACAACACCGAAGAGGAGATCGACTACGTCCTCGAGCACATGCCCGGCGTCATCGAAAAGCTGCGGGCCATCAGCCCCTTCTGGAGCCAGTTCAAAAAGACCGGCGCGGCCTGCCTCACCGGCTACATGGAGCCCTAGCATCGGCGCGCCAGTTTTCGGCAAACCAAACGGCTTCCGTCGGCCCGGCCTCGACGGAGGCCGCTTTCGTCTTTCGCCCCCGGAGGATCAATGACCGCGCCGCTGGCCATCAGCACCGTCTGGGCCCAGGAAAAAACCCCGCCCGACCAACCCCGTCCGCCGGCCGCGCAAATCGCCCAAGGCATTCTGGAGCGCCTGGAGGTCGTGGGCCCGCGCCACCTGGAGCTGGAATATCGCCTGGACCGGCAAACGCTTGGCCTGCTGCGGCCCGAACTGAAGTCCCGGGGCTTCCAGGTCGTTTCGCTGCACAACTACATCCCCACGCCCGAGGGCCTGCGCGCCAGCGGCGACGCCTTCAACCTGGCCCATCTGGACCCGGATCAACGGGCCCTGGCCGTGCGCCACGCCCAGGCCTCGCTGGAGCTGGCCGCCGACATGGAGGTGGGCGCGCTGGTGGTGCATCTAGGCCAGATCACCGCTATTCTGGACAAAAAAGTCACCCCGGACGCCGCCCGCGCCGGCGGGCTCACCCCCGAGATGGCCGCGCATCTGCGCCAGCGGGCCGCCTTGGCCCCCCGCCACCTGGATCAGGCCTGCTTTTCACTGGAGCGCCTGCTGGGCCGCGCCGAAAAGCTGGGCGTGGCCATCGCCCTGGAAAACCGCAACCACGCCGCCGAACTCCCCGACATCGCCGAGACCGGCCACTTGTTGGCCCGCTTCGCCGGCGCGCCCATCGGTTTTTGGTTTGACACCGGCCACGCCAACACCCAGGCCCTGGCCGGCCTGGCCCCCCTGGCCGACTGGCCGCGCCTTTATGGCGACCGGCTGCTTGGCTGCCACCTGCACGACGCCATCGGCCCCGACGACCACATGCCGCCCGGCCTGGGCCAGTTGGACTGGCCGGCGCTGTTGGCCATGGTCGCCCACGCCCCGCGCCTGGTGCTGGAGGTGCGGCCCAGCCACTCCGTCCGCGAGATGGCCGACGCCGTGCGGCTGATCGAGGGGCTTTTGCCCCAAGCGCGGGCCAAAAGCCGGCAAGAGCGGCAATCCAGCCTTTGATTAATCACCACGCCGTTGCTATGCTAAAACGATCAACGATTGGGTGGACGCGACCATGCCGCGGGAGGCGTCGATGGGTTGGTTTGGCGGTTCGATTCGGATCAAGGCGCTGACGGCCTTTGGCCTGCTGTTGGCGACGACGGCGGCGTTGGTTTTGGGGGCGATTTATTTCCTGGGCGCGCGAGAGGCCGACGGCGCGGTGGTCAACATAGCTGGCCGCCAGCGCATGCTCTCGCAAAAGATGACCAAGGAGGCGCTGATGCTGGCGGCCGATTTCGGCCAGCCGGCGGAGGTCAAAAAGCAACTGGCCGCCTCGGTCGAGCTGTTTGAACAAGGCATGACCGGGCTGATCGACGGCGACGCGGCGGCCGGCCTGCCAGCGGCCGACGGCGCGGTGGCGGCCCAGTTGGCGCTGGTCCAGGGCCTGTGGCGCCAGCTGCGCCAGCCGCTGGGCCAGATCCTCCAGGACCGGCCCGACGCCGCGCGCATGCGCCAAGCGACGCACGCGCTGGTCCAGGGCAACCTGGGCCTTTTGGCCGAGATGAACAAGGCCGTGGACATGCTGGCCGACATCGCCCGGGGCAAGGTCGTCCTGCTCAAGATGCTGATGCTCCTTGGCCTGGGCCTGAGCTGCGCGGTCTTCGCCCTGGCCTGGCTGGTGACCGAGCGCGGGGTCATTGGCCAGTTGGGCCGGCTGGTGGCGGCGGTGGAGCAACTGCGCTCGGGCGATCTGCGGCCCACGGCCCACCAGTTCAGCGGCCGCGACGAGATTGCCCACGTGGGCGTGGCCCTGGAGAGCCTGCGCGTGGCCTGGGCCGACATCGCCCGGGGCATTTTCGAGGGCGCGGCCCGGGTCGATAACGCCGCCGGCGAGATAAACAGCGGCAATCAAGACTTGGCCGATCGCACCAGCGGCCAGGCCGCCGCCGTCGAGCAGACCGCCAGCACCATCGAGCAAATGACCACCACCGTGCGCAAAAACGCCGAAAACGCGGCCAAAGCCAATGACTTGGCCCAAAAGACCACGCGCATCGCCACCGACGGCGGCCAATCGGCCGCGCGCACGGCCCAGGCCATGGCCGAGGTCAACGCCTCCAGCCAAAAGATCAAAGAGATAACCAGCGTCGTCAACGAGATCGCCTTCCAGACCAACCTGCTGGCCTTGAACGCCGCGGTGGAGGCGGCCCGGGCCGGCGAGGCCGGCCGTGGCTTCGCCGTGGTGGCCGGCGAGGTGCGCAACCTGGCCGGGCGCTCGGCGGCGGCGGCCAAGGAGATTCAGGGGCTGATCGGCGAGAGCGCGCAAAAGGTCGAGCAGGGCGTGCGCCTGGCGCGCGAAAACGCCGAGCTGCTGGAGGCGATCCTCGATAACGTCCGTGACGTGGGCGAGACCGTGGCCGAGATCAGCGCGGCCAGCCACGAGCAGGCCCTGGGCATCGAGGAAGTGAACAAGGCCGTGGGCCAGATGGATCAGGCCGTGCAGCAGAACGCGGCCCTGGTCGAGCAGGCCGCGGCGTCATCGGCCGACATGGCCGCGGCCGCCCAGGAGCTGCGGCGTCAGGCGCGCTTGTTCGTGCTCGACTGAGCCCGGTCGCGCGCCCACCACGAAAGGAGCGCTCATGACACACGCCCTGACCCGGCCCGAGGACTGCGCGCTGATCGTCATCGACGTGCAGGAAAAGCTTTTGCCGGTCATCGACGGCCATGGGGCCGTGTTGGCCAACTGCCAGCGCCTGGCCCGCTTTGCCGGGCTGATGGACCTGCCCGTGCTGGCCTGCCGCCAGCGCAAGCTGGGCCAGATCGTCGCACCCCTGGCCCAGGCCCTGCCGCCGGGGCTGGAGGCCATGGAAAAAACCAGCTTCGACTGCTTTGGCCTGGAGCCGTTTGCCGGGGCCGTGGCCGGCCTGGGCCGGCGGACGCTGGTGCTGGTGGGCATCGAGGCGCACATCTGCGTGATGCAGACGGCCCTGGGCGCGCTGGCCGCCGGATACGCCGTGCAGGTGGTGGCCGACGCCGTCGGCTCGCGGGCGGCGGGCAACCACGCCCTGGCCCTGGAGCGTCTGCGCCAGGCCGGCGCGCTGATCACCAGCGCCGAGATGTTCATCTACGAGCTGTTGCAACGGGCCGATCGACCCGAGTTCGCCCAGGTTCTGCCGTTGGTCAAATAGGGCCCGGCCTACTTGGCGGCGCTGGGCCGGGGCAGGAGGCGGTCGAGGATCATGGCCAGCAGCAGGCCCGTGACAAAGCCGTTGCCCAACACCGGCCGCAGGTAGGGATGCATGGCCTGGCGGGCGTCCTCGGGCAGGAAGCTGATGATCGCCCCGGCCACCAGCGAGGCCCCCACCACCAGGCCCGAGCGCCGATCGGCCGCGCAGGCCCCGCCTTCCAGCACGGCCAGGGCGGCGTAGGTGGTCAGGGCCATCAGGCAAAAGAGCACCGCCCCGGCCACCGGCTGGGGCACAAGCTGAAAAAAGCCCATGCCCTGGGGCCAAAAGGCCAATAGCACAAGCGCCAGCGCCACCGGCAGCAGCGACCAGCGGCTGGCGTTGTCGGTGGCCAGCACCACCCCCGGACTCACCGAGTAGGTCACCGGCCCCAGCACGCCCAGCAACCCGGCGGCCAGGCAGCCCAGCCCGCCCACGGCCACCGAACGGCCCACGCGCTTTTCCATGTCGGGCAGATCCATCATCCGGCCCAATGATTCCAGCGTGCCCAGCTCGTTGGCCACCAAGGCCAGCGAGCAGATGATAAAGGCCAGCACCACCGGCAAGTCGAAGCTAAGGCTGGGCCCGGCGAAGGTCGCCAGCGTCAGGCCCTGGCCGCTCGCTGGCGGCAGGCCCGGCCACGGCCCCATGCCGGCCAGATAATAAACCGCCGAACCCACCACCATGCCGGCCATGAGCATCGACGCGCCGGCCAGCCCGCGCAAACGGCTCTGGGCCCAGAGGATCAGGCAGGCCAGGGCCATGGCGAACAAAAACGACGCGCCCCACGCACGGCCCGCGGCGGCCGGATCAAAGACCATGCGGCCCATGGCCGGCACCAGGCTGATGGCGATGAGCATCAGCGTCGAGGCCAAAACCGGCGGGGTGTAGAGCCGGCCCAGGCGCGAGGCCCAGCCCGTGGGCCCCAGCAAGGCCATCACCAGCCCGCCGATGGCCATGGCCCCATAGACCGCGCCGGGCCCGCTGGACACGCTGCCCAACACCCCCACCAACAGCACCGAGGCCGGCCCGACCAGCCCCGGCAGCCGGTGGCCAAAGACCACCTGGGCCGCCTGGGTCAGGCCCATGAGCAAAAACAGGCGCTGCTGAAAGGCCAGGCGTCCGGCCCCGTCCAGGCCCCAGGCCACGGCCACCAGATCGCCCACCACCAGCACGCCGGGCACGGCCACCACCAGCCATTGCAACGAAAAAATCAAAAGCGCCGCCGGCGAGGGCCAGCGGTCGAGGGTTTGGCGCAGGGCGCGGCTTTGGTCGGTTGCGGACATGAGTTCATTATAGCGCGCCGCCGGGGCCGGCGCCCCGTCCGTTGGCGCGGGCTCAGTTGTAATCGATGGCCAGAACTTGGTCGGGCGTCAAATCAAAACGACCGGGCAGGCAATCATCGGGCAAAATCAGGCCGATGGCCCCGATGAACTTGTCGTCGCGGCGTAGGGGCGCGCAGATCACCACGAAGGGGCCGTCTTGGTCATAAAGCCGCACCGGCTTGACCCGACCGCCTTCCAGCTCGTCGAAGATGTCCTTGAAGTTGGAGTAGCGCACCCACTCTTTTTTGACCGAGGCCGCGCTCTGGCTGCCGGGCGCATGCCAGCGGCCGGCCACGTAGAGGTGCTGGCCGTTGACCACATGCACCGAATACGAGCAGGGCTCCTCGAGCCACGGCGTCTGGCCGAAATAGGCCATTAGCGCCTCGTCCACGGCGGCTTCGTCATCGGCCGCCAGGCCCTTGACCACGCCGGGCTCCAGCATGGCCAGTTGGCCGCGCACCGCGTCCTTGAAACGCTGGGCCTCGGGGCTGAGGGGCTCCTCCAACTGGCAGGCCGGCGTGGCCAGCGTCAACGCAATCATTACCAACAAGCGGAAATACAAAAGCATTTTCGTTTTCATGTCGCCCCTCCGCGCCCAGTATGCCATATTTTACAGGCCCGTCAACGCACCATGGGCCAAAAAACGCGCCGCCCATGGGCAGACAAGACGGCCAAACTTTGGTAAACATAAGTCTGCGCGAAGAACAATGTTACAAATATCCGCGCCCGGCGGCCAGCCGCATTTGGGCCGCGACCATGGCGCGCGACGCTTTATTACTGAATAATGAATCATCTTTCAGAGTATGGGAGGCCAGCATGAGCGCCACGGAGTTGATCGACAAGGCAATCGCCGCGGGGCAACACGCCCTTTCCGAGGCCGATTCCAAGCGCGTCCTGGCCCAATATGGCGTGCCGGTGGTCGAGGAGCGCCGGGCCGCCGACGCCGATCAGGCCGCCGCGATCGCCCAGGCCATGGGCTGGCCGGTGGTGCTCAAGGGCCTGGGGGCCAAGCTGACCCACAAATCCGAGTTGGGCCTGGTGCGTCTTGGCCTGACCAGCGCCGAGGCCGTGCGCCAGGCCGCCGCCGCGATGGCCGCCACGGCCGGGGCCGACCTGGAAGGCTTTTTGCTGCAACCCCAGGTGGCCGGCCGCCGCGAGTTCGTGGCGGGGCTGTTGACCGACGACCAGTTCGGGCCGGTGGTGATGTTCGGCCTGGGTGGCGTGTTCACCGAGGCGCTGGACGACGCGGTCTTTCGCATCGCGCCCATCGACCAGGCCCAGGCCCTGTCGATGATCGACGAACTGCGCTCACGGGCCTTGCTGGGGCCCTTCCGTGGCGAGGCCGCCGCCGATCGCCAGCAATTGGCCGCGGCCCTGGTGGGCCTGTCGCGCCTGGCCATGGACGAACCCCGCGTGCGCGAGATCGACATAAACCCGCTTTTGGTCTCGCCCGATGGCCAGGTCCGCGCCGTGGACGCCCTGATCGTCCTGGGCCAGGCCGTACGCCGGAGCGAGGCCCGCCCGCCGGTGTCGCCGGCGGCCATGGCCGCCCTGTTCCACCCCAACAGCGTGGCCTACATCGGCGCTTCCGACGTCTTTGGCAAGTGGGGCAACCGCCTCTTCACCGACACCCTGCACGGCGGCTTCCCCGGCCAGGTGCATCTGGTCAACCCCAAGGGCGGAGTCATCGCCGGCCGACCGGTGCATAAATCGGTGCTGGACATCGCCGAGCCGGTGGACCTGGCCGTGGTCACGGTGCCGGCGGCCAAGGTCTTGGCCCTGATCCCCGAGCTGAAGCAAAAGGGCGTGACCAGCGTGGTGCTGGTGTCTTCGGGCTTCGCCGAGGTCGGCCCCGAGGGCCAGGCCATGCAGGACGAACTGGTGCGCGCGGCCCGGGAGGCCGGCATCCTCATCCTGGGCCCCAACACCATGGGCCTGTGCAACCCCCACCACAAGTTCTATTGCAGCGGGGCCGGGGCGCGGCCAGCGCCGGGGGCCACGGCCTTCGTGGCCCAGTCGGGCAACATGGGCGTGCAGCTTTTGTTTTTCGCCGAGGATCAGGGCATCGGCATCCGCGCCTTCGCCGGCTCGGGCAACGAGGCCATGCTCACGGTGGAGGACGCCCTCGACGGCTTCGAGGCCGACAAGCTGACCAAAACGGTGCTGCTCTATCTGGAGAGCGTCAAGGACGGCCGGCGGTTTTTCCAGTCGGCCAGCCGGCTCAGCCGACGCAAGCCCGTGGTGGCGCTCAAGGGCGGCCGCACGGCCATCGGCGGCAAGGCCGCCGCCAGCCACACCGGGGCCCTGGCCTCCAACAACCGCGTCTTCGAGGCCGCCTGCCGCCAGGCCGGCGTGGTCTTGGCCGATCAACCCATGGACATGCTCGATCTTTCGGCGGCCTTCGCCTCGCTGCCCCTGCCGGCCGGCCGCCGCGTGGCCATCGTCACCCTGGGCGGCGGCTGGGGCGTGGTCACCTCCGACCTGTGCAGCGAATACGGCCTGGAAGTGGCCGAGCTGTCCCCGGCGATCATCGCCGAGATCGACAAGCTCCTGCCGCCCTATTGGAGCCGGGCCAACCCGGTGGACCTGGTGGGCGAGCCCGACGAAAAGCTGCCCATGACCATCCTGGACATGCTGCTGGACTGGGACGGCTGCGACGCGGTGATCCACCTGGGCATCATGGGCCGCAAGGCCATGGCCCAGCGGCTCATCGACGCCACCCTGGCCACCAACCCCGACTGCGACCGGCAATACCTCGGCCAGGGCCGCCAGATTTTGCGCGAGATCGAGCGGGGCTACGTCGAGCACATCGTCCGGGCCATGGAGCGGGCCAACAAGCCGGTCATCGGCGTGAGCCTGGACGCCGACCCCAACGACAAAACCGTCGTCGAGATCGCCGGCGCGACCTTCAAGGGCGTTTTCTTCCAGACGCCCGAGCGGGCGGTCAAGGCCCTGGCCAAGATGGCCGGCTATGAAAGCTGGCTCGACGCCCAGGGCGTGCCCCGCCAGGAGCGCGGCGTGCGGGCCGACTAGGGCTTTTCGGCCTGGTCGCCGCGTTTGCGGGCGTAGATCTCGGGGTAGAGCTTGGCCGCGCACTCGGGGCAGATGCTGTGGGTGAACTCGGCGTTGGAATGGCGGGCCACGTAGGCCTCCAGTTGGTTCCAATAGCCCTGGTCGTCGCGGATCTTCTTGCAGTGGCTGCAAATGGGCAGCAAGCCCGAGAGCGTGCGCACCTGGGCCAGGGCCGTTTGCAACTCGGCGATGAGCCGTTCGCGCTCCTGCTCGGCGCTTTTGCGGCGGCTGATGTCCAGGAGCGTGCCGGCCATGCGGCTGGGTTTGCCCGCCTCGTCGCGGGCGACCACCCGGCCCGTGACCTGGACCCAGCGGTAATCGCCGCCGGCGGCCCGCAGGCGCAGCTCGCACGAAAGCGAGTCCGACTGGCCGGTCAGGTTCTGGTCGATGGCTTGGCGCATGAGCGGCGCGTCCTCGGGAAGAACCAAGCTCCAGAAAAATTTGGCGTCGTGGCCCACATCGGCGTAGTTGTGGCCCAGCAGGTCTTGGATCCGTTCGTCGACGAAAATCTCGCCGCTTTGCAGGTTGTGATCCCACATGGCCATGCCGGCCCCCTTCAGGGCCAATTCCAGGCGCTCCTCGCTGTGGCGCAGGGCCAACTCGGCCCGCTTGCGCGCGGTGATGTCGTGGATGATCACATAAACGTATAGGCTAGCCCCATGGCTGACCGGGCCGTGGTGCAACTCCACGTCGCGGGTCTGGCCCGAGGCCAGCAGATGCCTGGCCTCCAGCGGCAAGGGGCAACCCTCGGCCAGGCGGCGCACCCGCTCCAGGGCCTCGCGCCTGCCGTCGGCGCACAGATCGCCCACGTTCATCGTCAGCAGGACGTAGCGCGGATAGCCATAAAAAGCGCAAGCCGCCTGGTTGACGTCGAGGATCGAACCGTCGGCGGGGTCGATGATCATCTTCATGGCGCAGTTGGTCTCGAAAAGCTGGTGATAACGCCGCTGGCTTTCCTCCAGGGCCAGCTTGTAGACCTGGCGCTCGGTGACGTCCATCACCGCGGCCAAAACGCCGTAGACCAGGCCATTGGCGTCGACGATGGGCGATTTATGCACGCGCAGCCAGCGGTGGCGGCCGCCGAAAAACACACTGGAGGTGCGGCTGAGGGGCTCCTGGGTCTCCATGACCCGGCGGTCTTCCTCGTCGAAGCCGCGGGCCAGCTCCGGCGGAAACAGCTCGGCGGAGTTCTTGCCCAGTAGTTCCTCGCGGCTCAGGCCCAGCAGTTCGCAATAGCGCTGGTTGACCAGGCGGAAGCGCATGTCGGCGTCTTTTATCACCACGCCGTAGGGCGCGCGTTGCAAGATGGCCTCGAAAACGGCCATCCGCTTGCCGATGGCGTCCATGGGCCCGCCGCCCGGGCCGCCAGCCCGGGCCAGTTGGCCTTCCAATTCCCTTACCCTGGCCCGCAGGCGCTCCATTTCCACGGTGGAATCTTGCATCGTCGCTCCTTGGCGGGCCGCGCGCGAAGGTCTCCTCGCGGCGCTTGGGCCCCTGCGACAATGATTACCATCGGCTGGAGATTATGCAAGGCGATTTCCTATGATTGGTCCGTAGTATATTATTCACCGTCGCCTCCGCCCACGCCCGTGGTCATAAGATCGTATCGGCCATCAACGCGCCGATCAGCCGCCTTTGCTCCTTGATGGCCGCCACCAGCCCTTGCCAGCGCGCTTGCTGGCCGGGGCGGCCGGCCAGGCGGGCCGAGAGCGTCGGGCACAGATACCAGGTGCAGACCCAGGGCCGCTGGAGGCGGGGCAGCCGACAGCCGCGAGGGCCCAGGTAGCGGCAGTGGTCGTGACGCCCTTGGCGCAGTTGGGCCGGCGGCGGGCTCTGGCCGCCAAGGTGGATGAACAGCAGGTCGCGGCGGTCCAGCCAGACCTTGGCCTCCAGGCAGCATGGCGTGGGGCACCAGGGGCAGGCGGCCGCGCAGAGCTCGTCCAGCAGGGCGTCGGCCTGGCCCAAAAGGCCGGCCAGGGCCAGGGCCGCTTGCCTGGCCTGATCGTGGCCCACGGCGCAGGCCCGCTCCAGGCGTCGGTTGAGGTCGCGCCACTGGGCCGGGTCGGCCCAGGGCGGGCCGCCCGTCACCCCATTGTCGGGCAAAGGTCTGATCAATTACGCAAATCCCGGTTGTTTTGCCCCGTGGGGCGCGCCTATGATGGAGCAAAGCCACATGCAACGATAATCATCCAAAAAGGAGCGCCAAATGCAAAAGAACTTTTTCTCCGACCTGTTCGATTTCTCGTTCAGCGAATTCGTGACGCCGCGCCTGGTCAAGGTTCTTTACATCCTGGCCATCGTGGGCATCGCCCTATACACGCTGTTCGGCCTGTTCTCGGCCTTCGCCTACTCCACCGGTTTCGCCAGCACCCTCCTGGCCCTGATCCTGGTGCCCATCGGCGCGCTGATCATGCTGATTTTGGCCCGGTTCTACATGGAGCTGTTGCTGGTGATTTTCCGCATCGCCGACAAAGTGGACAAGATCGCCCAGAACAAGGGCGTGAGCGAGTAAGGCCGCGCCTGTCGGCGGGCCGTCGACCATCGGCGGCCCGCGCATAATTTGCCCCACCCTCGCTTGCGCGGTGGAGTTCGCCCGCCGGTCCAGGCTATAATTGCTTGCGGCCGATAACTCAACGAGGCGGAAATGAGCACCATCGCCGGCCTATACGCGCGGATGATCGAGGCCATGGGCGTGGCCGGGCTGGAGATTCCGGCGGCCTACGTGCGCCTTTACGGGGCCGGGGACGACATCCCGCCCCAGTTGCTCAAGCACGCGCCCCGGAGCGAGTCGGTGATGTGCTGCCAGGCCCTGCGCCACGTGGAGGGCGGCGAGCCGATCCTTTTGACCATCGACAATATCGGCTGCGTGGCCGCGGCCATCACCCTGGGCCTGGTCGATGAGCGCCAGCCCGAGCCCTTGCCCGGCGCGCGGGTTTACACCTGCGTGATGAAAGAGCAATCGGGCCTGGGGCCGGGGTTTCGGCCGCCGGCCCCGGCCCAGTTCACCAGCGGCGAGGTCTACGCCTGCAAGGACGCCGGCCGCGCGGAGTTCGCCCTGTTCGGCCCCGACGATCCGGGCCGCTTCAAGGACGTGGCCACGGCCCGGGCCGCCGTGGCCGAGATGGCGGCGATCCAACCGGCCACGACCAAGGCCGTGTTCGTTTTTTCCAACGCCTACGACGAACTGGACATCGAGCCCCACGTGGTGGTGCTCTCGCCGCGGCCGGCCGAACTGACCAGAATCGTCCAGGCCTGGGCCTTTGTCACGGGCGGGCGCGTGCGCGCCGACATGGGCCCCCTGCGGGCGGTGGACAGCGATTTGATCGTGCGGCCCCATCTCAGCGGCCAGATCAACGTCTCGTCCTATTGCCTGGGCTCGCGGCTGCTGGCCGGCCTGCCGGCCGACCGCATGGGCATGGGCCTGCCCATGGCCTGCTTCCGCCAGGTGGTCGAGGGCATGGTCGCCTCGCGCCTGGGGTATCCGTTCCACGCCTACCTGGGCCGCGGGCCCCGGCCGGGCGCTTGAGTTTTCGCGCGTCACGGGCGGCGGGTTTGACGCCAACAACCGCCGCCGGGCCGATCACGGACCAAAGCCACACGCCAAGGCCGGCCGGCAAGAGGCCGCCCGCGCCAGCGGAGGATTGACATGAGCGTTCCGAGCGACATCCGCATCCTGCTGGTGGAGGACTCCTCCATCATGCGCAAGATGGAGCTGGCCATCCTGCGCGAATTGGGCTTTGTCAACGTGAGCGAGGCCGACGACGGCCGGGCCGCCGTGGAAAAGCTTGTCACCGAGGAGCCGGTCGAACTGATCATCAGCGACTGGAACATGCCCAACTTCGACGGCTACGAGTTGCTCAAATGGGTGCGCGCCGACGCCCGGCGCAAAAACACGCCCTTCATCATGGCCACAGCCCAGGGCGAGAAAAAACAGGTCTCCCTGGCCCGCGAGGCCGGAGTCAGCGCCCTGGTGGCCAAACCCTTCAACGCCGACGAACTGCGCGCCAAGATCGAGCAATGCTTTGGCCAGGCCGAGGCCGCCGACGAAGGCTCCAAGGCCCGCCAGCCCCAGTTCACCGACGACGGCCGGCTCAAGCTCAAAATCGCCCACATCCAGATCACCGACCACCTGATCCTGGGCGTGCTCAAGCACCAGATCGAAACCGGCCTGGCCCGGCCCAAGCACTTCGTGCTGGAGACCGTCTGCCTGCCCGGCTGGAACCCGGTGCAGCAAAAGCTGGAAAACGGCGAACTGGACGGCGCGTTGGTGTTGGCGCCCATCGGCATGGACCTTTTCGGCTATGGCGTGCCGATCAAGCTCTGCCTGCTGGCCCACAAAAACGGCTCGATCTTCGTGCGCAGAAAGAGCCGCGAATATCGCAAGGACCGGCCGGCCGACTATTTCCGCGACACGGCCTTCTACATCCCCCACCGCTTGTCGGTGCATCACATGATCTCGCACATGTACCTTTCGCAGCTTGGCCTGGCGCCGGGCACGCCGGGCGAAAGCGTTTCCGACGTGCGCTTCGAGGTCGTCCCGCCCATCAAGATGCCCGAGCTCTTGGCCCAGAGCGAGCTGTGCAGCGGCTTCATGGTCGCCGAGCCCTTGGGCACCAAGGCCATCGCCTCGGGCGCGGCCGAACTGCATTTTCTCTCGGGCGAGGTCTGGGAGCATCATCCCTGCTGCGTGGTCACCCTGCGCGACGAGGTCATCGCCGCCCACGAGGCCGCCGTGCAGGAGTTCATCAGCCTTTTGGTCAAGGCCGGCCAGTTCGTCAAGACCGAGCCCGGCGCGGCCGCCGACATCGCCGTCAACTTTCTCGATCCCGGCAAGACCCTGGGCCTGAAAAAGGCCGTGCTGCAAAACGTGCTCACCGAGCCCTCGGGCATCACCACCACCGATCTGTTCCCGGTCATCGACGACCTGCGGCGCATGCAGGATTACATGGTCCACAAAATGGGCGTGGGCGCGGCGGTGGACCTGGACGCCTTCGTCGAGACGCGCTTCGCCGAAGTCGCCTGCCAGGGCCTGCCCCGCGAGCTCTCCTCCCACGCCCCCGGCGAGGATCTGGACCTGGTGGCCAAGGTCGAGGCCGCTCGCGCCGCCGCCGGCCAGTCGTCCAAGGCCATGCTCACCTCCGAAGGCAAGTACCTCAGCTTTGCCCTGGGCGGCGAGGACTGGGCCATGGCCGTGCTGAAAACCCGCGAGATCGTGGGCATGCAGCCGGTGACCAAGGTCGCGCGAATGCCCGAATACATCCGCGGGGTGATCAACCTGCGCGGCCGGGTGATCCCCCTGGTCGACCTGCGCCTGAAGCTGGGCATGGACCAGCGCGCCTACGACGAACGCACCTGCGTCATCGTCGTGGAGGTGATGGGCCGCAAGGGCGTGGTCCAGACGGGCGTGGTCGTCGACTCGGTGACGGAGGTGCTAAACATCCGCCAGGATCAGATCATGGAGGCGCCCAACTTCGGCGCCCAACTGGACACCCGCCACATCCAGGGCCTGGTCCAAGTGGGCGGGCGGGTCAAGATCCTGCTCAACATCGACCGCCTGCTCAGCGATCAGGACATGAACATGCTGGAGGCGGTCTGAGCCGGCGGTCGCGCGACGGCGGCCGGGCTATGAAACAAATTTGGTTGGACGGGTGGGGTTTGGCGCGAACGCGAAACAAAAAGAGGCGACGATGAACAGTGAAGACAAATTTTACATGCTCAACGCCCTGTGGTTCAAACCCGACGGCGGCCGCGAAAAATACCAAGAGTATCTGCGGGCGGCCGGGCCCATTGTCCTGCGCTTCGGCGGTCGGCCCCTGCCGTCGTTCAAGCCCTTCAAGGCCGTGATCGGCAAGTTCGACGCCGACTTGATTTTCTTTGTGGAATGGCCAAGCTGGACGGTGTTCAAGCAGTTCATGGCCGACCCGGATTATCAGGCCATCGTCCACCTGCGCGAGGAGGCCATCACCGATTCGCTCTTGATCCGCTGCCAGCGCCTGGACTGAGCGGCCCCCAACGGCAACCACCGCCGGCCTGGCGCTCGTCGCCGGGCCGGCCGTTTTTTGGCGGCCGCGTCATTGGCCGCGTTTGCGCAGGGCCTCGGACATGTAGGCCGCGCCCACCACGATGCCGGCCAGGATCAAAGAGATCAGCCAGTCCACCCCGGAACGGAACGCCGCCGCCATCGGCAGTTTGCTGAAAAACAGCAGGTTCAAAAACCAACCGCTGACCAGGCCCAGGCCCAGGCGCAGCAACAACACGTTCAACTTGCTCATCGAGGCGCGATCCTTTCGGCGAGAGTGCGGTAGCCCTGGCCCAATTTAACCAGCCCCGCCCGCAAAAGCAACGCCGTCTTGGCCGGGCCGGGCCGACTAAAGCGGCAGGCCCTCGCAAAATGCCCGGAACTTGGCGAAATAGGCGTCCTCACCGATCAGGTAGGTGTCGTTGTGGCCCGCGCCTTCCAGGGTCACGAACTCCTTGGGCTCGGGCGCGGCCATGAACAGCCGCCGGCCCAGGGCCAGGGGCACGATGTCGTCCTGGTCGCCGTGGAAAAACAGGATCGGCGCGCGCACGGCGCTGATCTTTTTGCGGGCGTTGAAGCGGCTGCTGAGCCATTGTTCGGGCAGGGGCATGGGAAAATGAATGCGGGCCATGGCCCCCAGATGGGTGAAGGTCGACTCCAGGATCAACCCGGCGCAGTGGTTGCGCGCGGCCACGTGGACGGCGGCCACCCCGCCCAACGAGCGGCCGAAGATCACCAGGCGGGCCTTTTCCTGCTTGGCCCGGGCCTGGGCCACGTTGCAGGCCGCCTCCACGTCGCGGTAGAGGCCTTCCTCGCTGGGCCGGCCCCGGCTGTTGCCGTAGCCGCGATAATCGAAGATGAACACGCTTATGCCGATGCGGTTGAGACGCATGATGTTGTCGACCCGGTCGCCAACGTTGCCGGCGTTGCCATGACAGAATAACAACACCGTGCGCCCCACCGCCGCCGGCACGAACCAACCGTGCAGGCGCACCCCGCCGGCCGACTCGAACCAGACGTCCTCGTAGGCCAGGCCCATGTCGCGCGGCGTGTAGTGAATTTGCTTTTCGGGATAGAATATCTGGCTCTCGACCAGCCGTTGCCAACCGCTCAACCAAGTGGCCATGAGCAACACCCCCGCCCCGACGGCCAGCGCCCCCAACGCCGCCGATCCCCGTAGCCGATGCCGTTTGCCGATCATGAAACGATTTTAACACAGCCCCAGGTGCGCAAGTGAACTTGATTTGCCCCCCGGCTTGTGCTTTGCTTTGATGCGCTGGCCAACTCGCCAAGCCGAACGTGCGAGGACGATTGCAAAGCGGAGGCAAAAAATGCGCTTCTTTATCCGCCTGTTGCTGACAATGATCATCGCCGCCGCCGTGGCCCAACCAGCCACGGCCCAGGAGGGCTGGATACGCTGGGTCGATCCGGCCGAGCGGGCCTTTTCGCTGGACGCGCCCGCGGGCTGGCGGGTGGAAGGCGGCCTGCGACGCCACGCCGCCGTGGACGTGCGGCCCGAGGTGACCATGACCAGCCCCGACGGGCTGATTTTCATCCGCATCGGCGACGCCGCCAACCCGACCATGGTCCAGCCCAACCAACAAATGGCCGCCATGGGCTTCGTCGAAGGACGCTGGTACAGCCCCGGCTACGGCGTCAACATGCTGGTCATGCGCTATCTGCCCGGAGCCCGCTTCGCCCTCGACTACTACCTGCCCAAAAGCCTGGGGCCCATCAGCCAAGTCATCGTGCGCGAACTCAACCAGCCTTCCAACCAGGCCATGAGCATCATGGCCAGCGCCGGCATCCAGGGTCGGGTCGACACCGCCGACCTGACCTTCCAGACCACCGAGGCCCAGGGCCCGCGCCAGGGCTATTTGCTGATCCAGACACGTTTGATAATCGCGCCCGGCGCGCCGGACATGGGCAACTGGGAGGTTACCAAGCTCTCGGGCTACCTGGCCGCGCCCCAGGCCCTACCCCAGGCCTGGCGGATATACACCCGGGCCTTGGGCAGCTTTCAGTGGGATCCTTATTGGTGGGAAGGCCAGATGCGTCAGGTGGGCGCCACCAGCTACGTGGTCTCGCGCACCGAAAACGAACTGGCCCGTATCATTCAGGAAATGACCTACCACCGCCAGCAGGTGGCCGACGAGGCCCACCAAAAATGGACCGAATACATTCGGGGCACGCGCACCTTCACCGGCCCCGACGGCAACCCCAGGGAAATCGACGCCAACGCCGACCAATACGTCATGGCTCCAGACGGCCGCATCTTTGGCCGCGACCAAAATCTGGGCAACGAAGGCTTTTTCGTGGGCCAGGACGGCGCCTACTACACCAAGGAGTAACCCTCCCACCGGTCATCTCGCCGCGCCTCAAAACAAAAAGGGCCGGACCGTCAGGCCCCAACCCCTTGATTTTATTATGGCGGAAGTGCATGGGAATCGAACCCACCCGAGACATTACTCATGCCCCACACCGGATTTGAAGTCCGGGAGCCCCACCAGAGAGCTATCCACTTCCATCGGCAAATCTAACAGCAGCCATCGGGGCCGTCAACCGCGCCGCATGCGCCGGCGTGCCAAGTTCAAGGCTTCGTATGGGTTGGTGATTGCGCCGTCGAGTTGGGCCTCGCGCAGCAAGGCCAACAGGCGGCCCACTTCCGGGCCGGGGCCGACGCCGAGGGCGGCCATGAGCTGGCGTCCGTCAAGCAGGGGCGGCGCGGCCAGGGCGGCCTTGAGCTGGCTGTCGCGCAGGTGGGCAACGCGGCCGTAAAGCCTGGTCAGGCGTTTTTCGGCGTCGGGCGGTCGCTGGGCCCCCCGGCCGGCCACGGTGTCGGCCATGGCCAGGATAAACAAACCCGGTAGGTCATCGCCGACTGCCTGGATCAGCCGCCGCGCGCCGCGAGCGGTCAACTGCCCACGATTTTGCGCGCCCAGCAGGTGAAAAGGCCGCATGTGCATGGCCGTCATGCGAGCGACAAAGCGGCTATCGGCCTTGGCCAAGCCCAAACGCTGGCAGGCGGCGTGGGCCAGCTCCGCGCCGACGCTGTCATGGCGGTAAAACGTGGCCCAGCCGGGGCCGGTTTCGAGGCGAGTGGCGGATTTGCCCACGTCGTGCAACAGGGCCGCGCAGAAAAGCAGGGCGCGGCGGCGCGGCGGCGTCAAGTAGTCGGCCGTCTCGGCGGCCATTGCCCCGAAAAGGGGCGAGGGGTCGCGCCAGATATCTTGGGCCGCCGCCAGGCAGGCCAGGTTATGGTCGAAGACGTCCAGGTGGTGAAACGGGTTCTGGCCCAGGCCGCGGCCGGCTTCCAGGGCTGGCAGCAAAAGGCCCAGCGCGCCGCATTGCTCCAGCAGGTTCACGCCGCGGTTCGGGTCGGCGGCCTCCAGCATGGCCAGCCACTCGTGGGCCAGGCGTTCCTTGGGCGTCTGGGCCAGGCCCGACGCGGCGCGGCCCAGGCGCTCCGGCAGGCCCGGCGCGGGGCTCAGGCCCAGTTCGGCGGCCAAGCGCCCGGCACGCAGCACGCGCAAGGGGTCGGCGCGCAGCACGCCCGACCCGGCCGGGCGCAGCAGGCCGGCGCGCAGGTCGGCCTGGCCGCCGGTGGGGTCGAGCAGGACCGGCCGGCCGGCCAACAGGGCGTCCAGCGGTGCGGCCATGGCGTTGATGGTGAAATCGCGGGCGACCAGGTCTTGCTCGATGGTCGGGGCGCGCAGGCCGGTCAGGTCGATGGCTTGGCCGTCGGCCACGACGCGGCACGATTGGTGATCCGGGTCGAGGAGGATGTAGCGGCCGTTCAGTTCGTGGGCCAGGTCTTGGGCCAGGGCCGCGGCGTCGCCGTCGGCGGCCAGATCCAGGTCGGCGGGCCGGCGGTCGAGGAGCGCATCGCGGATGGCTCCACCGCACAGCCACAGGGTTTGTTCCCGCCGAAGGGCCAAGCGCCGGGCCAGTTGCAGTCGATTGTCGGAGAAAAAGGCCGGCCAGCCCTCACTCACGAGGCCTCGCCGGAAAAGATCACCAGGCCTTGGCCGACCATGATGCGGTGGCCCGAACCGATATCGGGATTCCAGCGCTGGATGTCGGCGATCGTAACCGCGTGAACCCTGGCGATGCGCGCCAAGGTGTCTCCGGCGCGGACCTTGTAGACGATGCGATGGTTGTTGGCGGCCCTGGCCTTGGATTTGGGTTTGGCCACGGCGGCGGCCTTGACGGTTTGTTGTCGGCCGCTGACGGCGGCTATCGTCGGCGACGGCGCGGCGCCCTTGGCCGTCTGGCCCATGGCGTTCTTGACGTCGTTGGTCCACTTGGCCAATAAAACCATCTGACGTTCCAGGCGCCCCAGGCGCTCCATGACGGTCATCCGCTGGGCCGAGTTGCCTTTGTCGAAGGGGCCCATGCGGCGTTCGAGATCGTCGAGCTTGCGCGCGACGTTGGGGTCCGCGGCGGCCAGGGCCGAGGACTGGCCGGCTTCCCTGGCGCCGCCGAACAGGCCGTCGGGCTTGTCGTCGCCCAAGCCGGCCTCGTCCATGCGACGGCGCATGGCTTCTATGTCGGCCTCCATGGCCTCCAGGCGGGCCAAGGCCCTTTCGCTGGCCACGATGGCGGCGTTGAGCTTGCCTTTCTGCGGGGCGGCTTCGGCCTGGGTGGCGGGCCGGTCGGCCGCGCCAAAAGCGCCCATCCAGATGGAAACAAGATATAGCATGCCGACGAGGATCAGGCCCCCCAGCACGGCTTCCAGCGAAGATAGCTTAATCTTTTTGAGACGTTGGGCCATGCCATGGACATCGATGTTCCTTTTGACGCTTCTGCCCAATGCGGCCTCCTGTTCCGTTCAGCTAAAGGCTAGCATAAAGCCCAATTGTGAGCAAGGGTTAGCCAATCAACGCCCGGGCCAAACAGCGGGTGTTTTCGGCCGGGCGACGTGTTTATAATGTTGGCGTCGGCCAGTCGGCCCGCGAAGGGTTGACGCGTCGATGCTGGCTGAAATTACGGGAGAAAAGAGCCGTGGAACCCTACGAAACGCTGAGCGTCCAAGACCATGGCGCGGTGCGCCTGCTGACCCTAAACCAACCCCAGCGCTTCAATCCGCTGGATTTCGCCAGCGGCCCCGAGTTGGCCCGCGCCCTGGAGGACGCACAGGCCGCCGCCGGGGTGGGCGCGGTGGTGCTGACCGGGGCGGGCAAAGCCTTCGCCGCCGGCGGTGATGTGCGCCAGATGCGCGATATCGTTGAAAATGGTGGCGATATCCGACGCTTTTTCTCGGATCTGGCCTATATCCTGGCCAAGACGACCATCACCCTGCGGCGGCTGCGGTTGCCGGTGATCGCGGCGATAAACGGCGTGGCCGCCGGCGGCGGCCTGGCCTGGGCCCTGGCGGCCGACCTGGCCTTGGCGGCCGAAGGCGTCCGTTTCGATCCGGCCTACATCCGCATCGCCGTCTGCCCCGATGGCGGGGCCTCGGCCATCGTGCCCCGGCTGATCGGCCACAAGCGGGCCAGCGAGTTTTTCCTGCTGGGCCGGGCCATCGACGCGGCCACGGCCCGTGACTGGGGCCTGATCAACCAGGTCGTGGCCCCGGCGGAGCTGCTGCCGCGCGCCCTGGAGGCGGCCGAGCGCCTGGCCCAGGCCCCGGCCCAGGCCCTGGCCCGCACCAAGGCCCTGCTCAACCAGGCGGTCTTCGGTGACCTGGAGGTGGTGCTGGAAAACGAGCGCCAGGGCATCATGGACCTGTGCGGCCAGCCCGACTTCGCCGAGGGCTTGCGGGCCTTTTTCGAAAAACGGCCGACGCGCTTCAACCAGGGCCGGCCCTAGGCCTGTTCGTCGCCGGGCGGGCCGACGGCCTGTCCGGCCCCTTCCAGGTCGAGGATGCGGCTGTGCGCGCCCAGGTAGTCGCGGCTACGGTAGACCGTGATGCCGCTGAGGCGGTGGGTTATGGCGGCCATGCGGCGCATTTCCTGGCGCATTTTTTCCATGCGCGGCCGCAGGGGGTCGTTGGCGGGCAGTTGGGCCAGGGTCAGTTCGGCCATCAGGACGATCGATTGCAGGGGTTGATTCAGTTCGTGACAGGCCGCGCCGGCGGTCTCGATGGCCGCCTGGAGCTTGGCCCGCAGCAGGGCTTCCTCGTGGGCCTGGCGTCTGGCGGTCACATCGCTGACGAAATTCAGCCAGCCTTGGCGGCCGTCCCAGTCGATGGGCACGCCGCTGAACTCCACCCAGACCGTGCGGCCGTCGCCGCGCAGCACCCGGCAGGCATGGGACGCCCCGCTCTGGGCCGGGTCCATGCGCGCCCGCTGCCTGGAGATTTCGACCACGGCGGGCAGGTCGTCGGGGTGGATCACGTCGCGGTAGGTCATCCCTAGCAGGGCCTCGGCGGCGTGGCCCAGGATCGCTTCGGCCTTGGGGTTGACGAAGGCGAAGCGCAGATCCACGCTGACCAGCAGGCCCTCGCTGGCGTTCTGCACCACCAACCGATATTTTTCCTCGGAGCGACGCAGGGCCTCCTGGGCCTGCTTGAGGCCGCTGATGTCGACGACGATGCCCCTGAACCCGACCACTTCGTCCTGGCGCACGATGGGCGAGGCGTACATCATGATCGGAAAAACGCCGCCGTCCTTGCGCAGGGCGGTGAACTCCACACCCTCGCCGGGGCCGCCGCCGGCCACGCTGGCCATGTAGTCGAAGGCCCTGGGTCGATCCTCGGGGGCCAGCAGCATGTAGCCGCTGACGCCACGGGCGAAATCGCGCGGGCTAAAGCCGAAGGTCTTGAAGGCCTGGCGATTGGCGAAGGTCAGCCTGGCGGTGATGTCGGACTCGAAGACCGTTTCGGGCAGCATCTCCACCAGTTGGCGAAAACGCTCCTCGCCCCGCGGCGGGCCAGCCCCGGCGGGCGGCCCGGCCTGGTCCGCCGGGCCGTCGGTGTCTGGCCCGGCAGGCCCTTGGCCGCCCGGGTTGTCGTCGAGATGGGTCGTCATTGGTCGAAGATGCTCCAAGTAGTGAATTTTAGCTTAAATTATACCGCACGGACATTTCACACAAAAACGACAAAAGCGTCATCCGCGGACGATATCATGGTTTTTTATCGGGATTCTTAAACAGCCCTCGTGGTGACGATTTATTCACACCAACCGATCTTCCGCCAGAAAACGGCACATAAATCACATATTGCAAGTGGTCGCCACAATGGTGCAAGATTGCCCAAAGCGTTGCGCCAGGACCGCGCACCAGGCCAGATCACCCCCGCAAGGCGACAAACGACCCATGGACTCGATCGGACCCGCCCTCAGAGAAAGCCTGGTTTTGATGGAAGACTTCGTCGGCAAGATGGTGACCCTCTGCCCCGACGCCATCATCGGCGTCGACCGGCGCGGCGTGGTCACCATTTTCAACCCGGCGGCCGAACGCCTCACCGGTTATCCGGCCGCCGAGGCTCTGGGCAAACTGACCATCGACGTGATCTATGGCTCGCGCCAGCGGGCCCGCGAGATCAAAAAAGCCCTCTACAGCGACGAATACGGCGGCCCGGGCCGCCTGGAGGGTTACGAGACCGAGGGCGTCAGCCGTCAGGGCGTCTGCGCGCCGGTGCGCCTTTCGGCCATCGTGCTGTTCAAGGACGGCCAGGAGGTGGGCAGCGTGGGCTTTTTCCACGACATGACCCGCCGCAAACAACTCGAGGACGAACTGCGCCGGCTCTCCATCACCGACTCGCTCACCGGCCTCTACAACCGGCGGCAATTTCACAGCGTGCTGCACGACGAAACGGCCCGGGCCTGCCGCTACGGCCGGCCGCTGAGCCTGATCTGCCTGGATCTGGACAACTTCAAGCCCTTCAACGACAATTTTGGCCACCAGGTCGGCGATTCCATTTTGCAGTTGGTGGCCACCTGCGCCCGCGGCGTGCTGCGCGGCCAGGACACCGCCTTCCGCGTGGGCGGCGACGAGTTCTGCCTGCTGATGGTCGAGACCAACGAGGACAACGCCACCATCGCCGCCGACCGCTTTCGCCGCGCCTTCAACGATCAGTGGCCCATCGCCATGAGTTTCTTGCATAAGGGCATGGAACCGGTGTACATGAGCCTTGGCGTGGCCCAACTCCAGCCGGGCGAAAAGCCCGACAGCCTGCTCATGCGCGCCGACCTGGCCATGTACGAGGCCAAACGGGCCGGCGGCAACCGCAGCGTCACCGCCGGGGCGTGCATCAACCGCACCCGCGAGTGCTAGGCGACCGCCCAGCCGGAGTCGGCCGCGCGCCACGACAACCCAAAACAAGCATTGCGCGCCATGAACAAAGTCGTCATCGGACTAGTTTTGATCCTGGCTGGCCTGGGCTACGTGGCCCTGTGCCATTTTTACCCCTCACCCCAGGCCTGGTGGTGGCTGGAGTTCACCCAGGCCCGCTGGGTGATGTTCGCCCTGTTCATCGCCGGTTGGCTGGTGCTGCGCACCGGCCTGCGGCGTGGCCGGCGGCGCTGAACCAGGCCTTGCGAAATCGGCCGGCGGCGTGGTAGAAATTGCCTCGGCCACTTGCACGAAGTTTCGTTTATACGCGCCGACCTGGGCCGGGGCCGCGCTTTTTGCCGGATAGCCACGCGAAATGCATCTGATCAACGAAGTCTCGCGGCGGGTGGACCTGTCGCAAAAACGCATCCGCGAGTATGAAAAAGAAGGCTTCATCAAACCCCTGCGCGAGGCCAAGACCAACAACCGCCTCTACAGCGACTTCGATATCGCCCAGATCCGGCGCATCACCGCCCTCATCCACGAGCGCGGCTTCACCCTGGCCTGCCTGCGCAATCTCCTGCTGATGGCCCCCTGTTGGAACATCTTCGGCTGCGCCCAGAAAGAGCTGTGCCCGGCCTATCACAGACCGCACACCCCCTGCTACGAGGTGCGGCGCACCGACCAGACCCTCTGCCAGGGCCCCTGCCCGCGTTGCGCCATCTTCCTCAACCGAGGCCACGACGCCGTCGCCGTGCTCGAACGCCAAGGCCACGGCCACGCCGGCGCGGGCGATGCCTGAGCCGCCCCTGGGCGTGGTGCTGGCCGGCGGGCCGGGCCGCCGCCTGGGCGGCGGCAAGCCCTGGCGGACGGTGGCCGGCCGTCGGCTGATCGACCTGGCCGTGGAAAAGCTCGCCGCCGCCTGCCCACGGGTGGCGGTGGTCTGCGCCGAGGTGGCGGCCATGGCCGATCTGACCGTGGAGGTGCTGGCCGACCGCTGGCCGGGCCAGGGGCCGTTGGGCGGCCTGGCCACGGCCTTTCTCGACACCGGCGCGGCCAGCGTGCTGCTGCTGGCGGTGGACGCGCCCCTGGTCCAGCCGGCGCTGCTGGCCCGCCTGGCCCAAGGCGACGGGCGCATGCGGGCCGTGGCCCCGCTGGGCCCCCTTGGCCCGGAGCCCCTTTTGGCCTGGTATTCGCGCGATGTGCTGGGCCAGGCCCTGGGCCTGCTGAAGGGCGGCCAGCCGCGCATGAAGCGCCTGCTGGGCCGTCACTGCACGCGCTTCATCGGCCCGGCCGAACTGGCCCAATTGGACCCGCAAGGCCTCAGTTTCATCAACGTCAACCGGCCCGAGGACCTGGCCCTGGCCCGGCGGCTGATGGGCGAATGTGTCAAAACAGACACATCAATCGCCGAGAGTGTGGCCGACGGCACACAACAGCCCTCCGCGAAATCCGGCCCGCGCTGAGCGGCCAGCGGCCAAACCCCGCCCCTGCCGCGCTTTTGGCCCCATCGTCGCCCGCCGTGCGCTTTGGCGCGAATTTTGCTTATGTTTTGGGCGCGGCAGTTGCGCGGAAGGCGGTCAAACCCGCCGCCGAAGCGAGCCAGAGCGGAATCAAACGCGATGCAAGGGTGAGTTGATGACAATCTACCAGCGGACACTGAGTCGACCCGTGGCCTGCACCGGCATCGGGCTCCATTCGGGAAGGCGCATCAACCTGTGCCTGCGGCCGGCCGAGCCGGACACGGGCGTGGTCTTCAAGCGCACCGACATTCCCGACTCGCCGCTGATCCCCGGCGACGTCAACGCCGTGGTCTCCACCGAGATGTGCACCACCGTGGGCTCCGGCGGCGCGTGCGTGGCCACGGTCGAGCACCTGATGAGCGCCCTGGCCGGCGTGGGCGTGGACAACGTCCTGGTGGAGGTCGACGCCCCCGAGATCCCGGTCATGGACGGCTCCAGCGCGCCGTTCGTCTTTTTGCTCAAGCACACCGGCCTGAAAAGCCAGGACCAGCCGCGCAAGTACTTCGCCGTGCGCCGCGAGGTCTGCGTCAGCGAAGGCGACAAATTCCTCAAGGTGCTGCCGGCCGATCACTTCTCGGTGGACTACACCATCGAGTTCGATCACCCGCTGATCCGCCGCCAGCGCATGGTCTATTCGCAGAAAAACGGCTCTTACGACCGCCAGCTCAGCCGGGCGCGCACCTTCGGTTTCCTCAGCGAATTCCGCCGCCTGCAAGAGGCCAACCTGGCCCTGGGCGGCTCGCTGGACAACGCCGTGGTCGTCGACGACTACCGCGTGCTCAACGACGACGGCCTGCGTTTCGACGACGAATTCGTCCGCCACAAGGTGCTCGACTTTGTCGGCGACATGGCCCTGGTCGGCCGGCCGATCATGGGTGCTTTCGTGGCCCACAAATCGGGCCACGCCCTCAACAACAAGCTTTTCCGCAAGTTCCTGGCCGACCCCCAGGCCTGGCAACTTGTCTCGCCCGAGGCCGCGCCGCTGGATTTCGAGGCCGCCGGCGCGCTGGCCATGCCCCAGCAGGCCGTGGCCTGATCGCCCCCCGGGCAGTCATCGCCGGGCCCCTCGCGGGCCCGGTTTTTATTTGCTCGGCCCCGCCTCGTCGCCCTGGGCGAAGACTTCCTTGGCGGCGAACAAGCCGTTGAGGGCCGCCGGAAAGCCGGCGTAGACGGCCATCTGCATGATGACCTCGACGATCTCCTGGCGGCTCAGGCCCACGTTGAGCCCGCCGCGGATGTGCACCTTCAGTTGGGGCGTGGCCGTGCCCAGGGCGGTGAGGGCGGCGATGGTGGCGATCTCCCGCGAGCGCAGATCCAGGCCCGGCCGCTGGTAGATGTCGCCAAAGGCGAACTCGACGACGTATTTGGCCAGGTCCGGGGCGATGTCGGCCAGGCTTTCGGTGACGGCGACGCCGGCTTGGCCGTCGATCTCCAGCAATTTGCGCCACCCTTGTTCGTATCGCGTCATTTTTTGGCTCCCTTGTCGATGTCGGGGCGCGCCCGCGGCGGCGCGGGCGGTTTTGGGTTCGCAAAAAATTATACCCCCGCCGGCCGGCTGGCGCGCCGCCACGGCGTTTGTTCAAGCCCACGGGCCGATCTTGCATTATGATTGAGGCGAGCCCGGAGCCCAAAAGCGCCAAACGCGAAGCAAAGGCCATGACCAGCACCGACATCCAGCCAGCCCACGGCGTCGAGGCCATCCGCCAGGTTCTGGCCCACACGCCCGACAACCCCGGCTGCTATCTGATGAAAGACGCCGCCGGCCAGGTCATCTACGTGGGCAAGGCCAAGCGCCTCAAGGCCCGCCTGGGCTCCTACACCCGGCCGCCGGCCAGCCACACCTACTACACCAACAAGGTCGAGGCCATGAAGGCCAAGGTGGCCGCGGTGGAGTTCGTGGTCACGGCCTCGGATAAAGAGGCCGTGCTGCTGGAGCACACGCTGATCAAGCGCCATCGGCCGCGCTACAACGTCGAACTGCGCGACGACAAGAGCTATCCTTATTTTCGCCTCGCGCTGGCCGACGACTTCCCCCGCCTGAGCCTGGTGCGCCGGCCCAACCCGGCCGATGGCGCGCGCTACTTCGGGCCCTTTGACAGCGCCGGGGCGGCCAAGCAGACCCTGCGCATGCTCCAGCGCATCTTTCCCCTGCGGCGCTGCGCCGACGCGGCGCTGAAAAACCGCGTCCGGCCCTGCCTGGATTTCGAAACCGGCCGCTGCCTGGGCCCCTGCGTGGGGGCCATCGACCGCGAGGGTTATCAGCAACTGGCCCGCCAGGTGCTGGAGTTTTTCGGCGGCGGCGGCCGCCGTCTGGCCGCCGAGATGGAAGCCCGGATGCTGGCGGCCGCCGCCGAGGAGCGCTTCGAGGACGCCGCCCGCCTGCGCGACCGCCTGCGCGCCCTGCAAAGCACCCTGGAGCGCCAGCAAGTCTCGCTGACCGACGGCTCGCAGCTCGACGCCGTGGCCCTGCACGACGCCGAGGGCGCCCTGCGCCTGGCCGTGCTGAAGGTGCGCCTGGGCCGGGTGGAGGACAGCCGCGTCTTCGAGTTCGAGTCCGAGGCCCTGAGCCCGGCCGAGGTCATGGGCCAGGCCCTGCTTTCGCTTTACGCCACCGCGCCGCCGCCGCCGCTGATCCTGCTTTCGCACCTGCCCGAGGAGCCCGAGTTGCTGGCCGAGGTGCTCGCGGAGCGGGCCGGCCGGTCCGTGGAGCTGCGCCGACCCCGGCGCGGCGACAAACGCGGCCTGCTGGAGCTGGCCATGATCAACGCTGGCCAGCCCCGCGCGGCCCAGGACGACGACTCCGGCCCGGCCCTGGCGACCCTGGCCCGCAAGCTGAACCTGGCCGGCCCGCCGCGCCGCATGGAGTGCGTGGACATCTCGCACCTGGGCGGCCGGCTGACCGTGGCCAGCGTGGCCGCCTTCGAGGACGGCCGGCCGCGCAAGGCCGGCTACCGGCGCTACAAGCTACTGGGCCAGGAGGGCGCGCCCGACGACTACGCCTCCATGGCCCAGGCCCTGGAGCGCCGCCTGAGCGGCGACGACCCGCCGCCCGATCTGTTGATCGTCGACGGCGGCAAGGGCCAGTTGGCCGTGGCCGTGGACGTGCTGACCCGCTTGCGGCCGGCCCAGGCCCCCGCCCTGGCGGCCATCGCCAAGGGCCAGGCCCCCGGTGAGCCCGACCGCCTCTTCGCGCCGGGGCGCAAAAATCCCCTCAACCTGGCGGCCAGGGATCGGGCGCTGTTGCTGGTCATGCGCCTGCGCGACGAGGCCCATCGTTTCGCCGTGGAATATCACAAACTCTTGCGCTCCAAGGCCCTGAAAAGGTCCATACTGGATGAAATTCCCGGCGTGGGCCCCGGCCGCAAGAAAAAGCTGCTGACCGCCTTTGGCTCGCTGGCCGCGCTGAAAAGGGCCAGCGCCCGCGAGATGGTCGAACAGGCCGGCCTGGACCGGCCCACGGCCGGGCGGGTCGAGGCCTTTCTGGCCGCCCTTGACACCTTGGAGGGGCCCCAGTAGACTTGCCCAACCCCCGGGGAGGACTATATGTTCGGCATAGGCATGCCCGAGTTGCTGCTGATTCTCGTGGTGGCGCTGGTGGTTGTCGGTCCGCGCAAACTGCCCGATATCGCCAAGAACCTTGGCAAGGGGCTCAGTGAGTTCCGCCGGGCCACCGACGAATTCAAAAGCCAGCTCAACGAAAACGAAGTCGTCAAGGATGTCCAGAACATGCGCGAGGACTTCAGGCAGACCGTCGACGCCATGAACCCGCGCACGGTCTTCGACGCCTCGGCCAAACTCGAACCCAGCGAGCCCAAGCCCGACCTGGCCGCGCGTCAGGCCGTCTACCAGGCCATCGACGACGAACAGGCCGCCGTCGCGCCGACCACGCCTCCGCCGGCCCCGGCAGCCGGCCAGGCCCAGCCCAAAGCCGATGCCTGAGCCCCAGGACAAGGCCATCCAGGACGAAACGCCCTTTGTCGATCACGACGAGGAGCCGGCCGCGCCGCCCTTGGGCCACATGAGCTTCATGGACCACCTGGACGAGCTGCGCGTGCGCCTGGTGCGCATCGGCTGGGGCCTGCTGGCCTGTTTCATCCTGACCTACGCCTTCAAGGAAAACATCTATCATTTCCTGACCGAGCCCCTGCGCCAGGCCGCGCCCCAGGGCGTCGAGTTGATCTACCTCGACCCCACCGAGGCCTTTTTCACCTACATCAAGGCCGCCTTCCTGGCCGCGGTGGTGCTGTGCGCGCCGTGGATTTTCTATCAACTATGGCGTTTCGTGGCCCCGGGGCTTTATGACCGCGAGCGGCGCATGGTCTGGCCGTTCGTGATCAGTTCGTCGACGTTGTTCGTAGGCGGGGCGGTGTTTTGCTTTTTGGCGGTGTTTCCCTTCGCCTTCGAGTTTTTCCGCAGTTTCGAGACCAGCCAGGCCAAGCCGCCGACGGCGTTGGAGCAAGCGGCCGGCCCGGAGCTGCAAAAGCCGGGCTTCCGCGAGATGGTGCGGGCCGAGGTGGCCGAACAACTGCGCCAGGCCGGTGGCGCGGCCGTGGTGGCCAAGCTGCCGGAGGACAAGGCCGGCCAGTTGGCCCGCCAGATCGAGGACAACGTTTTGGAGCGGGCCATCGTGGCCCTGAGCGCCGGCCAGGCCGTGGCCAGCGGACCCGGGCCGGGTCAGTTGGAGATCAAGGCCCAGTTCACCATGCGCAACTATCTGGCCTTCACCACCACGCTGTTGTTCGCCTTTGGCGTGATTTTCGAAACGCCACTGGTGCTGGTGTTTCTGGGTCGGGTGGGCGTGGTCAACGCCGCCAAGCTGCGCAAGACGCGCAAATACGCCATCCTGGCGGCCTTCGTGATCGGGGCTGTTCTCACCCCGCCCGACGTGACCACCCAGATTTTCATGGCCGTGCCCATGATGCTGCTCTACGAGGTGTCGATCTGGCTGGTGGCGGCCACCGAGCGCAAAAAAGCCGCGCGAGAAGCCCAAGAAGAACAAGAAGAAAGCGAAGACGAGGATTGATTGACGCCCCCGCGCGGCGGCCGGCGGCCGGCGGCGGGGTTGACCGTGTGATGGACACGAACCGTTGCGGGGGCCTGACGAGGCCATCTGGAGAGACGATATGCCTGGATTCGAGTGGTTGGGCCGCGAGGAAAAAGAGGCCGTGGTCGATGTGATGGACCGGGGCGTGCTGTTTCGTTACGAGTTTGCCGAAAAACGCGGCGACGCCTGGCGCGTGCGTCAGTTCGAGGAGGCCTTCGCCGCCTACGCCGGGGCCAAGCACGCCCTGGCCGTGACCTCGGGCAGCGCCGCGCTCAAGGTGGCCCTCTGCGCCCTGGGCGTGGGCCCGGGCGATGAAGTGATCACCCAGGGCTTCACTTTCGTGGCCACCTGGGAGGCCATCCTCGACTGCGGGGCCGAGCCGGTCTTCTGCGAAATCGACGACACCCTGTGCATGGACCCGGCCGACCTGGAAAAGAAAATCACCCCCCGCACCCGCTGCATCGTGCCCGTGCACATGATGGGCGCGCCCGCCGACATCGGCCGCATCAAGGCCGTCGCCGACGCCCACGGCGTGCCCGTGCTGGAGGACACCGCTCAGGCCGCCGGCTGCTTCCTGAACGGCCGTCACATGGGAACCTTCGGCAAGGTCGGCACCTTCAGCTTCGACGCGGTCAAGACCCTGACCACCGGCGAGGGCGGCATGGTCATCACCGACGACGCCGACCTCTGGCGGCGGGCCAGCGAATACCACGACCACGGCCACGACCACCGACCCGTGGGCCGCGGCAACGAGGGCCGCAACTTTTTCGGCTTCAACTTCCGCATGATGGAGTTGCAGGGGGCCATTGGCCTGGCCCAGTTGGCCAAGATGCCGGCCATGGTCCAGACGTATCAAAAGCACAAAAACGCCATGCTCGAGGCCCTGGGCCAAGTGCCCGGCCTGAGCCCGCGCCGGGTGGCCGACCGTTCCGGCGATGCGGCGACGTTTGTCAGTTGGTTTCTGCCCGACGCCCAGGCCGCGGCGCGCTTCAACAAATCCCTGGCCGATTCGGGTTGCGGCGCGGTGCCCTGGGGCGTCAACACCTGGCACTCCTACCCCAACTGGGAGCAACTGCACGCCGGGGCCACGCCCATCGCCAGCGGCTGGCCCTTCAAGCGCCCCGGCGGCGCGGACCTGCGCTTTGGCCCGGCGGATCTGCCCAACACCAAAGAGCTTCTGGGCCGCTGCCTGAGCTGGCAGATCATGCTCAACTGGGATGACGCCAAGATCGAGGCCATGCGCCAGGCCGTGGCCAAGGCGGCCAAGGAGCTTTAGGCATGGCCCTGCACGTGGTCATTCCGGCGCGTTACGGCTCCAGCCGTTTTCCGGGCAAGCCCCTGGTGGACATCGGCGGCAAACCCATGATCCAGCGCGTCATGGAGCGGGTGGCCCAGGCCAAGGGCGTGCAAACCGTGGCCGTGGCCACCGACGACCAACGCATCGCCCAGGCCGTGAGCGCCTTTGGCGGCCGGGTGGTGCTGACCGACCGACCCATGCGCACCGGCTCCGACCGCGTGGCCCACGCCGCCGCCGAGTTGGGGCTGGGGCCCGATGAACTGGTCGTCAACGTCCAGGGCGACCAACCCTTGCTGCCGCCCCAACTCATCGACGAGCTGTCGGCGGTCATGCTGGCCGATGCCGATGTGCTCATGGCCACGCCGGTGACGCCCATCCGCCGGCCCGAGGAGATCGCCGACCCCAACCACGTCAAGGCGGTGATGGACGTCCGCGGCGACGCGCTCTACTTTTCGCGCCTGGCCATCCCCCACCCCCGCGACGGCGGCCAGGTGACGTTTTACAAGCACCTTGGGGTCTATATCTTCCGCAAGGGCTTCCTGGACATCTTCGCCGGCCTGGCCGACGGCGTTCTGGAGGAGGCCGAAAAGCTCGAGCAACTGCGGGTGCTGGAGCACGGCTACAAGCTGCGCTGCGTGATCAGCCAGTTCGATTCGCCCGAGGTTGACCGGCCGGCCGACGCCCAGCGCGTGGCCGCGCTGCTGGCCGGGGCCTGACCAATCCGCCAAGCGCCGCGGGGGCCACGCCCGGCCCTCGCGGCTCATCCGACAAAACGACATGACAACGCCCTCGACGTCAATCACGCCAGGCCGCCGGCCGTTTCGGCGTCATCAAAGAAAGGACACGCCATGCGCTGCATCAAGTTATTGCCGTTGTTGATTGTTTTCGCGCTGGCCACGGCTGTGGCCGCCGATCCGCTGACCGGAGTATGGGATGTGCGCGGCTGGGAGCCGGGCCATCGGGCCACGGCCGAGCCGGATTACGTGGGCCAGGCGCGGCTGGCGCAGCGCGGCGAGGGCTATTATTTCAGCGGCCAGATGGACGGCGAGTCCTACGCCGGCGTGGGCCTGTTCGACCCCGCCAGCGGCGTGTTCAGCGTGATGTTCGAGGCCGAGGGCGGCAAGGCCAGGGGCGCGACGGCGCTCAAGCTCCAGCCCGATGGCGCGCTACGCGGCCGGTGGGTTTATTTCCACGACCGGCAGGGCAAGCTCGGCGCGGAGGTCTGGACCAGGGCCCAGCCCCAGTAGCGCGCCACCCCTAGTAACGCGCGAAGATCTCGTCGAAGAGGCGGTGGTTGTCCAGAAAGGCCTCCAAGACCCTGGGGTCGAAGTGGCCAGGCCGCAGGCGCTCGTCGCCGCGGCGGATGATGTCAACCGACGCCTGGTGGTCGAAGGGGCGCTTGTAGGGCCGCGCCGAGCGCAGGGCGTCGTAGACATCGGCCATCATGGTGATGCGCCCCGACAGCGGGATGTCCTCGCCGGCCAGGCCGTTGGGGTAGCCGCTGCCGTCCCATTTCTCGTGGTGGCTGAGGGCGATCTCCTTGGCCATGGCCAGGCGGGGGTCGTCGCCGAGGATGCGCGCGCCGTAGACGGTGTGCAGCTTGACGGCCTCCCACTCGCGGGCGTCCAGGCCGGCCGGCTTGCGCAGGATGTCGGGGTGGACGTGAAGCTTGCCCACGTCGTGCATCTGGGCCGAATAGGCCAGCACGCGGCAGAACTCGTCCTCGCAGCCCAGGGCCTGGGCCAAGGCCTCGGCGTAGCCGTTGACCCGCATGATGTGGTCGCCGGTGTCCTCGTCATGGGTCTCGGCGGCGCGGGCCAGGGCCCCGATGGTGTAGAGGAAGGCCCGCTCGACCTCCTGCACCTGTGAGCTGATTGTGCGCAAAAAGAAATGGATGTTGGCCACCATGGCCGAAAGCACCTGGGCGTCGTAGGGGCCCACGGCCTTTTGCACGTCCAGGGCGGCCACGGCCACGCCGGGGCTGCGGAAGGCCACGATGTTGCGCCAGGGCGGGAGCTGGCCGATGAGCCGCCACAGCGGCGCTTCGGCCATGGCCTGGCGTTGGCCTTCGTCGAGATTGAGATAGACCTGGCCGCTGGCCTTGCGGCCCGATCCGCCGAACAGGGGCTTGAGCATCGACTCGTCCACGCCGTTTTGCAGGGCGCGACGCAGAACCTTGCCCTTTTCCAGATTGTAGACCCAGCCCTCCCAACCGTTCGAATCCACGGCGTTGAACAACAGCACCCGCTGGGGCCGCATCTTGGCCCCGGCGGCCGAACCCAGCAAAAAGGCCATCAGGCCATCGAGGCTGCGGGTCATGTCGAAGTGATAGGGGTCGAAATCGCGCAGGAGGTTGTTGGTGAAGGAGGCGATGCCGGCCAAGCTGCGATAGGCCCCTTCCAGGTCGTCGTTGAGTTCCTTGACGCGCAGCAGCGAGCGCGTGCGGGTGACCAGCTCGGCCATATGCACGGGTTTGCTGAGGAAGTCGTCGGCGCCGGCCTCCAGACCTTTGATCTTGTCGTCGATCTGGCCCAGGCCGGTGACCATGACCACCGGCAGGCGGCGGGTCACCTCGTCGGCCTTGAGCCGGCGACAGACCTCGTAGCCGTTCATGCCCGGCATCATCACGTCCAAAAGGACCAGGTCGGGCATTTCGCGGCGGGCCAATTCCAGGGCCGTGGCCCCGTCGGAGGCCGAGATGGTCTCGGCCCCATGCAAGCTAAAAAGCTCGGACATGATCTCGATGTTGATCGGCTCGTCATCGACGATGAGTATCCGCGCCTTGATTTTTTCCCTGGAGACGGCTTGAGCCACTGTTTTTTCGCTTTTTTTGTCGGAATAAAAACTGCCGATAGATAAAAAGTTAGCACTCGCTTTCAACCGGCGTCAAACAGTCAAATGCAATAAATCGCCCCGCCGAGGGCCTCGTTGACAAAGTGCTGTTCATTTGGTAGCTTACGCAAAGACGATTTCGTAAAACCGGAACCGGGAAGCCATCATGAAACTCTCGCGTTTGGCTTGCGGCGCACTGCTCGCCATTTTGTCGGTGGTCATCGCCGGCCCAACCGCCCTGGCCGGTGAGAAGCTCTGGGTCAGCGATCAGCTTCAATTGACCATGCGCGCCCAGCCCACCCTGGACGGCCGGGTGGTCGGTTACGTGCGCACCGGCGAATGGGCCGATGTCCAGGAGACCAACGAGGACGGCTGGAGCCGCGTGCGCCTGGCCGACGGCAAGGAAGGCTGGCTGCAAAAACGTTATCTGCTGAGCGAGCGGCCGGCGATGCTGCGCCTGGCCGAGATCAGCCCCCAGGCCTCGGAGATGTCGGGCAAGCTGGAGGCCCTGACCGCCGAAAACCAGGAACTCAAATTGAAGGTCGAAAACCTGGAGGCGGTCAAGACGGCCCTGGAGGAGGCCAGCCAAAAGCTGGCCAGCGGCGGCGATAAAGTCACCGAATTAGTGGCCGAGAACGCCTCGCTCAAGCAGCAGGTGCAGCAGGCCCTGCGTCAGGCCGAGCTGGCCGAGGATCGCTACGCCGCCCTGACCAAGGACGCCGGCGACGTGGTCGGCCTGCAAAAGGAGCGCGACGAGTTGCGCCAGGAGGCGGCCCGGCAAAAAGCCAAGCTCGACGAGTTGACCATCGAGGTCGATTCGTTGCGCTCGGCCGGCAGCCTCAAGTGGTTCCTGGCCGGGGCCGGCGTGTTGATCGTCGGCTGGCTGATGGGCCTGTCCCTGCACCGGCGCAAGCGCCGCCAGGGTTTGCTGGATTGACCGAGCGCCGCGCGCGGGCCGCCACTTGGCGGCCCGCGGTCGTTTCGGCCCGAGGTTGAAAGCCCCCCGCCCAGAGGGTAGAATTCGGCCAAGGTTCACTCCAGCCCCCAACATCCCGCAGAGGTTTGCTATCGTGGCGGCCATGCCCTTTTCCGCAGAGCGCCTGCAGCGCAACCTGGAGGCCCTGGCCTTTGTCGCGCCGGAAGTGGCCAGGTGGCTCAAGGGCCAGCGGGCCGACCCCAACGCCGCCGAGACCCTGCGCCGCCACTGCTGCCGCCGCAAACAAAACCTGCCCGCCGAAAGCGCCCGCGAAGGCGATATCACGCTGGTGTTGGGCGGCGGGTTGCTGGACGAGGTCAGCGACTTTTTACGGCGCATGCCCGCCGGCCATCAGGTCTTTTTGCTGGAGCCGCGGGCCTGGTTGCTGCTGGCCGCCCTGGGCCGCCACGATTTGTCCGGCCATCTGGGCCAGGAAGACCTGGTGATCATGGCCCCCGGCGAGGCCAGCCTGGAGGAGGCCCTCAGCCGCAACCCCCAACTGGCCCTGGGGGCCAACGTGCGCCTGGTGCATCTATACCTGGCCGCCGACGAGCCGGCCTGCCGCCAGGCCTCGGCGGCGCTCTATCACCTGTGGGGCCGGGCCCTCTGCGCCCGCGATCTGGCGCTGAGCTGCGAAAGCCACAGCGCCGAAAACCTGGTGGGCAACCTGGTCTACGCCGCCTTCATGGGCGCCTGGTCCAGCCTGGCCGGGGCCTTGCGTGGCGCGCCGGCGGTGCTGCTGCTGGCCGGCCCGGGCCTGGAGCCGGCCATCGAGGCCCTGCGCGGCCATCTGGGCGGGGCGGCCCTTTTCTGCGATGACGAGGCCCTGCCGGCGATCTTGAACGCCGGGCTCACGCCCACCGCCGCCGGCGTCACCCGCTGTCAGGCCGGGCCGCTTTTGGGTTTCGATCACCCCAATCTGCCGCTGGTGCCGCTGGTGGCCGAGGAGATCGCCCACTCGGCGACCCTGGCCGCCCATCCCGGCTCGGTGTTTCCCTGCCTGGGGCCCAGGGGCACGGCCTTGGGGCCGCTGGCGGGCATGGCCAAGTGGTTCACGGCCCAACACCATCCCCTGCCGCGCCTGGCCGAGTTGGCCCTTTTGGCCGGTTGCGCGCCACTGATCGTGGCCGGCGGCGACATGGCCGACCCCACCGGCGATCTGTGCATGAGCGCCGTCGGCGGCGGGCTGACCCAGGCCAACATGGCCCAGGCCGCGGCGGCCGGAGCCTTCGGCCGGGTGCTGGCCCGCTACGACCAAACGGCCTTCAACGCCGGCCAGGGCCTGGAGCTGCCGCGAACGGTGGCGGTGGACCTGCTGGAGGTGGCCAAACGCCTGGGCGGCCCCGGCCAGCCGCCGCGCCTGGCGGCCCTGGAGGGCGAGACGTTGCTGAGCCCGGCCGAGTTGGACGCCTATGGCCAGGCCCTGGGCCAGGCGGCGTTGACGGCCACGCGCTTTTGGCAGCGGGCCGCCGCGCCCCTGGCCGACTACCCTCGTCGGGCCGGCCGCCAGGCCCATCTCTGGCTGAACGCCGCCGACGCCCTGTTCGTGGCCCTCAGCGATCAGGCCGCCGCCGACCCCATGCTTTCGGCCCTGCTCGAGGGTTGCCTGGTGCGGGCCTTCCGCCGCCGCCACCGCCTGGCCTGCTGGGCGGCCAGCCGCTCGCTGCCGGTGGAAGAGGCCGCCCGTCAACTGCAATCGTGCCTGGAGGAAATGCGCGCCCGCGTGGGCAAGCTGGCCGGCGGATTGCAAAAAATGTCCCAAGACATGCGCAGGCTCGCGCATTCGCTTGGCCGGGTCGGCCCTTGCTGGGGCCGGCCACCGGGAAAGGCCTCCGCTTGAATCATGTTTGCTGACTTCATGGCCTGGCCGGCGTTGGCCAAGGTGTTGATTTGTTTCGTGGCGGTGCTGGCGGCCGGCCGGCTGGGGCTCAAGCTGGGCCTGGCGTTGGCCCTGGCCGGGCCGCTGCTGGGCCTGTGGATGGGCCTGGGCCCGAGCGATCTGGCCGAGCCGTGCGCCCTGGCCCTGGGCCGGCCGCTGACGATCAACCTGGTGCTGGTGGTGCTGTTGATCCTGGTGCTGAGCCGCCTGATGCAGCAAACCGGCCAGTTGCAACGCATCGTGGAGAGCTTCGGCGTGGCGGCCCGCTCGCCCAAGGCCGCCGCGGCGGTGATGCCGGCGTTGATCGGCCTGTTGCCCATGCCTGGCGGGGCGCTTTTTTCCGCGCCCATGGTCGAGGCCTCCTGCCCCGGCTGGCGGGCCCAGGACGACCTGGGGGCCAAGCTGGCCACGGTCAACTATTGGTTCCGGCACCACGGCGAATATTGGTGGCCGCTCTATCCGGGCGTGATCTTCTCGGTGGCCCTGTTGCACGTCCAACTGTGGGCTTATGTTCTGTTGATGCTGCCATTGGCCCTGGTTCACGTGGCGGCTGGCTGGTATTTCCTGCTGCGGCCGCTGGAGCTGCCCGCGCCGGCCCTCACCGATCGTCGGGGCGGCTGGGCGGCCTTTTTGCGCGAGGTGGGGCCGATCATCACGGTGGTGGCGGCGCTGCCGCTGTTTTGGCTTGTGGAGCTGGGCCTTTCCGCCGCCGGCCGGCCGGCCCCATGGCCGCCGGGCGCGCCGCTTTTGGCCGGGCTCGTGGCGGCGGTGGCCCAGGTCTGCCTGAAGGGCCGGCTGGGCTGGCGCGACCTCTGGGCGGCGCTGAAACGCATGGAAACCCTGGACATGACCTTGCTGGTGCTGGGCGTGACGATCTTCCAGACGTTCATGAGCGAATCGGGCGCGGTGGCCCTGGTGCAGCTCGACCTGGCGCGCTACGGCGTGCCCACCCTGGCCATGGTGGCGGCGTTGCCCTTTCTCAGCGGGATGCTCACGGGCATCGCCTTCGCCTTCGTGGCCACCAGCTTTCCGCTGGTGGTCCCGCTGTTCGCCGACGCCCAGGGCGTGGCCTTCATGGCCTGGGGCGCGCTGGCCTTTTTCTGTGGCTATGCCGGCATGATGCTTTCGCCGGTGCATATCTGCTTTTTGATGAGCCGCGACTACTTTGCCTGTTCGTTGGGCCGCTGCTACGGCGTCTTCGCCCCGGCCTTGGCCGTGGTGGCGGTGGCGGCGGCGTTGTGGCTGGGCGGCTGGATCATCCTGGGCTGAGGGGCGCGCGGCCGCCGTATCGCATTGACTCAAGCGCCGCCAGGCTCTACGATAATCGCTAAAACCACGCGGCCGCCGTCGCCGCGTCCCAGTGGAGGAACCCCGACGTGATCGCCCGCTACACCCTGCCCGAAATGGGCCGACTCTGGACCGACGAGAGCAAATACGCCGCCTGGCTGCGGGTCGAACTGGCCGCCTGCCGCGCCTGGCATAAGCTGGGCCGCATCCCGGCCGAGGATCTGGCCCAGATCGAGGCCAAGGCCGCCTTTGACGCGGCGCGCATCGAAGAAATCGAAAAAGAGACCCGCCACGACGTCATCGCCTTTTTGACCAACGTGGCCGAACACGTCGGGCCGTCGAGCCGCTTCATCCACATGGGCATGACCAGCTCCGACGTCCTCGACACGGCCTACGCCCTTTTGATCAAGCAGTCCGGCCAGTTGATCCTGGCCGCCCTCGATCGCCTGCTGGCCGCCCTGGAAAAGCGCGCCCACGAGCACAAGCTCACGCCCCAGATGGGCCGCAGCCACGGCATCCACGCCGAGCCGGTGACCTTCGGCCTCAAGCTGGCCGGCTTTCACGCCGAGTTCCAGCGCGACCGCGACCGCGTCGTCAGCGCCATCGACGCCGCCGCCCGGGGCAAGATCAGCGGCGCGGTGGGCACCTACGCCCATCTGCCCACCGAGTTGGAGGCCATGGTCATGGAGGAGCTGGGCCTGCGCGCCGCCGTGGCCTCGACCCAGGTCGTCAGCCGTGATGGCCTGGCCGAGTATTTCTGCGCCCTGGCCATCCTGGGCGGCAGCGTCGAACGCCTGGCCGTGGAGATCCGCCATTTGCAGCGCACCGAGGTGCTGGAGGTCGAGGAGAGCTTCGGCAAGGGCCAAAAGGGCTCCAGCGCCATGCCCCACAAGCGCAACCCCGTCAGCAGCGAAAACCTCTCGGGTCAGGCCCGGCTGCTGCGGGCCTACGCCATGGCCGCCCTGGAGGACATGGCCCTGTGGCATGAGCGCGACATCAGCCATTCGTCGGTGGAGCGGGCCATCGGCCCCGACGCCAACGTGCTGGCCCACTACTCGCTGCATCGCCTGGCCGGCGTGGTCGAGCGCCTGACGGTCCACCCCGAGCGCATGCTCAAAAACCTCAACCTCACCGGCGGACTGATCCACAGCCAACAGGTGCTGCTGGCCCTGGTCGAGGCCGGCCTCAGCCGCGAGGACGCCTACCGCCTGGTGCAACGCAACGCCATGGCCACCTGGGCCGAGGGCGGCAGCTTCAAACAACGCCTGCTGGCCGACGCCGAGGTCATGGCCGCCCTGGGCCAGGGCGGGCCGGCGCTGATCGAAAAACAGTTCGACCTGGCCCCCCACTTCAAAAACGTCGATTTCATCTTTGGCGAGGTCTTCGGGCCCAAAGGAGGCGCTCGATGAGCAAGGCAAGGCTGGCCCTGGCCCTGTGCTGCCTGCTGACGGCGGCGCTCTGCGGCTGCCAGACGGCCAAAAAGATCGGGGCCGAGTTCGACCCCGCTCAGCGGCCCGAACAGCAGGCCTATCTGGCCGTCATCGAACCGGACCTGGCCCAGGCCCAGGATCACGACGGCGTGGCCATGGTCATGAACGCGGCGGCCCTGCCCCTCAACGCGGCGGTGCGCCAGGCCCAGATCCAGCGCCGCGTGGCCGCCTTCGACCTGGGGCCCAAGGCCCAGGCCCAGGCCCAGGCCGAGGCCGCATCGGCCCTGGCCAAGTTCCACGACGTGATCCTCAGCCTCTACGTGCCCGAGGACAAATGGAACAACCTGGCCTCCAGCGAGCCAACCTTCGTGGTCTATCTGCAAACGCCAGACGGACGCAAGATCTCGCCCCTCGACCGTCGCCGCCTGACCAGGCGCACGGCCATCGACGAGGCGCTCTATCCGTTCTGGGGGCCGTGGTCCAAGCTCTACCTGATGCGCTTTGGCCTGAACGATGGCGACGGCAAACCCTTGCTGGCCGAAGGGCAAAACACGGTGGATCTGGTCATCAGCGGCGCGCCGGGCACGCTGAGGCTGCCGCTGCGCTTGCGCTAAACCCTGGCCGGGGGCGCGCGGGCGGATCAAGCCCCGCGCTGTTTGGCGGCCGGGCCGGAAGCGGCTTTTTTATCCGCGCCGGCGGCCGGGCCGCGGCGTGAGCAGGCCGTGCTGTCGCCGGCGCTGGGCCCCGTCGCGGGCCACGAAGATCGGCCGGCCCTGGGGGTCTTGGCCGGTGGCGAACATGGCCGTGGCCACCGTGCCGGGGGTGGGCTCGAAGCACTGCACCTGTTGGGGCCGCCAGTGGCGTTGGCCCAGCCACTGGGTCAGCTCGCGCATCTGGGCGTCGCCGCAGCCGGGAAAGGCGCTCATGAAGTAGGGCACGACGTATTGCTCTTTGCCCGCCTGACGGCTGATCTGCTCGAACACCCGCAAAAATCGCTCGAAAACATCCAGGCCGGGCTTGCGCATCAGGGCCAGAACGCCGGGGCTGACGTGTTCGGGGGCCAGCTTCAGTTGGCCGCCCACGAAGCGCTCGACCAGGGCCCGCGCGTAGGCGGGTTGTTGCAGGGCCAGATCGAAACGCACGCCGCTGGCCACCCGCACGTGGCCCACGCCGGGCGTGGCGGCCAGGCGCGTCAGCAGATCGATGATGGCCATCTGGTCGACCTGGAACTGTGGGCAGATCTTTGGCGTCAGGCAACTGGCGCGGGCGCAGCTTTGGCGATCGCCGGCGCAGCGGCCGCCCCACATGTTGGCGCTGGGCCCGCCCACGTCGCTGATGGCCACGCGGCCGTTGTTCAGGCGCGCCAATTCCTGGGCCTCGGCCAGGATCGATCGGGCCGAGCGCGAGCTGATGGCCCGGCCCTGGTGCAGGGCCAGGCTACAAAAGCTGCATCCGCCGCCGCAGCCACGGTGCGAGATGATCGAGGTGGCCACCGTGGCCAGGCCGGGCACGGGCTGATCATGGATCGGGTGGGCCACGCGGCGGAAGGGCAGATCGTGGAGCATGTCCAGCTCGGCGGTGCTCAGGGGCCGGGCCGGCGGGGCCACGAGCAAGGCCCGGCCGCCGACCGCCTGGGCGGCCCAGCGCCAGCCTTGGTGGGCCTGGCGCTCCAGGGCCAGGGTGGCCTCCATCAGGCGGGCCGGCTGGGCCACGATTTCCTCGTGGCTGGGCAGGATCACGACCTCGGCCTGGGGCGGCAGGTCTTCGATGCGACCCATGACGGCCACGCCGGGCGCGCCCAGCAGCCGCCGGGCCACCGGCTCGTCGGCGTCGCCTTGGGCCAGGCGGCGGGCGATCGCCAAAAGCGGCAGCTCGCCCATGCCGTAAACCAGGGCGTCGGCCTTGGCGTCCAGGAGGATCGAGCGTCGCAGCTTGTCGGTCCAGAAATCATAGTGCGTCACCCGCCGCAGCGAGGCCTCGATGCCGCCGATGACCACCGGCAGGCCGGGGAAGGCCTGCTTGACCAGGTTGACATAGACGATGGTGGCCCGATCGGGCCTGGCCCCGGCCTTGCCGCCGGGGGTGTAGGCGTCGTCGCTGCGCGGCAGGTTGAAGGCCGTGCGGTGGGCCAGCATGGAGTCCACCGCCCCCGCGCCCACGCCGGCCAGCAGCCTGGGCCGGCCCATGGCCGTGACGGAATCGGGCCGCCGCCAATCGGGCTGGGCCGCCACGCCCACGCGAAAGCCGTGGGCCACCAGCCAGCGGCCCAGCAGGGCCATGGCAAAGGCGGGATGATCGACGTGGGCGTCGCCGCTGACCAGCAGCACGTCCAGTTCGGCCCAGCCCAGGTCGTCCATCTCGGCGCGGCTGGCGGGTAGAAACGGCGGCTGGGCCAGGGTTTGGTCGTGAAGGCTTTTCATCGGGCAAGTATAGGGCCGGCCGGCCGGCGGGGCAATCGGCTCTTGCGCGACCGGGGCGCGGGGCCTGATAATTTCAACCATGGGCTGATCCTTTGGAGGGTTGATCATGAAACGCGCGTTTGTTTTGCTTGTCGTCGCGGCGTTTGTTTTGTGCGGCGGCGCGGCCCTGGCCCAGCCAGGTCACGGCCAGGGCCTGGCCAAACCGGCCGCCGCCGCCCGGGCCAAGCCCAAAAAACCGGCCATGGGCAAGATGGCCGCCATGGGCCAGGGCGGGATGATGGCCATGATGATGGCCCACATGAAAGCGGCCGGCGGCGCGGCGGCGTTGGTGGCCGGCGGCGAGGCCATGGCCGGCTGCGGCATGATGGCGGGCATGGCGGGCGGCTACAAAGGGCCGGACCTGGCCCAGCAAGGCCTGAGCCAGGCCCAGTTGGCGCGGGTGCGCGAGTTGGCCCACGCCGGGCTGAAAAAGCTCATGGCCCTGCACGGCCAGATCTGCGCCCTTTGCCTGGAGGCGGCCTATCAGATGAGCGCGCCCACGGTTGACCAGGAAAAGCTGGCCCAGACCATGGCCGAGATCGGCCGGCTGCGCGCGGCGGCGTTCATGGTCGGGCGCGAATATCTGGCTGGCCTGGCCGACACCGTCGGCCCCGAGCAGGCGGCCTGGCTGGGGCTGTAATCCGGGGGTAGGCCGGCGCGACGCGGCCAAAGTGGGTCGTTGGTGGTCGTTGTTCAATTTTCCCAGCCGGTTCGACCGAATATCGTGTAAATTATGCCCAACTTCCGGCCGCGCCGGAGGGGTGAATCATTTCGTGGCGACCGCGGGCCCAACCGTGAGCGACAAAAGGGCGCAATAGGCTCATGCTTGGCAAATCAATCAATTACGCTTTGATGCTGTGCTGGCTGCTGGCCTGGCCGGCCCAGTCGGCCCTGGCCGACGGCGAATCGCGTCAGGCTCTGCCCAACGAGCGCGAATTTTACGTGCGGGTGCTGGACTGTTTCGCCAAGGCCCATCCGGCCGGGCCGGAGGGCTGGGATCTGGTCGACCAGACCGAGGTCGTCGCCCCCGATTACATGGGCGTGGGCGCCGAGGAAGCGCCGCTGATGGTGGCCTATCAGGTCTCGTGGCAGGACACGCCCCGCCTGGAGGAGGCCCAGGCCAAGGTCATCAGCGACGGCGTGGAGATCCTCAAAAAGCAGGAAGACGATCAGTCGTCCAAACAGATCCAGGAGCAATTCGAAAAGCTGGTGGCCGAGATGGCCACGGCCATGGAAAAGGGCGACTACCAGCGGGCCCAGGTCTTGCAGCGCCAGGCCGAGGAGGTCTCGCAGAGGCTCGACGCCGTCTACGCCGGCCGCGAGCAGGAGTTGCGCGGCGTCGAAGAGGCCTACGCCCCCCACGACGCCAAGCTGGAGATCATCCTCACCGCCAATTCGTTTTCCGAAAGCTTCGCCCGGCCGGTCAAGCCGATCGAGGCGGTGGAGGGCCTCCAGGCCTTCCGCAGCGAAGGCGAGCAAGACCCGCACAACGGCTGGCAAGAGGGCGTGACCACCATCTTCATCGGCGATTGGCGCATGATCGAGGAGGAAGGCGGCGTGTTCATGGAGGCCGAGCCAGACGCCGAGGCGCCCTACGACGCGGCGCAGACCGTCGTCGTCCAGGTGCAGGCCGACGCCAAGCGGGCCGCCGAGGTTGTGGCGGCCATCGACTGGGCCGCGCTCAAGGGCCTGCTGGCGCGCTGACCCGCCCGGCGGCCGGCCAGGCCGCGCCACGACCCACCAAAACCCCGTCGTCACGCCGTGATTTGGCCCATTGACAGCGCCACGCCACCGGCCGCAGACTGAAATCAGAAGCAAGGGAGGGGCTCTTAACTTCTGACAAGGAGGCGCGTCATGAAGGCGGGAGTTATCTTCACGGGCACCGGCCCGATCCTGATCCTGACCAGCTACGGTTCGCTGAGCGAGCCAAAGTTCGTCGAAAAGCTTCAGGCCAAGGGCATCATGAAGTTCATCGCCTACGAACTGGACGTGGACGAGGTGCGCAGGAAGTACGGCAAGAAGTTCGACTACATCATGGGCGACGTCTTGCAGGAGGACGACCTGCGCGTGCTGGACTACAACGGCCACAATGTGTTCTACAACTTCTCGTTCGGCAACCTGGGCCAGCCGGTGATCGTCGGCTGAGGGCCAAGGCGGCGCGCCCGGCCGCCGGCAAAGGCGGGGCGCGCCCCAGAGGTCTGGGCCCCCGGCGGCGCGCCCGCGCGCGAAAAAGGCCTGAGCCGCTGGCGCGTCAGCGCCCCACGGCCAGGTGTTGATAGACTTGGTCGGGCAGCCAGGTGGCGATGAGCGGGAAGGTCACCAGGATCAGCATGCCCACGATCAGCGCGACCAGGAAAGGCATCGAGCCCTTGAAAATGGCCTCCAGCTTGACGTCGCGGGCGATGCCCTGCACGACATAGACGTTTATGCCCACCGGCGGGGTGATCACGCCCATCTGCGTCAGCAGCACGATGATCACGCCGAACCAGATCGTATCGAAGCCCAGCCCCGTGACGATGGGCAGGAAGATCGGCACCGTCAGCATGACCAGGGCCAGGGCGTCGATGATGCAGCCGCCGATCAGATAAACCGCGCCGATGGCCACGATCACCGCCCAGGCCGGCCAGTCCAGCCCGGCCACCAGTTCGGCCACGGCGAAGGGGATGCGCGTGATGGTCAGAAAGTGGCCGAAGACCACCGCCCCGGCCACCAGCATCATCGTCATGCACGAGGTCCACAGGGTGTCGTTGAGGGCTTTGCGAAAGGCCAGCCAGGTCATCTGCCGGCGAGCCAGGCCGACCATCAGCATCAGCATCGCGCCAACGCCGCCGGCCTCGATCTCGGTGAACCAGCCGCGCACCAGCCCGCCCAGCACCAGCAAAAAGACCAGGATCACCTCGCCCACCTCGCGCAGCGCGGCGAACTTGTCGGCCCACGAGTAGCTCTCGCCCACCGGGCAGGCCTTGGGCCGCAGCCAGCAGACCACGGCGATGGCCACGATGAACAGATGGGCGATCAGCAGCGCCGGGATGATGCCGGCCACGAACAATCGCCCGATGGAGGCCTCGGTCAGCACGCCATAGACGATCAGCACCACGCTGGGCGGCATGAGCATGCCCAGGCTGCCGCCGCTGGCCACCGCGCCGGTGGCCAGGGCCGGGGAATAATTGCGCCGGCTCATCTCGGGCAGGCCCACGGTGGCCATGGTCGCCGCCGTGGCCGTGGATGAGCCGCACACCGCGCCAAAGCCGGTGCAGGCCAGGACGGTGGCCATGGCCAGGCCGCCGGGCATGGCTCCGGTGAAGCGGTGGGCCACTTCGTAGAGCCGCTTGCTGACCCCGGCCTGCAAGGCGAACTGGCCCATCAGCGTGAACAGCGGCACCACCACCAGCGTGCTCGATTGGAAGGTGCCCACCATGTCGCGGGCCAGAAGCTGCAAGCCGGCCTCGGGCGAGACGATGTAGGAAAAGCCCAGCCAACCGACCAGGGCCATGACGTAGGTCACGGGCATGCCGGTGAGAAAGATCATGAGCATCAAGATGATGCCGACCAAACCGACCACATCGGGGCTCATTTGGCCGCCAGCCTTCCGATGGCCGCGACCATCTGATTGAGGATCACCAGGCACAGCGCGCCAAACGACACCGCGATGGCCTGGGTCACCAGATGCACCGGCAGGCCCAGGTTCATCGAGACCTCACCGCTGGCCTTGAGCTCGCCGGCGTAGGCCCAGCACTGCCAGGCCGTCACCGCGCAGAGAATCAGCGAGACCAGACTCACCAGCACCGCCAGCGCCTCGGCCGGCCGGCCCGTCAGCTTGCGGCTGAGCAGCTCCACGCCCACCTGGCCGCCCCGGCGCTGGGTCATGGGCAGGCTGAAGCCCAGCACCAGGGCGCCCAGATAGGTCACCGATTCGTTGATGCCGACCAGAGGCATGTTGATGTCGCGCAGGATGGCGTCCAGGCAGGTCAGGGCCATCATCAGCACCAGGGCCGCGCCGGCGGCGATGGAAAACAATCGGCTGACCAAGGACGTAAGCCGCTCCAACATGGGGCTGATCCTTTCTATTTGGCGGCGTTGTGCTTGGCCAGGGCCGCCTGGGCCGCGCTCACGATGGCCTTGCCGTCAAAGCCGCGCTCGTCCATGGCCTTGGCGTATTCGTCGAGCACCGGCTTGGCCGCCGCGGCCCAACGGGCGCTTTCGGCCGCGTCGAGGGCGATGTCCTTGCGGCCGGGCAGGCTCAGGAAGTACTCCAGGCCGGCCTCGTCGGCCTTGTCCCAGGCCGCGGCCGATTTGGCGATCCACTCTTGGTTGACCTGGCGCACGGTGGCCTTGACGTCCTCGGGCAGGGCGTCCCACTTGGCCTTGTTCATCACCACGAAAAAGCCGGTGGTGTAGGCCACGGGGAACGAGGCCGTGCGATAGGAGACCACCTCGCCCAGCTTCCAGCCCAGGTTGGATTCGGTGGGGTGGACCGAACCGTCGACGGTGCCCCGCGACAGGGCCTGGTAGGATTCGGGCATGGCCATGGTCACCGGCGTGCCGCCCAGGGCCTGCACCAGCCGGGCCGACGAGCCGTGGGAGCGGATCTTCAGGCCCTTCATGTCCTCCAGCTTGGCCACGGGCTTGTCCTTGGTGAACAACAGGCCCGGCCCATGGGCGTGCAGATAGAGCACCTCCACGCCGTCAAGCTCCTTGGGCTTGAGCTGGGCGTAGACCTCGTTGATGACGGCGGTGGCCGCCTGGCCATTCTGGTAGCCCAGGGGCAGATCCACCACCTCCATCACCGGGAAGCGGCCGCGAGTGTAGCTGAAGCAGCCCATGGCGATGTCGGAAAGGCCGGCGGTGACGCCCTCGAAGGCCTGGGGGGCCTTGGTCAGGGTCTGACCGGGGAAGTACTGCACCCGCAGCTTGCCGTCGGTGCGCTTGGCCACCTCGTCACACCACTGCTGGGCCAGCACCGATTGGGCGTGGGTGGGCGGGAAAAAATTGCTGTAAGTCAGGGTCTGCTGGGCCTGGGCCACGCCGCACGCGCCGGCCAGCATCAGGGCCGCTACAAAAACCGCCAAACGTTTCAACATGATATCTTCTCCATGGTCGCCCATGGCGCGGCCAAGCCAAGCCCGTGGCTTTTTGGGCCCGCGCGGACGAACGTCTTCGCTGGTTGGTGAAAAAAGCTAGTAAATTGTCTGGGTTAAATAGTTTCAGCCGCCCAGCGGCTGATAGTAATAATAATAGCGGTAGAGGCAGAGACAATTATGTAGGCTGGCGTTGTTCATGATCGGTTTCGCATGACTCCCGGAACATTGACCGTTTGTGACGGTAGCACAGCCGGGCGCGCCGCGCCAAGAAAAAAACGCGCGCCTTGCCCCGTCGGCCGGCGGCGCGTAAACTTTCGTCAGGTCAAACAAGCTTGACAGCATCCAACGATGGGTTAATTTATACGCCGCGTCGCTCGAGGGGGGCCAAACATCACCACGACCACGGGCGGCCAGAAGGCCGCCGGAGAAGATCGATGAACGACAACCCCACCCTGCGCACCCTGGCCCAAGGCCAGTGGGCGGTGGTCACCAAGCTGACGGCCAAGGGCGAATTGGGCCGGCGTCTGCGTGACATGGGCCTGGCGCCGGGCGCCAGGTTGCAGATGATGTGCCGCGCGCCGCTGAAGGATCCGGTGGAGATCAAGCTGCGCGGCTACAACTTGACGCTGCGCAACAACGAGGCCGACCACGTCTTTGTCCAGCCAGAGGAGCAAGCCTGATGGCCGGCGGCAAGATCGTCGTGGCCCTGGCCGGCAACCCAAACGCCGGCAAGACCTCGCTGTTCAACGCCCTCACCGGCGCGCGCCAGCACGTGGGCAACTACCCCGGCATCACCGTCGAAAAAAAATCGGGCCAGGCCCAGCGCGAGGGCCAACTTTTCGAGATCGTCGACCTGCCCGGCACCTACAGCCTCAGCGCCTATTCGCTCGAGGAAGTCGTCGCCCGCAACTTCATCATCCAAGACCGGCCCGACGTGGTCGTGGCCGTGGTCGACGCCTCCAACCTGGAGCGCAATCTTTATCTGGCCGTGCAGATCATGGAACTGGGCGCGCCGCTGGTCGTGGCCCTGAACATGATGGACCTGGCCGAATCGCGGGGGCTCAAGATCGACGCCCAGCGCCTGACCGACCTGCTGGGCGCGCCGGTGGCGCCCTTGGTCGCCCGCACGGGCAAGGGCCTGGACGGGTTGCTGCGCGCCGTGGCCCAGGTGGCCGCTCAGGGCGCGCCGTGGCGGCCGCTGGAGATATCCTACGGCCCCGACGTGGACGAGGCCATCGTGCGCATGAGCGCCTGTATCGCCGCCCACGGGGCCGGCGCGGGCCAGGGCCTTTCGCCGCGCTGGCTGGCCGTCAAGCTCCTGGAGCGCGACGCCGAAGTGCAAAAGCTTGTCGGCCAGACGCCGGGCCTGGCCCAACGCCTGGAGGCCATCCGCGAGGGCGTGGCTCGGCACATCCAGGCCACCCTCGACGACGACGTCGAAGGCGTCATCGCCGATTATCGCTATGGCTTCATCGGCAGCATTTACCGTCAGTGCGTCACCGAGCCCCGCGTGCAGCGCCTGGAGATGAGCGACCAGATCGACAAGGTGCTGCTCAACCGCCTGTTCGGGCCGCTGTTTTTGCTTTTCGTGCTCTATGCGGTCTATCAATTCGTCTTCTGGGCCTCCGAGACGCCAGTGGCCTGGCTGGAGGCCGGTTTCGGCTGGCTGGGCGACATGGTCGCGGCCCACGCGCCGCCGGGGGTGCTGCGCGAGATGCTCATCAGCGGCGTCATCGACGGCGTGGGCGGGGTGATGGGCTTCGTGCCGCTGATCATGCTGATGTTCCTGGCCGTGGCTTTCCTGGAAGACTCGGGCTACCTGGCCCGGGCGGCCTTCCTGCTCGACCGGGTGCTGCGGGCCTTTGGCCTGCACGGCAACTCGGTCATCGCCCTGATCGTCGGCGGCGGAATCACTGGCGGCTGCGCCGTGCCCGGCGTGATGGCCACGCGCACCCTGGCCGACCCCAAGGCCCGCCTGGCAACCATCCTCACCGTGCCGCTGATGAACTGCGGAGCCAAGCTGCCGGTCTACGCGGTGTTGACGGCGGCCTTTTTCGGCCAACGCCAGGCGGCGGTGATGTTCGGCCTGACCATCGTCAGTTGGTGCCTGGCCCTGCTGGCCGCCCGGCTGCTGCGCTGGACGATCCTGCGCGGCCGGAGCGCGCCGTTTGTCATGGAGTTGCCGCCCTACCGCCTGCCCACCGCGCGCGGCCTTTTGATTCACACCTGGGAGCGCACGTGGCAATATATAAAGAAAGCCGGCACGGTGATCTTGGGCATCAGCATCATCATGTGGGCGCTGATGACCTACCCCGGCCTGCCCGACGACCAGGCCGCCGCCTGGCGGGCGCGCATCGACGCGGCGCCCAGCCAGGAGACGGGCGAGCAACTGGCCGGCCAGATGGCCCAGGCCGCTCTGGCCAACTCGGCGGCCGGCCGCATGGGCCGGGGCTTGGACGCCATCATGGCCCCGCTGGGCTTTGATTGGCGGGTCAACGTGGCCCTGGTGGGCGGCTTCGCGGCCAAGGAGGTCATCGTCTCGACCCTGGGCACGGCCTACAGCCTGGGCCAGGTCGAGGCCGACGAGCCGCTGGGCCTGGCCCAGCGCCTGGCCGCCGAACCGGGCTGGAGCCCGCTGACGGCGTTGACGCTGATGATCTTTGTGATGGTCTACGCGCCGTGCCTGGTGACGGTGGCGGTGATCAAAAAGGAAACGGCCTCGTGGCGCTGGGCGCTTTTCGGCCTGGCCTACACCACCGCCCTGGCCTACCTGCTGGCCCTGGCGGTGCATCAGGGCGGCTTGGCCCTGGGCTTGGGGTGAGAACCATGTGGCAGACGATCGTCGTGGTCGTGGTGGTGGCCGTGGCCGTTTTCATGGTGGCCCGGCGGCTGTGGAACGAATCACGGGAAGGTTCGTGCGGCGGTTGCGAGGGCTGCCAAGCCCCGCCCGCCGCCAGGGGCCACGCCCCCGACGACGCCGCCTGCCGCGGCTGCGATAAAAAACACTAGCCCGCCGGCGGCCGCCCCGGGGCCACCGCATCTTCTCCCCCCCAAAAAAACAACTTTGCCTTTCCGCGCCGACCGCTGGCATAATCCAAACAATCGGGCGTGGGGTGGTCTACCCCTTTGCGATCGCTCAACGCCTTGGTTTGTCAAAACCGGCCCGCCCCAACCCGGCCGGCGGCCTCGTCACCGCCACGCCAGCGTCGTCATCATGAAAATCGTCGCCAACCCGGCGAACGGCATGGGCATGTGAAGCAGCAACGATGAAAACAACCAGCACACGCATCCCTCGCGCCGGCTTGGTCCTGGCCCTGGCGGGGTTGATCGTCATGTTGGCGGCCGCCACGGCGGCTTGCCGGCGCGGAGAGGAACTGATCATCGGTTTTTGCGGTTGCCTGGTGGGCAAGACGGCCGACCTGGGCGTGCCGGCCCGCGACGCGGTGACCATGGCCGTGGAACAGCGCAACCGGCGCGGCGGCGTGGCCGGCCGGCCGGTGCGGCTGCTGGTGGCCAACGACCAGCAGTCGCCGGAGACGGCCGTGCGCGCCGACCAGGGGCTGATCGACGCCGGGGCCGTGGCCATCATCGGCCACATGACTTCCGATCTGACCACTGCGGCCCTGCCCCTGATCAATCGGCGGCGGGTGGTGCTGCTCAGCCCCACGGCCGCGGCCTCGACCCTGGCCGGCCGCGACGACTATTTTTTTCGCCTGCGCCAGGGCAACAGCGGCGAGACCGACGCCGTGGCCCACTACGCGGCGCTGGTGGCCGGCGTGCGCCAGGTGGTGGTGGCCGTCGAATGGATCAATCGACAATACACCTTCGACTGGGCCGAGCGCTTTGACGAGGCCTTCATCCGCCACGGCGGGCAAAAAATCAGCCGCCACGTCTTCAGTTCCAACCCTCGGCCAGATTATCGTATTATAATAAAAGACATAATGGCCCAAAAGCCCCAGGCCGTGGCCATCGCCGCCGACGCCGCCGACGCGGCCATGCTCTGCCAGCAACTGCGCAAACACGGCTTCGTGGGCATGATCATCCTGGCCGGCTGGGCCATGACCCCGCTTTTGGTGCAACACGGCGGCATGGCCGTCGAAGGCGTCGTGGCGGCCCTGCCCCACGTCGACGACGCCAACAACGCCAAGTGGCGGGCCTTCGTGGAAGGCTTCGTGGCCAGGTTTGGCTACGAGCCCAACTTCGCGGCCATGCACGCCTTTGACGCGGCCCAGCTTTTGTTCGCCGCCGCCGAGAAAGCGGCGCGGCGCGGCGGCGGCCTGAAGGAGGCCCTGAACGATATCCGGCGGCTGGACGGCCTGCAGGGGCCGATAGAGTTGGATCGATATGGCGATGCGAGCGGCCGATTCTGGCTCGAGACAATCCGTGAAGGCAAACTGCGCGTCATCCGGCGGGGTTGAACGCCTCTGGCGGCTGGTGGCGCTGTGGCTGACTCTGTGCCTGCTGCCGGCCTGTGGCGAGGCCCCGGAGCCGATCAAGATCGGCTATTGCGGCACCCTGACCGGCCGGGGGGCCGACGCGGGCGTGGTCGGCCGCGACGCGGTGATTTTGGCGGTGGAGCAGATCAACGCCCGCGGCGGCGTGGCCGGCCGGCGGCTGGAGCTGTTGGCCCGCAACGACGGCGGTGACGAGGAAACGGCGCGGGTGATGGATCAAGAACTGCTGGACGCCGGCGTGGCGGCGGTGATCGGTCACATGACCAGCGACATGACCGTGCCCGCCGTGGCGACCTTCAACCAGCGTCGCGTGCCCCTGATCAGCCCCACCGTCAGCCTCAACGCCCTGGTGGGCAAGGACGACTACCTGTGGCGCATGCGGCCGGCCAACGCCCAACTGGCCAAGATTTTGGCCGCCTACGCCCGCGACGTGCTGGGCCTCAAACGCCTGGTGGCCATCGTCGATCTGGCCAACGCCGCCTACACCCGCGACTGGATGGAGTCGTTTTACCGAGAATTCACCAAGGGCGGCGGCCAGATGGTCGAACGCATCGAGATCGAGGGGGCCCTGGGCGGCTACGCCATGGCCGCGGCGCGAAAGGCCCTGGCCGCCAAGCCCGACGGCCTGACCATGGCCGCCAACGCCCTGGACGCGGCCTTCATCTGTCAACAAGTGCGCAAAATGGGCTTCAAGGGCCCGATCATGTTGGCCGGTTGGGCCCTGTCGCCGGCCCTGGCCCAGCAGGGCGGCGCGTCGGTGGAAGGCGTGATCACCAGCGAACTGGCCTGCCTGCCCGAGGCCCAACCACGTCTGAAACGCTTCGAAGCGGATTTTCACGGGCGCTTCGGATATCAGCCCTCGCTGACCGGCGTGCACAGCCACAACGCCGTGCAATTTCTGGCCCTGGGCCTGGAGGCCTCGTTGTCGCGGAAGCTGAGCCTCAAGCAGGGCTTGCAAAGCGTGGGCCTGATCAACGGCCTGCTGGGGCCCATCACCATGGATCGCTACGGCGACCCCACGGCCGCGCTCCAGTTGCAGGTCGTGCGCGACGGCCAGTTGGCGCCGCTGGTTCCCGCGCCGCCGGCCGGCCGTGACTGAATTTTCGTTTGTCTTGCAGAGATCATTGTAATATGAAGAAATAGCATGTAGACGCTTGCCCCGGACCAACAAGGCCGTTTTTCGCGCGGCGCGCGCCGTGCGCTCCGGCAGCGCCGGCCTTGGCGTCCAAGATGAATCCAAACGCCGATGCGGAAACAACTTGCCATGGCCAAGCGGCTACGTCTCAGTCATTTACTCCTGCTGTTCATTATTTTGATCGGCTTTGCCCCGCTGGTCCTGATGGGCTTTCTCGGCCATCGCACCACCCAGGCCATGCGCGACGACATCGCCTACCGCAACCTGGCCCTGGCCCAATCCCTGGCCGGCCAAGTCGACTCACTCTTGATCCGCGCGCGCGACCAGCTCTTGGAGTTGCAGGGCAACATCGCCCACGGCGGGCTCGTCTCCGCCGGCCAGATCGATCGCTACCTGTCTTCCAAGCTGACCCATCACCCAGAATTATTCAACATGATCATGGTCTTGGACGCCAATGGCCTGGTGACCAACCTGGCGCCATACCACTTCGACCTGCTGGGCATAGACTGGTCCAACCATGCCGCGTTCCAACAGGGCTCGGCCGAGCGAAGGCCGGTGTGGTCCAGCACATTCATCTCGCCGCGCACCGGCAGCCCGACCATGACCATGAGCCTGCCCCTGGACGACGGCGTGCTGGTGGGCTACCTCAACCTGGCCAAGCTGTCGCACATCGCCGCCCAAATCGACCTAGGCCCCGGCGGCTACGCGGCGGTGGTCGACCAAAAAGGCACGGCCATCGCCCACACCGACCCCACTTTCGTCGATGAACAGCGCAACCTGAAGGATCTGTCCATTTTCAGCGAGGCCGTGGCCGGCCACAAGGGCGTGTTCAGTTTCGAGCAAAACGGTCGGCCCATGCTGGGCAGCGTGGCCCTGGCCCCCCTGACCGGCTGGCCGGTGGTGGTGGCCCAGCCCGAGGACAAGGCCTTCGCTCCGGTGCGCGAGATGAGCAACCTGACCTTGGGCAGCATGATGATCGTGGTGCTTTTGGCCACGATGATCGGCCTGTGGAGCATCTGGCTGGTGCAGCGGCCCATCTCGTGGCTGGCGGCCAACGCCGCCCGCGTGGCCGGCGGCGACGACAACTTCACCCCGCCGGCCGGCAAGTTCCGCGAGTTCGACGACCTGACGGCGTCGTTCACGGCCATGGCCCGGGCCATCCACAGCCGCGAGGAGGCCTTGCGGGCCAGCGAGGAGCACCTGCGGGCCATCGTCCAAGGTTCGGCCGACGCCATCGTCACCATGGACATCCAGCGCAACATCACCGACTGCAACCGCGCCTTCCTGGAGCAGTTCGGCTTCGACGCCCAAGAGGTCATCGGCCAGTCGGTGGCCATGATCCACTCCAGCCAGGCCAGCTATCAGACCTTCGGCGCCAAGGTCTATCCCCAGGTGCTGCGTGACGGCTCGTGGCGCGGCGAGTGGAGCTTCGTGCGCAAGGACGGCGAGCCGGCGCCCATGGAGACGGCCATCTCCACGCTGCTTTCGCCCACGGGCAAGGTGGCCGGCTACGTGGCCCTGATGCGCGACATCAGCCGCCGCCTGCGCGACGAGGCCGAGCGGGCCCGCCTGGAAGTGCAACTGCGTCATTCGCAAAAAATGGAGGCCATCGGCACCCTGGCCGGCGGCGTGGCCCACGACTTCAACAACATCCTCCAGGCCCTGCACGGCTACGTGCAGATCATGACCGCCTCGGCGGGCCTGGGCGAGGTCGACAGGCAGCGCCTGAGCCAGATGGACCAGGCCCTGGAGCGGGCTTCCAGCCTGGTGCGCCAGTTGCTCACCTTCAGCCGCAAGGTCGACGCCGAACTGGGACCGGTGGATCTGAACTTCGAAGTCCGCCAGAGCGTGGCCCTGCTGGAGCGCACCATCCCCAAGATGATCGCCATCAGGCTGGACCTGGAGCCCGAGCCGCGCACCATCAGCGCCAACCCGATCCAACTCGAGCAGATCATCCTCAACCTGGCGGCCAACTCCCGCGACTCCATGCCCGAGGGCGGCACGCTGACCATTCGCACGCGCAATCTTTGCCTGGAGCACGAAAAAACCGTCTCGGACCTGGCCCTGGAGCCGGGCGACTACATGACGCTGTGCGTGGCCGACACCGGCCACGGCATGCCGCCCGAGGTCATCCAGCACATTTTCGAGCCTTTTTTCACCACCAAGGGCATCGGCGGCGGCACGGGCCTGGGCCTGGCCACGGTCTACGGCATCGTGCGCGGCCATCACGGGGCCATCGAGTGTCAAAGCAGCCCCGGCCTCGGCACGGCCATCACCATCTACTTCCCCGCCGCGCCGCCCACGGCCAAGGCCGTCAGTCCCTCCGGCCCAGACAACGCGCCGCCGCCTCGCGGCAACGAGACGATTCTGCTGGTCGATGACGAGGACTCGGTGGCCGAGGTGGCCCAGGCCATCCTCGAGGACCACGGCTACGCCGTGCTGCGGGCGGCCAGCGGCGAACAAGCCCTGGAGCTTTACGCCGCCCGGGGGCACTTCATCGATCTGGTGCTGTTGGATCTGGGCATGCCCGGCATGGGCGGCCGTCGGGCCCTGGAACGGCTGCTGGCCCTGGACCAGGCGGCAAAAGTGATCATCGCCAGCGGTTACGCGGCCCTGGACGAAAAAGCCGTCACCATCGACAAAGGGGCCCTGGCCTACATCCAAAAGCCGTTCCGGCTGGTCGAGATGCTCAGAACCATCCGCCGGGCCCTGGATGGCCAGGACCGAGCGGTCTGAACGCCCCGCCTATTTTTTGGCCCACAAGCGGAACGTCTCGGCGGCCAGGTCGCTCAGGCGCAGGATGTGCCGCCTGGCCTCGTCCAGGTCGCGGCCGGGATAGTTGCGGAAGGTGATGACGATGCCGTTGATGGCCGCAAACATCGCGTGCGAGAGCAGGCGCAGGTTTTCGGTGACGCCGGCGCTTTTGAAGGCGTCCTCGAAGACGTTGAGCAGGTGCCGCTCGGTCTGGTTAAAGCGCTCCAACGCCTCGGGCTTGATCTGCGCGCCGACCATGAAATAGGTCATCATGCGAAAAAACGACTCGTTGTCGATCAGATAATGAGCCAGCACCTTGGCCACGCCCACCAGCGGATCGCCCAGGTTGTGGTTGTCGGCCATGTAGCGGTCGAACTCGGCGGCGATCATCTGGCTTTCGCGCATGAACGCCTCGATGAACAGGTCGTCGCGGTCGGCGAAATAACGATAGAGCGAGGCCGCGCTCATGCCCGCCTCGGCGGCGATGTCGCGCATGCCAACCTGGCGGAAGGGCATGCTGGAGAAAAGGCGCACGGCCGCGTCGAGGATCAGGTTGCGCCGGGCCTCGCGTTCTTCCTGACGCAGCTTTTCCAGGGTGTTTTTTGTGTCGGACATTAGGTTTTCTTCCAAAAGCTGTGACAAAGTATCTTCATAATATAGCAACACAAGTAAATTTCGGCAAACACGGTTTAGCATCGCCGCCCCGCGCCGCCCCCGTCAGAGCCAACCACCGGCCAAGCCGGCCAAATTGCAGCCAGCGTATGAATCGACAATGCCGCCCCGCGCCGCCTCGGATCGGCGCCGGGCGATTTTTTTTGCCGCGCGCCGCGCTTTGCCGCCATTTTCCCTTGACGCGCCCGTCGGCTTGGATAAAATGTATACCGTATACAAACTTTGGAGGCCATCGATGACCAACACGACCCGCGACATGGCTTGGCGCAACTGGCGCGTTCGCTGGCGTCGGCGCGGCCGTGGGCCTTGTTGGGTCTGAATTCCTCCCGCACAGGGTTCATCCAGCCGCGGACGCCGCCATCGGGTCCGCGGCTTTTATTTTTGGGGCGCGGCAAAAAGGCTCTCACACACACGCCGAGGGATAAAATGATAAAAACAGCCATCGCCAAGGCCATGGCCGGGCAAAACCTGAGCGAAGACGAGATGACCCAGGCCATGGACCAAGTCATGGAGGGCCGGGCCACGCCGGCGCAGATCGGGGCGTTTTTGGTGGCGCTACGCATCAAGGGCGAGACGGTGGAGGAGATCGCCGCCGCGGCCCAGGTCATGCGCCGCAAGGCCACGGCCGTGCCCAGCCAGGCGGCGGCCCAGGGCCGGCCGCTGGTCGACACCTGCGGCACCGGCGGCGACGGCGCGGGCACCTTCAACGTCTCGACCACGGCGGCTTTCGTGGTGGCCGGGGCCGGCTGCAAGGTGGCCAAGCACGGCAACCGGGCCGTTTCCAGCTCGTGCGGCAGCGCCGACCTGATGGAGCGCCTGGGCGTCAACCTGGACCTTTCGGCCGAACAGGTCGGCGTCTGCCTCGATGAAGTGGGCATCGGCTTTTTGTTCGCGCCGGCCCTGCACGGGGCCATGAAACACGCCATCGGCCCGCGCCGCGAGCTGGGCCTGCGCACGATCTTCAACGTCCTGGGCCCGCTGACCAACCCGGCCGGGGCCACGGCCCAGGTCATGGGCGTCTTCGATCCGGCCCTGACCACGCCTCTGGCCCACGTGCTGGGTCGCCTGGGCTGCCAGAGCGCCTACGTGGTCCACGGCCAGGGCGGCTATGACGAGATCACCATCACCGGCCCCAGCAACCTGGCCCACCTTTGCGAAGGCCGGGTCAAGGAGCTGACCCTGCGGCCCGAGGATCTGGGCCTGACCGCGGCCTCGGCCGAGGCGATCACCGCCCGGGACGCCGCGCACAGCCAGAGCATCAGCCTGGGCGTGCTGCAAGGTCAATCCGGCCCGGCCCGCGACATGGTCTTGCTAAACGCCGCCGCCGCCCTGGCCGCCGCCGGCGCGGCCGATGGCCTGGCCGATGGCCTGGCCCTGGCCGCCAAGAGCATCGACGAGGGCGCGGCCCTGGCCAAGATGGAGCAACTGGTGGCCTTCACGGCCCAAACGGGAAAGGCCGCCTGAGATGAGCGATTTTCTTGCCCGCATGCTGGCCGTGAAGGCCCAGGAGGTCCGCGCCCTGCACGCCCGGCCCGACGTCGCCGAGCTGCGCGCCCAGGCCCTGGCCATGGCCCCTGGCCGCGATTTTCTGGCCGCCCTGCGCGCCCGGCCCGGCGCGGCCATCATCGCCGAAGTCAAAAAGGCCTCGCCCTCGCTCGGCGACATCAACCCCGCCGCCGATCCGGCGGCCCAGGCCCGGCTTTACGCCGCCGGCGGCGCGGCGGCCTGCTCGGTGCTCTGCGACGCCAGCTATTTCAAGGGCTCGCTGGCCGATCTGGCCGCCGTGCGCGCGGCGGTGGACCTGCCGCTTTTGGCCAAGGACTTTCACATCGACGAGTTGCAACTGGCCGCCGCCCGCCTGGCCGGGGCCGACGCGGCCCTGCTCATCGCCGCGGCCCTGTCGCCCCAGCGCCTGGCCGCTCTCTACGCCGAGGCCCTGGCCCTGGGCCTGACCCCGCTGGTGGAGGTTCACGCCGCCGAGGAGCTGCCCGCCGCCTTGGCCCTGGACCCGCCGTTGATCGGCGTCAATAACCGCAACCTGGACACGCTGAAGGTCGATGTGCAAACGGCGGCGCGCCTGCGGCCCATGATCCCGGCCCATGTGCTGACCGTGGCCGAGAGCGGCGTGAGCGGCCCGGCCGACGTGGCCCGTCTGCGCGCCGCCGGCCTGGACGCCTTTTTGGTGGGCGGGGCGCTGATGGCCGCCGCCGACCCGCTGGCGGCCTGCGCGGCGCTGCGCCAAGCCGCCGAGGCCGCCCGATGAGCACGCGCGTCAAGATCTGCGGCCTCACCAGCCTCGAAGACGCCATGGCCGCCGTGGCCGCCGGGGCCGACGCCCTGGGCTTCGTGCTGGCCGATAGCCCGCGCCAACTGCGGCCCGACCAGGTCCGCCACATCGTGGCCCAGTTGCCGCCGCTGGTGGTCACGGTGGGCGTGTTCGTGAACGCCGCCGTGGCCGAGGTGCAAAACGTGCGCGATTTTTGCGGCCTGGACATGGTCCAGCTCCACGGCCCAGCCAACCAGGCCGCCGACCGCCTGCTGGGCGGGCCGCGCCGCGTCATCCGCGTCGTCTCGGTGGGGCTGGATCAAGCCCCCGACCCCGCCGCCCACCCCGAGGCCGCCATGCTCCTCGACGCCAAGGTCCAGGGCCTGGCCGGCGGCACGGGAAAAACCTTCGACTGGCCCCTGGCCCTGGCCGTGGCCCAGAGCCGGCCGATCATCCTGGCCGGCGGCCTCAACCCCGATAACGTTCGCTTGGCCATCCAGACCGTCAAGCCCTTCGCCGTGGACGTCTCCAGCGGCGTGGAAGCCCAACCTGGGAGAAAAGATCATGCCAAACTTGCAAGATTCATCCAAAACGCCCGCGCCGCGCTCTGAGCTGCCCGACGCGCAAGGCCGTTTCGGACGCTTTGGCGGGCGCTTCGTGCCCGAAACGCTGATGCCGGCCATCCATGAACTGGAGGCGGCCTACGCCGCGGCCAAGGTCGATCCGACCTTCCAGGCCGAGTTGGACCAGCTTCTGCAAGACTACGTCGGCCGCCAGACCCCGCTCTACGAGGCCAAGCGCCTGAGCGCCCATTACGGCGGGGCGCGCATTTTCCTCAAACGCGAGGATCTGGCCCACACCGGTTCGCACAAGATCAACAACGCCCTGGGCCAAGCCCTGCTGGCCCGGCGCATGGGCAAGATGCGCATCGTCGCCGAGACCGGCGCGGGCCAGCACGGCGTGGCCACGGCCACGGCCTGCGCCCTACTGGGCATGGAGTGCGTGGTCTGCATGGGCGAGGTGGACATCGAGCGCCAGGCCCTAAACGTCACGCGCATGAAGCTCTTGGGCGCCAGCGTAAAACCCGTCAGTTGCGGGGCGCGCACGCTAAAAGACGCCGTCAGCGACGCCATGCGTTATTGGGTCACCAACCTGGCCGACACCCATTACATCATCGGCTCGGTGGTGGGCCCCCACCCCTACCCGGCCATGGCCCGCGACTTTCAAGCGGTGATCGGCCGCGAGACCCGCGCCCAGATCGTCGAAAAAACAGGCAAGCTGCCCGATGTGCTGCTGGCTTGCGTGGGCGGCGGCTCCAACGCCATGGGCATGTTCCACCCCTTCATCGACGAGCCCGGCGTGCGCAAGATCGGCGTGGAGGCCGGCGGCCTGGGCCTGGACAGCGGCAAGCATTCGGCCTGCCTCGGCGCCGGCCACGACGGCGTGCTGCACGGGGCCTTGATCCGCCTGCTGCAAGACGCCTGGGGCCAGGTGCTGGAGGCCCACTCCATCGCCGCCGGCCTGGATTATCCCGGCACCGGCCCGGAGCACTGCCACTTCCAGGCCGCCGGCCTGGCCGAGTACGCCTCGGTCACCGACCAGGAGGCGCTGGAGGCCTTCAAGCTGCTTTCGCGCCTGGAGGGGATCATCCCCGCCCTGGAGAGCAGCCACGCCCTGGCCCACCTGAAACACGTCGCGCCGCGCATGCCCCAGGATTCCATCATCGTCGTGTGCCTTTCGGGACGCGGCGACAAGGACGGCAGCCAGACCGCCGCCCTGATCGAGGAGTAGCCATGAGCAGGACGATCGCCCAGGCCTTTGCCCGGGCCAAACAAGAAAAACGCGCCGCCTTCATCCCCTTTGTCACCGGCGGCCTGCCCGACGCCCAGGGCTTCGCCCGGCTGCTGCTGGGCCTGGAGCAAGCAGGAGCCGACATCATCGAGGTGGGCCTGCCATTTTCCGACCCCATGACCGACGGCCCGGTGATCCAGGAGTCCAGCCAACTGGCCCTGGACCGGGGCGTCACGCCGGGTTCGCTGCTGGCGGCCCTGGCCGAGCTGAGCCCCAAGCTGCAAACGCCCATCGTGATCATGAGCTATTACAATCCCATTCTGCACATGGGCCTGGAGGAGTTCGCCAGGCGGGCGGCCCAGAGCGGCGCGCGGGGCCTGATCATCCCCGATCTGCCGCCCGAGGAGGCCAAGCCGTGGGACGCGGCCGCCAACGCGGCCGATCTGGACACGATATTCCTGGCCACGCCCACCACCGATGACCAGCGCCTGCCCCTGGTGCTGGCCCAGTGCCGGGGCTTTTTGTACTATGTCTCCATGACCGGCGTCACCGGCGCGGCCCTGGAGGTGGGCGGGCCGCTGCTGGAGCGCCTGGCCCAGGTGCGGGCGGCCTCGCCGCTGCCGGTGGCCGTGGGCTTTGGCGTGGGCACGCCCGAACAGGCCGCGGCCCTGGCCAGGCACGCCGATGGCGTCATCGTCGGTAGCGCCATCGTGCGGCGCATGCTCGCCGCCGCCGACGCCGCCGCCGGCGTGGACGCGGCCCTGGATCTGGCCGGCCAATTGGCCCGGGCCATCGCCCAGGCCGGCGCGGCCTAAAGTTACGCCGGGGTATCACTTGTAAGACGATCTTACAAAAAGGTAACGCACGCCAACAGACCACCGCCTCGCCGGACCAGGGCGCGGCCGGCAAAAACCAAGTAAGCGGTGGGCCTTATCGGAAACGCATCCCGATGGCCCGCCGCTTGCATTTGTTGGCGGCCAGGCTCCGCGCAGAATCGGCACAACCCCAACGGCAACCGGCGGAAAGACCCTCGTGAACGGCCAAGCCCCCCAGCAGCAACGCCCGCAACCCCGGCCAACGCCAGGTTTGTCGCCCGCCGACGTGGCGGCGATCATCGAGCGCGAGTTGGTGCGCAGCCACTATCAGCCCGTGGTCTCGATGATGGCCCAGGCCGTCATCGGTTACGAGGCCCTGGCCCGGGCCAGCCATCCCTTCACCGGCCAACCCGTGCCGCCGCCCGAGCTTTTCCGGGCGGCGCGCGCTTGCGGGTTGCTGTTGGAACTGGACCGCCTCTGCCGGCGCAAGGCCCTGGAGGGCTTCCGCGCCCTGCCCCGGCGGCGGCGCGATCAGGTCGTTTCAATCAACTTCGAGGCCTCGCTGCTGGACCAAGGCGTGGCCGGCTCCAACCACCTGCTGCGCGCGGTGGAGGCCGCCGGGCTGGACCCGGCCACGGTGGCCATCGAGATCATCGAGTCCAAGGTGCGGGACATGGACTCGCTCCAGCGCTTCGTCGAGACCTACCGCGCTCACGGCTTCGTGCTGGCCCTGGACGACGTGGGCTCGGGCCACAGCAACCTGGAGCGCATCGCCCTGTTGAAGCCCGACGTCATCAAGATCGACCGCTCGCTGGTCCAAGACCTGGACCGGCACTTCTACAAGCAGCAGGTGGTGCGGGCCCTGGTGGCCCTGGGCCACAGCATCGGCGCGCTGGTGCTGGCCGAGGGCGTCGAGCGTCAGGAAGAGGCCATCGCCGCCCTGGACATGGGCGTCAACCTCTTGCAGGGCTATCTGCTGGGCCGGCCGTCGGAGGACGGCGGCGCGGCAAATGGCGCATCGCGCGGCGAAATAGGCGAGTTGGCCGCCTGCCTGCGCCAGCACGCCATGGCCAACGCCGTGCGCAGCAAGGAGTGGGGCCGCCGCCTGGAGCAGGTCGAGAGCAGCCTGCTGGCCATGGTCAGCGGCGTGGCCTTGGCCGACATCGAGGCGCGGCTGCGCGAGATGATCCGCGTTCATCCCTGGCTGGAGTGCGTCTACGTCCTGGACGAAAACGGCCGCCAGGTCAGCGAGACGGTCTGCGCGCCCCACAAGATCAACTATCGCGGCCAGGTGCTCTACCGCCCGGCCCCCAAAGGCGCCGACCAGTCGCTCAAGCGCTACTACCTGCTTTTGGGCGCGGGGCTGGAGCGCTATGTCTCCACGCCCTACATCTCGATGGCCTCGGGCAACCGCTGCGTTACCGTCTCGTCGTGGTTTCACGCCGCCGACGGCCGCCGCTTCATCCTCTGCGCCGACTTCGACGCCGAAACCCTGGAATAGCCCGGAAACTTCTTTCCTTTGCGCGCGCGGCCGTATTAGAATTCGGCCAATGTGGCCCAGCGGCCGGGTCGGTCCTTGCCGTGGCGCCCAGCCGTGATTCAGCGAAAACGCCAACTTGTTGATTGGCCATGGCCGCCGACCGCAAAGACCGAGCCGCCCCTTTCGTCGAGCCGATGAGCTTCGGCGATTTCCTCAGCGCCTTCGAGGCCATCAGCCTGGGCGACGGCGCGGTGGTGCGAACGATCCTGGCCAAGAGCCGCGTGGTCCGTTCTTTCCTGGAAAACCTGCCCCTGGGCATGGCCCTGTTGGACCACCACCCGCGTTATATCCTCGCCAACCAGGCCATGGCCGACTTCAACGGCCGCTCGCTGGCCGATCACCCCGGCCTGGGCGTCGGGCAGTGCCCGCCCTGCGGATCGCGCCTGGCCGCCGAGTTCGTCCGCCAAGCCCTTGGCCAGGGCCTGGCCATTCACGACTGCCGCTTCGACGGCCCCGACGACCAACCGCCGGAGCGGCGGCGACAGTATCAGGCCTCGATCTTCCCCATTTTCACCAGGGACGGCGGCATCGACGGCGTGGGGATTTTGGCGGCCGACGTCACCATCGAACGCCGAGCCCTGGCCGACCTGCGCCGCTCCGAGGAAAAACACGCCCGCGTCTTCGCCGAGGCCACCGACGGCTTGGCCCTGGTCGATCGCCAAAGCGGCGTGGTCATCGATTGCAACCAGGCCCTGGCCAAGCTCGTCGGCCGGCCGCGCGCCGAGATCATCGGCCGCCATCAGCGCTTGCTGCATCCGCCCGAGGATTGGCAAGACGACTTTTCGCTGTCCTTCCCCCGCCTGGGTCGACCGCCCAGCCGCGGCCCGGTCCTGCTGCGCCTGCAGTTGGCCGACGGCCGCATTGGCCAGGCCGAGGTGCGCTCCAGCGTCTTCGAACTGGACGGCCGTCAGGTGGCCTTGGGCGCCTTCCGCGACATATCCGATCGCCTTGCCGCGCAAAAAGCGACCAATTTCAATGAAATGCGCCTGGAGGCCCTCTTTCGCCTCAGCCAGATGACCCAAGCCACCGAGCAGGAGATCTATGACTTCGTCGTCGACGAGGGCGTGCGCCTGACCGAATCGCAATACGGCTATTTGTATCTGCTCGATGAAAACGAAACGGCCTTCGCGCGGCGCGTCTGGTCGGAGACGGCCCTGCGCGACTGCCAGATCTTCGACGCCCAGACCTTCGGCCCCCAACCCATCGCCCAATCGGGCATCTGCGCCGAGGCCGTGCGCCAGCGGCGACCGGTGGTCATCAACGACCACGCCGCCCACCCCCTCAAGCGCGGCGCTCCGCCCGGCCATCTGCCCCTGCGCCGCCACATCCACGTGCCGGTCATCGACCAGGGCCGCATCGCCGCCGTGGCCGGCATGGCCAACAAGGACCAGGACTACAGTCATGCCGACGTGTTGCAGTTGCAGCTTTTGATGAACGGCATGATGGCCATCGTCCACCAGCGGCGGGCCGAGGCCGCCCTGCGCGAAAGCCGCCGGGCCTTCAAAAACCTGGTGGAAAACCTGGCCGACGTCATCTGCCGCTGGGACAACAAGGGCCGCCTGGTCTACCTGAGCCCGGCGGCCGCGCCCCACCTGGGCGCGGACCTGCAACGCCGCCTGGGCAAGACCATGGCCGAGCTGACCTGCAACAGCGACGTGGGCCTGCACTGGCAAGAGCAAATCGACCGCGTGCTGCGACTGGGCCAGCCGGCCGAGGGCGAGATCGAGCTGGACCTGGAGGCCGGGCCACGCATCTTCAACTGGCGCCTGTTTCCCCAGCGCGGGGCCACGGGCCAGGTCGAGGCCGTGGTCTCCATCGCCCGCGACATCACCAAACTGCGCCTTTCCGAGCGCAACTATCGCATGATCTTCGACGGCATGCTCGACGGCTTCGCCCTGCACCGCATCGTTTGCGACCAAGGCGGCCGGCCCGTGGACTATGTCTTCCTCGACGTCAACCCGGCCTTCGAAGGCATGACCGGGCTCAGGGCCGCCGACATCCTGGGCAAGAGCCTGCGCCAGATCATGCCCCAGGCCGAGGATCATTGGGTCGAGACCTACGGTCAGGTGGCCCTGACCGGCCGACCGGCCCGCTTCGAGAGCTACGCCGCCGCCCTGGACAAGCACTTCGAGGTGGTGGCCTTTCGACCGCGGCCAGGCCAGTTCGCCTGCATCTTCCAAGACGTCACCGAGCGCCGCCGGGCCCAGGAGCAGCAGGCCAAGCTGGAGCGCCAACTGCGCCAAGCCCAAAAAATGGAGGCCATCGGCGCGCTGGCTGGCGGCATCGCCCACGATTTCAACAACATACTTTCGGCCATGAACGGCTACGCCGAGTTGGCCCTGGAGGATCTGCCGGCCGGGCATTCCTCGCGCCAATGCCTGGAGCAGGTGCTGCGGGCCGGGGCCAGGGCCAAGGGCCTGATCCGCCAGATCCTCGGTTTCAGCCGGCCCAGCGACGAAACGCGCCGGCCGCTACGGTTGGCCACGGTGCTCGAGGAAGTGCTGACGCTTCTGCGCTCGTCGCTGCCGGCGACCATCGAGATCATCCAACGCGTCGAGGCCGCCGACGAACTGGTCATGGCCGACCCCACCCAGATGCATCAGGTGCTGCTAAACCTCTGCACCAACGCGGCCCAGGCCATGGAGGGCCAACGCGGCGTGTTGGAGCTGGGGCTGGAGGCGGTGGAGTTGGGCCTGGGCCAACGCCTGCCGGCCGGTCGATGGCTGCGCCTGAGCGTGCGCGACAGCGGCCGGGGCATGGATCAGGCCACTCTCGCCCGCATTTTCGAGCCCTTTTTCACCAGCCGCAAGGCCGAGGGCGGCACGGGCATGGGCCTGGCCGTGGCCCATGGCATCGTCACCAGCCACGGCGGGGCCATCGAGGCGCGCAGCCGGCCGGGACAGGGCTCGTTGTTCGAGATATATCTGCCGGCCCTGGCCGAAGCGGCCCCCGAGCCACCCGACGAGGCGGCCCAGCGCGCCGCGCCCAGCGGCGGCGAGGCGGTCTTGTTCGTCGACGACGAAAGGCCGCTGGTGGACGTGGGCAAACGCATGCTCGAGCGCCTGGGCTACCGGGTGACGGCCACCCAATCGGCCGACGAGGCCCTGCGCCTGTTCAGCGCCGACCCGGCGGCCTTCGACCTCTTGATCACCGACTACACCATGCCCGAGATCACCGGGGCCGAACTGGCCCAACGGGCCATGGCCCTGCGGCCGGATTTGCCGGTCATCCTCTGCACCGGCTACAGCGGCCAGATCTCCGAGGCCGACGCCCTGAACATGGGCATCAGGCGCTATCTGCTCAAGCCCGTCACCGCCGGCCAACTCTCGGCGGCCATCCGCCAAGCCCTGGGCCAACCGCCGGCCGAGGCCTAAAACTGAAAATAGATGAACGTGGCCGAGTCTTGGCCGCGGAAGATCAAAATGCCCATGAACAGCGCCGAGGCCAGGCAGGCCCGCGTCAGCATGGCCATCTGGCCGGGGCCGCCGCCAGAGCCAAGCTTGGCCTCCAGCCAGGCGTAGGCGGCCTTGAGCCACAGGGGCAACGAATAGACGCCGACCAGGGCCAGCAGGTACTGAGCTATCTCCACGTCCTCGGGCGGGCCGGCCGCCGGGCGGAGGGCCAGATGCGTGGCGATCCACTCCAGGCCGTTGGACTCGCGGAAGAGCATCCAGCCAAAGACGATCAACACGAAGGTAGCCGCCACCTTCAGCGGCAAAAGCAGGCGGCCCAGCCGCGCCGGCAAGGCCGGGACGTAGGTTTTGTAGAGGCGCTCGGCCAGCACCAGCAGCCCGTGATAACCGCCCCACAGCACAAAGTTCCACGACGCGCCGTGCCACAGGCCCGAGAGCAGAAAGGTGATGAGGATATTGCGCGCCCCGCGCCACGGCCCGTGGCGGTTGCCGCCCAGGGGGATGTAGACGTAGTCGCGGAACCAATAAGACAGCGACATGTGCCAACGCCGCCAGAAATCGCCGATGGAACGCGAAAAATAGGGATTGTCGAAGTTGTTGACCAGCCTGAAGCCCATCATCCGCGCCGCGCCCCGGGCGATGTCGGTGTAGGCCGAGAAATCGGCCAGGATCTGCACGGTGAAGGCCAGCGCGCCCGTCCACAGCAGATAGAACGTGGGATCCTGGATGGCGAAGGCCTTGTCGGCGATGGGCGCGACGTTGTCGGCCACCACCAGCTTCTGGAAAAAGCCCCAGATCATCAACAACAGGCCGCTGTAAAGGTTTTCGACGCTAAAGGAGCGCTTTTGCTCCACCTGGGGCAGCAGGTGGGCGGCCCGCTCGATGGGCCCGGCCACCAACTGCGGGAAAAACGAGACGAACAGCGCGAAATCGAGAAAATCGCGCCGGGCTTGCAGCTTGCCGCGATAAACGTCGATGGTGTAGCCGATGACCTGGAAGGTGTAGAACGAAATGCCCACGGGCAAAAATATCTGCAAAGTGGTTTCGGCGGTGGGCAGGCCGGCCAGGCTGAGCAGGGCCGCGACGTTATCGATGAAAAAATCCAGATACTTATAAACGCCCAACACGCCAAGGCTGACGACAAGGTCCGCCGTCAGGATGAGTTTTCCCCGCCAGCGCCAGCGCTCGATGGCCAGGGCGGCCAGATAGTTTACGCCCGTGGCCGCCAGGATCAGGGCCAGAAACCAAGGGTGGACGTAACCGTAAAAAAAATAGCTGGCCACCAGCAAAAAGACGTTCTGCCCACGGTGGGGCAACAGCCAGTAAACCGTCAGGACGATGGCGAAAAAGGCCAAAAAGTCTAGGCTATTGAACGTCATTTGAAGAAGTGCCCGATGCGCTTGAACATGTTTTCGGTCCAGCGGGTGCGGCGATGGTCATAGCCGATGTGGTCGCCCGCGCTGTAAAGATCTTCGGTGATGTTGGGGTCGTAGAGGAAGTCGTGATATAATATGCCGTTTTTCTTGCAAAAATCCGCAACAGCCGCCACAACCTTGCTCACGTCGTCCGGCTGGCGCTGGCCGTGGAAGGCGTTGAAGCGGCGGTGCTGAAAGTGCAGCAAGATCAACTGGACGCCATTTTCCTTGGCTAGGCGGGCAATCTCGGGCAGGAACGACTTGCCGCGCAGGGCCGTGGCGGCCAAGTTGGCGTCGGGCTTGGGGCCAGGCGGCGGCGGATTGAACACGCCCGGCCGCAGGTGGCCCAGGTCAAAACGGCCGTTGACGGCGCGCCGCCAGTGCACCGCGCGCAACTCCATTGGGTAGGCGTCGACCCACGGCGGCGGCACGGTCAGGCGCATGGCCGCGTCGGCCAGCCATTCCGTCAGTTCGAAGGAATAGTTGGACACGCCCAGCCAGCGGCGCAGGGCCATGTGCAGGGCCTCGCGGGGGCTGGGGTCATCCAGGCAGCGCTGTTTGAACAGCGGATCGAAATCCATGCTGTCGGGGGTCATGCTCTCGATCTGGCGGCGGTCCCACTCGTTGACAAAGCCGCGCCTGATCCAGGGCATGTCATAGTCGCCGAACATCATGATCACATACTTGGGTTTGTGCCGGGCCTGGCAGACGTAATAGCGAAACATCAGGTACCACAGGCGCTGGCTGGTGCCGGCGTACCATTTCAGCTCGACCGGCCGACCGCCCAGGAGCTGGCTCAGGCGCGGGGCGTCGATGCGCGAGCCGGTCATGGAGTTGCCGATGGCCACCACGTAGGGCCGTTTCTGGTTCAGCTCGTCGAGCCACTGGCGGTCGAAGGGCACTTTGACGCCGGGGTTGGGCAGCAGCGCCGCCGGCGCGAAGACGATGGCCAGCACCAGCGCCAGCATCAGGCCCTGGGGCAGGCGCCAGTTGGCCCACGGCCGCCAGGCCCGCGCCCAGCGCCCAAAGCGCACCGCCAAAGGCCAGGCCAAGCCGGCCCAACGCGGCAGGCGCGCGGCCACGGCCAAACCAGCGCCCAGCCCGGCGAGCAGCAGATAGGCGTCGTAGGCCAGCAGCAGCCGACCGCCGGCCAGAGGCATAAGCGCCGCGGCCAGGCAGGCCGCCGCCGGCGGGGCCAGGGCCAGTCGCCTGGGCCAGCGTCCCGGCGCGCTAGCCGCCGCCAGGCCCATGATCAGGGCCAGGGCGGCCAGCAGCGGAATCCGCCACCAGGCCCACTGGCTGCCACGTTGGTCGTGGCCGGGCAGCAGAATCGTCACCCGCGGAAAATGCGAATTGCGGCCGCGATAGTTGCGGGCCTGATACTTGGCCAATTCGATGGCCTGGGGTCCGGCGTTTTTCAGCCACAGCGGGCCGGCCAGGCCTTGCGGGCAAAGAAAAAAGGCTCGTTTGCCCTCTATTTTCCACGGCTTGACCGTGGCTTGCGCCGCATCGGCCAAGCGCAGCGAGCGGGCCTGGCCGTCCTGTTGGGTGAGGGCCACCAGCAGCCACTGGCCGTCCAGCGGCTCGTCGTGGACAAAGGCCAGCTCCAGGCCCTGGCCAGGGGCCAGGGTCACGTCCACGCCCGAACCGCCGCGCAGGCCGTCCACGGCCACGGCGCGATTGTCGGGCCCCAGGCAAAAGATGGCCAGCGTCAGCAGCATGATCGCCACGGCGACGTGGAGCCATGGCGACGGATGTGCTTTGGCTTCGGTCATAGATTTCGTGCGCATACGGGCAGGCCCACGAACAACGACGGCCGACGTTTGTCGTCAGCCGCCAACTCGTGAGATAAATACCACAACCGCCACGGAAGCGCCAGCGGGCATTTATCGGTCGCCGCGCGCGGGCGACCGCCTGAAAAAAGCGGGGAGCCCCGTGGGGGGCCCCCGCCGTCGGCGATCGATCCGAGGATGCTACTCCTCGGGAGGGGTCCAGTCGTCGTCTTCGTCTTCGATCTCGATGCCAAGGCGCTCCCACTGGGCGGCGGCCTCGGCCATGTTGGCGGCGATCTCTTCCTCGGTGTAGGGGTCGATGACCAGGGCGTCGGCCACCACTTCCCAGATGTACTTCACCTCGTATTTGTAGTCGGTGTAGAACTTGGGCAGGCGCTTCATGATCTGGTCGTGGCAGTTGGAGCAGCCCACCACCACCACGTTGGCCCCGGAGTTTTTGATCTGCTCGTACTTCTTGCGGCCGTGCCAGGCGCTCTCGGCCTCGTAGGGCATGGGCCACATGCCGCCGCCGGCGCCGCAGCAGTAGTTGTTCATGCGGCTGGGCTCCATGTCGACAAACTCGTCGACGCACTGCTGGATGACCCAACGGGGCTCCTCGAAGTAGCCGTGGCCAAAGTGGCGCTCCAGCTCGCGGCCGTGCTTGCAGCTGTCATGCCAGGTGAAGACCTTGCCGGCGTGGACGCTCTTGTCGAGCTTGATGCGGCCCTGCTCGATGATCTCCTTGAGATACTCGAACAGATAGATGCTGTTGATCTTGTTCTCGGGGCTCTCCAGCGCGCAGTTTTTCATGCCCACGCGGCAACCGTAGGAGCCGCCGCCGCAGTCGGGCATGATCATCCGCTGGATGTTGAATTGCTTCATCATGTCGATCTTGCGCTGGGCGAAGAGCTTGGTGGCCTCGTAGTTGCCGGTGAACAGGCCCCAATCCACGGCCTCCCAGTTCTCGCTGGGGATGGTCCACTTTTCGCGGGCGGCATAGAAGATCTTCCACCACCAGATCATGTCTTCGTAGTCGCTGAAGACTTCCTTGGAGTTGGGGAAGAAGAGGATCGAGGCGTCCTGGCGATCGACGGGCACGAAGAAACCGGGCAGTTCGTCGGCGGCCAGTTCCTTGCCCATGTCGGCCATGTTGAAGAGATAGTCTTCCTTGGGGATGGCCATGTTGTTGCCGGTGTCGATGTTGTTCTGGCAACCCTTGTGGATGATGCCCGGCACCTGGTCACGGGCGCGCAGATGCTTCATGTAGCCCATGATGTAGGGGATGTCGATGTCCATCGGGCAGGCCGCCGCGCAACGGCCGCAGCCGGTGCACAGCCAGGGAAACTTGCTGTCGACGACATCCTGGACCATGCCGTAGACCAACATGCGCAAAACCTTGCGCGTGTCCCAGCCCTCCATGCCCGGCGTGCCGGTGATGGGGCAGCCGCCGCTACAGGTGCCGCAGGTCAAACAGTAATTAAGGTTGAAGGCCTTCAGGCGGTCGGCAACCTCGGGGGGCAATTTGGTCAGCTTGGCTACGTCGGCCATGGAGACCTCCTTCAAAATGGGCGCGGGTGAATAACGTGTTTCACGAAAGCGCCCGCCGCGGCGGATGCCTTCGTCGATTTGTAGTGTTTTCGATGTCTTGCCTGACATGGTGCGCCAGCGGCGCGGACCGGGCGCATTAATGTCTTTTTTCACTATTTTCTATATGCCCCTGGCGTCCGGCAATCAAATAGCTAATTGCGATAGGTGTTTGATCATCAATAGGTATTTTCGATAAAATATCGATTTGATAGGGAAAATTTCCCATGGATCAGCCATGCTAAATCCGCCGCGCGCCGCCCAGGAAAACTCTGGCCCAACCATGCCATTTCATGGAATAATGCCAACATATCACTTCTGATCCGCCGCGCCGCGCGCGGGCCGCCACCCCGGCCCACGCGACCGCTGGCGGGCAGCACAAAAAAAACGAGAGGCTTTTATGGCGTTAAAAACCGGTGACGAATATATCCAGTCACTCAAGGAGCTCGACCTCAAGGCCCACGTCATGGGCCAAGCGGCCGGCGGGCTGACCAGCCACGCCCTGGTCGAGCCGTCCATGCGCGCGGTGGCCCAGACCTACGACTGCGCCCACGATCCCCAAAGCAAAGACCTCTTCCGCGTCATTTCGCCGCTATGCAACGAAGAAGTCAACCGTTTCACCCACTTGCACCAAAGCGCCCAGGATTTGGTCAACAAAGTGCGCATGCAGCGTCACTGCGGCAACCTCACCGGCTGCTGTTTCCAGCGCTGCGTGGGCATGGACGCGGCCAACGCGGTCTATTCGAGCACCTTCGACATCGACGCGGCCACGGGCTCCGCTTATCACCAGCGCTTCAAGGAATATTGGGCCTGGGTGCAAAAGAACGACCTGGTCGTCGACGGGGCCATGACCGATCCCAAGGGCGACCGCGGCAAGCGGCCCAAGGATCAGACCGACCCGGACATGTACCTGCGCATCAAGGAGCGCCGCCAGGACGGCGTGATCATCAGCGGGGCCAAACTGCACCAGACGGGCATGCTCAACTCCCACGAGATCCTCATCATGCCCACCATCAGCCTGCGACCCGGCGAGGAGCCCTGGGCCGTCTGCTGCGCCGTGCCCACCACCGCCCCCGGCGTGCGCTACATCTATGGCCGCCAGACCAGCGACACCCGCAAGCTCGAATCCTGCCGCCTGGACGTGGGCAATCCCAAGTTCGGCGGCCAAGAGGTGCTCACCGTCTTCGAGGACGTGCTGGTGCCCTGGGAGCGGGTGTTCATGGCCGGCGAGACGGCCTTTTCGGGCACGCTGGTGGAGCGCTTCGCCTCTTACCATCGCCAGAGCTACGGCGGCTGCAAGGTCGGCGTGGGTGATCTGCTCATCGGCGCGGCGGCCCTGGCCGCCCAGATGAACGGCGTGGCCGCGGCCAGCCACATCCGCGAAAAGCTCGTCGAGATGATCCACCTCAACGAGACGCTCTATTCCTGCGGCCTGGCCTGCTCGGCCATGGGCCAGCCCACGGCCTCGGGCAATTATCTGGTGGACATGCTGCTGGCCAACGTCTGCAAGCTAAACGTCACCCGTTTCCCCTACGAGCTGGCCCGCCTGGCCACCGACATCGGCGGCGGCCTGCTGGGCACCATGCCCGCGGCGGCCGACCTGGAAGACCCGGTGGCCGGCCCCTACATCCGCAAGTACCTCAAGGCCGCCGACGGCGTGGCCGTCGAGGACCGCTTCAAGGTGCTGCGCTTCATCGAAAACCTGGTGGCCGGCGCGGGTTCGGTGGCCTACCTCATCGAGTCCATGCACGGGGCCGGGCCGCCCACGGCCCAACGCATCATGATCGGCCGCCAGGGCGACCTGGAGGGCAAGATGCAAAAGGTCAAGTCGTTGCTGGACCTGGCCTGAGCCAAAATCACGCCCGATAATCGCGCCGCCGGTTCGTCACGGGCCGGCGGCGTTTTTTCATGATTTGCCCAGGAGCTGGGACCGCCGCTGCTTGACCAGCTTGTCGATGCCGAATTTTTTGACCCGATGGCCCATCTGGCGCAGGGTGATGCCCAGTTCGGCCGCCGCCCGCGACTGCACCCAACGGTTGCGCTCCAGGGCCTGAAGGAGCTGGTCTTTTTCCATCTCCCACAGCTTGGGCCGGCCGCTGGCGGCAATGGCCAGAGCCGGCGATGGGGCCTGGGGCGGCGGGCTGGCCGCCGAGTGCAAAAACAACGGCAGGGTCTCCATGGTGATGCGGCCGTTTTCGCTCATGATGGCCAGGCGCTCCATGATGTTTTGCATCTCGCGCACGTTGCCGGGCCAGGGATAATCCAACAGCACGCGGCGGGCGGCCGGCTCGACGCTGAGGCTCTGGCCGTAGTTGGCCGAGTTGCGGTCGAGAAAATGGCTGAGCAGGATCTCGATGTCCTGGGGCCGCTGGCGCAGGGGCGGGATATGGATGGGAAAGACGTTGAGCCGATAGTAGAGGTCGGCCCGGAACGAGCCGGCGTCGACCATGGCCGGCAGCTCGCGGTTGGTGGCGGCGACGATGCGCGCGTCGACCTTGATGGTGCGGCTGGAGCCCAGGCGCTCGAACTCCTTGTCTTGCAGAAAACGCAGCAGCTTGGCCTGCAACTCCAGGGGCATTTCGGCGATCTCGTCCAAAAAGACCGTGCCGCCGTCGGCCTCCTCGAAACGGCCGGCCCTGGCGGCGTGGGCCCCGGTGAACGAGCCTTTCTCGTGGCCGAACAGCTCCGATTCCAGCAGGTTGCCCGGCAGCGCCGCGCAGTTGACCTTGATGAAGGGCCCCTCGGCGCGCAGGCTCAGTTCGTGGATGATGCGCGCCACCAATGTCTTGCCCGTGCCCGATTCGCCCAGCAACAGCACCGAGGCCATCGACGGGGCCACCCGGCTGATCATCTGCTGCACGCGCTTCATGGCCTCGCTGCGGCCGATGATGAAAAAATCGTTGTAGGTGGCCGAAACCTCGCGTTTTAGCTGAATATTCTGGCGACGCAGCGTGCGCTCGCGGGCCTCGACCTCCTGGTTGAGGTGCACGAACTGGCCGATGATCTGGGCCACGATGCTCAGGAAACGGATGTCCTCCTCGGCCGAAACGTCGGCGTCGAAGAGGCGGTCGACGGTCAGCACGCCGATGACCTGGCCGCGCAGCACCACCGGCACGCCCACGAAGGCGAGCTTTTCCTTATCAAGCCGGCGCGACTGGGTCTTGTTGAGAAACTTGGGCTCTAGGCTGACGTCGGGCGACCAGAAGGGCTGGCCGCTACGGCCGATCTCGCCGGTGACGCCCTCGCCCATCTGGTAGACGCCGCGGCCGCGCTCCTCGGCCGACAGCCCGTGGGAGGCGCGGATCTGCAACCGCCCGCCGGCCTTGTCCAGCAGGGTCACCGTGGCCCGTTTCATGGCCAGCTTTTCGGAAAGCACCGAAAGCACCATTTCCAGGGCCCGTTGCAGGTCGAGCGCCTTGCCCAGGATGCTGGATATTTCGTGGAGCACCTGGAGCTCGGCTTCTATGAGGCGACTGTCCATGCCGATTATCGCAGCAAGAACCGTGCCTTGGCCAGAGGCCTCTTTGGCGGGCAAAATGGCGTGTAAACATACTTGCGCGTGACTTCGCCCGTAAAAACCGACATTGGCGTATGATCGCGCGGGCCGAGGCCGCGCCCGTCGGCCACGAAAAACCGCCGCCCCGGCGGCAAGGCCCGGGCGGCGGCAAGGTTTGACGTGGCCGGAATCAGGCGGCCGGCTGGTCGCCGCCGACGGGCGCTTGCTGGCCGCGGCGCTTGGCCATGATCCGCGCCTGGAAGCGCTTGAGCGGCGGCCAGTTGACCATCTGGTCCATATAGGAATAGATGACCGGCACCACCAAAAGCGTCAGCACCGTCGAGGAGAGCATGCCGCCGGCGATGGCCACGGCCATGGGCTGGCGGCTTTCGGCGCCCTCGCCCAGGCCCAGGGCCACCGGGATCACGCCGCCGATGGTCGAGACGGCCGTCATCAGAATCGGCCGCATACGGGTGGCCCCGGCCTCGATCAGCGCCTCGTGGACGCCCATGCCGGCCTGGCGCATCTGGTTGGCGTAGTCGATGAGCAGCACGCCGTTTTTGGTGGCCAGGCCCACCAGCAGCACCAGGCCGATCATCGAAAACAGGTTGAAGGTGTTGCCCAAAAGCAAAAGCAGGCCAAAGGCCCCGATGAACGAAAGCGGCAGGCCCACCATGATCGAAAAGGGCTGGACAAAGCTTTCGAACTGGGCGGCCAGAACCATGTAGGTCAGCAAAATGGCCAACATGAAGGCAAAGGCGATATAGCCCACCGTCTCGTCGAAGCTCTCGGCCCGGCCGGCGAATTTGCTGTTGTAGCCCTCGGGCAGGATCTCCTGGCCGATGGCCCTGACCTCGGGCAGGGCGTCGCCCAGCAGCTTGCCGTTAAGGTTGGCGTAGACGGTGGCCGAGCGGCTGCGGTCGAGGCGGTTGATCACGCTGGGGCCCACGCCGGTTTGCAGGGTGATGAAGCCGCTGATGTCGTGGAGCTTGCCGTCGGCGGCGCGCACGTAGATGCGTTGCACGTCCTGGGGCAGCAGGCGCTGGCGCTCGGTCAGGCGCACGCGCACGTCGTAGCGCTTGCCGCCCTCCTTGTAGTCGGCGATCTTGACGCCGCCCAGCAGAGAGGCCACGGCGGTGGCGATGTCGCTGACGCTCACGCCCAGGTCGGCGGCGCGTTCGCGGTCGATGAGCACGCGCACCTCGGGCTTGCCGATCTCCAGGTCGCGGGTGATGCCCACGTAGCCGGGGGTGTTTTCCAGGCGGTCCATGATCTGGCGCGAGAAGCGGTCGAGCTCCGCGATGTCCGGGCCCTGGATGACGAACTGAATCTCCTCGTTGCGGGCCATGCCGCCAAAGATGCCGATGGGCGAGACGCTGGCCCGCACGTCGGGCAGCTCTTCGGTGAGCTTGCGCACCTGGCCCTGCACCTGGGCCTGGGTCAGGGGGCGTTCTTTCTTGCCCACCAATTCGACGATGGCGATGGCCTTGTTGGCGCCGTTCCAGCCGGCCACCGAGAAGAAGTGGTCCACCGCCGGCAGGACGATCAGCTCTTTTTCCAGGCGGCGCAGCAACTCGTCGGTCTTGCTGGTGGAGTAGGAAAGCGGCGTCTCCAGGCGCACCATGAAGCGCGACTGATCGTCCTCGGTGACGAACTCCTTGCCCAGCAGGCTGAACAAGAACCCGCCCACCAGCAGGGCGACCACGCCCAGGGCCACCATGCTCAGCCGGTGGCGCAGGCCCCAGGCCAGCATGGGCCGATAGGTTCTGGAGAGCCAGTTCATCATGTCGTTGAACACGCCAAACAGCCGCGAACGGCTCTCCGAGACGGTCAGGAAACGGGCCGAGAGCATGGGCACCACGGTCAGGGCCACCAGCGTCGAGGCCACCACGGCAAAGGCCAGCGTCACGGCGAACTCGTAGAAAAACTTGCCCACCATGCCGCCCATGAAGGCCACCGGCAAAAACACGCCCGACAAGGCCAGGGTCGTGGCCACCACGGCGAAGGAGATCTCGTGGGAGCCCTCGTAGGCCGCCTGAAAGGGCCCCTTGCCCAGCTCGGCGCGGTGGCGAAAGATGTTTTCGACCATGACGATGGCGTCGTCGATGACCAAGCCCACGGCCGTGACCAAGGCCAGCATGGTCATGTTGTTCATGGTGAAGCCCAGCCAGTACATGCAGGCGTAGGTGGCGATGATCGAGGTGGGAATGGCCAGGGCGCTGATGATGGTGGTGCGGGTGTTCTGCAAAAACACGAAGATGACCAGCGCCGCGATGACGCCGCCCAGAAAGAGCTGCTCGCGCACTTCGGCGATGGAGTCCTCGATGAACTTGGTCGAGTCGGAGGCGATGTGGATCTTGACGCCCTCGGGCACCATGGCCCGGATCTGGGGCAGCATGGCCCGCACGTTCTGGGCGATCTCCACCTGATTGGCGCCCGAGCGGGGCGAGATGCCCAGGCCCACGGTCTTTTCCGCGCCGTCCTTGGTGGTGAAGCGGGCCACGGCGCTGGTTTCCTCGCGGGCCGAGACGGCCCGGCCCAGCTCGCGCAGGCGCACGGGATGGCCGTCGCGCCAGGTCACGATCAAATCGTTGAAGGCCTCGGGGCTGGCGAACTCGCCCATGATGCGGATCAGAAACTCGTCGTCCTTGGACTCGATCTTGCCGCCGGGCAGCTCCACGTGCTGACTTTTCACCGCCCGCGAAACCTCGTCGACGCCCACGCCATAGGCCGCCAGTTTCTGGCGATTGAGCAGCAAGTGCACTTCCTTGGCCCGCGCGCCGCCCACGCGCACCTCGCCCACGCCCATGATGCGCTGCAACATCGGCCGCAGTTGCTCGTCGGCCAGCTTGGTCAGGTTCTCGATGGCCTGCTGGCCGGTGACCGCCAGCCAGATGATGGGCTGGGCGTTGATGTCGAGCTTGTTGATGACGGGCGTTTCGATGTCGTCGGGCAGGTCGTAGAGCTTGGCCGAGACCTTGTCGCGCACCTCCTGGGCGGCCACGTCGACGTCCTTGCCCAGCTCGAACTCGACGGTGATGGTGCTTTTGCCCTGCATGCTCTGGGAGGTGATGTGCTTGATGCCGCTGACGCCGGCGATGGCGTCCTCGAGCTTGTCGGTGATCTGGTTGTCGATCTCCTCGGGCATGGCGTTTTCCCAGACCGTGGTCACGGTGACCATGGGAAAATCCACGTCCGGGTAGAGGGCCACGCCCAGCCGGCTGATGCCGATCAGGCCAAAGACCACCAGCGCCGCGATGATCATCGTGGCCGCCACCGGCCGCCGGATGGAAAAATTGGGCAGGAACATGGGTCAGGCCCCCTGTTTGGCTTGCCCGGCGGGCGAGGTTTTCTCTTGGCCTTGGTTCTTGATCACCACCGGCGCGCCGTCGCGGGCGGCGAACTTGCCCTCGACGATCAACTCGTCCCCCGGTTTGATGGCCCCGTCCAGCACCTCGGCCCAGTCGTGGGTCACCTGGCCCAGGTTCAGCACGACCTTTTTGGCCTTGCCGTTTTCGACCACATAGGCGTAGGAGCCCTCCTCGGTGACGATCACCGCCGTCCAGGGGATGGTCACGGCCTGGGGCCGCACGTCGGCCACCAGGCGCACGTTGGCGAACATGCCCGGGTTCAGGCGACCGTCACGGTTGCCCACGCGGGCCTTGACCTGGAAAGACCGCGTGGCCGGATCGACGATGGGCGCGATGAAAAAAATCTCGCCATCAAAGAGCCGATCGCCCTCGGCGGCCACCTGCACGTGGACCTTGTGGCCCAGGGCCAGCTTGGGCTTGTAGCGCTCGGGCACGTTGAAGCCGACCTCCAGAGGGTCCAGGCCAACGACGGTGACGACCTTGTCGCCGGTCTTGAGATAATCGCCCACGGCGATGGTGCGCGCGCCGACCACGCCGTCAAAGGGCGCGCTGATGACGGTGTCGGCCAGCATCTCGCGCTGGCGGGCCAGATCGGCCTTGGCCTGGGTGATGGCCAGTTCGGTCTGGTGGAAGTCGGACTCCAGGCTGTCGAACTGGTGCTGGGCGATGGCCGAGCGCTTGAGCAACTGGCGGTTGCGCTCCAGGGTCTTTTGCTGGAAGGCCAGCTTGACGCCCAGTTGCTTGATGCCGGCCTGTAGATTGTCGATGGCCGCCAGGATCTTGGCGTCATCCAGGCGCACCAGCACGTCGCCTTTCTTGACCCTGGCCCCTTCCTGGAAGGACAAATGCACCACGCTGGAGTCCACCCGCGCGCGCATGGTCGAACGCATGGCCGAATCCAGCGTGCCCACCTGCCGCAGGATGTCCTCCACCTGGCGGGCCGTGGCCGGCTGGGTGATCACCGGCACGCCCCGGGCCTTGACCTCGGCCTTTTGCTCCTCACCGCCGCAGCCGGCCAGAAACGCCGCCGTCAACGCCACGAAAATCAGCCAGATCATCTTTTTGCCGATCATGCTCATCGAAAAAAGTCTTTCTCCACGGCGACGGGATAAAACGCCGGCCCTCAGGCCCGGGCGGCAAGGGCGCGCCGGCAGAACTGGCAGAGTTCGTCCGACATTTCGGTGATGGAAAATTTTTCCAGGGCCATCATGCTGGTCAGGCCCTTGAGCCGCCCGCGCAGGATCCGGGCGATGGCCGCCGGGTCGCAGGGCCGGATGGAGCCGTCGATCTGGCCTTTTTCGATGGCCGCCACGATCAAGGCCTCCAACTGGGCGATGCGCGAAAGCACGTGGGCCCGCTGGGGCGAGTCGTCGTCCTTGAAGCTGGGCGGCACGTCGCGGATCAACAGCGAGATTTCGTTCCAGCGCTCCTCGACATGGCGCAGGTGGCCGCGCAAATAGCACTCGATGGCCTCCAGACCCGTGGCGGCCTCGGCGATGGATTGGCCGATCACCGCCACGTAGCCGTCGAACATGTCGTCGATCAGGCTGAGCAGGATGCCCTCTTTGGTCTGAAAATGATAAAAGATCGTGCCCTCGGACACGCCGGCCAGCTTGGCCACCTCGGCGGTGGAGGCGCCCTGAAAGCCCTTGGCCGCGAACAGCTCGATGGCCGCCGCCCTGATCGCCTGCTTGCGTGAAATCGGTTTGCTCATCGTTGAAGCTTCATTTTTCTGGCGCGAAAAACAGGACCTTGCCGGCGCCGGAGAAGCGCTAGCCGCCGAACGACCGACGGCTGAGTGCTTACTCAAATAATATTTTTCCGGCCGTCGGCTGTCAAGTGGTCACTCAAAAAAGCCGGGCGGCCCAAGCGAGGCCCGCCGCCACGGACCCGCTTGGGCCGCCCAGCCGGAATCCCGGCGCGCGGCTCGGCCGCTTATTTCTCCAGCATCTCCAGGAACGCCTCGACCCTGGTCTGCAACTGGCCGGCGTCTTCCTGGCTGTAGTCGGTCTCCAGGCGCAACGCCGGCAGGCCCTGGGCCTTGAGCGCCTGCTCGACGGGCAGGGCCTCCATCTGGTAGGGCTGACAGAATTGCAGGCAATAGTGGATCACGCCCTGGGCCTTGTAGGCGGCGGCCATCTGTTCGACGTGGGCCAGGCGCTGGGGGTTGGGCGTGAAGATGGCGCAGTCCACCTGGAAGTAACGATCGACCAGGGCCTCCAGCAGCTCGTCGACGCTCTGGCCCGAATCATCGACCAGGTTGCGCGCCCCGCGCTCGCCCACGCAAGACTCCTCGCCCACGATCACCGCGCCGGCCTGCTCGATGATCCACGGCAGCTTCCAGTTGGGCACGGCCATGGGGCAGCCCGAGAGCAACACCCGTGGCGCGCCCTTTTCCATGGCCCCCTGGCCGTCCGCCACCCGCGCCTCCAACTCGTCGCAAAGGGCGTTGACGCTGCCCGTGAAGCGGATCGGGTCGTCGTAAAAGGCCACCTGGTTGATCAACAGAGCGTCCAGGCCCGAGATCGGCGCGGGATCGGCGGCGCGCAGGGCGTTGAGGCGGGCCAGGGCCTTGCGCTTGTCGTTGACGATGCGCATGCCCTCCCTCAACTTGGCCGCGTCGATCGTCACGCCGGTCAAGTCCTCGACGGCCTTCAGAAAACGCGCGAACTCGGCCTTCAGCAGAGCCCGGCCCTGGTCGCTCTTGACCTGGGGCAGGTCCATGACGTAAAGGTTGGGGACCATCTTGCCCATGGTCTCGTAGGCCTTTTTCTTGCCGTCGCAGGTGTTTTCGCCCACGATCATGTCGGCGGCCTCGATGAACGGACAGATCTTGCCCAGCTTGAAGCCAAAGGCGCTCTTGATCAGCGCGCAGGTGTTGCGCGGCAGGAGTTTGTCCACCTCCTCGGCGGCGAAATCGGCCCCCGTGCACAGGCCCACCAGCGTGGCCCCCGTGGCCCGCACGACTTCCTCGGGCACAAACACGCAAAACGAGCCAATGACCTTCTTGCCCGCGGCCTGGGCCTCCACCAACTCCTTGACCCGCAGACCGTGCACCTCGCTCATCACGAAGTTGAAATAATCCATGCCCGCCGGCCGGTTTGGCTGGCCCAGGAAAACCTGCTGATAACCGCCGCCCAGCACCTGCAAAAGCTGCTCGTGGGCCGCCAGGTCCAGGCCCAGTTCTTGCCACATCGCGTCATACGGAGAAGCCATCAGATACTCCTATACTAGTGATAGATAATCCCATGGCATTCTAGACGGCGGCGGCGGTGATGAAAAATAGTTAAGAAAGATGCATGCGGCCCTTGGCCATCGGCGGAGGCGATAGCGCCAGCGGTGGAGTTTGTCACGAATTGTCCACCGGTTGTTAACCTGGCCGTCGCTCATGGCCGCGCCGGCCTTGCTAAAGTGGTTCAATCGGCGACCTTGACGGGCCGCCCGCAAACCACGAGGCGTTCATGAAGACGATTTCCCTGCGCGGCTGGGCCAACGGCCGCAAAGACCCGCCGGCCAAAGCCTTGGCCGCCATTGGCGTCGACGCATCCACCCCCGAACGACTGGCCGCCACCACGCCCTTCGCCGCCGGCGACGCCACCTGCGGCTGTGAAAACGAACTGCAAGCGGTGGTCAGCGGCGCGCGCCAGGACGTGGATCTGCCCCGCACGATCGAGCAGTCCAACTATTTCCGCAACATCGTCAAGCGCCGCGACCGGGGTGAACTGCCCAAGAAAGTCGTCACCGACCTGGAAAAATGGCTCTCCGACAACCCTGACGGCGTCTGGGAAAACTCGTGGGTGCGCCTGCCCCTGGCCGCCCTGAGCCCCCTGGCCCGCCAAGTGCTGGAGGCCGACCTGGCCGCCGACAAGGCCGACCCCGCCGCCGGCCGGCGCGGCGACGCCCACCGCTTTTTCGCCAGGGATGGCGAAGAGGAAATGCTGCGCGTGCCGGTCAGCTATCTGCTCAAGCTGGCCCTGGCCGACGCCGTGGGCCGCCAAGCCGAGTTGCCCGAGGTTCTGCGCCAGGCCGGCCTGGGCCTGTGCGAGCACTTTCTCAGCGACAACACCTCGCCCGAGACATATTCGTTCTACGTCTCGACGCTCACGCCCGGGGAGGGCATGGGCCGGGCCGTGGCCCGCGAGACGGCGTTGCGCTTTTTGCTCACCCACCTGCTGACCATCCACGCCCAGGGGCCCATGGGCCTGGGCCAGCGCGGCCAGCGGGTGACGGTCTATTTCGCGCCCCACCCGCCCGTGCGCCAAAAGCGGCTCAACGAGTGCATCACCGACGCCTTCTACCGCGAGCTGTTCATGAACCCCTGCCTGTCGGGCTGGGATCGCGGCGAGGACAAGCATCGCTACATGCACCTGTGCCACGAGGTGCTCAGCCGGGCTCAGCTCAACGCCGTGGCCCGCCTGCGCGAGGCCGGCGTGATCACCAACAATCTGGTCGTCCTGCCCAACGCCTCCAACATCAGCCTGGCCAACAACGGCGTCCACGTCACCCTGGGCAGCAAGCGCCTGAGCGCGGCCCTGGCCGGCGGCGGCGCCTTCGGCGCGGCCCAGGAAAAATATCTGGGCGATCTGGCCACCAAGTTTATCGAGCATTTTCTGCCGCTGTTCGTGGGCGTGCACAGCGCCGCGCCCTACCGGCTGGGTTTCGCCGATTTTCACCCCGAGCGGGTGCTGGGCTTTCTGCCCTACGAGTTGGACTACACCCACCTGCGCATGATCTGGCGGCGCTGGCGCAAAAAGGCCTCGCTCAAGGCGCGGCCCTTTGGCCTGCGCCTGACGCCCTTTGGCCCGCCGTGGCTGGACCGGGCCCTGGCCGCCGTCTTTGGCCTGCGCGGCGATCTGGCCCCGGATTTTCGCCTGCTGGATTATCTGGCCGCGGTGATGAGCACCCACAGCAGCCCGGCCCTGGACGGCAGTCTGGGCAACCTGGAGCGCCTCAAGGCGGACCTGGCCCAGATGGGCGTTTTCGACCAGCGCATGCCGCCCTATCTGCTGCATCGTCAGCGCCAGTTCGCGGTGATGGGCTTTTCGGGATTCGAGGGACGGCACTACAGCCTTTTCCCCAGCCTGGATGGCGACTTGGCCCCGGCCGTCGGCCTGCAATGCCTGCTGACGGCCCTGGCCTTCAAGTTCATCGCCGGCGGCCTGCTCGATCACGCCCACATCCCCGACGACCCCCAGACCGAAAGCGAGCGCCGGCAGGTATTTTTCGGCGCGGCCATCGGCCTGCCCACATTCTTCGTGCGCGCCGACAGCGGCAACCTGCTGCTGAAGATGATCCAGGAAGACGTGCGCGACGTGCGGCCCAGCCGGCGCTATCCGGGCTATCTGCGCGTGCGCCACGCCCAATACCGCCAGGCCTTGCTGCGCCTGATCCGCCGCGAGGGCGCGGCCTTGATCGAATCCATGGGCCTGGAGGACGTCCTCGACGACCTGGCCCGCCGCCTGGAAGACCCGCGCCACACCGCCGCCGGCCGCCTTGTCCGGGGCGCGTTGGCCCAGATCGGGGCCAGCGACCCCCTGGCCGTGGAGCCGCGCCAGTTCAACGCCGCCGCCGAGGAATACTATCGCGGCGGCCTGCGCCTGCGCCATCTGCGAGAGGCCATGGATCACCTGGAGGGCGTCCTGGCCCCCGAACGCCTGAGCGTCGCCAGCCAAGACCCGCGCTGGGCCGGGGCCCTGGGCCACGCCTGCGCCGGCCGCGACCCCAGGGCCATCGTGGCCGCCCTGCGGCCCAGGCTGCTGGCCGACGAACTGCCCCCGGCCGAGGCCCTGCGCCTGATCAACCTGCTTGTCTTGTGCCTGGGCCTGGAGCGGACGCGCCAAGCCCGACACGCCAACCCGGAGGACGCCCATGTCCCGGACGCCGCATCAATACATTGAACGCCACAGCGGCCGCGTTTGCGAGGAAAGACTTTTCGCCGACCGCCTGATCGGCTGCGTCTACAACGGCCTGCGCGAAAAATCCCAACGCGCCTTCAAGGCCTTGACCAGCGCCCGGGCCTCGGAGGCGCTGGGCTACCTGAACTACGACACCGTGCTGGGCTCGCGCCTGAAATCGGGCCCGGCCATGCTGCGGGCCCTGGGCGTCGACCCGGCCGAGTGCCTCGACGACCCCAAGGGCCTCGACACCGCCCGCAAGGTCTTCGAGCGGCGCATCCGCTATTGGCGCTGCCGGCCCATGCCCGAAGACCCGGCGGCCATCGTCTCGCCCTCGGACGCGCGCATCCTGCTGGGCTCGCTCCAGCGCGAGAGCATGCTTTTTCTCAAGGATAAATTTTTCGACTTTCGCGAGCTGCTGGGCGAGGGCAAGACCCGCTGGCTACGGGCCTTCGCCGATGGCGACTGGGCGGTGCTGCGCCTGACGCCCGACAAATATCACTACAACCACACCCCCGTGGCCGGCCGGGTCATCGACTGCTATGGCCTGGAGGGCGACCATCATTCGTGCAACCCCCGGGCGGTGGTGCGCATGGTCACGCCCTTTTCCAAAAACCGCCGCCTGATCAGCGTCATCGACACCGATCAGCCCGGCGGCACGGGTTGCGGGCTGGTGGCCATGGTCGAGGTGGTGGCCCTGATGGTCGGCGATATCGTCGATTGCTACAGCGCCCGGCGCTATGACGATCCCCAGCCGCTCACGCCGGGGCTGTTCGTGGAAAAGGGCGCGCCCAAAAGCTTGTTCCGGCCGGGCAGCTCCACGGTGGTGCTGCTGTTCCAGGCCGGGCGGGCCCGTTTCGCCGCCGACCTGCTGGCGGCCCAACGCCGCCTCGACGTGTCCAGCCGTTTCAGCCTGGGTTTTGGCGCGCCGCTGGCCGAGGTGGACGTGGCCGTGCGTTCGGCCATCGCCACGGCCATCGCCCCCAATGGGGCCGGCAAATTCGGAGAAAATCGATGAACGAGCTTCTGTTCGTGTTGGGCCTGGCCGCGCTCTGTGGCGGGCTGTTGTTTTGGGCTTGCCGGCATCTGCCCGGCGAGCGCTGGCAGTTTCTGGCCTCGGTGCCCCTGGCCAAGGAGCCGGGCGGGGCCTGGCGCGGGCTCAACATCACCTATTACGGCTTTTTTTCGGCCACGGCCTACGCCACGGCGGCGGCGCTTCTGGTGTTGATGCTGCGGGCGGCCGGGGTCAGCGACCTGGGCGTGGCGGCGTTTGTTTTGCCGCTGTTGTCGGCGTGCGCGCCGGCCTCGCGGCTGGTGGCCCGCTGGGTCGAGCACAAGCCGGCCACCTTCACGGTGGGCGGGGCCTCGTTCGTGGGGCTGATCATCGCGCCGTGGCTGTGCCTGCTGGCGGCCTACTGCCTGCCCGGCGGCGCGGGCCTCAACGTGACCACGGCCCTGGCCGCGCTGCTGACGGCCTACGCCGTGGGCGAGGGCCTGGGCCGGCTGGCATGCATCAGTTTCGGCTGCTGCTACGGCAAGCCCCTGGACCAATGCCCGGCCTGGGCCCAAAGGATCATGGCCGGCCGGGGTTTCGTGTTTCACGGCCACACCAAAAAGATCGCCTACGAAAGCGGCTGGGAAGACCGGCCGGTCTTTCCGATCCAGGCGGTGACCTCCATCGTGTTGACCGGCTGCGGGCTGATCTGCCTGTACATGTTTTTGCTGGGCCTGCATCAATACGTGGTGTGGCTGGCGGTGACGGTCTCTGGGCTGTGGCGTTTTTTCTCGGAGACGCTGCGTAGCGACTATCGCGGCGAGGGCAGAATCAGCGCCTATCAATGGATGGCCCTGGCCACCATCCCCTACGGCCTGGCCATGCCCTTGATCTTCGGCCCCGGCGCGGCCGCGCCGCCGTCGCTGGCCGTGGGCCTGGCGGCGCTGTGGCGGCCGGGGATGCTGCTGGCCCTGCAAGGGCTGTGGCTGGGGGCCATGCTCTACATGGGCCGCAGCCGCACCACCGCCTCGACGCTGTGCTTCCACGTGGTGCAAAGCGAGCTTTGATTCCGCCACCCGCCCGCGCGGCCCGACCGTGGGGCGCGCGGACGGCCCAACGCCCCTTGCCAAAATCGTTGCAAACCAGTAGGATGTAGCCTTTGGACGGGCTGTTTCGCCGGCGTGGCCGGCGGCCGTGGGCCCGGCTCGTCCGGCGAAACGATCGCGCCAAGGCCGCGCCCGGCGGCCTCGACCATATGGCGGCGCGGGCCGGCGGCGGCCCGTGGCCGGGGGAGTGCTCGGCATGAAGATTCTGGTAACCGGCGGCACCGGCTTCACCGGGGCGGCCCTGGTGGAGCGCCTGCTGGGGCTGGGCCATCAGGTGGTGGCCCTGGACAACAAAGAAGGCCTCAAGCCCCAGGCCCTGCGCGACATGGGCGCCGAGGTGGTCATCGGCTCGGTGACCGACGAGCCCCTGGTGCGCCGCTGCATGCGCGGGGTGGAGGTGGTCCATCACCTGGCCGCCGCCTTCCGCGAGATGGACGTGCCGCGCAACTATTACGATCAGGTCAACGAAGGCGGCGCGCGCCTGGTGGCCCAGGCCGCCCAGGACGAAGGCGTGCGCAAGTTCATCTATTGCAGCACCTGCGGCGTGCACGGCAACGTCGAGCGCCCGCCGGCCGACGAAAACGCGCCCATCAACGCCGCCGACTATTATCAGCAGACCAAATACAACGGCGAGGTGGCCCTGCGGCCCTTCATCGACGCGGGCATGAAGGCGACGATCCTGCGGCCGGCGGCCATCTACGGCCCCGGCGACCCCGAGCGCTTCTGGATGATCTACAGCCGGGTGCAAAAGGGCGTTTTCCCCATGTTCGGCTCGGGCAAGACCCTCTATCACCCGCTTTACATCGACAACCTCATCGACGCCTTTTTGCTGGCCCAAGAAGAAGACAAGGGCCTGGGCCAGGCCTACCTGATCGCCGACGAGCAATACTACCCCATCGAGGAGCTGGTGACCCGCGTGGCCAAGGCCATGGGCAAGCCCGTGCGCATTCCGCATTTTCCGGTCTGGCCGGTGGTGGCGGCGGGCCACGTCTGCGAAAAGCTCTGCAAGCCCTTTGGCGTGGCCCCGCCGATCTTCCCCCGCCGCGTGGACTGGTATCGCCAAAACCGCGCCTTTGACATCGGCAAAGCCAAGCGCGAGCTGGGCTACCAGCCCAAGGTCGGCATCGACGAGGGCCTGCGCAAAACCTACGAATGGTACGTGCGCGAGGGCTACCTGTAAAAACGGGCCGCCGCCGCGCCTGATTTGAAATTTTTCGTTGTAAAGCCCATGGTTGGCTGGCCCGGGCCGGCTCCCCGCGCCAACGGCCGCCAGCCGATCGCGCCAACCCCTCGGGCCGGAGACCGTCATGAAGATCTTGGGCATAGCCCCCACGCCGTTTTTCGCCGACCGCGGCTGCCACATGCGCATCCTGGGCGAGATCCAGGCCCTGCAACGGCGCGGCCACGAGGTGCTGCTTTTGACCTATCACCTGGGCCGCGACATCGAGGGCGTGCCCACCCGGCGCACCAAAAACGTCGGCTGGTATGACAAGCTCGAAGCCGGCCCGGCCATGGGCAAGTTTTATCTGGACTGGCTGCTGCTGCGCGAAACCATCAAGGCCATCGGCGCCTTCCGGCCCGACGTCATCCACGGCCACCTGCACGAGGGGGCCTTCATCGGCCTGCTGGCCCGCAAGCTCACCGGCCGCAAGCTGCCGGTGGTCTTCGACGTCCAGGGCAGCCTGACCCGCGAGCTGGACTCCTACGGCTGGCTGAACAAAATGCCCCTGGTGCGGCCGCTGTTCTGGGCGGTGGAGAAATGGATCACCCGGGGCAGCGAACAGTGCGTGGGCTCCAATGTCGACGTGGGCGAGTTTCTGCGCTCGACCATGGGCCTGCCCGACAGCCGCGTGCACACCATCATCGACGGCGTGCACATGGGCTTTTTCGACGGGGCCAAGGGCCGCGACCTGCGCGCCGAACTGGGCATCGCCCCCCAGCGGCCCATCGTGCTCTACACCGGGGCGCTGTTGGCCAGCAAGGGCACGGATAATTATTTCAACGCCATCCCCGAGGTGTTGGCCGGCGCGCCCGAGGCCTTTTTCCTGGTGGTGGGCTACCCCGTCGAGCACAGCCAGGCCCTGGTCCAGCGCCTGGGCGTGGCCGAACACGTCAAGTTCATGGGCCAGGTGGACTACTTCGAGCTGCCCGACTACCTGGCCATCGGCGACGTGGCCGTCGACCCCAAGGAAGACGTGGCCGGCGAGGCCAGCGGCAAGATCATCAATTACATGGGCGGCGGCCTGCCCGTGGCCTGCTTTGACAACGCCAACAACCGGGCCTTTTTGGGCGACACCGGCTCGCTGGCCACGGAAAAGACGCCCAGCGGCCTGGCCAAGGCCATCCTGGCCCTGCTCGCCGATCCGGCGGCCTGCAAGGCCAAGGGCCAGGCGGCCCGCCAGCGGGTGGCCGAGCTGTTTACGTGGGAGGCCGGCGGCCGGCGCTACGAAGAGGTCTTCCAGGCGGCCCTGGCCCAGATGGGCGGGCGCTGATGGCCACGCCCCTGGGTCACGCCCTGGCCGGCGTCGCGCTGGGCTCGCTGGCCACCGGCCGCCACGACCTGATCGGCCCCCGCGCCGATCTGGCTTTGTTCGCGGCGCTGGCCGTCCTGCCCGACCTCGACTTCATCCCCGGCCTGCTCAGCGGCGACATGGCCGCCTGGCACCACGGGGCCAGCCATTCGTTGGGCGCGGCGCTTTTGTGCGCCCTGGCCATGGCCCTGATCGGCCGACGGCGCGGCGGCGCGGCGATCTGGTGGGCCTGGGCCGGGTTCATGGTCTGGGCCAGCCATGTGCTGGTCGACTACCTGACCCTGGACACCCTGCCGCCCCACGGCGTGCCCTTGTTCTGGCCCTTCAGCGCGGAGTATTTCCGCACCGACAACTGGGTTTTTCTCGACGTCAAACGCGGCCTGAGCATGGCGGTGTTTTGGCACGACATCAAGGCGGCCGTCTGGGAGACGCTGATCCTGGCGCCCCTGGCCGCCTGGGGGGCGTGGTTCCGGCTGCGGCGCGCGGCCATTGCCCAAATGGAGACGGAGGCCTGAGGTGGACCTTTCGGTGGTGATCCCCGTTTACAACGAAGCCGACAACGTCGAGCCCCTGCACGCCGAGGTGCACGCCGTGCTCGAAAAAACCGGCCTGGACTACGAAGTCGTTTTCGTCGACGACGGCTCCAAGGACGAAACCCTGGCCATTTTGGAGCGCCTGGCCAGCCAGCAGCCGCGCACGGTGGTCATCGCCTTCCGGCGCAACTTCGGCCAGACCGCGGCCATGAGCGCCGGCTTTGACCACGCCCTGGGCCAGGTGGTGGTGACCATGGACGGCGACCGCCAAAACGATCCCGCCGACATCCCCAAGCTGCTGGCCAAGCTCGACGAGGGCTACGACATCGCCGCCGGCTGGCGTTACGACCGCCAGGACGCCTACCTCAACCGCAAGCTGCCCTCCAAGCTGGCCAACGGCCTGATCAGCCGCATCACCGGCGTGGAGTTGCACGACTATGGCTGCACGCTCAAGGCCTTCCGCCAGGAGGTCGTGCGCGGCATCCGGCTCTATGGCGAGATGCACCGTTTCATCCCGGCCATCGCCTCGCACATGGGCGTGCGCATCGTCGAGGTGCCGGTCAACCACCGACCGCGCATCGCCGGCAAGACCAAATACGGCATCGGCCGCACGCCCAGGGTGCTGTTGGATCTGATCACGGTCAAGTTCCTGCTGTCCTACTCCACCCGGCCGATCCAGATCTTCGGCCGCTGGGGGCTGATCTCGGGGGCGCTGGGCTTTTTGCTGGGGCTGTACTACACCATCCTGAAGCTGTTTTTCAGCGAGCCCATGTGGGGCAAGCCCGGCGTGATCCTGGCCGTTTTGCTGATGCTGGTGGGCGTGCAGCTCATTTCGCTGGGCCTGCTGGGCGAGTTGCAGGTGCGCACCTACTACGAGACCCAGGCCAAGCCCATCTACAACGTGCTGCGCGTCATCGGCCGGCCAGCGCCGACCGACGGCCAGGGCTAGGCCGTGCGGATCTGCCTGGATATCCGTGCGTTGACGCCCCGGCCCACCGGCGTGGGCAATTATATCCTGGGCCTGCTGGAGGGCTTCAAGCGGGTGGCGCCCACGCAGGAAATCTGTCTGCTGGCCCGCCTGGACAACCTGACCTGCCTGCCGGGCCTGCCCAACGGCAAGCTCATCCGCGCCGCCTTTGCCCACGAAAGCCATCCCCTGGGCGATGCCTGGGAACATCTTTTCCTGCCTCGCCGCCTGAAAAAAGACGGCGTGGACCTTTTGCACGGGCCGGCGATGCTGGCGCCCTTCGACGGCCGGGGCCTGGCCGTGGTGGCCACGGTCCACGACCTGGTGCCCTTCACCCATCCCGAGACCGTGCCGCCAAAATACGCCTCGTACATGCGCTGGCACCTGGGGCGGCTGGCCCGTTCGCGGGCCTGGTTCATCGCGCCCAGCCAGGCCACGGCCGACGAGTTACAGGAGATTCTGAACGTGGACCCGGCGCGGGTGACGGTGGTGGCCGAGGCCGCCCGGGCGGCCTTTCGGGTCATCGACGATCGCCAAGCCCTGGAGGCGGCGCGCTATCGCCTGGGCCTGGACGGCCCGTTCGTGCTATATGTGGGCAATATCGAGCCGCGCAAAAACCTGGCCCGGCTGATCCCGGCCTTTTTGCGCGCCGCCGATCAGGTTCTGCCCCAGTGCAAGCTGGTGATCACCGGCCAGCGGGCCTGGTTGGCCCAGCGCCTGAAAAGCCAGCTCGGCGCGGCCCTGGACGACAAGCGCCTGGTCTTCACCGGCTACGTGCCCGACGACGAACTGCCCCTGCTGATGAATCTGGCCCTGGCCTTTGCCTTCCCCACCCTGCACGAAGGCTTTGGCCTGCCGGCCCTGGAGGCCCTGGCCTGCGGCGCGCCGCTGTTGGCCGGGGCGGTGGGGGCCGTGCCCGAGGTGGTCGGCCAGGCGGCGGTGCTGGTCGACCCGCATAGCGACGAGGCGATTGCCCAGGGCCTGGCCAGGCTGATGCAAGACGAATCCTTGCGCCGTCAACTGGCCCAGGCCGGGCCGGAGCGGGCGGCGCGCTTCAGTTGGGACCAGGCGGCCCGCCAGACCTTGGACGTCTATCACCGGGCCTGCCGCGAGGAGGCGTGAAAGCCTTGAACATCTGCTACGACATGCGCGTCTACACCGGCCAGATGCACGGCATGGCCCGCTATGGCCTGGAGCTCTTGCGGGCCATGCTCGACGAGGACAAAGACCTGGCCGCGGCCGTTTTGGTGCGCCGGCCCGAGCACGCCTCGATCCTGCCTCGGGGCCCGCGCATCGTCGCCGTGGTGGCCAACTTCGCGCCCTACGGCCTGGGCGGTCAGCTCAAGCTGCCCACCTTGCTGCGGGCCATGAAGCACGATCTCTACCACTGCCCGTTCTACGCGCCGCCGGTGGTGGCCCCAGGCCCCATGGTCATGACCATCCACGACCTGATCCACCTGCGCTTTCCCCAGGATCACGGCCTGCGCCATCGCCTGTTCTACAAATACGTCGTCGGCCCGGCGGCTCACAAGGCCGGCGCGGTGCTGACCGTCAGCGAGCACTCCAAGCGCGACATCTGCGAGCTTTTGCAGCTTTCGCCGGGCAAGGTCGTCGTCACGCCCAACGGCGTCAGCGGCGCTTTCCGGCCCCTGGCCGCCGCCGACCGGCCGACCATGGCCACATCCCTGGGCCTGCCCGCCCGCTATATCCTGGGCGTGGGCAACCCCAAGCCCCACAAGAACCTCATCGCCCTGGTCGAGGCCCACCGCATGCTGCGGGCCACCCCGCCGACCGGGGCCGGCCCCGTGCCGCCGCTGGTGCTGGCCGGGGTCAAAAAGGGCGAGTTGCGCGGCGTCAACCCCGACAAAGACCTGGTGATGTTTCCCATCGCCGACGACGTGACCCTGGCCACGGCCTACGCCGCCGCCGAGGCCGTGTGCATCCCCTCACTCTACGAGGGCTTTGGCCTGCCGGCCCTGGAGGCCATGGCCTGCGGCGCGCCGCTGGTGGCCAGCAACCGGGCCTCGTTGCCCGAGGTCGTCGGCGAGGCGGCCCTTTTGTGCGAGCCCGAGCCGGCGGCCATCGCCGAGGCCCTGGGCCGGCTGCTGGTCGACGAAGTGCTCAACCGCCGCCTGCGCCTGGCCGGGCCCGAGCGGGCGGCCCTGTTCACCTGGGCCAAGGCGGCCCGGCAGACGCTGGCCGTCTATCGCCGGCTGCTGGGCCAGGAACAAGGCCGGCCATGACCGCCGCCGAGCTGCGGCCGGAGTTGGGCGGCCTGCGGGTCGTGCTGGTCCACGACTGGCTGACGGGCATGCGTGGCGGCGAAAAAGTGCTGGAGTGCTTCTGCCGGCTGTTCCCCCAGGCCCCGATCCTCACCCTGGTCCACGCGCCGGGCTCGGCTTCGCCGCTGATCGAAAGCCGGGAAATCCACGCCTCGTTTTTGCAGCGCATGCCCCTGGCGCAAAGTCATTATCGCCACTATCTGCCGCTGATGCCCCTGGCCATCGGCCGGCTGCGCCCGCCGCCGTGCGATCTGCTGCTGAGCTCCAGCCACTGCGTGGCCAAGGGCGCGCGCCCGCCCAAGGGGGCCCGGCACGTCAGCTATCTGCACACGCCCATGCGCTACATCTGGGACATGTACGACCAATACTTCGGCCCCGGCCGGGGCGGCCTGGCCCGCCACGTCATGCCTTTCGCGCGGCCCTGGCTGCGGCGCTGGGACGTGGCCACGGCCAAGGGCGTGGACTTTTTCCTGGCCAACAGCCACCACGTGGCCGGGCGCATCCAGCGCTTCTATGGCCGCCAGGCCAAGGTGATCCATCCGCCGGTGGAGACCGGCCGCTTCGCCCCCGACGGCCGCCCGCGCGGCTATTATCTGGCCCTGGGGGCCCTTGTGCCATACAAGCGCGTGGACCTGGCCGTGCGGGCCTGCACCCTGACCCGACGGCCGCTCAAGGTCGTGGGCTCGGGCCCCGAGGAGGCCAAACTGCGGGCCATGGCCGGGCCGACGGTGGAATTTCTGGGCTGGCGGCCCGACAGCGAACTGCCCGGGCTCTACGCCGGGGCCAAGGCGCTATTGTTCTGCGGCGAGGAAGACTTTGGCATCACGCCCCTGGAGGCCATGGCCAGCGGCGCGCCGGTGATCGCCCTGGCCAGGGGTGGCGCGCTGGAGACCGTGGTCGGCCCCCAAGACCCCCAAGGCCGGCCGGCCACGGGGCGGTTTTTTAAAAAACAAGAGCCCGAGGCGCTGGTGGAGGCCATGGAGCTTTTGGAGGGCGACGCCTTCGACCCGCTGGCGTTACGCGCCCACGCCCAGGCCTTCGACACGGCCGCTTTCGAACAAAACATGGCCGACGCCCTGGTCGAGGCCCTGGCCGGCCACGGTCGTTGACCGGGCCTTCGGGCCGGTGCTACCCTTGATGCTGGGCGTCACCAGGGGCCGATCGCTTTACGACATTGCCGCCAAACCGGCGCGGCGGGAGAAATTCTTGTGCGCGTATTGATCATCGGCGCGGGCGAGGTGGGCTATCACACGGCGCTAAGGCTCTCGCGCGAAAACCACCGCGTGGTGCTGGTCGACCAAGACCCGGAAAAGATCAAGGCCGTCAACGAGCAGATGGACGTGCAGACCCTGGTCGGCAAGGGCTCGAGCCCGGCGGCGCTGTTGGCCGCCGGCGTGCGCGAGGCCGAGCTGGTGGTGGCCGTCACCGACAGCGACGAGGTCAACATGACCGCCTGCCGCTTCGCCCAGGCCCTGGCTCCGGCGGTGACCAAAGTGGCGCGCATCCGCTCGATGGACTACCTGCACTTTTTCGAGGAGCACGACCCCCGGCAATTCGGCGTGGACCTGGTCATCAACCCCGAGCGCGAGGTGGCCAACCAGATCATGCAGTTGATCTACGTGCCGGCGGCCAACTCGGTGGCCGATTTCGCCGGCGGCAAGGTCAAGCTGCTGGGCCTGCGCGCGCCGGTGACCAGCCCCATCCTCAAGCGGCCCCTGCACGAGCTGCGCATGTCCGAGGGCTCGCGCTTTCTGGTGGCGGCCATCGAGCGCGACGGCGAGGTGATCATCCCCCGCGGCGACGACCATCTGCGGGCCGACGACCGGGCCTACGTGGTCGTGCGCGAGGACATGATCAACGAGGTCATGGAGTTTTTCAGCCTGCGCAACGAACCGGTGCGCAAGCTCGTCGTGGTCGGCGGCGGGGCCATCGGCCGCCTGGTGGCCGAACGGGCCCAGCGGCGCGACATCAAGGCCCGCGTCATCGAAAAAGACGAAGACCGCTGTCAGATGCTGGTCGACCAGCTCGACGACGTCATCGTCCTGCACGGCGACGGCACCGACATGAGCCTGCTGCGCGAGGAAAACATCGGCGCGGCCGACGTCTTCGCCGCTGTCACCGACGACGAGGAAGACAACGTGCTCATCGCCCTGATGGGCAAAAAAATGGGCGCGCGGCGCACGGTGGCCAGGGTGGCCCACATGGGTTACGTGCCCTTGGTCAGTTCCTTGGGCATCGACCTGGTCGTCAGCCCCCGTTTCGCGGCGGTGGGGGCGATCCTGCGCTATCTGCGGCGCGGCAAGGTCTTGGCCGTCAGCGCCCTGCGCGACGAGGGGGCCGAGGTCATCGAGGTGGAGGCCCAGGCCACCTCGGCCATGGTCGGCAAGCCCCTGGCCCAGGTCAAGATGCCCAGCGGCGCCCTGGTGGCGGCGGTGGTGCGCGGCGAAGAGGTCGAAATCCCCAACGGCCAAACCGTCATCAACCCCGGCGACCGCATGGTCATCTTCATGCTGACCAAGGTGCTCTCCAAGGTCGAGAAGCTCCTGACCGTCAGCCTGGAATATTTCTAGGAGTCTGACCCGGTGAACGTCGCCTTCGCCATATCGTTGGTGGGCCTGATCTGCCTGGGCGTGGGCCTGTGCATGCTCTTGCCCCTGGCCGTGGCCCTGATCCACGCCGAGCCGGGTTGGCTGGCCTTTTTGGGCGGGTCTTTTGTCTGCTGCCTGCTGGGCGGGGTATTGTTCTGGTCTTTCCGCGACCGCCGGGTCAAGGAGCTGAACCACCGCGAGGGCATGGCCGTGGTGGGCCTTTCGTGGCTGGCGGCCGGGGTGCTGGGCGGGCTGCCGCTTCTGCTTTCGGGCGATTTCAAATCGTGGGCCGACGCGGTGTTCGAGTCGGTCAGCGGCTTCACCACCACCGGGGCCAGCGTGCTCACCAACGTGGAGGCCGCCCAGAAATGCGTGCTGTTCTGGCGGGCGCTGACCCACTGGCTGGGCGGCATGGGCTTTATCGTTTTGGGCGTGGCGGTGTTGCCGTTTCTGGGCGTGGGCGGCATGCAGCTCTACAAGGCCGAGGCGCCCTCGCCCACGCCCGACCGCCTGGTCCCACGCATCGCCGACACGGCCAAGGCCCTGTGGTGGATCTACGTCCTGCTCACCGCCGCCGAGGCCTTGCTGCTTTTGCTGGGCGGCATGGACCTTTTCGATTCGCTCTGCCACGCCATGGCCACCATGGCCACCGGCGGTTTTTCCACCAAAAACCTGAGCGTGGGCCACTGGCCAAGCCCGTTCATCCAGTGGGTGGTCACCATCTTCATGATCCTGGCCGGCATCAATTTCACCCTGCATTTTCAGCTTTTCAGCCAGCGCCGTTGGGACGCCTTCTGGCGCGACGAGGAGTGCCGCTTTTATCTGGCCCTGACCGTGGGCGCGGCGCTGATCATCACAATCTGCCTTTGGCTGGCCCAGGGCCTCGACACGGCTTCCGCCCTGCGCCTGGCCTTTTTCCAGACAGCCACCATCCTCACCACCACCGGCTTCGCCACCGCCGACTACACCCTGTGGCCGCCGCTGGCCTTGGCGGTGCTGACGATGCTTCTGTTCATCGGCGGTTCGGCCGGCTCCACCGGCGGCGGGCCCAAGGTGATGCGGGTGTTGGTAGTGCTCAAGCAGTCGTTGGCCGAGTTTGGCCGGCTGATCCACCCGCGCATGGTAAACCCGGTCAAGCTGGGCCGGCGGACGGTGGACAAGCAGGTCGTGGCGGCGATCTGGGCCTTCATGGGCCTTTATCTGGCCTGCTTCGCCCTGACGACCCTGGGGCTGGCCGCCCTGGGCCTGGATGGCCAGACAGCCTTTTCGGCGGCCATCGCCTGTCTGGGCAACATCGGCCCCGGCCTGGGGCCCATCGTCGGGCCGGTGGGCAACTACGCCAGCCTGCCCGAGGCCGGTAAGTGGCTGCTTTCGGCGGCCATGCTGGTGGGCCGGCTGGAGGTCTACACGGTGCTGGTGTTGTTCATCCCTGGTTTGTGGCGCGATTGAGCGCCGCCAGCAGGCCGTCGATGTCCAGCCAGGCCCCGGCCGCCGCGCGCAGGGCCCGTGGCGAGATCTCGCCACCGCCCATGTCGGGCAAGGCGCCCAAGTAGGGCGCGCCGCCGAACTCCTCGGTCAGGGCCGGGTTGGCGTGCCGCGAAGGGTCCAGCTCCACGCCCTCGCCACCGCCGCTGAAGACAAAGCCCACCACCGCCAGCCCCCGCGAGCGCGCCGCCAGCATGGTCAAGAGCGTGTGGTTGATCGTGCCCAGGCCGGGCCGGCCCACCACCAGCACCGGCAAGGCCAGTTCGGCCATGAGGTCGAGCATCAGCTTGCCCTCGCACAGGGGGACCATCACCCCGCCGGCCCCCTCGATCACGCAGAATTCGCGCTCGTCCAGGGCCTGGCGGCAGGCGGCGACGATCTGGCCGAAATCCAACGTCACGCCCTCGCGCCGCGCGGCGGCCAGCGGCGAAAGAGGCGCGCTCAGGCAAAAGGGATTGAGCCGCCAGGCCGGCTCGGGCAGCTCGGCCATGCGGCCCACGAACACGGCGTCGGGGTTGACCGGCCGGCCGTCGACGCATTGGGCCTCGGTGCCCACGGGCTTGAGATAGCCGGCGTCCAGGCCGCGCTGGCGCAGGGCCGCCGTCAGGCCGGCGCTGACCATGGTCTTGCCCACGCCGGTGTCGGAACCGGCGATGAACAGGCCCTTGCCTAGGGGCATAAGCCAACCTCCCTGGCCGCCCGGAGCACGGCCCTGGCGGCGAAACGCATGTCCGCCTCCTCGTGGGCGGCGGTGACGGTCAGCCGGATGCGACTGGAGCCCTGGGGCACCGTGGGCGGCCGGATGGCCGGCGCGAAAACGCCCTCGGCCAGCAGGGCCTGGCCCATGGCCAGGGCGCGGTGGGCGTCGCCGACCAGGATGGGGATGATCGGCCCGGCCGGCGAAAGCAGCCGCAACCCGCCCTCCTCGAGCAGACCGCGCAGCAGCGCGCAAAGCCCGTGCAGCTTGTGGCGCAGATGCGCTTCGTCCTCCACCACCCGCAGGGCCTCGGCGGCGGCGGCCACCTGGGCCGGCGGCGCGGCGGTGCTGAAGACAAAGGGCCGCGCCAGGTTGATCAGGCAGTCGATGACCACCGCCGCCCCGGCCACGAAGCCGCCCAGGCCGCCCAGGGCCTTGCTGAGGGTGCCTACTTGAATTATATCACTCTCCGGGGCCAGGCCAAAATGCTCCAGCGAGCCCCGGCCGCCGGCCCCCCAGACGCCGGTGGCGTGGGCGTCGTCAACGAGCAACAGCGCTCCGTGGCGGCGGGCCACGGCCAACAGCTCCGGCAAAGGGGCCAGGTCGCCGTCCATGGAAAAAACGCCATCGGTGATCAAGAGCTTCAGGGCCCCGGCCGGGGCCTGGGCCAAGAGGGCCTGGGCCGCCGCGGCGTCGGCGTGGGGATAGACCTTGACCGTGGCCCGGCCGAGGCGGCAGGCGTCGATCAGGCTGGCGTGGTTGAGCGCGTCGCTTACGATAAAATCGCCCGGGCCGCACAGGCCGGCCACGCAGCCGACGTTGGCCATGTAGCCGGTACAGAAAAACAGCGCCGCCTCGGTCTTTTTAAAGGCGGCTATCTGGCGCTCCAACTGCTGGTGGCAATCCAGCGTGCCCGAGATCAGCCGGCTGGCCCCCGCGCCGGCCCCGTGGGCCAGGGCGGCCCGGCTGGCGGCCCGGGCCAGGCGATGGTGACGGCTCAGGCCCAGATAATCGTTGGAGGCCATCAACAGCACCTGGCGGCCATCGACGATCACCCGTGGCCCGCCGGCCGGGCCCACGCCGCGCAAGGAGCGGTGCAGGCCGTCCCGGCGGCGGTCGGCCATGCGTCGGACCAGGGCGGCCAGGGCCGGATGCGCGCATCCCTGGCTCAAGCGCCTTCCTCCGTGGCTTCGACAATGGCCTGGCCGACCACCTCCAGCAAAAAGGCGATCTCTTGCTCGCTGCTGGAAAGCGGCGGCATCAAAACCACCGTGTCGCCCAGCGGCCGGATGATCACCCCCCGCCGGCGAGCGGCCATGATCACCTGGTGGCCCATGCGCCGGCCCGGCGCGTAGGCCAGGCCCGAGGCCTTGTCAGCGGCCAGCTCCACGCCGCACATCATGCCCTGCTGGCGCACGTCGACCACGTGGTCCAAACGGGCCAGCTCGGCCAGGCCCCGGGCCAGTTGCGCGGCCCGGGCCGCCACGTTGGCCAGAATGTCGCGGGATTGCATCAGGGCCAGGTTGGCCAGGGCCGCCGCGCAGGCGATGGGGTTGCCGGTGTAGGTGTGACCGTGGAAAAAGTGACGGAACTCGTCGAACTCGCCCAAAAACGCCTCGTAGATCTCCTCGCTGGCCATGGTCGCGGCCAGGGGCAGCACGCCGCCGGTCAGGCCCTTGCCCAGGGCCATCAGGTCGGGGCAAACGCCCTCCAACTGGCAGGCGAACATGGCCCCGGTGCGGCCAAAGCCCGTGGCCACCTCGTCGGCCACCACCAGCACGCCGGCCTCGTGGGCCATGCGGCAGACGGTGGAGAGATAGCCGTCGGGCTGGATGATCATGCCGGCCGCGCCCTGCACGCGGGGCTCGATGACCAGGGCGCAGATCTCCTCGGCGTGCTCGGCCAGCACGCGGGCCAGATCGGCCACCGAGCGTTCGGCGCTGCCGGGTTTGTTTTTGTTGGGCTGGGCGATGGTGTGCTTGGCGAACAGCAGCGGCCGGTAGACCTCGTGAAACAGCTCGATGCCGCCGATGCTCACCGCGCCGATGGTGTCGCCGTGATAGGCCTCGGCCAGCGAGACAAAGGTGCGCTTTTTGCTCTGGCCCTTGAGCTGCCAATATTGGTAGGCGATCTTGAGGGCGATCTCCACCGCCGTCGAGCCGCTTTCGGAAAAAAACACGCGGCTGAGGCTCGGCGGCGTCAGGCGCGCCAGTTCGGCGGCCAAAAGCGCGGCCTTGGGGTGGGTCAGGCCCAGCATGGTCGAGTGGTCCAGGGCCTCGACCTGCTCTTTGATGGCCTGGTTGATGGCCGGCTCGCCGTGGCCGTGGACGGTGACCCACAGGGAGCTGACGCCATCGAAATAGCGCTTGCCGTCGATGTCGACGAGCCAGTTGCCCTGGCCGCCGCTGATGACCAGGGGCGGCTCGCTGGGCCAGATCTTTTGCTGGGTGAAGGGGTGCCAGAGGCAGGCCAGGTCTTTTTGGACGATCTCGGCGGCGTTGGACATGATCACTCCTCGCGGGGCGGCAAGACCGGCCGCAGGCCCAGGGCGGCGATGACGGCCAGATCGCGCTGGGACTGGGGGCCTTGGGTGGTCAGATAGTTGCCGGTCATGGCGGCGCTGGCCCCGGCCAGGAACATCAGCGGGGCCAGATCGCCCAGAATCTGGGCGCGGCCGCCACAGGCGCGGATCTGGGCCTGGGGCATGATCAGCTTGAACACGGCCAGGGCGGCCAGGGCCTGGAGGGCGCCCATGGGCCGCAAGTGGGCCAGCCTGGTGCCGGCGATGGGGCTGAGGAAATTGACGGGCACGCTCTGGGGGGCCAGTTCGGCCACGGCAAAGGCCAACTCGGCGCGCTGGGCCGGCGTCTCGCCCATGCCCACGATGCCGCCACAGCAGACCTCCAGGCCGGCCTGCTGGGCCACGCGCACGGTCTCGACGCGCTCCTCGAAGGCGTGGCTGGCGCAGATGCTGGGGAAATAGCTCGGCCCGCTCTCCAGGTTGTGGTGATAGCGCCGCAGGCCGGCCTCGACCAGGCGGCGGGCCTGGGCGGCGTTCAGCAGGCCCAGCGAGGCGCAGGGCAAAATGCGCCCCCGCTTGACGATCAGCTCCAGCGCCCGGCAGATCTCGTCCAGGTCGCGGCCGCTGGGGCAGCCTTTGCCGCTGGTGACCAGGCCAAAGCGCAGCGCCCCGCAGTCGGCGGCGCGCTCGGCCCGCTGGGCGATCTCGGTGGCGGAAAGCAGCGGATAGACCTGGGCGTCGGTGTGGTGATGGGCGCTCTGGGCGCAGAAAGCGCAGTCCTCGCTACAGCGGCCCGAGCGGGCGTTGACGATGGCGCAAAGCTCCACCGCGTCGGCCTGCCAGCGCTGACGGGCCGCGCCGGCGGCGGCCAGCAGGCGGCCCAGTTGGCCCAGGTCGTCCGGCTCCAGCCAGGCGGCGGCTTCGGCGGGCGTGGGCGGCCGGCCCGCCAGGGCCAGGGGATCGGGAAAAGGCGTTTGGCTCACCGTGGCCTCCGTGAATTGTCAACCTTGCGTTCACTTGGGTTGACAATTTATCAGAAACCGCGATGCTTGACCAGTCTCGCAGCACTTTATGCGTGGGAGGCCTCAGCCGCGGCGCAGCAGCCAGGCCAGGCCGGCCGCGGCCAGGTAGAGCGCGCCGGCCAGCAGGATGATCACCGCGCCGGTGGGCAGATCCGGGCCAAAGCTCAGCGCCAGGCCGGCGCTGGTGACGAGCATGGCGATGGCCACCGCCCAGGCCATGATCGCCCCCAGCCGGCGGCTGAACGAGGCCGCCGTGCCCGCCGGCAGCGTCAGCAGGGCGATGACCATGATGATGCCCACCACCGTCGACAACAGCACCACCGTCAGCGCCGTCAGCGCCAGCAGCAGAAAATAGTGGAGCCCCACCGGCAGGCCGCGCAGCCTGGCGAATTCCTCGTCGAAGCACACGGCCACCAGTTGGTTGTGAAACAGTACGGCCACGGCCAAAATCACCGCGTCCAGCCCGGCCATCAGCCAGAGGTCGGCCCGCGAGACCATGAGGATATTGCCGAAAAGATAGCTCATCAGCTCGCTGTTGTAGCCCGGCGTGCGGGCGATGAACAGCACGCCCACGGCCATGCCCACCGCCCAGATAGCCCCGATCACGGTGTCCTCGCGCTGGCCGGCCCGCAGGCTGACCACGCCGATGAGCCCGGCGGCCACAAGCGCCGCCACGGTCGCCCCCAGCAGGGGGTGGGCCCAGTCCCAGCCCAGCACGGCCCTGGCGTAACCGGCCGCGCCCATGCCGCCCAGCACGCTGTGGGCGATGGCCCCGGCGATGTAGGTGATGCGTCGGGCCATGACGTAGCCGCCCACGACGCCGCAGGCCAGGCTGGCCAACAGCCCGGCCAGCAGGGCGTTTTGCAAAAAGGCGTTTTGAGCCAGGGCCTGGAGGAACTCGTTGCCGGGGGCCAGGGCGGCCACGGCCCGCCACAACTCAGCCATGGAAGCACCCGCCGTTCTTTTTGTGATCGTGGCGCACCATGTTCACCGGCCCGCCGTAGATCTGGCTGATCACCTCGCCGGTGACGTCGGAGGTGGGGTGGATCAGCACCTGACGGTTGACGCAGACGACGTGGCGCACGTAGGGCGAAACAAAGCCCAGGTCGTGGGTGACCACGACGATGGTCATGCGCTGGTTGAGCCGCAGCAGCAGGTCGTAGAACTCTTCCTCGGCCTGGACGTCGACGTTGCTGGTGGGCTCGTCCAGCAGCAGCAGGCGGGGCTCGCCCACCAGGGCCCGGGCCACCAGCGCCCGCTGGCGTTGGCCGCCGCTGAGGGCGGCCAGGGGCCGCTGGGCCAGGGCGGCCAGGCCGACCTGCTCCAGGGCCAGATGCGCGGCCTGGCGGTCGGCCCCGCGCCAAAAGCCGGGCCGGTTGCCCAGGCGGCCCATCAGCACCGCGCCGAGGACGGTGATGGGAAAGGCGCGGTCGAGGCTGGATTGCTGGGGCATGTAGCCCACCTGGGCCCTGGCCTGGCGCGGCGATCGGCCCAAAAGGCGCACGCTGCCGCGCTGGGGGGCGATCAGGCCCAGGATCAACTTGAGCAGGGTCGTCTTGCCGCCGCCGTTGGGCCCCACCACGGCCACGAAATCGCCCTGCTCCACGGCCAGGTTGACCTCCTCCAGCACCGGCCGGCCGCCGTAGCCAAAACTCACGCCGGCAAGTTCGATGGCCTTGGGCCCGTGGGGGTCGATCTGGTTATGGCTCTGATCGTTCATGGCGCGAGCCTCCGTTTTGTCGCGGCCAGATTACCACAAGCCCAGGCTGGCATAGATGTTGAATCGGCCGGATAATTGACGCAAACTGTTCCTGATGGCCCAGACTGCCCCGGCGGCCGGGCCCAGGCGCAACCTCCACCGGCGGCCCCGCGCCCACGTCGCCAGTCAGGAGCCGCACATGGGCAAAAAAATCCTCGTCGTCGACGACGAACAGCCGATCCTCGACCTGCTCGGCGAGGCCTTCACCCACGCCGGCTATCAGGTGATCAGCACCGACAGCCCCGAAAAGGCCCTGGAAATCCTGGGCCGCGAAAAAATACCAGTGATGTTTCTGGACCTGAACCTGCCGGGCATGAACGGCCTGGAGCTGTGCCGACGCATCCGCGCGGTCAATCCCATGGCCCAGATCTTCGCCTTCACCGGTTTCGTCTCGTTGTTCGAGTTGGCCGACTGCCGCGAGGCCGGCTTTGACGATTATTTCACCAAACCCGTCAAGTTGGCCGTCTTGCTGAAAGCGGCCAAGGACGCATTCGAGCGCCTGGAGCGCTGGCGAGGGCGCTGAGCGCCCCGGCCCGGACTGGCACGCATCATGACTCAATCTACCACCGCCTTGATCGATTTGCACACCCACACCACCGCCAGCGACGGCTCTTGCCGCCCGGCCGAGGTCGTCGCCGCCGCCAAGGCCGCCGGCCTGGCCGCCGTGGCCATCACCGACCACGACACCACCGCCGGCCTCGACGAAGCCCTGGCCGCCGGCCGCGAACTGGGCCTGGAGGTCATCCCCGGCGTGGAGATCAGCGTCAACGGCGGACCCACCGGCTCGATGCACGTGCTGGGCCTGTTTGTCGACCACCACCGGCCGGATTTTGCCCAGGCCATGGAGCGCCTGCAAGAGGCCCGCGCCCAGCGCAACCCGCAAATCGCCCAAAAGCTGCAAGAAATGGGCGTCGCCGTGACCATGGACATGGTCCGCGCCCACGCCGGCGGCGGGCTGGTTGGCCGGGCCCACTTCGCCCAGGCCATGGTAGAACTGGGCGCGGTGGCCAACCGCCAGGAGGCCTTTGGCCGCTACCTGGCCCGGGGCAAGCCGGCCTATGTCGAGAAATATCGCCTGGAGTGCGACCAGGCCATGGCCCTGCTGCGCGCCGCCGGCGGCGTGCCGGTGCTGGCCCATCCGGGCCTGTTGAAGCAGCCGCCCACGGCCCTGGAGGCGTTGCTGCGCCAGTTGGCGTCCATGGGCCTGGAAGGCCTGGAGGCCCATTATTCCGAGCACGACGAGCTGCTGACAAAACGCCTGCAAGCCATGGCCGGCAAGCTCGGTTTGATCGTCACCGGCGGCTCGGACTTTCACGGCGCGGCCAAGCCCGACATCCGCCTGGGCACGGGCCTGGGCCTGCTGCGCACGCCGGCCAGCCTGCTGGAGCCCCTGCGCCGTCGCCGCGACCGCATCCGCGCCCTGGCCGCCCAGTGAGCGCCGCGCCGGCCATGGCCCTGACCGTGCTAGGCTCGGGCTGCGCCGAACTGAACCCGGCCCGTTCGGCCCCGGCCTATCTGCTGCAACTGGGCCCCCACGCCCTGCTGCTCGACCTGGGCCAGGGGGCCTGGCGCGGCCTGGCCGCCACCGGCGTGGACGCCCAGCAGATCACGGCCGTGCTACTCAGCCACCAGCACCCCGATCATCTGGCCGACCTGTTGCCGCTGCTGTTCGCCCTCAACTACGACCCGCGCCTGAAGGCGGGCGCGCGCATCACCCTGGTCGGCCACCCCGGCCTGGCCGACGTGCTGGCCGGGCTGGAGGCCGTCTTCGGCCACTGGCTGGCCTGGGGCCCGCCCACCCTGCTGGCCCGCTGGCTGGAGCCAGGCCAGGGCCTGGAACTGGCCGGCGCGCGCCTGAGCACGGCCAAGAGCGCCCACACCGCCATGAGCCTGGCCTATCGCCTGGACTGGGCCGGGCGCGGCCTGGTCTACCTGGGCGACTGCCAGGCCAGCGCGGCGTTGGTGGAGCTGGCCCGGGACGCGGCGCTGTTGGTGGCCCACTGCGCCGGCACGGAAACAAACCCCAAGCCGGGCCACATGCCCCCCGAGGCCTGTGGCGAGTTGGCCGCCGCCGCCGGGGTCAAATCGCTTCTGCTCAGCCACTTCCGGGCCGAGGACGACCCGGAGGCGGCCAGGGCCGCGGCCGGGCGATTGTTTGGCGGGCCGATCTGGGCCGCCCACGACCTTATGCGCCTGGCCGTCGGTCCAGACGGCGCGCGGCCCATTTGAGCCCGCGCCGCCCCGTAAGGCCGAAAATCGTTGTTTTTTGCGCCTTGGCCTGATGTTATAAACAACGGGTCAGGGCGTGTTTTTTTGGGCGTGATCGTTTAATTAATCACGGGCCGCCGCGCCTCGCCGGGCGGCCCCATTTGGGCGGAGGCAAGGCCTTGCACGACAAGCGCGTGGCCGTCTTGATCGACGGCGGTTACATGGACAAGATCCTCTACGAGGCCGGCAGCATGAAGGTGAGCTTCTCCCGGCTGGCCAACAAGCTGGCCCGGGGCAAGCCGTTGCTGCGCACCTATTATTATCATTGCCTGCCCCACCTCTCCCAACGCCCCACGCCCGAGGAGCAGACCTTCTACGCCAACAAGGAACGTTTTTTCAACGCCCTGCGCCGCCTGGACGACTTCGAGGTGCGCCTGGGCCATCTGGCCCCCCGCGGCTGGGACAACGCCGGCAACCGCATTTTGGAGCAAAAGGGCGTCGACGTCTATCTGGCCGTGGACGTCTGCCGCCTGTCCTACACCGGCTCCGTCTCCGAGATCATCCTGGTGGCCGGCGACGGAGACCTGGCCCCGGCCGTGGCCCTGGCCAAGGATCTGGGCATCAAGGTCTGCCTGTGGTTCGGCGAAAGCCCCAGCACCAGGGTCTCGGAACAACTTTGGTACATCTGCGATCAACGGCGGGCCCTTGACGTGGCCATCCTCGAGGAATGCCTGCTTTCGCCGGCCCCCGAGCGGAGAGACAACGATGCCGGACAGCTCTGACGCCACCGCCCACGCCCGCGAGGACGGCAAAAAACTACGCAGCCTGCTGGAACTGACCCGCGTGCTGGCCCAGGCCGAGCTGGACCTGGGCACGCGCCTGCAAGAGCTGGTCAAGGTGCTGGCCCGCCTGGCCAAGGCCGAAAAATGCTCGCTGATGCTGGCGGAGGGCGGCCGGTTGGAAGTGCGGGCGGCCACCAACCGCGGGCTGGTGGGCCTGCAGACGCCCACCGAGCAGTTGGCCGTCTCCACCGAGGTGCTGCGCAGCGGCAAGGCCGTCTGCCTGGCCAACATCGCCGAAAGCCCCTTCGCCGCCCTGGGCCGCCACGGCGACGCCAGCAGCTACCGCACCGGCAGCTTCATGTGCCTGCCGCTCAAGGACGATGGCGTGAGCATCGGCGTGTTGAACCTCTCGGACAAACGCGGCCAGCCCCACTTCGACGACGACGACCTGTTCCTGGCCCAGGCCATGGCCGACCAAGTCGCCGTGCTGATCAGCTTCAGCGCCATGCACCAGCGCCTGGACCAGGCCTACCAGGATCTGCGCCGCAGCCAGCGGGCCAAGGAAGAGCTGATGAACATGCTCTTCCACGACATGAAGGCCCCCTTGACCGCCCTCAAGGAGGTGCTGCGACTGCTGGCCGCCGACAAGCTGGCCCCCCAGGAGCGCGGGCGCTACCTGGCCCTGGCCGGCCTGGACACCGAGCAGCTCTGGCGCCGGGTGAGCAACCTGCTCGACCTGGGCCGCATGGAGGACGGCCAGATGCCCCTGCGCCCCGTGCCCCTGCGGCCGGCCCAACTGGCCGCCGAGGTCATGGACGCCTTGTCGTCGGTGGCCGGATTTTATGGCGTCAGCGCCCGGCTCCTGGCCCAGGCCGACCCCGAGATAGTCGCCGACGAAGACCTGACCGAGCGCATTTTGCAAAACATCCTGGTCAACGCGCTGAAATTTTCCGCGCCCGAAAACGGCGGCGGCGGCCAGATCGAAGTGCGCGTCGACGCCGACGAGCGCTTCGCCCTGATCGAGGTGCGCGACAGCGGCCCCGGCGTGGACCCGGCCCTGGGCCGCGATATCTTCCAGCGCTACGCCCACGGCGGCGGGGCCGGCTCCAGCGGCCTGGGGCTCTATTTCTGCCGGCGGGCGGCCTGGCTGCTGGGCGGCGAGATCGCCTTGCGCAACACGCCCGGCGGCGCTTGCTTCGTGATCAGCCTGCCCCTGGAGGGCGGGCGCTAGGTGCCCGGCCACCCGCCCGAGCGGGAGCCGGCGACCGGCGAAGGCGTCACGGCCGAGTTGCGGGCCATCGACGAGCGGGCCATGCGCCTGGAACGGGTGGACCGGCGGCAGTGCGCGGCCCTGGTGGCCGACGACATGCCCACCATGCGCTTACTGCTGGCCCAGAGCCTGCGCGAGGCCGGCTTCGATAACGTCGTCCAAGCCGCCGACGGCGCGGCCGCCCTGGCCCAACTCGAGCGCCACGGCTGCGAACTGATCCTGGCCGATTGGAACATGCCCGGCGTCGACGGCCTGGAGCTGCTGGGCCGCGTGCGGGCCCATCCGCGCCACGGCGACGTCATCTTCATCATGGTCACCGCCGAAAACGCCGACGACCGCGTCTTGCAGGCCATCGGCCACGGCCTGGACGACTACCTCACCAAGCCCGTCAGCCCCGAAAAGCTCAGCCGCCGCCTGGAGCTGATCCTGGCTCGGCGGCGCGCCGCCGCCCGCGCCGCGCGCCTGGAGGCCATGGGCCTGCCCGAACGGGCCATGGACGAATACCTCATGGCCGCCCGCAACAATCCCCAGGCCCGCTGGCCCCAGTTCGGCCTGGGCGAGCTGCTGCTGCGCCACGGCCGCCTGGACGAGGCCCGGCAGTGCTATCAGCGCCTGCTGCGTCAGAGCCCCCAAGCCGCCGCGGCCATGGTCGGCCTGGGCCGGGTGGCCCTGCAAGGCGGCGACGCGGCCAGCGCCCAAAGCCTATTTCAGTGGGCCAGGGAGGCCAATCCCGCCTATGGCGGCGCGGTCGACGCCCTGACCGAACTGCACCTGGCCCAGGGCCGGCCCGAACAAGCCGCCGAGGTTCTGGCCCAGGCCGACGACATGCCCGGCGGTCTGGGGGCCCATCGCCTGGCCCGCCAGGCCCGTCTGTTCCACGATCTGGGCCAGGCGCGACAGGCCGATCAAGCCCTGCAACGGGCCCTGGCCCAAGACCCCGCCCTGGCCGATGGCCCGGAGGGGTTGCTGGCCGCGCGCTGCGGCCTGGCCCTGGGCCGCCCCGCCAAGGCCGTCCAGGCTCTGCGCCGCCTGGCCCGCCAAACCGATCAGCCGCGCCTGAAGATCGAAGCCTGGCTCATGCTGGCCGAAGCCCACCTGAGCCAGGGCCGGCCGGAGCAGGCCGAGGAGGTCTTCGCGCGCATGGCCCAGGCCGACGCCTGGCCCGCCGGCCAGCGGCCCTTTGCCTTGCACCGCCTGCACGCCGTGGCCGCCGCGGCCTATCTGCGCCAGGGACGGCCTCAGGCCGCCGCCGAACTGGTGGCCGTCAGCCGGCTCATGGCCCCCGACGACGCGGAAAACCTGGCTTGGCTCGACCATCTGACCAGCCAATTGGACGCCCGGCCGGCCGACGCGCCCGCCGCCCTGGCCAGCGCCGAGGAATACGGCCGGCGCGGGTTGGAGTTGGCCGCCCAGGGCCTGCACGATCAAGCCCTGGCCCAATACCGCCTGGGCCTGGCGGTCGAGCCGGAGGCGGGCCGGCTGCACTTCAACGTGGCCAAACTGCGCCTGCGCGCCGGCCAAAACGAGGCCGCCGCCGAAAGCCTGGCCCTGGCCCGCCGCCACGGATTGGCTCAGGGCGATTGGGAGCTGCTGGAGCGCCTGGCCGAGTTGCTGTTATCCCTCGACGACGCCCTGGCCGCCCGCAAGATTCTTCTGGATATCCTGGAGCTGGCGCCAGGCCGGCCCACGGCCCAGGCCCTGCTCGATCAAATCTGAGACCGCCCCAAACAAACGGGCCGCCCCCCGAGGGAAGCGGCCCATGCTCGGCGTTGGCGGCCCGGCGGCTATTGCACGCGCAGGGTGTCGCCCACGCGGATGTTGTCGCCGCGCAGGCTGTTGAGGCGGCGCAGCTTGCTGGCCGAGACGTTGAAACGCCGGCTGATGCCCGAGAGGGTGTCGCCCTTGCGCACGCGGTAGGTCTTTTCGGGGCCGGCGGAAGAGTCGTTGACGCCGGATTCGTCGGCGGAAGCCACCACCAACTGACCGTTGCCCGTGGCGATCTTGGACGGCGAGGACTTGTGGATGGTCAGGCGGTCGCCCACTTCCAGCCTGTTGCCGCGCATTTTGTTCCAGCGCTTGATGTCGGCGGTGCTGACGCCGTGAGCCTGGGCGATCTCCCACAGGTTGTCGCCACGGCGCACCACGTAGGTGCGGCTCTGGGCCTTGGCCGTGGCCCGCTTGGCCTCGGCCTTGGACTGGGGCACGTAGAGCACCAGGCGGTCGCCGGCCTGGATGTTGCCGGAACGCTGGCCGTTCCAGCGGCGCACGTCATGCCAGTCGAGGTTGTAGCCCTGGGCGATGTCCCACAGGGAGTCGCCGGGCTTGACCTTGTAGACGATTTTGCGCGTGCCCTGGCGGGCCGGCGGCACGGTGCTGGAGGCCGACAGGCTGGCCCGCCGCCGCGAGGAGACCACGGGGGCGTCGGCTTCGGCGTAGGCCACCGCGCCGCGGCCGGGCGAGACGATGATCTTTTGGCCCACGCGCAGGCTGTTGGGCTTGACCTTGGGGTTGAGGGCCACCAGGTCGGACAGGCGCATGTGGTGCGTCTTGGCGATGCGGCCCAGGGTGTCGCCCCGCCGCACGCGCACGGCGGCCACGCCGGTGTGGGCCTGGCGATCCTTGGGCGCCAGCTTGGCGTAGCCCTGCTCGAACTGGGCCCTGGCCCCAAACGGAATCTTAAGGGTGTATTTGCCGCTGGGCGGCGTGCACCAGCGACGCAGCTCGGGGTTGAGGGCCTTCAGCTCGCTGTTTTTGACGCCGGCCAACTTGGCGGCCACGTCCAGGCTGGTGCCAGGGTGGACCCGCACCTCGTCGAACTGCATCGGCGGCCAATATTTGAGGTCGTTGAAGCCGAACTTCTCGGGGCTTTTGGCGATGATGGCCGCGGCGATCATGCGCGGGACGTATTGGCGGGTCTCGTCCTTGAGGTAGTCGCGGTGGTGCCGGCTGATGGACCAGAAGTTGTTGGCGTTGTATTTTTTCAGGGCGCGACGGATCTTGCCCTCGCCGGCGTTGTAGGCGGCGGCGGCCAGGTACCACGAGCCGAACTCGGCGTAGAGGTCGCCCAGGTATTGAGCGGCGGCGTGAGTGCTCTTGACCGGGTCGCGGCGCTCGTCGACCCAATAATCGATGCGCAGGCCGAAACGCTTGCCCGTGCCGGCGATGAACTGCCACGGCCCCACCGCCGCGGCGGTGGAGTAGGCGTTGCAGTTGAAGCCGCTCTCGATCAGCGCCAGATAGACCAGATCCTCGGGCAGGCCGTATTGCCGCAGGACGCTACGCATCATGGGGATGTAGCGACCCGAGCGCTCCAGCCACATGCGGAAACGTTTGGGGATTTTGTTCTGGAACAGGTCGATGCCCTGCTCGACCTCGGCGTTGATGGTGATGGGGATGTCGTATTCGACCTTGTTGGGGTCGCATTCGTCGGGGGCGGGTTTTTTGGAGACGACCTCGGGCTCGCCAAGGGCTTCGAGCTCCTCGGCGATGCCGGCCTTGATCTGCTCCTGCTGGTTAACCGGCGGGCAAGTCTTCCCCGAGGCATGGTCTCCGCGCTGTTGCGTCGTGGCGCAACCCGACAAGGCCAAGACCGCGACGACCAGACTGACAATCAGTTTTTTCCTCATGAGCCCTCGCCCCGTTGATATCAGCACTTCTTGTAGTGGTTTCAGCAGGCTGATGAAAGCATCGCCGATATGGCTAGCACAGCATATTGCGTTTCTAGATACCAGAAAAAACTTGAGGTTGTAAAGATGAATCGTTGTTTTCATTAATTTTTTTTGCGCGACAAAAGGTCGGCGGCTGATATGATCCGGGAAAGCTTAGCTTTTGTTTGACCGGGGCCGCGCCCAGAGGTTAAATTTAGCTCCAACGGGAGGCCAATCCCCACCACAGAGCCAGGAGAAATCGCCCCCATGCCCAGCGCGCGCGTCAGCAAATTCGCCGCCACAACGTCGGCGACAATGTCCTTTATCCTGGTGGGCGCGGCCTTTTTCGTGGCCGGCCCGGCCTGGGCCGCCGACGAGGCCGCCAGCTTCAGCGGCCGCTCGTTGCCGGTGGTCATGGCCCTTTCGTTCCTCATGGGCCTGCTTTTGAACGCCACGCCCTGCGTCTATCCGGTCATTCCCATCACCATCAGCTATTTCGGCGCGCGCGACTCCGGCGGCAAGGGCGGGGCGATGCTGGCGGCGCTGTTGTACTGGGCCGGCATCACGGTGATGTATTCGGCCCTGGGCACGGCGGCCGCCCTCACCGGCGGCATCCTCGGCCAGGCGCTATCGTACACGCCGGTGATCATCATCCTCTCGGCGATCCTGGTGGCGCTGGCGCTGAGCATGTTCGGCCTGTGGGAGGTGCGCATGCCCACCGGCCTGACCAGGGTCGCGGCCAAAAACCGCGCGGGCCTGAGCGGCTCGTTTTTCATGGGCCTGTTTTCGGGCGTGCTGGCCGCGCCCTGCGCCGGGCCGGTGGTGGCCGGCCTGATGGGCCACGTGGCCGAGGTGGGCAGCCCGCTTTATGGCCTGGCCGTGTTTGTCGCCCTGTCGCTGGGCCTGGGCCTGCCACTGGCCTTGGTGGCCCTGTTTTCCGAGCGCATCGCCGCCCTGCTGCCCCGCGCCGGCGACTGGATGATCTGGGTGCGCAAACTGTTCGGCTTTTTGCTGCTGGCGGCGGCCGCCTACGTGGCCATGCCCCTGCTGGGCCAGGACGCCGGCCGCTGGCTGCTGGCCATGATCATCGCCGCCGGGGCGGTCTACCTCGGCTTCGTGCACAAGGGCGGGGCCAGGTTCTTCGTCTTTTTCAAAAAAGCCTTCGGCGTGGCGGCGCTGGTCGCGGCGGCGTTGGTGGTCTGGCTGCTCCAGGCCCCGGACACCCACGTGGCCTGGGAGAAATTCACCATGCACGCCGTGCGCCAGGCCGTCAACGAGCACCGGCCCATGGCCGTCAAGTTCACCGCCGAATGGTGCGCCTACTGCAAGGATCTCCAACGCACCACCTTCAGCGACCCGCGGGTGATCAAGGCCCTGGGCCCGTTCAAGACGCTGGTGGTCGACCTGACCGCCGGCACGCCCAAGGAGCGGCGCATCGCCCGCCAGATGGAAGTGCCCGGCCTGCCCACGCTGGTTTTCCTCGATGGCTCCGGCGGCATGATGCGCGAGGTGACATTGGTCGGCTACGAAAACGCCGACGAGTTTCTCCTGCGCATGAAAATGGTCGACGTCGCCTTGCGGCAAGACGGCGCGGACCGAGCCAAACCGGCCATCATCGGCCAATCCGACGAGGAGTAAACGCCCATGACCCTGCGCCGCCTGGGGCCAAAGCTAGCCATCGTCCTGCTGCTCATCGCCCTGGGCGCGGCCCAGGCCTGGGCCGGCAAGGCCATCGTCGTGGGTGGCCTGTGCCTCGACGAGCAAAGCCGGCCCGTGGCCGGCGTCATCGTCAGCGACGAACGCGCCGTGACCCGAAGCGACGCCGAGGGCGCCTTCAGCCTGGGCACCGAGGACGATCGCCTGATCTGCCTGAGCGCCCCCGACGGCCAGGCCATCGAAGGCCCATGGTGGTTGCCCGCCAGCCAGGTCCAGGGCCCCCTGACCGTGCGCCTGCGCTCGGCGGCCCTGGCCGGTCCCTTGCGCCTGGCCATCGTCTCCGACCCCCATCTGTTCGACCCGAGCTGCAAGCCCGACTTCGTCGGCCTGACCGACGCCATGGCCCAAAAGCCCATGGAGTTCTGGGCCAAGGCCGTGAATCTGGTGGCCCAAAGCAAGCCCGACCTGACCGTGGCCCTGGGCGACATGTGCTTCGACGCCGACAAGCAAGGCCCCGCCCACGCCCAGGCCCAGATGGCCCTGGCGGCCAAGGCCGCGGCCATGCTGCCCCAGCCCTGGCGTTCGGTCCCCGGCAACCACGACGTGCGCTACGACGACGGCGCGGTGCATCTGCAATATTATCGCGCCCAGTTGGGCCCGGCCCGTCATGTCTACCTGGCCGGCGGCGTGGCCCTGATCATGTTCGACAACATCGCCCTGGGCCAACGCCCCGACGGCAAGGCCAAAAACTGCGGCGGAACCAGCCCCGAGGCCCTGGCCTGGCTGGAGGAGTTGCTCGAGGTTCTGCCCGCCGACAAGCCGCTTGTGCTTCTGGCCCATTTCCCCATGGCCTCGGCCATCGTCGGCTCCAACCCGCTGCACAAAAGCTCGCTGCTGCGAATCGACGAAAAGCCGGGCATGGCCCTGCGCGACGCCGACCAAAACCGCGACAAGGCCCTGGCCTTGCTGCAAGGCCGCCGTCTGGCGGGGTGGTTCAACGGCCACGAGCACATCGGCCACGTGGGCGTCCTTTACAGCCGCCAGGGCGCGATCAGCCTGGCGACCGCGCCGGCCATCTGCGGCCGCTGGTGGGCCGGCGACATGGAATGGGGCCCGCTGAGCTTCGCCCCCGGCTGGCTGGAAGTAAGCGTCGCCGTCACGGCCGACGGCGTGACCATCACACCGGTGATGCACGCCTTCACGCCGGCGCTGGACCTGCACCCCTAAGCTGGCCGCCGGTGATAGTTATGCTATACTGCGCCCAGAGGAACCCGGTCATGCATCATTACGCACAGTCATATCGCGCGTTTCTGGCGGCCTGGGCCCTGGCCCTGCTGGTCCTGCTGGCCGTCGGCTGCGAGCGCAATCGCGGCAGCGAGGCGGCCCAGGGCTTTGTCAGCGGCAACAAGGAGCTGATCGACAACCTCTCGACCGATCTGGCCCAGGCCCTCGCCGCCGCCGACGACGCCAAGGCCAACAAGATCGTCGACGACTTTTTCGCCCAGGCGCAAGCGGATAAACGCCCCTTGAACGTGGGGATTCTGGTGTTGGGGGCAAAAGGCCAGGTGATCAGCAGCCGTTACCCCGACCCCAAGGACAAGACGGCGGTGATCAAGTCCGAGGACGATTTCAACTACTCGCAGTACAAAAAAATAGACAAAGTGCTTTCCAAGGGCAAAACCACCAGCACCATCCTCTACACCGTCAAGCACAAGGTGTACATGGTCTGTTCGCCGCTCAAGCATGGCAACGCCATCGTCGGCGCGCTGTGCGTGGCCCGCGTGCCCTCGGTGATGGGCCCGCCCCTGGAGATTCCCGACGCCGAATTCCTCGAGCTGTCGTTCAACGATTGACCCCCGCGGGCGGGCTCGCCAAAGGCCGTCCGTGATGCGCGAGGCTGATGATCAGAGCCCACCACGACAGCGTGCTCTCTCTGGAGGCCCACGGCCACGCCGGCGGCGACCTGCATGTCAGCCTGCGCGGCCGGCTGGGCGTCAACCAGTTGCCCGAGTTTCAGACGGCCATCGCGCGGGTGCTCAAGGAACTGGCCCCCAGGTCCGTGCTGCTGGATCTGTCGCGGCTGGACTACCTCGACACCTCGGGGGCCATGGCGGTGAAGATCTGGGCCGCCGCGCCGCCCCAGGATCTGGCCGTGCGCCTGGAGGCCGGCCAAAGCCGCTTCCGCGACATGCTGGCCCTGATCGACGTGGATCAGGTGCGCAAGCCGGCCATCAACCCCGACAAGCGCGACGCGGGCATGCTGGAAGGCATGGGCCAGTCGGCCCGCCGCATGGGCGAGCAGATCGGCCAGCTTTTGGCCTTCGTGGGCCAGGCCACCAAGAGCGTCCTGATGGTGGTGGCGCGGCCGGCCACGCTACGCATGGGCGACGTGCTGGCCTACATGCAGCAGGTAGGCGTGGACGGCCTGCCCATCGTCTCGCTGATCGGCCTGCTTCTGGGCATGATCATGGCCTTCATGTCGTCGTTGCAGCTCAAATCCTTTGGCGCCGACGTCTACGTGGCCACCCTGGTGGCCGTGGCCATGGTCCGCGAACTGGGGCCGATCATGACGGCGATCCTGGTGGCCGGCCGTTCGGGGTCGTCGTTCGCCGCCGAGATCGGCACGATGAAGGTCAACGAAGAGGTGGACGCGCTGACGGTGATGGGCTACGATCCGGTGATCTTCCTGGCCCTGCCCAAGGTCATCGCCGCCGTGCTGATGGTGCCGCTGCTGACGCTTTTTTCCATCGCCGCGGCGATCATGGGCGGTTTGATCGTGGGCGTGGCGGGCCTGGACCTGACGCCCTACACCTACTTGAACGAGTCGATCTCCAGCTTCGACGCCGGCGACCTGATGACCAGCATGTTCAAGGCCGCGGTGTTCGGGCTGTTGATCGCCGTCATCGGCTGCCAGAAGGGCTTCACCGTCGAGGGCGGGGCGGCCGGCGTGGGCAAGGCCACCACCAGCGCGGTGGTGGCGGCGTTGTTTTTGATTATCGTCACCGACTCGGTGTTCGCCATAATCCAATACTATTTCCTGTGACGCGGAGGCGGCGCTGGTGAACAGCCTTGCGGCCATAACCCCACCGGAGCCCGGCGAGCCGATCATCAAGGTGCGCGGGCTATCGGTGCGTTTCGGCGAGCTGGAGGTGCTGCGCGACGTCAGCTTCGACGTGATGCGCGGCGAGATTCTGGTCATCGTCGGCGGCAGCGGCTGCGGCAAGACGACGTTGCTGCGCCACATCATCGGCCTGCACCAGCCCAACGCCGGCCGCGTGGAGTTCTCCGGCGTCGACGTGCACAACGCCTCCAGCCGCCAGACGCGCGCCCTGCGCCGCAGCTTCGGCATGCTCTTCCAGTCCGGGGCGCTTTTGGGCTCGATGAACCTGGCCGAAAACATCTGCCTGCCCCTGGAGGATCACACCAGCCTCTCGGACCGCGAGATGCTCCAGGTGGCCCAGATGAAGCTCTCGCTGGTGGGCCTGGCCGGCTTTCAGAACCATCTGCCCGCCGAGATCTCCGGCGGCATGAAAAAGCGCGCCGGCCTGGCCCGGGCCATGGCCCTGGACCCGCTGGCCCTGTTTTTCGACGAGCCGTCGGCCGGCCTGGACCCGATCACCAGCGCCGAACTGGACGCGCTGATCCTGGACCTGAACAAGGCCCTGGGCACGACAATGATCATCGTCAGCCACGAGCTGGCCTCCATATTCGCCATCGCCCACCGGGTGATCATGCTCGACAAATCCAAAAAGGGCCTCATCGCCCAGGGCGATCCGCGCTGGCTCAGGGACAATTCGCCCGATCCGCTGGTGCGCAACTTCTTCGGCCGCAATCCCGGCGGCGTCGAGGGAGCAAGGACCAAATGAGCAGCAAGAGTTCCAACGTGCGGCTGGGCCTGTTCGTGCTCAGCGGCATCACCCTGGCCGTGGTCATTCTGGTGTGGATGGGCGCCGCCAAATACATGAAGGGCGCCACCACCTACGTGACCTTCTTCGACGAATCGGTGCAGGGCCTGCAGATCGACTCCAGGGTCAAGTACCGCGGCGTGGAGGTGGGCCGGGTCACCGACGTGCGGGTGGCCCCCGACTTCCGCCTGATCGAGGTGGTCATGGAGATCGGCTTCGATGGCGACCTGTCCCACGACATGGTGGCCCAGCTTCAGACCATCGGCATCACCGGCATCATGTTCGTCGAACTGGACCGCCAGCGCCCCGGCGACAAAGCCGAATCACCGGTGATCAACTTCGCCGCCGAGCACCCCATCATCCCTTCCAAGCCCTCGGAGATGCACCGGCTGCTGGGCGTCATCGACCGCATCACCAACCAGATCAGCCGCATCGATTTCGAGGCCCTGGGCAACGACATCAATCAGACCATCAAGGGCGTGCGCGACCTGGTGCAGGACGGCGCCCTGAAAAAGACCGTCGACAACATGCAGGCCACCGCGGCCAACCTGGAAAGCATCACCGCCCTGGTGCTCAGCGAGGTCAAGGGCGGCGAGTTGCGCAAGGCCGTCAAGAGCTTCAACACCGGGGCCCAGTCCTTCGACGCGCTGATGGGCGAAGCGCGCCAGGCGCTCAAGGATCTGCGCCTGAAGGAAACCGCCGGCCAGGTGCGCGAGTTGGCCGCCGTGCTCAAGGATCAGACCGTGGCCATCGCCCAACTGACCAGGCGCACCATGGTCAACCTGCGCAGCAGCTCCGGCCGCTTGGACAACCTGCTGCGCCGCCTGGAGATGAACCCCTCCTACCTGATCTTCAGCGAACCACCCGAGCAATGACGGCCACGGGGGAGAAAGACATATGTTCCAAACCAAACGCCTGATCGCCGCCGCCGCCCTGCTGGCCCTGGCCCTGGGCGCGCCGGGCTGCCTGAGCAAGCCCATGATCACCGAGCATCAATACATGTTCGAGTACGCCGCGCCGCGCCCGCCGGCCTGGCCGCCGCTCAAGGCCGGCCTGGCCATCAACGACCCCACCGCCGCCGCCGGTTACATCGACACGGCCATGATCTTTCGCTCGGGGCCCTATCAGCGCCAGAGCTACAACTACAACCGCTGGCGCGTCACGCCGGCCGAAATGGTCGGCGACTTTTTGCTGCGCGACTTCCAGGCCAGCGGCCTGTTCGAGGCCGTCTTCGACAGCCAGGACGACGCCAACGCCCGCTTCTTCCTCGACATCGGCGTCGAGGATCTCCTGGCCGACCGGGCCGGCGGCGGCCAGCTCGAAATCGCCCTCTTGGCCACCCTCACCGACATCGAGCACTCCCGCCTGCCCCTGCGCGTGGTCTTCCAGAAGCGCTACGCCGTGGCCCAGCCCATGGCCGGCGACTCGCCCAAGGAAATGGCCAGGGCCGCCAGTCAGGCCATGGAGGCCCTCAGCCGGCGGTTGATCGGCGATTGCTATCAGGCCATGGCCAAGCGGCTGACCCAACCGTGAAAAAGGCCGGCCGCGCCACTGCCCAGGCGTCGCCGGCCCGACCGGCAACGCCCCGATGAGCCTGATGCTGTGGCTTTGGACGATCCTGACCGGCTCCAAGTTCAAGGCCCTGGCTCACGAGGGCCAACGCCTGCTGCGCACCGGCCGGGCCAACGAGGCCATGGACGCCTTCCGGGCCATGGTCAAGGGCTGGCCCCAACAGCCCGAGGGCTACCTGGGCATGGCCGCGGTCTACCAGGCCATGAGCCTGCGCCTGGAGGCCGCCCGCGAAAAGGCCATCGGCCAGGGGCTGACCCACCTGGCCACCCATCCCGAAGACCTGCGCGCCCGCCTGGAGGTGGCCGAGGCGCTCATGGATAAGGAGATGTTCGACTGGGCGGCCCACCACGCCGACCTGGCCCTGCGCCTGGCCCCCGAGGATCAGAAAGTGCTGCGCCTGGCCGCCCGGGCCCACCGCCGCAACAACAACCACCGCAAGGCCGTGGTGGCCCTGCGCCGGGCCCTGCGTCAAGACCCGCTTGACCCGGAGCTCTACGATCTGCTGACCGCTAGCCTGCGCGCCTCGGGCAATCACGCCGAGGCCGCGCGCATCGGCTCGCTGGGCGAGGCCCTCCAGGCCCTCAAGGACAACCCCACCGACCCCGGCTGCCTGGTCAACGCCGTGCGCCAGTTCCTCACCGCCGGCTATCTGCGCCTGGCCGTGGAGCTGGTCGAGAGCTGCGTGGCCCAGGGCGCCGATCATCCGCGCATACACCTGCTGCGGGCCAGCCTGATGCTCGAGGACCGCAAGCCCAAGGAGGCCCTGGCCGCCTTGCACAAGGCCATGGCCCTGGACCCGCTCAACCTGGATGTCCACCGCCTGCTCACCGACGTCCACGAGATCCTCAGCGAGGGCAAGCAGGCCGACTATCATCGGCGCCTGGTGCGGGTGCTGGGCTCGCTGGGCGACGCCACGACCATGGCCGCCAACATGGTGGTGCAGATCAGGGTCTTGGTCGAGTTGGGCAATTTCCCGGCCGCCCACCAGCTCTGCCAAAACCTGGCCCGCGACTTCCCCAAGGACTGGCGCGCCTTTTACGCCCACGGCCTGCTGGCCCGCGAGGAAGGCGACCTGGCCGCCGCCGAAAGGCACCTCATGGCCGCCAAGGAGCGCAACGACACCAGCCCGGAGGTGCACATGGAGATCGCCCGCCTGCGCACGGCCCTGGGCGAAAAGATCGAGGCCGTGGGCGAGGCCAGGGTGGCGGTCAAGTTGGCCCCGCGCGACGGCGAAATCCGCCGGGCCATGGCCCAGGTGCTGCGGCAAAACGGCTTCATGGATCAGGCCATCGAGGAGGAAGACATCGCCGAGGCCCTGGAGAAAAGCCAGGGCAAACGCTAGGCGGCCGCGCGCCGGCGGCGGCTGACCTCCTGATGATAGGCGGCGATGACGTCGGCGTGGTCCAGCAGGCCCAAAAGCCGGCCGTCGGCCGTCACGGGCAGTTGGCCGTGGCCCGAATCAAGGAATTTGAGCAGGGCGGAGTATAGATCGTCGCCCAGGGCCAGGGCCGTCGGCGGTTCGGCCAACTCGCCCACCACCACCAGATGGGCCAGCGAATCCTCGAAAAGCACCTTGCGGATGGCCGCCACCGGCAACACGCCGATCAGCGCGCCGGCCTGGTCCAGCACGGGAAACAACGATTGGTGACTGTCGGCGATATGCCGGCGCAGTTGGGCGAAATTCTCGTCGGGCCGCAGGCCGATCACCGGCCGGTCGGCCGCGAAGACGTCGGCCACGGTGAGGGTCTCGAGGACGTTGACGGTCAGGTCGGCCTCGTGGGCCGGGCTCTGGAATTTGTTCAAAAGCTGCTTGGTGTAAATGCTCGAACCGCGGTTGAACAAGATGGCGATCATCGAGACGATCATCAGCGGCGGCAGCAACTGATAGCTGGCGGCCATCTCCGAGACCATTATCAACGAGCCCACCGGCGCCTTGGCCGCGCTGGCGAAAAAGGCGGCCATGCCCACCAGCACGTAGGCCCCCGGCTGCTGGACGATCTCGGGGAAAAGCATGTGGCCCACCTGGCCCACCACCCCGCCGATCATCCCGCCGATGAATAGCGTCGGTCCGAACACGCCGCCCGAGCTGCCGCTGCCGATGGTCAGGCTGGTGGTGACCATCTTGAACCCCGCGGCCAGGCACATCAGGCCCAGGCCCAGTTGGCCGTAGATGGCCAACTGCATGTAGCCGTAGCCGCCGCCGATGGCCTCGGGCACGGCCAGGGCCACCAGGCCCACGCCCACCCCGCCCAGCATGGGCCGATATTGCCGGGGCACGTTGGTCAGGCCCCGGAAGAACTCACGCGAGCGGTTGAACATGGACACGTAGCCCATGCCGATGGGCGCGCAGATCAGGCCCAGAACGGCGTAGGCCAACAGCTCGCGGGGGTCGTGAAAGACAAAGTGCGGCGAGCCGAACACCGGCGCGAAACCAAAGAAAAACGTGAACATGCAATAGGCGATCACCGAGGCGATGACGCAGGGGATGATCGCCTCCGACTCGAAATCCTCGCTGTAGAGCACCTCGATGCTGGTGATGGCCGAGCCCAGCGGCGCGCGGAAGATCGAACCCAGGCCGGCCGCGCAGCCGGCCAGCATGTAGATGCGTCGCTCGTGGGCGGGAATTTTCAGCGCCTGGGCCAGCCACGAACCGAAACCGGCGCCGATCTGGGCGATGGGCCCTTCGCGGCCCACCGAGCCGCCGCTGGCCAGGGTGATGATCGAGGCCGCCGACTTGATGAAGGGCACCCGCCCGCGGATGGTGCCGCCTTTGTTATGGAAGGCGTCGATCATGGCGTCGGTGCCCTCGCCTTCGGCCTCGGGGGCCAGGGCGTTGACCAGAAGCCCCGAAGCCAGGCCGCCCAGCACCGGCAAAAGCGCCAAGAGCCACGGCCGATAGGGCGTGGTCACGGCCATGTGCACCACGCGTTCGCCATCGGGCCCGGGGATCTGGGCCCCGGCCAGATAGCCCAACACGAACCAGCAGGCCCACTCCAGGCACAGGAAAAAGGCCATGGCCCCTAGGCCGGCCACCACGCCGATGAGCACCGAGACGAGAATGCGCCGCACGGTCTGGCGGCGCAGCAGGCCGACGAGGCGGTTGACGGGCCGCGTGGGGGGGTGTTTTTGCTCCGGGGCCGTTGGGTTCACGGATCAAGCTCACAATCGTTCACACTGGTTGGCCAGTCTGGCAAATTATACCCATGAGAGACCGCTGTCAAGGCGCGGGGCCGCAGGCAATATTTCACATCGGCGCTTGCGCGCGGGGCCGGGCCTGTGTCACCATCCATGATGGTTGCATGTGCCATAAAACGCTGGATGAATCCATGCTCCAGGTGCAAATTGTCCGCGACGACCGCTATCTGCGCCACAAGACCGGCCTGAGCCATCCCGAGAGCCCGGCCCGCCTTAGCGCGGTTTATCGCATGCTCGACTGGGACCACCCCGGCGGCTTCATCGAAAAACAGGCCCGGCCCATCACCCTGGAGGATCTGGAGCGCGTGCACACGCCGGCCTACGTGCGCATCATCCTGGCCACCGCCCGCCAACGCCTGACCCACCTGGCTCCCGACACCATCGCCAGCCGTGACAGTTGCCTGGCCGCCTGGCTGGCCGCCGGCGGCTGCGTGCTGGGCGTCGACGACCTGCTGGCCGGTCGATGTCAGGCCTGCCTGGTGCTCTGCCGGCCGCCGGGCCACCACGCCCTGGCCGACCGGGCCGGCGGGTTTTGCATCTTCAACAACCTGGGCCTGGCCGCCCGCCACGCCCTGCGGCGCGGCCTGCGACGCGTCCTGATCGTCGACTGGGACATCCACCACGGCAACGCGTTGCAGAATCTATTTTACGCAGACGACAGAGTGGTTTATCTTTCCACTCATCTGCCAAACGCCTATCCTTTCACCGGCAAGCTGGGCGAGGTGGGCGTGGGGCCTGGCGCGGGGCACACCATCAATCTGCCCCTGCCGCCAAAATGGGGCGACAACGACGCCATGACCCTTTACCGGGTGGTGCTGGAGCAACTGGTGGAGCGCTTTTCTCCCGAAATGATCATGGTCGCCTGCGGTTTCGACGCCCATTTCCGCGATCCCATCGGAGCCACGCTGCAAACCGAGGCCTCCTACGCCGGCCTGGCCCAATTGGTGGCCACCCTGGGCCCGCGCAACAACGACATCCCCCTGCTGCTGGCCCTGGAGGGCGGCTACGACCCCGACACCCTCACGGCCTGCGTGGCCGAGGTCTTGGCCGCCCTGCAAGACCAACGCCACGGCCAAGCAGTCTGGAGCGCCCAGAGCCAAAAAGCCGACGAACTGCTGGCCAGGGCCGGCCGGGTCCACGCCGGCTTCGGCCTGTGGCTGGATTGACGGCGAGGATCGGCGATGGTCTCCAAGATAAAGGCCGGCGACGTAACCTCCAACCTTTACGACTACCAAAAGGCGCGGGAGAGCTTTTCCTGGGATCAGGCCGAGGCCCTGTTCACCTGGGCCGGCGGCCGGCGCATGAACATCGCCCACGAGGCCGTCGACCGCTGGACGGTCTGCGCCCGCGACGCCCGGCGGCGGGCCCTGGTCTGGGACGACAGCATCATGGTGCGCACCTATTCCTTCGAGGACGCGCGGGCCATCAGTTGCCGCTGGGCCAACTTGCTGGCCCAGGTCGGCCTGGGCCTGGGCGGCCGGGTGCTGACCCTGCTGCCGCCGGGGCCCGATGTGATCTGGGTGCAGTTGGCCGCCGCCCGCCTGGGCGCGGCTTATTGCCACCTGCGGCCGGGGCTGTCGACGGCCGTTTACGGCAGCCTGATCCAGCGCCTGCGGCCCGACGTGGTCGTCACCACCGCCGGGGTGGGCGATTTCCCCTGGGAGCTGGCGCCCGAGGGCTGCGCCATGGTCTACCTGCGCGGCCTGGCCCCGGGCCGCCTGGCCCGCGAACACGCCGCCCTGGAGCTTTTGCCCCAGATGTCCGACCACCTGGAGCCGGCCTGGGTCGAGCGCGATCACATGCTGCAGATCGTCCACGCCGAAAACCCCGAAGGCCCGCCCAGGCTGGTCTGGGGCGCGGTGGAGTCGATGGTGGGCTATCTGATCAGCGCCCGCTGGGCCCTCAATCTGCGGCCCGATTCGCTGCTTTTGGTCGACGGCCACACCTCGGGCACGGTCTTCAGCGTCTACGGCGTGTGGGGGGCCTGGCTCTGCGGGGCGGCCAGCCTGCTGTTGACCGGGCCCTTTTCGGCCGAACGCTGGCGAGGGGCCCTGCGGCACCACAAGGTGAGCGTGTGGTACACCATGCCGCCGTTTTTGCGCCGACTGCGCGCCGCCGGCGATCGGCCAGGCGAAGTGGGCCAGTTCGCCGCCCTGGAGCATCTGGCCACGGTGGGCAACCGCCTGGAGATGGAAGATTTTTTCTGGACGCGCAACAACTTCGGCCGGCCGCCCCACCAAAACTGGTGGACGGTGGAGACCGGCATGATCGCCGTGGCCAACTTCCCCTCGATGGACCTGAAGCTGGGCTCCAGCGGCCGGCCCATGCCCGGCCTGGATGTCAAGGTGCTCGACGGCGAGGGCCGGCCGGCCCATCTGCTGACCATCGGCGACCTGTCGCTGCAAGCGCCCTGGCCGGCCATGGCCCGCGGCTTCATCGACGACGACGAGGCCTACCTCCGGCGCTTCCGGGCCGGCCGCTGGCTGCAAACCGGCGACATGGCCGCCTACGACGAGGACGGCTATATCTATCTGCAGGGCCGTCAGGACGACCTGATCCGCGGCGTGGGCCGCATGGTCGGGCCCTTCGAGGTCGAGCAAGCCCTGACCGCCGACCCCCGCGTGGCCGAGGCCGTGGCCGTGGCCAGCGCCCTGCCCGACGGCCAGCCGGCGCTGAAGGCCTTCGTGGTGGCCGCGCCGGGGCAAGAGCCCGACGACGAACTGCGCGCGTCCCTGCTGGAGATGCTTGCGCTGGCCATCAGCCCCGATGGGCCGGTGGCCGGGCTGGAGTTTCTGCCCAGACTACCCCGAAACGCCCAGGGCAGGCTGATCAGGCGGGCGCTGCGCGCGCTGGACCTGGGCCTGCCGCTGGGCGACGTCAGCAACCTCAAAAGCCGCTAGCGGCCCTCCTGGCCAAAGCGCGGGGGGGCGGCCAGGGTGTAGATCACATCGGTCCGCTCCACGGCCTGGCGGATGTGCTTGGGCGTTTGCAGCATGCCCAAAAGCGTCTGGCCGTCGATGAGCTTCAGTTCGCTTTGCAGCATGCGGCCCAAAAGCTCGTCCACGGCCTGGGGCTCGGGCCGCGTGTCCAGGGGCTCTTGCGAGCACAGCACGAAGCCCCACGGCCGGCCATAGCTGGGCGTGTGCGAACAATACGAGCGCGTGTGGGTAAAAACCGCGGCCAGGGTCTTGACCATGCGGGCGTGCGGGGCCAGTTCCACCGGCGAAACCGGCCCGGCCTGGATGACCATCTTGCCGCCGGGGGCCAGGGTCTGGCGAGCCATCTCATAAAACTCGCGGGTGAAGAGCTTGAACGAAGGCCCTTCCTCCAGGGGATCGGTCAGGTCGCTGATGATCACGTCCCAGGCCTCGCGGGTGTCTTCCAGATATTTCCAGGCGTCGTCGAAGACCAGCTCCAGGCGGGGATCATCCCACGCGCCCTGGTGCATGACCTCCATGTGTTCCCGGCAGGCCTCCACCACCGGCTGGTCGATGTCGACCATCACCACCCGCTCGACGCTCTTCCAACGCAGGGTCTCGCGGATCGTCGCGCCCTCGCCGCCGCCCAGGATCAGCACCTTCTTGGGCGCGCCGTGGGCGATCATTGCCGGCTGCACCAGCGGCTCGTGATACAAAAACTCGTCGGCCTGCGAACTCTGCCACTTGCCGTCCAAAACCAAGGCCCGACCGAACGAGGGGCTGTGAACCACGTACATCTCTTGGTACTTGGTCTTTTCGTGGGCGATCACTTCGCTTACGCCATGGTGATACACATCCCAGTCGGTGATCACCTCGGTCACCCAGATGGAAGTCTCGGCGCCGCTCATGGGCTCATCTCCAGATTTGTATGTCGAGAAAACAACACAACCCCGGGCCACGGGGCCGGGGCGGTCAGGCATGGGGCCGGTGGGGGCCGTGATAGCTCGGGCTTTTCGCCGTCACGGCAAAAAGCCCACCTTTGACTTGGACATTTTTCGCAAAAGATTATCCCAGGCCGCCGGGATTGTCCAGACCGCCGGCCAAAAAGAATCGCCGCGCCAACGGCCGCCAGCAAACCTACCATCCAGTACGATTGCGCCCAAGTTATCGCACATCGCGGTGGGATCGACGGCCGACATTTTGGTTTGACTGGCGCTATCAAGCCGAAATGAAAGCGCTTGTCGCAATTTGCCGTTGCCGCGTCACTGCTTGGCATTGTCATTGCTTGCCTGTTATGATAACCAGCCACGGTATACAAAATGGAGTTTTTTCGCCGATGCCTGCCCTATTCGACAACAGCCTGCGCCGCCAGGCGCTGGAGGCCATGCGCCGCGTGGCCGAAAATCGCTGGGATCTGGCCGAGGCCGCCCCGCCACCCCGCCGTGGGCCGCTGAGGCTGGCGGCCCGGTTGTTCAACGCCATGCAGGCCCGTTTGCGGGCCACGGTGCAATCGCTGGCCGCCGAATCGGTGGCCCTCTCCCAGGGCGCGCCTCAGTTGGCCCGCCTGGCCAGCGAGTTGGAGCAAGCCGCCCGCCATCAGGCCAACCGCTCGCGCGATATCGCCGCCGCCGGCCGGGCCATGGCCCAAAGCGTGCGCCAGATCGCCGCCAGCACCGAACAGGCCGTGGCCTGCTCGGCCCAGGTGGCCCATACCACATCCCAGATGCAGCAGCACTCGCGCAGCATCGGCCAGACCATGGGCATGATCCGCAAGGTGGCCAGCCAGACGCGGCTGTTGGCCATCAACGCCGCCGTGGAGGCGGCCCGCGCCGGCGAGCACGGGGCGGGGTTCGCCGTGGTGGCCGCGGAGGTGCAGGCCCTGGCCGATCAGACCATGAGCGCCGCCCTCAAGGTCGAGGAGCTGCTCTCGGCCATCGGCGTGGGCGTCGATCAACTGGCCCAGGCCGTGGGCGATGGCGCGGAGTTCGGGCCCGGCCAGGGCGCGAGCGCCGGCCTGCACGGTCTGCTCAGCGCCATCGCCAAGGCCGGCCAGGACCAGGACGCCGAAGTGAACGCCATCTCCCGCGACATCGAGCAGGTGGCCGCCGCCGCCCAGCAGCAGGCCGAGGCCGTGGCCAGCGTCAATCAACTGGGCCAGATGGCCCGCGAGCGCGCCGACGGCCTGCTGACCACCTTGGGCCAGTTCCGCCTGGAGGCCCACCACCAGGCCGCGCGCATGGTCGAGGCCATCGCCGCCAATCCCGATATCGCCTCCATGGACCGCCGGCGGCAGGAGGCGGCCATGCGCGCCAGCATCGGCCGTGGCGAGGTCTTCGAGCTGCTCTACATCACCGACGCCCGCGGCCGCCAGGTCACCGACAACATCGCCCCCAGCGGCTTCAGCGCCGCCTACGGCTCCAGCGGCCACGGCCGGGACTGGTCGAGCCGGCCCTGGTTCAAGGGCGTGGCCGAAAGCGGGCGGGCCTACGTCTCCGACATCTACCGCTCGGCGGCCACCGACGACTTCTGCTTCACCGTGGCCGCGCCGCTACGCGGCCCCGACGGCCGCATGATCGGCGTGCTGGGGGCCGACGTGCAGTTCGCCAAGATGCTTTCCGACGCCCGCTGAACGCATGGCCTCTCTAAAACCGGCGCGCCTGTGTTAGACTTTACCCATGCGGCTCGCCGCGATCTTTGGCCACGCCCGTGAAGGAGAGCGTAATGACCAATTTCGCTTCGGTTGATCAAATACTGGATTTCGCCATCGAAAAAGAAGATCAGGCCGTGCGCTTCTATACCGGCCTGGCCGCCGGCATGGAAAAACCCTGGATGCGCGAGTTGTTCCGCGATTTCGCCGACCAGGAGCTGCGCCACAAGACCAAGCTGGAGGAAGTCCGCGCCGGCGGACAACTGCGCGCGGCCGCCGACAAGGTGGCCGATCTGCGGCTGGCCGACTATCTGGCCGACGTCGATGTGGTCGACGGCGGCAAAATGACCTACGCCGAGGCCCTCAACGTGGCCATGAAGCGCGAAAAGGCCGCCTTCAAGCTATACGCCGACCTGGCCGCCGCCACCGACGATCAGCGCCTCAAGGACGCCTTTCTCTCCCTGGCCCACGAAGAGGCCAAGCACAAGCTTTACCTGGAAGTGCAGTACGACGAGACCATCCTGACCGAAAACTGATCCAAGCCCGCCCATCCGGCGGCCGTGAGCGCGCCGCCCTGGTCCTCGCCGACCGGGCGGCGTGTTTTTTTAGCCGTTTTTTTGGCGCGCGGCCAAAAATAAAGCCCCCCACCCGCCGCCCGGAAGATCGTACCCTTGCACCATTATTGGCCGGCAATTTATAGCCCAGGTAAATTATCTTGCGAAATAAAATGCGACTATATATTATGGCCCCGATCACAATAACGTGACGACGAAAAACCGACGTGATTTTGAAATGTCCTGTCGCAATCGTTTATTGCCTCCTCGCATGATCGGGCGCTCGGCCAACCGGCCGCCGGCGCCTTTCCCCGCCGCATCGGCCGTTCGTCACGCGCCCCCGCCGCCACGCCGCGCCGGCCAGGGCCGGGCCGTAACACCGCCACGGGAGCAAGCGCCTCCGGCCGTCGTCCTTCAACATTCGGGCAAGAGAGGGTTCTAGAAATGGAAGAGAAATTCTGGCATCGGAATTATGATCCGGGCGTGCCCCATCACATCAATTTCCCCGATATCGCCGCCCAGGACATCCTGTCCATCGCCGTCTACAGCAATCCGCAAAAAGTCGCCACGACGTTTTTCGGCACGGAAATCAAATATTACGAGCTGCGCCGCCTGGTCATGCGCCTGGCCAACGCCCTCAAAAAACTGGGCGTCAAAAAGGGCGACCGCATCGGCCTGCACCTGCCCAACTCGCCCCAATACATCATCGCCTACTACGCCGTGCTGCACAACGGGGCCATCGTCGTCAACCTCAACCCCATGTACACCCCCGACGAACTGAAGGCCCTCTGCACCAACACCGGCGTCAGCACCCTGATCAGCTTCGACATGGTCGTCCCCTACATCAAGGAAGTCTGCAAGACCTGCGACATCGAGCGGGTGATCATCACCAAGGTCACCGACTTCATCAACGGCATGCCCCAGAGCACGCCGGCCGAGATGGGCCTGGAGCCGAACTGGCTGCATTTTTCCCAGGTGCTCGAATCCTGCCAGGAACTGCGGCCCCTGGGCGTGCCCATCGACAAGAGCGACCCGGCCCTGATCCAGTTCACCGGCGGCACCACCGGCATCCCCAAGGGCGCGGTGCTCAGTCACGGCAACCTGGTTGCCGCCAGCTTCATGATCGCCGCCTGGGTCGAGCCCACCTTCCGCATGATCCCGCCCAGCCAGCGCTACACGCTTTCCATCTTGCCGTTTTTCCACGTCTACGGCGACATCGTGGCCCTGAACGCCTCGGTGCTGACCTGCGCGACCCAGATCGTCGTGCCGCGCTTCGACGTCAACGAGATCCTGGGCATCATCGGCCTGATGGACCTGCCCATGTTCTGGCCGGCCGTGCCCACCATGATCAACGCCGTGCTCAGCCATCCCCAGGCCGCCAGCCTGGAGCTGGACCGCCGCTTCACCTGCCTCAACAGCGGCGGCGCGCCCATCGCCGTCAACCTCATCCAGCGCGGCATCGACCTGGGCATCAACATGAGCGAGGGCTGGGGCATGAGCGAGACCACCTCCATCGGCATCAGCAACCCCTCCATGGGCAAGAAAAAGCCGGGCAGCATCGGCATCCCCTTCCCCAACACCGATGTCATGCTCCTCGACCCCAATGACGGCAAAACCCCCGTGGGCGTGGGCGAAAAGGGCGAACTGGTCGTGCGCGGACCCCAGGTCATGCAGGGCTATTGGAACAATCCCAGCGAGACCGCCGGTCAGCTCAAGGACGGCTGGCTCTACACCGGCGACGTGGCCGTGCAGGACGAAGAGGGCTACATCTTCATCGTCGACCGCACCAAGGACATGATCATCGCTGGCGGCTACAACATCTATCCCCGCGAGATCGACGAGGTGCTCTTCGAGCATCCCAAGGTGGCCGACGCCGTCAGCGTGGGCATCCCCGATGATTATCGCGGCGAGACGGTCAAGGCATACATCGTCGTCAAGCCCGGCGAGACCCTCACCGAGCAGGAGATCCTCGACTTCTGCAAGGAAAAGCTGGCCCCCTACAAGCGGCCCAAGATGGTGGAGTTCCGCGCCGAACTGCCCAAGTCGGCGGTGGGCAAGCTCCTGCGCAAGGTGCTGCGCGCCGAGGAAGAAGCCAAGCGCAAGGGCTAACGGCGCGCCATTGGCTGGATAATCGGGCGGCTCGCGCGCGGGTGGGCGCGCGAGTCGCTTTTGTTCATGCCTTGAGAGTCCTCGTCCATGGCGCGCTTCGGCTGCTGCACGGTATAATTCATGTTTCACAGGTTATTATCTGTTTTTACAACATTTGTTATGTTTCACCGTGCAGCGGACTCGCCTTGGCCTTGCCGCGGCGGCTCTGGAAAAACTCGCGCAGCAGCGCGGCCGACTCCTCGGCCAACAGCCCGCCCTCGACGATGGGCCGATGGTTTAGGCCCGGCTGACGGCTCAGGTCCAGGGCCGAGCCCAGGGCCCCGGCCTTGGGGTCGGCCGCGCCGTAGACCACCCGCCGCACCCGCGCCCAGACGATGGCCCCGGCGCACATGGGGCAGGGCTCCAGGCTGACGTAGAGCGTCGAGCCCACCAGGCGATAGTTGCCCATGGCCGCGGCGGCCTGGCGCAAAACGAGCATCTCGGCGTGGGCGGTGGGGTCGGTGTGGCTGATGGCGCGGTTGCCGTGGGCGGCCAGCACCCGGCCGGCGGCGTCGACCAGCACCGCGCCGATGGGCGTCTCGCCCAGGCGGGCGGCCCGCCGGGCCAGGCGCAGGCACAGGGCCATGTGGCGGCGGTCGGCCTGGGCCAACTGGGCCGGGGTGGGCGCGCTCACGCGATGTCCGCCAGGCGCACGCCCTGGGGCATGAGCCGGCCGTCCAGGGTGGCCACGCCGCCGGGCCCCAGGCCAAGGCGACCCTGGGCGATCAACTCGATGGTCCGCGGAAAGACTACCCAGTCGCCCACGGCCTTGAGCCGCTCTTGATGCTGGTCGGCCACGGCGCGCAGCAGCTCGGGCCGGGCCTTGAGCCGCGCCAGCGGCGCGGGCAGCTCCACGGCCAGGGGCTCCGAGACCATCAGCAACGGGCCGGAATCCACGCCGGCGTCGGTCCAGAGGGTCGAGGCGCGCAGCTCGCTTTGCCCGGCGGCGATGGCCTCGAACACGGCGTCGTCGCCGACAAAGCGCCGCCGGCCCTCCGGCCCGACAATGGACAGATCGGCCGGATGCACGTTGACCGCCCCATCCAGCGTCAGAAAGCTCATGTAGCCGCCCAGGGCGATGACGTCGATGGCAAAGGCGGCCAGCAGCCTGGCGGCCACGGCGTCGAACTGGCGGCGCAGCGCCAGGCCCCGGGCCGTGGCCACGGTGCGGCTCTGGCCGCGCAGGGCGTAAAAGCGCCGGATATCATGGGCAAAATAGGGCAGGCCATACTCCAGGGCGATGTTCTGGCCCTGACACTGGCCGTCGGCCCGATCGCTGAAGATGAAACACACTTCGTAGTGAGGGCTTTTTTGCTCCAGCAGGCGGCGGATGTTGCTGCCCGAGCCGCTCATGAAGGCGGCCACGCGCATGGGCCGGCCCTGGGGCCTGAAGATGGGGGAGGCGGTGATCATGGGTTATCCTTGCTTTGGGCCTGGCCGATGATACATTAAGCTTGTATACGTCGGCCAACGGTGGCGGTCAAGATTGCATCCTGCGGCGCGATGGGCTAAATATGAGCGCATCCACGCGTTGCTTGACAACCCGACACAGCGGCCGCACTTATATTACATTAACGATTTGACCACGGTTTGCCCCATGAGCCTAGACGACATCGACAAGAAACTCATCGCGCGCCTGCAAGGCGACCTGCCCCTGGAGCCCCGGCCCTTCGCCGCCATGGCCGCCGAGCTGGGCCTGGACGAGGCCGAGGTCGTGCGCCGCGTGCGCCGCCTGGCCGACGCAAAGATCATGCGTCGTTTCGGGGCGACGCTGCGCCACCAGCGTTCGGGTTTTGCCTGCAACGTGATGGTGGCCTGGCGCGCGCCCGCCGATCAAGCCTCGGAGATGGGCCGCGTCTTGGCCACGGTGCGCAACGTCAGCCATGCCTATCACCGCCGCCCCTGCCCCGGTTTCGACTATAATCTCTTTACCATGGTCCACGGCCGCGACGAACAGGAGTGCCGCAGCATCATCGACCAAATGGCCCAGATGGTCGGCCATCCGGCGCACGACCTGCTCTTTTCCGTGGAGGAGCTGAAAAAAACTTCCATGCGCTACTTCACCGAGGAGGGAGAGATCCATGCCCACTAATCGATCGCAGGCCTTGTGGGAGCGGGCGCAAAGGGTGATCCCCGGCGGCGTCAACAGCCCGGTGCGGGCCATGAAGTCGGTGGGACTCAACCCTCCTTTCATCCGTCGGGCCCAGGGCTGTTATATCAAAGACGCCGACGGCAACCGCTACATCGATTATGTCGGTTCGTGGGGGCCGATGATCCTGGGCCACGCCCAACCCGACGTGATCGAGGCGATCAAGGCGGCGGCCGAAAAGGGGACCAGCTACGGCGCGCCCACCGAGGCCGAGGTGATCCTGGCCGAGGAATTGTGCCGCTGGGTGCCCTCGCTGGAGATGGTCCGGCTGGTCAGCAGCGGCACCGAGGCCACCATGAGCGCCCTGCGCCTGGCCCGGGGCTTCACCGGCCGCGAGCTCATCGTCAAGTTTGACGGCTGTTATCACGGCCACGGCGACGGCCTGTTGGTCTCGGCCGGCTCGGGCCTGGCCACCCTTGGCCTGCCGGCCTGCCCTGGCGTGCCGGCGGCGGTGGCCGGGTTGACGCTGAGCCTGCCCTACAACGACCTGGCCGCGGCCGAAGCGCTCTTCGCCGCGCGCGGGGCCGAGATCGCCGCGGTGATCGTCGAGCCCGTGGCCGGCAACATGGGCGTGGTGCTGCCGGTCGAGGGCTTTTTGGCCGGGCTGCGCCGACTTTGCGACGCCCACGGCGCGCTTTTGATCTTCGACGAGGTGATCACCGGCTTCCGTGTCGGGCCCGGCGGGGCCCAGGAGCTTTTCGGCGTCATGCCCGATCTGACCACCCTGGGCAAGATCATCGGCGGGGGGCTGCCCATGGGCGCCTACGGCGGCAAGGCCCAGATCATGGCCCACATCGCCCCCGAGGGCCCGGTGTATCAGGCCGGCACGCTTTCGGGCAACCCCTTGGCCACCGCCGCCGGCCTGGCCACGCTGGAGTTTTTGGCCGGCAAGGCGGTCTACCCGCGCCTGGAAGAGCTGGGGGCCATGCTCTACAACGGCCTGGAGGGCCTGTTCGCCGCCAAGGGCCTGGCCTGCTTTGGCCAACGCGTGGGCTCGATGATGTGCTTTTTCTTCCAGCCCGGCCCGGTGACCAACTACGAGCAGGCCAAGCAGAGCGACACGGAGCTTTTCTCCCGCTACTATCGCCTGATGCTGGCCCGGGGCATCTATTTCGCGCCCAGCCAGTTCGAGGCCACGTTCGTCTCGCTGGCCCACGACGCGGCGGCCATCGATCAGACGCTTTCGGCCGTGGCCGACGCCCTGAAAGAGCTTTAGGCCGTGTCGCCCCGCAAGCTTCACGCCCTGACCTTGGCCATAGCCTTGGTCTTTGGCCTGGCCGCCGTGGCCTGGGCCGACCACCACGGCCACGGCCGGAAAGAGCGCCGCGACCGATACGAACAAGAGGCCGTGCCGCCGGTCAACAACGCCCTCTACAAGCAGACCTGCGGCGGCTGTCACATGGCCTATCAGCCGGGCCTGCTGCCCAGCGGCTCGTGGCGCGAGATCATCGCCGGCCTGGGCGACCACTTCGGCCAGGACATCAGCCCCGATGACGCCGACAAGGCGACGATCCTGGCCTATCTGGAGGCCAACAGCGCCGAACGCTCGCCATCCAAGCGCTCGCGCAAGATCATGGACTGCCTGGGCGGGGCCACGCCGCCGCGCATCAGCGAAGTGCCCTACATCGTGCGCCAGCACGAAGAAATCCGTCCCGGCGACTACAAAGACGCCCAAGGCCAGCCCCTGACCCCGGCCAACTGCGCGGCCTGCCACACCACCGCCGAGCAGGGCGTCTACGACGACGACAACGTGCGCCTTCCGCGCTAGATCCGCCTCGACGACCGCGCCGGAGCGCTCGAGCCGCCCCGGCGCGTTTTTTTGTCCTAGAAGCCCGACAGCCGGGCGATGACCTCGCTCATGACCTCGTCGGCCCCGGCGCCGATGCTCAGCACCCGGCTGTCGCGGAAACAGCGGGCGATGAGCGTCTCGTTGATGAAGCCCATGCCGCCGTGCATCTGCACGCAGCCGTCGGCGACGTTGCGCACCAGGCGGCCGGCCATGAGCTTGCCCATGGAGACCTCGCGGGTGGCGTCCTGGCCGGCCTGCTTCATGCGCACGATGTGATAGGTCAGATGGCGCAGGGCCTCGATCTCCGTCAGCCAATCGACCATGCGGTGGCGCAGCACCTGGCGGGTGGCCAGGGGCTTGCCAAAGACCACCCGCTGGCGCAGATGCTCCATGGTCATCTTGATCATGTCCTCGCACATGGTCACGGCGCTGGGCAGGGTGCAGAAGCGCTCGTGCTGGAACTGCTTCATCTGCATGATGAAGCCCTCGCCCTCCTGGCCGATGAGATTCTGCGCGGGCACGGGCACGTCGTCAAAGTGCAGAAGCGCCGTGTCGCTGGAGCGCAGGCCCACTTTGTCGAGCTTTTTGCCCACGCTGAAACCGGGCAGATTGGTGGGCACGACAAACAGGCCAAAACTGTGGTGGCCGGGCTCGTCGGAGGTGCGGGCCAAAAGGGTGAGGAAGTCGGCCTGGACGCCGTTGGTGATGTAGAGCTTGGAGCCGTTGATGAGGTAATGATCGCCGTCGCGGCGGGCCCTGGTCTTGATGGCGGCCACGTCGGAGCCGGCGTCGGGCTCGGTGACGGCGATGGCCGAGACCATCTCGCCGGCGATGGCCGGCCGCAGGTAGGTTTCCTTCAGATATTCGCTGCCGAACTCGGCGATGGCCGGGGTGGCCATGTGGGTCTGCACGCAGATGGCCGTGCTCACGCCCATGCCGGCGATGTGGCCCAGTTCCTCCAGAAAGACCGTCTCGAACCAATAATCCAGGCCCATGCCGCCGTATTTTTCCTCGTAGCGGATGCCCAGCAGGCCCAGGTCGCCCATTTTCTTGAACAACTCGTGCAGCGGCGCGGTGGTCTGCTCCCATTGATCCATGTATGGGTTGATCTCGGTGTCGATGAACTTGCGCACCGTGCGGCGCAACGCCTGATGTTCCTCGTTGAAATACACGTCTACCCCCTCCTTCGCGGCCAGATGAATGATGGCTCATTCTGCCGGACGGGGTGCGCGAAAAGCAACCACAACTACTATGTAATCATTTTTTGACGCCGGCCGCGCCGCCGCTTGGCGCTTGACGCGATTTTATATGTGCTCTTCGTCGCCGGCAAACCAGACATTCGGCCGCCTGATTTCGCCATGCTTGGCGTAGAACTCAATATCTTTAATATTTTCGGCATACGTTGAAAGCAGCTTCGCCTTATCGTCTTGCGTAAGGCCAGGCACGCCGTCCATCGCCTCGCGGACTGCGGTCGGCCAGTCCTGATACTTTGCTTTTTTTAATCGCTTGACAAAGTTCTTTCTCTCAAGCTGCGCTTTTTCATCCCCAAAACGTTCACGCACGATTTCAACCATGCGCTCTCGTATTGGTTCGGACATGTCAAACAAAATCATAAAGTTAAAGTCATGCATGGCGTTATCTATTTCTTCTCTTGGCACTCCACAGCTTGTTAACCCTTTGACCATTTCGTTTGCCAGTATCTGTTTTTGTCTACGTGTTAAACTTGAGCCCCATCTGCCAAGCAGCGCTATCACCGGAAAATTCATGCTGGCCATCGTTACAGATACCGATCGCAGATTTTTAAATAGCTCCTCGGCTTCTTCGATTTTTCGTTCGACCTCTTCCAACTTTTGGTCGGCAACATCAATGGTTTTTCTTAACCTTGCCTTCACGCCAAGGCCTTCGATTTCTTGAAATTTATCCAGATACACGAAAAAAAGACATCCGCCCGCCGCCGCGAAAATGGCAATCGCTCCATCTGGTCTATCGAAGACGCATCGTAATAGGCCAATTAGCAGAAGAATCATCGCTCCGATAAATAACAAACGTCCTCGTAGATAATCATCTATTTGTCTTTTCTTATCCAAGCTGAACTTTGGCTTGCTTTCAGGCATGATTTCACCCCTGCATGGATTGAAGAAATTAATCTTTTGCATTACTTGCCATATTATCATTTGCACTTTAGCACAAACAATATATCAATACAAATGTTGGTCGGTACGTTTGCGCGCCACCAGCTTCGCGATCTGCTATGCTATATCCGCGCCGTCCCGCGCGCCTCAACCACTTTTTCGCAAGGGCATAACCGTGGACCCGGAAAAAATCATCATCCGCAACATGACCAGAAGCGAGCTGGATCAAACCATGCAACGAGCCGCCCAAGAAGGCTGGAACCCCGGCCTGGGCGACGCCGAGGTCTATTGGGCCCAGGATCCGGGCGGCTTTTGGGTCGCCGAGCAAAACGGCCAGGTGCTGGCCTCCATCTCGGCGGTGATCTACGACGACGCCTACGCCTTCATGGGCTTTTTCATCACCCGGCCCGAGCTGCGCAAACAGGGCCTGGGCCTGAAGCTGGGCCTGGCGGCCATGGCCCGCCTGGGCAACCGGGTCATCGGTCAGGACGGCGTGGTGGCCATGCAGGATTTTTATCGCCGCCACGGCTTCGAACTGGCCTTTCGCGGCCTGCGCTGGCAGGCTCAGGGCGGCGGCGCGGCCAGCGGCCATAGCGTCGATCCGCGGAGTCTGCCCATCGAGGAGCTCCTGGCCTACGACCGGCAGTGCTTCCCCGCGCCGCGACCGGTGTTTTTGCAAAAATGGCTGAGCGCCCCCGGCGCGCACGCCCGGGCCGTGATCGCCGGCGACCGTTTGCGCGGCTACGGCGTGGTCCGGCCCAGCCATCAGGGCCATCGCCTGGGGCCGCTGTTCGCCGAGGGCCGCGCCGAGGCCGAAACCCTGCTGCAAGATCTGCTGGCCGCCGCCGGCGAAAGCCCGGTGTTCTGGGACGCCCCGCAAAACAACCCCCACGCCGTGGCCATGGCCCAAAGTATGGGTCTGACGCATGTTTTCGAGACCGGGCGCATGTACAAAAACGGCCTGCCGCCCTGGCGCGCCGAAAACGTCTACGGCCTCACCTGCCTGGAGCTGGGTTAACTTTGTTTCGCGCCGCGCCGCCCCTTGCCAAGGCGGCGCTTTGTCATAAACTTATGCACAAGCGCGCCGGCAACCAGGAGACGTCATGGCCGCCCCCATCCCCACGCCGCTGACCATCGCCCAAGAGCTGGTCCGGCGGCCCAGCCGCGAGGAACAAGGCGAACAGGCCTGCGCCGACTATCTGCGCGGGCTGTTGGAGGCGGCTGGTTTTGCCGTGCGAGCCATCGACCTGGCCCCTGGCCGGCCCAACCTGATCGCCACCCTGCCCCAGGCCAAACCAGGCCCGGCCCTGGCCTTCAGCGGCCACCTGGACACCGTGGCCCTGGGCCAGGCCCCGTGGTCTTTCGAGCCCTGCGGCGGCCTCGTCGATGGTGGCCGCTTGCTGGGCCGTGGCGCCAGCGACATGAAGGCCGGCGTGGCGGCCATGGTCCACGCCGCCTTGCGCCTGGCCCAAGGCCCCGCGCCCCGGCCCAACGTGGCGCTGATTTTCAGCGCCGGCGAGGAGCACGGCCTCAAGGGCGCGTTGCATCTGGCCAAGACGCCGGGCGCTTTGCCGCCGGTGGGGGCCATGCTCATCGGCGAACCGACCGCCAATCAACCCCTGCTGGGCCACAAGGGCGGCCTGTGGCTGGGCGTGGAGTTCACGGGCAAGAGCGCCCACGCCTCCATGCCCCACCTGGGCGACAACGCCATCGACAAGGCCGCCGCGGCCATCGTGGCCCTGGGCGGCCACCGTTTCGCCCAAAGCCACGCCGTGCTGGGCCGGCCCACCCTCAACGTGGGGCTGATCCGTGGCGGCGCGGCGGCCAACATCGTCGCCGATCACTGCCGCCTGGACCTGGACACGCGCCTGCTGCCGGGCATGGACCCCGAGGCCGTCATCGCCGAGCTGCGCCGGGTCATGGGCCCCCAGGCCCGGGTGGTCAGCCGCAACTATCTGCCGCCGACCTGGACGGAGCCCGATCACCCCTGGGTGGCGGCCGCCCTCAAGCTCATCGCCGCCCAAACCGGCGACCGCCGGCCGCCCGGCGGCGCGCCTTATGTCACCGACGCATCGGCCCTGGGCCCGGCCCTGGGTTGCCCGACACTGATCATCGGCCCCGGCGAACCGGGCCAGGCCCACCAGACCGATGAGTGGTGCCAGTGCGAGCGCATCGACCAAGCAGCCGAGATTTATCATCAACTGGCCCTGGCCTGGCCCATGGACTGAAGGCGCGTGCAAGCGATCATCAACATTGTCAAAGACAACCTGCTGGTGCTGGCGATCATCGCCGGCTTGATCCTGGGCTGGACCGCGCCGGGCTTTGGCTTGCTGCTCAAAAGCTGGAGCGCCGGACCTTTTCTCATCGCGCTGATCTTTTTCTGCCAGGGCATGGCCTTCAAGGTCGGCGACGCGCCCAGGGGCGGGGCGCTGATCCGGCTGCTGATCTGGGGCTTCATCGTGGCCCAGGCGCTCAGCCCGCTGCTGGGCTGGGCCGTGGCGCGGGTCGCGCCGCTGAGCGATCAGGAGGCCGTGGGCTTCATGCTCATCTGCGCCATGGCCCCCACGCTGGTTTCGGGGGCGGTGCTGGCCGATCGCGCGGGCGGCGACTGGCCCTCGGCGCTGATCTTGGCCGTGGGCATCAACCTGGTGGCGGTGCTGACCATCCCGCTGATCCTGCGCCTGATGCTCGGCGCTTCGGTGAGCATCGACGTGTTGGGCCTGCTGGGCGAATTGATCGGCCTGGTGCTGATCCCGGCGATAGCGGGCCATCTGCTGGGCCGGCCGCGGCCGGCCCTCACCGCGCGGCTGACGCCCACCCTGAAGCTCATCCCGGTGTTCGGCATCGCCACGCTGATCTACATTTCCACCTCGGCCAACAACGAGCACCTGACCAGCATGGAGCCGCTGCGCCTTTTGCTGCTGGCCGCGGCCTCGCTGATCGTCCACCTGACGCTGATGGTCGCGGCTTATTTTGGCGCGCGAGGGCCCTTTGGCCTGGCCGAAAAGCCGGCCCGGGCCCTGGCCGTGGTCTGTTCGGAAAAGACCCTGCCCGTGGCCGTGGCCGTCTGGTCGCTGACCATGGCCCAAAGCCACCCTCTGGCCCTGCTGGCCCCGTTGGTCTTCCACCCCAGCCAGATCATCGTCGACGGCTTCATCGCCGGCTGGTGGGCCAGGCGACCGGCCTAGGCTTGGCGCGACGACAAATCGCGCGCCGGCCGCCGCCGGTTGTGGCATCATAGTTCCTAGGCGCCAACGCGTTGCGGAGAGATGACCATGCCTCGACTGTTGCTGGTGCGACACGGCCAAAGCCAGTGGAACCTGGAAAACCGCTTCACCGGTTGGACCGACGTGGACCTTTCGCCCCTGGGCGAGGACGAGGCCCGGCAGGCCGGCCGCCTGTTGCAAACCGGCGGCTATTCCTTCGACGTGGCCTTCACCTCGGTGCTCAAGCGGGCGGTGCGCACGCTGTGGCTGATCATGGAGCGCATGGACCTTTATTGGGTCGAGCAGCACGCCCATTGGCGGCTCAACGAGCGCCATTACGGCGCCTTGCAGGGCCTCAACAAACAAGAGACCACCCAACGCCACGGCGCCGAGCAGGTGCGCCTGTGGCGGCGCTCTTTTGACGCGCCGCCGCCCAGCCTGGATGGCCTGGACCCGCGTCATCCGCGCTTCGATCGTCGCTATCGCGGCGTGGAGACGGCCCTGCTGCCCGGCGGCGAATCGCTCAAGGACACCCTGGGCCGCGTGCTGCCTTATTGGACCCGGGCCATCGAGCCGCGCCTGCGCATGGGCCAGGACGTCGTCGTCGCCGCCCACGGCAACAGCCTGCGCGCCCTGGTCAAGCACCTCGACCATGTGAGCGACGCCGATATCGTCAACCTGGAGATACCCACCGGCAACCCCCTGGTCTACCGCCTGGCCGCCGACCTGAGCGTCCTCGATCGGGCCTACCTGGATCAGGACCGCGCCCAGGCCTTGCCCTAGCCGCGCCGCGCCGTTTCTGCTACATTGGGCCTGGTGGCCGCCAATTCCGGCCGCCGCCAGACGCTTTTTTGGCCTTTCGCGGAGAGGACGCCATGACCATGCTGCGAATGCGGGTCGGCCCGGTCTACATGGGCCGGCTGCCCCACGGTTGCGACTTGTTGGCCGAGCTGACCAACATCTGCCGCGAGCACACCATCTATCACGCCCAGATCAGCGCCATCGGCGCGCTGAGCCAGTGGCGCGTGGGTTACTACGACCAGCAAGCCCACGAGTACGAGTTCCTGACCGGCAACGACCACCGCGAGATCGTTTCGCTCTTGGGCAACGCGTCGCTCTACGAGGGCGCGCCCATGGTCCACGCCCACCTGGGCCTGGCCAACGCCGAGGGCCACGTTTTGGGCGGGCATTTGGCCGAGGGCTGCAAGGTCTTTGCCTGCGAGTATATCATCCAGAAGTTTTTCACCGAGATCCCCCTGCAACGCGTGCCCGATCCCGAGACCGGCCTCAACCTGTGGGGCAAGCCCTGAAGGCCTGTCGTTCGGCCAATAAAACGGGCCCTCCCCGCTGGTCGGAGAGGGCCCGGTCGCTTATGCGCGTGGGAAAGGGCGCTATTCGCCCCGTTCTTCCTTGATGGTCAGGGCCACCTTGTAGAGCACGGTGACGATGAGGATGCCCAGGGCGTAGACGCCGGCGCTGATGGTCAGCTCCAGGCCGGTGGGCAGGTATTCGGTGATCTCGTGCAGGGGGTTGGGCACGAAACCGCCGGCCATCATGCCCATGCCCTTGTCGATGTAGGTGCAGATGAACACCAGCACGCAGGCGATGGCCAGGAGCTTTTCATTCTGCCGCCATTTGGGCACGATGAGCATGCCGATGGCGGTCAGGCCGCAGAGCAGGGCCGTCCACATGAAGGGCACCATGGTGTTGAAGCCGTGGTAGCCGAAGTAGAGATAGATAATGTGGCTCATGTGGCTGGGCATGTTGCTGTAGAAGACCGTGAAGCACTCCAGCCCGAAGAAGAACAGGTGCAGGATGATGCAGTAAGTCACGATCTTGGACAGGGTCTGGATGGCCTCCTTGCCGGGGTCGAACTTGGAGATCTTGCGCACCAGCATGGAGAGCAGGATCAGCACGGCCGGGCCGGCGGCAAAGGCCGAAACCAGAAAGCGCGGGGCCATGATCGCCGTCAGCCAGAAGCCGCGGCCGGGCAGGCCGGCATAGAGGAAGGCCGTGACGGTGTGGATGGAGACGGCCCAGGGAATCGACAGGTATATCAGCGGCTTGACCCAGGCGGGCGGCGGCACGTCCTTGCGCTCGCACTCCAGGGTGCACCAGCCGATGATCAGGTTGAGGAACAGGTAGACGTTTAGCACCACCATGTCCCAGAACAGCACCGAGTTGGGCGTGGGGTGCAGGATGACGTTCATCAGCCGCTCGGGCTTGCCCAGGTCGACGATGACGAAGAGCAGGCACATCGTCACCGCGCCGATGGCCAAAAACTCGCCCAAGATGGTGATGCGGCCAAAGGTTTTGTAGTGGTGCAGGTAGTAGGGCAGCACCAGCATCACCGCCGAGGCGGCCACGCCGACCAGGAAGGTGAGCTGGGCGATATAGAAGCCCCACGACACGTCGCGGCTCATGCCGGTGATCGTCAGGCCCTCGATGGCCTGGACCACGTACGCTCCGAAGCCGGCGCCGATGATGACCAGCAGAAGCACCAGCCATCCCCAGTAGCGCTTGCTTCCTTTCAGTGCCAGATCAAGCATGACATCCCCTAAATCAGATAAAAGACCTGGGGCTCGGTGCCCAGGTTGGGTTTACGCCTAATGCTGAAGCGCTTGTTCAACTGGGCGCGCACCGGCGAGCCGGCGTCGCTCATGTCGCCAAAGAACATCACGCCGGGAGCGGCGGCCACGCAGGCCGGCTGGAGCCCCACGGCCAGGCGCTCGGCGCAGAAGGTGCACTTCTCGACCACGCCCTTGGTGCGGGTGGGGTATTCGGAAGTGACTTCCTGGAGCCGGGGTTGGCCGGTCTTGGGGTCTTTTTCGTTGAAGTAGGCGGCGCGGGGGTCTTTGAAGTTGAACGAACGCGAGCCGTAAGGGCAGGCGGCCATGCAGAAACGGCAACCGATGCAGCGGTGCATGTCCATCATGACGATGCCGTCTTCGCGCTTGAAGGTGGCCTGGGTCGGGCAGACGCGCACGCAGGGCGGGTTCTGGCAGTGGTTGCACAGCACCAGCACCTTGTTGTGCAGCACGGCGCTGGGCGCGTAGGGGTTTTCGGTCTCGACGAAGGCCTGGTCGAACTCGGCCTCCCAGATCCACTTGATGTCCTGCTTGCTGGCCTTGCCCTCGGCGTCGACGTAGTGGGGCACGTTGTGCTCGATGTTGCAGGCCTCGGCGGCGGCCTGGCGGGCGGCGTCGTCGAGTTTGGTCAGGTCGATGGCCATGCCCCAGTTGCCGCCGGGCTTGACGGCCAGTTGCGAGGGATTGGGCGAGTATTTGCCGATCAGCTCGGCGGCGTCCAGCGCGCCGGGCCGCAGAAGCTGCCAGCCCATCCCCGCCAGCGCGCCCACGCCAGCGGCCTTGAGGAATTTCCTTCTATCCCAGGACATCACTTCACCTCCTTGGGCTCAAGGTGGCAGTCCCAGCAATAAGGGGTCACGGCCAGATAGTTGTGGCAGCTATCGCAGAATTCCTTCTTGTTGCTGTGACACTTCATGCAGTTGCTGGTCAGGCTCATCTTGTATTGGGCCACCACCTGGCCGTCGGCGTTTTCGGTGGTGAAGAGGCGGTCCTCGCCGCGCACCACGTGCTCGCGCCACTGATCCAGCAGCACCATGTGCGAGGTGCGCATGTACTCTTTGTCGACCACGCAGGTGGCGGGCAGATTGAGCTTGGCGGCCATGGCCACGGCCGGTTTGGCGTCGGGCTTGGGCGGCTGGGAGGCGCTGCCCACGTTGGACCACAGCGGGTAGGTGAAGATCACCAGGAAGACGACGATCCCGGTGATGATCGGCTTGGAATCGTAGAGCATGGCTTACTCCTCCTCTCCGGCGTCGTCGTCCCCGGCGGTGGGGATTTCCTCGCCGCGGAGGTTGTATTCGCGTTCGTTTTCGCCGTCCATGACCAAGGCGTTGGCCACCAGCTCGCTGACGCCGGCCACGGCCACGCCGGGCACCCAGAAGTCCATCAGCGCCGGGAAGACCGCGCGGTCGATGGCGCAGACGCACGAGAGCATGTTGACGCCGTGCTCCTCGTGGACCGCCTTGACCGCGTTGGCCCGGGGCAGGCCGCCGCGCAGGCGCATTTCGAGGTATTCGCCGGCGTTGAGGCCCGAACCGCTGCCGCAGCAGAAGGTCTGCTCGCGGGTGGTCTGGGGCGGCATCTCGTAGAAGTTGTTGCAGACGTTCTGCAAGACGTAGCGGGGCTCCTCGAACATGCCCATGCCGCGGGCGACGTTGCACGAATCGTGGAAGGTCACCTTGAGGTGGTCGTTGCGGCTGGGGTCGAGCTTGAGCTTGTTGTTTTTGATCAGGTCGGCGGTGAACTCGGTGATGTGGACCATCTTGGTCGAGGCCGCGTTATCGAAAACCGTGCCGGTGATGGGGCTCTTGGGTTTTTCGAGGAAGGTGGCCGGGCCGTTCAGGGTGTCCATGTATTGGTTGACCACGCGCCACATGTGGCCACACTCGCCGCCCAGGATCCACTTGACGCCCAGGCGCTCGGCCTCGGCGTACATCTTGCGGTTGAGCTTGCGCATGGTCTCGTGGCTGGTGAAGAAGCCGAAGTTGCCGCCCTCGGAGGCGTAGGTGCTCCAGGTGTAGTCCAGGCCGATGTGCTCGAAGAGCATCAGGTAGCCCATGAAGGTGAAGATGCCCGGCTCGGCGAAGACGTCGCCCGAAGGCGTGACGAAGAGGATCTCGGCGCCCTTGCGGTTGAAGCTGGGCTCGATGCGCACGCCGGCGTACTCCTCGATGTCGTCCAGGAGATACTCGACGTTTTCTTTATAGGTGTGGGGTTGCAGGCCCAAGTGGTTGCCGGTGCGGTTGCAGTTGGCCACCGGCGTGCCGATCCAGTCGATCTGGCAGCCGATGAGGTTCAATAGCTCGCGGGCGATGATGGTGATCTCGGCGGTGTCGATGCCGTAGGGGCAGAACAGGCTGCAACGACGACACTCGGTGCACTGGAAGAAGTAGTAGAACCACTCCTTGATCACCTCTTCGGTCAGCGGGCGGCCGCCGGCCATCTTCTTGAAGACCTTGCCCAGGGCCGTGAAGTCCTGGCGATAGACCGAGCGCAGCAGCTCGGCCCGCAGCACGGGCATGTTCTTGGGGTCGCCGGTGCCGATGAAGAAGTGGCACTTGTCGGCGCAGGCGCCACAGCGCACACAGATGTCCATGAACAGCTTGAAGCTGCGGAAACGATTGAGGCGGTCCTTGATGCCGGCCTTGATCGTGCCTTGCCAGTCGGCGGGCAGCTTCCAGTCGGATTCGGTGGGGTTCCACTCGCGGGCGCCCGGCGCGCCGATGGCCTTCAAGGACTCGGGGTTGACCGGATAAAGGTAGGTGCCGGGCAGGAACTCGGGCTTGGTGTCCATCCACCCCTGCTTGGGCGGCTTGTGATCGATGTTGCCCAGCACGTCTGCGCTAAGTTTGGTTGCCATGGCTATTCCTTCTCCCCCTTGTCGTCGGCCGACTCGTCCTCGGGCTCGAGTTCTTTATCGACGGGGAGGCCCGCCTCGACCATCAGCTCGCGGAAGTCGTCCTCGTAAGCCGCATAGGTGTGATACTTGACGGGCTCGGTCATCCACGGGTTGACGTGGCGCACGGCGCGGCTGTTGTTGACCAGGTTCCTGGTGGGGCTGAGGAAGACGCCAGCCATGTGCGTGAGTTTGCTGAAGGGGAAGTAGGCGAACAACACGCTGACCAGGAACAGGTGCACGAAGAACCAGCCGCTGACGCCATCGGGCAGGGCCGGGCTGAGGGTGGCCAGGCCCATGGTCAGCTCCTTGATGCCCACCACGTCCACGCGGATGACGTAGCGCATCAGGATGCCGGTGATGGCGATGCCGATGATCAGCCACAGCGGGAAGTAGTCGGCCGGCAGCGAGATGTAGCGCACCTGGGGGATCCACAGGCGGCGCACCAGAAGCAGCGTGGCCATGCCGCCCAGCACCAGGCCCGAAAGCAACAGCGCCGGCAGGCCGATCTCGATCACCGGCGTCATCACCTCGACCTTGAACATGCTGTCGATGCTCTCCAGGCCCACCACCCAGGCCGGGATGGGGTCGGTGAAGAAGCGCAGGTGGCGCAGCAAGGTCACCAGGAAGCTGTAGTGGAACAGGATGGCGAACAGCCAGAGGAATTTCTCCGAGCTGTAGCGCACCTTGGGCCCCTGGCGGAAGTCCAGCTTCATGTTGCGGAACAGGCTGCGGAAAAGCGCCACTTCCAGGATCATGCGCACGATGGCCCCGCCCCGCGTCGAGGGGTTCTCGATGGGCTGGGGCTTGATCCAGGGCATGGATTTCTCCTGGCCGGCGGTGGTGGGGATGCGGAAGGGAACCGGCGATTTGGCCCAGTCTATGACGCGGTAGACCATGCCGACGAAGAAGGTCAGCACCGCGGCGTATGGGATGATCACGCCGAAAAGCACGCGGAGGCCGGCTCCTTCAACTCCCACATATGCGATCACGCCAAGGACGATGACCGCTAGTAAAGAGATGATGACGTTCATAAACTGTTACCTCGTTTCTTGTTTTCAATCACTTTCGCCTTCATCCGCACTGGCCCCCTCCTGCTCCACCAGCAGGCCCGAGCGTCGTAGCAGCATGAAGGCGTTGGAGTGAACCTCCTTGGCCTTCAACTGATAGATTTGCTCGCGCACCGCCATGTAGATTTCGAAGGATATCAAGGCCAACCGGTCGATTTCCTTGTCCAGATCCCATAGCTCGTCGGCATGGCCGCCCTTGGCCAGATCGCTCCCCAACACCTGGCGCACCACGTGCTTGAGCGCGAAGACAAAGGCCAGGGCCTGGGCTGGACGGAAATCCTGGATGGCCCGGATGCGAATGATGTTATCCAAAAATTTCGTCGCCTTTTCGGGATCGATGCCTTCGAGGATCAAATCGAAGAGGCGCTCGGTTTCGGTCTCGATGGCCGCGCCCACCGGGTTGAGCATGCGGTCGCTCTTTTTGCGCAAAAACTGGGCCGTCTCCTCGGGGTAGGTCTCGATGACGCTGTCCATCCACCCCGCGACGATGGCCTTTTTTTTCTTGGCCAGAAGCTCCTTGAGAGTCATGCCCGTATCGGCCTTCCCGCGCCCAACAAACAACGCCCCGGCCGGAAGCGGCCGAATTCCTTGTGAAATACCGAACCAACCACGTCCGCGCCAGATGCGATGCTTGCGAAGAATAGAGTTAATGCGCCGAAATGTCTAGATATCACAGATCGCGTGCCTTCGTCAAGCCCGCGGCGCGGAGGGCCTCCCCGCGCCATCCAGCCACAACCGGCGCTAAGGGCATAGACCATTTTTTCCAAGCCCTGTCAAGTGCAAACCATGGCCCATGCCGCCATGGGCGGCCGTGTAGTAAAATGTGATTAACGGGCCGTCGAGCCCGCGCAATCGACGAATCGACCAAAAAGGAGCGACGATGGGCCGCTACAACGGCGTAAACCACCTGGCCATGGCCACGGCCGACATCGACAAAACGATTTTTTTCTGGCGCGACCTGCTGGAGATGCCTCTGGTGGTCGGCATCGCCGATCCGGGTTTCCAGATTTATTTCTTCGAGATATCGCCAACCGACATGATCGGATTTTTCCACTGGCCCCAAGTGCGGCCGCTGCCCGAAAAGGACCACGGCCTGCCCGTGGAGGGGCCCTTCGCCTTCGATCACCTGGCCATCGGCCTCAATGAACGCGACGACCTCTGGCTGCTCAAGGACCGCCTGGAGGCCGCCGGCTTCTGGGTCTCGGAGGTGATGGATCTGGGCTTCATCGAGTCGGTCTATTCCTTCGACCCCAACGGCGTGGCCATCGAGTTCTGTTGGCCCAAGCCGGGCGTGGACCCGCGCCGCGCGCCGACCCTGGTCGGCCGGGCCCCGGCCGCCGCGGCCCTGGAAGGCCCCCTGCCCCAACCCGGCCGCTGGCCCGCGCCGCCAGCGCCCACGCCGCCCCAGCAGCGCCGCAGCTACCCCGGCGAGGGCCGCGATCTGGCCGACCAGAGCAAAAACCTCTGGCGCGGCAAATAGCGGGCCAAGCCCTTCAGCGGTCGGTCGTCTCCACCTGGCGGAAGCTCTGGCGCATGCTCACCGCCACCACGCCCTCGGCGCTCAGCGCCTCGACCAAGCCGTCATGGCCATAGGCGAACTCGCGGGGGTCGTCGTGGACCAGCAGCAGGGCCAGGCCCCGCCGGCGGCCCGACAGGGCGTAGCGCAGCATCTGGCTGTCGCCGTCGGAGTTGCCAAAGGCCAGCACCGGCGGCCCGCCCAGGCGTTGCAGGAGGTTGACGGCCTTTTGCAGCTCCAGGTTGAGGGACTCGACCTTTGCGCCGCGGCTGAAGGCGATGCGGCCGCCCCTTTCGTGGACCACGGCCTGATAGGTCGTGCCGATGCAGCGGTCCGGGTCCACGCCCAGGTAGTCGGCGCTGATGGCCCGCAAAAAGAAATTGGGCGAGCCCGAACACAGATAGACCACGAAGCCTTTTTCGTGCAACAACTCGATCAGCTCTAGCATCGGCGGATAGATCAGCCGGCGATAGGGCTTGCCGTTGGCCGGGTTGACGCCCTGGTCCATCAGCCGTCGGGCCATGGCCTGGTAGTCGTCGAAGCTCATGCCGACAAAGGGCTTGGTCAGGGCCTGGGCGATGTATTGGCGCTCCAGAGCCAGGCGGTCACCCCGGGCGTGGGCCGCGCAGAGATCGGTCATGCCCTCTGGCGCGGGGCCGCCCTTGGGGCAGACCTGGCCCAGGCGCTGGAACGAAAGCTCCAGGGGCAGAAAAACCGGCTTTTCGGCGATGAGCGTGCCGTCGACGTCAAAGGCGGCCTTGCGCTCGACGGGCGGGATGAAATCGGGCCCGCCGGGCGTGGTCACGGCGGTGATGTAGTCGAGCAAAACCTGGCGCGCCGGGCCTTGCCACGAGGCCAGTTCGTCGCCGGCCCAGGCCGCTCCGCCGGCCAGCGCCAAGGCCAGGACCACGACCAGCGCCACCGCGCGCAAGCGGCCGCCAACGCCTCGAAAACACCGTTTGTTCGTCACTGCCGATCTCCCATCGTTTACCGGCCCAGCGGTCGGGAACGTCCTTGACAGGCCATGTTTGGCCACCTAAACTACCATGGTCAATGGCAAAAATTTAAACTGCGGAAGGTGCGCATGACCGCCTCGATTTTGCCGCGCCGGCGATACATCCAAGAGCAAGCGGCCAAGGGCCGCCGCCCGGTGGGCGTCCTGCCGGCCCAATACCCCAAGGAAATCCTCTGGGCCCTGGACATCCTGCCCGTGGAGATCTGGGATCCGCCGCTGGAGGTTTCCTCGGCCGGGGCTCACTTGCAGCCTTACATCTGCTCGGTGGTGCAGGGCGGCCTGGAGCTGATCCTCCAGGGCCGGGCCGACCAGATGGAGGCCTTTCTCTTTCCGCACACCTGCGACAGCATCCAGAATCTGGCCACGGTGGTCAACGATTATATCGGCCTCGACCGGCCCTGCTACTTTTTCTACCACCCCAAGGCCCCCTACCGGCCTTCGTCCCACGAATACTATTACGGCCAGATCAATGGCCTGGCCCAACGCCTGGCGCCCCAGTTCGGCCCGTTGGACGAGGCCAAGCTCTGGAGCGCCGTGCGCCAGGGGGCCAAGGTCGCCGAACTATTGCGCCAGCTTTACATGCTGCGCGCCCAGAACAACCTGCGATGTTCGGCCGTCGAATTTTACGAGTTGATCCGCCTGGGCGAATACCTCCACCCCGATGATTTCATCCCGGCGCTGGAAGATTTCATGGCCGAGCGCTCCGGCCCTGGCCCCGACGGCCCGGCCGTGGTGCTCAGCGGCGTGCTGCCCAATCCCGTGGCCCTTTTGAGCGCCCTGGATGAGCTGGGCGTGCGCGTGGGCCACGACGACCTGCTGGCCTGCAGCCGGCGCATGCTGGCCCCGCCCGCCCACGACCCCGACCCCCTGCGCCAGCTCGCCAAGGCCTACTTCGGCCTGCCGCCGTGCAGCACCAAAAACTCGCCCCTCGGCCAGCGCCTGGAGTTTCTGCGTGTGATCCTCGACCGCAGCGCCAGCCGTGGCGTAATCTTCAACCTGGTCAAGTTCTGCGAAACCGAGCTTTTCGACGCGCCGCAACTGATCGAAGCCCTGAAAAGTCAAGGCGTGCCGACGCTTTTCATGGAAACCGAACTCAACCAGGGGCTCTCGGGCCAGTTGGCCACCCGCGTCGAGGCCTTCGTCGAAATGCTGGGCTAGGGGCCGGCTGGAGGTTTTTGTAGCATGTCGCTGATCAAAAAGATCGAATATCAGTTCATGAAGGACGTGGGCGCGGGCCTGGCCATGAAGCTGGCCGGGGCGGCCAAGAAAAAGGGCCAGGGCCAGCCCAACCCCCATCTGGGGCCACGCCTGGGCTCCAGCGCGATGTTGCAGCGCATCATCGCCCGGCACTATTTTCTTTCGCGCTTCGCCAAGGGGGCCATGCCCATCGCCTGGGTCACCTCCGGCGCGCCGGTGGAGCTGCTGCGGGCCTTTGGCTTCTACACCATCTACCCCGAAAACCATTCGGCCCTGTGCGGGGCGGCCAAACGCGGCGCGGCCCTGTGCCAGGTGGCCGAGGAGCATGGCTACGCGCCCGAGCTCTGCTCCTACGCCCGCATCGACCTGGGCCACCTGTTCAGCGGCAAAACGCCCGTGGGCCATCTGCCCAAGCCCGATCTGCTCTTCTGCACCACCAACATCTGCCAGACCGTGGGCTATTGGTACAAGGCCATCGCCCACTACCTGGACATCCCCCTGATCCAGCTCGACACGCCCTTCAACTTCACCGACATCGTCCAGCCCGACATCGACTACATGGTCGAGCAACTGCAAGAGATCGTCGAGGACTTGGAGCGCTACACCAGGCGGCGCTTTGATTACAACGAGTTCGTGCGCATCGTGGGCCTATCGCGCGACACCTCCATGCTCTGGGGCGAGGTGCTAGACACCATGAAGACCAAGCCTTCGCCCATGACCATCTTCGACGCCTTCACCCAGATGCTGCCCGTGGTCAGCCTGCGCGGCCTGCCCGTGGCCAAAAACTACTACGAGGCCCTGCTGGCCGAGTTGCAACAGCGCGTGCGCGATGGCGTGGGCGCGCTGAAAAACGAACGCAAGCGCCTGATGTGGGACAACATCGCCGTCTGGCACAAGTTGAACGCCCTGTCCAACGTCTTTGCCGAGCGCGACATGAACTTCGTCGTGGCCACCTACACCAGCTCGTGGAGCGCCAGCCAGGGCCTGATGGACGTGAGCGACCCCTTCACCGGCATCGCCAAGACCTACTCCGGCATCATCCTCAACAACAACCTCAACCACCGCCTCAAAACCATGCAGCGGGCCATCGCCGACTATCACGTCGACGGCCTGGTCATCCACAGCGCCCGTTCGTGCAAGCCCTACTCCGTGGGCCAATACGACCTCAAGCGCCTGCTGCTGGCCCAGTCCAACATCCCCTCGGTGGTCATCGAGGCCGACATCGCCGACGAGCGCGTCTGGAGCGAGGAGCAGGTGCGCACCCGCCTGGAGGCCTTCTTCGAATCGCTCGAGGACGCGCCGGGCAGGGAGGCGGCTTGATCATGACTTATTTCGCCGGAGTGGACGTGGGGTCGCTGAGCACCGACGCGGTGATCGTCGATGAAGCCGAAAACATCGTGGCCTACGCCGTGGTCGAGACCGGGGCCAACTCCACCGACGCGGCCCAGCGGGCCATGGCCCAGGCCGCGCAAAAGGCCGGGCTGACCCCGGAGGACATCGCGCGCACCGTCGGCACGGGCTACGGCCGGGTGTCCGTGCCCGGCGCGCAAAAAAAAGTCACCGAGATCACCTGCCACGGCGTGGGCTCGGCCCATCTGTTCCCCCAGGCCCAGACGGTCATCGACATCGGCGGCCAGGATTCCAAGGTCATCCGCCTGGGGCCGGGCGGCAAGGTCAGCGATTTTGTCATGAACGACAAATGCGCCGCCGGCACGGGCCGTTTTCTGGAGGTCATGGCCGCCAAGCTCCAGGTGGGCCTGGACCAGATGGGCCCGCTGTCGCTGTCGGCCCAGGGCGAGCCGGTCAAGATCAGCAGCGTCTGCACGGTCTTCGCCGAGAGCGAGGTGATCAGCCTGGTGGCCCAGAACCACCCCCGCGAGCAGATCATCAAGGGCATCCACAAGGCCATTGTCAACCGCGTCTGGAACATGGTCAAGAGCTTGGGCGAGCCCGGCGTGACGACCATGAGCGGCGGCGTGGCCAAGAACAAGGGCGTGGCCGCCCTGCTGGAGGAGCGCCTGGGCGCGAAGCTTCTGATCCACGACGAGCCGCAGATCGTCGGGGCCCTTGGCGCGGCCCTGCTGGCCCGCCGCCAAGCCTGAAGGGGCCGGGGTAAAGTCCAAGGCGCGCCGAGGCTGGCGGCCGGGCGCGCGGTCACGATCCGCCGTGGCAGTGACGCGCGGCGGGCGGTTATGGGCCGGAGTCATCGCTTTCAGTAGCTTGCCATCCTTGAAACATTCCGCGCCGATCCAGAAACCGTCCGTGCCAGGTAAAGCCCATGACTGCGCGCTCTTGACATTGCCAGCTCTCGACCAACACCGTGGTTCGGGCATTCCGGCGGAGGTTGTGCGCACGCCGCTCCTTGGATGAGGCGATATGCGAACAACGTCTTTAGCAGCTACATCTAGGCGTTACACACGATGAGGCCATTGCCTGGGGCTCCTGCCTCGTGCAATGGCCTCAAGACTATTATTTCAGAAGTGTTTTGCGCCTATAATTATAATCAAACAAGCTTGGCCTGGAATAGTCAATGGCGCGCCCCGCCAGCAAGGACCGGACGCGGTCAAGGCGAGCGCATGGCTCGGGGCGGCGTGTCTCCAGGCGCGGCCATTACCCATCAATCGCCCGCCAAGGAGCGAATCGCCATGAAAAAAATGATGATGAAGTGGAGTCTGGCCTTGATGCTGGTGTTGGCCGTCGCGGCCCTGGCCTGGGCCTCGGGCGGCGAGAGCGTCGCCAACCCTTCGCCAGACCAGGTGATCGAGATGCTCAGCCAGGGCAACGCCCGCTTCGTGGCGGGCCAGGCCACGGGATCCCACCGCGACGCGGCGCGGCTGCGCCAGGCGGCCGCCGAGAACCAGGGCGACCACGCCTATGCCACGGTGATCACCTGCTCGGATTCGCGGGTGCCGGTGGAGATATTGTTCGATGTCGGAGTGATGGACATTTTCGTCATCCGAGTGGCCGGCAACGTGGTGCAAACCGATGAGGCCGGTTCCATCGAATACGGCCTGGCTCATGTGAAAACGCCGCTGCTGGTGGTGCTGGGCCATACCCAATGCGGCGCGGTCATGGCCGTGGCCAACCAGTTGCAGGGTCACGGCCACGCCCTGGAGCGCAACATCCCGCCCTTGGTGGCGCCCATCGTCCCGGCGGTCCAAAGGGCCATGAGCGCTCACCCCGATCAAAAGGGCTTGGCGGTGTTGCCGGCGGCCATCGAGGAAAACGTGTGGCAGGGCATCCACGACCTGTTCATGCGGAGCCCGGCCTCGCGCGATCTGGTTCATGGCGGCAAGGTCAAGGTGGTGGGGGCCATCTATGACGTGGGCAGCGGCGAGGTGCATTGGTTGCCCCAGGCCAAGGTGGCCGAGATCTTGGCCCAGGTGGAGCGGGATCCCGGCCGGGCCATGGAGGCCATGGCCCAATAGGGTCGTATTCATGTTGATGTGATTGATCCGGCTTGCGGCCCCTGGCTTTTGGCGCGCGCATTCCGGCGGGCGGCCGGGCGCGCGGTCACGAGCCGCCGGGAAAGCGACGCGCGGCGGGCGGTTATGGGCCGGAGTCGGCTCTGCTGGCCCGTCGCCAAGCCTGAGGGGGCCGGGGAAAAGCATGCGATTGGCATATACATGCTGATCTGATTAGCCGTTGGCGTTGGCCAGATTATCGATATTTTGTCCAGGTAGCATTACTCAATTTAGCAGAGTTGTTTTTGCCAGCGGGGGTGTAATGCCACGCAAAAAGACGCTAGATGAAATCATCTTTGACTTCAAAAAAGCCCACGGCAATAAATATGATTACTCGGAAGTGGTATATGTAAACTGTTCTACGAAAGTTATTGTAATTTGCCCCGAGCATGGAAAATTCAGCATAACGCCTAACCACCACGCTAAAGGAGTTGGTTGCAGGCAGTGCTATCATGAATCGCAAAAGATCACATTGGTTGTATTTAAAGAAAGGGCTGCACAGTATTTTGATCAACACTATGATTATTCGTTTGTCCCGCCAATGCCCTTAACTCATAAAAAAATTAAAATCTTCTGCAAAACACATAATAGATTTTTCTTTCAAAATCCTAGGAATCATATATTAGGACATACTGGTTGTCCAGAATGCATTGCTTCAAAGTTTTTTGACCGAACGTGTAGAGGCAGTAAAATTAAAAGCAACAGCGAAATGATTCAGAGATTCGAGGAACGTGCGAAGTTAGTACACGGGGCTAAATATCGATATGATGAGTTCTTTCCGCTCGACAACACAAAAAAGGGTAAAATAGTGTGTCCAACACATGGTGAATTCTGGCAAACACAAAGCAACCATTTGCGAGGTTCATCATGCCCACATTGTGCAAAAAAACTAAAATTTGCAGGGTCTTTTAAAGAAAAGTGCGCCAAACTATCTGTGAACTATTGGAGAGCCCTTAAAAGAAGACAGGCAGGACTTGACGATAGTCATATATTCGATAAGGGCAAGTTGGTCGGTACAAGATCAACCGAAGAGATAATTGTGTATGGTCAAAAGTTTTCAAATCTGGCAGCTGCCATACGCGAGTATGATCCGCCTGCTAGTAGCACGACAATTCGCCGACTCATCAAATCCGGTCTGAGCCCAGATGACGCCTTCAGATACATACCTAACCCTGGCTATACTAACGGGATAATCTATCTCATAGTGCATTCGTCTTCACAAAAACAATATGTCGGTCTTACGACGCAAACGATTGAAAGACGTTGGGAAGATCATATTTCACAAGCGAATTTAGGCAACATAAAAAATAAGCATTCTTTGCACGCCGCAATAAGAAATTCCGGCGCAAGTGCATTTTCTATCGCGATTATTGACCACGGGACCACAAAGCATGACCTTGAAGAGAAGGAGAAATTTTGGATCAATATGTTAAACACACGCATCCCATATGGGTATAATATTTCTCGTGGCGGGGTAAGTGGTGGCTCTAATACAAAAACCGTTACCCTTGACGGAAAGAAGTTTAAAAGTGCAAAATCTGCTGCAAAATATGTTGCCGAAAAACAAAATATATCTTTCGCCGCCGCAAAAAGAAGAGTGTCCAAAAACAGGATAAATGTAAAAAAACGTGCGACTACTGGCAATTCTTTGGTGAAGGGAAAATGTTATAAGGCATGGAGCTATATTAAGCATTGTGTATTGAATAGTAATTCAAAATCCTATGACCATGGCGTCTCTTTATTTGAATCATGGTCAAGTGATTTCATGTGCTTTTATCGCGACGTTGGTGAGCCTGCTGAATCAAATATGGTTTTCGCAAGAATAGATAAAGATAAAGGATATTTTCCTGGCAATTGTGTTTGGATGACAAGAAAACAACTTGGATTGCTAAGACGTATGTCTTCCAAATAATCATTCTACGACTATCTTTGCCAAGCCAAAAACCGTGGCCGGCGGCTCGCCTTCAGTTGCGGCGGTTGACCACGTAGTGAGGCAGGGCGAAGAGCGTTTGCCAGGCGTCGTTGGCGGCGGGCAGCTCTTCCAGGGCTTGCTGGGCGTGGCGGGCGTAGCGCCGGGCCTGGGCAAAGGTGTGCGCCACGCCGCCGCCCTGGACGATCAGTTCCTTGGCCTGGGCCAGGGCCTGGCGGTCGGCGCGGCTGGCGCGGGCCAGGCCCAGCAGGCGCTGGCGGGCCTGGGCGTCGGCGGCGTCGCGGACGTGGATCAGGGGCAGGGTGATCTTGCCCTCGGCCAAGTCGTGGCCCACGGGCTTGCCAAACTCGTGCTCCTGGCCGACATAATCCAGGGCGTCGTCCACCAGTTGGAAGGCCACGCCCAGGCTCAGGCCGTAGCGATAGAGCGCGTTTTCCACCTCGGGCGACGCGCCGGCGTGGATGGCCCCCATCTGACAGGCCGCCGCCAACAGCACAGCCGTCTTGGCCACGATCACCTCCAGATATTTTTGGCGCGAAAGCTCCAGGTCGTCGGTGCGCAACAGCTCCAGCACCTGGCCCTCGGCCATGTGGGTGGTGCAGTCGGTCAGGGCCTGGATGAAGCGGTGGTCGGGCTCCTCGGCGGCCAGCGAATAGCTTTTGGAGAACAAGAAGTCGCCGACCAGGATCACGGCCTCGTTGCCGTAGAGCTTGCGCGCCGCCGGCCGGCCGCGCCGCAGACCGGCCTCGTCGATGACGTCGTCGTGCAGCAGGGTGGCCGCGTGGAGGTATTCAAAGATGGCCGCGCGGCGAAAATCCCCCGCGCCGCCCACGGCCTGGGCCGCCAGCATGAACAGCACCGGCCGCAAGCGCTTGCCGCCGCTGAAGATTATGTAATCGCTGACTTCCTTGATGAACGGCACGTGGCATGAGAGCGTCTGGCCCAGGGCTTCGTCGGCCGGCGCGGCCAACTCCAGCACCCTGGCCTTGACCTGCCCGCCATCCAGCGCGCCGCCCACGGGCTCGACCTGGCCGGCCTCGGGCGGGCCGTCCAGGGAAAGCGTCAAACTGATAGGGTCCATCGCCTGCAAACGCACCGCCTTGGCCAGATGAACAACGTTGCAATCCCTTAACCGAATCGGCGCGCCTTGTCAACGAGTTCGGCGAACGGCCCGCGGCGCGAAAAAAAGCCGGCCGCCCGCGGCGGGGCGACCGGCGCGCATTGGCTCGGCTAACGTTAGCCGGCGTCGGCCCCGCGCACCACGCGCAGCAACTGGCCCGACATGCCATCCATGGAATCGGCCTGGGCCGCCAGCTCCTCGGCGGCGGCGGCCGACTCCTCGGCGGTGGCCATGGCCTGTTGGGTGGCCTGGTCCATCTCGGTCATGGCCTGGCTGATCTGCTCCAGGCCCGAGGCCTGGCTTTTGAAGTCGGCGGTAAGCTGCTCCATGAGCGCCTCGGTGCGGCCGGCGGCCTGGGCCAGATCGGCAAAGGCCTGATCGGCCTGGTCGACCAGCTCTTGGCCGCCGCGCACCCGACCGACGTTATCCTCGATGAGCCCCTGGGTGCCCTTGGCCGCCTCGGCGGCGCGCAGGGCCAAGGCCCGCACCTCCTGGGCCACCACGGCGAAGCCGGCCCCGGCCTCGCCGGCGCGGGCGGCCTCGACGGCGGCGTTGAGCGAGAGCAGGTTGGTCTGGAAGGCGATCTCGTCGATGGTGCGAATGATGCCCGACATCTGGTCGCTGGCCTGGTTGATCTTGAGCATGGCCGTCTTGAGCTGGTCCATGGTCTGGCCGGCCCGCCCGACAATGTGGCCGGCGTCCCGGGTCACCGCTTCGGCCTCGTCGGCGTGGCGCAGGCTGCCCTGGGCCAGGGCGGCCACCTCCTCCAGCGAGGCCGCGCTTTGCTCCAGCCCCGCCGCCTGCTGCGCGACGGCCTGGCTGAGGTTCTGGCTGGCCGAGGCGATCTGGGTCGAGGCCTGGGCCACGCCGCCGGCGTGCAGCGAAAGCTCCTGGCTGAGGTTGGCCAGCGGTCCGGAGAGGCGGCGGGCCACCAGCCAACCCACGGCCGTGGCCAACAGCACCGCCAGGCCCGCGCCCAGGGCCACGTTCCTGGTCATGCCGGCAAACGACGCCTCCACGCGCTTGCAAGCGTCTTGAAATTCCTCTTCATAGGCCCCCACGCCCAGCACCCAGTCCCATTGCGGAAAATAGGTGAAGGCGGAAATCTTGGTGCGCGGCGCGCTTTCGCCAGGGTTTTGCCACGGATAGCGCATGATGTTGACCTGGCCGGGCTTGGCGGTCACGGCCATGTCCAGGGTCTGCTTGACGAACTGGCGGCCCGAGGCGTCGGTGGCGCCCAGGATGTTCTGGCCGTCGTTCTGGCCGCCCTTGCTGATGATGTAGTTGCCCCGCTGATCGCCCGTGCCGCCCAAGGCCCAGGCGTAGCCGTCCTTGCCCACCTGCATGCCCAGCAGCACCCGACGCGCCGGGGCCAGGATCTCCGACTCTTTCAGGCCCACGTAGATCATGCCCAGCACCGCGCCGTCGGGCCCGCGCAGGGGCGCGTAGGCCGTGACGCACCAGGCGTCGACCACGAAGGCCCGGCCAAAATAACTTTTGCCGGCCAGCACCTGGGCCAAAACAGGGTTGGGCTGGCCGTCGCTGATCCTGGGGATGTAGGTGCCCACGGCGCGGCGCTTGTCCTTGCCCAGAACGGTGGTGGCCACCCGCAGCATGCCATCGACCTGGGGCGCCCACTGAAAGATCGTGCAATCGGCCCCGGTCACCTGGCTGACGCCGTCGACGATGGCCGAAGGTCGGGCCGGGTCGCGCTCGACGGCGATGGCCGCCTGGCCCAGGGCCAGAGTCGGCAAGGAAATATCGCTGGCATGCTTGCTGAATTGATCGACGGCCCGCCAGGGCTGGGGCTGATCGGTCAAAAGGTTGGGTTGGCCATGCTGGGCGGCGACGTGGCTGGCCATGCGCAGGCCCAGCTTGATCTCGCGCAGGGCCGAGGCCTGCTGGGCCTGGCAGACGAAATAGGCGCTCTGCACCTGCTTGGCCACCTGCTCGGCCACCAACTTGTCGGTCTCCTCGGCGACCTGCTCTTGCAGCAGCGCGCCCTGCCACAGCACCACGCCAAGGGTGATCAACGCGCACGTCACCACCAACGACACGCCCATGACGATCATCCGACCGCCGACGCCGCCACCCATCCTCGCCAGAACGCTCATGCTTCCTCCCGGTGATCGCCGCGCCCCATGCGGGGCGGGCGCGAGTTGCCGGGCCGGCGTGGCCGCGCTCATGCCAACCGTGCAACACAACTTTGCTGCATGGCCATGAAGCCCGCCGCCCGGTTGGTCCGGCCGCGACAAGGCGCGCCAAGCCGGGGTTTAGCCCCCGTTGTCGGCCCGCGCGCCCGCCGCGCGTCAACTGAGTTTATGCCCGCTTCGTCACGGGCACAATCGACAGCGCGTGATTGTATGCACTTTGCGTGAAAGGATATTCCCGATTTTTCGGCAGTGATTTCGGCTCAATGGAGTGCGCAAACTGGCTTTGCTCCAAAATTAGTCACAATAATGTCACAACCGGGGCGGAGCAACCACCCCGTCGTGAAAAAGAAAATCCGCGTTATCCCGCTGGTTGGACCAGAACGGCCCGGGCCGATTTTTGGTCGAGATAGAGGCGCAGCCCCCCGGCGGTGGCCAGGGCCACGGCGGCGGCGGCTTTCTGGCCCACGCTCTGGGCCGGCTCCACGGTCTCCAGCTCCAGAGATGAGCCCACCGCCAGGCCCAGGGCGGCCATGGCCGCGGCGAAGTTGGGCCCGCCCAAAAACTCCAGCACCGTGAAGGGATGACCCGACTGGGCCGTGGCCAGTTGCTGCTTGCGCCCGGCCACCTGGCCCCAGACCTTGGCGGCCATGCCCTCGGACAGACGCGCCCGGCGGCGGCCCTCCAACAGCACGACGTACTCCATGGGCGGCAGGCGGCGCAGCAGGCGCAGGCGATCGTTTTCCATCAGGCCCAGCACCTCGAAGGCCCTGGCCAGGCGGCCGCCGACGGTGAGCCCCTCCACGTGGCCCTCCTCGCCGGGGGCCAGGTCCAGAAGCGGCAGCTTGCGGCCGTCGTCCAGGTGCACCAGCAGCGAGCCGGCCATGTTGGCGCTGAGCACGGCCTCGCCGCGCGGGCCGGCCACGCGGGCCGGTTGCAGGCGCACCTCGTCGGGCAGGCGGGTCAGCCGCGCGCCGGGCTCCAGGCCCAGGCGGGCCAGGCGTTCGGCCAGGCCGCGATCGGTGGCCCCCACCAGCTTGAGCGGCGTGGAGACCGGGGCCCGGTCCAGGGAAAGATAGCTCAAGAGACTCGCTCCTGCGGCAGCGCCCGAGGCCCGGTCTCGGCCGGCCGCAGGTTGGCGGCGGCGGCGTGGCCCAGGATGCCGATGGTGCTGAGGTTGTGCAAAAGCGCCGCGCCCAGGGGCGAAAGCCGGCCGGCGGCCGCGGCCAGCATGATGGCGCAGTTTAGGCCGATGGCCGCGAAAAAGCTCTGACCAACCGTGGCCTGGAAGCGGGCGGCCAGTTGGCGGGCGCTCAGCAGGCCCCAGAGGTCGTCTTGCAGCAGGACCACCTGGGCCGCGTCGCGGGCCAACTCGGCCCCGGCGGGCATGCATACGCCCACGTCGGCGGTGACCAGGGCCGGCGCGTCGTTGACGCCGTCGCCGACAAAGGCCACCACGCGGCCCCTGGCCTGCAACTCGGCCACGATGGCCGCTTTGTCCTCGGGGCGCAGTTCCCAGCGCACGGCGTCGAGCTGGGGCAGGTCGCGGGCCAGGGCCTGGGCGGTCTGGCGGTGATCGCCGGTGAGCACCACCAGTTCCTCGACGCCCGCCGCCCGCAGCCCGGCCAAGACGGCCCCGGCCTCGGGCCGCAGGCGGTCGCGCAAGGCGATGACGCCTTCCAGGTGGTTTTCGTGGCCCACGTAGAGGATGGACTTGCCCTGGTCGCGCAGGCTGGCGCAAAGGCCCTCGGCGGTCGAGCAGTCCACGCCCTCGTCTTCGGCCAGAAAATGCAGGCTGCCCACCAGCACCCGCTGATCGGCCACGTAGGCGCTCACGCCGTGGGCCACGATGAAGTCGACCTGGCTCAGAGCCGGCTGGGGCAAGCCCCGCCGCCGGGCCGCCCGCACCACGGCCCGGCCCACCGGATGGCTGTAGTGCTCCTCGGCCCCGGCGGCCAGGGCCAGAAGCTCCTCGGCGCTCATGCCGTCCAGGGGCACGACGTCGGTGACCTCCAGATCGCCGTGGGTGATGGTGCCTGTTTTGTCAAAAACCACCGCATCCACCCGCGAAAGGGCCTCCAGGGCCCGCGCGCCCTTGATCAGCACGCCCCGGCGGCCGGCGTTGTACATGGCCGTTTTGACCGCCAGCGGCGCGGCCAGCTTGAGCGCGCAGCCGAAATCCACCGTCAGCACCGATACGGCGCGGCGCGTGTCGCCGGTGAGCAGCAGCAGGCCGCCAGCCAGGCCCAGGCTGACGGGCGTGAGGCGGTCGGCCAGGCGGGCCGAACGTTTTTCGGGCTCGGACTGATGACGCACGGCCGTCTCGATGAAGCTGCCGACCCGGGCCATGGCCGTGTGGCGGCCCACTTGTTGGGCGCGGATCTTGATCTTGCCATCCTGCACCGTCGCGCCGCTGATCACCCGGTCGCCGACCTCCACGGCCACGGGCCGGGCCTCGCCGGTGATGGAGCTTTGGTTGAGCTCGGCCTGGCCCCACGTCACCTGGCCGTCGACGACGATCTTATCGCCGGGGCCGCAGACGACGATGTCGCCGATGGCCAGCTTGGCGGCGGGCTGGCGGATTTCGGCCCCGTCGCGCTCGACCGAGACGTCTTCGTCGCCCACGGCCAGCAGGCTCTTGAGCAGGGCGCTGGATTTTTCCTCGCTGGTCTGCTCCAGGTGGCGGCCCAGGGCCAAAAGGGCCACGATGGCCCCGGCGGCGCGGTAGTCGCCGCGCAGCAACAGGGCGCTTACGGCCGCGGCGTCGAGCACCTCGACCTTGAGCCCCCGGTTGATCAACGTCTCCAGCCCGCCGGCGATCACCGGCGCGGCGGCCAGCCACGAAAGCAACCCGCCCAGGGGCCGGGGCAGACGTTTGGCGCCAAGGGCCAAAAGGCCCAGGGCCGCCGCCTTGTCCAAGCCCTCGCGCTTGCGCCGGCGACCGGGCAGAAAGGCCTCATCGGGCAGATCGCCCAGCGCCGCCAGGATGGCCTCGCGCACGCCGGGCCGGCCGTCGTGGCGCGCCACCAGGCAGGCCGCCCCGGCGTTGAGCCGGGCCTCGATCACGCCGGGCAGGGCCATGATCATGGCCTCCACGTAGGCGTGATCCAGGGCCGGATCGGCGAACAGGCGGCCGCGCAAGCGGATGCGGCCGTTGGCTTCGTGGACCACGCTGGGCCCACGGCCGAGGTTCTTGGCGCTGGGCACGGACTAGCTCCGGCCCGGCTTGCCGTAGAGGGCGTGGTGCCAGGCGCTGAAACCCACCAGGGCCCCGCCGGCCAGGATATGCCAGTTTTTGGCCCGTTTGCCGCCGGCGAAGGCGGTGACCACCAATGCGCCCAGCGAGAGGCTCATGCCCAGTTTGGCCAGGGAGCGCTTGCGCGCCAATGCGTTGTTCTGTCGGCCCATGTGACGATTCTTCCCAAGGCGCGCGGGCGGCCCACCCGCTGGAGGCGGGCCGCCCGGCCGGTTATTCCTGTTCGCCCTGCTTGGCCACGGCCATCTCGGCCTTGACGTCCTCGATCTGCTCCTTGACCTCTTCGATGCTGTATTGCAGCCCGGCCCAGAGCTTCATGGCCCCGCGCACCACGGCCTTTTGCACGGCGGGGTTGCCCAACACCAGGGCCACGCCGGCGCCGATCAACAGCCCCCGCAGATAGCAAGGGTCGTTGAAGGATAGCCAACCGCCGTCGGCCGGCGGGGCCTGGGTCTGCGTTTGGGCCAGGTGATTGCGCTGATCGTGCATGGCTTTATTCCTCCCGCGCGGTGGCCGGGGCCTTGACGGCTTTGGCCTTGGCCTTGGGTTTGGTTTCGGCCTTGGCCGACGCTTTGGCCGCCGGCTTGGCCGGCGCGGCGGCCGGCGGGGTCAGGGCCGAATCCCACAGGTATTTGACGCCCACGCCCAGGGCGGCCACGCCCACCAGGCCCAGCGCGCCCGAAAGGCCCAGCACGCCGGCCGCCGCCCCGGCCGCCGCCGTGGTCAGGCCCGTGCCCAACGACTCCTTGAGCGTCTCGCCCACGGCCTGGTCGCTTTGCATCTTGCCTTCCTTGACCAGGCGGATGTTCTTGGCCACGGCCACGGCCGCGCCGATGACCATGCCCAGGCCGCCCAGGGCCCACAGCCCGCGATAACCCGCGCTGCTGGCCGCCGCGCCGCTGGCCGAGGCCAGGTGCTTGACATGCGCGCTCATGGTTTACTCCTCCCCGGCCGGGGCCGCGCAAGGCTCATCCTCGGCCTTGGCCCCGCCGAACAGGCCGCCCCACAGGCCGGTCAGGCCCTGACGCACGGTGGGGTTGGTCAGCAAAAAGGCCAGGCCCGCGCCGACCAGGGCCCCTTTCCAGAATTGATCCGAGCAGCCGCCCAAAAGGCTGGTCACGGTGGAGGCGTTGACCTTGCCGCTGACGATGTCGCCCATCAGGCCGAACATCTTGCCCATCTGGTTTTGCTCCATGGCCCCGGCCCCGGCCTGCTCGTGGCACGAGCAGCCTTCCGAGCCGCCATGGCCGCCGGATTTGCCGTGCTGGGCCTCGGCCTGGGGCGGCGGCGGGGCCTGGGCCGGGCCTTGGTAACCCATGGCCGGCATGGCCGGCGCGTAACCCTGGCCCATGGGCGGGCCGTAGGGGCCGGGATAATAGCCATAGGGCGGGGCCCACCAGCCGGGATGAGGCCCCGGGTAGCCGCCCATGGCCGGATACCCGGGCATGGGCCCGGCCGGGCCGGCGGCGTTTTTCTGGCCGCCCTGCTCGCCGCCGCACGCCTCGTCGGCGCATTCCTGGCCGGCCGGCGGCCGGGGCGGCTCCATCTGAACCTGTTGGCTCGTCTCGCTCATGGCGCGACTCCTTCCGTTGCGGTTGAGGATAATCCCACGTTTTGCAATATGCCTTCCATCAGCGCGCGGACCCTGGCCGGGTCGCGGCTGGTGAACAACTCGTGCAGTTGGCTGGCCGAGACAACGGCGGTCTCGTATTCGATGGTGGTGGAGAGGGCCTTGGCGTTGGCCCGCACCGAACGCACGCCGCGCAGGGCGCCCAAGGCCCCGCGCAGGCCCTGGCTGGCGGCCAGGGTCTTGGCCCTGGGCTCGGAAAGCACCGCCGGCGAAAGACGGATGCGGATGCGGCCGGGCAGGTGATGGGCCACGATCAGGTAGCGGCGCAGATAGAGCAGTTCGTCGATCAGCGAGGTCATTGGTCGTCTCCAGCCAAGGGCTGATTGCCTTTGATTCAGGCCGCCAGTTCGTTATCGGTGGCCGGGGCCGCGCTGGGGGCGACGACCGGCTCCGGCCCCGGCTGCTCCGGCGTCGCCAGGGCTGGTGGGGCAAAGCGCAGCAGCCGGGCCGAGTTGGCCAGGACGCCGGCGGTGTGGGCCATGTGCAACATCCCGGCGGCCACCGGCGAAAGCAGGCCCAGCGCGCCCAGGATCAACCCGCCGATGTTGGAGCCGGTGGCGATCCAGAAGTTCTGGCCGATGACGCGCATGGTCTGACGGCTGAGGGCGCAGACAAAGACCACGCTGGCCAGGTTGTCGTCGACCATGGCGATGTCGGCGGCCTCGATGGCCAGCTCCGAGCCGCCCGCGCCCATGGCCAGGCCCACGTCGGCCTCGGCCAGGGCCAGGGCGTCGTTGATGCCGTCGCCGACCATGACCACCTTGCCGCCGCGCTGGCGTTCGGCCCGCACCAGTTCGGCCTTTTCCTCGGGCATGACGCTGTAGCAGCACACGTCCATGCCCAGTTCGTCGGCCAGGCCGCGTGCGGTGCACAGTTCGTCGCCGGTGATCATGGCGATGCGCTCGAAGCCCAGCCGCCGCAGGCCGGCCAGCATGGCCGGGGCCTCGGGCCTGGTGCGGTTGCTGATGGCCAGCAGGGCGGCCAGATGGCCGTCGCGGGCCAGATAAAGCACCGTGCGACCGCGATCGGTCATGTGCAGGGCGTCCCGCCGAGCCGGCTCCACGTCCACGCCGCATTGCTCCATGAGCTTGTGGTTGCCCACCAGGATATCCTGGCCGGCCACCTTGGCCTCGACGCCCCGGCCCAGGTGATATTGGCACACGGCGTGTTCGCGGCGGCGCAGGCCACGGCGGGCGGCCTCGCGCTGGATGGCCCCGGCGATGGGATGGTGCTGGTGCAACTCGGCGGCGTGGGCCAGCTCGACGATCTGGTCGTCGTCCAGCTCGCAATAGCTGAATATCTCGCGCAGAATCGGCTGAGTGTCGGTGAGGGTGCCGGTCTTGTCGAAGCAGATGACCCGGGTCTGGCTCAGTTCTTCCAGGTAGCGGCCGCCCTTGATCAACACGCGGCGGCGGGCGGCGTTGTTGATGGCCATGCTCAGGGCGCTGGAGGCGGCCAGCACCGTGGCGCAGGGGCAGGCCATGACCAGAAGCACCGAAAAGGCCCGCCAGAAACTGCCGGTGAGCAAAAGCGTCAGCGCCGTGGCGGTCAGGCCCAGGCGCATGGTGGCCCGGCCCAGGCGGTCGGCGACCTGCTCGACGGGGGCGCGGTTTTGCAGCGAGCTCTCCACCAGGGCCAGGATGCGCGCCAGATAGGTTTGATCGCCCACGCGCTGGGCGCGAATCTTGACCACGCCCTGGCGCGCCATGGTCCCGGCGAAGACTTGATCGCCGGCGCTACGGTCGGCCAGTTCGGCCCGGCCGTTGATGGAAGATTCGTCCAGCAGGGCGTGACCCTCGACGACCACGCCGTCGACGGGAATTTTCTCGCCGCCGTGGACCACCACCACGTCGCCGGGTTGCACGGCCTCCACCGCCACCTCCACCTCCACGCCGTCGACGATCATGAAGGTGTGATGACTGGTGATCTCCAGAATCTCGGCGATGGCCCGCCGCGAACGCTGGGTGACCCAGGCCCGCAGCCATTCGGCCCCGCTGTCGATGAACAGAATCTCCAGCGCGGCCATGGCCTGGCCCGAGAGCGCCGCGGCCAGGCAGGCCCCGCCCAGCAGGCTGTCCAGGCCGGGTCGGCCTTTGAGCAGCTCGCGCAGGCCCTTGGCGGCCAGGGGCAGGGCAAAGGCCGCGGCGATCAGGCCCAGCGGGCTGAACAGGCCCTGGGCCACGACCGCGCCCAGCAGGCGCGAACGCAGGGCCGTGACAGCCAACACCGCGCCGATGCTCAAAAATCTGCGACGTGGCGTGGAGATGTCGGCCTGCTCCAGGTCGGCGGAGTCGCTCTGGCAAGCCGGGCAGGCCGGGGCTTGACCGGCCGGCGGCTTCGCGGGCCGGCAACGGGCCGGGGCGTTCAGGCCCCAGAGGCCGCCCAGGGCCTGGATGATGCGCTCGGGCGTCAGCTCGGCCGGCCGAAAGGCCAGCACCAGGCCGCCAATGGCCGGATTGCAGCGGACCCATAACACGCCGTCGATGCTTTGCAAAAACTCCACCGCCAGCCGGCAGGCTTGGGGGCGGCGGCGCAAGGCCCGCGCGTGCAGGCGCAGGCGGCCGGGCAGGCTGTGCTTGATTTGGATTGGAGCCATGGCCTCGATATCCACGGGCAACGCCGAGCGGCCTGGCCACCGGCGGCGAAAGTGATGTTCGGTTCGGCGCGCTGGCGGGCCGCGCTGGCCTTGAATATTACCGAAGATTATTTGATGCGTAAAACAAAAAATCAGCAAAATAAGGCATGATTAATAATATAGATTATAGATATTCACGCAATTTCGCCATGTTGACCGAAGTTTCGTCGCGGCTTTTCAGATTAGAGCGCTCTAATAAATTGTTTGACCTCCAACATGGCCGCCGCTATACTTCGGCCCAGCGGCGGCCAACCGTCGGCCGCCCTCCGACCTCTTTTCAAACAAGAACGCGCCACCTGGGGATGACCAAATGACCTTGGACTTCTTGCAGCCCGGCATGGCCGGGAAGGTGCTGGGGCTGACCGCCGTGGGCGATCTGGGCCAGCGGTTGATGGACCTGGGCTTTCATCCGGGGGTCGAGTTGAAGGTGATCCGCAACGCGCCGCTGCGCGATCCCCTCGAAGTGCAGATGCTGGGCTATTTCATCAGCTTGCGGCACAACGAGGCCAGATTCGTCGAGGTGGAGCGGCTATGAGCGATCAGATCCTGGCCGCCTTGGCCGGCCAGCCCAACTCCGGCAAATCCACCATCTTTAACATGCTCACCGGCGCGCGTCAGTTCGTGGCCAACTACCCTGGCGTGACGGTGGAAAAAAAGGTGGGTTACTTCAGCGAGGGCGGTCGCAAGATCGAACTGGTCGACCTGCCCGGCACCTACAGCATCACCTCTTACTCCATGGAGGAGCGAGTCACCCGCGACTTTATCCTCCACGACCAGCCCACCCTGGTGGTCAACGTGGTCGACGCGGCCAACCTGCGGCGCAACCTCTACCTGACGTTCCAGTTGCTGGAGATGGAGCGGCCGCTGCTGTTGGACCTGAACATGATCGACGTGGCCCGCAAGCACGGCCAAGAGATCGATCAGGACGAACTGGCCAGGCGCCTGGGCGTGCGGGTGCTGGTCAGCGACGGCAAGCGCGGCGTGGGCCGCGTGGAGTTGCGTCAGGCCATCGCCGAGGCCCAGGGCGCGGTGTCGAACTTTCGCATCGACTACGGCCCCCTGGAGCCGGCCCTGGAGCGCCTGCAAGAGTTGCTGGCCGCCCAACCCGGCCTGGCCGGCCGCTGCCCGGTCCGCTGGTTGGCCCTCAAGCTGCTCGAGGGCGACGAAAAGGCCCAGGAACTGGCCGCCAAACACGCCGCCCAGGACTGGCCCGAGTTGCAGAAAAGCCTGGAGGCCGAACGCCAACGCTTTCAGCAGGAGCACGGCCTGCCCACCTTCCGGCACATCGCCTTCCGCCGACATGAGACCGCCGAGGAGATCGGCCGGGCGGTGATCCACCACAAAAATCAGCGTGGCCGCAGCTTCACCGACATGGCCGACCGCCTGCTCTGCCACCGCGTGGCCGGGCCGTTGATCATGTGCGGGGTGTTTTATTTGCTCTTCGAGCTGGCCGTCAACCAGGGCGGCCAGTTGGCGGCCATGGTCACGCCGTGGCTGAGCCGGGGCCAAGGCTGGCTGGAGAGCTTTTTGCCGGTGGCCGGCTTCATGGAAGAGCCCCTGATCAGTTCGCTGGCCAGTTGGTTCATGACCAGCGTCAGCGCGCTGTTGGTTTATTTGCCGCAGTTTTTCATTTTGTTTTCGCTCATCGCCATCCTCGAGGATGTGGGCTACATGCCGCGCATGGCCTTCATGCTCGACCGCATCTTCCGGCGCTTCGGCCTGCACGGCAACTCCACCCTGCCCTTCATCCTGGGCGGCATCTACGTCGGCGGCTGCGCCGTGCCCGGCGTCATGGCCTGCCAGGCCGTGCCCGACGAGCGGGCCCGCCTGGCCACCATCCTCACCGTGCCCCTAATGAACTGCCTGGCCAAGACGGCCTTTTACATCATGCTCGTGGAGGCGTTTTTTCCCGAGCACAAGGCCGGGGCCATGTTTTTCATCTCGACCATCACCCTGGTGATGGCCCTGCCCATCGCCCGCATCCTGACCATGACCGTGCTCAAGGGCCGCGAGACCGCGCCCTTCATCATGGAGCTGCCCACCTATCACCTGCCCACCCTGCGCAGCGTCCTGACCCGGGCCTTCGAGCGCATCTGGACCTACATCCGCAAGGTCTTGACCATCGTCGCCGCCGTGGCCGTGGTCATCTGGGCCCTGTTGCAGTTCCCCGGCGCCCCGGCCCAGATTCAGGCCGAGTTCGAGGCCCAGGGCGTGGCGGCCAAGGCCGCCTTCGCCAAGGCCATCGCCGGCACGCCCCTGGCCGCGGCCCTGCCTGGCGAGGCCGAGTTGATGAGCCTGTTCTCCTTCCGCGAGGCCTATCGCGCCGACAAGGCCGCCGCCGCCGGCGACGCCGTCTCCTCCAAGGCCGTCGACGAGCGCTATCAGGCCATGAATCCGGTCTTTTTCGAGGCCGTCAAGGATCGCCGCGCCAAGACCTACAAGGCCTTCAACAAGCTGCGCCAGCAGCGCGACGGCCTCTGGCGGCAGATGCAACAGGCGCGCATCAACAGCAGCATCCTGGGCCGCATGGGCAAGTTCCTGGAGCCCGTCTCCCAATGGGCCGGCTTTGACTGGCGGGTCAACGTGGCCATGCTCAGTTCTTTCGCCGCCCGCGAAAGCGCCACCGCCACCTTCAAGGCCCTCTACGGCATCGGCAACGACGGCAAGTACGATGGCTCGGCCATGCTGGGCTCCGGCACCGACAAGCCCATCACCCCCCTCAACGCCACCGCCCTGATGATCTTCATGGCCCTGTTCCCGCCTTGCCTGGCCACCACCATCATGGTGCGCGTGGCCACCAGGCGCTACAGCTGGATGTTGTTCTCCTTCGCCTATCCCAGCCTGCTGGGCATCCTCGCCGCCAGCCTGATCTACACCGGCGGCGGCGCGCTGGGCCTCAGCGGCTGGCAGGCCATGTGGGCCTATTTTGGCCTGGCCTGCGTGTTCGCGCTGATAATGGGGCTTTTGCCCGAAACCAAACGCACCAAGGAGGTTGTTCAATGAAACGCGCTTTGACCCTTTTCGTCGTGGCGGCGATCGTCAGCCTGGCCAGCGTGGCCCTGGCCCACACGCCCCTGTGCACCTGCTACCAGAACGGTGACGGCACCGTGACCTGCGAGGGCGGCTTCAGCGACGGCTCCTCGGCCGCCGGCGTGACCATGCGCGTCAAGGACGCCAGCGGCAAGGAACTGATCACCGGGGCCATCAACGACAGCAACGAGTTCACCTTCAAAAAGCCCGATGGCGACTACACCGTCGTCTTCGACGCCGGCGAGGGCCACTCCATCGTCATCAACGGCAAGGACATCGTCGAATAGGCAAAACCACGCCCGCCGGCCGCGCGGTCGGCGGGCATGCTTGGCTCGACCCCCAAGGCGGGCCGGCCCGGCCGGCGCGCGGTCGCACACCAAAAAACGGAGGACAGTCGTGAAAAAATTGCTTGGCCTGACGGCCCTGGCCCTGATGGCCGTGTTGTGCAGCGGCCTGCCGGCCCTGGCCCACTTCCAGATGATCTACACCCCCGAGGCGGCCCTGGAAAAAGGCGGCGAAATCCCCCTCAAGCTGGTCTTCACCCACCCCTTCGAGGCCGGCCACACCATGGACATGGGCCAGCCCAAGGAGTTCTTCGCCGTTCATAAAGGCAAAAAGACCGACCTGCTGGCCACCCTCAAGCCCATCGAGTGGACCAGCCTGACCAACTCCGGCAAGGCCTTCGAGACCACCTATAACATGCGCGGCATGGGCGACTGGATCTTCGTCGTCAACCCCGCCCCTTACCTGGAGCCCAGCGAAGGCGCCTACATCCAGCAGATCACCAAGGTCGTCGTCAACGCCGGTGGCCTGCCCACCGACTGGGACGCCGAACTGGGCCTGCCCGCCGAGATCGTGCCCCTGGACAAGCCCTACGCCCTGTGGACCGGCAACGTCTTCCGCGGCGTGGTCAAGGGACAGGGCAAGCCCGTGCCCTTCGCCGAGGTCGAGGTTGAATACCTCAACCATCCGCCCGTGCCCGGCAAAAACGAGTTCCAGAAAGAGGCCCTGGCCACCGCGCCCCAGGACGCCTTTGTCACCATGACCATCAAGGCCGATGAAAACGGCGTCTTCACCTTCGGCATCCCCAAGGCCGGCTGGTGGGGCTTCGCCGCCCTGGGCGTGGGCCCCGACGACAAGTTCGAGGGCAAGGAAAACTCCCAGGACGCGGTGATCTGGGTCAAAGCCGTGGACATGAAATAAGCATCCGCCAAACCACCCGCGCGGCCGCCCGCCCCACACCCCGGCGGGCGGCCGTCGCCAGCCCCACGACGCGTTGGACCAACGAACAAGGCATTATCTCCAGACGCTAGGCTGAGGCGCGGAAATGAAGTGGTTTTGGATCAAGCTGAGCGTGCGGGCCAGGCTGGCCGGCCTGCTGGCTTTGGTGGTCATCGGCCCGGTGACGGCCATTCTGCTGCTGGAGCCCGGCACCAAGCAGGAGTTCGGCGCTTACCTGGGCGTGTATCTGGCCGTTTCGATCACCCTGTGGTGGCCGGCGGCGGGGCTGATCGGCCGCCTGGTGGTCCTTGACGACCTGGCCCGGATCAACCGCGTCTGCCGGGCCCTGCGCGAGGGCTCGCGGCCCGAGCTGCTGGAGCTGCCCAACGAGTCCGACGAAGAGCACGAGTTGCTGGAGCTGCAGCGCAACATCAACTTCATGGTGCGCTCGGTGGCCGGCCGCGAAAGCTCGCTACGCGATCACCTCAAGGAAAACGTCCGCGAACGCAGCCGCCTGTGGGAGCTGTCCATCCGCGACGCCTTGACCTCGCTCTACAACCGCCGCTACTTCGACCGCAAGCTGCGCGAGGTCGTCGAGGAGGCCAGCGCCAGCGGCGAGCGGGCCTGCCTGATGGTCATCGACGTCGACAACTTCAAGCTCGTCAACGACACCTACGGTCATCAGACCGGCGACCGCCTCCTGGCCAGCCTGGGCGCGACCATCCAGGCCTCCGTCCGTCAAGAGCGGGACATCGCCTGCCGCTACGGCGGCGACGAGTTCGTCGTCATCTTTCGCCAGGCCGAGCCCGCCGCGGCCGTGGAGGCCGCCCGGCGCGTGCGCTCCCGCTATCTTGCCGAATGGACGGGCGAAACGTCGCTGAGCATGGGCCTGGCTCCTCTGACGCCCGACCATGCCCACAACCCCGGTCAGATCGCCGAAGGCTGGCTGGCCGCCGCCGACCAGGCGGTCTACAAGGCCAAGGAACTGGGCGGCGACCGCCTGGCGCTCAACGACCAGGACGGCCTACGCGCCGTTTCATTGTAGACGCGGGAATGATCGATCAAGTGAACAAGCCTCGCCCCAAACAATCGCCCGAATACCGCCAGCGGCGCGCGCCGATGGCCGAGCCCGGCCCGGCCACGGCCTTTTTCCGGCGGGCGGCCGGCACGCCACGCTGGCGCGTGGAGCACGACCAGGCCGCCTGGCCGACCGGCTGCCCCGGCCCCGAGGACATCGAGCGTTTTCTGGCCCAGCGCCGCGCCGCCCTGGGCCTGGAGCCGGCCGTGGACCTGGGCGGCTGTCTGGCCGCCGCTCTGGGCCCCGAGCCCTGGGCCGTCCAATGGGCCGACAGCCAGGGCCGCCGCCGCCTTCTGCTGGTGGCCGTCACCAAAGACGATTGCCGCGCCAGGGGCCTGGCCGGGGTCATCGTCGACCAGACCGGCCAACAGGCCCACCGCGAACGGGCCGAGCTTCTGGACCAGGTGCTGGAGTGCGCCAGCGAGGGCATCATGGTCACCGACCGCGACGGCCACATCATCATGGTCAACCGGGGCTTCAGCGAACTTACCGGCTTCGACGCCGTCGAAGTCATCGGCCGCACGCCCGAGTTCCTCTACCCCCACGACGATCATCACGGCGGGCACGGCCAGATATGGCGCGAACTGGCCGCCACGGGCCGTTGGCGCGGCGAGGTGGCCAGCCTGCGCAAAAACGGCCAAGCCTACCCGCAGCTCCTGCACTTACAGGCCATCAAGGGCCCCGGCGGCCAGGTGCGCAACTATGTCGGCGACATGCACGACATCACCAGCATCAAGCGCACCGAGGAGCAGATCGCCCACCAGGTCTACCACGATCCGCTCACCGGCCTGCCCAACCGCCTCTTGTTCCAGGATCGCCTGGAGATGGCCCTGGCCCACGCCAAACGCCAACGCGACGGCGTGGCCGTTTTGTTCATGGATCTGGATAACTTCAAGCACGTCAACGACAGCCTGGGCCATGCCGCCGGCGACAAGCTCCTGGTGGCCGTGGCCCGCCGCCTCCTGGCCAAGGTCCGCCGCGAGGACACCATGGCCCGCCTGGGCGGCGACGACTTCCTCTTTTTACTGCCCGAAACCGCCGGCGAGGACGAGGCCGGCCAGGTGGCCCAGCAGATGCTCGACGAACTGGCCCGGCCCTTCCGCCTGGGCGGCAAGAAGCTCCATATCCGGGCCAGCGTGGGCATCGCCCTGTTCCCCAACGATGGCCAAACCCCCGAAAAACTCATCGCCAACGCCGAGTTGGCCATGTATCGGGCCAAGGAGGGCTGCCGCGAGGGCTATTGCTTCTTCGAACCGGCCCTGAACCAAAAGGTCCGCCATCGCCTGGAGTTGGAAAACCGCTTGCGCACGGCCCTGCAAAAAGAAGAGTTCCTGGTCTGCTATCAACCCAAGATCGACCTGGCCTCCCTGCGCACGGTGGGCGTGGAGGCCCTGGTGCGTTGGCGGCGGCCCGGCGTGGGGCTGATCTCGCCGGGCGAGTTCATCCCCGTGGCCGAGGAAACGGGCCTGATCATCCCCCTGGGCCGCTGGGTGCTGCGCCAGGCCTGCCAACAGGCCCAGCGCTGGCGCGAGCAGGGCCGGCAACTCAGCGTGGCCGTCAACCTCTCGCCGCGCCAGCTCCTCGACCCGGACCTGACGCGGGCCGTGGCCGAGGCCCTGGAGGAATCGGGCCTGCCGCCCGAGCAACTGGAGTTGGAGATCACCGAAAACGCGGTCATGCCCAGCCTGGAGCTGGCCCTGGGCCGCCTGGCCGAACTGGCCGCCTTGGGCGCGCGCCTGGCCATGGACGATTTCGGCCGTGGTTACTCGTCGCTATACCACCTGCACCGTCTGCCCATCGATATCCTCAAGGTCGATCAATACTTCATCAAGGAGATGACGCCACACTCGCGGGTTTCGTCCATCGTCGAGGCCATGGTGGCCATGGGCCGCAGCATGGGCCTGGTGGTGGTGGCCGAGGGCGTGGAAAACAAGCGCCACCTGGAGATGCTGGCGGGCATGGGATGCCATCAGTTGCAGGGCTTTTTGTTCAGCCGGCCCCTGGAGCCGCCGCGCCTGGAGGACTACCTGGCCCGCGAGGAGGCCGCCAGCGGCCCGCCCTGGCTCGGCGCGTCGCGCCGGCAATGATGCCGGCTGGGGGGCGCGGGAAATGTCGATCGAGGGGCTGATGGCGACGTGAATCAGCGAAAAAGCCGTTTAACGCGGCCGCGTTGGCTTTCATGACGCCGCGCGCGCCTTTTTGTCAACGCCGGAAGCGGGGCGTCAGCTCGTCGGTGGCCGAGCTGAGGCTCTGTACGAAGGCCAGGCCCACGCCGGCCTCGTCCAGGGCCTGGCGGGCGGCGGCGTACTCGACAGCGCTGATCGGCCGGCCGACGCCCTTGGTCTGGGCGGCCTTGTAGGCCGGGAAATATTGGCTCATCAGGCTCACGGCCACCCGCCGGCCGCAGATGCGCGTCAGTTCGCGCATCACCCAGGCCGTGCCGGCCAGGTTCTCGGGCAAAACCAGGTGCCGCACCAGAATGCCTTGGGTGGCCACGCCGTCGTCGTCGTAATCCAGGTTGCCCACCTGGTCGAACATCTCGGTCAGGGCCATGCTGCAATATTTGGCGTAGCCGGGCGCGTTGGAAAGGCGGCGGGCGGCGCTTTCGTCGGCGTATTTGTAATCGGGCAGGTATATCTCGATCAGCCCGGCCAACTGGCGGAGCACGGCCGGCCGTTCGTAGCCCGAGGTGTTGTAGACGATGGGCAAGCGCAGCCCGGCGCGGCGGGCCAGAGCCAGGGCCTCCAGGATGGCCGCCGCGTGGGGCGTGGGCGTGACCAGGTTTATGTTGTGGGCCCCGGCCTCTTGCAGTTCCAGAAAGATGCGGGCCAGTTGGGGCGCTTCGAGCTCATCGCCCCAACCCTCCTGGCTGATGGCGTAATTTTGGCAAAAGCGGCAGGCCAGGGTGCAGCCGGCGAAAAACACCGTGCCCGAGCCATGTTGGCCGCTGATGGGCGGCTCCTCGCCGGGGTGGAGCTGATAGGTGTTGACCGCCGCCAGCCGCCCGGCCCGGCAAAAGCCCCGCTGACCGGCCAGGCGATTGACGCCGCAGCGCCTGGGGCAGAGCACGCAGGCCTTCATCCACGAGCGCAGGCGCATGGCCGCCCGCTCGTAGGCCTCCGGCGCGGGAAAACGAAGCTCGTTCATGGTCTATCACCCAGCCAAATCATTGATATGTTCTCGAAACTGTGGACTTCGCCGCGGACGGCCAGCATAATGATATGCAACGCAATTGGCCATGGTCCACACGTTCACGTAACAAGGCGGCGATGATGAATAATTTTAAACTTGGAACTAAAATCGGCATTGGTTTCGGTCTGTTGATCCTCATATCGGTGGCGCTGGGCGGCCTGGCCATTTTCAACATGAGCGGCGTCAGCGCCGAATCCACCAGTTTGGCCGAGGCCTACGTGCCGGAGGTGGCCCTGTCCAACAACATCGAGCGCCACGCCCTTTCGGCACTGCTGGAAAACCGTGGCTACAATTATACCTTGGAAAAGCCGTATCTGGACCAGGGCCAAAAAGACCTGACCGAGGCGCGCAAGTATCTGGCCGAGGCGGCCAAGCTGGCCCAGGAGCACCCCGAGTTGGCGGCCCTCGCCCCGGCGGTGGAAAAATCCCAGCGCGCGTTGCAGGGCTACGAAAACCTGATGCAGCAATCGGTCAAGAACAACGCCGTCATCGCCGACGACCGCGCCGAGATGGACGTTCACGCGGTGGAGTTGGTCACGGCGATCACGGCCCTGCGCGATTATCAGATCGACGCCCTGCGCAAGCAGATCGCCGCCGGCGCGTCGCCGGCCGAGTTGCAAGAGCGCCTGAACAAGCTGGAGCTGGTGGACAAGGCCATCGACATGGGCACGGTGGTGCGCATCGCCAACCTCAAGGCCCAGGCCTATCGCAAGCTGGAGCTGGTGGGCCAGGCCCTGGGCAACTTCGAGCTGATTGGCGCCAACCTGAACAAAGTCAAGGCCCAGAGCACCAAGCAGCTAAATATCGACCAAGTCAACGATTCGCTCCAGGCGGCCCAGGACTACAAAGGCCACATGGAAAACCTGTTCAAGGTCTGGACGGCCAACGAGCAGGTGACCAAGGAGCGCCGCAAGTACTCGACCGAGTTTCTGTCCAGCGTGCGCGAGATGGCCAACTCCGGCATCGCCCACACCAACGAGGTGGCCGAGGAGGCGGCGCGCAATCTTTCGCTGGCCTCGTGGGTGATGGTGGTGGGCCTGTTGGTGGCCGTGGTTCTGGGCGCGCTGATCGCCATGATCATCGCGCGGATGATCACCGCGCCGGTCAAGGCGGCGGCCCTGGCCGTGGGCACGGCGGCCCGGGGCGACTTCACCTTCAAGATCGACGAAAAGCATCTGTCCCGGGGCGACGAGTTGGGGGGCATGCTGCGTGATGTGCAGCAGATGGCCCAGAACCTCTCAAAAACCGTGCGTCAGGTCATGGAGTCGGCGGCCACCGTCAGCAACGCCGCCAACGACATCAGCTCCGGCAACCAGGATCTCAGCCAGCGCACCCAGGAGCAGGCCAGCGCCATCGAGGAGACGGCCAGCGCCCTGGAAGAAATGACCTCCAGCGTGCGGCAAAACGCCGAAAACGCCCGCCAGGCCAATGAGTTGGCCAAGCGCACCTCCGAGTTGGCCCAGCAGGGCGGCGAGGCCGTCAACCAGACCATCGAGGCCATGGCCGCAGTCAGCGAATCCAGCGGCAAGATCGCCGAGATCATCACCGTCGTCAACGAGATCGCCTTCCAGACCAACCTGCTGGCCTTGAACGCCGCGGTGGAGGCGGCCCGGGCCGGCGAGGCCGGCCGTGGCTTCGCCGTGGTGGCCGGCGAGGTGCGCAACCTGGCCGGCCGCAGCGCCCAGGCGGCCAAGGAGGTCCAGACCCTGATCACCGACTCGGTCAACAAGGTGCGCCAGGGTAACGAATCAGTGGAGGCCAGCGGCAACCTGCTCACCGACATCATCGCCAACGTCCAGGACGTGGCCGACACCGTGGCCGAGATCACCGCCGCCAGCCAGGAGCAGGCTCAGGGCGTCGAGGAGATCAACCGCGCCGTCAGCCAGATGGACGAGGCCGTCCAGCAGAACGCCGCCCTGGTCGAGGAGGCGGCCAGCTCGTCCGAGGAAATGGCCGCCGCCGCCCAAGAGATGTCCGACCAGATGTCCCAGTTCAAGGTCGAGGGCGGGGCAAGCGCCCAGGCGACCCGGCGCGACAAGCCGGCCCAACAACGGCCCATGGCCCAGGCGACCCGGCCCAGACCGGCGGCCAAGGCGGCCGCGACGCCGGCCAACCCCAAGCCGGCGAGCAAACCGGCGGCCAAGGCTGGCGATGGGCCGGCCAAGGCCGCGCCGGCCAAAAAGGCCGGTGGCGACGATTTCTTCGAGGACGTGACCCTGGAGGGCTTCGAGGAGTTCTAGCCGTCGCCAGGGGCGAAAAAATTCGGGCCCCGGGGTTTGTCACCCCGGGGCCCGCGCCGTTTGCCGGCTGACGTTTTTTTACAGCCGCGCGCCCACGTAGGCGGCCAGATCGGCCGTGCGGCAGGAATAGCCCCACTCGTTGTCGTACCAGGCCATCAGCTTGGCCAGGCCGCCGGGCTGGACGCTGGTGTATTCCAGGTCGACGATGGACGAATGGGGGTTGCCCTTGAAGTCGATGGAGACCAACGGCTTGGCCTCGCAGGCCATGATGCCCTTCAACTCGCCCTGGGCGGCCTCGACGAGGGCCTGGCGCAAGGCTTCGGTGTCGGCGGGTTTTTCCAGGGTCATGGTCAGGTCGACCAGGCTGACCGAGGGCGTGGGCACCCGCAGCGAGATGCCGTCGAAGCGGCCCTTGAGATCGGGCAGCACCAGGGCCACGGCCTTGGCCGCGCCGGTGGTGGTGGGGATGATGCTGGCCCCGGCGGTGCGGGCGCGGCGCAGATCCTTGTGGGGCGCGTCAAGGATGCGCTGGTCGGAGGTGTAGGAGTGCACGGTGGTCATCAGGCCGTGGCCGATGCCGAATTTCTCGTGAATGACCTTGGCCGGCGGGGCCAGGCAGTTGGTGGTGCAGGAGGCGTTGGAGAAGATGTTGTGCTTGGCCGGGTCGAAGGAGGTGTGGTTGACGCCCATGACGAAGGTGGCGTCGACATCCTTGCCGGGGGCGCTGATGATGACCTTCTTGGCCCCGCCCTTGATGTGCGCGCCGGCCTTGTCGCCGCTACGGAACAGGCCGGTGCTCTCGACGACCACGTCCACGCCCAGGTCGCCCCAGGGGATCTTGCTGGGATCGGAGCTGCTGATATAGGCGGTCTCGACGCCGTCGACGATCAACTTGCCCTGGGCGCAGTCCACCGACGAGGCGTAGACGCCGTAGCTGGAGTCGTATTTGAGCAGATGGGCGCTGGTTTCCACGTCGCACAGGTCATTGACCGCCGCCACCAGCACCTGGCCGGGATAGCGCTCCTTGACCGCTTTGAACACCTGGCGGCCAATGCGCCCGAACCCGTTGATTCCGATACGGATCATCTTTTTCCTCCCAGAGTTTCCGCCCGCGGGGCGACGCATGCGCCCTGGTTTTGCGAAAAGGCCAAAACACGCCGCCGGAGGCGAAGAAAATTGCGCTCGACCGCGCCGCCGGACGCCAGGCCACGCCATGGGCGTGGTATCTTGTCGGCGTCCGCTGCATTGCCCCCGGGCGCGGCCGCCACGGCCGATTTGTGTGCTACATTTATAATACACTCTAACCGGATTTGCCATGGCGTCAAAAGAATTCGACCCCTACGCCACGCGCCTGGCCCGTGACATTCGCAACACCCTGGCCCACGATTTCGTCCACGGCCTGCTGGCCGGTGATCGCGGCGCGGCCGAACGCGCCGGCCGCCGCCTGTTGGCCGCCGACCCGCCGCCCGGCCACGCCGCCTGGATCGACCAGCGGCTGGAGTTGTATCGCCGCGCCGAGGGCCAGTTGACCGGCGCCGCCCATCTGCCGCCGCTGGAGCTGGGCCTGGCCCTGTGGCGGCGCGGGCTTTTTTTCGAGGCCCACGAGGCCCTGGAGCAGGCCTGGCAAACAGCCTCCGGGCCGCGCCGCCAGGCCCTCAAGGCCCTGGTGCAGGCGGTGGGCAGTTGCGTCCACGCCCAGCGCGGGGCCACGGCCGTCGCCGCCAGCCTGGCCCGCAAGGCCGCCCAGGGTCTTCTGGACCACGGCCAGGCCGTGGAAGAACTGCCCTGGCTGGCCGAGCTGGCCGCGCGCCTGAACCAGGGCCAGGCCTGCACGCTGGACGACGGTTGGCCGCCGCCGAAGGTCGAGGCCTGAGCGGGCGCTCTTGCCTTTGGCCGGTTGTGGTAATAATATTCAAAGACTGCGGAGGAGAAACGCTTTGGCTGAAAAGGTCGTCGCCATCGTGGTCGCCGCCGGCGGCGGAACACGCATGGGCGGCCCCGCGCCGAAGCAATTTCTGGCCCTGGGCGGCCGGCCCATCCTGTCGTGGGCCCTGGCCGCGGCCCAGGCCGCCGCGTGCGTTGACGCCATCGTGGTGGTCTGCCCGGCGGGCTGGGAGGATCACACGCGCCGCCATTGTTTGGCCCCGTTTGGCCTGGACAAAGTGCGCGCCGTGGTGGCCGGCGGGGCCCAGCGGCAAGACAGCGTGGCCGCCGGGCTGGAAGCCGCCCTGGGCCTGGGAGCCCACTGGCTGCTGATCCACGACGGGGCCCGGCCGCTGGCCCGGCCCGAGCTGTTCGCGGCGGTGTTGGAAGGCGCGCGGGCCCACGGCGCGGCCATCGCCGGCGTGCCGGTGGTCGACACCATCAAACGCTCGGCCGACGGCCGGCTGGTCCAGACCACCGAGGACCGCCGGCCGCTGTGGCGGGCCCAGACGCCCCAGGGCTTTCGCGCCGAGTTGCTGGCCCAGGCCCTGCAAGCGGCCCGCGCCGCCGGCTGGAGCTTCACCGACGAGGCCGGCCTGTTCGAGCGCCTGGGCCGGGAGGTTAGGCTGATCATGGGCCGGGCCGACAACATCAAGATCACCACGCCCGAGGACTTGGCCCTGGCCCAGGCCCTGTTGGGCCCACCGGCCATCCGCGTGGGCCAGGGGCTCGATTATCACCGCCTGGCCCCCGGCCGGCCGCTGGTGCTGGGCGGGGTGCGCCTGGAGCACGAACTGGGCCTGTTGGGCCACTCCGACGCCGACGTGCTGACCCACGCCGTCATGGACGGTCTGCTGGCCGCCGCCGGCCTGGGCGACATCGGCCGGTTGTTCCCCGACCATGATCCGGCCCACAAGGACGCCGACAGCCTGGTCTTGCTGGGCCGGGTGGTGGCGCTTTTGGCCGAGCATGGCTGGCGGCCGGCCCAGATCGCCGTGACCCTGGTGGCTCAAGGCCCCAAGATCGCCCCCCACGCCCCGGCCATGGCCCAAAACCTGGCCCGGGTGGCCGGCCTGTCGCCCGGCCAAGTCAACGTGGCCGCCACCACCACCGAGGCCATGGGCGCCATCGGCCGCGGCGAAGGCATGTCGGCCCTGGCCGTCGTGACGATCACACCCCTGGAAGGGGCCGCCGAACCGGCCCCAAGCCGGAGAAGATAATGCCCTTAGTCGTCTACAACACCCAGTCCCGCCGCAAGGAAGAATTCATCCCCCTGGAGCCGGGGGTGGTGCGCGTCTATGTCTGCGGCGTCACGGTCTACGACGACCCGCACATCGGCCACGCCCGCTGCTACGTGGCCTTCGACGCCATGGTGCGCCATTTTCTGGCCAAGGGCTGGCGGGTCAACTACGTGCGCAACTTCACCGACATCGACGACAAGATCATCCGCCGCGCCGCCGAAAGCGGCCTGGGCTGGCGCGAGCTGGCCGACAAATACATCGAGTCGTTCCGCCAGGACATGGCCGCCCTGGACGTGCTGCCGCCCAGCCACGAGCCCAGGGCCACCGAGCACATCGCCGAGATGATCGCCACCATCCAGACGCTCATGGCCAAGGGCCACGCCTATCAGATCGAGGGCGGCGACGTGCTCTTCGCCGTGGAAAGCTTCGACGGCTACGGCAAGCTCTCGCGGCGCAACCTGGAGGACATGCAGGCCGGGGCCAGGGTCGAGGTCGATCCGCGCAAGAAAAACCCCATGGATTTCGTGCTGTGGAAGGCCTCCAAGCCCGGCGAGCCCAGTTGGGACAGCCCCCTTGGCCCGGGCCGGCCCGGCTGGCACATCGAGTGCACGGCCATGAGCGGCAAATATCTGGGCCAGACCTTCGACATCCACGGCGGCGGCGAGGATCTGGTTTTCCCCCATCACGAAAACGAGATCGCCCAGGGCGAGGCCTGCACCGGCCATCCCCTGGCCCACTATTGGCTGCACAACGGTTTCGTGCGGGTCAACCACGAGAAAATGTCCAAGAGCCTGGGCAACTTCTTCACGATCAAGGACATCCTCAAGATCACCCGGCCCGAGGCCCTGCGCCTGTTTTTGCTCTCCAAGCACTATCGCTCGCCGCTGGATTTCTCCGACGCGGCCATCAAGGAGGCCGGCGCGGGCTTGGAGCGGCTCTACACCGCCCTGCAAGCGGCCCAGGAACGCGCCGCCGCCGGCCCTCTGGACGCCGCCGGTCAGGCCCTGGCCGCCGAGATCCAGGCCCTTGCCGACGAGTTCGAGGCGGGCATGGACGACGACTTCAACACCGCCCGGGCCATCGGCGCGCTGTTTGGCCTGGCCCGGCTTGGCAACAAGCTGGCCGCGGAGCCCGACGGCCCGGCCAAGGGCCCGCTGCTGGAGCTGTGCGCGCGGCGTCTGCGCGAGTTGGGCGGCCGGCTGGGCCTGCTGCGCATCGACCCGGCCGAGTTTTTCCGTGGCGCGGCCGGCCAAACGGCTACCCAGGGCGGCGTGGGCGCGGCCGATATCGAGGCGCTGATAGCCCAGCGCAATCAGGCCCGCAAAGACAAAAACTTCGCCGAGGCCGACCGCATCCGCGATCAACTCAAGGCCATGGGCGTGACCCTGCAGGATTCGCCCCAGGGCACCACCTGGCGCATGGAGGGCTAGACGGCCGGTTCGCCGGCCGAATGGGAGCACGATGAAAAACATCGCGGTCTACTGGGATTTTGAAAACATCCATTCGTCGCTGTGCAACCTGCGCTACGGCGAGGATTGGCTGGATCAATTCCGCGGCCAGCGTCATCCGGCGGTGGTCGACATCGGGGCGATCATGCAGTTCGCCGAGAGCCAGGGCTCGGTCAACATCAACAAGGCCTATGGCAACTGGGCCTGGTATCAGCAATACAGCCACGACCTGCACGAGTTCACCTTCGACCTGGTGCAGCTTTTCCCGCGCGGCATGAACATGAAAAACGGCGCCGACATCCGCCTGGCCATCGACGCCCTCGACGACCTCAACCGCCACGAACACCTCAGCGTCTTCATCATCGTCGGCGGCGACTCCGACTACATCTCGCTGGCCCAGCGCGTGCGCCAGCGGGGCAAGGAGATCATCGGCATCGGCGTCCGGGAGACGACCAACAAGTTCTGGATCAACGCCTGCAACGATTTTCGCTTTTACTCCAGCATCGCCGCCCTGGGGGCCGAGGGCGGCTCCAGCGCGCCGCCGCCCCAGGCCACCGGCGATATCGAGGAAGCCAAGCGCCTGCTGCGCCAGGCCGTCTTCGAGCTGCAAAAGCACCACGGCGGCGAAGCGGTGCGCATGGCCCACGTGCGGCCCATGCTCACCAACCTGGACCCCTACTTCGACCTGGCCGACTACGGCTGCCGCTCCTTTGACGAATTCATCAGCCGCTGCGCCGACTGCGTCATCACCAGCCAGGCCGGCCAGGAAACCCACGTCAAGCTCATCGACCAGGCCCCGCCGGCCCAGGTCAAGCCGGCCGACATCAGCGCCAACGTGGACCTCTATCGCAAGATTCTGGACGAAAAAGACATGCCCCTGCCCCGGCCCGGCCTGCTCAAGCCGGGGTTGCTCCACGTCATCGAACTGTTCGTCAACCAGCCCGAGGGCCTGGATTATCTAAACGACGTCGACAAGTCGCTCAGCGAACATTTTTTGCAGATGAACCTCAGCCACGCCACCACCGATTGCTTCAACATCCGCCAACTTATCTATCGCATCAGGGGCTTTTATATCGACAAAGAGGCCAATAAACGCTTTTTGCACTACAAAAACGAAGACTTCCGCTCGTTGTGGGAGCAGATCGCCCACCGCCTGCTCGACGCCATCCACGAGGCCATCGATGGCGAGCTGGATTTCGCGGCCCTGTCGCTGTTGATCCAGGGCGACGACAGCCTGGCCGACGAACTGGCCGGCCTGGCCCAGGCCGCCGGGCAATACCGCCCCAAGACGCCGCCGGCCCCGTTCCAGGCCGCGACGGTGGTGGAGTAGGTTTCTTGCGCATCCTGATCATCCTGGCCCACCCCCGGCCCGGCAGCTTCAACCACGCCCTGGCCCAGGCCGCCGCCGACGCGGCCCGGACCCTGGGCCATGACGTGACCCTGCGCGATCTCCACGCCGAGGGCTTCGACCCCATCCTGCCGGCCGACGAGGCCAAAAAAGGGGCCGCGCTGCCGCCACTGGTCGCCGAGCACTGCCGCCTGCTGGCCCAAGCCGATGGCCTGATCGTCGTCCACCCCAACTGGTGGGGCATGCCGCCGGCCATCCTCAAGGGCTGGGTGGACCGGGTGGTGCGGCCTGGCGTGGCCTATGAATTCCTGGAGGGCGACGACGGCCAGGGCGTGCCCCGGGGCCTGCTGCGGGCCAGGGCGGCGCTGATCCTCAACACCGGCGACACCGAGCCGACGCGCGAGCGCCTGGTCTTCGGCGATCCGCTGGAAGGGCTTTGGGCGCGATGTATCTTGGGCCTGTGCGGGGTGAACGACGTGCGTCGGCGCTTGTTCGGCGTGGTCGTCACCAGCACGGCCCAGGAGCGCCAGCAGTGGCTGGACCAGGCCAGGGCCATGGTGGCCCAGGCCTTCCCGGCCCACTAGCACGCCCCCAAAAAAGGAGCCGCGCCATGCCCCAGTTCGACGTTTGCCCCTGGTGGATGGGTTATCTCATCGACAACCACGTCCGGCGTTTGATCCACGATCCGGCCCTGATCGTCGGGCCTCACCTGCGCCCCGGCGCGACCTGCCTGGACGTGGGTTGCGGCATGGGCTTTTTCTCGCTGGCCATGGCCCGGATGGTCGGCGAAAACGGCGTGGTGCACGCGGTGGATCTGCAAAGCCGCATGCTTTCGGCCCTGATGCGCCGGGCCCGGCGGCGTGGCCTGGATGAGCGCATCCAACCCCGGCAGTGCGCCAAGGACGACCCCGGCTTGGCCGACCTGCACGACGCGGTGGATTTCGCCCTGGCCTGCTGGATGATCCACGAGGTGCCCGAGCGCCACGGGCTCATCGGCCAGATCGCCCGCGCCATGCGGCCGGGGGCGGCCTTTCTGATCCTGGAGCCCAAGGGCCACCTGCCTGCGGGCGACTTTGAAAAAACCCTGGCCATCGCCGAGGAGGCCGGCCTGCGCCAGGTCGGCGAACCGCCGGCCCGCCTCAGCCGCACGGCGCTTTTGGCCAAAAAATAATCCCGAAAAAGACCATGGCCCGATGCTACATTGGATGACGCGCGTTTCGCGGGCGCGTGCGCCCGCGAGGCGACGAGGGCGCACGCGCCCAGGCAACGACCCATCAATAGGAGCGCGTCAATGGAACAAAAGCCCATGGTCACCTACCACCGCCAGGGCCACATCGGCTACCTGACCCTCAACCGCCCCGACAAACGCAACGCCATGAGCGTGACCTTTTGGCACAGCCTGGGCCGCGCCGTGGAGCTGGCCGCCGCCGATGATGAAGCCAGGGTGTTGATCCTGCGCGGCGAGGGCAAATCATTCTGCGCCGGCCTGGACCTGAGCCCCGAAAACGAGCTGTTCGCGGCGGTGATGTCGCCCGAGGGCAAGAGCGCGGCCATGAAAACCAAGCTCTACCACGAGATTCGCCGCGTGCAGAACATCCACACCGCCTTCGAGCGCCTGCCCATGCCCACCATCGCGGCCGTGCACAGTCACTGCCTGGGCGCGGGCCTGGAGCTGGCCGTCTGCGCCGATTTCCGCTACGCCAGCGCCGACGCCCTCTTCGCCCTGCCCGAGGCCAAGCTTTCGTTTATCACCGACGTGGGCGGCCTGCAACGCCTGCAACGCCTGCTGGGCACGGCCCAGGCCCGCGAGATCGCCTTCCGTGGTCACCGCTTCGACGCCCAAAAGGCCCTGCAAATCGGCCTGATCAACCAGATTCTGCCCGACAAGGCCGCCCTGGACCAGGCCGTGCTGGCCGTGGCCCAGGAGATCGCCGCCAACCCGCCCCTGGCCGTGCGCGGGGCCAAGGACGTGTTTCTATACGACCTGGACGTGTCCATGGAGGAGTCACTGGCTTACAACTGCGCGCGGTCGGTGATGATTCTGCCCAACGACGACATGAACGAGGCCATCGGGGCCTATCTGGAAGGCCGGACCGGCGATTTCAAGGGGGCCTGAGGCGTTTCAGTCCAGGGTCTGGCGATAGCGCTTGACGCTGACAAAGACCATCACCGTCACGAACAGGGCCAGGGGCCAGATGTGCTCCATGGCCTGCATCGGGCTGTTGCCCTTGAGCAGCAGGCCGCGCACCAGGCGCAGATAGTGAGTCAGGGGCAAAATCTCGCCGACGTATTGGGCCCACTGGGGCATGCCCCGAAAGGGGAACATGAACCCCGACAAGAGCACCGAGGGCAAAAAGAAGAAAAAGGCCATCTCCACGGCCTGAAGCTGATTCTGGGCCACGGTCGAAAAGGTGATGCCCACGGCCAGGTTGGCGGCGATGAAGATCAGCGAGGCGCACAGCAGAAAACTGATGCTGCCCAGGAACGGCACGTCGAACAAGAGCTTGGCCGCCACCATGATCAGAATCATCTGCACGTAGCCCACCAAAATATAGGGGATGATCTTGCCCAGGATCACCTCCAGCGGCCGCACCGGCGTGGTCAGGAGGTTTTCCATGGTGCCGCGCTCGCGTTCGCGGGTCATGGCCAGTCCGGTGATGATCACCAGCGTCATCGACAACACCACGCCCATCAGGCCGGGCACGATGTTGTATTGGGTCTCGGCCTCGGGGTTGTAGAGCCGGTGCACCGCCACCTCCACCGGGCCGGCGTTCTGCCGCAGCCTGGCCAGGGGGCCCTTGAGGTCGCGGTCCAGGGCGCTGGCGGCCAGCGTGCCCAGCACGCCCAGGGCGTTGCCCACCGCCGAGGGGTCGGTGGCGTCGGCCTCCAGCAGCAGGCGCGGCCGTTGCCCGCGCATGAGCTTGCGCGAAAAATCCACCGGGATGTTGACCACGAACTGCACCTGGCCCAGGGCCAGGGCTTGGCGGCCTTGCTCCTGGCTGTCGTATTGGGCCACGAAATCGAAATAATCGCTTTGCTGGAGGGCGGCCAGGAGCGTGCGGCCAAAGGGGCCGTGGTCGGCGACGATCACCGCCGTGGGCAGATGCTTGGGGTCGGAGTTGATGGCGTAGCCAAAGAGCACCAGTTGCATGATCGGGATCATCACCATCATGGCAAACGTCAGGCGATCACGACGCATCTGCACGAATTCCTTGGCGATAATCGCCCCCAACCTGCGCGGCGAAAACCTGCTCATGGCTTTTTGCCCGCCCGCTGCATCAGGCTGATGAACACTTCCTCCAGGCTTGTCTCCACCTGCCGCCACTGATAATCGCCCAGCAGCGGCTCGATGGCCCGGCTCAGGGCCACGGGGTCGCGGCCACTGACGTGAATGGTGTTGCCAAAGGGCGCGACCTGATCCACGCCCGGCGCGCCTTCCAGGGCGCGGCGCAGGGCGTGCGGGTCGCCGCCGCTGGCCGACCAGGTGTTCAGGCCCTCGGCGGCCACGACCTCCTCGGCCGCGCCCTTGGCCAGGAGCTGGCCGTAGGCGATGTAGGCCAAGCGATGACAGCGCTCGGCCTCGTCCATGTAGTGGGTGGTGATCAGGGCGGTGACGCCCTCGGCGGTGAGCAGATGCACCTGATCCCAGAAATCGCGACGGGCCTTGGGGTCCACGCCGGCGGTGGGTTCGTCCAAAAGCAGCAGCTTGGGCCGGTGCACCAGGCAACAGGCCAGGGCCAGGCGCTGTTTCCAACCGCCCGAGAGCGCCCCGGCCAGGTGGCGGCGAAAGGGCTCCAGGCCCATGCGCGCCCGCACCTGGCCCACGGCCTGGCGACGCTCGGCCAGGCCGTAGAGGGCGGCGATGAAGTTGAGGTTTTCGTCGACGGTCAGGTCTTCGTAGAGGCTGAAGCGCTGGGCCATGTAGCCCACTTGGGGCTTGATCAACTGGCTTTGGCCGATGATGTCGTGGCCCAGGCAGACGCCTTGGCCGGCGTCGGGCCGCAGCAGGCCGCAGAGCATGCGCAGAAAGGTCGTCTTGCCGCTGCCGTTGGGCCCCAAAAAGCCGTAAATCTCGCCGCGGCGCACCTGCATGTCCAGGCCGTCGACCACGGTCTTGCCGCCGAAGCGCTTGGTCACCCCGCGCACGTCGATGACCAGCTCACTTTGCGGCATGGCTCTGCCCGACCGGCAAGGTCACGTCCAGGGGCTGGCCGGGATGCAGGCCCTGGGCCCGTTCGGGCGGCGGCGTGGCCTCGATCATGAACGAGAGCTTGTGGCGCATATTGGCGCTGTAGATCACCGGCGGGGTGTATTCGGCCTGGGGGCTGATGTAGCTTATCGTCGCCCACAGGCCGGCCGGGCAGCCGTCGCAGGCCAGCTCCACCCGCTGGCCCAGGCGCAGCGCCCCGACCAGGGCCTCGGGCGCGAAAAAGCGCGCGCGCACCTCGCCCGGGGCCAACAGCGCCACCACCGGCGAGCCGGCCGGGGCGTATTCACCCACGGTGTAGAGGGTGTCGAAGACCAGGGCCTCGACCGGCGCGCTCTGGAATTTTTGATCCAGCAGCCACAGGGCCTTGCCCAGGGCCTCTTGCCTGGCCCGCAGTTCGGCCTCGGCGGCGCGGATCTCGTCGTCGCGGGCGCCCAGGCGGGCGGTGGCCAGTTGGGCCTCGACGTCCTTGACCGCGGCGGAGTCGGCCAGGTAGGCGGCGCGGTGGCTGTCGTATTCGCTTTTGGCGATGGCCTTTTGGCTGTAGAGCGCCCGGCGGCGTTCGTATTGCAGGCGGCTGAGCTGCAAGGCGGCGCGGGCCTTGCGCAGGCGGGCCTCGACGGCGGCGATCTCGCTGGGCCGCGCGCCTTTTTGCAGGTTGGCCAGGGTTTCGGCGGCCTGGTCCACCCGCCAGCGGGCCTCTTGCACGGCCGAGGCTTCGGGTTCGGCCTCCAGCCGGAACAGGGGCTGGCCTTTTTCGACCTTGGCCCCGCGCCGGGCCTCCAGGGCCAGCAGCTTGCCGCCGGCCGGCGCGGACACGTAGGTGAAACGCCCCTCGACGTAGCCCGGCAAAACCCCGTCGGGCTCGTCGGCGCAACCGGCCGCCAACAGCAGCGCGCCGAGCAGGAGGCAAAGGGCCGAAAGTCTGTAGATCACCGCCAGCGCTCCGGGTTGGGTTGTCGATCGCCCAGTTATCAGCTTAAGCCTATCGCCGCGCCAAGTCCACGGTCAAGGCCGGGCTTGCTTTGCATTTGCCAGGCGCTGTGTTAAGGTTTGGCCAAACCGACGCTTCCGCCGATTTCGCGCCGCGCCAGCGGCCATGGCCGGGAGCCATTTGCCAACCGAGAGCCAAGGAGCAATGGCATGAGCACCGTCATGGCCGGCGACAAAGTTCAGATCAACTACACCGGAAAATACGAAAGCGGCGAGATCTTCGATAGCTCGCAAGGCCGCGAGCCCCTGGCCTTCACCGCCGGCGGGCCCGAGCTGATCCCCGGCGTCAGCAACGCCGTCATCGGCATGAGCGTGGGCCAGAGCAAGACCGTGACCATCGCCCCCGAGGACGGCTACGGCCCGCACAACCCCGAGCTGACCCAGCGCGTGGAGTTGGCGCGCATGCCGCCCAACGTCCAGGTGGGCATGCAGCTTCAGGCCCAGATCCAAGACCAGATGGTCTCGTTCTGGGTCACCGAGGTCGACGCCGATTTCGCCACCGTCGACGCCAACCATCCCCTGGCCGGCAAGGTGCTGGTCTTTGACATCGAGCTGCTGGCCATCGGAGCCTGAACACCTTCGAGCGCGCGATAACGTCAACACCCCCGTTAGGCCGCAGGCCTGGCGGGGGTGTTTCGTTGGACGCGGCGGCCGCCCTTGAGTTGCCCGGCGGTTTGTCGCTATAATTGCCGATCGCGGTGACAACCCCGCGAGCAAACGCCACAAATCGTTTCGGGAGGACTCATGAAAAAATACCTCGGACTGGCGCTGATGATTGGATTGTTCGTACTGGCGGGGGCGGCCCAGGCCGAAGACGACATCCCCAACCTGGTGGGCGTCTGGCAAGCCCAGATGGACGTCACGCAAATCCATTCGGCCCGGGGCAACTTCGTCAAACGCCTCGAAAAAGTCGAAGTGTTCATCGACAGCCAGCAAGGGCGCGCGTTCAGCGGCCGCAAGCTGCATCATGCGGGCGGCAAGATCGTCTCCGAAAACATCTCCGGCGTTATTGATTGGGATGACAAAACCATCTATGTCGTCGATCACGACAAGGGCTTGACGCGGGCCGCCATCGAGTCGCCCACCGATATTCGCGGCGTCTACCTCGAAGACGGGCCCGAGGCCAAGGTCGTGCTGATCACCTGGAAAAAGATGAAGTAGCGGGCGAGCCTGACCCCGTCCGCCGGATTCCTGGTCAAAAGGCCAAAATATTGATCGAGCGATGGCCGATGCGGCACGGGCGCATCGGCCATCGCTCGATCGCCACGACGACGCATGCGCGCGAACATTGCCGGGCGCGGGCGCTAACGCGAATCCAACTCGTCTTCGTTCAGGGGCCGCCCGCAGGCCGGGCAGGCGCTGATTTCCTGATTTTGCTCGTCGAAAAAGCGGCAGCGCCAGCCGCCTTCGCCCTGGGCGCGGATGTATTCCAGCCAGACCTCCTGGCCGCAGGGGCAATAGGCGACTTGGCTGTAGACCATGGGGCTACTCCCGGTTGAGGGCCACCGGCTTGTAGACCGAGCGCGGCGCGTTGAGCGAGGGCCGGTTGGCGGCCAGATTGCGCACCTGCCAGTCCTCGGCCAGGGTGTAGGCGGTCTGGCCGTCGCGGGGGCCGGCGTTGGTCAGAAAGCCCTCGGCGATCCAGCCGTCGACCAGGGCCCGGCCGTTTTCCTCGCTCAGACCCAGGACGCGGGCGATCTCGGCCACGGTCAAGCGGTCGTTTTCGTTGAACATGGGCAGGACGCGTTTTTTGTCCTTGGGCAGTTTGCGCCGGGCCTCGGCGTCCTGGCGATCGTTGCGGCTTTTGCGGCTTTCGGGCGGCTGGGGGCCTCCTTCGGCCAAGTATAGGTGAACGTTGGTTAAAAAACCCTGGACCAGCCATTCGCCCAACAACCCGGATTGGCGAAGCTCGTCGGCCTGCATGGTGGCCGCGAACTCGCGCCACTGGGCCATGGTCTTGTCGCTGACTTCGATTTCGATGCGCGGCATTGTTTCGCTCCGTCTTTAGGGGCATATTTACCATTTATGGCCCGGCCGGTCCAGGGCGGGGCGCTTGGGGCTGGCCTTTGGCCGAGGGCGATAGTAGATTAATTCAACCATGGGAGGCTTTCATGCCGGCCAACAACGACCACTTGGCGATCATCTGGCTGTGCCTGAGCCGGCCCGGCCCCGGCCCCGAACTGACCGCCGCCCGCGCCCTGCGCCAAGCCCTGGAGGGCCACGCCCGCACGTTGATCCTGGGGCCGGAGGGGTCCGACGGCGTCGACCTGCGCCTGGGCCGGCGGCTGGACCTGGGCCCGGCCCTGGAGGCCTGCCCCGACGAGCTGCGGCCGGCGGCGGTGATCTGCCTGGGCGCGGCGATTCCGGCCGGCCTGGAGCTTGCGCCCTGCCCTTGCCTGGCCTGGGGACCGGCGACCGGCTGCGATCAAACCCTGCCCGCGCCGGCCGATCAGGCCGCCGAGGCCGCCATGGCGGCCCTGGGCCGGGGACCGCGCCTGAGCTGGCTGGCCCACGTGCAGGTCAACATGCCCCTGGGCGATCTGCTGGGCCGCTACGAAGCCCTGGCCCGTTCGGCCCCGGTCAACCTGGAGATCGGCCTGGACGCCAGCGCCCTGGATAGCTGCGGCCCCGCCGAGATGGCCCGGGCCAAGGCCATCATCGCCGGTCGGCGCATTACGGCCCATCTGCCGTTCATGGATCTCTATCCGGCGGCGGCCGACCCGCTGATGGCGGCGGCGGCGGCGCGACGCCTGGAAATGGCCGTGACGACGGCCCTGGAGTTGGGGGCGATCCAGGCGGTGGGGCACCTGGGCTTTTGGCCGATGATGCACCGCGACGTGGCCGCCTTTGCCGCGCGCCACGCCACGGCCATGACGCCCATCGCCCAGGCCCTGGCCGCCGGCGGCTGCCGCCTGGTGTTGGAAAACACCATGGAGCCAGACCCCGCGCCCCTGCTGGCCTGCCGCCGCGCCCTGAGCGAAAGCTCCGGCGTGGAGGTGGGCTTTTGCCTGGACGTGGGCCACGCCAACAGCTTTTCGCGCACCAGCCTGCCCGCGTGGTGGCGGGCCATGGAAAGCCATCTGTGGGAGATGCACCTGCACGACAACGACGGCAGCGACGATTCCCACTATCCGCCGGGTAGCGGCCGCATCGACTGGGCCTTCATCGCCGAGGGCTTGCGCGGCCTGAGCACGAAGCCGATCTTGACCCTGGAGCCCCACACCGAAGCCCATTTCTGGGCCTCGCTGCGCGGCCTGGAACGGCTGTGGGGCCGGCCCGAGGCCTAGGCCGCGCGGCCCAAAAAGGAGGACGCCGATGATCATCGACGCCCGAAAAGCCCAGGCCTGGGCCCTGGCCCTGGTCGCGGCGGCCGTCCTGATCGGCCTGGGCTATTGGCTGGGCGGGGAGGCCGCCCAGGAGCGCCTGAACCTGGCCCTGGCCGACGCCGACCACTACAACCGTCAAGCCGCCCGCCAGGCGGCCATCAACACCCAGTTGCAAAACCGCCTGACCGAACTGGAGCGCCTGCTGGCGCAATCGCTGGCCGTCACGGAAGCTGGCCCGGCCCAGGAGGTCAAAAGCCGCCTGCTGCGCCGCGGCCAGGCGGTGATCCTGCTGGGCGGGGCCCTGGTGGCCACGCTGGAGGATGTCACGCTGGAGCCGGCCATGGCGCGCATCGGCCTGCAAAACGCCGGCGGCGAAAAAGGCCGGGCCGAGTTGGCGGTCGGCGCGGAAACGCTGATCCGGGCCAGCGGTCGGGTCTATCGCCTGGTGCTCAAAAAGGTCACGGTCAATTCGGCCACCATCGCCCTGCTGGCCCGCTGAGCCCGGCCTTGGCCGTCGAAAAATCGCCACAACGAATATATTTATATGCGTATTTGACAGCGGGCCTGAATCAGGTTTAGTCTGTGGCATCGTGCAGTTGGCTTGCCGCGTATCTTTTGACCGAGCCGCCGGTCACGGCGGGCGGTTCATCAACATGGGAGGGGTCGTTTGGTCACCGAATACCTGATGGCTTTTGGTTTCCTGGTCGTCATCACCGTGGTGGTGATGGTGGGGGCGCACTTCGTGCTGGGCCGCACGCTGGCCTACAAGATGATGGTCCGCCTGAGCCCCGGCCTGGTGCTCACCTACGCCAACTCGTACCTGTGGGGGCAGATAGGCATCGATAACTGGCTGTTTTCGTTTGGCATACTATGCTTCGGCGGCCTGGTGATGTTCTTGTGCTTCTGGTGGGCCCACCGCTCCATCGTCGTGCCGATGATGAGCGCCTCGCAAAAGATGCGCGTTGGCGGCGGGCAACTCACCGCCGCCGCCGGGGTGGTCGCGCGGGCGGCCGACGACCTGGCCGACGGCTCGTCGAGCCAGGCCGCTTCGCTGGAGCAGTCGGCCGCCTCGTTGGAGCAGATGGCCTCGATGATCCGCCAGAACGCCGATCACGCCGCCCAGGCCGACACCCTCATGAACGAGACCAAACAGACCGTGGGCCGGGCCAGCCAGGCCATGGTCAACCTCAACACCTCCATGCAAGACATCAGCGCCGCCAGCGTCGAGACGTCCAAAATCATCAAAACCATCGATGAAATAGCATTCCAGACCAACCTGCTGGCCTTGAACGCCGCCGTGGAGGCCGCCCGGGCCGGCGAGGCCGGGGCGGGATTTGCCGTGGTGGCCGACGAGGTGCGCAACCTGGCCATGCGCGCCGCCGAGGCGGCCAAGAGCACGGCCACGCTCATCGAGGGCACCGTGCACAAGATCGACGACGGCGTCAAGCTCGTCTCGTCGGCCGGCAAGGTCTTCGAGGAGGTCGCCGGCAATTCGGGCAAGGTGGCCGAGTTGATCTCCGAGATCGCCTCGGCCAGCCGCGAGCAGGCCCAGGGCATCGACCAGGTCAACACGGCCGTGGCCCAGATGGACAAGGCCACCCAGCAGAACGCCGCCAACGCCCAGGAGGCCGCCGCCGCCGCCGGCCAGATGCACGGCCTCTGCGCCGACATCGCCGATCTGGCCGAAGAGATCATCGAGCGCCTGGGCGGCAGGGCCGACGAGGCGCCCACCGCGCGGACCGCTCCCCAGCCGGCGGCCCGGCCCATGCCCGCCCCGCCCAAAGCCGCGCCCGCGCCCCAGCCCAAGGCGGTTCAGCCCGAACATCGCCGCCTGGGCAGCCAGGCCCCGCGCCAGATCGAAAACAAGCGCCCGCCCAAGCCCGAGGACGTCATCCCCTTTGACGACGAGGTGGATTTCAAGGAGTTCTAGCCAGCCGCGCGCGCCCTCGGACCGGCCCGAGGGCGCGCGCCGCCGTTGGCCAACCCGGCCGAATAATCCCCGCCGCCCTCGCCACGCGTGACTTGTTTGTCACCGATTGTTCATAGCCCCGTCATGGCCAAAAAGCGACTTTGGTGTAGGCTGCAAAACCAGCAATAAACGCCAAAGGAACCTCAACAGCGCCGGAGGCCGTGGACATGCTTAAGCCCAATAGCGACGCCTGGTTGCAATCCCATTGCCAGCAGTTGATCGACTGCCCCAACCAGCCTGGCAAGCTGCGCATCAGCGCGGCCAGTTGCGCCAAGCGTTACGATCTCGCCAACCAATCCCGCTACCAAAGCATTTCCGGCGACAGCCAAGACATCGTGGCCTTCAAGTTCAATCTCGCCCACTGCCGCGGGTGCGAGATCGGCGCGGCCATGGCCGGAAAGGACGCGGCCGCCTGAAGGCCGAGCTTTCTCCTTTCTCTCCCCCCGAAAAGCCCAGCCGGGCTCCCCGCGGTCGGCGCTATCCGGCCGCGGGGTTTCTTTTGCCCGGCCGGCCGCGGGGTGCTATATTCTTGGCCATGCCTAACTTTTATTTCGGGGGAAACGACATGCCAAAAACAAAGATCGCCCTGCTGGCCCTGGTCGCCATCCTGGCCGCCCTGCGCGCCGCGCCGGCCCCGGCCGCCGACAAGCTCGTCGTAGCCGTGGGCGTGGCCCCGCTGGCCTATCTGGCCGAACAGGTCGGCGGCGATCGCCTTCAGGTCGAGACGCTGGTCGGCCCCGGCCAATCGCCGCACACCTTCGAGCCCACCGCCCGGCAGATGGTCCGCCTGAGTCAGGCCAAGCTGCTGTTCATCATCGACCTGCCCTTCGAGCGAGTCCTCGCGCCCAAGGTCGCGGCCAACAACCCCGGCCTGCGGGTGATCGACCTGCGCCAGGGCCTGCCCACGCGCCATTTCGGCCCGGCCGAGGCCCATCATCACGACCACGACCACGACGCCACGCATCATCATCACGACCACGACGCCGAACCCGATCTGCACGTCTGGATGAGCCCGCGCCTGGCCAGCCAAATGGCCGCCGCCATGGCCCAGGCCTTCAGCGCCGCCGATCCGGCCGGCCGGGACGTCTATCAGGCCAACCTGGCCGCCCTGCAAAAGCGCCTGGCCGATTTGGATCAAGCCATCGCGCGGGCCCTGGCCCCGCTACGCGGCCGGCAGGTGTTTGTCTTTCATCCGGCCTTTGGCTATCTGCTCGATGATCACGGCCTGCGCCAGGTGGCCATCGAGTTCGAGGGCAAATCGCCCGGACCCAAGCGCCTGGCCCAGTTGATCGACCTGGCCAAGCGTCAGCGCGTGCGGGTGATCTTTGTCCAGCCGCAGTTTTCCGACGCCAGCGCCAAGGCCCTGGCCGAGGCCATCGACGGCGCGGTGCTGCCCCTGGACCCCCTGGCCCACGATTACGAGGCCAACCTGCGCGCCATGGCCGCCCAGATCGCCCAGGCCCTCCAGCCGCAAGGGGCCGGCCAGGGCCGTTAGCGAAAGTGGCAGGCGCAGAGCCGGCGCGGCGTGACGGGCCGCAGAGCCGGCCGCTTTTGCCGGCAGATGGCGGCGGCCTCGGGGCAGCGGGGGTGAAAACGGCAGCCGGTCGGCGGGTCCAGGGGGCTGGGCGTCTCGCCCAAGACCGGCGGCGCGGCCGGCCGGCGGGCCGGGTCGGCCTGGGGGGCCGAGGCCAAGAGCGCGGCGGTGTAGGGGTGCATGGCCGGGTCGGCAAAGTCTTGGGCCGCGAAGACATCGACCACGCCGCCCAGGTACATCACCGCCACCCGGTCGGCCATGTGGCGCACCACGGCCAGGTCGTGGGCCACGAAAACATAGGTCAGGCCCAGTTTCTGGCGCAGATCCATCAGCAGATTGAGCACCTGGGCCTGGATGGAGACATCCAGGGCGCTGACCGGCTCGTCGGCCAGCACCAGGCTGGGCCGCAGGGCCAGGGCCCGGGCGATGCCGATGCGCTGGCGCTGTCCGCCGCTGAACTGGTGGGGATAGCGGCTGGCGTGCTCGGGGCCCAGGCCCACTTCCTCCAGCAATGACGACACCTTGGCGGCGGCCTGGCGACGCGTGCAGACCCCGTGGATGATAAACGGCTCGGCCAGGGCCGAACCCACTGTCAGCCGGGGGTTTAGCGAAGTCACCGGGTCTTGGAAGATGATCTGCAAGCGCCGCCGCATGCGCCGCAGCCCCTCGCCCTTGAGGCTGGCCAGATCGTGGCCCTCGAACAGCGCCGCGCCGGCGCTGGGCCGCAGCAGGCCCACGGCCAGACGGCCCAGGGTTGATTTGCCGCAGCCGCTTTCGCCCACCAGGCCCAGCACCTCGCCCTGGGCCACATCCAGGCAAACGTCGTCGACCGCCAGAAGCGAGCGCTTGCCCGCGCCCAAAAAGCCCGTGGCCACCCGGAAGCTGCGGCTCAGGCCACGCAGGCTCAGCAACGTCTCGGCGCTCATGCCGCCTCCCGCCGCCGGGCCCTGGCCCGGTCGTGATGCAGATAACAACGCACCCAGTGATCCGGCGCCACCTGCCACAGCTCTGGCTCGGCCTCTTGGCAGGGCCCGAAACGCCGGGGGCAGCGGTTGCTGAAAACACAGCCCGCCGGCAGCCGGTCCAGCGCCGGGGCCGCGCCGCCGATGGTCGGCAGCCTTTGGCCGCGCGGCGCGCTCAGCGAGGGCCGGCACGCGAGCAGACCGTTGGCGTAGGGGTGCAGGGGGTTGGCGAAAAACTCGGCCACCGGCGCTTGCTCGACCAGGCGACCCATGTACATCACCGCCACCTGATCGGCGGTCTGGGCCACCACGGCCAGATCGTGGGTGATCAACAGCACCGCCGCGCCGGTTTGTTGGCGCAACTGATCCATCAGGCGCAGAATCTGGGCCTGGATCGTCACGTCCAGGGCCGTGGTCGGCTCGTCGGCCAGCAGCAGACGCGGCGACATGGCCAGGGCCATGGCGATCATCACCCGCTGGCGCATGCCGCCGCTTAGCTGGTGGGGATAGCTCTTGGCCCGCCGGGCCGGATCGGCGATGCCCACCTGGGCCAGGGCCGACACGGCCAGCTCCCAGGCCTGGGCCTTGCTCACGGGCCGGTGGGCCCGCACGCCCTCGGCGATCTGGCGGCCCACGGTGAACACCGGGTTGAGGCTGGTCATGGGCTCTTGGAAGACCATCGCCGCCTGGGCCCCGCGAAAGGCGCGCAGGCGCTCCTCGGGCGCGCCGACCATCGCGCGGCCCTCGAAAATCACCTGGCCGGCCTCGATGCGCCCCGGCGGCGGGACAAGGCCCATCACGCCCAGGGCGGTCATGGATTTGCCGCAGCCGCTTTCGCCCACCAAGCCCACGATCTGGCCCGGACGGACTTCCAGATCCAGTTCGTCGACCGCGCGCGGCCAGCGGCCCTGAATAGGAAAAGCGATGGACAGGCCCTTGATGGCCAACAACGGTTCGCTCATGGCGGCTCAGCTCCGCGCCAGGCCCAACACCGCGCGCACGTCCATGACGTTGGTGCGGGTGGGCCCGGTGATGATCAAATCATCCAGCTCCTGAAAAAAATGATAGGCGTCGTGGTTGGCCAAAAACTTGGCCTGATCCAGGCCCAACGCCTCGGCCCGGGCCATGGTCTGGCCGTCGGCCCAGGCCCCGGCGGCGTCGGTGGGGCCGTCGGTGCCGTCGGTGCCCAACGAAAAGGCCAGCACGCCCTCCAGCCCGGCCAGGTCCGGCGCGGCGGCCAGGGCGAACTCCTGGTTGCGGCCGCCCAGGCCCGTGGCCCGGCCCAGGCTGACGGTGGTCTCGCCGCCGCTGAGCAGGCAAAAGGGCGCGGCCACGGGCCGGCCGTGCTCCAGGGCCTCGCGGGCGATGGCCGCGTGCATGCGGGCGATGTCCTTGGTCTCGCCCTCGATGGTGGTCGAGAGGATCAAGGCCGTGTAGCCCAGGCTGGCGGCGGTGTGGGCGGCGGCCTCGATGGCCTGGCGGTTGCTGGCCACGATCAGGTTGAACGCCCGCCGCAGGGCCGGGTCGTCGGCCTTGGGCGTATCGGCGATGCGGCCGGCCAGGCCATCTTCGATGCGTTGGCGCACGGCGGCCGGGGCTTGTTCCCACACGCCGCGCGCCAGCAACGCCTGGCGGCAGTGGGCCCAGGTGGATTCATCGGCCACGGTGGGTCCGCTGGCGATGACGTCCAGACGGTCGCCGACGACGTCGCTGATGATCAGGCTCACCACGGTGGCCGCGCCGGCCAGGCGGGCCAGGTTGCCGCCCTTGAGGGCGCTGAGGTGCTTGCGGATGGCGTTGATCTGGCCGATGTCGGCCCCCGAGGCCAGCAGCAGCCGGGTGATCTCCTGCTTGTCGGCCAGGCTCAGGCCGGGGGCCGGGGCTGGCAACAGGGCGCTGCCGCCGCCGCTGAGCAGGCAAAAGACCAGCGTGTCGGCGGCGGCGTTGCGGGCCAGCAGCTCGGCCACGGCCTGGGCCGCGGTCACGCCGCGCTGGTCGGGCACGGGGTGGCTGGCCTCGAGGATGCGCGTGAGGGCGGTCGGCCCGCCGTGGCCGTCCTTGACCACCACCACGCCCTCGGCCAGGCGCGGGCCCAGCACGGCCTCCAGGGCCTGGGCCATGGGCTGGCCGGCCTTGCCCGCGCCCACGCAGACAATGCGCCGAAAGGCCCGCAGGTCGAAGCGGCGCGGGCCCACCCAGAGTTCGTCGCCCGCCAGGCGCAGGGCCCGGCTCACGGCGCGGGCCGGGTCGGCGGCCTCCAAGGCGGCCTGGATGATTTTGCACGCGTCCTGGCGCGAGCGTCGGGCCTGGCTCACGATCTCCTCCGGCAAAAAATGAAGCGGGGGAGCGCGGCCCCGTCAAGCGGCCACGCTCCCCCGGCGCTGGTCGTCAGACCGGCGGACAAAGCTTACTGCAGGGTCTTCTTGCTGCAGTTTTCGCCGCGCTGGCCGCTGAACTCGCGGATGTACTTGCCGCAGTTGCGCTCGGTCCAGGTGGGCTGCATGTACTGCTGGATGACGATCTGACCGGCGAAGGCGTTGACAAAGGGATAGCCCTTCTGAGCCCAACCGACCACGCCGCCCTCGTTGACCTTCTTGTCGCCGTCCTTGATCGGACCGACGTAGTAGACGTTGGTGTAGCCGTACTTGTAGAGGAACGCCGCGACGTAGGCGGCCCGGTGGGCGGTGCGGCAGAACACGAAGATCTTGGCGTTGGGATCGGGCACGGCCTTGGGAATGGTGTACATGTGGCCGGCGTGGATGTGGCTGGTGCCCTCGATGTGGAAGGCGTCGAACTCGGGATGGGTGCGCACGTCGAGCAGGATGGCGTCGCTCTGGCCGGCGAGAACCTTCTGCCACTCGGCGTAGAGAGCGTCAACGTTGACGATCTTGTCCTTGGGGATGACCGAGGTGAATTCTTTCCAGAAAGCCTTCTCTTTGTCGACCAGGGGATTGTCGGCGGCCATGGCCACCGTGGCCACGCTGGCCATGAACATGACGGCCATCATGATGCTGACGAATTTTTTCATTTTTCCACCTTTCCATTCACGGTAGTGTGATTGTTCACCAACGCCCGGCCACGCGCGGGCCAGGCGAAACCTTGCATCAGCAGCCTTCGTCGTGGCCGATGACCATGCCGCCGCCAGCCTTGGGCGGGGCCGGCATGGCCGGAGCCGGAGCTGGAGCCGGTGGCGCGGCGGCGGCGGCGGCCGGGGCCGGCGAGGCCGCGTCGGTGCTGACGACCCGGCCAGCCTTTTTGACCTGCTCGGCCACGTCGTAGATCACGCAGAGGTCGTAGAAGGACCAGGCCGTCTCGGAGGAGGGATCGGCCTGAAGGGCCTGCTTGAAGTAGGCCTTGGCCTGGCCATAGAGGCCGCGCTGGAAGGATTCCTGGCCGAAGCGCAGGCTTTCGGCGGCGGCCTGGGGATCGCCGGCCGGCGTGGAGCCCTGTTGGGCCGTGGCCGCCAGGGTCAGCCCGAGGACGAGAGCCAGCGCCATGGCCAACGCCATGCGTTTGTTTTTCATAGGCTACCTCGATTTGTTGGCCGACCGCCGCCAAGAGCGCCGGGGTTCAGCCTCGCGCCGGCGGCCGCATGATCGGAAATCACATTCGCGCTTTAGTATAGCAAGGGCCAAAATCAAACTCAACGGTCTAAAAAACCCAGTTCCGCGCGGGGTTGACCGATCATTCGTCCAGCAGGCCGGCGTCCCTGGCCCGCTGGCGGCGAGCGATTTCGTTGACCAGCCGGCCCAGACAGGTCTTGGCCTCGGGCGTGGTTTCGACAAACTGCACGGCCGTGGTCGTGGGCGCGCGGGGGGATGTCGCGCCATCGCGCGAGGTGCGCACCACCCGGGCCCGCAGGCCCAGCGACAGGTTTTCGGCCTCCATCAGCAGTTCGATGACCTGGTCATGCTCCAGGGCCAGGTTGCGGTGGTGATTGAAACGCGCCCCGCCCACCGAGATGTCGAGCAGCACCAACTCGGGGCCGTCGGGGGCCAGAAGCAGGCGCAGCGGCGCCTCGGAGGTCGGCTCGACGCGGTAGTGCAGGCGCAGGGTGGTGCGCTCGAGCCTGTGGGGCTTGGGCGCGACGATGATGTTGTCGGTCAGGCGCTCGTCGACCTTCCAGCCGTCAATGACGCGCAGGATCTTGGTTTTGTAGCCCAGGCGCAGATACTCGGCCCCGCGGTCGGGGTGGGGGATCAGGAAGGTTATCTCCACCGTCTGGCCCTCGGCGCGCTTGGCCAGGGGCGGGTTGGTCTGGGCCAGGATCAGCAGCCCGCCCTTGACGATGTCGTGGACCATGCTGGGGCGCACGTCGATCCGGTCACTGACCAGATCGGCCGCCACGGCCAGGCAGACCTGGCGGCCGGGCCTGAGCGCCTCGGCCAGAAGCTCTTCTTGGGTGGGCTCGGGCCGGGGCTTGGGCTTGGCCGCCGGCGGCTTGGCCGGCGCTTTTTTGCGCGTAAAAATCATTGCGCGACAACCGGTCCCGCCCTGCCCGGTCTTGACAGGGCTCCGAGCAAGCTCCACTATAGGGCCAACGCGCCCCTCGTTAACCTAACGAATCGACCAGGACTCGAAGCATGGAAGTCTTTCTAATAAATTTGCTCCAGTTCGTCAATTATGTCCTACATGTGTACATGTGGATCGTCATCATCGCCGCGCTGGTCAGTTGGGTCAGCCCCGATCCCTACAACCCGATCGTGCGCTTTCTATCGCGGGCCACCGAGCCGGTCTACGCCAGGATCAGGCGTCTTTTGCCCACCAATTTCGGTGGGTTGGACATCGCGCCCATGATCGTGATCTTCGCCATCCTGCTGGTGCAGCGGGTGCTGCTGGGCAGCCTCCTGGAGTTGCTGGCCCGCTGAGGTCGCCGCATCGCTAGTTGGTGAAACAGACCTCCACCGTGAAGTCGCCGCTGGCGGTGCTGAACGGTATGGCGATCACGGGGCTATTGGTCATATGCTTGATGGTGTGTTGCTTGCCCGTGATCACCGAAGGGATGGCGGCCTTGAGCATCACGCCTTTTTCCGAAAGCTCGCGCCGGGCGTCGCCGGAGATCATATTGGTGATCTCGCCCACGGCGTCTTCCACCTCGCGGTTGATGGCGGTGATCTTTTCACCGAACATGTTGCTGACGATGTTGATGATGCACTCTTCGGTGAACGAAACCGAAAGCGAGCCCTCACTTTCGCCGGTGATGCCAATGACCGCCGAAACGTCACCGGTGGCGTGGTGGTCTTTTTTCAGAAACGGCTTGCCAGGCTTGACTTCCGTGAAGGCCATGGTTTTGATGACGTTGACGGTGGCGGACAAAAATGGGTTTATCAGTTCGACGTTCATGTGGCGTATCCATGGTAAGGTTTCGGCGTCGCTTCGGCTGGGGCGGCCTTTGAAATCATCATAAACCAGATTTAACCATCTGCGTTGCTCATAAGCAAGCGAGAGGATAAGATCGGTGAGCGATTCCGACCGGTGGGAGCGAAAAGAGCGGCGGACGATTTTCCGGCACCACGTGCTGGAGGCCAGCATGAGCCATTGCCGGCGCGGCGACGGCCTCGAGCGTGATTTCGTGGTGCTGGCCAGCCCCGATTGGGTCAACGTGGTGCCCCTGACCGCCGACGGCCAAGTGGTGCTGATCAGGCAGTTTCGCGTGGGGTCCAACGACTGGGCCATCGAGATCCCCGGCGGCATGATCGATCCCGGCGAGCGGCCCATCGACGCCGCGGCCAGGGAGATGCGCGAGGAGACCGGCTACGACGCCGACGAGCTTGTCTACCTGGGCAAGGTCAACCCCAACCCGGCCCTGTTCGAAAACACCTGCTACACCTTTTTGGCCAAAAACGCCGCGCCCAAGGCAGACCAGCGCCTGGACGAGGGCGAGATGATCGAGGTCTTCACCGCGCCGCTGGCCGAACTGCCGGCCATGGTCGCCGACGGCCGCATCGACCACAGCCTGGTCGTCTCGGCCCTGGCTTTTTTCTGGTTGCACCGGGGCCTGACCGACAAGGCGGGCCGCTGAGGCCGCGAGGAGCCGCCATGGCCGATCAAAACGCGCTCTCCCGCCTGCCCAAGATCGACCAGGTCCTGGCCCAGGCGGCCCTGGCCGAGGCCCTGGACCAACTGCCCCGCGCCCTGGTGCTGCGGGCCGCGCGCCAGAGCGTGGACCAACTGCGCCGCGACATCATCCACGGCGCGGCCCCGCCCGAGGCCGAACTCTCGGCCCAGGCCGTCGCCGCCCGCGCCGCCGATCTGGCCCGCCAGATGGCCCGGCCCAGCCTGCGCGGGCTGATCAACGCCACCGGCGTGGTCGTCCACACCAACCTTGGCCGCTCGGTGCTGGCCGAACAGGCCATCGCGCGCATCGTGGCCACCAACGGCTCCTACAGCAATCTGGAATACAACCTGGAAGGCGGCCGCCGGGGCAGCCGCTACGAACACGTGGCCGGCGTGCTGCGCGAGATCACCGGGGCCGAGGCGGCGCTAGTGGTCAACAACAACGCCGCGGCGGTTTTTTTGGCCTTGCAGAGCCTGGCCGCCGGCCGCGAGGTCATTGTCAGCCGGGGCCAGTTGGTCGAGATCGGCGGGTCGTTTCGCATCCCCGACGTCATGGCCCGCAGCGGGGCCATCCTGCGCGAGGTGGGGGCCACCAACAAGACCCACATCCACGACTATGAACGGGCCATCAGCGACCAGACCGCCCTGCTGCTCAAGGTCCACACCAGCAATTTCGCGGTGGTGGGCTTTCACCAGGAGGTGGCCCTGCCCGAGTTGGTCGCCCTGGGCCGCAAACGGGGCCTGCCGGTGATGGACGACCTGGGTTCGGGCTGTTTCGTGGATCTGGCCGCCTTTGGCCTGCCCCGCGAGCCCACCGTGCAGGACGCCCTGGCCATGGGCGCCGACCTGGTCGCCTTCAGCGGCGACAAGCTCCTTGGCGGGCCCCAGGCCGGCATTTTGCTGGGCCGGGCCGATCTGATCGGCCTGCTGCGCCAAAACCCGATCAACCGGGCGTTGCGCATCGACAAGCTGACCCTGGCCGCCCTGGAGGCCACGCTGGAGCTTTACCGCGATCCGCAAAAGGCCATCGAGCAGATACCGACCCTGCGCATGCTCTCGACGCCTTACGACGAACTGGCGACCCGGGCCGCCGCGCTTTTGCGCAAGCTGCGGGCCTTGAAGCTGCCCCGGCTCGCCGTGCGCGGCCTGCGCGGGACGAGCCTGGTCGGCGGCGGGGCCTTGCCCCTGGCCGCGCCGGACAGCCGCCTGCTGGAAGTGGCGATCGAGGGCCGCAGCGCCACCGCCCTGGAGGCGGCCCTGCGCGCCTGGCGCAAGCCGATCATCTGCCGGCTCGACGACGGCCGCCTGCTCATGGACATGCGCACCATCCTGCCGGCCGACTGGGCCGAAATCATCGCGGCCTGCAAGGCCCTGGCCGCCTGACAACCACGGGGGAAAGCCCTTGCCCATCGCCGCCAACTCCGGCCACGCCCAGCAACTCAGCTATGAGGCCCTCGTCCGCTACGAGGAGACCATCAAACCGCCCTTTCGCCGGGCCCTGAAAAGCGGCCGGGTGGACCTGCTGCCGCCGCCGATCGACGAGCCCGGCCGCAACGACCCCCTGGCCAGGGCCGCCAACCACGGCCGGGCGCTTTACGACGAGGCCGGGGCGCGTTTGCTGATCCCCCTGCGCGATGAAGGCCGCTGCCTGGCGGTGCTGGCCGTGCACGAGGTCTCGGCCAAGCAGCTTACCGGCGAGGTGGGGCCGTTTCTGGCCTCGCTGGTGGAGGCGGCCATGGAGGCGGCCCGACTGCGCCAGAGCCGCGATCTGGACCCCACCAGCGGCCTGTTCATCGAGCCGGTGCTGGATGAAGCCATGGCCGGGGCCATCAGCCGCCTGCGGCCGTCGTTGAGCCGCGGCCGGCCGGCCCTGGGGGCCCAGCACCCCGGCGGGGTCTGCCTGGCGTTGCTGGAGGTCGACGCCCTGGCCGCCCTGCAAGAGCGTCACGGCCGCCGCCTGGCCGATCGCGCCTTGGCCGTCACGGCCGGCCGCCTGCGCGAGGCCGCCGCCGACAGCATCTGCCTGGCCCGCCTGGGCAACGCCCTGGCCGTCTTGTGGTCCGACGACGAGGGCCAGCCCCGCCAGGCCGCCGAGGAGATCATGGCCCGCCTGGAAGGCATCCGCCTGGAGACGCCCCAGGGCCCGGCCTGGCCCCTGGGCCTGCGCCTGGGCGCGGCCACCATCAATGCGGCCGACTGCCGGGGCCTGGCCGTGGACCTGGCCGCCCAGCAAAAGGCCAGGGCCCAGCGGGCCTTGCAAACCACCCGCCGCGCCGGGGCCGGAGCGCTGATCTTTTTCGAAGACATCGCCGAGCGCTGGGGCCGCCTGAGCCAGGTGCTGCCCCTGGACAAGGCCATCATCGACCTGGGCCGCGCCGACGGCCTGGCCCAGGGCCAACGCTTCCAGGCCCTGGATCAAGCCGGCCTGGCCCGGGCCGAACTGATCGTCCTGGACGTGGCCGAGGATGAATCGGTGGCCCAGATCGTGGCCGTCAACCAGCCCACCGAGCCGCCCCGGCCCGGCGACGCCCTGCGCCTGGCCCCCGCGGCCGATTCGGAAAAGGCCGCCGCCGGCCAGGCCGGCCCCCGTGAGGAGATCGTCATCGGGGCCCAGCGCCTGGAGGCGGCCGTCGATCAGGCCACGGGCCTGCTCACCCGCCTGTCGCTGGCCCAGGCCCTGGGCCTTTTGTGCGAACAGGCCCAGCCCATGGCCGCCGTGCTCGCCCGCATCGAGGGCCTGGAAGGCGTGCGCCAGATCAGCGGCCACCTGGGGGCAGAGGCCCTCATGCGCGCCCTGGCCGAGGAGGCCCGCCTGGCCTTTCCGCCCAACGCCGTCCTGGGCCGCCACGCCCCCGACACCCTGGCCGCCCTGCTGCCCGAACAAAGCGTCGAGCAGGCCCGCGACTGGGCCCAGCGGATGACCGAGGCCATGCGCCGCCGCACCGAACGCCCCGTGCGCGCCGGCGCGGCCGCCCACCCCTGCCCCGGCTGGCCGGCCAGCGATATCCTCGAAAACGCCCTCAAGGCCCTGGTGCACGCCGGCTTTCTGGAGCCCTTCGCGGCGGTGGCCTTCGACGCGGTCAGCCTCAACATCAGCGGCGACATGCTTTTCGACCAGGGCTTGATCGCCCAGGCCGCCGCCGAGTACGAAAAGGCCCTGCTGCTCGACCCCAACGAGCCCAACGTGCTCAATTCATTGGGAGTATGCCACGGCCAACAGGGACGGCCCCAACAGGCCATGGAGTACTTCCAAAAGGCCATGGACGCCCAGCCCGACAACTTCATGGCCCACTTCAACATGGGCTGCGCCCTGATGGCCCTCGATCACCTGGAGCAGGCCCGCCGTGGCCTGGAGCGGGCTCTGGAGCTGTCGCCCGGCCACGCCGACAGCCTCTTTCAGTTGGGACGCCTGGCCCAGATGCAGGGCCGCGTGCTGGAGGCCGCCGAGCTGTTGCAACGGGCGGCCAAGGCCCCCGACTGCCGCCGGGCCGTGCATCGCCACCTGGGCGAGGCCCTGGCCGCCCTGGGCCGCGCCGATCAGGCCGAGGCCTGTCTCAAGACCGCCGTTAAGCTCCTGCCCCGCGACGCCGCCGCCCTGGCCGGCCTGGCCGGGCTCTACCTCGACCGCGGGGCCAACCGCGAGATCGCCCTCTCCCTGGCCAGCCGCGCCGCCCGCCTGGAGCCCGATCAGCCCCGGCATCAGGCCCTGTTGGCCCGCGCCCAGCAAGACCTGGGCCGCCTGGAGGAGGCCGCCGCCACCCTGCGCGCGGCCGTGGAGGCCTGGCCCGAAGACCCCTACCTGCCCCTGAGCCTGGGCCGGGTGCTGGCCGCCCAGGGTCAGGCCGACGCCGCCCGACGCCAGATTCTGCGCGCCCTGGAGCTGGAGCCCAATCTGCAAGAGGCCAGGGCCCAACTGGTCGCCCTGGGCTGAGGCCCCAAAAAAGCGCCGGCCCGGGCGCGTGAACATGCCCGAGCCGGCGCTTTGGTCTGTCGGTGACGCGCCTGGTTAGGCGTCGACCATCTGGCGCAGGGTGGTTTTGAGGATCTTGCCCACGGGGTTGCGCGGCAGGGCCTCGACGAAACGCACCTCCTTGACGCACTTGAAGGCGGCCAGGTTTTTGCGGCACAGGTCGAAGATCTCTTTGGCCTCCAGCTTGGCCTCGGGCTTGAGGGCCAGATAAGCCACGGGAATCTCGCCCCATTTTTCATCATGGCGGCCGACGACGGCCACCTCGGCCACGGCCGGATGGCTGGCGATGACCGCCTCCAACTCGGCGGGATAGATGTTCTCACCGCCGCTGATGATCATGTCCTTGAGCCGATCGACCACGAAAACATAGCCTTTGTCGTCCATGCGGCCCATGTCGCCGGTGCGGTACCAGCCGTCTTGCTTGGCCTCGGCGGTGGCCTGGGGCTTGCCCCAATATTCCTTGAACACGATGGGCCCCTTGACCCAGATCTCGCCCACCTGGCCGGTGGGCAGGGTCTGGCCGCTGGCCGGGTCGGCGATCCTGATCTGGGTGTGGAAGTCGGCCTTGCCCTGGGAGTCGCAGCGCTCGGGGTCCATCTCGTGGGTCCAGAAAGTGGCCGAGCCGCTGACCTCGGTGGCCCCGTAGACCTGCTGGACGCGCACGCCCATGGCCAAAAACGCCTGGATCAGCGACTTGGGCACCGCCGCCGCGCCGCAGGTGATGTTGAGCAGGCTCGAGGAGTCCACCGGCATTTTCTGGGCCACCATGTAGAGCGCCTGGACCATCAGCGGCACCGACATCATGGTGGTGATCTTTTCCTCGGCGATGACCTTCCAAACCTTGACCGGATCGAACTCGGGCATGAAATAGGACGTGGAGCCCTCGTGGACGTTGGTGACCACCGGGGCCAGGCCGCCGATGTGGAACAGCGGGGCCACCACCAGAAAGCGATGGTCGTAGTACCAGCGCACGGTGTGGCTGATGGCCATGGTCTGCCACAGCAGGTTGTGGTGGGTCAGCACCGCGCCCTTGGGCCGGCCGGTGGTGCCCGAGGTGTACATGATCACCGCGCCGTCGTCGCCGCCGCCCCGGAGGGTCGGTTCGGCGTCGGGCTGGCTGGCCAGGGCTTGTTCGTAGTCCGCGTCGGGGCCCTGACCGCCGCGGCGGATATAGTTTTTCACCGGGATCTTGGCCCGCAGGCCGTCGACCACGGGCAGGAAATCGACATCGTAGAGCAGGGTCGTGGCCCCGCAATCGCCCAGGATATATTCCAGCTCGGGCCCTTGCAGACGCCAGTTGAGCATCACCGCGATGGCCCCCAGCTTGGCCGCGGCAAAGAGCGCTACGCCGATGTGCTCGTTATTTTTGCATAAAACCGCGACACGATCGCCAAAGCCGATCCCACGCCCGGCCAGATAGGCCGCCAACTGGTTCACCCTGGAGTTGACTTGGGCAAAGCTGTAACGGTAGCCCTCGCCGATGAACCCCTCCCTGTCCGGCGAAAGACGCGCCCGCTCGCTTATCAAAGCGCCGATGTTCAGCTCCATACCTTGGACCCTCCCGATAGATTGTCGATGCCATGGACCCTTGCTTGTGGCTCAATCCCAGATGGCTGGGAAGGAGATCAATTCGCGACTGACTATGGGCGCCGGGCCGATCTCGGCCAGGGCCTGGTCTTGATAGGCGTGGAACAGCTCCTCGACCAGGCGCTCCCATTGGGCGGCTCGGGCCATGGATTGCGCCGTGGCCTCCACGGCCGGCGGATCGGCCATGAAGCCGGCCAACTCGGCGGCCAACTCGGCCACGCGGGCCGGCTGGGCCCCGGCCAGCATGTCGGCGACGAAATCGGCGGCCGGATACCAGCCCTGCACGCGCAGCAGATCGCGCAGCGCCTGCATCAAGAGCACATTGCGCGGGCCTTCCCACAGCTCGTTGACCGCCGCGTCGCGGTAGAGCCGGGGCAGCGAGACAAAGTCCTCGATCACGCCGTGGCCGCCGAAGATGCTCATGGCCTGGCGGATCACCTCCGGGGCCTCGAAGGCCGTGACCAGCTTTTGGATGATGATCAGCTCGCGCAGCAAAAAGCGCTTGCGCCGCATGGCCAGGGGTTCGTTGGAGTCCAGCCCGCCCTGCAAGCGCCGGCCCAAGCTCACGAACAGGCCAAAGACCTTGAAGGCGGCGGCGGTGGTGCGCCTGGAGGTGTTGATCATGCCGCGCAGTTGATGGGCCGCCAGCGGCGTCTGGCAGATCTTTTGGCCGAAAACGTCGCGGAACTGGCTGTAGAGCCCGGCTTCGCGGGCGGCGCGGACCATGGCCGCCGCGCTGGAAAAGCCCACCGTCAGCCGCGAAAGGGTCAGCACCACGCCCACGGCGTTGGCCACGCCACGGTCGGTGGGCCCCACGGCGTAGGCCACGGCCCCGTCGTATTCGACCTCGGCGGTGGGCAGTTCGGCGGTGCCCATTTTCCACTTGATGCGATTGATGCGGCAGGCGTTGCGCTTTTCGCGCTCCTTGTCGCCGGGCAGCCAGGCCGGCACGATGAAGGCCCCGGGCTTTTCGCCGCCGCTGACCTTGGCCGTAACCACGGCGTAGTCGGCCTGCATGGCCGAGCAAAAAAACTTGGAGCCGTGGAGCAAGTAATGATCGCCGGCGGGCACGGCCTCCAGCAGGTTGGCCGGGATGTCGCTGCCGCCCTGAATCTCGCTCATGAACTGGGCCCCCACGCCGAAGTCGCCGTCAAAGCCCTCCTTGCAGTGGTCGAGGATGCGTTGCACGGCGGGGTGGCGGCCCTCGGGGAACTGGTCGGCCAGGGCCACCAGGCCCTCGGTGCAGGCGATGGGGCACATCACGCCGAACTCGCCGTTCTGGTGCAGCAGATAGCGCTTGACCATGCCCAGCCACGGCGGCGTGGCCGCCGCGAAAAGCCCCTGGCCGAAGATCTCGCGTTCGAGGATCTTGGTCGTCTCGGGCCGCACCAGGCGGTCGATGCGCCGGTTGTGGGCGTCGTAATTTTGCAAGACGGGCAGGACGTCGGGCCGGGCGATCTCGTCGGCCATCTTGCGCCAGCGCTGGGAGACCAGCGGGTCGAAACGGCGCAGGGCCTGGTCGAGGGCGGGGAACTCGGCGCCAGCGTGGCGTTCGAGGGCTTTTTGCAAAAACGGATCGTCGGCGTAATAATTGAAGCCTTGGATCTGGCCGATGATCTCGTCGAAATTATAGGGATTGGCGCGGTCGGGAAGGCTCATGTTGATTCCTCGCTTGTTTGGTGGCCTGTGGTGGATGGGGCTTCACGGCTGATGACGCACAACAGCAACGGTGGCACAAAACCAAGTTTTGCGTCAATAACCTTGTTTATTTTTTCAATGCCCGAGCAGCCTCCCGCCGGCGGCCAAGCCGTGCTAAACTTCCAGCATGCCAAAGCGATTCGGGCCGGGAGCGCGCCGTGAGCCAAAAGACAATCAAATGGGAATACCGCACCGTGTGGGTCGACAAGCTCTGGACCGTCCTCAGCGACATCGGTTGCGCCGGCCACGCCGCGCCCCAGAGCGAGGGCTTCGTGGAATACCTCAACAGGATCGGCCAGGACGGCTGGGAGTTGGTGACGATCCTGCCCGGCGACAAGGGCCATCGGGCCTTTCTCAAGCGCCCCGTCTGAGCGCCCCGCCAAGATTCACCTTTTTGTCACCGGCCCGTCACGACGCGGCCGCCCGGGCCCGGCACAATCAGCACGCCGGGGATCACTTCCCCGCGCGCAACCGCGCCGGAACAACTATGACAAAAAAAAAGGTGTGATCGTGTTGGCGACACAGCCCCTGCCAGGATCGGCTGACATGCTCTACGACCTGATCCCCGCCGCCAGGCGTGAAAGTGGGCGCGGCCTCGGGCTCGGTGACGAGGCCAAGGTCTTCGAATTGGTCATGGAGGCCGCCGCCGCGCGACGCCCCCTGGGCCTGCTTTTGGTCAACATCCCCGGTTTCGACCGCTTTTCGGGCATCTACGGAACCGACGCCGCCGGGCAGATCGTCGAGCGCCTCGACACCATCCTGCGCGCCAGCGCCAAGGCCCAGTTCAAGGAAAACGGCCTGATCCATCTGGGCCAGCTTGGGGTCAGCCAATATTTGCTGATTTACGCGGGCAACGGGCTGTCGCAACGGCGCATGACCGACCGGGCCTTACGCCTGTTGTTGGACGCGCGCCACCGGTTGGGCCAGGAGTCGGTGCGCCTGACCGGCCAGGGCCTGAGCCTGGAGGTGGGCTGCGCTTATCTGCCGCCCGAGTGGAGTGAAAGCCCCGAGTCGGATTTTCGCCGCGCCCTGGTCAAGGCCCGGGCCGTGGCCAGCGATCTGCTCAACCAAGAGGGCCTTTCGCTGCTGAACGAGTTTCGCAAGCTCATCGACGAGCCTCTGGTGCAGGCGGTCTATCAACCCATTGTCGACCTGGAAAGCGGCCGTCCCCTGGGCTGGGAGGCCCTGGCCCGCGGCCCCGAGGGCAGTTATTTCCAGTCGCCGACGATGATGTTCGACTTCGCCGAGGAGGTGGGCTCGCTGTTTCGCCTGGAGCGGGCCTGCCGCGAACAGGCCATCCGCGGCCTGGGCGGCCTGCGCCCCGAGCAGAAGCTTTTCGTCAACATCCACCCGCGCACCCTGGCCGACCCCGATTTCCGCGCCGGCCAGACGCGCAAGCTCCTGCGCGCCAACGGCCTGGAGCCGGCCAACGTGGTCTTCGAGATCACCGAGCGCCACTCCATCCAGAACTTCACCCTGTTTTACCGCACCCTCGATCACTACCGCTCGCAGGGTTTTCTGGTGGCCATCGACGACGTGGGCACGGGCTATTCGGGCCTGTCGCGCATCGCCAACCTGCGGCCCGACTACATCAAGGCCGACATGTCGTTGGTGCGGGGCATCGACAGCAACCCCGTCCAGCGGGCGCTGTTGGAGGCGCTGGTCACCCTGGCCGACAAGATCGGCAGTAGCGTGGTGGCCGAGGGCATCGAGACCGAAACCGAACTGACTTGCCTGGCCGAGATGGGCGTGCATTATGGCCAGGGCTTCTTTTTGGCCCGGCCGGCCAACCCCAAGCCGTTGACGGACACGGTCATCGCCATCCGCGGCAAGCGCGGCGGCGAGGCCAATTGGAAGTGCTCGATCCCCGTGCGCGAGCTGGCCGAACCCGGCCCCCAGGTCCATCCCGGGGCCAAGGTGCGCGGCGTCAAGGCCCTGCTGGACAACAACCCCATCAGCGGGGTGGTGGTGGTCGAGGCCGGCCGGCCGGTGGGCCTGGTCATGAGCCACGCCCTGGATCGCCAACTGGGCACCCAATACGGCCCGGCGCTCTACTTCGACCGCAGCGTCGATCTGCTCATGGATCGCCGGCCCCTGGTGGTCGACGGCTCGCAACCGGTGGAGGACGTGGCCAAGATGGCCATGAGCCGCGACCGCTTCAAGCTCTACGACCACATCATCGTCACCGAGAGCGGCCGCTGCCTGGGCCTGGTCAGCGTGCAGAAGATGCTCGACGCCCTGGCCCGCGTCCAGGTGGAAATGGCCAAGGGCGCCAGCCCCCTCACCGGCCTGCCCGGCGGCCTGACCCTGGAGCGCGAGATCGAAAACCACTGCAACGGCGACGATCCGGCCAGCTTCATCTACATCGACCTCGATCACTTCAAGGCCTACAACGACACCTACGGCTTCAAATCCGGCGACGCGATGTTGCGCCTGCTGGCCAAGATCGCCGCCTGGGCGGCCAAACGCCACGCCGGCAAGGGCCATTTCGTGGGCCATGTCGGCGGCGACGATTTCGTGGTCATCTGCCAGCCCCAGCGGGCCGAGCGGGTCTGCACGGCGGTGGTGCGCTGCTTTTCGCGGCTGGTCAAGGGCCTCTACAGCGCCGAACACGCCGCCCAGGGCTACGTGGAGGCCAAGGGCCGCGACGGCCGCATGAGCCGCTTCCCGCTGGTTTCGGTGTCGCTGGGCATTGTCGATTGCGTGGGCGCGTGCGATTTGCAGCAGATCGGCCAGCGCGCCGCCGAGACCAAGCGCTGGGCCAAATCGTTGCCCGGCAACGTCTGGGTGCGCGACCGGCGGCGGCCGGTCAGCGCCGCCTCGCCGGAGGGCCAGCCGGGCGTTTGCCCGCCCCGCTGAGCCGGCCTCAGGCGATTTTCAGCGTCAGCTCGAACTTGCACAGCCCCGCCCCGGCCGGCACCGGCCACAAAAACGAAAGCGAACTGCCCTGATAGGTCAGCTCCAGGCCGTCCTCGCTCTGGCTGACGGTCTCCACCGGGAACAGCCAGGCCTCGGCGGCCGGGCCGGGGCTGATGGTCACGGCGTAGTCCTGGGGCTTGTTGACCAGGCGCAGCCACTCCACGCCCGTGGCCTGGGCGGTCTGGCCGGGGCTCCAGATGCGGCCGTCGGCCAGCTCGATGAAGCGTTGGGGGTCGTCGTGGGCCAGCATGGTCAGGTTGAGTTCCACCGCCAGGCGCATGGCCGGCGCGTCGGCCGCCGCGCGCAGCCAATAGCTCAGGCGCAGCTCGGGCCCGGGGCCCAGACTGTAACGCTTTTCCACGCTCAGCGGGAAAGGCCCGCCGGGGGCGAACACCGCGCTGACGCGGCGCAGCAGGCAAAAGGTCCGGCCGCCATCCTGGCCGTGCTCGACCAATTCGAAGGGCTGGTCGATCAGGTCTCCCCACTCGCCGTAATCGGGCCGCTGATAGCTTTGCCAGTCGGCCTTGGGCGCGAGCAGGTGATCCTGGAAGCAGGCCCGCTGATACCAGTCGTAGACCACGCGCTGGGGCAGATCGGGCTGTTTGAAGCGCACCACGTCGTGGATGGACTTGACTTCGTCGCCGCCCTGGCCCTGGCCTTGATCGTCGTGGGGCTCCCACAGGTGGCGGTGGTAGGCCTCGGGCTGGCGGGTGAGCACGTCGGCCAGGTTGCAGGCCGGGCCGCGCAGGTTCAGCACGCTGGCCGAGCCGCCGTAGGCCGGGTGGATCAACAGGTCGAGGTGCCGATTGGCCAGGGCCACCTCGGGCGCGCCGTCCAGGTCGAGGTCGGCCACGTCACAAGCGCCCCCCGGGGCCTGGGCCGCATCGCAGATGGCCTCGGCGGCGATAAGCTGCTGGTGCACGGCCTGGCGCAGGTGGCCCAGGTAAAGCCCGCCGAACATGCCGTGCCAATAGGCGCAGTTGCACTGGGCCTGGTAGAGGTGGTCGCGGGCGATGGGGTCGCCGGACTGGGCCACCTTCTGGCTGATGCGCAGCATGCGTTTGTGCATGATGTTGCTGGGCCGATACTTGACCAGGAAATTATCCCACACGCCGCCGCGAATGAAGCGGCGAAAGGCTTCGTAACGGCCCTCGGCGCGCAGTTCCTCCACGGCCTGGGCCAGGGCCTGGCCGGCCTCGGCGGGCAGCGACCATTCGCCCATCTCCTCGTAGGAGGCCGTGGGCAGGTACACCCGGCCGGCCGGCTTGTTTTCGGCCACCCACTGGCCGGGCCGGCTGGTGGCCAGCCAGTCGCCGTTGGCCAGGACCGCCTCGACAAAGCGCCGCAGCCAGCCCCGGCCGAAGACCAACTCCTGGGTGCGCGGCCAGAGGCCGAATTTCTCGCAATCGTCGCCATAGGTGGCGCAGGTGGGGCCATGCTCGTCCAGGGCGCGGCGCATGAAGTCCAGCGTGGCCTGGGGCTCCTGAAAGGGGATGGTGTAGCGCAGCTCTTTGTTGGTCGGCAGCAGCGCCAGCAAATGGCCCTCGCGCTCGGTGAGGCTGTGGCCGAACATGGCCCGGGGCGGCAGGCCGGCGTAGTAGAGGTGCGTGTCGTCGACCAGGGTGTAGCCCAGCCCGGCCGGGGCCAGCTTGGCCGGCAGGCCCGGCTCCCAGACGCGCTCGGCCAGCCAGAAGCCTTGGGGCCGCTGGCCGAAACGCCGTTGCAGATAGTCGGTCATCATGGCCAACTGGCCCAGGGCGTCGCGGGCGGGGATGGAGCTGAGCAGGGGCTCGTAATAACCGCCCGAGAGCATCTCGACCTGGCCCCGGTCGACCATGGCGGCCAGCAGGTCGAGCAACTCCGGGTCGTTTTGCTCCAGCCAGCCCAGCAGCGGGCCGGAAAAATGCAGCCCGAAATGAAAATCGGGATATTGGCCCAACAGCTCCACCACCGGCCGGTAGCAGACGCGGGTGGCCAACGCGAAGACCTTGTCGTAGTTGCCCACCGGCTGGTGGCCGTGCAAGACCATGATCAGGCTGATTTTGTCCACGGGCTTTGGTCCGTTTCCCGGCCGCGCCTAGGGGCGGGCCGCGATGGCGATGTTGAGGCGACGGGCCAGTTTGGCCAGGCCATCGCTGGGCGGCCCGGCCAGCGAGCCGATCAGCTCGAAATAGTGGTTCTGGGCCTCCCACAGATCGGGACGCAGCTCCAGGGCCTGGGCCAGGTCCAGCAGGGTCAGCGCCCGCTCCAGCGGCCCCACCGCGGCGGGCGACTCCAACAGTTCGGCCAGGCAGGCGGCCAAGCGTTTGGCCAGGGCCCGCTCCAGGCGGCCGCCGTTGGGCTTGAGGCTCAGGGCCTTGGCCTGGCGGGCCAGCGCGCCCAGGTGGCCGGCCAGGTCGCGGCCCGGCGGCAGGTCCATGCCCTGGACCAGTTCCTCGCCGATCATGGCCTCGGCCAGGGCGTTGAACAGCGGCGGCAAGGGCACGTTGATGCTCTTTAGCATCAGCATCTGCTCCTTGCTCTCGTCGTAGATGCTCTTGGCCACCTCGAAGTTGCGGGTGGTCAGGCGGCGGGCCATCTCCTCGGCCAGCGAACGCCGGCCCTCCAGGAACAGGTCGCTGAGGTCGAAGCGCTGGCCGCCCACCAGCCGCGCAAGCACGGCCTCGACCCGCTCCAGCTCCAGCGAGCGCAGCAGATCCTCGGCCGCCGCGCCGATCTCGTCGATGTCCCAATCGGTCGGGCGGGGCCGCACCCAGGCGGCGAACTCGTGACCGCCGCGGTGCAGGGCGGCGTAGATCAGCTCGTGATCGCGGCCGATGCGCACGTGGCGGGCGCGCAAGGCCCCCCACGACAGGCTGGCCCCCAGGTGATCGATGTGGCGGTGGCCCAGGTCGGCCAGTTGATAACAATAGAGCCGGGGCGGCGGCGGTTCTTCCTCCATCACGCCGCTGATGGCCGCGTGGGCGGCCACGCGCTCCAGGCCCACCAGCTCCGGGGCGACCCTGGCCCGCCAGATGTCGGCCCCGCTGCCCTTGTTGGGCCGGTTGGACTGGGCCCGCGACAACGTGGCCACCAGCGAGCGCTCCAGGCCGGCCGCGCCCAGTTCGCGGGCCAGTTGGATGGCCCGGGCGGCCATGCGCAGGTTCTGCACCGGCTCCAGGCCGCTGATGTCGTCGAAAAACCAGCCGCACGAGGTGAACATGGCCATGGCCCAGCGCTGCATCTCCAGCAATTGCCAGACGGTGGCCCGCCCTTGCTGGTCCAGCAAAATCTTGGCGTGGTTTTCCAGAAAACGCTTGCGCCCCGCGGCCGAATTGTCCAACAACAACCGGACATAATCATCGCGGGCGGCCCAGGGGTCGTGCAGGAGCCCATCGGCCTTTTGCTCAAAAAGATCGGCCAGTTGATCGCGCAGGACATTAAGGCCCTGGCGCAGGGGCCCGCGCCATTTTTGATTCCAGCCCGGGTTGCCGCCGGTGTTGCAGCCACAGTCGGCCCGCCAGCGCTCCACGCCGTGGGCGCACGACCACGAGCTGGCCTCGACGATGCGCGCCTCCCAGGTCGGCGGGTTGGCGGCCAGGTAGGCGGCGAAGTTGGTCAGCTTGACCGTGGGGTCGTGGTCGATGCGTTGCAGGGCAAAGGCCAGGGCCATCTCGCCAAAGCGGTGATGATGGCCGTAGGATTCGCCGTCGGTGGCCAGGCTGACCAGTTGGTCGCCACCTTCGCCCTCGACGAAAGCGCCCATGATGCGCTGGGCGAAACGCGCGCCGTCCTGCAAAAGGTTTTCAAAGGCCACCGCCTGGCTGACCGGGCCGTCGTAGAAAAACACCACGATCGAACGGCCGCCGCGCAGCCGCACGATGTAAGGCCGCCGCGTGTTCAGCCCGTCGGCGCCGATTTCGTGCCAGGCCGCGTCGGGGCCGGGCCGGATCATCGCCGCCTGGCGCGGGGCCAGCACGGTGAACTTGACCCCGGCCTGGGCCATCAGCTCCAGGGTGGGTGTGTCCACGGCGGTCTCGGCCAACCACATGCCCGCCGCCGGCCGGCCGAAACGGTGGGCGAAATCGGCCAGGCCCCAGAGAATCTGCGTCTGCTTGTCGCGGTCGTTGCACAGGGGCATTATAAGATGATGGTAGACCTGGGCCATGGCCCCGCCGTGGCCCCAGCGGGCGATGGCCGCCTGGTCGGCCTCGATGAGCGCCTCATGCACGGCCGGGGCCTGGGCCCGCAGCCAGCCCATCAGCGTGGCCCCGAAGTTGAACGACATGAACTGATAGTTGTTGACGATGTCGGTGATCTTGCCCTCGGCGCCCATGATGCGCGCCGCCGAGTTGGGCGCGTAGCATTCGGCGGCCACCCGCTCGTTCCAATCGTGAAAAGGCGCGGCGCTGTCTTGCACCTCGACGACTTCCAGCCAGGGGTTTTCGCGGAACGGCTGGTAGAAATGGCCGTGAACGCAAACGTGCTTCGCCATGGGCCGCGATCCTTTCGCTGCAACGATTTCCTTTACAGTGTAGACTAAACCTCAGGCCGGGCGAACGAACAATGGCGGCCAACACCCGCGAAACGCGATTGCCCCGCCCGGCGCGGAGGAAGCCATGCAGCCCGACGAGCGCCTGGCGGCCGTCGAGCAAGCCATCGAGCGCCTGGAAGGCAAGCTGGCGGCCATGCGCCAGCGGGTCGAGGCGCGCATCAAGCCGTCGCCGGCCGAGGTCAAGGCCCTGCACGGCCTGGCCCAGGGCCTCACCGCCGAAACGGGCCAGATGCTGGGCCTGCGCGAGGGCGTCGATCCGCCCGAAAACGCCGCGCCCGAGCTTCTGGCCGCCTACGATCGGGCCTTGGGCCTGTGCGTGGCCCTCACCGAGTTTTCGCTGAGCCTGAGCCGTCGCTTCGGCCCGGCCTACCTCACCCTGCCCGGAAGCGCCTGATGAGCAGCTATCACGACGAAACGGCCTACGACCCCGCCGGCATGGAGGGCCATGTCCTCGATTGGGCCAACCAACCCAGCCCGTTCAAATTCTACAAGAAAATCGCCCCGCTGCCCATGCCCGAGCCCCGACCGACCACGGCGGGCTTTTGGGAGGCCGCCCTGGCCTGGCCGCCGCCGGCCGCCGGCCCGGCCCTGGCCGACAGCGCCGATCTGGCCGGCCTGCTGCAACTGGCCGCCGGGCTGACCAAACGCTCCGGGCCCCAGGGCCTGCGCGCCTGGGCCAGCGCCGGGGCGCTGCACCCGTGCGAGCTATACCTGGCCGCCTGCGACGTGGACGGCGCGCCCCAGGGCCTGTGCCATTTCGATCCGGCCTCGGGCGGGCTGCATTTGCTGTGGCCGGGCCGGCTGGCCACGCACATCGGCCGCGCGCTGGCCGGGCCGCCGGCGCGGCTGGGCTTTTTCATCAGCGCCATCCATTGGCGAAGCCTGTGGAAATATCGCCAGCGGGCCTATCGCTACTGCCTGCTCGACGCCGGCCACCTGTTGGCCAACCTGGAGCTGGCCTGCGCCGCCCACGGCCTGGCCCCGCGCACGATCCTGGGCTTTCCCGACACCGCCGCCGGCGTCATGGCCGGCGTGGCCGACCGCGACGAGGCGATCATGGCCATCGTCCAGGCCGGGCCGCCGCCGGCCGACCCCGGACCGGAACAGCCAGGCCTGCCACCCCTGGACCTGGCGGCCAAGCCCCTGGGCGCGGTCATCGGCCGCGACCGCCGCGTGCTGGCCGCCCACGCCCACGGCGAGCTGTTCGTGGCCCAGCCCGAGCCGGACTGGCCCGAGCCCGAGCCCGGCGAGCACGATCAACCCCTGCCGCCGCCCACGCCGCCCGGCGAACCAAGCCTGTGGGCGGTTGTCCACGCCCGGCGCTCGCGGCGCAACTTTGTGCACGCCGGCCTGGAGCGGCGCGCCCTGGCCACGTTGCTGGCCGCGGCCCTACCCGCGCGGGGGCCAATGACCGCCCGCCTGCTTTTGGCCCCCGGTCGCGACCTGGCCATGGGCGTCTACGACTATCTGCCCGACAGGCGCGCCCTGCGGCCGGTGGTCCCGGGCGTCGATAGCCGCGCGGCCCTGGCCCAGGCCTGCCTTGGCCAGGGCTGGATCGGCCGGGCGGCCCTGACGCTGTGCCTGTGGGCCGATCTGGAAAAACTCGAGCGCGACTTTGGGCCACGAGCCTATCGCCGGGCGATGATCGCCGCCGGTCGGGCCGGCCAGAGGCTCTATCTGGCGGCCACGGCCCTGGGTCTGGGTTGCTGCGGGGTCGGGGCTTTTTATGACGAGCGGGCGGCCAGGGCGGCCGCCTTGCCGCCGGGCGGTCGGCTGCTCTACGCGCTGGCCTGCGGGCCGGTCAAGGGCTGGCCCGGCGCGCCGTCGGCCGACTGACCGGCCACCAACTGGCCACAGGCCGCGGCGATGTCCTGGCCCCGCGAGCGGCGCAAAAGGGCCGTGACATGGCCCTCGATGAGCACGTTCTGAAACTCCTCCACCGCCGCCGCCTCGGGGGCCTGAAACGGCCCGGCCTGGTGGGGGTTGAAGGCGATCAGGTTGACCTTGACCGGCAGGCCCTTGGCCCAGCGGGCCAGTTCCCTGGCGTGCTCGGGCCGGTCGTTGACGCCGCCCAGCAAAACGTATTCCAGGGTGACGCGGCGGGTGGGCTTGAGCGGATAATCGACGATGGCCCGGCGCAGGGCCTCCAGGCCGAAACGCTTGGTGACGGGCATGATCTGGCGACGGATGTGCTCGTTGGGCGCGTTGAGGCTGATGGCCAGGGCGCAGGGCGAGGCCGCGGCCAACAGCGGCAGGCGATCGACCAGGCCCACGGTGCTGACGGTGACGCGGCGCTGGCTCATTTGCAGGCCATGCTCGCCCAGGATGTGCCCCAGGGCCACGATGACGTTGTCCAGATTGTCCAGGGGTTCGCCCATGCCCATGAAGACCAGGTTGGTCAACGGGCGAAACTCGTCGCACAGGCGGCGCGCGGCCAGCACCTGGCCCAGAATCTCGGCCGGACGCAGGTTGCGCCGCAGGCCCAGGCTGGCGGTGGCGCAGAAACGACAGCCCTGGCGACAGCCGACCTGGGTCGAGACGCAGAGAGTGTGATGGCCGTCCTCGGGCATGAGCACGCTCTCGATGGCTTGGCCGTCCTCCAGCAAAAACAACAGCTTGCGCGTGCCGTCGGCCGATTGCAGCACCTTGGCCGGGCCCATGGCCGTCAGCCGGCCCACGGCGGAGAGCTTGGCGCGCAAGGCCTTGGAAAGACTAGTCATATCGGCTATATCATCGACGCCGTGACCATGGAGCCACTGCGACACCTGGCGGGCGCGGAAAGGCTTTTCGCCAAGATCGGCCAGCAGGCGGGCCAACTGCTCGGCCGTCAGGTCGCGCAGATCGGGCTTTTGGGCCATGTCGCTCATGGGCCTATGATACCACCCGCCAGCCGGCCCGGCGACGCCACCGCCACGGCCGCCGGAAGCCTGGCCAAAAATCAGCGCCATCGCCGAAAAAAACGAAAAAATCACCGCGCGGCCTTGCACGGGTGACGGGTGGTGCTTATCATCGAGGTGTTAGCACTCGCCAGCGATGAGTGCTAACAACAACCCAGCCAACGGAGCGCCCGCCGTGGGCGCGTGACGCCAAAAATCGGCGTGAAACTAATTTTGATCCACCAAGGAGAGGCGAAGATGAATATCAAACCGTTGCAGGACCGCGTGATCGTCAAGCGGCTCGAAGAAGTCGAAAAAACCGCCGGCGGCCTGATCATTCCCGACGCCGCCAAGGAAAAACCCCAGCAGGGCAGGATCCTGGCCGTGGGCCCGGGCAAGGTGCTGGACAACGGCACCAAGCTGGAGCTGACCGTCAAGGCAGGCGACGTGGTGCTGTTTGGCAAGTACGCCGGCACCGAGGTCAAGATCGACGGCGACGAGGTCCTGATCATGCGCGAGGACGACATTCTGGGCATCGTCGCCTAGAACGGTCCAACGCGACACACTTCGCACCAACTCTCTCATCCAAGGAGTGATGATAAATGGCCAAAGAACTTAAATACGACGTCAAGGCCCGCGAAGCGATCATGCGCGGCGTGGACACCCTGGCCAACGCCGTCAAGGTCACCCTGGGCCCCAAGGGCCGCAACGTCATCATCGACAAAAGCTTCGGCTCGCCGATCATCACCAAGGACGGCGTGACCGTGGCCAAAGAGATCGAGCTTGAGAACAAGTTCGAGAACATGGGCGCCCAGATGGTCAAGGAGGTCGCCTCCAAGACCTCCGACGTGGCCGGCGACGGCACCACCACCGCCACCATCCTGGCCCAGGCCATCTACCGCGAAGGCTCCAAGCTGGTCGCCGCCGGTCACAACCCCATGGCCATCAAGCGCGGCATCGACAAGGCCGTCGAGGCCGTGGTCGCTGCCCTGCGCAAGCTGTCCAAGACCACCAAGGACCAGAAGGAAATCGCCCAGGTCGGCACGATCAGCGCCAACAACGACGCCACCATCGGCAACATCATCGCCGAGGCCATGAACAAGGTCGGCAAGGAAGGCGTGATCACGGTCGAGGAAGCCAAGAGCATGGAGACGACGCTGGAAGTCGTCGAGGGCATGCAGTTCGACCGCGGCTACCTGAGCCCCTACTTTGTCAACGATCCCGAGAAGATGGTCGCCAACATCGACGATCCGCTGATCCTGATCCACGAGAAAAAGATCAGCTCGATGAAAGACCTGCTGCCCATCCTCGAGCAGGTGGCCAAGATGAATCGCCCGCTGTTGATCGTCTCCGAGGACGTCGAGGGCGAGGCCCTGGCCACGTTGGTGGTCAACAAGCTGCGCGGCACCCTCAACGCTTGCGCCGTCAAGGCCCCCGGCTTCGGCGACCGCCGCAAGGCCATGCTCGAAGACATCGCCATCCTCACCGGCGGCACGGTCATCAGCGAAGACCTGGGCATCAAGCTGGAAAACGCCAGCCTCAAGGACCTGGGCACCGCCAAGCGCGTCACCGTCGACAAGGACAACACCACCATCGTTGACGGCGGCGGCGAGCGCTCCAAGCTCGAAGGCCGGGTCAAGACCATCCGCGCCCAGATCGAGGAGACCACCAGCGACTACGACCGCGAGAAGCTGCAAGAGCGCCTGGCCAAGTTGATCGGCGGCGTGGCCGTGATCAACGTCGGCGCGGCCACCGAGACCGAGATGAAAGAAAAGAAGGCCCGCGTCGAGGACGCCCTCAACGCCACCCGCGCGGCCGTCGAGGAAGGCATCGTGCCCGGCGGCGGCGTGGCCCTGCTGCGCTGCCAGGAAGCCATCGCGGCGGCCGGCCTCGAAGGCGCCGAGTCCTTTGGCGCCAACATCATCCGCCGGGCCATCGAGGAGCCCCTGCGCCAGATCGCCGAAAACGCCGGCCTGGAGGGCTCGGTGGTGGTGCAGAAGGTCAAGGAGACCAGCGGCACCGTGGGCTACAACGCCCAGGACGACAAGTACGAAGACCTGCTGGAGGCCGGCGTCATCGACCCGACCAAGGTCACCCGCTTCGCCCTGCAGAACGCCGCCAGCGTGGCCGGCCTGCTGCTGACCACCGAGTGCATGATCGCCGAAAAGCCCGAGGAAAAGGGCGCCGGCGCTCCGGCCATGCCCGGTGGCATGGGCGGCATGGGCGGCATGGGCGGCATGTACTAAGCCGACTAGCGACTCATCCGCGACGCAATCGGGCGGCCCCTCGGGGCCGCCCGTTTTGGTACAAGAATTATCTGTGCTGATCTAGTAATGACCTGACAGTCGACCACGTAGAGGAAGTGGTCATGCCGCCCTTGGTTGGGGTAGGTTTGTAGTTGCGAAACTCGAACAAACCTCAACACAGGAGGGCAACATGACCACGGAGAAGAAGGTAGCACGAAGGAAGCTGAGTCTGCTAGAGCTTGCTGGGGAATTGAGCAACGTCAGCCGGGCCTGCAAACTGATGGGCTACTCGCGGCAGCAGTTTTACGAGATTCGGCGCAATTTCCAGACCTACGGCGCACAGGGCCTTGTGGACCGTTTGCCCGGCCCCAAGGGGCCGCATCCCAATCGTGTGGAAGCGGAGGTTGAGGCGGCGATCATGGCTTACAGCCTGGAGTATCCGACCCACGGAGCGCTTCGCGTGTCGCAGCAATTGGCCCTTCGCGGCGTGCAAGTGAGTTCCGGCGGCGTGCGAGGCGTGTGGAGTCGCCACGAGATGCTCACGCGGCACGAGCGTCTTTTGCGTCTCGAGCAATCGGTTCGCGCCCAGGACATTCAACTCAGCGACGAGCAGATTCGGGCTTTGGAGCGCTTCAGCCCGGAGTTTCGCGACCGCCACATCGAGGCCCGGCACACCGGGGCCCTGGTGGCGGTGGACACGTTTTTCGTTGGCGCGCTCAAGGGCGTGGGCAAGGTGTATCTACAATCGGTCATCGACTGCCACAGCCGCCACGCCTGGGGTCGCCTGTACACCAGCAAGCTTCCGGTCACGGCGGTGCATGTGCTCAACGAGGAAGTGCTGCCGTGCTTTGAGGCCCACGACGCGGTGATTGAGACGGTGCTTTCGGACAATGGGCGAGAGTTTTGCGGCCGGCCAGACCAGCATCCGTATGAGCTGTTTCTGCAGCTTGAGGGGATCGAACACCGCACCACCAGGGTGCGTCGGCCTCAGAGCAATGGCTTCGTGGAACGGCTTCACCGGACGCTCTTGGACGAGCATTTCCGGATCAAGGGCCGTCAGAAATGGTATGAAACCTTGGATGAGATGCAGGCCGACTTGGATGAGTATCTGCGCCATTACAACCATGAGCGGGCGCACCAGGGCCGGAACATGAACGGCAGGACGCCGAGTCAGGCTTTCCTGGAGGGCCTGCCCGGGCGTAAGAAGCCCAAGGAAAAGGCGTCCCAAAAGGCCGCCTAAAAATCACCCCGCCAGGGGCGGCAGTGTCAGGTAAATACTATATCTGTACAGCCTAAGAGTGTTTTTGCGGCCTTTGAATTCGCTTTAGGCTTGTATACCGCTATGGAATGGCCACCTTTTGTTTTTGTGAGCTTCATACAAGGAACATCGGTAGAGCCATCACCTATATAAATAAATCGATTAAAAGGAATATACCTCTCAGACTCTGGCTTGTACTCATTTACCTTTTTGTGATCCCAGACATCGAAAACACCTTTGTTTATCCTAAATAAATATTGAGTTTTCGTGGTGTAATTTATCGCCAACGCCGGCCAGATGGCCACATCGTGCTGATCGTAAGAGTAGGAAGATGCGTAGATCATCTTGAACTGTTTGGCTATTTTCGTCCCCTCAATAATCTCTTTTAGGCCCGATGAGATAATGTAATGTTCTATTTTCGCGCCTTTTGATCTCGCATGCTCATTGATGCGCTGAAACCAATCTTCGACGCCAGGGAATAGATCAATCGATGTTCCTAGCTCTTTGAATGAACTGCGAGCCACTCTTACGTGGCCAGTTTCTTTGGCTTTTTTGAGCATCAAATGCATATATGACAATATATTGTCTTCGTCGCCATTCTTCGCCTGCTCAGCGACTTGCCGCCAAAACACTGTCTTGTCAATCGCTAGTTGAGGAATAAAAGAGTATTCTTGCATGTTCCTAGGCGAGAGTGTTCCATCGAAATCATAGCAAAGGGCGATTTTAGGGTGTTTTGTTCCCGACATGAAACTATCCTTTCAAGCCTGCTTACTGTTAACCATATACCAATCCAAATCGGGCGAACAAGATGATAATTTGTACAGATATAGTATTTACCTGACACTGCCGCCCCTGGCGGGGTGATTTTTAGGCGGCCTTTTGGGACGCCTTTTCCTTGGGCTTCTTACGCCCGGGCAGGCCCTCCAGGAAAGCCTGACTCGGCGTCCTGCCGTTCATGTTCCGGCCCTGGTGCGCCCGCTCATGGTTGTAATGGCGCAGATACTCATCCAAGTCGGCCTGCATCTCATCCAAGGTTTCATACCATTTCTGACGGCCCTTGATCCGGAAATGCTCGTCCAAGAGCGTCCGGTGAAGCCGTTCCACGAAGCCATTGCTCTGAGGCCGACGCACCCTGGTGGTGCGGTGTTCGATCCCCTCAAGCTGCAGAAACAGCTCATACGGATGCTGGTCTGGCCGGCCGCAAAACTCTCGCCCATTGTCCGAAAGCACCGTCTCAATCACCGCGTCGTGGGCCTCAAAGCACGGCAGCACTTCCTCGTTGAGCACATGCACCGCCGTGACCGGAAGCTTGCTGGTGTACAGGCGACCCCAGGCGTGGCGGCTGTGGCAGTCGATGACCGATTGTAGATACACCTTGCCCACGCCCTTGAGCGCGCCAACGAAAAACGTGTCCACCGCCACCAGGGCCCCGGTGTGCCGGGCCTCGATGTGGCGGTCGCGAAACTCCGGGCTGAAGCGCTCCAAAGCCCGAATCTGCTCGTCGCTGAGTTGAATGTCCTGGGCGCGAACCGATTGCTCGAGACGCAAAAGACGCTCGTGCCGCGTGAGCATCTCGTGGCGACTCCACACGCCTCGCACGCCGCCGGAACTCACTTGCACGCCGCGAAGGGCCAATTGCTGCGACACGCGAAGCGCTCCGTGGGTCGGATACTCCAGGCTGTAAGCCATGATCGCCGCCTCAACCTCCGCTTCCACACGATTGGGATGCGGCCCCTTGGGGCCGGGCAAACGGTCCACAAGGCCCTGTGCGCCGTAGGTCTGGAAATTGCGCCGAATCTCGTAAAACTGCTGCCGCGAGTAGCCCATCAGTTTGCAGGCCCGGCTGACGTTGCTCAATTCCCCAGCAAGCTCTAGCAGACTCAGCTTCCTTCGTGCTACCTTCTTCTCCGTGGTCATGTTGCCCTCCTGTGTTGAGGTTTGTTCGAGTTTCGCAACTACAAACCTACCCCAACCAAGGGCGGCATGACCACTTCCTCTACGTGGTCGACTGTCAGGTCATTACTAGATCAGCACACTTAGGCGAATACAGAGTTAATTTCATAGCTCCAGCCGATTACTCTGAAGGTAGTATTCTAGACCAACAAGTCAAGGCTATCATTGATAAAATTATGGCCGACCGGGCCATTGAGCTGCTCGAAGAGGCAAGCAAAAAACAGCTGAAATAGCTCAATGCGCCGGCCTTCCGCGACCGGTGAGGCGAGGCCAGCGCCACGTTGCGCCTCACCCCGCGCGCCCAAGGAAAACGCCGCCCGGTCCGGCCCTGGACCGCGCGGCGAAACCACCTGATGCCGTGGTGCGAGAGGGGGGACTCGAACCCCCACCCCGAAGGACTGGATCCTAAGTCCAGCGCGTCTACCAGTTCCGCCACTCTCGCGCCTGACGAGGCACTACAACTTATAGCTGGAATGCAGCCGTCGTCAACAGCCGGCCGCCCTTTTTTCGCCACTGGCCGGCCGGCCGGGGCCGCCGCCGCTTGACACCCCCACGGGCCTGGGCTAAGTTTACATTCCCAAACCAAGACCATTGCCCGAGGCCTCCTGCCGCCGGCAAAGGCCTCAAACCACCCAAGAGGAACGCGGCCCAGGCCTTGAGCAGAATCGACGGCAGAAATCCCGGCCAGATGCGGCCGGTGGTCATCAGCGGCGGGGTCAATCCCTATGCCGAGGGCAGCGCCATCTGCGCCTTCGGCCAGACCAAAGTGCTCTGCACCGCCTCGGTGGAGCAAGGCGCGCCGCGCTTTCTCGAAGGCGCGGGCCAGGGCTGGATCACCGCCGAATACGCCATGCTGCCCCGCGCGACCCACACCCGCACCGGCCGCGACCACGCCCAGGCCGGCCGGGCCAAGGAGATCAGCCGGCTGGTCGGCCGGGCCCTACGCGCCGCCGCCGATCTGGCCGCCCTGGACGGCTACACCATCCGCATCGATTGCGACGTGCTGGTGGCCGATGGCGGCACGCGCACGGCCGCCGTCAGCGGCGGCTGGGTGGCCCTGGCCCTGGCCCTGCGCGGGCTGGGGCTGCAACCGCCGCGTCAGGTCATGGCCCTGAGCGCCGGGCGCGTCGACGGCCGGTTGCTGGTCGATCTTTGCTACGCCGAGGATTCATCGGCCGAGTTGGACTTGAACATGGTCCTGGCCGCCGACGGCCAGTTGATCGAGATCCAGGGCACGGGCGAACGCGGCGTGTTTTCGCCCGAGGAGCTCATGGAGCTGATCGCCATCAGCCGCCAGGCGGCCGGCGATATCGTCGCGGCCCAACTGGCCGCCGTCAACGGGCCGGCCCGATGAGCCCGCGCATCGTGCTGGCCAGCGCCAATCAGGGCAAGCTGCGCGAGATGATGGCCATCTGCCGGCCGCTGGGCGTGGAGGTGGTCAGCGCGGCCGAGTTGGGCTTTGTCGACGAGGTGGCCGAGACCGGCGAGAGCTTCGCGGCCAACGCCCGGCTAAAAGCCGCCGCCGTCAGCCAGGCGCTGCATCTGCCGGCCCTGGCCGACGATTCGGGCCTGGTGGTCGCGGCCCTGGGCGGCGCGCCGGGCGTGCACAGCGCCCGCTACGCCGGCGCTCACGGCGACGACGCGGCCAACTGCGCCAAGCTCATGGCGGCCATGGCCGGCCTGCCGCCGGAAAAACGCGGCGCGGCTTTTGTCTGCGTAATGGTCTGCCGCCGGCCCGACGGCGCGGAGATCGTCGCCGAGGGTCGGCTGGAAGGGCGCATCGCCCTGGCCCCGGCCGGGCAAAACGGTTTTGGCTATGACCCGGTGTTCGAGCTGCCGGCGCGCGGTTGCACGGTGGCCCAGCTCGCGGCCGAGGAGAAAAACGCCATCAGCCACCGGGGTCAGGCCCTGCGCGGGCTGGCGGCGCGGTTGAGCGATTTTTTGCGGTAATGATGTCGGGGCGTGGCGCAGCCTGGTAGCGCACCTGCTTTGGGAGCAGGGGGCCCCCGGTTCAAATCCGGGCGCCCCGACCAGAAAAAATACGAGAGGCCATGGCGTCACTGCCGTGGCCTCTCGACGTTTGGCCCATTGAGGCTGCTGCACGGTGAAACATAACAAATGTTGTAAAAACAGATAATAATCTGTGAAACATAAATTCTACCGTGCAGCAGCCGAAGCGCGCCATGGACGGCGCGCCAAATCGCGAGCCTGATTAGGCGAGCGATTTGTGAGGCTTGGCAAAACCGCGCTTTTGCCAAGCCGATGCTGCACGGGGTAGGACGCCCCCGTGCAGCACTCTCCCATTGGCACCGAAGTTGCGATGGCAAACGGGGCGGGCCATTGAGGCGACCGTTTGCCGAAGTTTCGTCAAAAGCGGAGGCCATGGTGAAACGAATTACCGTAATCGTGCTGCTTGCCCTGGCCTTCTGTGGCCAGGCACTGGCCGCCGGGCCGGGCTACACCCAGGCCACGGTGCTGTCGGTCCACGACGTGGACACCCTCACCGCCCGCGTGGAAGGATTTGACGTGGCCCAGCGCGTGCGCGTGGCCGACATCGACGGCCCCGAGCTGCGCGTGGAGCGGCGTGGCAAACTGATCTGGCCGGCCCAGCCATGGGCCGCCCTGGCCGCCTCCTGGGCCAAGGCCACCCTGGCCGGCCAGACGGTGTGGCTGTGGATCTTCGAGCCCGACCGCAACGGCCGCCTGGTCTGCCGGGTGCATCTGCCCGGCGACGTGGATTACGCCCTGGAGGCCCTGCGCCTGGGCCACGCCCACGCCTATAACCGCTATCGCCCGGCCCCGGCCTACGAGGCCATGGAGGCCCACGCGCGGGGCGCGCGGGCGGGCCTGTGGTCCCTATCCCGGCCGATCAGCCCGGAGAAGTGGCGACGCGGCGCGTGGCGGGGCCAAGCCGTCTCGGGGCGCTGACGGCCGGCGCGCGGCCAGAGGCTAGCGGCCGTCCGGCTCATCGGCAGGCGGGGCCCATTCCACGGCGTGGAAGGCGTCCGGCCCGGGGCAGGCGTCCGCTGGCAGGTAGGCCGAGCCGGGGTGCGCCAGGCCTGGGCAGGGCCACTGCAGGCCGTCGCCCTCCAGGCGGTCGTACGTGACGCCAGCCAAGGCCGGGGCCAGCACGCTCAACTCGTTGTCCCAGATCTCCCGGCTGCTCTGGCTGGGCCAATCGTGGCCCATGCGCCTGGCCACCTCGCGGAAGATCCACCAGCCCGGCTTGGCCTGGCCGGGCGGATTGACGGCCTTGCGCGCCCGGCTGACCCGGCGTTCGCTGTTGGTGAAGACGCCGTCGCTTTCGCCCCAGGCCGCCAGCGGGAAGACAACATCGGCCAGACTGGTGGTCGCCGTGGGCAAGATGTCGCCGCAGACGAGAAAATCCAACGCGCCCAGACAACGCGCCGCGTGCTGTCCGTCAGGCGCGGCGGCCAGCACGTCTTCGCCACATATCCACATGGCCTTGACCGCGCCCCTGGCCATGGCCTCGAACATGGCCGGCAGGGCCAGGCCGGCCTTGGGATTGAGCTCGACGCCCCAGGCCCGCTCGAACTTCGCGCGGGCGGTGGCGTCTCCCACGCTCTGGTAGCCAGGGTAGAAGCCGGGCAAGGCGCCCATGTCGGCCAGGCCCTGGGCGTTGCCCCGGCCACGCAGGAGGTTGACGCCGCCGCACTCGCGGCCGACATTGCCCAGGAGCAGTTGCAGATCGGCGTAGGCCAGCGCCTTGTCAAGGCCGCGCGCGCCTTCGTCGGGGCCGAGGGCGTGGACGAGCATGGCCGGCTTGGTCGTGGCCAGGGCGTGGGCAAGCTCGACCAGCAACTCGGGGCCGACGCCGGCGACGGCCGCCACCATCTCGGGGTTGTAACGCTCCACCGTCCGGCGGAGCTTCTCGAAATCGGCCGCGCGCTTTAGCGCTTGATCCTTGTCGTAAAGACCTTCTTCCATGAGCACGCGCATCAAGCCGTTGACAAAGGCCACTTCCGCGCCGGCCTTGACGGGCGCGTGGAGGCTGGCGTGCTCGACGAGGCCGGTGCGGCGCGGGTCGGCCACGATGAGCCGCGCGCCCCGGCGGGCGGCGCGCTTGATGTAGGCCCCGGCCACCGGATTGTCCTCGGTGACGTCGGCGCCGATGACCAGGATCAGCTTGGCCTTTTCCAACTCGGCGAAAGAATTGGTCATGGCCCCGGACCCGCAGGCGGCGGCCGGGCCGGTCGCCTGCGGGGCGAGGCAAGCCCGCCCGCGGTGATCGATGTTGTTGACGCCGAGCACCGCGCGGAAGAATTTCTGCATGTTGTAGGCGTCTTCGTTCACGCCGCCGACGTCGGCCACGCCACAGAAGGCCTCCGGCCCGTGGGCGGCCTTGATGGCGGCCAGCCGTCCGGCCACCAGGTCCAGGGCCTCATCCCAGTCGGCTTGGCGGAAGCCGCCATTTTCCTTGATCAGCGGCGTGGTCAGCCGCTCGGCCGCGCCCACGAAGTCGTGGCCGAAACGACCCTTGACGCAGAGCATCCCCAGGTTGGGCCTGGCGTCCTCCACCGCCGTGACCTTGACGATCTGGTCGTCCTTGACGTGCAGCCATTGTTGGCAGCCCACGCCGCAGTGCGGGCAGGTCGTGCGCACCTTTGTCAGCTCCCAGGAGCGACCGCGGCCCTTGGCCTTTTTTTCGGTCAAGGCCCCTACCGGGCAGGCCTGCACGCATTCTCCGCACTGGGTGCAGCGGTCATGGTCGACCAGGGGCAGCCAGCCGGCCGGCAGAGGCCTGTCCTCGCGCCGCCCAAAAGGCAAGGGAATGGCCATGTTGACCTGGATTTCATTGCACGCGGCCACGCATCTGCCGCACATGACGCATTTTTTGAAATCGCGGACAATGAAGGCTTGGCTGTCGTCGACCAGGCGGGTGGCCAGAGGGTTGGCCACCGGCGCGTTTTTGACGCCATGGGCATAGGCCAGCCGTTGCAAGACGCAATCGCCGTTGGCCTCGCAGCACAGGCAGTTGTGGTCGCCTTCGGCCAGGAGCAGCTCGACGATCAATTTGCGCTCTTCGATCACCGCCGGGCTGTCGGTCCGCAACTCCATGCCCTCCACCGCGGGGGTGGCGCAGGCCGGGAGCAGTCTGTCGGAGCCGCGCGCCTCCACCACGCAGATGCGGCATACACCTTTGTGGTCGGCGGCTTGCAGATGGCAAAGGGTCGGTATCTCCACTCCGTTGGCCTTGGCCGCCTCCAGAATGGTCCAGCCCGGTTCAAAAGAAATATTGTTTCCATTCAGTGTCAAGGTTGGCATGACTCACCTTCCAAACCCATGAAGCGAACGCGGCCGGGGCAACAGGGCAAAATTGCCGTGCCAGCATGGTTTGGCCCCTGGCCGATCATCGACGGCGCCACGGCCGGCTTGGCCATCAAAGCGCGGCCATGGCGATGCGGTAGCAACGCAGGCACCGGGCGGCCTCCTCGGCGGCCTGGGCCGGGCTCACCCCGCCCTCCACTTCGTCGAAGCCCCTGATCCTGACCTCGGGCGCCATCACCGGCGGGCGCAGCTTTTTGGTGGCGTCGGCATAGGGCATCTTTTCCCTGGGATAAAACACGCCCAGCCGGGCGATGAGCCTTTCCATGTGGTCGCCGTCCTCGGGGACGCTGCGGCCGTTGGTCAGAAACTGCTCGATAAAGCGGGCGGCGTTCTTGCCGGCGTCCAAGGCCGCGATGAGGGGCGCGGGGCCGGTCACGCAGTCGCCGCCGGAAAAAATGTAGGGCTGGTTGGTCTGGCGGGTGATGTCGTCGGTGGCCAAGGTGTTACGCCTGCTGATTTCGACTTCATCGGGGGGCAGCACGCAGTCGACCACGCAGACCTGGCCGATGGCCGGCACGATGGCGTCGCATTCGATGACGAACTCGGACCCTTCGATGGCCACCGGACGCCGGCGCCCCGAGGCGTCGGGCTCGCCCAGCTCCATCCTCTGGCACTCCAGCCCGGCGACCTTGCCGTTTGCGGCGATGACCCGTAGCGGGGCCACCAGGTAATGAAATTTGATCCCCTCTTCCTGGGCCTCGCTGATCTCCACCAGGTCGGCCGGCATCTCCGCCCTGGTCCGGCGATAAAGCAGGTTGACGTCGGTAAAGCCCAGCCGGAGGGCCGAACGCGCGCAGTCCATGGCCACGTTGCCGCCGCCGATGATCAAAAGCTTATCGCCCTCGATGGGCCTTTCGCCATCGGCCACGCGGCGCAGGAAATCCACGCCGGTCATGAAGCACTCATAGCCGGCGTCCTCGCCTTCGCAGCGCATCTTGGAGGCCGCCGGCGCGCCCACGCCCACGAAGATGGCCCCATAACCTTGCAGCTTGAGGTCGTCCAAGGTTACGTCCACGCCCACGTTGACCCCGTAACGGATCTCGCAGCCCAGCCGCTCGACCTGGTTGGCCTCGCCACGCAGAATCCGCCGCGGCAGGCGATAGTCGGGGATGCCCACCGCGGCCATGCCGCCGGGCTCGTTGAGCACCTCGAAGATGGTGGATTTGTATCCCCGGAGCCCCAGATGATAGGCGCAGGCCAAACCGGCCGGGCCGGCGCCGATGATGGCCACCTTTTGCTCCTTGGCCGGGCCGGGGACAAGGGGCGCTTCCCGGCCGCTGGCCAGCTCCATGTCGGCCGCGTGGCGCTTGAGAGCGCGGATGGCTATGCCCTCGTCCAGCTTCTGGCGGCGGCAGTTGAACTCGCAGGGCCGCACGCACACCCGACCGACCACTCCCGGCAGGCAGCAATCGTCGCGGATGATGGACAAGGCCTGATCCCACCTGCCGTCACGGATTTTTTCCACATAGCCGGGAATGTCCAGATGGGACGGGCAGGCGTTGATGCAGGGCGCGGTGACCTGGGCCACGTAACGCCCCCGGGCGATGGGCGCTTTGGCCTCGATGGCCGCCAGAAAGGCCTGACGGCGGTGCGTGAGCAGATCCAAGATGGGCCGGGGCGTGGTCTGGCCGATGTCGCAGCGGGAGGCGCGCGACACGAAACGGGCCAGACTCTCCAGGCGATCCAGGTCGGCCGGCGCGCCCTTGCCGGCGCACAGGCCATCCAGGATGGCGCTCATGGCCTTGACGCCCAACCGGCAGGGAAAACATTGGCCACAGGATTCCTTCTGGGCTTGGTCCATGTAGGCCCTGGCCATGTCGACCAGATCGACGCTTTCGTCGTGGATGAAAAGGCCGTCCCAGCCCATGAAGGCCCTCAGAGGCCGACCGGCGGCAAATTCGGCCGGCAACTGGTCGGTGGGAACCTGTTCACGCCCGGGCGTCCAGCTTCCCCAAGTCGAAAAGACTTGACTCGCCATTTTTATTCCTTTCGCGGTCAGGCCTGACGCCGACCGGCCCCCGACGCCATGGCCAGGGACGAAAGCCCATTAAATTAAAGTTGTTGTCGTGTGCCGATCGCGGCCGCGCGTCGCCGGGGCGAGCCAATGGGCCGCCCTTTTCAGTTGGGGCGTCGCGCCGTGGGTGGCCGGCGGAAGAAGGCCCGCCGTGGCAAGGGCGTGACGCCCGCCAGGCCTGGCAAATATTGTCCGTGCTCGGGCCGCGTTTTTCAAGCAGACGCCCCGATAACCGTCACGGGCCTTTCCGCTGCGGGCCGGCCGCCGCCGCCGCGCGCGCGGGCGCTCGGCGGCGCTTTGCCGGTGAGCGGCTCGGCCTTGGCCACCACTATCAGTATGAGCCCCAAGGAGAAGGCGCGTCCACCCCCCAGGCGAGCCACTCCGCAAGGCACTTGGCCCGACTCGGCGGGCCGAGGGGCCTTGACCTTGGTTTTACCGTTTTTTCCCGGTTGTCGCCCGCCCCGTTCATTATGTTTTTTAAAAAATAGCGCCCGCTCAAAAAAACGCGCCCGACGAGGCGCATTTCACGCCGCCTCGCCAGGCGCGCCGCGGATCCATGGTCATTTCGCCCCAAGCGCGCGCCGCCTTTTGTCGCCCACCCCCGACGCGGGCCTAAAGCAGCCGGCGCAGGGCGTCCACCGAAACCTCCATCTCAAACAAAGCCGCCGGGTTGGCCCCGCGGCCCAAGGCCCTGGTGCGCCATTCGGCCCAGATCAAGTCGAACTCGGCCACCAGCCCGGCGGCCCGCCGTCGAAAGTCGTCCGAGACCTCGCCGCCGGCGTTCTGGCCTTCCTGGATCAACTGCTCGAACTTGCGCTGGATATCGTCCAGGAGCCATTTGCACGAGCGCAGCACCTCGTCGCCGCCAAAGATATCCACGGGCCGGCGCTTGCTTTCACTGTTCATCAAAACTCCCATGGCCTTTCAGAACTCGTCGTTGGGGTGGGCGCCATGCCCCCGGCGGCGGCTCCAGCCCAGCAGACGGCGCTCATCGTTGGCCTCGAGCAGCGGGGCCGCCTCATGGGCCCCGCCGCCGGTGACCAAGGTGGTCAGTTGGCCCACGTAGGCCTGCATGGTCTGGGCCTGGGCGCTCATCTCCTGGGCGGCGGCGGCCGACTCCTCGGCGCTGGCCGCGTTCTGCTGGGTCACCTGATCCATCTCGCCGCTGGCCTTGCTGACCAAGGCGATGCCCTGGGCCTGCTCGTGGCTGGCCGCGGCGATCTCGCCCACCAAGTGACCGACCTTGCCGGCGTTGGCCGCCACTTCCTCGAAGACCTGGCTGGTGCGCCGCGCCATGTCCACGCCCTGGGCGATGCCGCTGACCGAGCTTTCGATGAGCGCGGCGGTGTTCTTGGCCGCCTCGGCGGCCCGGCCGGCCAGGTTGCGCACCTCGCCGGCCACCACGGCGAAGCCCGCGCCCGACTCACCGGCCCGGGCGGCCTCCACGGCGGCGTTCAAGGCCAGCAGATTTGTCTGGAAGGCGATCTCGTCGATGGTCTTGATGATCTTGGCCATTTCACGGCTGGTCTGGCTGATGGCCTCCATGGAGGAGGTCAACTCGCCCATGGCCTGGGAGGCTCGGTGCAGCACCTGGGCCGCCTCGCCGGTCAGGCTGTTGGCTTCCTCGGCGTTCTGGGCGTTCTGCTTGGTCATCGACGACATTTCCTCCAGCGAAGACGACGTCTCCTCCAGGGCGGCGGCCTGCTGGGCCGAGCCCTCGGCCAGCGACTGGCTGGAGCCGGCCACCTGATTGGAGGCCGCGGCCACCTGATCGGCCCCGGCGCTGAGCCCGGCGATGACCCCGGCCAGCGGCTTGGCGATGGCCCCGGTAATGAAAAAGCCCAGCAACACCGCGCCCACGAAGCCCACGACCATGCCGCCCATCGTCAACACGCGCACCCACGCGCCCTGGCTCTCGGCCTGGGCCTGGGCCGCCTGGGCCGCCTGCCGCTTTTCGGCAAGCATCAGGGCCAGCATCTTCAATGGCGATTCCAGCATGGTCGCGGCGCTCCGGGCCTTTTCGGCCATCTGGGCGTAGAGCTCCTGGGCCTTGGCGGCCTCTAAGCGCATGACCTCGAACTGCTTGAAGGTGGCCTCGGCCGCCGGGATCATCTCGGTCCGATAAACGGCCGAGGCCTCCTCGCGGGCGTCCTGGGCCATCAGGCCTTGCAGCTTGCCCACGGCGGCGTGAAAGGCGTGGTGGTGATCGTGCATGGTGGCCAAGGCGGACTTGAGGACCGGGTTGTCGGTCTTGAAATCGGCCATCCAGCGGCCGAAGTTGCACTTGGTGGCGTCGTCGCCGCCTTGGAAGGCCACGCCCTGGGCGATCAGCGTGCAACTCTGGCCCAGCAGTTTGTAGTGATCGCCGCGAAAGCCTTCCAGGCTCTCGCGCAATTGGCCGGGATTGAGGATGGCGTTGGCCTCCAGCTTGTGGCTCAGCGCGAAAAATTGGTCGATCTCGGCCTGGGCCTTGACCGTCTGACCCTTGAATTCGGCCAGGGCCGCGGCCTGGGTTTGATCCATGGGCAGGCCGTCGAAACGGGCCATGGCCGCATCATAGGACTTGCGGCCGGCGGCGGCCTGGGCGTAGAGCGCCTCGCGCCGCTCCATGGTCAGGCCGGTGCGCATCAGGCCCTCCTGGGCCGCGCCGATCTCGGTCAGGGCCAGCTGGGCCTCCATCAGCGACTGCACGGCCGGCAGGCAATCGTTGACCACCTTATCCATATCGGCGCCCATGCTCCTGGCCCCTTGCCAGCCGACAAAACCAACCACCAACGTCAGGACGGCCACCGCCACGAATCCGCCAAGAAGTTTCTTCCTGAGGCTAAGCTTTTTCATGCCACGTTCTCCCTTGCCGACCCTTCAATCCTTGGTTTGTGCGCTTCACGGCGGCCCTGGGCCACCGGGGCTTCGGAGGCCGTGTCTTCGGCGACGTCATGGTGCGACAATCCGAAAATATGGCGGATAACCGAGCGCAACTCATCAAAATTACTATCTATATATGTACAATACCTGGGCGCGAGGCGATGGCCTTCCCTGGCGGCCATGGCCTCGTGGTCGGGCAAAATCAAGATGGTCTTCAGGTCGTAGAGCAGCGGAGCCAGATCGACCAGAGCCTTCAACTCGGCCTCGGTGGCGGCCACCAGCACCAACACCGCCGGCCGTTGGATGGGCTGCGACAGCCGTTCGCGCAGGCCATCGATGCGCCGGAAAAGCTCGACGCATTCGCGCGGCGCCGAATCGTCGATAGCCGCGCCCAACCGCACCCAGTCTTCGTTCATGACCGAAACGTAAACCAACAGTTTCATGGCCAGCCCCCGCGTTTGTCGTCAATCATGGCGATCGTGTTTCAAGGGCCGTGCCAACAACCCATTTTTTTGGGGGCAATCAATAATTTCAAGATATTACAGCGCATTGGCCAAGGCCGCGCCACGGCGGGCGCGCGCCGCGCCGCCTTTCATCATCCCATGCCGTCCAGATATCCGGGACAACAGGACGCCTGTCCGACCATCGCGAACGGCCGCGCGTCCAGACAAACAGGACAACACCGCCGCGCCCGGCCTTCACAACGGCCAAGGAACCAGGCATAATGAAGCCATGCTCCAAAACGGCCCCGAAGCCTTACGCCCCAAAACGAGGTCTTGAAATGGCGCGAAAAATCGTCAAGTGGTTGCTGTTGGCGGCCCTGGCCCTGGCCGTGCTGGCGGCCTTGGCCCTGGCCATCGTTCCGGCCCTGCTGCCCCTGGAAGACATGGCCGTCCAGGCCATCCACGAACACACCGGACGCCAGGCCCGGGTCGAATCCATCGATCTGCGCCTGCTGGGTGGCGCGGAGTTGGAGGTCAAAGGCCTGCGCATCGACGACCTGCCCCGCTTCGGCGGGCGGCCCCTGCTCAAGCTAGATCGCCTGTTGGTGGAGTTTGGCCTGCTGCCCCTGCTGACCCGCAAGGTCGATCTGGGCCAAGTGCTGGTCGATGGCCTGGAGCTCTCGCTGGTCCGTGACCAACAGGGCGCGCTCAATACCGACTTCGCCGCCGCCCAGCCGCCGGCCGATCAGCCGGCCGCGCCCCCCGAAACTCCGCCCGCCGAGGCTCCGGCCGCCGACGAACCCCACGCCGGCAGCCTCATCGTCCGACGCCTGGCCATCAGCGGATCGACGATCTTTCTGGCCAACCTGGCCACTGGCTCCCAAGCCAGCCTGCCCCTGCAAAAAGCCGAGCTAACCACCGAGTTCGACGCCCAAACCCCGCTGATCCAGGCCCAACTGGCCATGCCCGGCCTGGGCATCGAGGCCAGCGGCGGCCAGGCCTCCGCCCCGGCCGAACTCAAGGCCGAGATCGACCTGGCCCAACTGGGTCAGCGGCTGATCGTGGTCTGGCCCGGCTTGGAGCTGGCCGGTGAACTTAAACTGGCCGCGGCGGCCGTGGGCCCCGACAATCAAAAGGTCATCAACGCCTCGTGCCGGGCGCTGAACCTGCGCATCTCCAGCCCGACGCCAGGCCAAGCGCCCTTCGAACTGGCCGACGCCGACCTGACCTTGGCCATGGTCGCCGACCAATCGGCCCGCTCGCTGCAACTCGAATCGCTGAGCCTACGCTCTCAGGCGGCCGGCTACGAGATGAAAGCCCACGGCCTGTTGGCCCCCGGCCGGGCCGAACTGGTCATGGGCCAAAAAACCGACCTGGCCAAGCTCTACCGCGTGCTGGCCAACTTCCTGCCCGCCGGGTTGACCCTGGCCGGGCAGGCCGAAAAAGAATTCACCCTGCGTGGCGACGAAAAAAAATTCACCCTCGACTTCCAATCACGCGCGGACGGCCTGGAAGTCAACACGCCCGGCCTGGCGCGGCCCTTCCGCCAAGCTCAACTGATCAGTCAGGGCAAGCTGATCGTCGACGCCCAAGGCAACATGGTCATCGACAAACTCAGCCTGGAGTGCCCGGACGCACACCTGGAGATCAGCGGCAAGGCCGCCGTCGAGCCCAAAAAAACGGCCCACCTGACCCTGGCCAGCAAAATAATCGACCTCGACGCCATCTTGCCCCTGCTCCAGGCCCTGGATCAAAATACGACCGCAACGCCGCCAAAAGCCCCGCCAGCGGCCACGGCCCGCCCAGCCGCGCCAGCCAAGCCTGCCGATCAGGCCGCTCAACTAGCTAAAATCCTGCAAGAAATAGATATCGACATCGAGCTGAACCTGGCCCATGTCGCCGTCGGCGGCCACCATCTGCTCGGCGTCAACGGCCGCCTGCTCGCCGGCCAGGGCCAAGCCGCCATCGAAGGCCTGAAGTGCGGCCTGCTCGACGGCGCCCTCAACCTGGACGCCAAACTCATCTGCGCCGGCAACCAAGAGCCCAAATCAAACATCAACCTGACGGCCACGGGCCTGCGTATCGACAAAGAGCGCTACCAGCACCTCAAGAAAAACGTGGCGCTGTTCTATCTGCCCCTTTCCGCCATCCGCGGCGTCTTCGACATCCAAGCCCAACTCGCCGCCCAGGGCCTGGACGTCGAAACCATCAAAGCCAGCGCCACCGGCAAGGGCGGCATCCAAGCGCCACGCGGCGTGGAAATCGATATCGACGCCCTGGGCCGCATGACCGGCGGCGATTTCCTGGCCGATATCGTCCGCGACAACGTGCCCGGCCAATACGGCTCCCTCGACGGCAGCTACACCCTGGCCAAAGGACGCCTCGACTACCAACTGCTTTTCGCCGATAGCCCGGAACGCATCGATGTCAAACTGGCCGGTCACACCAACCTGCTCGACCGCGCCATCACCGCCAAACTCCTGCTCAGCGGACAAGGCCTCGGCCGCGACCTGCGGCCCTTCCTCGGCCCCGACGGCGCATTCCCCCTGGAACTGGGCGGCACCGCCGACAAACCAACCGCCGTGCTCAACATCAAGGAAGCCGCCGGCGGCCTGCTCCGCGGCCTTTTCAATCGCTAGAGGCAAAACGCGGGGGGAACCTTTTTCTTTTGGCACAAAAGAAAAAGGTTCCCCCCGCGAGCTTTATTCGTCCGCCCTAGGCGGCCGGGGCCATTTTGATGGCGCAGGCCTTGTATTCGGCGGTTTGCGAGACGGGGTCGAAGGCCGGGTTGGTCAGCCAGTTGGCGCAGCCTTCGCGGAAGTGGAAGGCCATCCAGACCATGCCCGGCGGCACCTCGGCGGTGACGCGCGCGCTGACCACGACTTCGCCGCGGCGCGAGGCCAGGCGCAGTTTGTCGCCGCTGCGCACGCCCATCTTGGCCGCGTCGGCCGGCGAGATGTCGGCGGTTTCCTCGCCCAGCAGGTCGTTGAGGCCGCCGCAGCGACCCGTTTGGGTGCGCGTGTGGTAGTGGTAGAGGCGGCGTCCGGTGCTGAGCACGTAGGGGTATTCGGCGTCGGTCACCTCGGCCGGCGGCGTCCACTCCACGGGTTTGAAATTGCCCAGGCCGCAGGTGAAGCAGCCGTCCTTGTGCATGACCTGGGTGCCGGGGTGCTCAAGCGAGGTGCAGGGCCATTGCAGGCCGTCGCCCTCGATGCGGCTGTATTTGATGCCCGTGAAGGCCGGGGCCACCACCGAGAACTCGTTGTCCCAGATCTCCTGGGAAGAGTTGGACGACCACGCCTGACCCATCCGCGCCGCCACTTCCTTGAACATCCACCAGTTGGGCTTGGCCTGGCCCGGAGGCGTCGAGACCTTGCGCACGCGGTTGACCCGCCGTTCGCTGCTGGCGAAGGTGCCGTCGTCCTCGCTCCACGCCGCCGAGGGCAGGATCACGTGGGCAAAGCGCGTGGTCTCGGTGGGGAAGATGTCGCTGCAAACCAGGAACTCGGCCGAGGCCAGTTGGTGCTCCACGTGGTGGATGTCCGGCTCGGTGTTGGCCACGTTTTCGCCGAAGATCCACATGCCGCGGACCTTGCCGGTGACCAGCCCTTCGAACATCGCCGGCATCATCAGGCCGTTTTTGTCGTCCAGGTGCTCAACGCCCCAGAATTTCTCGAACTTCGCCTTGGCCGCCGGGTCGATGACCTTTTGGTAGCCCGGGTAGACGTTGGGCAGGGCGCCCATGTCGCAGGCCCCCTGAACGTTGTTCTGGCCGCGCAAGGGGTTCACGCCGCCGCACTCGAAGCCCACATTGCCCAGCAACATCTGCAAGTTGGCCGTCGACAACACGTTGTTGACGCCGCAGGTGTGCTCGGTGATGCCAAGGGTGTAGATCAGCATCGCCGGCTTGGTGGCCGCCAGCTTGCGCGCCACCCGGACGATCGTCTCGGCCGGCACGCCGCTGAGCTCGGCCGCCCGCTCCGGCGGATACTCCATCACCGTGGCCTTGAGCTTGTCAAACTCGACCGTGCACGACTCCACGTAGCGGCGGTCGTAGATCTCCTCGGTGATCAAAACATGCATCAGGCCGTTGAGCAGGGCGATGTCGGAGCCCACCTTCAACTGCATGTGCTCGTCGGCCATCGCCGCCAGCGCCGTGCGACGCGGGTCGGCCACGATCAAACCAGCGCCCTTTTGCACGGCGTTTTTCAGGAACGTCGAGGCCACAGGATGGGCCTCGGTCATGTTCGAACCTATCACCAAAAACATCTTCGCCTTGGCGAAATCAGCGAAGTTGTTGGTCATCGCCCCGGAACCAAACGATATCGCCAGACCGGCGACAGTGGGGGCGTGTCAGGTTCGTGCGCAGTGATCGATATTGTTCGTGCCGATCACCGCGCGGAAAAGCTTTTGCATGTTATAGGAATCTTCGTTGATGCTGCGCGCGCAGCTCACCCCGGCCAGGGCGTCGGGCCCGGACTCGGCGATGATCTGCTTGAACTTGCTGGCCACCAGATCCAGCGCCTCATCCCACGAAGCCTCGCGGAAACCCTCGCCCTCGCGGATCAAAGGCGTGGTCAGACGATCCTCGGAGTAGATAAAATCATAGCCAAAACGGCCCTTGACGCAAAGACGGCCCTTGTTGGGCTCGGCGTCCTCCACCGCGCTGGTCTTGAAGATCCGCCCGTCCTTGACATGAAGCCAAATCTGGCAGCCCACTCCGCAATAAGGACACGTCGTGCGAACCTTTTGCAGCTCGTTGGCCAGGGCCTGGCCATAGGCCTTTTTCTCGAAGAGCGCGCCCACCGGGCAAGCCTGGATGCACTGGCCGCAATGGGTGCATTTGGCGTAATCCACCACCGGCCGCCAGTCGGACTCCAGCAGACCGGCCTTGAGCGCCGCCTCGTCGGGCGGGGCGATGGCCAGGTTGACCTGGACGTCGTTGCAGGCGCTCACGCAACGGCCGCACTTGATGCAGCGGCTGAAATCGCGCACGATCATGGGCTGATCGTCATCGAGGGGATGCTGGCGGATTTTGGGCTCGACGCCCCGCATGCTCACGCCATAGCGGATGATCAGGTCTTGCAGGCGACAGTCGCCCCAGGCCGGACAGACGGTGTCGTGCCAGGGCTGAGCCATGACTTCCATCTGCAATTCCTGCCACTTGTCGCCGCCGATGTCGCAGACGAGGCAGTTGTGCGCGCCCGAGGCCACCAGCCGGCGCAGGGCGTTGGCCCTGGCTTCGCGCACCTTGGGCGAATCGGTGGCCACGACCATGCCCTCCTCCAGCGGGGTGCGGCAGGCCTGCTTGATGTGGCCCGAGCCCGCCAGCTCGACCACGCAGACGCCGCATTGGCCGCTGGTGGAGAAATCTTTCATGTGGCAAAGCGTGGGTATCTCCACGCCCGCCCGCCTGGCCGCCTCCAGGATGGTCTCTCCGGGCTGGTAAGACACCCGTCGGCCGTTGAAAATCGCTTCAGCCATAGTTTATTGCTCGCAGTTTTATGACACCGCGCGCCACCGACCCACCCGACGGCGGCATGTCATTTTCGGCATATCATGTGAATTATGTCATTATCTCTATTGACTAACAAGCCAAAAGCAAGGTTGTTCACTTGTTGTACGCGCGGCCGGCGGGGCGGCGCTTAAAAAAATATGATCTGTCGCTTGACAAGCCAGGGCGCTTGTTGTTTAGTTTAAAACAACTCAAACGAGGATCTCTTGGTAATCATGACGGGCAGAACCGAAATAGCAGCGCCGCGGAGCCTGGCCAATGGCTTCAAGGGCGTCTATTACTTTAGCTATTTCTATTTTACCGGCGTCTGCCCGCCGGCCAGGGAGGTTCTCGCCTAAGTAGCGCGAAGCAACGAAACCAAGGGCCATGGGCAGACGCCAACCGGCGGAACCCATGGCCCTCTTAATTTTTAGCGGGCCGTGGGGAAGCAAAAAATCCCCCACGGCCCGAATCGTTTTTATCTGGAGGAAACAAATGTTGGCGGCCAAAATCAACGGAACGGAGCAGGCCATGACGCCGGTCATCGACCCAGAGGCATGCAAACCCCGCGCCCCCCGGAAACTGCACGCTCGGGAACAGCACCCCGAGGACACCGTGGTCCGGGTGGGCGATGTGGCCATCGGCGGCGGGGCCTTCGTGGTCATCGCCGGGCCGTGCTCGGTGGAAAGCGAGGAGCAGATGGTCGAGACGGCCCAGGCCGTGCGCCAGGGCGGCGGGGCCATCCTGCGCGGCGGGGCCTACAAACCGCGCACCTCGCCCTACAGCTTCCAGGGCCTGGGGCCCAACGGCCTGACCCTCCTCGGCCTGGCCGGCAAGGCCACGGGCCTGCCCTACGTCACCGAGCTCATGGACGCCGAAGACCTGCCCCTGCTCGAAGAACAAGCCGACATGATCCAGATCGGCGCGCGCAACATCCAGAACTTCTCGCTGTTGAAAAAAGTCGGCCGCAGTTCCAAGCCGGTGCTGCTAAAGCGCGGCCTGATGACCACCGTCGACGAATTGCTCATGAGCGCCGAATACATTCTTGACGGCGGCAACCAAAGCGTGGTCCTCTGCGAAAGAGGCATCCGCACCTTCGAGACGGCCACGCGCAACACCCTCGACCTGTCGGTGGTGCCGGTGCTCAAGGAGCGCACACACCTGCCGGTGATCGTCGATCCCAGCCACGCCGTGGGCAAGCGCCGTTACGTGGCCCCCATGGCCAAGGCCGCCCTGGCCGTGGGCGCCGACGGCATCATGGTCGAGGTGCACTGCCGGCCCGAGGCCGCCCTCTGCGACGGCGAACAGTCCCTGCATCCCTCGGAGTTCGCCGAGCTGATGGCCCAACTGCGCGGCATGGCCGCCATGTGCGGAAGGACCATCTAGGATATGACCGACAGGACGCCTTTTTTCGCGGGCCTGACCCTTGGCCTGGCCGGCGGCCGCAACCGCCGACCCAACCAGAAAGCGGCCCATCTGCGGCCGGTGTATCCACCGCGACAGGAGAACCACGACATGGTGGCTGACCAGATCAACCAACAGCGCCAGCGCATTGATGAAATCGATCGCCAGATCGTCGACTTGCTCAACGAGCGCGCCCTCTGCGCCATGGCCATCGGCCGCTCCAAAAACGCCGGCGGCCTGCCCGAGTTCGCCCCCGAGCGCGAACAGGCCATCATCGACGCCCTGGAGCGCCACAACCAAGGCCCGCTCTCCGGCCAGTCGTTGCGCGGCATCTTCGCCGAGATAATCTCGGCCTGCCGCGCCGTCCAGCGCCCCCTGCGCGTGGCCTTCCTCGGCCCGGCCACCACTTTCAGCCACCAGGCGGCCATGCGCCACTTCGGCTCCTCGTGCGAGTTCGCCCCCCATCGCAGCATCATCGACGTCTTTCACGAAGTCGAACGCAGCCACGCCCAGGTCGGTGTGGTGCCCGTGGAAAACTCCAGCGAAGGCCAGGTCAGCGTCACCCTCGACCTCTTCCTCGAAAGCGACCTGAACGTCTGCGGCGAGATCTACGCCCGCATCTCGCAGGTGCTGATGAGCAAGGAAGCGGCCATCGAAGGCATCCAGCGCGTCTACTCGCACCCCCAGGCCCTCAACCAGTGCCGCAACTGGCTGGCCCGCAACATGCCCATGGCCACCCTCATCGAAAGCACCTCCACCGCCGCCGCCGCCCAAAAAGCCGCCCAGGAAGACGGCTCGGCCGCCGTGGGCTCCATCCTGGCCGCCCGCCAAGGCGGACTCAACGCCCTGGCCATCGATATCCAGGACAACCCACACAACACCACGCGCTTCTTCGTCATCGGCCGGCAAAAATGCCCGCCCACCGGCAACGACAAAACCAGCATCCTTTTCGTCACCCACCACAAACCAGGCATGCTCTTCAGCGCACTCAAACACTTCGCCGACAGCGGCATCAACCTCACGCGCATCGAGTCGCGGCCGCTGAAAAACACGCCCTGGGAATATGTCTTTTTCATCGACATGGCCGGCCACGTCGAGGACGCCCAGGTGCGCCAGGTCATCAATACCCTCGACGAGGAAACCCGCCTGCTCAAGGTGCTCGGCTCCTATCCCATGGGCGAGCCAGAAGCCTGGAACGGCGCCGAACAGGCGGTCTGAACCATGGCGGAATCCGACTTTGCCGACTTTGAAATCGGCATAATCGGCGGCAGCGGCCGCATGGGCCGGTGGCTGGTTGACTATCTGCAAGGCCTGGGCTGTCGGGCGCGCGTGGCCGCCTCCCGACACGCCCAGGCCGAACGCGACCTGGCCCAAAATTGCCACGTGCTCGTCCTGGCCGTGCCCGTGGGCCAGATGACCACCGTCATGGCCGAACTGGGCCCCCTGACCAGGCCAGACGGCCTGGTCGTCGACCTCTGCTCGCTAAAAGAAACACCCCTGCAAGCCATGCTGGCCCACGCCCGCGGCCAGGTCGTCGGCTGCCACCCCCTGTTCGGGCCAACCGCCAACGGCCTCGACGGCCAAACCGTCTTCCTCTGCCCCGGCCGCGGCCAGTCCTGGCTGGAACGCCTGCAAAATTTCCTCCACACCCAAAACGCCAACGTCGTCAGCCTGACCGCCACCGAACACGACAAACTCATGGCCATCGTCCAAAGCCTGCGCCATATCCTCGTGGCCGCCCTCGGCCAAACCCTGGCTAACTCCGACATCAACCTGAAGGCCATCCTGCCCATGGCCGGACCATGGTTCAACCACCTGGCCCAACTGCTGCAAAATCAAGCCGCCCAGCCAGCCAGCCTCTACGCCCACCTCGCCACCCAAAACCCCCACGCCCTCGCCCCTGCCCAAGCCCTGCGCCAAGCCATCGACAACATCACCCAAGCCATCCAAGATAACGACGAAAACGCCCTCATCAAATATCTGGACTTCTCTTTCATGTAGCCGCGCGCGGGGGGAACCTTTTTCTTTTGGCACAAAAGAAAAAGGTTCCCCCCGCACCCCCCTCCAAAAAGAAAAGCACATGGTTCGATTGCGGAGCAATCGAACCATGCACATTGTCTTTTCGCAGCGCGGCCGCGTGGGTAATCTTGTTGCTTTGCATTCCATGAAATTGCTTCGCAATTTCATGGCATAAACAAAAGCACCTTTCCCCTCTTAACTCTTTCCTTTTTCCGGGCGCAACCAACCTTGACCGTAGCTCCCGGTGGGCCGGCGCCCGGCCTGGCAGAGCGGGGCCGGTGCCTGGCCTGGCAGAGCGGGGCCGGTGCCCGGCCAGGCAAGGCGGGTCGAGTAGGCCGCAATGACACCTACCCTCCGTAGCTCCCGGTGTGAGGCCGCTGTCAAAGCAGCCGCGACGACGAAGCTTATTGTTCTTCTTTCTTCTTTCTTCTTTCTTCTTTCTTAAATCTTTTCTTTTTCCGGGCGCAACCAACCTTGGCCGTAGCTGGCGCGCGCCCCGCGCGTCAGCTTCCAGTAACGCCACCGGCAACCGGCAACAATCTTCGCGGCGCGGCAATGCTCAGGACCGATCCTATGGTCGTCATACCTACAAACACGAAACTAAAAGTCGGCCACCTTGCTTTGCGGGGGTGGGGTGGGGCGCGGGGCGGGCGAGGGGGCGGTTTAGCGTAAAGAGCCCCCTCCCCGCCCCGCATGGCTTCTTCTTCATCTTTTTCCCTTCTTAATCTTTTCTTTTCTTCTCTTCTCTCTTCTCTTCTTCTTCTCTTCTTCTTCTCTTCTCTTTTTCCGCGCATCGTCATTTCATGCGTGCACGATGGCGCTGCTTTCCTCTATTCTTCATCTTGTCTCAAAAACTAAACACCGGGGGAGCTAAAATGACGACTTCGCGGGGCATGGATGCGCTGAAGCGCCTGGAGTTATCGGAAAACGCGCGTTGGTTCGTGGCCGGGCTGCTGGCCATGGCCTTGGTTTGGTTGCAGCTTGGCGCGCGGCCCGGCGTGGCCGCCAACCCCGAGGGGGTAATCACGGCGCAAAGCTTTCGCTTGGTTGATGATAACGGCGTGGTGCGCGGCGTGTTGGGCTTCAGCCGAGAAGAATATCCAATGTTGCTGTTATGCGACACAAACGGCAGAGAGCAGCTTATGCTGGGCGCTGAACCAGTAGGCCCCGTAATTTATTTGCTGGATGCCAATACGGAACCCATGGCATTCATAAAAAGTGTGCACGGAGTTGGCTCGTATATTTCGCTTATGAACAAGAAAACCGACACTGTGATTGGCATGGCCAATACAAACGCGCCCGTGATGCATATGCGAAACGGCGCTAATGGTCCTGTGCTTTCGATGGCGGCCCATGGCAATCAATCGGTCATTCAGATCAGTGGCGGCCCTGGCAAGGGCGAGATCGGCCTGGCGGTCAAGCACGACTTTGGCTCGTTGATGTTCATGAACAACGGCCGGGATAACGGCCAGTTGGCCCTTGGCGTGACGCCGCGCTGGACCAGCGTCGTGGCCAAGGACGGCGACGACAGCGGGCTGACCCTGGCCGTGCGCAAAAACCGCGCGCCGGCAATGGAGATGACGGAAAACGGCCGTGCGGTGTGGTCGGCCCTGGGCGGCGGCTCGGTGGATGACGCGGAACTGCGTGGGCTGTTCGGCGGCGCGGGCTCGGGGCTTAATTTCGACAAGCTGTTCAAATAGATAACAAGCCTGACGACCATCTTGGAGGAAAGCCACTTTCCGCGTGCATGGCGGGCCGGCTTTCCTCTATTCTTCTCTTGTCTCAAAAACTAAACACCGGGAGAGCTAAAATGACGATTTCGCGGGGCATGGATGCGCTGAAGCGCCTGGAGTTATCGGAAAACGCGCGTTGGTTCGTGGCCGGGCTGCTGGCCATGGCGCTGGTTTGGTTGCAGCTTGGCGCGCGGCCCGGCGTGGCCGCCGACCCCGAGGGGGTGATCACGGCGCAAAGCTTTCGCTTGGTTGATGATAACGGCGTTCTTCGAGGGGCATTGGCTTTTGATGAAGACTTCGTGCCTATGGTGTTATTGTGCGATGAAAAAGGTAAAAATCAGATAGTGTTGAGCCCCAGAAAAGATGGGCCAGCTATTGTTTTGTTTGACGAAAATACTTCTCCAATGATTACTATAAAAGCAGGCCATCACGACGGGCCAAGGATGTTTTTGATTGGCAGGAAAAAAGGCTCTGTACTTGGTTTCACCAATACCACCGCTCCACTCATACATATGACCTGCGCAGAAAACGCCCCCTCTCTTTCTCTAAATACCAATGAAGTTCAGGCGGCCATGGCCATCAATGGTGGCCCCGGCAAAGGCGAGATCGGCCTGGCGGTCAAGCACGACTTTGGCTCGTTGATGTTCATGAACAACGGCCGCGATAACGGCCAGTTGGCCCTTGGCGTGACGCCGCGCTGGACCAGCGTCATGGCCAAGGACGGCGACGACAGCGGGCTGACCCTGGCCGTGCGCAAAAACCGCGCGCCGGCAATGGAGCTGACGGAAAACGGCCGTGCGGTGTGGTCGGCCCTGGGCGGCGGCTCGGTGGATGACGCGGAACTGCGTGGGCTGTTCGGCGGCGCGGGATCGTGGCTTAATTTCGACAAGCTGTTCAAATAGATAGCGCATAAAACAAACCGGGCCGGCACCCGGCCAGGCAGAGCGGGTCGAGTAGGCCAGCTAACACCTACCCTCGGTGGCTCCCGGTGCGAGGCCGCTGTCAAAGCAGCCGCGTCCGACTCCTAAGAGCCCCCGCGCCAGCGCCGCGAACGGGCGGCGTGGCCACGGACACCTCGGAGCCCCGAACGCGCTCCAGCGGTCGGAAGGCTATTTTGCGGGGGTGGGCCGGCGCCCGGCCAGGCAAGGCGGGTCGACCAGGCCGGAATGACACCTACCGTCCGTGGCTCCCGGTGATAGGTGAATCAATGATCGCGGCGCGGGCCGGCCCCCGGCCAGGCAAGGCGGGTCGAGTAGGCCAGGCTAACACCTACCGTCCGTGGCTCCCGGTGATAGGTGAATCAATGATCGCGGCGCGGGCCGGCCCCCGGCCAGGCAAGGCGGGTCGAGTAGGCCAGCTAACACCTACCCTCGGTGGCTCCCGGTGCGAGGCCGCTGTCAAAGCAGCCGCGTCCGACTCCTAAGAGCCCCCGCGCCAGCGCCGCGAACGGGCGGCGTGGCCACGGACACCTCGGAGCCCCGAACGCGCTCCAGCGGTCGGAAGGCTATTTTGCGGGGGTGGGCCGGCCCCCGGCCAGGCAAGGCGGGTCGAGTAGGCCAGGCTAACACCTACCGTCCGTGGCTCCCGGTGATAGGTGAATCAATGATCGCGGCGCGGGCCGGCGCCCGGCCAGGCAAGGCGGGTCGAGTAGGCCAGGCTAACACCTACCGTCCGTGGCTCCCGGTGATAGGTGAATCAATGATCGCGGCGCGGGCCGGGGCCCGGCCTCCCAAAGCGGGGCGAGCGCGGGAGGCCAGGCTCTGACCCCCCGCGCTGACAATGTTGTGATTTGGTGGTTAGTTTAGAAAATCGCCGATATAGATCAGGTGTTCGAAGGGCAGGCGTTTGTCGCCCGCTTTTTCGACGATGGTGTCGAGGGTAGCGAGCAGCACTTTTTGTTCTTGGCGCGAACCAGCGTGAAAGACGATGGCCATGGGCGTGTTGCCGGGATAGCTTTTTTTGAGCTGCTCGACGACCTTGGGCAGATCCAGGCGCATGGTGAAGAAGACCATGGTCGACTGGCTTTTGGCCAGCTTGGCCAGACCTTCGCCGTCGCGCATGGCGGCGGTGAGGATGGCGGCGTGGCTTTTTTTGCCGCTGGTCACGCTTTTTTGCAGGGCGGCGTTGGCGGCGTTGAAGCTGGACAGGCCGGGTATGACCTCGGGGTTCAAGTCCTTGAATTCTTCCAGATAGCCGGCGTGGGGGCCAAAGATCATCGGGTCGCCGTTATCGAGGATGGCCACGGTTTTGCCCTGGGCCACGGCCTGGCGGATGACTTTGCGGGCGTTTTCCTCCTGGGCGGCGAAGGACTCGTTGGAGACGAGGCGGTGGCTCCTCTTCATGAACAGGCCGTGGCCGGCCTCGTGAAGTTCTTTGCCGGCCAGCAGGTCGGCGTAGCGTTCTTGCACGCCTTTCATGGCGAAGATCACATCGGCGGCGGCGATGGTTTTTTGGGCGCGGATGGTCATGTTGTCCGGGTCGCCGGCCCCCAGGCCCACCAGATAGAGCCGGCCCTTGGCTTGGGCGCTCTCTTGGGCCAGGGCCGGGGCGGCGGCCAGCAGCAGAATCATCAGGCCCAACAGCATGGCGTGGAGCCCTTTGGCGATATCGTGTCTGGTCATGGTTGTCTCTCCGTTGCGTGCGGTTAAAAAAATCGCGGTTTCGTATCGTTTTAGAAGCTATAGGTGAAGCCCAGGCGGATGTCGCGGCCGGGTTCGTCGACCACGCCGGTGGTGGTGTAGATGCTGGTCTGATCGGCGTAGCGCACGTCAAAGATGTTGTCGACCACCAGTTGCAGGGTCAGCCCCGGCGTCCAGACCGGCTGCCACTGGGCCTGGATGGCGTGCAACACGTAGCCGGGCCGCTCGGGCTGGCCGCTGGGCACGTCCTTGAGCCGGCCCACGGCGGTGAGGGTGTAGCCCAGGACCACGCCCTCGATGGGCTGATAGCGGTTATCCCAGACAAACCTGTCGCCGGTGGAGGCGGCCTTGCGGCGCACGACGCCGATGGGGTTGCCGTCGTCGTCCTCGGTGTCGACGTGGGCGAAGGCCATGGTGGTGTCGAAGGGGCCGAAACCCCAGCCGGCGCGCAGCTCCCAGCCGTTGGCGATGATGGTTTCGCCGTTGACCAGTTCGTTGATGACGCCTCGCATGCCCACGGCCTCGATGCTGTTTTCCAGGCGGGTGTTGAAGACCGTGCCCGCGATGTTGAAGCGGTCGTCGGCCAGGAAGAGGCTGTCGCGCAGGTAGCGCAGGCCACCGTCGATCTGGCGTGAGGACTCGGGCTCGGTGATCTTGAAGACGGTCTTGGCGTTGATGTTGGTCAGCCACGAACCGGGGATGATGCCGCTGCCACGCACGGCCTGGCCGTAGTTGGCAAAGGCGGTCAGGCCCTGGATCAGCTCGTAGGTGGCCCCCACGTTGGGCGAGACTTCCGTGCCGTTGATGTTGTAGGGCCCGAAGTCCGAATCATAGCTATCCAGGCGCGCGCCAAAGGAAAGCCCCAAAGGCCCCAGGCTCAGGCGATCCTGGATGAACAGGCCGAGGTTGCTGGACTTGTTGTTTTTTTCCGAGCCATCGGCCAGCTCGCCGATGCTGTCCTCGGCCACCACGTCGCCGCCGACGCTCAGGCGATGGGCGGTGGGCCCCAGATCGAAAGTGAAGGTGTTGCGGGCGCTGCCGCCGGTCTCCTGGCTGAGGTACTTGGTGTCGGCGCTCTGGTTGTCCACCGAGTTGTCGTTGAAATAGAGGTTGACCTTGGTGTCGATCCACTGACTGGCCGGGTTGTAGCGGTGGTCGAGGGTGTAGGTGTCGCGCTGCGAGACGGCGTAGATGATCTCGGAGGTGTCAAGGGGATAGCCCATGTCGCTGCCGGTGCTGCCCCAGACATAATGGCCGTCGGTGGTGTTGCGCTCGGCGCTGAGGCGCAGGCTGTGGCCGGCGAGGTCTAGCATGCTGAATTTGGCGAAGTAGTCGCGGTCCTGGCCGGCGGTGTTGGGCGCGCGGCCGCCTTCGCCGATGCTATAGTCCTCGAAGTTGGTCCCCGAGACGTGGGCCAGCAGGCCAAAGTGCTGGTCGTAGACGCCGTAGGCCGTGGCCCCGCCCAAAAGCGATTCATCGGCCGTGGCGTAACCGCCGCGGATGGTCGCGCCGACGGATTTGCCGTCGACGAGCTTGTCCTGGGCGTCGACGGTCTCGAAGACGATGCCGCCGCCCAAAGCGCCGGGGCCGTTGTCGGCGGCCGGGCCGGTGCGCACTTCCACCCGCTTGAGGATCTCGGGGTCGATGCCGCCGGCGTCGCCGCGATGCTGGTGCAGGCTGCGGCCCTGGCGCGCGCCGTCGATGGTCACGTTGAGGTTGGAGCTTTCGATGCCCCGCAGATAAAGCCGCTGGGCGTTGCGGCCGCCACCGCCAATGGCCACCGACGGGTCGGTGGCGAAAATGTCGGCCACGTCCTTGGCCATGGTCCGCCGCAAGACCTCGGTGGATATGTCGTGGACGGTGGGATCGTCCTGCCTGCTCTGACCCGTGACCGTGACGCCCGGCAGGGTGGTCGACGGCTTGCCGTCACCGACCAGGGTCAACCGGCCGTCGCCGGCCTCCGCCACGCGCAGGCCGCTGCCGGCCAAGAGTTTGGCCAGGGCGTCCAACGGCGCGTGGGAGCCGCTGAGGCCGGCGGTGGTCTTGCCGGCGGTCAGGCCCGGGTCAAAAGATAACGACAGGCCCGATTGTTCGGAAAAACGCGCCAGCGCCTGGCCCAACGGCCCGGCCGGAATGTCATAGGTTACGCTCGCGCTGGGCGTCGCCGCCACGGCCGGCTGGGCCCAGGCCAAACCGCCGACCAGCCAGACGGCCAACAATGCCGCCAGCAGGGCCGTCCGTGGCCGCGCCATGGTTGAAATGAGTTGCCTTGATCGTCCGTACATGTTGATCCCCCTTGTTGTCTCGATGTGTTGACGCAATGCTCCGCCGCTTGACCAAAGGGCGAGACTCCGCCGCTTTGCCACGATTCAATGGCGTTCGGTTGGTTGATTCACGTGATGCGCGCTGTTGCCGGCGCAAGGCAAAATTTAGTAATCAATTGAAATATTAAGAACTTTAATAAAACTATAGCGCCTGTTTTTAGGTGTCAATAATATTCGTTATAACGTATAAAATTATTTGATATGCCAAATTAAGTGAACGAAAAAGCGCCGCCCCGACGGCACGGGCGGCGCGGTTTGTTTTATGCGCTATCTATTTGAACAGCTTGTCGAAATTAAGCCCCGAGCCCGCGCCGCCGAACAGCCCGCGCATTTCCGCGTCATCCACCGCGCCGCCGCCCAGGGCCGACCACACCGCACGGCCGTTTTCCGTCATCTCCATTGCCGGCGCGCGGTTTTTGCGCACGGCCAGGGTCAGCCCGCTGTCGTCGCCGTCCTTGGCCATGACGCTGGTCCAGCGCGGCGTCACGCCAAGGGCCAACTGGCCGTTATCCCGGCCGTTGTTCATGAACATCAACGAGCCAAAGTCGTGCTTGACCGCCAGGCCGATCTCGCCTTTGCCGGGGCCGCCACTGATGGCCATGGCCGCTTGTGCTTGGCTGGCGGAAAGCCCCAACATGGGGCCGTCGCTGGCGTAGCTCAAAGCCAATGTCGGTTCTGTCATATTCGATAATGAAGCAACTGAACCTGGCTTTTTGCCTATCAAAAAAATACGCGGCCCCTCGTCATGCACCGCTCTGATGGTTATCATCGGCTTGTAATCCGCACTTGTAAGATATATCGATGGTCCATCAGGTTCGGAGCCAATCAGCACCTGTTCTCTACCCGTGTTGTCACATATAGCTAGCATTGGATATTCTTCTCGGCTGAAGCCCAACACGCCGCGCACCACGCCGTTATCATCAACCAAGCGAAAGCTTTGCGCCGTGATCACCCCCTCGGGGTCGGCGGCCACGCCGGGTCGCGCGCCAAGCTGCAACCAAACCAAGGCCATGGCCAGCAGACCGGCCACGAACCAACGCGCGTTTTCCGATAACTCCAGGCGCTTCAGCGCATCCATGCCCCGCGAAATCGTCATTTTAGCTCCCCCGGTGTTTAGTTTTTGAGACAAGATGAAGAATAGAGGAAAGCAGCGCCATCGTGCACGCATGAAATGACGATGCGCGGAAAAAGAGAAGCAAAAGCCATGCGGGGCGGGGAGGGGGCTCTTTTGCGGCGACAAAACCGCCCCCTCGCCCGCCCCGCGCCCCACCCCTCCCCCGCAAAATAGCCTTCCGACCGCTGGAGCGCGTTCGGGGCTCCGAGGTGTCCGTGGCCACGCCGCCCGTTCGCGGCGCTGGCGCGGGGGCTCTTAGGAGTCGGACGCGGCTGCTTTGACAGCGGCCTCGCACCGGGAGCCACCGAGGGTAGGTGTTAGCTGGCCTACTCGACCCGCTCTGCCTGGCCGGGTGCCGGCCCGGTTTGTTTTATGCGCTATCTATTTGAACAGCTTGTCGAAATTAAGCCACGATCCCGCGCCGCCGAACAGCCCGCGCATTTCCGCGTCATCCACCGCGCCGCCGCCCAGGGCCGACCACACCGCACGGCCGTTTTCCGTCAGCTCCATTGCCGGCGCGCGGTTTTTGCGCACGGCCAGGGTCAGCCCGCTGTCGTCGCCGTCCTTGGCCATGACGCTGGTCCAGCGCGGCGTCACGCCAAGGGCCAACTGGCCGTTATCCCGGCCGTTGTTCATGAAGATCAGCGAGCCAACATCGTGCTTGACCGCCAGGCCGATCTCGCCTTTGCCGGGGCCACCATTGATGGCCATGGCCGCCTGAACTTCATTGGTGGAAAGCCCCAACATGGGGCCGTCGCTGGCGTAGCTCAAAGCCAATGTCGGTTCTGTCATATTCGATAATGAAGCAACCGAACCTGGCTTTTTGCCCATCAAAAAAACTTGCGGTCCTTCGTCGTGCGCCGCTTTAATAATTACCATAGGCTTGTAATCAGCACTTTCAAGATATATCGATGGCCCGTCAGGCTCGGAACATACAATTGCTTGTTTGTTACCTGTGTTATCACACAACACCAACATTGGATATTCTTCTCGGCTGAAGCCCAACACGCCGCGCACCACGCCGTTATCATCAACCAAGCGAAAGCTTTGCGCCGTGATCACCCCTTCAGGGTCGGCGGCCACGCCGGGTCGCGCGCCAAGCTGCAACCAAACCAACGCCATGGCCAGCATCCCGGCCACGAACCAGCCGCTGTTTTCCAGAATCCTCCGCCTTGCTCTGGAATTATTTTGTCGCATTTTCTTGTTGCTCATCATTGTTTCTCCCCCCGCAATAACGGTATTAGTTTCCACATTTGGAGGTACGCAATGGATCAAGATATCACGTATAGTGTCTCAATTAAGCCAGACAATGATATTCGAAAAATTGTAGCTGAACAAATAAAAACAATCACTGACTATGTCGCCAAACTAACAGAAAAGCCCTTTGAAAACCTGGGCGTCAGCCTCAACAAGGTAAGCACCACCGCGGTCCAGGGCACGCTCTCGGCCATATTCAATGGAGAGATGGATAAAATCAAGGGAATTTGGGAGACGACCTGGAGCGGCATGGGCAAGGTCGTCACCTCCCTGTTCGACGACATCCTGGGCGAGATAGCCACCCGCATCGTCGATTCGCTGGGCGGCGCGCTCAAGAGCCTGTTCAGCCCCCTGGGCGATTGGCTCGGCGGAATGCTCAAAAACGTCGGCGCGTCGGCGTTGTCCTCGGTCTACGGGTTGTTCGACGGCGCGGTCGACCTGTTCACCGGCAAGGGCCTGCTGGCTTCGGTGAGTAAAACCTTGGGCCTGAATACGCTGGTTTCCAACGTAGGCTCGTGGTTGGGCCTTGGTTCGTCGGCCGCCGGCGCGACCGCCGCCGGCGCGGCCGCCATCACCGAGGCCGCCGCCGCTTTCGAAGCCGCCCTCACCGGCACGGCCGTCGCCGACGCCGTCACCAGCGCCCTTGTGGCCGCCGGGCCGTGGGCCGAAGCCACCGCCATCACCGAGGCCGTCACCGCCTTCGAGGCCGCCCTCTCCGGCGGGAGCGCCGCCACGGCCGCCGCCTCCAGCGCCGCCACCAACATCGCCATTTCCACGAGCGCCGCCGACGCGGCCAGCGCCGCCTTTTCCTCCGCCATGGCCGAAGCCTCCGCCTCCATCGAGTCGGCGTTCTCGGGCGGCTTGTCCACCATGGCCAGCGCCACCAACGCCGCCGGCACGGCCGCCGCATCCACGGCCGCCGCCGCCGACGCCGTCACGGCCGCCCTCATGGCCGCCGGTCCAGGGGCCGAAGCCGCCGCCATCGCCGAGGCCACCGCCGCTTTCGAGGCCGCCCTCTCCGGCGGGAGCGCCGCCACGGCGGCCTCCACCTCCGCCGCGGCCAGCGCCGGCGGACTGGGGGCCATGGGCACGACCGCCGTCTTGGCCGCGCCCTTTGCCATCGGCGAGTTGGTGGCGGCGATCATGGGCGAAACAGGCCCCATCTCCGCCGTTATCGAGAGCATCTTCGGCGAAACCAACAGCCCCTACACCGCCCAGGACGCCCAAGCCTCGGTGCGGGCCGGCCTGGAATCGCTGTCGGCCGGCGATCAAACCGGCGCGGCGGTGCTTTCGTGGATGACCAGCGACAGCGGCGCCGGCTCCCTGGCCGCCTACGCCGGCTGGGACACCGAGGATATCCGCGCCATGACCCAGGCCCTGGGGCCCATGGAAGCGGCCATGTTCGACGCCCAGCTCATCAGCGATCAATTCTCCCAGGCCCTGGATAACATCTCCACCTCGCTGAACCACGACCTGGAGACATACAACCAGGCCGGCGAGGCCATCTGGCGCATGGCCAGCGAGATGGGCCTTTCCCAGGCCCAGATCGACGCCCTGGCCACCTCGGGCCAGACCATGAACCAAGTCGTCGCGGCCATGGCCACCACCGCCGGCGACGTGCGCTTGGCCGCCGTGGGCATGGGCGAGGCCATCGCCCGCGCCGCCGGCCAGACCGGCCTGGCCTTCGAACAAGCCCAACAGTTCGCCGCCCAGGCCGAAACCCTCTGGGCCGCCCTGCAAAGCGGCGCGCTGGGCGCCGAACAGGCCGGCGCGCAACTGACCGCCCTGGGCCAAGCCATGGGCCTGGATCAAACCCAGGCCGAAAGCCTGACCAGCCGGGTCGACAACCTCTTCGCCGCCATGAACCAGGCCAGCGGCGGCTCGGCCGAACTTAGCGCCCAACTGGCCAACGCCCGGACCGCCTTTGGCAGCCTGGACAACACCATCAAGGTGGTCGAAACCTCCACCGACAGCTCCACCGACTCGTTCCTCGGCCTGGCCGAGGCCCTGAGCTTCGCCAACGACGCCAGCTTCGACAGCGGCTGGCTCGACTACCAAAACCTCTTACAGGGCGCGGCCGCCAGCGCCCAAGACCTGGCCGGCCAGCTCGCCGACGTGGCCCAGGCCGCCAACTCGGCCCAAAACGGCCTGGACGGCGTGGTGATCGAATCCATGGCCGGCGGCTTTGGCGTCTATCACGACGGCGGGTTGGTCGGCGTGGAGTCCTGGCCGCGCCACCACGGCGGGCTGCTGCCCGACGAAACCCCGGCCATCCTGCAACGGGGCGAGGCCGTCATCCGCCGCGCCAGCGTCAACGCCCAGACCCTGCCCCTGCTGCAAGAAATCAACCGCAGCGGCCAGGCCCCGCCCAGCGCCCAGAACGTCAGCCTCCACGTGGAGGTGCACGGCAACGTCATGGGCGACAACGAAAGCATGGAAGAACTGGCCCGGCTGATCGATCAGCGCCTGCGGCGCATCGCCGGCGGCCGCTACGTGGCCTGAGCGTCGGCCCGGCCGGCGCTTTCCAGCCATTGCCGCCAGGCGTCCAGCTCGGGCGGCAGGGCCGGCGAGGGGTCGTGGTGGCCCATGGCGGCCAATAGCTCGTCGATGTTGACCCGCCGGCCGGCCGCCGGATCGTGGACGACCATGGCCGCCAGGCAGCGGGTGGCCAGGCGGCCTTGGCAAACAAAGCCCTGGTCGATGAACAGGACGGTGCGATCCCAACCCACGATGCGGCTGGTCTGCGTAAAGCGCGACCACAGGCCCAGCGGCCGCAAAAAGCGCACCGTCGAGGCCAGCATCATCGGCCGCCAGCCTCGGCTCCGGCAGGCCTTCCACAGGCCCGCGCGGATCAGCAGGTCGATGCGCCCCACGTCCATGATCGTCAGATAACGGCCGTTGTTCATGTGCAGATAGGGGTCGATGTCCTGGGGGCCGGTGACAAAGCCGATCGTGGCGGTCTCCAGGGGGGCCAGGCGCTTTTTCAACGGCGCGCCAAGGGCCATGCGCGCCAGGCGCAGCCAGACATACATGCTTTTTCAGCCTCCGTGGCGGGCCAGATAGTCGTCGATCAGGCGGGCGGCGATGGTCACGCCGTGGGGCCGCGAGGGCATGTGCGGCGGCGCGAACCAGCGGGCCTCGCCGATCTCCTTGCCGTCTACGCGGATTTGGTCGTCCAACGCCCGGCAGCGAAAGGCGACCATCAGCGAATCGGGAAAGGGCCAGGGTTGCGAGCCGAAATATTCGATATCCGCCACCGCCAGGCCCACCTCCTCGGCCACCTCGCGTTGCACGGCGTGCTCCAGGCTCTCGCCCGGGGCCACGAAGCCGGCCAGCACGCTGAACCATTGCGGCGGATGCCGGCGGTTGTTGGCCAAAAGAATGCGGCCCTCGTGCTCGATGGCCACGATCACCGCCGGCGAAAGCCGGGGATAATGCAGCCCGCCGCAGTGCTGGCAGCGCATGACCAGGGGCTCCTCGTCGGGGGCGAGGCTGGTCGGGCCGCCGCAGAGACCGCAGTGACGGCTGCGGCGCAGCCAGTGCTGGGCGTAGAGGGCCTCGCCGGCCTTCCAGAAAAGCTCCGGCCCGGCTTTTTGGTCCAGGCCCAGCAGGATGCGCCAGAACATGCCCTCTGGCGCGGGGGCGTCGGCGGCGGCCTGGGCGCAAAAGGCCGGCCGGCCCAGAAATTGGCCCAGGGCCATGATTTGTTCGAGAGCCAGGCCCAGCGCCTCGGGCGCGGCCACGAAAGGGGCCTCGATGGTGGGGCCGCCGCGCAAAAGCAGCTTGGGGCCGCTGAAAATGAACCAATACGCCGGGCCGTCGGCCGGGCCGCTGAGACGCGCGCTCATGCCAAACCTCGTCGGATGATCGAAAAAAACCTCACGCCCCGAGCATAGCACGGCCGGGCCGCCCCCGGCCAGGCGTCCGGCGGCTCAGCGGCGGGCCGGCGGCGGGGCCGAAAGCTCCGGCGGCAGGTTGGCGCTGGCCTGGAACAGCCGCCACTGGCCGTTTTCGCGCACCAACACGGCGCTGAGGCGGGCCGGCGCGTCGACGATCCGGCCGTCGTGGGTCTGGGCCCGCAGACGTAGCTCGCCGCCCAGCCAGGCCAGATCGCCCCGGGGGCTGATGACCATGTTGTCGGCAAAGCGCACGTCCACGGCCCGCACCAGGGCCAGGCCCAGCAGCAACGCGCCCTGGATGGCCTGGCGGCCGCGAAAGGTCTGGCCCGGGCCGGGGCCGATGGAGACGGCGTCGGGGTGTTGGGCCAGCAGGCCCAGCAGGGCCGGGGCGTCGGCCAGTTGATAGCGGCCGTTGTGCCGCCGCAGAAAGTCTTTTATCTCGCTGCGGGCGTCGGCCAGGGCCGGGCCGGAGCCCAGGCCGAGCAGGGCCGCCGCCAGCAGCAGGCAAAGCCAGCGTGAGGCGCGCATGGTGTTTTCCTCGTGATGATTCAGCCCAGCAGGCGGTCGAAATCGAAATCCTTGGCGGTCATGGCCTGGGCGTGTTCGGCGACGTCGCGCCCCTGCTCCATGGCTTTTTGGCACTGGCGCGCGCCCTGGGCCTGGCCATAGAAAATAAAGCCCTTGATCTGGCCTTCGTCCAGGACGATCTTGCGATAGACGCGCTCGTCTTCGAAAACGGCCGCCGGCAGCTTGCCCTCGGCGTCGATGTCGCCGCCGGCGACCAGGTCGACGCCGACGACCTTGAGCGCGTTGGAGACGATCGTGCCCTGGTAAAGCTCGTGGCCGCCGGCCATGTTGGCCCCGGCCACCGCGCCCTGGGCCTGGGCCGCCGGCCAGACGCCGTAATAGCGCCCGCGATGTTCGGCCACGTCGCCGGCCGCCCAGACGCCGGGCATGTCGGTGGCCATGCGGTCGTCAACCTTGACGGCCTGGCCGATGTCCAGGCCCATCTGGCGGGCCAGGTCCAGGTTGGGCCGCACGCCCGCCGAGAACAAAATAAGCCCGCCGGGCAGGTGCTGGCCGCTTTCCAACAGCAGGCCGTCGGCCTTGGCCTGGCCGGTGATCTCCTTGGCTTTTTGGCCCAGATAAAACTCGAAGCCCATGGCCTCCAGGTGGGCTTGCAGCTTGGCCGCGCCACGGGCGTCCATCTGGCGGGGCAGCAGGCGCTCGAAAAACTCCACCACCCGCGCCTTCAGGCCCAGGCGGACCAGGGCCGCGCCGGCCTCCAGGCCCAGCAGTCCACCGCCCACCAGCACGACCTCTTGGCTCTGGCCGGCCATCTCGACGATGCGCCGGGCGTCGGCAATGTCGCGCAGGGCCGTCACGCCGGCCTTGTCGGCCCCGGCCACCGGCGGGATGAACGGCCGAGCCCCGCAGGCCAGGAGCAACTCGTCATAGGCCACCGCCCCACCCGCCGCGTCATGGACGACCCGGGCCGCCGGATCGACCGAGGCGACCGTCGTCGCCAGGCGCAGATCGACCCCGCGCTGGGCGTAATGGGCCGCGTCATGCAGGGTGAACTTGGCCAGCTCGCTCTGGCCGGCGATGAACTCGGGCAGGCGCGGCCGATAATAAAAAGGCGCGTCTTCCGAGGTGAAAATCGTTAGCTGGGCCCCTGACTTGGCGGCCAAAATTTTTTCGGCGGCCGTCGCGCCGGCCACGCCGTTGCCGATGATCACGTACCTGGCCATGATCGCCTCCCACAAAAAATGCCGGTTCAGGGGCCCAAACCGTGTTATCCATTATGTGTCGATGCTTGACTATAAACCATCCGGCCTTTTCGCGCCGGTGTTGTCAAGGTGTTTTTGCCGGCGCGGGCTGGCTGGGGGCTTGACTTACCGCGCTCGGTAGCTACAATGTGACTATGCGGGCGGAGACATGGCTCCGACCCACGGAAAGGACGTTGACCGTGCCCGAAGAAATCATGCCCGGCGTATTTCGCATCAAGGTGACCCTGCCCGAAAGCCCGCTGAAGTATCTCAACTCCTACGTGTTCAAGTCCGACCAGCGCAGCCTGGTGGTCGACACCGGCCTCAACCGCCCGGAGTGCCGCCAGGCCCTGGAGGCCGGCCTGGCCGAGATCGGCGTGGCGCCGGCCGGGGCCGACTATTTCATCACCCACCTGCACGCCGATCATTTCGGCCTGGTGGGGGCCATGGCCGGGCCGGAGTCGCTGGTCTATTTCAACCAGCCCGACGCCGATATCCTGAACTCGGGCCTGGGCTGGGAGAGCGTCATCGAGTATTCGGCCCGCAACGGCTTTCCGGCCGACACCCTGCGGCCGGCCATCGAAAAGCATCCGGGCAAGCATTTTCATTCGCCGCGCATCCCGGCGATGACCATTTTGGCCGATGGCGACGAGATAGCCTATGGCGACTATCGCCTGCGGGCGCTGCACACCCCCGGCCACACGCCGGGCCATCTGTGCCTGTATGATCCCGCCGCGCGGCTGCTGGTCGCCGGCGATCACCTGCTCATCGACATCACGCCAAATATCCAGTGCATGAGCGACGACGCCAACCCCTTGGGCGATTATCTGGCCAGCCTGGAAAAGACCGCCGCCCTGGACGTGGCCCTGGTCGCCCCTGGCCACCGTCGCCTGTGGAACGACCACCGCGCGCGCATCGACGAGCTGAGGGCCCACCACGCCCGGCGGGTGGAGGAGGCCTTCGAGGCCCTGCGCGGCGGGCCGCTGGACGCCTTCCAGGTGGCCGCCCGCATGACTTGGGACATCAAGTGCGACTCGTGGGAAGACTTTCCCCTGGCCCAGAAGTGGTTCGCCCAGGCCGAGGCCCTCTCGCACCTGCGCTACCTGGAGCGCCGTGGCGAGATCGACCGCCTGGACGAGGGCGGCCTGACCATCTTTGAAATAGCCGCCTGAGCCGGCGCCGCGGCGGCGAAAAAAACAAGGCCGGCGGCCCCCAACCGGGCGCGCCGCCGGCCGCCAACCCCTTTGCCGAGGAAATAGCGTCATGCCCACGCCGCTGTGGACCCCCTCGCCCGAGCGCGTCGCCCGGGCCAATCTCAGCCGTTTCATCGCCTTTGTCAACCAGCGCCACGGCCTGGATTTGGCGGGCTACGCCGCCCTGCACGCCTGGTCCATCGACCAGCGGGCCGATTTCTGGCGGGCGGTCTGGGATTTCTGCGAGGTTCGCGCCAGCCGGCCGGCCGAGGCGGTGACGCAAAACCCCGAGGCCATGCCCGGGGCCAGGTGGTTCGTGGGCGCGCGGCTCAACTTTGCCGAAAACCTGCTGCGCCAGCCCGACGACCGCCCGGCGCTGATCTTTTGCAACGAAATTGGCCACCAGCGCCGCCTGAGCCGGGCCCAGTTGCTGGCCGCCTCCGGCCGCCTGAGCCGGGCCCTGGCCGCGGTGGGCGTGGGCCCCGGCGACCGCGTGGCCGGCTTCATGCCCAACATCCCCGAGACCGTCATCGGCATGCTGGCCACGGCCAGTTTGGGGGCCATCTGGTCGTCGTGCAGCCCGGATTTCGGCTTCCAGGGGGTCATGGACCGTTTTGGCCAGATCCGGCCCAAGGTCATGCTCTGCGCCGACGGCTACCCCTACGGCGGCAAGCGCTTCGACTGCCTGGAGCGGGCGGCCCTGGTCGGCGCGCGCATCGATTCGCTGGAACGCATCGTCGTCGCGCCCTACATGACCGACGCGCCCGACCTCTCGGCCGCGCCCAAGGCCATCGCCTACGACGACTTCGTGGCCGGCCACGGCGACGGCCCGCCGGCCTTCGCCCAACTGCCATTCGACCATCCGCTCTACATTATGTACAGCTCCGGCACCACCGGCGCGCCCAAGTGCATCGTCCACGGCGCGGGCGGCACATTGCTCCAACACCTCAAGGAGCACGCCCTGCAATGCGACCTCACGGCCGACGACACGCTGTTTTACTTCACCACCTGCGGCTGGATGATGTGGAACTGGCTGGTCAGCGCCCTGGCCGTGGGCGCGGCCGTGGCCCTCTACGACGGCAGCCCCTTTCACCCCGGCCCGGAGGTGTTGTGGCGCATGAGCCAGGAAGAAGGCGTCAGCGTTTTCGGAACCTCGGCCCGCTATCTGGCCGCCCTGGAAAAAAGCGGCCTGCGCCCGGCCGAGGCCTTTGACCTGGGCCGGCTCAAGGCCGTGCTCTCCACCGGCTCGCCCCTGGCCCCGGAGCAGTTCGATTGGGCCTACCAAAACATCAAGGCCGACATGTGCCTTAGCTCCATCAGCGGCGGCACCGACATCATCAGTTGTTTCGCCGGCGGCAACCCCATCGGCCCGGTCTACCCCGGCCAGTTGCAGGCGCCGGGCCTGGGCATGGCCGTGCAGGCCTGGGACGAAAACGGCCGGGCGCTGTGGGGCCAAAAGGGCGAATTGGTCTGCGTCAAGCCCTTCCCGTCGATGCCGGTGGGCTTTTGGAACGATCCCGACGACGAAAAATATCAGAGCGCTTATTTCCGGCGTTTCGCCGGCGTGTGGCATCACGGCGATTATTGCGAGATGACCCCCGAGGGCGGCGTGATCATCCACGGCCGTAGCGACGCCACGCTCAACCCCGGCGGCGTGCGCATCGGCACGGCCGAGATCTACCGCCAGGTAGAGGGCTTGGCCCAGGTGGCCGACAGCCTGGTGGTGGGCCAGCGGTGGCGCGGCGACGAGCGGGTGATCTTGTTTGTCAAGATGGCCCCCGGCCACCAACTGGATCAGGCCACGGCCCAGGCCATCGCCACGCGCATCCGCCAGAACACCACGCCGCGCCACGTGCCGGCCAAGATTCTGGCCGTCGACGATATTCCCTACACCATCAGCGGCAAAAAGGTGGAAATGGCCGTGCGCAACGTCATCGAGGGCCGGCCGGTGACCAACAAGGACGCCCTGGCCAACCCCCAGGCCCTGGCCCTTTTCGCCGATCGACCCGAGCTTGCCGAGTAGGGCGTTTTTTTCGCTTGGCGCGGCTGGCGGATTAAGCTAGACTTGCGTCTAGTTTAAAACCTTGCCCGGAGCGAAAAATGGCGATGAAATTCATGGGCGCGGCCATTATGGTGGCCGACGTGGCGCGCTCGCGCCAATTCTACGAGGGCCTGCTGGGCCAGGCGGTGGAGATGGACAACGGCCCCCACGTGGCCTTTGCCGGCGGTTTTTCCATCTGGCAAAAGGACCACGCCCACGAGGTGATCTTCGGCGGGCCGGAGGCCGGGGCCCAGGCCATGGGCCGGGCCAATCTGGAGCTCTATTTCGAGAGCGAAACCCTGGAACAAGACTGCCAGGCCCTGGCCGTGGCCGGCGTGGAGGTCATCCACGGCCTGACCGAGGCCCCGTGGGCCCAGATGACGGCCCGCTTCAAAGACCCCGACGGCCACATCGTCGAGTTGGCCGAGCCCTTGCCGCTGGTGGTGCGTCGCCTGCTGGGCCAGGGCCTGAGCCTGGAAGACGTGGCCCGGCGCACGTCCATGGACGTGGCCATCGTGCGTTACATGGCCGAGCAGTAGCCTTTCAGGGCCGGCGGCCCAGGGCGGTCATCAGCCGGCCGAAGGTCGAGCCCATCCAGCATTCGCCCATGCCGGTGAGGCGGTCGGAGAGGCTCATGTCGGCCCGGGCCATGTAGTCGGCCGTCTGAAGGTGAAAGATCGGCACGATGGGCGTGCAGCCCTGGGCCTGGGCGGCCAGGATCACCTGGCGCAGTTGGGCCCTGGCCGAGCCGAGCATGGGCTCCAGGCGGCCGGGGTCGCCCAGCTTGACCAGTTCGCCCTCGGCGTTGGTCTGGGCCCCCAGGCTGTAGTACTTGGCCACCACCATCGACGACAGCCCGAAGGAGGCCACCGAGCCGCCCAGCAAGGCCGCGCCCTTGCTGGTGTCGTCGGGCATGCCGCCGGCCATGGCCTGCGAGGCGAAGTAGGTGGCGTTGGCCAGCAGGTAATGATAGTCGTTGCCCAGCACCTTGTTCATCAGCACGGCCGGGGCCACGCCCAGTTCCTCGGCGGCCGGCTCGATGATGGCTTTTTTGATGTAGCCCAGGTTGCCGCCGGCGGCCAGGCGCATGGCCTGGGCCCAGTCGGCCAGGGCTTTGCCCGCAGGCAGCTTGGGGCCGGGGTAGCGCATGCCCATGTGGAGCAGGTCGTCGACGAAGTGGCTGAAATTGCGGGCCATGGCCTCGCCCAGGGTGGCCTGCTCCAGGATCACGAAGACCTTCTCGGGGTCTTTTTCCTTTTGCAGCCGGCCGAGGATCATCCCGGAGTTGAAATGCACGCCCACGGCGGCGTCGTAGTAGGCGAAGGCCTCGGCCAGGGTGATCAGGTCGGTGACGCTGTGGGCCCGCTGGGCGCTCAGCTTGGCCCGAAACTGATTCAGAAACTGGTCGCTGATCAGAAATCCGCTCAGCACGCGGGCCATGCCGTCCACGCCGCCGCGGTCGTGGCCGATGTAGAGGTGGCAGAGGTAGGCCCCGATGTCGGCGGTGACGGCCGCGCCGTACATCAATTGCATGGCCGCGCTGGGCGCGCCCTGGTTGAGGGCGGCCTGAGCCTTGGCCCGCTGGGCCTGGGCGGAATCCCAGATTTTTTGCAGCCTGGGGTGGAAGCGCTTGGGCACGGCGGCGCTGTTGGCGCGCATGTTGGCGGTGGCTTCGTCGTATTTGGCGGCCCAGCGGCGATAGGAGTTTTGCAGGGCCTCGTTGGTGCGGGTGGGCAGGCGGAAGGCGCGGCCGTCGTCGGGCAGGGTGGCCAGGGCTCGGCCGGTGAGGTGCTGGTAGGCCTCGGCCACGTCGGCCACGGGCACGACCTGGAGCCCCAGTTCACGACCGCGGGCGATCAGGTCGGCGCTCTTGCCGTCGCCCAGCTTTTCGGTGGAGCCGCCGGCGGGGATGAGCACCTTGCGCATGCCGGCGGCCTTGGCCCCGGCCAGCTTGTAGTAGATGCCTCCCACCGGGCCGATGGAGCCGTCGGGGTTGATGGTGCCGGTCATGGTCACATCGGGCAGCATGGGCTGGCCCAGCACCAGCGACAGGACGGTGCTGGTCATCAGTCCGCCGGCCGAGGGGCCGTCGATGTTGCCGGGCACGTCGAAATAGACGCGCCACAGCGAGGGCGGCTTGCCGGCGTAGAGCGCCGAGACCACCGAGGCCATCCAACCGGCGGCGCGCCACTGTTCGCCGGCGCCCATGAACTCCGATTCGAAAAAGCCCACCCGCGCCTCGCCCACGTTGGAGGGGGCCAGGCCCACGGTCATCTCCATGGCGCGGCCGGTCGGCTTGCCTTCATCGTCGGTCCCGTAGAACAACGGCCAGACCTTGCGCGTCTGGTCGGCCTGGGCGGCGGGCGGCGCGGCCAAGCAGGCCAGGGCCACGACCACGGCCACAAAAAATCCCCAACGACGGCTGGACAGAAAATGCGGCATGACAACGCTCCTCGCGACGGCTCCCGGCAGGCCCACTGATGTTAGCACAACGTCGGCCGGCGGCAAAGCCGTTGCTTGCGGCCAACAAACGTCTTTCGGCCCGTTTTCGTTGTGCTAAAATGACCGAATCCGGCCCGGCGGCGGGCGGAGTTTGACGGTAATCGTTCCAGGTTTTTCGGAGGCGTCCCATGCGCGCGGCAGCTCGCAAAATCATCCTCACGGCCCTGGCCGTCGCCCTCGGTTTGATTCTCGGCGGCTTGGCCCTGGCCCAGGTCGGCAACCCCTTCGGCGGCTACAACCAGGCCCCGACCACCCCCCAATCGCCCTATCCCGCCGTGGGCGGCAACACCCAGCAGCAACCTCAGCAGCAACCCCAATATCAACAGCCATATCAGCAGCAGCCCCAGCAGCAGCAGCAGGTTCAGCCCGGCCAGCGGTTCACCGACGCCATGGGCCAGTTTCGCCTCAACCTGCCCCAAGGCATGACCGGCACGGTGGCCACCTACAACTTCGCCATGCCCGGGGCCAACATCAACCTGACCCTCAGCGCCACCATGAACGCCCAGCTCTTTCAGGCCACCGATCAGGCCATGACCGGCAACCTCCAGCAGATGGGCGCCCAGATCAAAAGCGAGGGCGCGGTGACCTACGCCAACATCCAGTGCCGCTACATCGTCGCCTCCATGACCGACCGCGCCAGCGGCCAGCAGTTCGACATCCACACCGTGCTGATGCCCGGGGCCAACCTGATGCTTCAGGCCTATTGCCCGGCCCAGAGCACCTCCCTGGCCCAGGACGTCATGGACGCCATGCTCAAGTCCCTGGAGCTGGCCCGCCGCTAGCGGCGGCGGGGAGGGCTCGCCGTGCGCGCCGCGGATTTCCGCCTGGCCGAATTGATCCAGCGCGACGCGTCCACGGGCTTTCCCGTGATCAACGACAACCGCCTGATGATGATCGGCCTGGGGGCCCTGGGTCGGGTCAACCAAGAGATGATCCAGGGCCTGGACCTCGAGCTGGTCGAGGCCATTTTCACCCGCATGGGCTATGAAAACGGTCTGGCGCTGGGGCTGGTCCTGGCCGACAACTACGACTGGGATTCGCGGGAGGAACTGCTGCGGGCCGGCGTGGCCGCCTGCGCCATGGCCGGCGTGGCCGTGGCCGAGTTGGACGAGTTGATCCTGGAGCCCGCCGGTGGCTTGCGCTGCTTCCGTGGCCGCTGGCGGCAGTCTTTCGAGGCCCAGCTCCAGTTGGAAGGCCTCGGGCCGTCCGATCGGCCGGTGTGCGGTTTGCTCAGCGGCCTGGCCAGTGGCCTGGCCAGCGTGGCCCTGGGCCAGGAAATCTGGGTGCAGGAGCTTTACTGCCAGGCCCAGGGCCACGACCACTGCGCCTACGAGGGTCGGCCCATCGCCGACTGGGGCGTGGATCCGGCCGAGTTGCGGCGGCGTTTTTCGCTGGAGCGGCTCGATGACGACATGGCCCGCCTGCGCCAGCGCCTGGCCGCGGCCCAACGCGACCTGGCCGCCAAACAGGCCGAACTGGCCCGCCTGCGGCCGGCGGAAGTGACCGCTGGCGGCGTGTTGCATCGCAGCAAGGCCATGGGCCAGGTGCTGGCCCTGGCGGCCAAGGTCGCCCCCACCGCCAGCACGGTGCTCATCGGCGGCGAGAGCGGCGTGGGCAAGGAGGTTCTGGCCCGCTTTATCCACCAGCGTTCGGGTCGCCAGGCCGAGCCTTTTTTGGCCATCAACTGCGCGGCCCTGCCGGCGACGCTTTTGGAGTCGGAACTGTTCGGCCACGTCAAGGGCGCTTTCACCGGGGCCGAGGCCGACAAGCCTGGGCTTTTCCTGGAGGCCGGCCAGGGCACGGTTTTTCTGGACGAGATAGGCGAACTGCCCCTGGAGTTGCAGGCCAAGCTGCTGCGGGCCCTGCAAGAAAAAGAAATCCGCCCCGTGGGCGGCCTGAAGAGTCGGCCCGTGCGCGCCCGCATCATCGCCGCCAGCAACCGCGACCTGGCCGAGATGGTCAGCGCCGGCCGCCTGCGCGAGGATCTCTACTATCGCCTGGCCGTTTTTCCGCTGGTGGCGCCGCCCCTGCGCCAGCGGCGGGAGGATATCCTGCTGCTGGCGCGGCATTTTCTGGAAAAACTGGCCCCCGGCCACCCCGGCCTGGCCCCGGCCACGGTGCGCAAGATGGAGGCCCACGCCTGGCCGGGCAACGTGCGCGAGCTGGAAAACGCCGTGGAGCACGCGGTGATCCTGGCCGGCAACGAGCTGATCCAGCCCGAGCACCTGCCCCAGGCCGTGGGCGGCGCGGTCGGCGCGGCCGACTGGCTGGCCGGCGACATGCCCAACCAGGACGAGTTGCTGCGCCGCTACACCAAGCTGGTGCTGCAAGCCACCGGCGGCAACCGCTCGCAAGCGGCGCGCATGCTGGGCATCGGGGTCAACACGCTGTGGCGACGGCTGAAGCAGTGGGATATGGGCTGAAAACCCCACCATTTTGGCCCAATTTACCATTTTGGAAACAATAACAAGCTAACAATTCCATTTTGGAATGACACAACAAACGCCCGCGAACGCCCGCCAGACAACAACACTTCGTTCTAATTGGTGTTTCGGCCAATAAACCTCCGTGGCACGTCCCCTGCATTGACGGGATGCGTCAGCAACGATCCATGCCGATCACGGAGGGCGTCATGAAAAAACTGTTGATCATCCTTGCCTCGGCCGTCGCCTTGGCGATCGTGGGCGGCCTGAGCCTGTCGTTCGTGGGCGGCCAAGCCATGGCCGGCTATCCCGACCCGGTGGCTTCGGCCCCTTACCGCGGCACGATCCCGGCCTCGCAGCCGGTGGGCGAGGGCACGGTGGCCAGCGAGACCGACCACTGGAACGTGCCCACGGCGCTGCAAGGCCAGGCCGGCGCGGCGGAAAAACAAACGCAGCCGGCCTATCACCAGGCCCCCAACGACGCCGACCACTGGAACGTGCCCAACGAGTTCGGCGAGAAAAAGTAGGCGCGCGCACGTGGCGAAGCGGCGCGGGCGGCGCGGCGGCCCGGATTTGGGCGGCCGCGCCGTTTTTTGGGCGTTTACAGCCCGCGCCGACGATGGTAATAAATATAGCTTGCGTGGTTTCCGCCATGGGGCCGCCACGAAAAATCTCGCCCCCGAGGCTTGCGCGGCCTTGGGGCGATGCTTATTTTCTACCCGCCATCACCCAAGCCGGGCCCCGGGCCCACAAAAAGGACTTGCACATGGCTCGAGTGACCATCGAGGACTGCCTCAAGCGCGTGCCCAATCGTTTCGCCTTGGTGCACATGACCGCCCAGCGCGTGCGCCAACTGCGCGACGGCGCTCCGCCGCTGTTGGAAAGCAAAAACAAAGAGGTGGTTCAGGCCCTGCGCGAGATCGCCGGCGGCCAGGTTTACCCGGTCAGCCGCGAGGAAGCCGAAGAGGGCCGCGCCAGGGCCGAGGCCGAGGAGCGCGCCCGCCTGGCCCAGGCCAGCCTGGCCGCCACCATGGCCCAGGAGGTCGCGGTCGATCAGGCCGACGAACCGACGACGAACCAGGAACAAGCCGCCGACACGCCCGACGACGATCAAACCGTATAAGCGCCGGGCGCGGGCCGGGCGCGCAATCTTTTGGCCGGACAGCGAACCATGAAGACCTGCTACTACGAGACCCTGCAAGTCAGCAGGGACGCCGACGGCGAGGAGATCAAAAAGGCCTATCGCAAGATGGCCATGCAGTACCACCCCGACCGCAATCCCGACGACCCCGAGGCCGAGGAGAGGTTCAAGGCCTGCGCCGAGGCCTACGAAGTGCTGCGCGACCCGGAAAAGCGCCGGCTCTACGACGCCTACGGCCACGACGGCCTCAAGCAGCGCACCGGTTTCAACGGCTTTGGCGGCGTCGAGGACATCTTCAGCGCCTTTGGCGACATTTTCGATGGCTTTTTCGGCTTTGGCGGCCGGCCCTCGCGGCGCGGCGGCCCCCAGCGCGGCCACGACCTGCGCTACGACCTGGAGCTGACCCTCGAGGAAGCGGCCCGCGGCAAGGAGGCCACCTTCACCGCCGGCCGCGAGGTGCGTTGCGAGCAGTGCGGCGGCCTGGGCCAGGCCGGCGGCAAGCCGCCCCGCGTCTGTCCCACCTGCGGCGGCCACGGCCAGGTCATGCGCAGCCAGGGCTTTTTCCGCATCGCCACCACCTGCCCGGACTGTCGCGGGGCCGGCAGCAAGATCGACGATCCCTGCCCGGCCTGTGGCGGCCGGGGCCGCGTTTATCACGAAAAGCAATTGACGGTCAAGGCCCCGGCGGGCATCGAGCACGGCCAGCGTCTGCGCATGCGCGGCGAGGGCGAGGCCGGTTTGCTGGGCGGCGAGCCCGGCGACCTCTACGTGCAGATCCACATCCCGCCCCACAAGGTCTTTGAACGCGAGGGCGCGCACCTGTTCCGCGAGCTGGAAATTTCGATGTTCCAGGCGGCCTTGGGCGGGATGGTGCTGGTCGAGACCCTCGTCGACGGCCCCCAGGAGCTCAAAATCAGCCCCGGCGCGCAACACGGCGACGTGCTGCGCCTCAAGGGCATGGGCATGCCCAATCTGCGCGATCAGCGTCGTGGCGACCTGATGGTCCGCCTGATCACGCGCACGCCGACCCACCTGAGCAAGCGCCAGCGCGAACTGCTGGAGGAGGCCGCCGCCCTGGGCGACAAGCAGGCCGCGCCCCAGCCGGAAGCCGTGGCCGAAAGCGGCGGCGAGCGCAAGAAACGGCGCATCTTCGGCCTGAAATGACCCCAAACCAACGGCGGAGAGTGCGATGAGCCTCAGCCACCTGGACGAAAAGGGCCACGCCCACATGGTCGACGTGGGGGCCAAGGCCCCGACGCGGCGCCAGGCCCTGGCCCGGGCCGAGGTGCGCCTGGCCCCGGAGACGCTGGTGCTTTTGGCCGAGGGCGGCCTGCCCAAGGGCGACGCCCTGGCCGTGGCGCGCATCGCCGGCATCATGGCCGCCAAGCGCGCGCCCGAGCTGATCCCCCTGTGCCACCCGCTACCCCTGAGCGCGGTGAGCGTGGAGCTTTCGCTGAGCGAGGGCGGCGTGGTCATCGAGGCCAGCGCCGCCACCACCGCCCAGACCGGCGTGGAGATGGAGGCCATGACCGCCGCGGGCGTGGCCGCCCTGGCCCTCTACGACATGGTCAAGGGCGTCGACCGCGCCGCCGAGATCGTCTCGCTGCGCCTGCTGGAGAAATCCGGCGGCAAAAGCGGCGTTTGGCGGCGTGGTTAGCCCTGGCTGCCTCCTTTACATAACCGCCGCTCCGTGATAAACTGCCCGCCTAACCCTTGCCCGCAAATTGCTTGAGAGGTGGCAGGAATGGACGAACAACAACTTCAGTTCTTCAAGGAACTTCTCGAGGAGCGCCTCGTCGAGCTGCGCCGCGAGGCCGAAAGCACCGTGGCGGGCATGACCGACGACAAGGAAAACCTGCCCGATCCCACCGATCGCGCGGCCCTGGAGTCCGACCGCAATTTCCTCTTGCGCATCCGCGACCGCGAGCGCAAGCTCATGAGCAAGATTGAAGAGGCCCTGGAGCGCATCGCCGACGGGTCGTTTGGCATTTGCGAATCCTGCGGCGAGGAGATCGGTATCGACCGCCTCAAGGCCCGGCCGGTGACCACCCAGTGCATCGAGTGCAAAAAGAAGCAGGAAGCCGGCGAAAAGATTCGCAGCATATGACCCCTCACCCGTCACCTGGCGGCGGCCCGGCCCGTTGAGCGGCCGGCGCTCTTGCCCTCGCCGCCCTCGTCCGGCCCACCCGCGCGGACGGCCGATCCCCTGCTGCAGGCGGGCGCGATAAATGTTTGAAAAACGGCTCAGATTTTTCCGCTCGTTGTTGTTCGTGGTCGATCTGGCCGTGGTGGCCCTGTGCTGGATCGCCGCTTATTTCTGGCGTTTTTTCGCGCCGCTTTTTCCCGTCACCAAGGGCGTGCCCGATCTCGACCTCTACCTGACGCTGCTGTTTCTGGTGCTGGCCGTCTTCGCCGTGGCCCTGCCGGCCTCGGGCATTTACCGCCGGCCGTGGGCCAGGCCGGCCCAGGTCTGGTGGCCGGCCCTGCGCGCCAGCGCCACCGGCGTGATCATGGCCGTGACGCTCACTTATTTTCTGCGGCCCTACGACTTCAGCCGCATGGTCTTCGCCCAATTTTTCGCCCTGATTTTCGTGGCGCTCATCCTCGCCCGGCCGCTGATGCAGGCGGCCATGCGCCGCTTTTACAACGAGCGGGCCGGCGAGGGCGTGCTCATCATCGGGGCCGAGGAACTGGGCCGCCAGGTGGCCGCCAACATCCAAAAGCACCCCGAACTGGGCCTGCGGGTGGTGGGTTTCCTCAGCCGGCGGCCCGAGATGATCGGCAAGCAAATCGACGGCTTGAGCGTCTTGGGCGGCTATCAGGCCATCAAGGGCATCCTGGCCGGCGGTTCGGTGCACATGCTCATCATCGCCCTGCCCCTGGCCGCCCACGACCGCATCAACGAGGTGCTCGAACAGGTGGCCGACGAGGCCGTCGACGTCAAGATAGTCCCCGACCTCTATCGTTTCATGAAGCTGCGCGGCTCGGTGGAGGAGTTCGAGGGCATGCCGGTGATCGGCCTGGCCGGCAGCCCCCTGGAGGGCTGGAGCAGGTTGGTCAAGCGGGCGGTGGATATCGTGGGCTCGTTGGCGGGCATCGTGCTCCTTGGCCCGCTGATGCTGGCGGCGGCCATTGGCGTGCGGCTTTCGTCGCCGGGGCCGATCTTCTATCGCCAGGAGCGCATGGGCATGGACGGACGGTTGTTTTCCATGCTCAAGTTCCGCTCGATGCCCGTCGGCGCCGAGGACGAGTGCGGGCCGGTCTGGGCCTGCGAGGACGACTGCCGCCCCACCAGGTTCGGCGCGTTCATGCGCAAATACAGCATCGACGAAACGCCGCAGTTTTTCAATGTCCTGCGCGGCGAGATGTCGCTGGTGGGCCCCCGGCCCGAGCGGCCCGAGCTGATCGCCGAGTTTCGCAAGCAGATCCCCGGCTACATGCTGCGCCACCGCACCAAGGCCGGCATCACCGGTTGGGCCCAGGTCAACGGCTGGCGGGGCAACACCTCCCTGGAAAAGCGCATCGAGCACGATCTCTATTACATCGAAAACTGGTCGCCGTGGTTCGATTTTCAGATCATGCTGCGCACCGTCGGCCGGGTCTTGTTCGACCCCAACGCCTATTGAGCCGGCCCGGCCGGGCCATGAGCTTTTGACTTTGCCGCCGCTTTGGGGGTATCTTTCCCTGGGCGCGGCGGCGCGCGATTTGTCAAACCTTTTGCGATAAATGGGGCCCATGAGCCAACAACCGGCCATAGAGGTCAAAGGCCTGGTCAAGCGCTTCCGGCGCGAGATCCTGCAAGGCGACTACACCACCTGGAAGACCCTGCTGCTAAAGCCCTTCAGCCGCCGGCGGGCCAAGGATTTCATCACCGTGCTGGGCGGCGTGGACCTGACCATGACCCCGGGCAAGACCTTGGCCGTCATCGGCCAGAACGGCTCGGGCAAATCGACGCTTTTGAAGATCCTGGCCGGCATCTACAAGGCCGACGAGGGCCAGGTGATCATCCGTGGCCGCGTCAGCAGCCTGATCGAGCTGGGCGCGGGCTTTCACCCCGAGTTCACCGGCCGCGAAAACGTTTTTTTGAACGGGGCGATCCTGGGCCTGACCAAGAAGGAAATCGCCAGCCGTTTCGACGAGATAGCCGAATATTCCGGCCTGGGCGAATACATCGACGCACCGGTGCGCACGTATAGTTCGGGCATGTACGTGCGGTTGGGCTTTTCGGTTGCGGTCAACGTCGACCCCGACGTGCTGCTGGTCGACGAGGTGCTGGCGGTGGGCGATGAGGCCTTCGCCCACAAATGCGAAGACAAGATCAACCAGTTCCGCCGCCGGGGCAAGACCATCTGCCTGGTCACCCACGATCTGGAGGCGGTCAAAAAATACGCCGACGAGGTGATCTGGCTCGACGGCGGCCGGGTGGCGGCCCAGGGTCCGCCGCTGCCGGTCATCGACGCCTATCGCCAGAAGGTGGCCGCCGCCGAGGACGCCATCCGCCGGGCCCAGGCCCATCAGCCGGCGCTGATCCTGGACCAGGAGCGCTGGGGCGACGGCGACGCGCGGATCACGGCCTGGCGCATCCTCGACGCGGGCGGGGCCGAGCGGGCGGTGTTCAACACCGGCGAGGCCTTTGCCGTCGAGATGGACTATGAGGCCAAGGCCCCGCTGCCCGATCTGGTCTGCGGGGTGGGCATCTTCAACGCCCAGGCCACGCTGTGCTACGGCGTCAACACGCGCATCGACCGCCAGGTCTATCAAAACCCGCCCATGCAAGGGACGCTGCGCTTCGAGGCCCAGCGCCTGGATCTTTTGCAGGGCACCTATTTTCTCGATATCGCCATCCACGACAAAAGCGGCCGTGACATCGACTACATCCGTCAGGCGGCGTCGTTTGCCGTGCGCAGTTCGGTGGGCGACGAAGGCGTCTTCCGCCCGCCCCACGCCTGGAGCCTGCGACCCCTGGGAGAGGCCCGATGACCGATCAGACCCAACCGCCCAAGCCCGACGTGAGCGCCCTTTTGGCCCAGGTCGAGGCCGCCGTCCAGGCCAAAAAGGCCGCCGGCTTCTACAACCCCGCCGAGATCCGCCGCGTGGAGGCCGCCGCCGTCAGTTACCAGCGTTCGGCCGAGGACGGCGCGGCCGCCGAGCTAACTCTCTGGCAAAAAACGCTGGTCGAGCTGGTCAACCCCACCGACTGGGGCGTGGAGACCCATCGCGGCGGCGCGGCCGGCCGGCTGATCGTCGGCGTCAAAAAGCTCGTCTACAAGGCCAGCAAGTTTTGCCTGAACGTCTGGCTGGCCACCCAGGTCAAATACAACGCGGCCCTGGTGCGCCTGACCGGCGTGCTGCTGCCCCAGCACCTGGATCTGCGCGCCCGCATGCCCCAGGCCGAGCAGCGCCTGGAGCTGCTGGAAGACATCTGCCGCGATCTGGCCGAGGGCCTGAGCCGAACGCGCAACGGCCTGCGCGACGCCGAAAACCGCCTCTCGGGCCTGGATAAAACCGCCGCCCGCGGCCGCGAGCAGGTCGAGCCCCTGCTGGCCGAACTGGAGCGCTTGGCCCAGCGCCTGGCCCAGGCCGGCCAAGTCCCGGCCCAAACCGTGGGTGATCTGGCCAGCCTGCGCCGTCAATCCCGCGACGGGGCCTATCTGGCTTTTGAAGAGCTGCACCGTGGCCGGCCCGAGGAGATCAAGGCCCGCCAGATGGTCTATCTGCCCCATTTCCGCGATGGCGTCGGCCCCGAGCGGCCGCTTTTGGACATCGGCTGCGGCCGTGGCGAGTTTCTGGCCCTGGCCGCCGAGGCGGGCCTGGCGGCCAGGGGCGTGGACCAGAACGCCGACTCGGTGGCCACGGCGCGGGCCGCCGGGCTGGACGCCGTCCAGGCCGACGCCCTGGAATACCTGCGCGGGCTGCCCGACCAAAGCCTGGGCGGCATCCTGATGGCCCAGGTGGTCGAGCACCTGACGCTCGACGAACTGATGGAGCTTTTGGGCCTGTGCGTGGCCAAGCTGGCTCCCGGCGGGGCGCTCATCGCCGAGACGATCAACCCCCAGAGCCTGTGCACCTTCGCCAGCGCCTTTTATCTGGACCTGACCCATCAAAAGCCCATCCATCCCGAGGCGTTGCGTTTTATCTGGCGCTGGCTGGGCCTGAGCGGGGTGGAGGTGCTCTATCTTTCCGAGATCCCCGCCGACGGCAAGCTGGAGCTGGTCGTCGACGATGGGCAAAACCTGACCGGGGCCTTCAACCGCAACATCATGCGCCTGAATCAGCTTTTGTACGGCCCCCAGGATTACGCCGTGCTGGGGCGCAAATAGGCCATGGCCAGCGAGGCGTCAAAGGGCCTGCGGGCCACCTTCGTCACGCCCTGGTACGGCCAGGGCATCCCCGGCGGGGCCGAGGCCGAGGCCCGGCGCACGGCCCAGAACCTGGCCCAGGCCGGGGTGGACGTGGGCGTGCTGACCACCTGCCTGGCCGGACTGGGCTCCGACTGGGACAGCGACGCCCTGCCGGCCGGCGAAAGCGTCGAGCAGGGCGTGCGCGTGCGGCGTTTTCCCACCGCCGGCCGCGACGCCGAGGCGTTCAACCGGCTCAACCAGCGGGTCATGGCCGGCCACTTCCTCACCCCCCACGAGGAACGCGACTTTTTTGGCAACATGATCAACAGCCCCGAGCTGTTGGCCTATCTGGCCGCGCACCCCGAGGAAGGGCCGTTTTTCTTCATTCCCTATCTGTTCACCACCGCCGTCTGGGGCCCGCTGATCCACCCGGCCAAAAGCGTGATCATCCCCTGCCTGCACGATGAAGGCTACGCCCGCACGGCCTCGGTGCGCCGGGCCTTCGAGGCGGCCCGGGCGGTGGTCTTTCACGCGCCGGCCGAAAAGTCCCTGGCCGCCAGGCTCTACGACCTGGGGCGCACCGAGCCGCTGATCCTGGGCGAGGGCATCGAGACCGGCTGGCATGGCGACGCCGAGCGTTTCAAGCAAAAATACGGCCACGGGCGGTTCATTCTCTATGCCGGGCGCAAGGACGCCGGCAAGAACGTGCCCCTTTTGATCCACTATTTCATGCGCTACGTCGCCGAGCGCCAGGGGGCCGACGGCCTCAAGCTGCTCTTGATCGGCAACCTGCCCGCGCCGATCCCGCCCGGCGGCGAAAAATACTGCCTGGACCTGGGCTTCGTGCCCCTGCAAGACAAATACGACGCCTACGCCGCCGCCGAGCTTTTGGTCCAGCCGTCGATCATGGAAAGCTTTTCCATCGTCATCATGGAATCATGGCTGGCCGGCGCGCCGGTGCTGGTCCACGGCGACTGCGCCGTCACCCGCGAGCACGTGGAGCGAAGCGGCGGCGGGCTGCATTTTCGCGATTATCCCCACTTTGCCCAGTGCCTGGAGCTGATCTTGGCCGACCGCGCCCTGCGCGACCAGATGGCCCAGGCCGGCCGGCGCTACGTGCTGGATAATTATTCGTGGCCCGAGGTGACCAGGCGCTATCTGGGCCTGATCGAGCGGCTGAGCGCCGAGCCCACGCCCGCGCCGACGCGCTGGGAAGGGCCCATCGCGCGCCAGCCGGCCGGTAGGGCCAAGGGCCCGAAAATCCACCAGATGCTGCCGGATTTCGCCTTTGGCGACGCCATCGGCTCCGACGTGTTGGCCCTGCAAAAGGCCCTGCGTTCGTGGGGCGCGGCCAGCGATGTCTTCGCCCTCAACGTCGATGCGCGTGTGGCCGGCCAGGCCCGGCCGATCCACGAATACGCCGCCGAGGCCGGCCCCGACGACGTGCTGATCTTTCATTTTTCCATCGGCCACCCCCTGGTCGAGCAATTTTTGAGCCTGCCCGGCCGCAAGGTGCTGCGCTACCACAACATCACGCCGGCGCGCTATTTCGACGAGCTTAACCCCGAGGCCGCCCAGCGTTGTCGGCAAGGCCGCCAGCAACTGGCGCTGGTGGCCCCGGCGGTGGAGCTGGGCCTGGGCGTGAGCCCCTACAACGCCGAGGAACTACGCCAAGCCGGCTGCCCGGCGGTGGAGGTCTCGCCGATCTTGCTGGATCTGGACGTGCTGAACACGCCGCCCGACGGCCTGGTGTTGGGCCGCTTTGGCGACCGCCGGCGCAACGTGCTGCACGTGGGGCGCCTGGCGCCCAACAAGTGCGTCGAAGACCTGATCAAGACCCACTATTGGCTCAATAAGCTCGCGCCCGGCGCGCGGCTGTTGATCGTGGGCTCGGCCGGCGGCATGGAGCCTTACGCCTGGGCCATGCGCCGGCTGGTCGGCGAACTGGGCGTGCGCGATGCGCATTTCTCGGGGCATGTGAGTTTTCCGGCGCTGATGGCCTATTATCGGGCGGCCGATGTCTATCTGTGCCAGAGCGAGCACGAGGGCTTTTGCGTGCCGCTGGTGGAATCGATGCACTTTGGCCTGCCCATCGTGGCCCACGCGGCCACGGGCGTGCCGGGCACCCTGGGCGATGGCGGGGTGCTTCTGCCCCACAAGGACCACGTGGCCACGGCCGAGACGCTGGCCCATATCCTGGGCGACGAGGGCCTGCGCCGCCAACTGAGCGCCGCGGCCCAGGCCCGCCTGGAGCGCTTCCGGCCCCGGCGCGTGGCCGAGGAGCTGCGCCAGATCCTGAACCAACGCCTGGGCCTGGCGCTGGGAGGCCGCTCATGAGTGGTTGGCCGGCGGTGATCGACGGCCGGGCCATGCAGGCCGGCTTCAAGGCGCACAAGGAGCGGGGCATCGGCCGCTACGCCCAAAACCTGCTGGCGGCCATGCTGGCGGAGGTCGGCCCCCAGGGCCTGGAGCTGCTGGTCCAAGGCAATCTGCCCGACCCCGATTTCGACAGCCGCGTCAAGCGCTTGCCCGCCGGCTACCTGCCCCGGTGGCTGCCCTACGGCAAGCGCCTGATCAGCCACTATTGGCTGGCCCGGCGGCCGCTTCTGCCGGCCTGGCGGGCCGGGCGGGTGGTGCATTTCATCGCCCACCTGGACGCGCCGCTGTGGCCGCTGCGGCCGACGGTGATCACCGTGCATGATCTCATCGCCCAGCGCCTGCCCCAGATTTATAGCCAGGGCGTCAGCCAGGCCCGTTTTCGCCTGGAGCGCTGGGTGGAAACCCGCTGCCTGGGCCGGGCCCAGAGGCTCATCGCCGTGAGCGAATGCACCAAGCGCGACCTGGTCGAGCTTTACGGCCTCGACCCCGAGCGCGTCAGCGTCGTCCACGAGGCCGCCGACCCCCACCTGGCCCCTGTGGCCGACCCGGCCGCGCGAGCGGCCGTGCTGGCCCGCCACGGCCTGGAGCCGGGCGCGCCGTTTTTCTTTTATCTGGGCGGCATCGATCAGCGCAAGGACATGCCCGGCCTGTTGGAGGCCCTGGCCATCTGCCGCGCCACCGACGAGCGGGCGCTCCTGGTCATGGCCGGGTCCATCGAAGGCGACAAGCAATATCCGGCCTTTTTGGGGCATATCAAACGCTTGGGCCTGGAGCACGCCGTGCGGCGGCTGGGTTTCGTGGCCGATGACGATCTGCCGGCGCTTTTCTCGGCCTGCGTGGCCTTTGTCTTTCCCTCGCTTTACGAAGGCTTTGGCCTGCCGCCGCTGGAGGCCATGGCCTGCGGCGCGCCGGTGATCGCCGTGGCGGCGGCGGCCGTGCCCGAGGTGGTGGGCCAGGCCGGGCTGCTGACGCCGCCGGGGCGTCCGGCGGAGCTGGCCCAGGCCATGGGCGAGGTGCTGGCGCGGCCAGAGCTGGCCGATCAACTGCGCCAGGCCGGCGCGGCGCGGGCGCGGCTGTTTTCGTGGCGGCGGGCGGCCCGTGAAACCTTGGCCGTTTATGGCCAGGCGCTGGAGGAGTGGGCCGATGGCCGAACGTAGGCGCGGTCCGGCCGTGGGCCTCTGGCCGGGGCTGGTGGAGGCGGCCTCGGGCCTGGCCGTGGCCGGCTGGGTCTGGTGGCTGTGGCCACGGCTGGGGCTACCCGTGTTGGGGGCCGAACGCTGGTGGTTCGGCCTGGGCTGGCTGATCATGCTGGCCGGGCCGGCCGGGCTGCGGCTGGTGGGCGTTTCGCCGCGCGGCCGTCTGGCCGCCGACGCGGTCAGCCCGGCGATGTGCGCCTGGGGGGCCCACCTGTGCGGCTGGCTGTTCGGGGCGCTGTTGTATTTTGGCGCGCTGTTGGGCAACTACAAGCTGTGGCTGGGCCTGGTTTATCTGTGCGGGCTGGGCCTGCGGCTGGGAGGGCTCAGCCTGGGCCTGCGCGCCGAACTGCGCCAGGGAGCCAGACGGCCATGGCTGACCGGCCTGGCCGGCGCCGGCCTGGCCCTGATGTCGTGCCTGCTCTGCCTGGCCTGGGTGCGGCCGGACCTGGCGGCCCAGTGGCCGCCCGACCCCTGGTTGGCCTGGCGACCGGCCTTGGCGGCCCTGCTCTGGGCGCTGATCTGCGGGGCGACGCTGGTGATTTTGCCCGCCCTGCCCCGAGGCCGTCGCCTGGGCTGGCTGGTCTATCTGGCCCTGAGCGTGGGGGCCTTGCCGGCGCTGGCGGTGGCCTGGTTCGAGCTTGCGCCGTTGGCGGCGCTGGCGGGCTGCGCGGTCGGCCTGGCCTTTGCCGGGCGGCTGCGGGCCAGGCGGCGGGGGCCTTCGCTGCCGCCGCCGGACAACCCGCTGCCGGTCTACTGGCTGCTGCGGGCGCTGCTGGTGTTGTGGTGGGCGGCCGGCCTGGCCGTCAGCCTGGCGGTGGCCTGGTGGCGGCCCGATGTCGGCGCGCTGCTGCTGGAGGCCGAATGGCTGCGGGCCCTGGCCCTGGGCGCGTTTTTGGTGATCTGCCTGGGATTGCTGGCCGAATACTCCCTGCCGCTGATGGGCCAGGAGGGCTGGCTGGAGCTGACCCGGCGCAGCAGGGCGTTGAACCTGTGCCTCTCGGCGCTAGCCTTGGCCGCGTCCCTGGCTCCGTTCATGCTCTATCAGTGGCCCAAGCCTCGAGAAGCCCCACCCAGGCCCCTGACCAGACTGGAGCTGCTGGAAAAGCCGGTGGTGCTTTCGCCGGACAACCCCGAACTGAAGCTGACCGCGCCCGAGTGGCTGTCGGGCGTCAGCCGGCTGCATGTCTTCGGCCACCTGCTGACGGCCGAGGACGCGCCCCAAGGCGCGCCGGTGGTGCAGTTGGTGGCCACCGACGAGCAAGACGTGCCCTATATCTTTTTGCTGCGCGCTGGCGTCGACACCGCCGACCGCGATCTGGACAAGCGCGACGCCGCCGACGCCAGGCACCAAAAGGCCCGCGTGGCCCGCTCGTGGCCGGTGTTCGCCCCCACCGGCGAGGCCTATCAGGCCCACGATTACTACACCGGCCTCTATCTGGGCCGGCGGGTGGGCGGTTTGGCCCAGGCGCGCCTGCGCTACATCTACAAAAACCCGCCCGGCCAACCGCCGCTGAAGGTGCTGATCAGGCGCGTGGCCGTGGAGTGAGCCTCAGACCAAACTATAGGCGAACTGCTCGAACAGGGCGCGATCGAACTTGCCGGCGGCCATGTCGCCCTTGAGGAGCTTGAGCGTGTCCAGGGGCGTCATCGGCGGACGATAAACCCGCTCGTCGCTGGTCAGCGCCTCGTAGCAATCGACCAGGCCCACCAGTTGACCCGCCTCCGAAAAATAAGTCAAACCCAGTGGATATCCGCTACCGTCGATCTTTTCGTGATGCTGGGCCACGGCCAAGGCCACTTCGGCCGGGAAATCGCCGCCGGCCAGGGCCTCCAGGCCGCGCGTCGGGTGGGCCTTGATCTGCGCGAACTCATCACTGGTCAGGCGGCGCTGGGCCGTGAGCACGCCGCCGTCGATGAACAGCTTGCCCAGGTCGTGCAGCAGGGCGGCCAGGCCCAGGTTGATCACCTCGGCCTGGGGCCGCTTCTGAAACAGGCAAAAACCCATGACCAGGGCGGCCACGTTGACCGAGTGCACGGCGGTGGAATAATCCTTGCTGGTCATCAGGGCCATGCGCTGCAAGGCCGCGCCCGTGCCGGCGTAGACCTCCACCAGGCCCTTGACCGTCTGGCCCAGGGCCTCCAGATTGCCCGCGCGCGGGTCGGCGAAGGTCTCCTCGACGATCTGCGTCAAAATCAACTTGACCCGCTGATGATCGCCGACCGCGGCCGCCGCCAGCATGCGCCCGTTGAGCCCGGCCTGCACCTCGGCGATGGCCGAAAGCTTGTCGCGGCGCAGCACGTAGAGCTCGCCGGGCAAGGTCCGCTCGTCAAAGCCCATCTCGGCCAGGGTGCGGCCCCGGTCCTTGAACAGGACCAGATCGCCCCGCGCGTCGCGGCGATAGATCGGTATGCCGCGATAACACCAGACCTGGGGCCGGCGCACGCGCTGGATTTCGGCTTGATCGTGTGCTGGCTCCGCTGGCATGGCGCGCCACTTTTGCGAATTATTATCGTTTAGTTTTATTATAGACGCGCCGGCCCGTTGCCTCAACGTGAAAAGAAAGAATAATCAGCAGGCCATTTCGCGGGCTGCCTGGCGAGATTGATCGATAATTTCGGCGAATTCTTGGTGGAGACCGGCCAGGGCGGCCCGTGTGGCGGCCACCTTGCGCTCCAAGGCCAGGCGCGGGCCCAAGGTTAACCAGGCCGCGGCGAAGGAAATATCGCCGCCCCATTGCCAGACGGCCTCGGGCATGGTCATGCCCCGGCCCAGGGCCTGGATTCGGGACTCCAGGGCCTCGATGTCCGCATCGGAAGGCGCGGCCGCCCCTGAGATCGGCCGCACATTGCGGCAATAGCCCGGTCCGGCGGCCAAAACCTCGTTGGGGAGTTTCACCCCAAGCTCGGCCCAGGCGGCGGCCACCCGCGCTTGATTGCCAGCGGCGGCGCGATGGCGGCGCGCGTAATGGCCCGCCGACCACAGGCCATAGGCCCGACAGCCAAAAAAGCGTTGCTCATAGACATGGCAGGCGCCTTCCTCGCGCCAGGGGCAGGGCCGACGCCGGACGGCGTTGGTCAGGAAATGCTCTGTCAGATTGGCCAGTTCGTCGGCCCGACGATCGGCCCGTTGATCGGCCAAGCGCCCGAGCCAGCAAAGGGCTTCGATTGGATGAACCGGCGGCAGCAGGCCGCAACAATGGCCCTCGCGCGCGCAAATGGTGTCGGGCAGTTTGGCGTAGGCCGAGGCCAGATCGCGCGCGAAACCGCGCCCGACCGCCTGGTCGACGGCCCAAGCCACGTCACGGGGCCATGCCGCTAACACGGCCGCCCCATGGAATTATCGGCCGCTTTCAACCTCGCCACGGTCGACGGCGTAGGAGGCCAGAAGGGACTCCACGTCGGCCTTGCGCACGGAAACCTGGCCGCAACGCTCGCAGATGACGGTGTGGTCGTCGATCCCGGTGATGCGCTTTTCGACATTCTGGCAGTTGCTGCAAACATACTCAAAAACTGGCATGGCGACGCTCCGCGTGGAAGTTGAGCAAGCACAATCAGCTCCGTCTTGACAGTATTTCATAGCAAGCAACATGCCAATCACCACCAGCAAGGGCCTCGCCGAGACAATATGCGGTTTTTACTTATTATTTTTTAAAAACACCCACCATTTACCAGGTGCTCCCGTTTTCACAATACCACAACATCCGGCAGTTTAATGGAGTTTCGCCCCGTGGCCTGGGGCGCATTGCCCCATTGAATGGGTATTCATGTCATTTTTCACAAGCGTCGCCTCCGGCCGGGGCGCCGGGCAGGCGCGGCGCGCGCCACTGCTCGCTCATGCGGCGCAGGGCCTGGTTGTGGGTCATGTCGTGACGCAGGGGGGTGATGGTCACATAGCCCTCGAGCAGGGCCGGATAGTCGGTGTCGGGCCCGCCCTCGACGCCCATGGACTCGCCGGCCTGCCAGAAATAGACATGCCCCCGCGGGTCGGTGCGCCGCAAAAAGCGTTCGCCCAGGCGCGAGCACGATTGCCGGGCCAGGCGCACGCCCTTGATCTGGTCCACGGGCAGGGCCGGGATGTTGACGTTGAGGCAGACTTCGGGCGGCGCGGCCAGCAGGTCGTATTGCTCGATCAGGCCGGCGGCCACGGCGGCGGCGTGGCTGAAGTCGCGGCTGGTGTGGCTGGCCAGCGAAAAGGCCAGCGAGCGCAGGCCCAGGATCGCCGCCTCGGTGGCCGCGCTGACCGTGCCCGAATAGAGCACGTTGACGCCCACGTTGGCCCCCTGGTTGATGCCGCTGACCACCAGATCGGGCGGTTGAGGCATCAGTTGGCCCATGGCCAGCTTGACGCAATCGGCCGGGGTGCCGGCCACGGCGAAGCCGTTCATGCCGGTCTTGGCGCTGAGCGGCCGCACCTTGATGGGGTCGGCCAGGGTGATGGAGTGGCCCACGGCCGATTGCTCGGTCTCGGGGGCGACCACGAACACCTCGTGGCGTTGGCACAGAACCTGGTGCAGGGCCCCGATGCCGGCGGCCATCACGCCATCGTCGTTGGTCAGGAGTATGCGCATGCCTTGTCCCCGCTGGAGGCGTTTTTTGCCACGCGGCCCTTGCCGGCCGCCGTCATTCAATATCCCCCAGGCCGCCGGCCGCGTCAAAAGCAAAGATAAAATTGACGCCCGGCCGGGGCGGTTCTAAACTCTGGCCAACATCGTCGCCAAAAGGAGCGCCAAACGGTTTGCCCGCATCCCAGGCCACAACCTGGAGCAGCCCCTTCCGCCTGCTGGTGGGATCCTTCGCCGGGCTGATCCTCTTGGGCGCGGCCCTGCTGGGCCTGCCCTGGTGCCAGGCCGCCGAGGCGGTGGGCTGGCTGGACTGCCTGTTCACCTCGGCCAGCGCCGTGTGCGTCACCGGCCTGATCACCGTGGACACGGCCACGGCCTGGTCGCCGTGGGGCCAGGCGCTCATCGCGGTGTTGATCCAACTGGGCGGCCTGGGCATCATGACCTTTTCGGTGGGCCTGCTCTACCTCACCGGCCGCCGGCCGGGCATGGCCAGCCGCATGGCCCTGCGCGGGGCCTTGGGCGCGGCGCCGCCGCGCGAGTTGGGCCTGCTGCTGCGCGATGTCATCGGCTACACGCTGTTGATCGAAAGCATCGGCGCGGCGCTGTTGTTCGCCCGTTTCGTCTTCGATCACCCGCCGCACCTGGCCCTGGGCCTGGCCGTTTTTCATGCGGTCAGCGCCTTTTGCAACGCCGGTTTTTCCATGTTCGGCGACAGCCTGGTGGGCTACGCCAAGGATCCGCTGATCAACCTGACGGTGATGGGCCTGATTTTTCTGGGCGGCATCGGCTTCATCATCCTGCGCGAGCTGCGCCTGCGCCTGCTGGATCACACCCGCCGCCATCCCAGGCTCAACCTGAGCGCGCGCATGGCCCTGGTCACCTCGCTGTGGCTGATCGTCGGCGGAGCGACGGCCATCGGCCTGTTCGAGCTGCTGGCCGAGGGCGGCCCGGATTTTTTCGGCCATCTGTGGGAGATTCTCTTCACCTCGGTGACGGCGCGCACGGCCGGCTTCAACACCATCGACCTTAATTTGCTGTGCAATTCATCGCTTTTCGTGGTGATGATGCTGATGTTCGTGGGGGCCTCGCCGGGCTCGTGCGGCGGCGGCGTCAAAACCACCACCTTGGCCGTGTTGTGGGCCATGGCCCGTTCGCGCCTGGGCGGCCGGCCCACCACCGAGGCCGGCGGCCGCACCGTCCCCGAGGCCCAGGTCGGCGTGGCCCTGGCCCTGGTGCTTTTGGCCCTTTCGGTGCTGAGCGTGGCCACGGTCACGCTGATGAGCGTGGGCCTGGCCGAGCCGTTCCTTGGCCACCAGCGCGGCGATTTCCTGGTGCTGGCCTTCGAGGCGGTCAGCGCCTTCGCCACGGTGGGGCTTAGCATGGGGGCCACGCCGCTGCTGACGCCAGCCGGCAAGTGGGTGATCATAATCCTGATGTTCATCGGCCGCCTGGGGCCGTTGACCCTCGTCTACGCCCTGGCCCAACGCGGCCGGGCCATCGGCTACAGCCTGGCCGAGGAGCAGGTCTCGCTGGGCTAGCGGCCAGAAAAAGGAGCGCGCCATGGAAGTGGCCATCATCGGCCTGGGCAACTTCGGCCAACACCTGGCCATCAGGCTCTTCGAGCTGGGCCACGAGATCATCGCCATGGACGTCGACCCCAAGGCGGTCAGCCGGGTGCAGGATCACGTCCAGCAGGCCATCGTCGCCGACGCCACCGACCGCGCCGTGCTGGAGGATCTGGGCGTGGGCCTGGCCGAGGCGGCCATCGTCTCGGTGGGCGACCACATCGGCTCCAGCGTGTTGATCACCCTGCACCTGCGCGAGATGGCCGTGCCGCGCATCGTGGCCAAGGCCATCAGCCCCGAGCACGAAAAAATCCTGCAAAAAGTCGGGGCCGACCGCATCGTCTTTCCCGAACGCGACGCCGCCCTGCGCCTGGCCGGCACCCTCGATCACCCCGACCTGCTGGAATTCCTGCCCATCGGCGGCGAATACCACGTGGCCGAGATGGCCCCGCCGCCGTCCATGATCGGCAAGAGCCTGGCCGCCCTGGATCTGCGGCGGCGCTTCAACATCAACGTCATCGCCTTGCGCGAAAAGGGCAGCCACCTCACCCGCGTGGTCGTGGCCCCGGATTACGTCCTCAGTCAGAACGACCTGATGGTCGTCTTGGGCAAGCCCGCCGATCTGGAACGCCTGCGCAAGGACTGAGCCGACCACGGCCGCGCGGCCGGTTTACTTTTATGTAACATCGTTCTACCTCCAGGTCTACCCGCGCCGGGCTGGCCTCTGGCGGCTTCTCGCCGATAATCTCCATCAATAACGCCAAGATAACCAACCATGCCTCCGTTTGGCACGGCCCATGCTCTAGCCATGGCCAAACCTTAAACGGGAGGCTCTCGTGCGCAAGATAGCGATTTACGGCAAGGGCGGCATCGGCAAGTCGACCACCACCCAGAACACGGTGGCCGGCTTGGCCGAAATGGGCAAGAAGGTCATGGTCGTCGGCTGCGACCCCAAGGCCGACTCCACCCGGCTGCTGCTGGGCGGCCTGGCCCAGCGTTCGGTTTTGGACACTCTGCGCGAGGAAGGCGAGGAGGTCGATCTGGCCGACATCAGGCGTGGCGGCTTCGGCGGCACCTGGTGCGTGGAGTCCGGCGGGCCCGAGCCCGGCGTGGGCTGCGCCGGCCGGGGCATCATCACCTCCATCAACATGCTCGAATCCCTGGGCGCCTACGAGGCGTCCGAAAAGCTCGACTACGCCTTTTACGACGTGTTGGGCGACGTGGTCTGCGGCGGCTTCGCCATGCCCATCCGCGACGGCAAGGCCGAGGAGATCTACATCGTCTGCTCCGGTGAGATGATGGCCATGTACGCGGCCAACAACATCTGCAAGGGCATCCGCAAGTACGCCGAATCGGGCACGGTGCGCCTGGGCGGGCTGATCTGCAACAGCCGCAACGTCGACAACGAAAAGGAGATGATCCAGGAGCTGGCCAAGATGATCGGCACGCAGATGATCTACTTCGTGCCCCGCGACAACGACGTGCAGCGCGCCGAGATCAACCGCAAGACCGTCATCGAGTGGAACCCCGAGGCCCCCCAGGCCCAGCACTATCGCAACCTGGCCCAGGCCATCGACGGCAACCAGATGTTCGTCGTGCCCAACCCCCTGGCGATCGAACAGCTCGAACAGCTGTTGCTCGATTTCGGCCTGCTGGCGGCCTGACAACCACCAACCGCATTCGAAAAAGGACTAGCGACATGATGATCATGGTCAGAGCAATCGTGAGGCCGGAAAAAGCCGACGACGTCCTGACGGCCCTGATGGACGCGGGCTTCCCCGCGGTCACCAAGTATTCGGTGGCCGGCCGCGGCAAGCAGCGGGGCATCAAGATCGGCGAGATCACCTACGACGAGATCCCCAAGACCATGCTGATGAGCGTCATCCGCGCCGAGGACAAGGACTTCGTCATCGAGACGATCATGAAGTCGGCCCGCTCCGGCGCCAAGGGCGCCTTCGGCGACGGCAAGATTTTCGTCAGCCCGGTGGAGGACGTCTACACCGTCAGCAGCGGCGTCTGCGACACGGCGCCGGCGGAAGGGGAGGCCTCGGCATGAAGGAGGTGATCGCCGTGGTGCGCATGAACACCATGAACAAGACCAAAAAGGCGCTGACCGCCGCGGGCATCGACTCGATGTTCGCCCACGAGTGCCAGGGTCGCGGCAAGGGCCTGGTCGACAGCAAGCTCCTGTCCGGGGCCAGCCAGGGCTACGAGGAGGCCATCGCCCTGTTGGGCGAAAAGGGCAAGCTCTACTCCAAGCGCATGCTGACCATGGTGGTGCCCGACAAGCAGGTGGACGCCGTGGTGCGAACGATCATCGAATCCAACCAGACCGGCAAGCCGGGCGACGGCAAGATATTTGTCCTGCCCATCGGCGAGGCGATCAGGGTGCGCACCGGGGAGACCGGCGGCAAGGCCCTCTAGCCACCGCCACATGGAGAGCGCGAAATGACCCCAGCCATGTTCAACAACGACACGACCATGACCGCCGCCGAAATCAAGGAGGAGCTGCTCAAGAAGTATCCTCCCAAGGTGGCCCGCAAGCGCGCCAAGCAGATCATGATCAACGAGGCGCTGGAAAACGAAACCCCCGAGATCACCGCCAACGTGCGCACCATTCCCGGCATCATCACCATGCGGGGCTGCACCTACGCCGGGTGCAAGGGCGTGATCATGGGGCCCACCAGGGATATCGTCAACATCACCCACGGCCCCATCGGCTGCGGCTTCTATTCCTGGCTGACCCGCCGCAACCAGACCGACGCCTACGCACCGGACGCCGCCAACTACATGACCTACTGCTTCAGCACCGACATGCAGGACAAGGACATCATCTTTGGCGGCGAAAAGAAGCTGGAAGCGGCCATCCAGGAGGCCTACGACCTGTTTCACCCCAAGGGCATCTGCGTCTTCGCCACCTGTCCGGTGGGGCTCATCGGCGATGACATCCACGCCGTGGCGGCCAAGATGAAGGCCAAGTTCGGCGACTGCAACGTCTTCGCCTTCAGTTGCGAGGGCTACAAGGGCGTCAGCCAGTCGGCCGGCCACCACATCGCCAACAATCAGGTGTTCAAGCACCTCGTGGGCCTCGACGACCAGGGCAAGCCGGGCAAGTATCGCATCAACCTGTTGGGCGAATACAACATCGGCGGCGACGGCTTCGAGATCGATCGCATCCTCAACAAGTGCGGCGTCACCAACATCGCCACCTTCAGCGGCAACTCGACCTACGACCAGTTCGCCAGCTCGCACACCGCCGACTTGAACGCGGTGATGTGCCACCGCTCCATCAACTACGTCGCCGACATGCTCGAAACCAAGTATGGCATCCCCTGGGTGAAGGTCAATTTCATCGGGGCCAACGCCGCGGCCAAGAGCCTGCGCAAGATCGCCAGCTACTTCGGCGACCAGGAGCTCATCGACCGCGTCGAGGAGGTCATCGCCGAGGAAATGCCCGCGGTCAGGGCCGTGGCCGAGGAAGTGCGCCCCCGCACCGAGGGCAAGACGGCCATGCTCTTTGTCGGCGGCTCCCGGGCCCACCACTACCAGGAGCTGTTCAAGGAGCTGGGCATGAAGACCATCAGCGCCGGCTACGAGTTCGCCCACCGCGACGACTACGAGGGCCGCCAGGTCATCCCCGAGCTGAAGGTCGACGCCGACAGCCGCAACATCGAGGAGCTGGAGGTCAGCCCCGACGAAAGGCTCTTCAGGCCCCGCAAGAGCCAGGAGGAGTTGCGCGCCCTGGAGTCTTCCGGCCTCAAGTTCAAGGACTACGACGGCCTGATCCCCGACATGGAGCGGGGCGCGGTGGTCATCGACGACCTCAACCAGTACGAGGCCGAAAAGCTGGTGGAGCTGCTCAAGCCCGACATCTTCTGCGCGGGCATCAAGGAGAAGTTCTCCATCCAGAAGCTGGGCGTCCCCATGAAGCAGTTGCACAGCTATGACTCGGGCGGGCCATACGCCGGTTTCCGTGGGGCGATCAACTTCTATCGCGAGATCGACCGCCTGGTCAACAGCAGGGTCTGGGGTTATTTAAAGGCCCCCTGGCAGGAAAACCCCGAACTTTCGGCCACATACGTTTGGGAATAACCGCCGCGAGGCAAGGACGGACAACATGCTGCTAAGACACACCCCCGACAACTTGGTCGAGCGCGGCGCTTTGACCATCAATCCGGCCAAGACCTGCCAGCCCATCGGCGCCATGTACGCGGCCCTGGGCGTGCACGGCTGCCTGCCCCACTCCCACGGCTCCCAGGGCTGCTGCGCCTATCACCGCAGCACCCTGACCCGCCACTACAAGGAGCCCATCAGCGCCGGCACCAGCTCCTTCACCGAAGGGGCCAGCGTGTTCGGCGGCCAGGCCAACCTGTTGCAGGCCATCGACAATATCTTCACCGTTTACGAGCCCGAAGTCATCGCGGTGCACACCACGTGCCTTTCGGAGACCATCGGCGACGACTTGCCCCAGATCCTCGACAAGGCCGACAAGGACGGCAAGATCCCCAAGGGCAAGCACGTCATCTACGCCAACACCCCCAGCTACGTGGGCAGCCACGTCACCGGCTTTTCCAACATGGTCAAGGGCATGGCCCGCGTGGCCGTGTCCACCGGCCACAAGAACGGCAAGGTCAACATCATCCCCGGCTGGGTCGAGCCCGCCGACATGGAGGAGATCAAGCGCCTGGCCGCCATGGTCGGGGTCGACATCATCATGTTTCCCGACACCTCGGGCGTGTTGAACGGCCCGCTGAGCGGCGAATACAAGATGTTCCCCGAGGGCGGCGTGACGATCAAGCAGCTGCGCGAGGCCGGCGACAGCATCGGCACCCTGGCCCTGGGCGAGTGGTGCAGCGCCGACGGCGCCCGTTTCCTGGACACCACGCTCAAGGTGCCCTGCCGGGTGCTGGACATGCCCTTTGGCCTGAGGGCCACCGACCGCTTTGTCGACGCCCTGCGCATCGTGGCCGGGCGCAGCGTGCCCGAGGAGGTGGCCCACGAGCGCGGCCAGTTGGTGGACATGATCAGCGACATGCACCAGTACTTCTATCACAAGAAGGTGGCCCTGGCCGGCGATCCCGATCAGCTCATCGCCATGACCGAGTTTCTGACCTCGATCGACATGTGGCCCACCCACATCGTCAGCGGCACGCCGGGCAAGGCCTTCGAGGCCAGGATCAGGGAGCTAACCGCCGGCCTGCCCTACGCGGTCAACGTCAAGTGCGACCAGACCGCCGACATGTTCCTGCTGCACCAGTGGATCAAAAACGACCCCGTGGATCTGCTCATGGGCAACACCTACCTGAAGCACATCGCCCGCGACGAGGACATTCCCCTGGTGCGCTGGGGATTCCCCATCCTCGATCGGGTGGGCCACCAGTACTTCCCCACGGTGGGTTACAAGGGCGGCCTGCGGCTGCTGGAAAAGATCCTCTCGGCCCTGCTGGACCGCAAGGATCGCGACGACCAGGAACACGCCTTCGAGTTGGTGCTGTAAGTCAACCCCGGCGTCGGGGCAAGGCAGGATGGCCATGAGCAAGACACACGAACCAGCGAGTGACTTCTGCGCGGCCGCGCGCCGTTCCAGCGGTCGGGTCCACCTGCCGGTGGCGCCCCGGGCGATGGCGCGCATCAGGTTCAGCGCGGAAAAGCCCCTGCCCCGGGCCCTGACCCCGGAACAGGCGTTGAACTGGCTGGATTACCTGATCGAACAGGGCCAGACCATCAAGGCCGTCAACGTCGGCGGGCCTGGCGACCCCATGGCCACGCCGGAATTGACCCTGGAGGTTCTGGCCATGCTGCGGGCCAAGCTGCCCGGCGTGAGCCTCTGCCTGACCACCCTGGGCCTTGGCCTGACGGCCCTGGCCGACAGGCTGGCCGCGCTGGACCTGGCCCACCTGGCCATGCTCGTCGACGCGGTGGACCCGCTGGTGGCGGCCAAGGTCTACGCCTGGATCAGGCCCGGCGTGAGGACCATCCCCCTGGCCCAGGCGGCCGACCAGCTCATCGACCAACAGGCGGCGGCCATCACCGCCCTCAAGGCCAGGGGTCTGCCGGTCATCGTCAAGACCACGGTCTACCCCGGCGTCAACGTGGAGCACGTGGAGCTCATCGCCGCCACGGCCGCCCGGCTGGGCGCGACGGAGCTTAGGCTTTTCCCCTTTTCCGCCGTCGACGACGGCAGCCCCAGGCCGCTGGGCCAACTCGACCCGGCGCGGCTGGAGGCCCTGACCCAGGCGGCGGCGGCCCACCTGCCAACGATGTTCATCGACCCGCGAGCGTGCGACAAGGCCCTGACCTACGACTTCGGCCAGCCCGAGGCGGCGGGCCACGCCCTGCCCCGGCCCAGCGAGTCGCGGCCTTATCTGGCGGTGTGCAGCTCCAACGGCTTCGACGTGGACCTGCATCTGGGCCAGGCCGAGCAATACCTGATCTATGGGCCCAAGAACGGGCCGGTGGCGTTGCTGGAGGCCAGGCCAGCCCCCGCGCCGGGCGGCGGCGAGGCCCGCTGGCGGCAAACGGCCCAGATCCTTGGCGACTGTTTCGCCGTGCTGGCCGCGGCGGCCGGCGAGGCGCCCAAGCGGGCGCTGGTCGAGGCGGGGCTGAGCGTGCTGTGCCAGGAAGGCAACATCGAAGGCATGGTCGAGGCCCTGCACGGCGGCCGGAAAAAGGGGCGCGGCAAATGATGCGTTCATTAACCAAGCGCCTCGGCGCGAGCTGACAAAGGAGCGATATCATGGGTATTCCCGCCACGCAGATCCTGGTCTGCCAGAGCTTTCGCCTGGGTGGCGACCCCAAGGGCATCTGCCACAAAAAGACCAACGGCTTTTTGCAATACCTGGAAGAAGAAATCATCGACCGGGGCCTGGACTGCCTGGTCACCGCCACGGGTTGTCTCAAGCAGTGCGAAAACGGCCCGGCCATGGTGGTGCAGCCGTAAAACTGGTGGTTCAAGGGCGTCGACAGCGAGGAGGCCATCGACGCGATCCTCGATGGCATCGAAGACGGCCAGCCTCCGGCCGATTACTTGATCACCTAGGGAGAACGCCACATGGCAAAGGTCGTCTTTGAAGAGCGCAGCGACCAGATATTTGAAAAGGGCGAGGACAGGCCTTTTCGCATCAGTTGCGACAAGCAGAGCCTGGCCGGGGCGGTCAGCCAGCGGGCCTGCGTGTTCTGCGGCTCGCGGGTGGTGCTCTACCCCATCGCCGACGCCCTGCACCTGATCCACGGGCCGGTGGGCTGCGCCGCCTACACCTGGGACATCCGCGGCGCGCTCAGCTCGGGGCCCATGCTGCACCGCCATTCGTTCAGCACCGACCTGCAAGAGCGCGACGTGGTCTTTGGCGGCGAAAAGAAGCTGGAGCGGGCCCTGCGCGAGCTGATCGCCCGCCACCGGCCCAAGGCCGCCTTTGTCTACAGCACCTGCATCGTGGGCATCATCGGCGACGACATGGCCGCCGTCTGCCGCAAGATCGAGGCCGAGGCGGGCATTCCGGTGATCCCGGTGATGAGCGAGGGCTTCAAGGGCAACAAGCGGGCCGGCTACGCCGCGGCCTGTCGGGCCATGGCCCGGCTGATCGGCCAGGGCCCCACCGAGGGCATAAGCCCCCACAGCGTCAACCTGCTGGGCGACTTCAACCTGGCCGGCGAGACCTGGATCATCAAGCGCTATCTGGAGCAGATGGGCGTGGAGGTGGTGGCCGGCGTCACCGGCGACGGCCGGGTGGCCGACCTGATGCGCGCCCACGGCGCGGCGCTGAACCTGGTGCAGTGCTCCGGGGCGACGATGGAGCTGGCCCGCATGATGCAGCGCGACTATGGCACGCCGTTTCTGCGCGTCAGCTACCTGGGCGTCGACGACATGGCCCAGGCCCTCTACGACGTGGCCGACTTTTTCGGCGACCCGCTGATGGCCGCCCGGGCCCAGGAGTTGGTCTCGCGGGAGCTGGGCGCGCTTTATCCCCAGCTCATGGAGCTGCGCCAGGACTTGCAGGGCAAGCGGGCGGCCATGTACGTGGGCGGGGCCTTCAAGGCCTTCAGCCTGATCAAGGCCTTCCGCTTGCTGGGCATGCGGGTGGTCTTGGCCGGCAGCCAGACCGGCACCGAGGAAGACTACGAGGAGCTGGCCAGGGTCAGCGACCCCGGCACGATCATCGTCGATGACGCCAACCCGCTGGAACTGATGAACTATCTGCTCGAAAAGGACGTCGACGTCTTTGTCGGCGGCGTCAAGGAGCGGCCCATCGCTTACAAGCTGGGCATCGGCTTTTGCGACCACAACCACGAGCGCAAGTTGGCCCTGGAGGGCTTCGAGGGCATGCTCAACTTCGCCCGCGAGATCCACGCCACGGTGATGAGCCCGGTCTGGCGCTTCACGCCCCGGCGCATGGCCCTGGCCAAGGAGGCGGCGGCATGACCAGAGAAATCACATCGCCCGATTACGTCTCGACCACCAACGCCTGCAAGCTGTGCATGCCCCTGGGCGCCTGCCTGGCCTTCAAGGGCGTGGAGGGCGCGGCGCCCTTTCTGCACGGCAGCCAGGGCTGCGCCACCTACATGCGGCGCTATCTGATCAGCCATTTCCGCGAGCCGGTGGACATCGCCAGCTCCAGCCTGGGCGAAAACCAGGCCATCTTCGGCGGCGGGCCCAACCTCAAGAAGGGCCTGGTCAACGTCATCAACAAGTATGGGGCCAAGGTGGTGGGCATCGCCACCACCTGCCTGACCGAGACCATCGGCGACGACGTGCCCGGCCTGGTGCGCGAGTTTCTGGCCGAGGCCAAGGTCGAGACCCCCGACGGCCAGATGCCGGCCCTGATCACCGTGCCCACGCCGGCCTACGGCGGCAGCCACGTGGACGGCTTTCACGCGGCGGTGCTGGCCATGGTCAGTCAGTTGGCCCAGCCCACGCCGGCCCATGGCGGCGTGAACCTGCTGCCCGGCTTTGTCAGCCCGGCCGACCTGCGCCGCCTGGCGACGGTGACCCGCGCCTATGGCCTGCGCGCGGCCCTGGCCCCGGACTATTCGCGCACCCTCGACGCCCCGGCCATGGCCACCTACGAGGCGCTGCCCGCCGGCGGCGTCTCGCTCAATCAACTGCGGGCCATGGGCGGGGCCAAGGCCACCATCGAGTTGGGCCATTGCCTGCCCGGCCGCAGCGCCGGATCGTGGCTGGAGATGTACCTCAACGTGCCGCTGCGCTCGCTGGGCCTGCCCATGGGCGTGCGGGCCTGCGACGCGCTGCACCAGGCCCTGCGCGAGCTTTCCGGCCGCGACACGCCCGAGGAAATCGAGTTGGAGCGCGGCCGGCTCATCGACGCCATGATCGACGGCCACAAGTATCTTTCGGGCAAGACGGCGGTGATCTACGGCGACGAGGACATGGTGGTGGGCGTTGCCGGCTGGCTGGCCGAACTGGGCGTGCGGCCGGCCTTGTGCGCCACCGGCGGCAAGAGCGGTCGTTTTCCGGCGGCCATCGCCGAGGTCACCGAGGGGCTGGTCCGCCAGCCCGCGCGGGCCGTCGATGGCGTGGATTTCCAGCAGATCGGCGAGATGGCCCGCCAGATCGGCCCGGATATCCTGGTGGGCAACTCCAAGGGCTATCGCCTGGCCCGCGAGCTGGGCGTTCCCCTGGTGCGGGTGGGCTTTCCCATCCACGACCGCTTTGGCGGCCAGCGCCTGCTCTGCCTGGACTACCAGGGCTCGCAGGAGCTGTTGGATCGCATCATCAACGCCATCCTGGCCCACGACCAGGACCGCCACCACTGGGGCTACGGCTATCTATAAGGGAGGACGCACCATGAACGAACCGCTTGAGCCCAACCGTCATCCTTGCTTTGACGAGGCGGCCAAGGGCGCCTTTGGCCGGGCGCACCTGCCGGTGGCCCCGTTGTGCAACATCAAGTGCAACTATTGCGACCGCCGCTATGACTGCGTCAACGAAAGCCGACCCGGCGTCAGCAGCGCCGTGCTCCAGCCCCACCAGGCCCAGGCCTACATGGAGCGGGCCCTCCAGGCCGAGCCCCGCCTGAGCGTGGCCGGCATCGCCGGCCCCGGCGACCCCCTGGCCAACGCCGAGGCCACCCTGGAGACCATCCTGCGCATCAAGCGCGCCCGGCCCGAGCTGCTATTGTGCCTGGCCACCAACGGCCTGGCCCTGCCCGCCCACGCGGCCACGCTGATCAAGGCCGGCCTGAGCCACCTGACGCTGACGGTCAACGCCGTCGATCCGGCCATCGGCCAGAACATCTACGCCTGGGTCCGCGACGGCAAGGTGGTTTATCGCGGCCTGGCCGGGGCCGAGCTGCTGCTGGCCCGCCAGGAGGAAGGCCTGGCCCTGCTCAAGGACTCCGGCGTCAAGGTCAAGATCAACACCATCGTCATCCCCGGCGTCAACGATGGCCACGTGGAGCGGGTCGCGCGCTGGGCCGCGGCGCGGGGGGCCCATCTGATGAACCTGATGCCGCTGTTTCCCAACCAGGGCACGGCCTTTGGCCATATCCCCGAGCCGCCCCGGCCGCTGATGGAGCGCCTGCGCGCCGTTTGCGAGATTCATCTGCCCCAGATGCGCCACTGCACGCGCTGTCGGGCCGACGCGGTGGGCCTGCTGGGCCAGGATCAGTCGCCGCGCCTGGCCGGCTGCCTGAGCCAGTGCGCCAAGCTGGCCCCGCCGGCCGACGCGGCCCGGCCCTTCGTGGCCGTGGCCAGCCGCGAGGGCGTGTTGGTCAATCTGCACCTGGGCCAGGCCGAGCGCTTCCAGATCTGGGGCCCCACGGCCGATGGCTTCGAGTTGTTGGACACGCGCCAGGCCCCGCCGGCTGGCGGCGGCGAAGCCCGCTGGCGGCAGGTGGCCGAGTTGTTGGCCGATTGCCGGGCGGTGTTGTGCAGCGGCGTGGGCCAGACCCCGCGGACGGTGCTGGCCGAAAGCGGCCTGGCGGCCGTCGAGATGCAGGGGTTTATCCTGGAGGGCCTGAAGCGGCTCTACGCCGGCGAGGATCTCAGCGCCCTGCGCCTGCGGCGTAGCGGCGGCGGCTGCGCCGGCGGCGGCAAGGGCCGGGGCGGCGGCGATGGCCTGGGCTGCATGTAACGTCCGGCGGCCGCTCGTGCTGGAGGACCAAACCCTGCGCGACGGCTTGCAGATCCTGCCCCGGGCCCTGCCCCTGGCCCGGCGGCTGGAGCTGCTGCGCGGCCTGGCCGACGCCGGGTTCCAGAGCGTGCAGATCGGTTCGATGGCCCGGCCCGACAAGATGCCCCAGATGATCGGCGCCGAACGCCTGGCCCGCCTGGCCGCCGGCGCGCGGCCGGGGTTGACGCTTTCGGCGCTGGTCTTCAACCGCCAGGGCCTGGAGCGGGCCCTGGCCTGCGGTCTGGGCAAGGTGGCCCTTTCGGCCTCGTTGTCCGAGCCCCACAGCCGGGCCAACCTGGGCCTGGATGTGGCCGGGGGTCTGGCCCGCCTGGGCGAACTGACCGCCCTGGCCCGCCAGGCCGGCCTGCGGGCGCGGGTGGGCCTGCAATGCGCCTTTGGCGGGCCGGGCCTGGCCGCGCCGCCCCGCGAGCTGATCGCGCGGACCTTTGCCTGGCTGGCCGATCTTGGCGCGCAAGAGTTTTTTTTGGCCGACACCGCCGGCCTGGCCCGGCCAAACCAGTTGCGGCGGATGATCGCCGAGTTGGGCCGAAATTTGCCGCTGGAGGCCCTGGGCCTGCATCTGCACGGCCGGCCCGAGGCCTTGCGCGCCAATCTGCTGGCCGGCTGGCGGGCCGGGGTCGGCCGCTTCGACGTGACCCTGGGCGGCCTGGGCGGCTGCCCTTTTCTGCCGGGTCGCGCGCCGGGCAACCTGCCGGCCGAACTGGCCATCGCGGCGTTGCAAGCCGCCGGCGCGCCACCGGCCATCGACCCGCGCGCCGTGGAAAATCTGGGCCGGCGACTGCGCGCCATGTTGGATGAAAATATCCCGCCTGTTTATTCGGCAATGGCCTCTTGAACTCTCGGGCCGCTTGTAACAAAATGTTAATTGGCAACTATGGCGCTTTTGTGGTTAGACTGTGTAGACTAAGCACGTGGCCGGGGGAACCCGGCTTCTATTCAACCGGTGGCCCATGGGGCCGAGGAGGCAAGAGATGAAAAAGTTGATCGCGTTGGCCGCCATGATGCTGGCGGCGTTTGTGATCGTGGGTTGCAGCGATTCCGGCCAGACCGCTCCCGAGGCCCAGGCCCCCGCCGCGACCACCGAGCAGGCCGCGCCGGCCCAGGAAGCCGCTCCGGCTCAAGAGGCCGCTCCCGCCGCTCCCGCCGAGGAGGCCAAGCCCGCCGAGTAATCAGCGGCGCGCGAAAAAAGTCGCTAGCGCCGGCAAGGCGACGCCAGCCGCCACGACGACGAGGGGATAGCTCCGCTCGTCTGGCGGCCAGGGCCGCTGACCGGCCAACGCCGACAATGATCAGAGAAAATACGGCGCGGCGGTGGAGATCAACTCTCCGCCGCCGCGCTGTTTTCGGCGATGCGCCGTCGAGCGCCCTAAGCCAGTTCGACGCTGATCGGCGTGCGTCCGATGCGATAACCAGCGGCCTTGGCCAGCACGCGGCCCACCACCTGCTCGGAGACATCCACCAGCGTCCGCGTGTCCTGGATGCGGATCTTGCCGATGCAGCGGCCGGGAATCTCGGCGTGGTGGGACAACGAGCCCAGCACATGGCCGGCGTTGATGCCATCGGCCCGGCCCATGCCCAGGCACAGGCGCACCATGCCGCTCTCGGGCTGGGCGGTCGTCTCGCCGACCCGGCGGTGGTCGTCCTGGCGGCGGTCATCGAAGCGGCGTGAATCGCCACGGCGCTGATCGCGGGCCGGGTAGGGTTGGCGGCCCCTGGGCGGACGGGTCAACGAGTACTCGGCCACCGGGTCGATGGTTCTGGTTTTTTCTTGGCCGCGGGCCAGCTTGAGGGCGGCGGCGGCGATGTCGGCCAGGTCGTGGCCCTGGGCCTCCAGCTTGGCGGCCAGGCCTTTTTCGCGGGCGAACCCGCCGTCGTCGAGCAGGGCGACCATGCGCTCCAAGAGCCGACCCTCGCGGTGGGCCATGATCTCTTCGGGCGTGGGCAGGGTGCAATGGCTCAGGCGGGCCTTGGCGTAGGCCTCGATGCGCGCCAGCAGCCAGCGGTCCTTGGGCGAAAGCAAAGAGATGGCCACGCCGTCGCGCCCGGCCCGGCCGGTGCGGCCGATGCGGTGGACGTAGACCTCGGGGTCTTGGGGCGGATCGAAGTTGATGACGTGGCTGATGTCGTCGATGTCCAGGCCCCGGGCGGCCACGTCGGTGGCCACCAGCAGCTTGAGCTGATTGTTGCGGAAGCGGCCCAGCACGCGGATGCGCGCCTCCTGGCTCAGGTCGCCGTTGATGGCCTCGGCCGCGAAACCCCGCGCCGAAAGCTCGTCGGCCAACTGGCCCGTGCCGGCCTTGGTGCGGCAGAAAATCAGGGCGCTGGCGACGGGTTCGACCTCCAGCAGACGGCAGAGGGCGGCCAGCTTGTCGCGCTCATCGAGCAGATAATAGCGTTGCTCGACGGCCTCGACGGTGAGCTGGCGCGGGCTGACGCTGACGCTCTGGGGCTCGACCATGTAACTTTGGGACATTTGGCGAATGGCCGGCGGCAACGTCGCCGAAAACAAGGCCGTCTGGCGCTGGGACGGCGTGGCCTCCAGGATGGCCTGGATGTCGGCGATGAAGCCCATGCTGAGCATCTCGTCGGCCTCGTCGATGACCACCGTCTCGACCATGTCCAGGCGCAGAGCCTTTTGGCCGATCAGGTCCAGCACGCGGCCGGGCGTGCCCACCACCACGTCCACGCCCTTGCGCAGGCGGCTGATTTGCAGGCCATAGGGCGCGCCGCCATAGACGGCCATCACCCGCGCGCCCATCTTGCGGCCATAGCCCTGCAAGGCCTCGGCCACCTGGATGGCCAGCTCGCGGGTGGGGGCCAGCACCAGGGCCTGGGCCTGACCCACGCCGGGGCTGATGTTGTGCAGAAGCGGCAGGCCAAAGGCGGCGGTCTTGCCGGTGCCGGTCTGGGCCTGGCCGATGACGTCGCGGCCTTCCAGCATGAGGGGGATCATCGCCGTCTGGATCGGCGTGGGGCTGGTGAAGCCCTGCTCGGTCACGGCGGCGGTCAAAAGGGGGCTCAGACCCAACTGGTCGAATCCAGGGGCGTCCATGGTGCTCCTAACTTGCGCTGCGAAATAAGTCAACATGCCCCGTCCGCCTCCAGCGAGGCGCACGCGGGCGTTCACCGATCAACGACCGGTCGCTTCCGCAAGTTCGGCCCATAATTGCAAGAAAAACGCCCGCCTGGCGTCAGGCTGGGCGACCGTGGGATCGAGAGACCTCTTTGGTTGGGCTCTTCTGGCGGAATCTGGCCCAAAGCATACCAGTTTCGCCCGGATTGTAAAGGGCCAGACCCAACTCCTTGACGGGACGCCGCGCGCGGTGTTCAATGGGCGTCAACCCATGCCGGGAGCCGCCATGACGCCGATCATCCGCCCGCTGGCCGGCCAGGACGATTTCGCCGCCTGCGCCGCCCTGGAACAAGAAATCTGGGGCCTGGACGAACTGAACGCCGTCTCGCCGATCACCCTGCACGCCCTGGGCCTGCGGCGGCCCCGCCTGGGCCTGACCCTGGGGGCCTTCGACCAAGGGCGCATGGTCGGCCTGTGCGTGATGCTGGGCAGCTTGGAACCGGGCGTGGCCTATGGCCACATGCTGGGCGTGTTGCCCGGCTGGCGCGACCAGGGTCTGGGCCGGCGGCTGATCGAGCGGGCCCAGGCCGATTTGCGCGCCATGGGCGTGGGGGTGGTCTACATCACCTTCGAGCCGCTGGAGGCGCGCAACGCCCATTTATACCTGAATGTCTGGGGCGGCCGCGCCGTGGCCTACGACCGCGACCACTTTCCCCAGACCGCCAAAATGCACCAGGGCCTGCCCGTGGATCGCTTCATCGCCCGTTTTGATCTGAACGCGCCGCCGCCGGTCGCGCCGCCCCTGGCCGACGCCGCGCCGCCGCTGGTGGAGATCCCCGCCGACCTGCAAGCGCTCAAGGCCGGTGATCCGGCCGCCGCCCTGGCCTGGCGCATGAACACCCGCCCGGTTTTCGAGCGCTATCTGAACGACGGCGGCCTGGCGGCGGTGGGCCTGCGCGTGGAGGCCGGCGACGGCCGGCGGCGCTGCTTCATCGTGCTGGAGCGGGCATGAGGCGATTTGAGTTTGCCAGGGCGAACTAATATGCTAGCTTTGGTCCGACGCAAACCACAGTCATGGACCAAGGCGTGAACGACTTCGAGCAGCCCCAGCCATCATCCCAGCCACCGCCTCAGCCAGCCCTGCCCTGGGAAGCGCCCCAACGTTGGCTGGCCGGCTTTTACCCCACGTTCTGGTGGATAGCCCGCTATCCCTCGCGCACTTTTTCGTTGCCGGCGGCCGGCGGGCCGCTGCGGCCGGCGCTGTTCGTGGCCGTGCTGGCCCTGCATCTGGAGCTGATCAGCCAGGCCTTGGCCTGGGCCCTGACCCCTGGCGTCGGCCTGGCCGAGCTGCCCAGCATCATCGCCGTGGGCCTGATGAACGGCATGGTCCAGGGCGTGGGCGCGGCCATGCTGGCCACGCCGATCCTCAGCGGCCTGGCCCATCTGGCGCTACGGGCCGTGGGCCGGGCCAGGGCGCCCTACGTGGCCTCCTATCGGGCGCTGGCCTACACCGCGGTGACTTCGGTCTCGGTGCTGGCGGTGATGATCGTCTGGCATCTGGCCCGCCTGGCCTGGGGGGCCGAAAGCGGCGACTCGTTGGTCGGCGTGGTCATGGGCGGGCTGGCCTGCTCGCTGGTCTGGAGCCTCTACGTGGGCGGCGTGGCCCTGGACGCGGCCCACCACTGCGGCAAGGTCACGGCCATGGCCGCCCAGGTCGCCGCGGCGTTGGCCATGATCCTGTTCATGTTCGGCATTTTCGGGGTCGGCGGGGCCTGAGGGCCGCCTTGCCTCGCACGGCCAGCGCCGGCGAGTTGCGAGCGTGACGACTTGACCGGCGTGACTAGCGCCGGCGGGGGAGGTTGGCGGCCAACTGCTGGCGCATGAACGCCGCCGCCGACTGGGCCGGGCCGAAGACGCCGTAATGTCCCTCGCAGAGGATATCGGCCCGCAGTTCCAACAGCGCATCCATGCTGGCGGCGTATTGCCCCAGGTCCGAGCCGAACTCCCGCGAAAATGGCCCGTGCAGATCCTGGCCAAAGAGCACCCGCTGGCCGCCGCTCTCCAGCCAGGCGCAGACCGAGCCCGGCGTGTGACCCGGCGCGTGGACGATGCGCAAAATCATCCCGCCGCCCAGGTCCAGTTCCTCGCCGCCCTCCAGCAGCACGTCGGCCGTCAGCGGCGGCAGGTGCATGTTGTACCAGTCGGCGGCGCTGCGCGCGCCGTCGCCCTGGGCCAGCACGTCGGCCTCCAGGCGGTGGATCAGCACCTGGCAGCCGCACAGGGCCTTGACCTGGGCCGCGCCGCCGGCGTGATCGATGTGGGCGTGGGTCAGCAAAAGATGGCTGGGCGGCGCGCCGGCCGCCCGCTGGGCCAGGGAGACGATGCGCCCGGCGCTGGGGCCGCAGCCGCAGTCGATGAGCACCCGGGACTTTTCGCCCACCGCCAGATAGCATAAGCAATCCCGCGGGTCGCTGAACTCGGGGCCACCGACCATGAACACGCCTGGGCAAATCTGTCGAGCCTTGATGCCGAACATGCCTTTTCCGCCAACGCTGCAAGCCCTCTATAAGATGTTAGCACGCCAAGGCCCGCCAGCCACAAAAAAACCCGCGCCGCTTTTTTCGCGGCGCGGGCGCGGCTCGTCGGCCGTTTGGCGGCTAGAGGCCCAGAGTCAGCAAGGCCTGACGCTGGGGCGCGAAGACATCCTTGGCCGCCCGCAGGATGTCGCCCGGGGCGAGGGCCTGGACGCGCTCCGGGGTGCGCAGGTAATCCCGATAACCCAGGCCCAGCAGTTCGTCGGCGGTCATGGTCATGGCCTGGGCCTGATAGGTTTGCAGGCCGATGGCCCAGCCGCCCAACAGAAAAGCCTTGGCCCGGTTCATCTCCTCGGCCTTGGGCGGGGTGGCGGCCAAGCGGGCGATGTGTTCGTTCAGGCCGGCGATGGCCGCCTTGGCCTTGCCCGGCCCCACGCCCATGTAAAAGCCGAACACGCCCAGTTGCTTGGCCTGGCCATAGAATGGCTGGACGCTGTAGGCCAGCGAGCGCTTGTCGCGCAGGTCGCCGAACAGCCGGCCGCCCTGGCCGCCCAGGATGGCCTCCAGAAGCTCCATGGCCGGCCGCCGGGGGTCGGTGGCGTCAGGGGCGATGTAACCGATGATGATCTGGGTCTGCTTGGCCTGGGGGTCGGCGATATGCCGGGTTCTGGCCTTGGTCAGGGCCGGGGCGGCGGGCGGGGCCGGCGTCCGGGCCTGGCCCTGGGCCGCGCCGAAAAGCTCCCTGACCGCGGCCATGGTTTGACCAGGGTCCACGTCGCCGACGATGGTCAGCACCACGCCGCCGGGGCCGCGCATGGCCTGGTGCACGGCCACGAGGGCCTGACGATCCAGCCGGGCCAACGACTCGGCCGAACCCAGGGGGTTCATGGCGTAGGGGTGATCGCCGTAAAGCAGGGGCCGGAAGGCGTTGAAGGCCCGGGCCACGGGCTCGTCCATCTGGGCGCGCAGGGCCGCGGCCTGTTCGGCCTTGGCCCGGGCGACCTCGGCGGCGGGGAAGTCGGGCCGCAGCCAGACCTCGGCCAGCAGCTCCAGGCCGCGCCGCCAGTCCTGGGCCAGGAAGCTGGCGGTCAGCCCACCGCTGCTTTTGCCGGAAAAGCCGCCCATGCCGGCGGCCATGCCTTCCAGGATGGCGCTGAGTTCCTGGAACGAGCGGCCGGCCGCGCCACGGGTCAGGCAACTGGCCCACAATTGGCGCGAGCCGGCGTCCTGGGGCGTCTCGGCGGCCTGGCCACCCGGCGCGGCCAGGACCATCTCGACCAGGGGCAGCTCATGGGCCGGCTTGACAATGACCGTCAGGCCGTTCGGCAACGTTTCCTTGCGCGCCTGGCCGTCGCTGGCGTTGGCTGGCCGCGGGCCGGCCACGGGCTGGGCGGCCGGCGGGGCGGCGGTGGGGCCCTGCGCGGACGCGGCGGCCAGGGCCTGGGCGTAGGCCTCCTGGGCCAGCTTGGCCAGGGCGGCTTGATCGGGGGCCGGCGCGCCTTCGGGCAACTGGAGCACCAGGGTGAGGTTTTCCGGGCGCAGGTGCTCGCGGGCCACCTCGGCCACCCGGTCGGCGTCGACGGCGGCGAACTGGTCGATGTAGTCCTGCACGTGTTCGAAGCCGCCACGCATCATCTCGAAATAGCCCAGCGTGCCGGCCTGGCCGGCCATGGTCTGGCGCATGCGCACGAAGGCCGCGGCCAGGTTGACCTTGGCCCGGGCCAGTTCGTCGACCTGGGGCGGCCTGGCCATCAACCCGCCGGCCAGTTGCAGGGCGCGGGGCCAGGCCTTGTCGGCCAGCTTGGGGGCCAGGCTGGCGTCAATATCGAAAAGCCCCAGGGCCACGGGCGTATAGGCCGAGCACGACACGGCGTCGACCAGGCCCTCGGCGTGCTTGAGCTCCTTGTAAAGCCGGCTGGTCTTGCCCTCGCCCAAGATGGTCGCGGCCATGTCCAGGGCGAAGACCTGCTCGGAGGGCAGGCCGGGGATCAGCCAGGCGGCCTCCACGGCGGCCTGGCGCACGTCTTCGCGCAGGACGACCAGGCGCGGGCCGGGCGTGACGTTGGCCGGCGGCAGGCTAAACTCGGGCTGGGCCTGGGCCGGCACGGCGGCAAAGGCCTTTTCGATGCGCGGCAAGAGCTGCTCGGTCTGGAAATCGCCCACCGCCACCACCACCATGCCCGGCCCGCGATACCACTTGGCGCGATAATCCAGGATGTCCTGGCGGCTGATGGCCCGCACCGAGGCCTCGGTGCCGATCACCGGCCGACCGTAGGGGTGGTCGCCAAAGGCCGCGGTCATCAGAGCCTGGAAACGCCGCCGGTCGGGGTCGTCCTGATTCATGCGGATTTCCTCGACGACCACTTCTTTTTCGCGGGCCAGCTCGGCGGGGTCGAACTGGGCGTTGACCACGGCGTCGGCCAAAATATCCAGGGCCTGAGCCGCGTTCTGGCTGGCCGTCTCGACATAGTACTTGGTGTGGTCCAGCGAGGTGTAGGCGTTGATCTGGCCGCCCAGGGCCTCGATCTGGCGGGCCATCTGGCCGGCCGGGCGGGTGGGCGTGCCCTTGAAGATCATGTGCTCGATGAGGTGGGTGATGCCCCGCTCACGCTCGTTTTCAAAGGCCGAACCGGCCCGCACCAGCACCTGAATGGCCACCACCGGCGCTTCGTGGTTTTGCTTGGTGATGACGGTGACGCCGTTGGGCAGTTTGTGGCGAATGGGCTCGTTGGCCTGGGCCGCCGGCGCGAGGGCCAGCCACAAGGCCAAAAGCGCGGGCAGCGCCAACCACGATTTTTTGCGCATCAAGGCAGTATACTCCGTGATCGAGAAGCGTTTGGGCGGCCGGTATGAAAATTTGAACCCGGCGCGGCTCTGGGCCCAGGATAGCAGACTCGCGCCGCCGCTCAAACCCCAAGTCACCGGCCCAAAAAGGAATGCCCCGGAAGCATTGGGCGCTTACTTCCGGGGCTTAGGGTGGAGAGTTGGGAAGAGGAAGCGGTAGGTCCGCTGTCTGGCCCATGATATTGCAGGGGCCGTGCCAAATTGGCCACATGCCTAAAAACCGTGCTATTCCATGATGTTGAGCATCAGGCCCGCGCGGCCTTTCCGGCGGGGGCCGCGCAAACGCATATTTTTTATGCAGCCGCCGGACCACGTTGGCACTTTTTTACGCGGCCGCTGTCATTGCACGGCGTTTTTTGGCAAAATCAAATCGAGGCCACTGCACGGTGAAACATGAATTCTACCGTGCGGCGGCCGAAGCGCGCCATGGACGGCGCGCCAAATCGCCAGCCTGATTAGGCGTGCGATTTGCGAGGCTTGGCAAAACCGCGCTTTTGCCAAGCCGATGCTGCACGGGGCAGGACGCCCCCCGCGCGGCACTCTCAAATCAGGGGCGACCCACATTGGAGGGGCCGGTGTCATTGGATTACTCCGAAATCGCCATCGGCGATCCGAAGATGGTCATTGCGCGGCTGACCGCGCGCATCGGCCAACTGAATTTTTCCACGCGCAACATCCGCGTCGGCCTGACCGCCAGCCCCGAGGCCACTTTTCTCCAGCAGGGCGGCGACGGCCGCTGGTCGGTGATGAAGCTGCTCTACGTCACGCGCTCCTTCGCCAAGGCCCGCCAGATGGGCGAGCTGTTGCGGGCCTACGACGCCAAGCTCTTTGTCGACGACGAACAGATGGGCCTGATGGGCCCCCACGCCTCGACCTACTACGCCTACGCCCTGATCCGCTAAGCCCCATCATTGGCTTGCCTTTGCCGGTGGCAGGCGATATTATTTCAGGTCACTTCCGCGCGGCCAAGGCCGGCGGCGGGGCGCCCCCCCAAGCATGAACCACACACGACTCCGGCCGGCGGCTCGCGGCCGGCTGGGATTGCCGATGATGTTCTGGAATCAAGAGATCGAAACCCTCGAGCGCGGCAAGCTGGAGCAGCTCCAGCTCCAACGCCTGAACAAAACCCTGCTCCAGGCGGCCAACGCGCCGTTTTACAAAGATAAGCTGACCGATTCGGCCGGCCGGCCAGTTCAGCTCAAGTCCCTGGAAGAGCTTGCCGGCCTGCCCTTCACCGAGAAAAAAGACCTGCGCGCCGGCTTTCCCTACGGCCACCTGGCCACGCCCCGGCGCGATGTCGTGCGCGTCCACGTCAGCAGTGGCACCACCGGCGTGCCCACCGCCGTCTATCACACCCAGAGCGACTTGGACAACTGGACCGACCTGGTCGCCCGCTGCCTCTACATGGCCGGCATGCGCGCCGACGACATCTTCCAGAACATGATCGGCTACGGCCTGTTCACCGGCGGCCTGGGCCTGCACTACGGCGCCGAGCGCCTGGGGGCCATGGTCATCCCCTCGGGCGTGGGCAACACCAGCCGCCAGCTCAGCCTGATCCGCCAGTTCGCCGTCAGCGCCGTGCACGTGATCCCCTCCTACGCGCTGAAGCTTTTGGATTCGCTGCGCGAGATGAAGCTGGACCCCCGCGATCTGGGCCTGCGCCTGCTGATCGTCGGGGCCGAGCCTTACACCGAGGAGGCCCGCCAGCGCATCGAACATTCCTACGGCGCTTTCGCCTGTAACAGCTATGGCCTCTCCGAGGTCAACGGCCCCGGCGTGGCCTTCGAGTGCCCCCACAAAAACGGCATGCACCTGTGGGAGGACAACTACATCCTCGAGGTGATCAACCCCGAGACCCTCGAGCCCGTGGCCGACGGCCAACAGGGCGAGCTGGTCCTGACCACCCTTTGCCGCCAGGCCATGCCCCTGATCCGCTACCGCACCCGCGACCTCTGCACGGTGCTGCCCGGCCCCTGCGCCTGCGGCCGCACCCACCGCCGCATCAGCCGCATCGCCGGCCGCACCGACGACATGTTCATCATCAAGGGCGTCAACGTCTACCCCATGCAGGTCGAGGCCACCTTGATGGGCTTCAAGGAAGTGGGCAACGACTACGTCATCGTCCTGACCAACGACGGCCCGGTGGACTACATGACCGTGCGCGTGGAGATCGCCGAGCGCTATCGCACCATGGACAGCGAGACCATGGCCAAGCTCTCCCAACGCCTGGGCCGGGCCCTGCGCGACGAGCTTTTGGTCAGCACCAGGGTCGAGCTGCTGCCGCCCGAGAGCATCCCCGCCGTGGTCGGCAAGGCCGTGCGCGTCGACGACCGCCGCAAACACTAGCCGCCGGCGCGGGGGCGGGCGCGCCGTCAGCCCCCGCGCCGCGCCCGATAAAACGGCCCGCCAAACAAGACGGCCCGCCCCCTTTCGGGAGCGGGCCGAAGCTTTGCAAGCGGCCGGGGGCCTACTTCTTGGCGTCTTGGGCCATGTAGTAGTCCATGAGGATCTTGGCCACTTCGGGGCGGGAGAACTCGGGCGGCGGAGCCTCGCCGCGGCCCAGCATCTCGCGGACCTTGGTGCCCGAAAGCAGGACGAAGTCCTCTTTCTTGTGGCCCTCGGGGGCGTCCTTCATCATGATGACTTTGCCCAGCACCTTGCTGTAGGCGGTGTGGTCGGCGCGGTAGATCTCGATGTCGAGGGCGCCGGCGGGCACTTCGTCGTCGAAGATGGTCTGGGCGTCGAAGCCGCCGTAGTAGTCGCCCACGCCGGCGTGGTCGCGGCCGACGATCAAGTGGGTGCAGCCGGTGTTCTGGCGGAAGGCGGCATGCAGGACGGCCTCACGCGGGCCGGCGTAGAGCATGTCGAAGCCGTAGCCGGTGACCAGCACGGTGTTGGGCGGGAAGTAGAGCTCGACCATCTTGCGGATGCAGGCGTCGCGCACGTCGGCGGGGATGTCGCCCTTTTTCAGCTTGCCCAGCAGCATGTGGATCAGCACGCCGTCGGCGCCCAGCTGCTCGTAGGCCATGCGGCAGAGCTCTTCGTGAGCGCGGTGCATGGGGTTGCGGGTCTGGAAGGCCACGACCTTGGACCAGCCCAGGTCTTCCATTTCCTTGCGAATTTCGTAGGCGGTGCGGAAGGTCTCGGGGAACTCGGTGCGGAAGTAGGAGTAGTTGAGCACCTGGATCGGGCCGCTGACCACGAACTTGCCCACGCTGTTGAACGCCGCCACGCCGGGATGTTCCATATCCTGGGTGCGGTAGACCTTCTGGGTGATGGTCTTCATCTGCTCGTCGGTGAACTCTTCGATGGCCTCGACATCCTGGATGGCGATGACGGGGTTACCGGCCACGTTGGGGTCTTTGAGGGCGATGCGTTTGGCGCCCTTGATAGCCGAAACGTCGCTGAGCATGTTGACGACCGGGGTCGGCCAGAACTGGCCGTTGGTCATGCGCAGATTCTCGGCCACGCCCATGGTGTCGGCCACGTTCATGTAGCCGGTGAGCGGGGTGAAGTAGCCGCCGCCCAGCATGACGGCGTTACCGGCCGCGGCGGAGCTGACCACCACCGAGGGCAGGCCCTCGGCCTCTTTGACCAGCGCGGCGCGTTTGGCGTCATCCATTACGTACAGGGGCTTGAGCTCGCCGCCACCAAGGGGCTTAATCAATGCCATGTCAAAATCCTCCCAAGGTTTGTTAGGTGGCGCGCCTCCGAAACTTGCGGGGAGGCGCCCGCCGCGGAAATCGGCGGTTGTGGTCCTTACTCCAAATGTCGCAAAAAGAATGAACGACGACCTCGCCGGGTCGCTGCCGGCAAGCGGGGCATTCTTTTTGTGCAAAACGTAACAACGGCTGGCCAAAAACAGGGGAGAACGTCAGCGTCTCCCCGCCGGGGCGGCCACCTCCGGCCATGCTTCCAGGCGCGCAACTTACACGCCACGCTCGCCTTTCGGCTCAAAAACCACTAATCGACGGACTTCACCACTAGTTCCCGCTACATTAAAAGGCGGCCACTGCCTTGTCAAGCAAAAAGGCCGTGGCCAGCCTCAGTCGGGCAGGTAGCTGGCCCGCGAATCGTCGGACTCCCAGGCCGAGACGCGCCGCACCCGCACGTGCTCGGGCAGGCCCAGGGCCACCTGTTGGGCGATGTGCCTGGCGATCTGCTCCGAGGAGGGGTTGAGTCTGTCAAAGGGCGGGACTTCGTTGAGGTGGCGGTGGTCCAGATTGTCCAGGGCCTGGTTCATCAATTTTTTCAGCTCGCCGAAGTCCATCAGCAGGTCGGCCTTGTCGAGCTTGTCGCCGTAGACCACCACCTCCACCTTCCAGTTGTGCCCATGCAGGGCCTCGCAGCGGCCGTTGAAGTTGCGCAGGGAGTGGGCCGCGGCGAAACGGCCGGTGACCATCAGTTCGAACAAATCAGTTCTCCTCGGGCTGGGGCGCGGCGGCCGCGTCGAAGGGCTTGCCGCATTCGGTGCATTTGCCGTCGGGGCCGATAATGCCGATGCAGGCCCCGTCGCTGCAGGCCACGCGCTTGCTGAAATCGAGGCCCTGGCCCTCGCCATCCTCGCCGTGATCGTGGGCGTGATCGTGGGCGGGCTGGCCACAGACGTGGCAATAGCCGGCCTCGGGCAGCAGGTGTTGACCACAGGTGGAGCAGGTCAGCAGCTTGCGGCCCTCACCGGCGGCTGGCGGCAGCAAGTGGCCGCAATCATGGCAAAAGTTGGCGCCTGTCAGCGTTTTTTGCCCGCAAGCGGGGCACTCGACCGCGGGCAGTTCCTTTTGGCAGTGGGGGCACTCCATCCTGGCTTCTCCCTTTGGCGGCGATGGGCCCCGCTGGCGCCGGGGCCGGATTTTCCATGATAATATGGCCAAATTGTGCGGCCGGCCGACCGATATGTCAACCCAGACCATGGCCAAGGGCGGCCTTGACAGGCGTTTCCGGCGCGTGTTAGCTATTTTGGTGCGCCACCATGGCGCTTGCCAAAACGCCAAATCGGCCCGCGCCACGCCTTTGGGCCGGGCAGGAGAAGAACTTCATGGCAGCATCAGCCGGCGGCCGCCCCGTGTGGCGGCTTGTCGCGGCAATGACCATCCTGAGCGCCCTGTTGACCGCCGGCGCGGTCAGGGCCGAGGTCAGCCGCGTGGTCATCTTGCCTTTCACGGCCAACGCCCCCAAGGACATCAGCTATCTGACCAAGGGCATCCGCGACATGCTGGCCTCGCGCCTGGCCTGGGAGGGCCGGGTTCAGGTCGTCGAGCCCGACATGGTCGCGCCCCACCTGGCCGGCCTCAAACAGCCCTACAACGACCAGGCCGCCCGCGCGGTGGGCGAAAAAGTCCACGCCCAGGTGGTGGTCTTCGGCGCGGTGACCATGCTGGGCCAGGCCCTGAGCATCGACGCGCGGGTGGTCCGCGTGGGCCAGGGCGCCCCGGCCCTGACCGCCTTTGTCCAAGCGCCCAAGGAAGACGAGGTCATCCCCCAGATCAACCTCTTCGCCCAGCGCATCAACGCCGAGATCTTCCGCCGGCCCGACGCCGTCGAGGCGGCCAAGCGCGCCGAATCCGGCAAGCAGGGCGGCGTGGGCGGCTCCACCGGCCGGTTGACCGCGGCCCGCGACGAGGGCGAGGACGACTCGCACATGAGCCCGCTCAACCCCCTGTTCATGAAGCAGCTCTACGGCGTGCAGTCCGACCGCTTCTGGCGCAGCCCGCGCATCAACGGCGTGGTCAACGCGGTGAGCGCCGCCGACGTGGACATGGACGGCCAGATCGAACTGATCGCGCTGCTGCCCAAGTCGCTACGCATCTATCGCCTGGGCGGCGAATACTTCCAACTCATCTCCGAACTCAACAACGGCCCCATCGGCACATATCAATACGTCGACGCCGGCGACTTCAACGGCGACGGCCGGCCCGAGATCTACGTCTCGTGTCGCAACGGCAACTCGATGTCGAGCTTTGTCCTGTCCTACGAAAAAGGCGCCTTCACCTATCTGGCCAAGGGCGTGCCCTATCACCTGCGCATGCAGAAAAACCCCTGGGGCCAGGGCGTGATGGTCTTTGGCCAGAAAACCGCGCCCAACGCGCCGTTCTACGGGCCGATCTACAAGATGAAATGGCAAGACGGCGACCTGGTCTCCGACGATGAGGTGACCAACCTGCCCGACATGACCACCATCTACAACTTCCTGCTGGCCGACCTCAGCGGCTCCGGCGGCCGGCCCATGAGCATGATCAGCGACAACACCTACCACCTGCGGGTCTACAACCGCAGCGGCGAGCAGCTCTGGATGAGCGACGAGCAATACAACGCCTCGTCGCAATTCACCTACTACAAAGAGATATCGGGCGGCAGCGGCGAGGACGACGTGTGGTACTTCCACACCCGCATCCTCGAGGCCGACCTGGACGGCGACAACAAGCCCGAGGCCGTGGTCGTGCGCAACTCCGACCCCACGGGCATGTTGCTGGGCCGCATGCGCATGTTCAACCGCGGCCAGCTCTATTCGCTGTCGTGGAACGGCATGTCCATGGTCGAAAACTGGCGCACGCCGCGCATCTCGGGCTACGTCTCCGACTACGCCATCGCCGACGTGGCCAACAGCGGCCAGCCGGCCCTGATCCTGGCCTACAATGTCAAGGACTTGGGCGGCTTGATCGAAAAGGGCTTCAGCTACGTGGTGGCCTACACCATCAAGCCCAAGGCCGAACGCGCCTCCGGCGAAGGCGACTGAGGCCCGACGCGCGCCAAACTCAGACGGCCGCCTCCACCGGGGCGGCCGTCAACATTTGGCCGATGACCGCCGGGTCGACCTCGGCCAGCAGGCCGCGCCGGCCGGCGTTGATCAGGATGCGCGGCAGATCGAGGATGGTCTTTTCGACGTAGACCGGCAGAACGGCCTTCTGCCCGAAGGGTGATATGCCGCCGACCTGGTAGCCGGTCAGGCGGTTGGCCAGGGCCGGGTCGGCCGGGCTGACGGCCTTGGCCCCGATGGCCCGGGCCAGGTTTTTGGCCGAAACCTGGCGGTCGCCGTGCATCAGCACGATCAGCGGCCGGCGCTGGTCGTCGACAAAGACCAGCGTCTTGATCACGGCGTGCTCGTCCCAGCCCAGCTCGCGGGCGGCCACGGCCGTGCCGCCCTTTTCCTCGTAACGATACGAATGCAGCTCGAAGGCCACGCCGGCCTGGCGCAGGGCGCGCACGGCCTGGGTGGCGGGGATGCTTTGCTTGGCCATGTCGAGGCCTCCCGCGTCGTGGTCCGAGGCCGTTGCGCGGGGCATCCCGCCTCCGCGCCATGGCCTCGATGCACCATTATAGCCCAACGCCGCCCGCAAAAAAACAAGCGGGCCGCCCCGCGCCGGGGAGGCCCGCCTGGCGGCGAGGGCCGGGCGTTACTGCTTGGCCCAATCGCGGTAGAAGTCGATGGTCTTGCGCAGGCCGTCCTCCAGCGAGGTGCTGGCCTCCCAGTTGATGACGCTCTTGATGCGTCTGACGTCGGGGATGCGCCGGGGGATGTCCTCGTAGGACTTGCCAAAGACTTCCACGTGGGGCTTGAAGACGATGTCGCTCTCGAACTGGCCGACCTTGATCAGCGTCTGGGCCAGTTCGAGGATCGAGGTCTCGCGGTCGTTGCCCACGTTGAAACACAGGCCTTCGGCGGCCGGGTTGAGGGCCAGCTCCACCACGGCCTGGCAGGCGTCCTCGATGAAGGTGAAGCAACGGGTCTGCTTGCCGTCGCCGTGGATGGTCAGCGGCTGGCCGCCCAAGAGCTTTTCCATGAAAATGGGGATGACCCGGCCCTGGCCCAAGTCGTCGCAACGGGGGCCATAGACGTTGAAAAAGCGCATGATCACAAACGGCAGGTTCTCCTGCTGGCGATAGGCGTAGAGAAAATGCTCGATGAGCGCCTTGCCGGTGGAGTAGCACCAGCGGTTGATGCTGGGCGGGCCCAGGACGCGGTCGGCTTCTTCGTTGAAGGGCACCTGGGTGTTGCGGCCGGGCACCTCGCTGGTGGAGGCGAAGATGACCTTGGCCCCCTTGGCCGCGCACAGCTCCAAGAGCTGGATGGAGCCCTTGACGTTGATGTTGAGCACGTTGAGCGGCTCGGTGACGTAGCGCTTGGGGTCGGCGATGGCCGCCAGGTGGATGACGATGTCGCTACGCTGAACCTGGCGCTCCAGCACGTCCTTGTTCATGATGGAGTCTTGGACAAACTTGAAGCGGCCGGTCTCGAAGAGGTGTTCGACCTTGCGCGAGGAGCCGTTGTCCAGGGCGATGACCTCGTGACCGCGATCGATGAGGTACTCGCAGACAAAAGAGCCGATGGAGCCGGCCCCGCCGGTCACCAGGATGCGTTTCATCTTCAATCTCCTCGGGCTCGTCGAGCCGCCGATGGGAAGGTCCGGCCGGGCCGCCATGGCCGGGCCGCCGGGACGCCACTGCATTCCATCCCTAGAGTGGCATACTTTACCCCAGCGGCGGGGGGTGGTCAAGGACGGGGCGAATCGCCGCCTGGGCGTCGTCGGCTCTGTGGCGCAACAGGTCGAAATACATGATCCTGGTGCGTTCCTCGCTGTCTTTGCCCCACAGAAACGCGAAGCTGTTCTTTAAATAAAAAGCGATTACCCCGGGCTTGTTGTAGGCGTCGACGGTGATGAACCTGCATCCAGTCCTGTTGTCGGTGACAAACAGGTCTTTGGTCATGGTCAGCAAATACGTGCCGATGCCCGATCCGGCGTAGGCGGACGCAACACCCAGGCGGCCTATTTTGACGGCCGGAAACGACGTGTAATCCCGCTTGGGATGGGGGATGTTCGACTTGATATGTTTCCAAAGGCTTCGCTTGTCGTCCCTGCGTTCATCTCTGGCTATGTGTATGCTATCGTTCATGAAGCGAGAGTGCTGCACGGGGGCGTCCTGCCCCGTGCAGCATCGGCTTGGCAAAAGCGCGGTTTTGCCAAGCCTCACAAATCGCTCGCCTAATCAGGCTCGCGATTTGGCGCGCCGTCCATGGCGCGCTTCAGCCGCCGCACGGTGGAATTCATGTTTCACAGGTTATTATCTGTTTTTACAACATTTGTTATGTTTCACCGTGCAGCGGCCTCGAAGCTTATGAACGCCACGGGGAAAAAATCTCCCGCGTCCGCCAACTGGCGCGGCTGGCAATAATATGTCTCGGCCAGAAGTTGTGCTTTGTGAAGCGAGGCGTCGTCGCGGAAAAATTCGTTCAGGTCTTGGTTTCCGCAATCGAAATGAGCGGCGCACGAAAATTGGTTTGGAGCATCCAATCGGGCGAGGGTGAATTTATCGGTGTCAACCCTGTTTCTTGCTATCGTTAGCATCAGCGACAATCCGCGCTATCACTTTATCGATATCGGGCGTGGGTGGCGGCGCGGCCTTGATCTGCAAATCGCGATCGACGCGGGCGCAAAAATCGCGAGACGCCTCCTTGCCCAGCCTGGGAGTTGGGCGAACCGGCAAGGCCATTACGTTCTCCTCATTATAAATTGACACTCATTTGAACCTGATAATTTAACCGCCGCGCACGCCCTGTCAAGCCTTTTGTCGACGGAGGCCGCGCGCCGAGGCCGCGAAGCGTCAGTTTGACCGATTTGTCGGCCGCGCGCCAGCGACGTCACGCCGCGCGGCGTTTCATCCGGGCGCGGCGCGACGAATCGCCCTCAGACGGCCAGGCGGTTGTCGGCCTCGGCCGGCCGCTCGGCGGGCAGGTGCGCGCCGAGCACGAAACCGGCGCCCTTGGGCCCGGCCTCCACCTCCAGCCGGCCGCCGTGGGCCTCGACGATGCGCCGGGCCTTGGCCAGGCCCAGTTCGGGCCCGAAGCTGCGGTCGGCCAGGGGGCCCTCGCCGGCCGGGGCCTCGCCGGCCCCGAAAACGGTGATGACCACCTCGTCCTGGTTGGCCGAAATATGCACGTGCACCGTGCCGTCGCCACCGTGACGGCTGAGGTGGCTGCCGTAGGCCAGCATCAGCTCCAGGGTTTTTTCCAGGCCACGGCGGTCGGCGGCGATGTTGATGCTCTGGCCGGGCAGATGCATGGCCAGGGCCAGGCCCGCGCCCGGCGCGCGGCCGCAGACCTGCTCGACCAGTTCGTTGATGCTAAGCGGTTCTATATTGGGCTTGAAAGGTGCCACCAGGCTGCTCATCTCGGCCAAGACGCCGTCCAGGCGGCCGGCCTCGTCCAGGATGACCTGGGCGTAATGCTGCAACTCGCCGCCGCCCTCCAGCAGCTTGGCCAGGCGACGGGCGAAACCGCCAACGCTCATCAGGAGATTGCGGATCTCGTGGGCCACGGCCTCCAGGGTGTTGACCAGGGTCTCTTCCTGGAGCCGGCGGGCCTCGCCGCCGCCGTTGACGATGCGCTTGACGTGGGGCTCCATCTGGCCGCTGAGACGGCCCAGGGCCTGATTGGCCTTTTCCATGACCTCCAGCAGGTCGGCCTGTTGATCCAGCTCCACGTCCATCACCGCCGCGGCCTCGGCGGCCTGGCCCAGGGCCTGGCCCACCAGCTTGTTGAGCGTCTCGTCGCCCAGGCCGAACCAACTTTGGGCCAGGGCGTGCAGTTGGTGGATGCCGCACTCCACCCCGAAAAGGGCCTCCACGCCGCGACGGGCGAAATCGACCACCTTTTGCTCGACCGAAGCGCCCTCGGCCCCGTCGCCAAGCACCGGCTCCTGGCAACGGATCAAAAGCCCCGGCAGGCCCCAGCGCCTCATGGCCGCGGCCCCCACCTGGCGGTGGTCCAGGCCAAAGCGCCGTTGCTCCCAATAAAGCTGCAAAGGCAACGACGCCTCCACGCCGGGGAAGCCCTCCATCTCGCCGGGGCTGAGGACGGCCAGCAGCAGCGGCAGGCCCAAGTCGGCCAGCAGGCCGGCCACGAACAGCTCGTCGGCCTGCTTCACGCCCAGGCGGGCGGCCAGCAGCCGGGCCAGCAGCGCCCGGTGCAGCGAGGCCCGCCAATAGCGATAATAGAGGGGATCGTTTTTTTTCAGGGGCAGGCTCTGGCGCAGGCCGATGCCCAGGGCCATCACCCGCACCTCGCGCAGGCCCAGAAAGATCACCGCCCGCTGGACACTGGTGATCTCGTCGGCCGAGGCGCGAAAGACCGGGCTGTTGACCAGGCGCAGCAGGCGGGTGGTCAGGCCCGGGTCTTGTTCGATGATCCGGGCCAGGTCGCGCATGTCGGCCTGGTCGTCGGAGGCCAACTTCACCAGCTTGACGGCCAGGGGCGAAAGGGTCGGCGCGTTGTCGCGGCCGAGGACGCGCTCCAGAAGCTCCCGCGCGGCTTGCTCCATGCTCTTTCCCTCGCTGCTGCGGCTTTTCGATCGACAAACTCCACTTATTTTAGCATGAGCGTCGGGCAGGCCGCTTTGCAAGCCGTCCTTGTGGCTTTGCGCGGCTGATGTTATAACCATGTCCATCGATATTGGGAGGACGACAACCATGCTCAGCAACGGCAGACGCGGCCCGCGTTTCGAGTCCGACGCCGACGACAATATCCAACCGCGCGGCAGGGCCATCGACGACTACGCGCCGCCCAACTCGGCCAAGCCATCGGCCCTGGCCATGCTCAGCCTGATCATCTCCATGCTGGCCCTGGGCCTGGCCGTCTGGGCCCTGGCCGTGCCGCCAGACCCGCTGATCACCCCGCCGGCGACGCCGGGCCAGGTCATGGGTCAGGCCGGCGGCGGCGACCGCGTCTCGCGCCTGGAAAACGACATGCAGCGGGCCCTGCTGCATCTGGTGACCATGGAGGAGCGCCTGAAAAAGCTCCAGGCCAGGCTGACGGCCATCGCCCCCGACCAGGCCGCCGCCGAACCGGCCATCGACCCCCTGGAACCCATCGCCACCGCCCTGGCCCCGCTCAGCGCCGCCGAGCCCCAGCCGGCCGCGTCGCCGGCGACGGTCAGCCCCGCTCCCGCCGCGCCGGCCCCCACGCCCGCGCCCCTGGAAAAGCCCACGCCGGCCCCCACGCCAAAACCCGCGCCCACGGCCCAGCCGACGCCAAAGCCCACGGCCAAGGCGACGGCCCGGCCCAGCGTGCCGGCCAGCTTCACGGCCAAGCACATCTACAAGGTCAAGCCCGGCGACAACCTCTATTCGGTGGCGCGGGCCTTTGGCGTGAAAAAAGAAGACCTCTGCGCCTGGAACGGCCTGGACAAGGACACCCTGATCAAGGTCGACCAGAGCCTGGTCATCTACAAGTAGCGGCGCGCCCGTGGCCGACGTGGCCGTCAAGGCCTGCCAAGGCTATGATCAGCCCGACCTGGGGCGGGCCGTGGCCCAGGCCGTGGAGCTGTGCGGCGGCATGGGCCGCTTTGTCCGGCCGGGCCAGAACGTGCTGCTCAAGCCCAACCTGCTGGGAGCCTACGAACCCGACCGGCGGGTGACCACCGATCCGGCCGTGGTCGTGGCCGTGGGCCGGCTGGTGCTGGACCATGGCGGCCGGCCGATCATCGGCGACAGCCCGGCCATCGATCCCTTTGGCCGCGCCGCCGCCAAAGCGGGCCTGGCCCAGGCCGCCCGCCAGCTTGAGGCGCCGCTGGTGGAGTTGCTGGAGCCCACCCCCACCCCCACGCCGCCCACGGCCATCCGCCGCCGCCTGGACCTGGCCCGCGCCGCCGTCCAGGCCGACGTGATCATCAACCTGCCCAAGCTCAAAACCCACTGCATGATGCTTTTGACCATGGGCGTCAAGAACCTCTTCGGCGCGGTGGTGGCCCAGCGCAAGAGCGAGTGGCACCTGGCCGTGGGCCAAAGCCGGCTGGCCTTCGCCGACCTGCTGCTGGACATCCAGCAGACCCTGCGGCCGGCCCTGACCATCCTCGACGGCGTCTGGGCCATGGAAGGCCGTGGCCCCAGCAATGGCGCGCCGCGCCGCACCGGCTTCATCGCCGCCAGCGCCGACGCCCTGGCCCTGGATGTGGCCGTCTGCCCGCTGCTGGGCGTCGAGCCCGGCCGCTATCCCATCTTTCAGGCGGCCGTGGCCCGTGGCTTGATCGACCCGGCCCAGCCGCCGCGCCTGCTGGGCGATGACCCGGCCCTGGTCGCCACGCGCGATTTCCAGACCCCGGAACTGGAGCCCACCACCATGCTGCCGCCCTTGCTGGCGCGTCTGCTGGGCCGGCGGCTGATCGCGCGGCCCGTGCAGGAGCCCGGCCTCTGCCGGGCCTGCGGCAAGTGCGCGGCCATCTGCCCGGCCGGCTGCCTGCGCCTGGAGGGCCGCCGGGCCAGCTTCGATCACGATCGCTGCATCCGTTGCTATTGCTGCCACGAGGTCTGCCCGGTGGGGGCCATCACCTTCAAGCGCGGGCTGGTGGCCGGCCTGCTGGAGCGCTTGGGCCGCTAGGCTCCGGCCTCGCCGGCGCGGCCCGTGACAACTTGGCCGCGCGTCTTGACTTGCGCCGGGCCTGTGGTACAAACCAATATTCTTTGGAATTACGCCATTGGCCGAGGGACGACAGTCATGGACTACAAAAACACGCTGAACCTGCCGCAAACCAGTTTTCCGATGAAGGCCGGCCTGCCCCAGCGCGAGCCCGAGATGCTGGCCCGTTGGGACGAAATGGGCCTCTACGGCCTGCTGCGCCAGCAGTCCGCCGGCCGCCCCAAGTTCATCCTGCACGACGGCCCGCCCTACGCCAACGGCAACATTCACATGGGCACGGCCTTCAACAAAGTGCTCAAGGACTTCATCGTCAAGTCGCGCCAGATGGCCGGCTTCGACGCCGTTTACGTGCCCGGCTGGGACTGTCATGGCCTGCCCATCGAATATCAGGTGACCAAGAATCTGGGCGACGAGGCCTGCCACAAGTCGCAGATCGACATCCGCCGGCGCTGCCGCAAGTACGCCGAGAAATACATCGACATCCAGCGCGACGAGTTCGTGCGCCTGGGCGTGCTGGGCGATTGGCCCGATCCCTACCTGACCATGAAATATTCCTACGAGGCGGCCATCGCCCGCGAGTTTTGCCGCATCTACGCCGGCGGCGGAGTCTATCGCTCCAAAAAGCCCGTGCACTGGTGCATGGACTGCCGCACGGCCCTGGCCGAGGCCGAGGTCGAATACCACGACCACAAGAGCAAGAGCATCTTCGTGGCCTTCAGGCTGGTCGACGACCTGGGGCCCAAGTATCCCGAGCTGGCCGGCAGGGACGTGAGCCTGGTCATCTGGACGACCACGCCCTGGACGATCCCGGCCAACCTGGCCGTGGCCGCCAACCCCGAGTTGGAATACGCCGCCGTCGAGCATGAAGGCAAGGTCTATATCATGGCCGCCCGCCTGGCCCCGCTGAACATGGAGGCCTTCGGCTTCCAGGGCTGGCGCACGTTGTGCGCGGTGGACCCGCTGGACCTGGAGGGCAAAAAGGCCAAGCACCCCCTCTACGACCGCCTCTCGGTGGGCGTGCTGGCCGACTACGTCACCCTGGAGGCCGGCACGGGCCTGGTGCACACCGCCCCCGGCCACGGCCGCGAGGACTATGACACCGGCCGCCGCTATGGCCTGGAGCCCTTCGCGCCGGTGGACGACGACGGCCGTTTCACCGCCGAGGCCGCGCCTTTCGAGGGCCAAAACGTCTTCGAGGCCAACGAGGCGATTATCGCGGCCCTGCGCGAGGCCGGGGCGTTGTTGGCCGTCGAGGAGATCAGCCATTCCTATCCTTGCTGCTGGCGCTGCAAGCAGCCGGTGATCTTCCGGGCCACGCCCCAGTGGTTCATCTCGATGGAAGAAAACGACCTGCGCGCCCGCTCGCTGAAGGCCATCCAGAACGACGTGCGCTGGGTGCCGGCCTGGGGCCGCGAACGCATCCACGGCATGATCGAAAACCGCCCCGACTGGTGCATCAGCCGCCAGCGTTCGTGGGGCGTGCCGATCACGGTCTTCCGCTGCCAGGGCTGCGGCGAGACCGTGCTCACCCCCGAGATGGCCCAAAAGGTCGTGGCGGCCTTCGAGGCCGAGGGCGCCGACGCCTGGTTCACCCGCTCGGTGGCCGAAATCCTGGGCGAGCTGGCCGTCTGCCCCATCTGCGGCGGTCACGATCTGGCCAAGGACAACGACATCCTCGACGTCTGGTTCGACTCGGGCTGCTCGCAGGCCGCCGTGCTGGAGGCCCATCCCCAGTTGACCTGGCCGGCCGACATGTATCTGGAGGGCAGCGACCAGCACCGGGGCTGGTTCCACAGCTCGCTGCTGTGCGCCATGGCCACCCGTGGCGCGGCCCCCTACCGTCAGGTGCTGACCCACGGTTTCGTGGTCGACGGCGACGGCCGCAAGATGTCCAAGAGCCTGGGCAACGTCATCGCCCCGCAAAAGGTCATCGACCAATACGGCGCGGAGATCCTGCGCCTGTGGGTGGCCGCCGAGGACTACACCGTCGATATTCGCCTCAGCAACGACATCCTCAAGCAGTTGGCCGAGGCCTACCGCCGCATCCGCAACACCATGCGCTTCATGCTGGGCAATCTCCACGACTTCGACCCCCAGGCCCACGCCGTGGCGCCCGACCAAATGGGCCAGATGGACCGCCTGATGCTCCATCGCCTGCAGGAGCTCATCGGCCGGGTGCGCAAGGGCTACGAGGACTTCGCCTTCCACGCCTGCTTCCACGGCCTGCACAACTACTGCGTGGTCGATCTGTCGGGTTTTTATCTGGATGTGCTCAAGGACCGGCTCTACACCTGCGCGCCCGACGATCCGGCCCGGCGGGCGGCCCAGACGGTGCTGTATCACACCCTTTCGGCCATGGTCCGTCTGGCCGCGCCGATTCTGTCGTTTACGGCCGAGGAGGTCTGGGACTACCTGCCCGGGGCCAAGGACATGGGCCAGAGCGTGCACATGGCCGCCCTGCCCCAGGTCGAGGCCGCGCTGCTGGACGCCGAGTTGGCCGGCCGCTGGGCCAGGCTGCTGGAGTTGCGCGGGGCGGTGAACAAGGCCATGGACCTGGCGCGCAAGGATAAAATCGTCGGCAACAGCCTGGAGGCCAAGCTGACCCTGGCCGCCGAGGGCGATCTGGCCGACTTCATCGCCGAAAACGCCGCCGTGCTGCAAGAGATCACCATGGTCAGCCAGCTTGAGCTGGCCCCGGCCCTGGCCAACCCCACGCTGAAAAGCGAGGAGACGCCGGGCCTGCTCATCGGCGTGACGCCCAGCGGCCACCAAAAGTGCGCCCGCTGCTGGACCAGGCTGGAAAGCGTGGGGCAATTGCCCGACCTGCCCGAGCTGTGCGAGCGCTGCGCGGCGGTGGTGCGCCAGGTCGGCCTGGCCGCCGACGGAGCCTAGGCCCCATGACGGGCAAGCTGGGCCGTTTTCTGCTCATCGCCCTGGCCGTGGCCGGGCTCGACCAACTGACCAAGGCCATGATCGTGGCCTGGCTGCCGGCCGGCGGCCTGGAGCTGATCCCCGGCTACCTGGACTTCGTGCTGGTCCACAACCGGGGGGCGTCGTTCGGCGTTTTTTCGCAAATGCCTGGCGGCCGCTGGCTGCTGGTGGCGGTGAGCGTGGCGGCGCTTGGCCTGTGCCTGTGGCTGGCCGTGGGGCCGTGGGGCCGGGGGCGGCTGGGCTTCTGGGCCCTGGCGCTGATCTGCGGCGGGGCGCTGGGCAATCTGATCGACCGGCTGCGTCTGGGCCAGGTGGTCGATTTTATCCTGGCCCACTGGCAGCAGTATCACTGGCCGGCCTTCAACGTGGCCGACTCGGCCATCACCATCGGCGGCGTGCTGCTGGGCTGGCTGCTGCTGCGGGGCAAGATCTAGTGCGGCCGATCCTTTTGCAACTGGGGCCGATCACCCTTTATGGCTATGGCCTGATGGTGGCCCTGGGCACGGCGGTGGCCATGTGGGTGGGCGTGCGCTTCGTGCGGCGCGACGGCCTGGACCTGGACGCCTGCGTCAACGTGGGCGTCGCCACGGCCCTGGCCGGGCTATTGGGCGCGCGGGCGTTTTACTACCTCATCGAGTGGGAGAGCCTCTCCCATCTGCCGTGGTATTATTTTTTCTTTTTTTGGGAAGGCGGGCTGGTCTTTTACGGCTGCCTGGCCGTGGGCCTGCCGACGGCGATCGTGCTGGCCAGGCATTACCATCTGCCGTTGCCGCGCCTTTTGGACATCGGCGCGCCGGCCTTGGCCATCGGCCAGGCCATCGGCCGGGTGGGCTGCTTTCTGGCCGGCTGCTGCCACGGCCTGCCCTGGCCCGGCGGGGCCTGCGCGGTGGTCTTCACCGACCCCCACAGTCTGGCCCCCCGCGGCGTGGAGCTGCACCCCACCCAGCTCTACACCTCGGCGGCGCTGCTTTTGATTTTTGGCGCGCTGATCTGGCTGTGGCCCAGGCGGCGTTTTTATGGCCAAATCTTTTTCAGCTACGCCGTGCTGCACGCCGTGGCCCGCATCATCATCGAACAATTTCGCGGCGATTTTCGCGGCGAGCCCATTTGCGGCGCGGTGACGCCCACGGCATTCTTCGCCGGTTGCCTGGCCCTGGCCGGCGTCGTCGCCTTGATCTGGCTGTGGCGCAAGCAGGGCCGCCATAGGAGCGAACAATGAACAAACTCAACTTCCCGCCCGATCTGCTCTATCACCCCGAGCACCTGTGGGTGCGCCGCCTGGAGGATGGCCTGGCCCTGATCGGCGTCAGCGACTTCGCCCAGGATCAACTGGGCAAGGTCGTCTACATCGACCTGCCCCAGCCCGACGACGCGGTGGAGGCCGGCCGCGAGATGGGGGCCATCGAAAGCGCCAAGAGCGTCAGCGACCTGATCGCGCCCCTCAGCGGCGTGGTCGTCGAGGTCAACGCGGCCCTGGACCAAGACCCCTCGCCCCTCAACGCCGACCCCTACGGCCAGGGCTGGATCGCCAAGATCAGGCCCAGCCAGCCCGAGGAGTTGGACGCCCTGCTGCCCGTCCACGAATACCTGCGCCGCATCCAATAGATCGCGCCAACGGCCGCCGCCCTTCGCGCCATGCCGCGCGCGGACGCGAAAAGAGGCCGCCGCCGTGGTTGACGCCCGGCTGGCCATCCACAAACGCGTCGGCGTTTTCGTGCTGGTCAACGGCGCGTGCCTGGCCATCAATCTGCTTACAGGCGCGCGCTGCTTGTGGTTTTGGTGGGCGCCGCTGGGCACGGGCGTCGGCCTGGTCGGCCACGCCTGGCGGCGGAAGGTCGAGCGTGAAGTGATCAAGCGCGGCCAGGGGCGTTGAGGCGCCGCTTGGCCGCGCCGCGTTGTTATGCCTAGATGCTCAGTTGCAGGGCCTGGCGCAGCCGACCGCGTTGGGCGGTGAGGATGGGCGCGGCCTCGAAGCGACAGCGGGCGGCGGCGTGGGCGAACTGGCGGACGCTGGCGGTGGGCCGGCCGCAGACGTCGTGGATCAGGTCGCCGGGTCGCAGACCGGCCGCCTCGGCCGGCGAAGCGGGCCGCACGTCGCGGATGATCACCGGCGCGTTTTTGCCCGCGCCGGATGCGGTCACGCGTAGGCCCAGGCGTCGCCAGGCCAGGTCTTGGGCCTCTTGATCGCCGATCGCCACGGGCGCGGCCTGACGCGTCGTCCGCCGGCCGTTTTCGATCAGCTCCAGCGCCAGCGGCCGGCCCGGCTCGGCCTGATCCAGCAACTCCTCAAAATGGGCCGCGCTCTCGACGGGCTGGCCGTCGATGGCCACGATGATCGCCCCACGCGTCAGGCCGGCCCCTTGCGCCGGCGAGCCCGGCCGCGCGCCCAGCACCAGCAGGCCGCCCTCCAACTCCACGCCAAAGGCCTGGGCCAGGCGCGGCGTCAGATCCTGGGCCTCCAGGCCCAGCCACAGCGGCGGCGGCGGCCCGCCGCGCAACAGGGCAGCCATCACCCGGCGCACGCGGCCGGCCGGCACGGCAAAGCCAATGCCCTGGGCCTGCTGAAAAATGGCCGTGTTGACCCCGATCACCCGGCCGTCGGCGTTGACCAGCGGCCCGCCCGAGTTGCCGGGGTTGATGCTGGCGTCGGTCTGCAACAGGCCGGTCATCCATTGATTGGGCCCCACGCGCACCCGCCGGCCCACGGCGCTGAGCACGCCGGCGGTGACGGTGTGTTGCAGGCCAAAGGGGTTGCCGATGGCCACCACCGTCTCGCCGATGAGCAGGTCGTCAGCGGCGGCCAGCTCGGCCTGGGGCAGATCGGCCGCGCCCTCGACGCCCAAAAGCGCCAGGTCGCTGGCCGCGTCCTGGCCCAGCAGCCGGGCGGCGAACACCCGCCGATCGGCCAACTGCACCTTGATCCGCTCGGCGTTTTCCACGACATGGTTGTTGGTGACGATCAAGCCACGCTTGCCGTCGACGATCACGCCGCTGCCCAGGGTGGTGCTTTCGCGGACCATGGGCTGAAACATGTCGGCGAAAAAGCGGTCGAGCATCGGATCGCCCGTGGAAAAGGCGCGCCGCGTCACGCCCTTGGTCGAAATGTTGACCACCGCCGGGCCGGCCTTTTTGACCGCCAGCACCACCGGGCTCTGGGCCCGCTCCTGGGCCGGGGCCGGCCAGACGGCGCAGAGCAAAAACGTCAGCACCAGGCCCAAGGCCGCGCCAAAGCGCTTGCTTGTGCTCACCGGCGGCTAGCTCCAGTCGATCTTGCCGCGACGGCCGCCGTCGGCGGCGGGGCCGGGCGGCGGCGGTGGCGGCGGCGGGCTGAAGCTGACGGGCCGCTGGGGCGGCGCGGCCGGGCGCCCCGGAGCCATGGCCCGCAGCCGGGCGATGCGCTCTTCCATGGGCGGATGGGTGGAGAACAGGCTGGCCATGGAGCGGCCGGCCAGGGGGTTGACGATGAACATGTGGGCCGTCTGGGGCCGGGCGCTCTCCATGGGCTGGCGCTGATTGGCGTTTTGCAGCTTGGCCAGGGCGCTGGCCAGGGCCTCGGGGTCGCCGCAGATCTGGGCCCCTTCGCTGTCGGCCAGGTATTCGCGGCCCCGGCTGATGGCCATCTGGATGAGCATGGCCGCCAGCGGGGCCAGGATGCTCATGACCAAAAGGCCCACGATCCCGCCGCCGCCCTCGCCCTCCTCGTCGCCCCGGCCGCCGCCGAAGATCATGGCCCAGCGGGCCATGTCGGCCAAGACCATCACCGCCCCGGCCACCGTGGCCGCCACCGAGCTGACCAGGATGTCGCGGTCTTGCACGTGGCCCAGCTCGTGGGCCAGCACGCCGCGCAGTTCGCGGGGCGAGAGCAGATCGACGATGCCCTGGGTCACGGCGACCACGGCGTGGGCCGGATCGCGGCCGGTGGCGAAGGCGTTGGGCGTGGGGTCGGGGATCAGGGCCACGCGGGGCATGGGCAGGCCGGCGTTTTGGCGCAGCTCGTCGACCATGTCGTAGAGCGCCGGGGCCTCGTGTCGCTCCAGAACCTGGGCGCGGTAGGCCCGCAGGACGATCTTGTCCGAATACCAATACGAAAAGAAATTCATGGCCCCGGCCAAGACCAAGGCCACGATCATGCCCGTCCGGCCGCCGACCAGGCCGCCGATGGCCACCAACACGCCGGTCAGCAAGCCCAAAAACAACGCGGTCTTGAGGGTGTTCATGGTTGCATGCGCTCCAGGGGCCGTGGCCTATCTGTAGGCCGTGGCTCGGAAAAAGCTGTAGTTGAACACGCCGCCCGGCTCGGCGGCGCGGCCCAGGGCGGTCATGCCCCGACGCCAGGCGTCGTCGTCGATGAGCCCCATGGCCTTGGCCTGGCCCTCCACGCCGGCGACCATGGCCATGATCGTGCGCCGCGTGAAGCCCTCGACCATGTGGGGCAGGCTGTCGTCGGCGTAGATCGGCGCGGGCCGCACGCGCACGTCGTTGAAACCGGCGGCGACCAGCAGCGGATGCAGCCGCCGGCCGATCAGCGAATCGCCGCCCATGGCCGCCTGGGCCTGGATCAGGCAGCGCCAGACAGCCATGGCCTCGGCGCTTTCGGGGTGAAAATAGCACGAGCCGTGGTCGCCCTCGATGACGGTGATCTGGCCGCCGGGCCGCAGCAGACGGCGCAGGCGGCGCAGCACGGCCAAGGGCTCGGCCAGGTGCTCGAGCACGAAGCAGACGAAAACGTGGTCGAACGACTCATCGGCAAAGGGCGGGTTGAGCAGATTGGCCCGCATGAACGTCACGTTGCCCAGGCCGGCCTCGGCCACGGCCCGGCGGGCCTGGGCCAGCGAGTCGGCCGAGATGTCCACCGAGACGAAACGGGCCTCCGGGCTGGCCGCGGCCAGGCGCGCGGTCTGGGCCCCCACGCCGCAGCCGGCCTCCAGGACCATGGCCCCGGCCGGATAGCGCACTCCCTCATGCAAAATGGCCGCCAGGGTCTGGGCCTGATCGGCCAAACGGGCGGCCTCGACGGCGGAATATCCGTGAACATAGGCTGGCTGACTCATGGCTGGATGATATCCTCCGCTGACGGTTTGCCGCTAAAAGAAAAGTTAATCACCAACCAGCCGTTGTCAACGCCCTCCCGCTCAATCCTCGACGATGGCCACCGGCCGGCACCAACCGGCCGAGGCGTTTTTGATCTTGATCGGAAAACAGGCCACCGTAAAACCGAACGGCCGGGGGATGGCCGCCAGGTTGGCCAGCTTTTCCATGTGGCAATAACCCCGCTGGATGCCGGCGAAGTGGGCCTCCCAGATCAGCGAGGCGTCCTTGGCGCGGGCGAAATCGGCGGCCTGGAAGGGCAAGGGCCGGTCCCAGCTCCAGCCGTCGGTGCCCACCACCTTGACGCCGTGGTCGAGGATATAGTTGGTGGCCTCGGCGCTCATGCCGCAGCCGCTGACCAGATACTCCGGCCGGCCCCAGGCGGCGGCGGCCCCGCTGCGCAGCAGCACGATGTCCATGGGCTTCAACTTGTAGCCGATGCGCTCCAGCTCGGCCGCCACGTCGGCGGCGCTCAGGCCGTAACCGGCCGGTCGGTCGCTGAAATCCAACAGCACGCCGTCGGCCAGGCACCATTCCAGGGGCACCTGGTCGATGGTCAGGGCCGGGCGGCCGCCGTCCATGGTCGGGTGATAATGAAACGGCGCGTCCAGGTGGGTGCCACTGTGCGTGCCCAGGCTGACCGACTCCACGGCCCAGCCCAGGCCGCCGGGCAGATCCTCGGGCCGGAGGCCGGGGAAAAACTCTTGCATCTGGACCGCGCCGGCCTGATGGTCGAAGTAGTCGATGCGGGGGATCATCATCGGCGGGTCGCTGGGCAGGTCTGGCTCGAGGCAGACGGCCAGGTCGATAATGCGGCGGGCCATGGTTTCTCCTTGTTTTTGACGCGGGCGTTCACGGGCTTTGCCGGCATTGTAGCCCAAGGCGCGGGCCCACGGCCAGGGGCCAACGCCGGGCCGTTGACCGGCCGGCACGGCCGCTTTATGCTGAAAAAAACGCGCGGCGTCCGTCGCCACGCGCGATCAACCCCAACTCACGGGAGAAAACCATGCCTCTTTTGAAAATCGTGCCGGTGGACCAGGCCCAGGGCGAAGTCAAAGCCAACTACGAGATGTTCACCAAGACCATCGGCACGGTGCCCCAGCCGTTCCAGATGTGGTCGGCCAGCCCGGCGTTGCAGTCGATCAACAAGCAGATCATCGGCTACTACATGAAACACCCCACCCTCAAGCCGGCGTTGATGGCCCTGATCCGCATGCTGGTTTCCGAGGAGTTGGGCTTTGACTATTGCATCTCGTTCAACGCCCAGATCCTCAAAACCGTGGGCGTGATCAGCGACGATCAACTGGGCGCGATCCTGGCCGACCCCACCACCGCGCCCCTGGACGAAAAAGACAAGGCCATGCTGCTGTTCGTGCTCAAGGCCTGCAAGAGCCCCGAGGCGGTGGAGCAGGCCGACGTGGACGGCCTGCGCGCCCTGGGCTGGGCCGACTCCGACATCCTCGACGCCGCCGCCCAAGGGGCCAGCATGATCCAGGGCGGCGTGCTGTTCAGGGCCTTCAAGATGGCAGAGGGCCAGTCGTGCTGAGCGGCGCGGCGCGGCCGGCCATGGCCCGGCCGATGGCCGCGGCCAGTTCGCGCTTGTCCACGGGCTTGTAGAGCAACTGGCCCACGCCGGCCCGGGCCAGGCTCTGGGGCGTGAGCTGCTGGCCGTGGCCGGTGCAGATGATCACCGGCAGCCCCGGCCGGAGGGCGGTGACCCGGGCGGCCAGCTCCAGGCCACTGAGGTGGGGCATGCTCTGGTCGCTGATGAGCAAGTCGTAGGCCTGGGGGTCGTCGACAAAGGCCTGCAGGGCCAGGCGCGCGTCGCCAAAGGCCTCGACGCGGTGGCCCATGTTGGTCAGCAGGCGCTGGGCGATCTCCACCAGGCTGCGTTCGTCGTCGACAAACAAGATCCGCGCGCAGCCCTGGTCCGGGGCCGGGCCTGGCTCGGTGGCGGCGGGCAGGGGTTTGTCGCACAGAGGAATGAAGGCCTCCACCCGCGAACCGCGCTCCAGGCGCGAATGCAAAATCAGGCGGCCGCCATGGGCGCTGATCACGCCGTGGGCCTCGGCCAGGCCCAAGCCCGCGTTGCGATTTTGTTTCTTGGTGGTGTAAAAGGGCTCGCAGGCCCGCTCCAGCACGCCTTGGGGCATGCCGGGCCCGTCGTCGTCCACGCGCAGGCGCAGGTAGCGGCCCGGGGCCAGGCCCGGCGGCGCGGCGGCGTCGGCCTCGTCGAAGGCCGCCACGTCGGTCTGGAAGATGATCGAACCGTCGCCGCCGTCAAAGGCCTCGACGGCGTTGGTGGTCAGGTTCAGCAAAACCTGCTGGATCTGGGCCGGGTCGGCCTCGGCCGACAAGGGGCCTTCGCACAATTCGGCGCGCAGGGCCACGTTGGCCGGGACCACCGCCCGCAACAGCCTGACCTGCTGGGCCAGGACCGGGGCCAGGTCCACCCGGCGGCGGCGGCCGCTGCCGTGACGGCTGAAGGCCAGGATCTGGCGCACCAGTTCGCGGCCACGCTCGGCGGCCTTCATCTGGTTGTCCAGAAAATGCAAGGGCGAGTCGATCCGGCCCTCTTGCAGATCTTCCTTGGCCAGTTCGCCATAGCCGATGATCGCCGCCAGGATATTGTTGAACTCGTGGGCCACGCCCGAGGCCAGAACCCCCACGGCCTCCAGGCGGCGGTTTTGGCTGAGGTGCTCCTCGAGGCGCGCCCAGACCCGCTCTTGCCGCCGCCGCTCGCTGACGTCCTCGACCAGGCACAGCAGCGAGCCGGCGCGGCCGTCGGAGCCGCGCACCGGGGCCACGTGCACGGTCATGTCCACGGGCCGCCCGTCCTTGGCCTTACAGGTCATCTCCAGATGCAGGGCCTGTCGGCCGTCCCTGGCCCGGGCCAGGTGTCGCTCGAATTCGGCTCGCTCTTGGGGGGCGGCCAGCGGGTTGAAGCGGCCCAGGACTTCCTCGGCGTCCCAGCCGAACATGGCCTGGGCCGCGCCGCTCCACAAGACCACCTCGCCCCGATGGTTGAGTCCGATCACGGCCAAGGGCGAGGCGTTGATCATCGCCTGGAGGGTCTCGTTGCGCTCTTTCAGCGACTCCTGGGCCTGGACGGCCTCGGTGACGTCGGTCAGGCAGGCCAGCACGGCCGGCCGGCCCTCCCACTCCACCGGGGCCACGCGGCTTTCGACCCAGCCCGGCCCCAGATCCCGGCGCAGCATGCGATGCGGCCCGGCCGCGGGCGGCGCGGCCGCGCTTTGGTGCTGGGCGTAGAGGGCCAGGGCCTTGGCGCGGTCGTCGGGGTGGATCAGTCCGGCGATGTTCTGGCCGGCCAGTTCGGCTGGCGGCAGGCCGAAAAATCGCGCCGCGCTGGGGTTGGCCAGGCGGACGGCCCCGTCCTGGACGATGACGATGGCCTCGCCGGCGTTTTCCACCAACTGACGATATTTTTCCTCGCTGGCGGCCAGGGCCCGCTCGGCGCGGCGCTGGCTGTCGACGTCCCAGACGGTGCTGATGATCACGCCGTGGTCGGGCACGGCGATGCTCATGGTGGAGATGTAGCGCCGGCCGTGGTCGCGGGTTTGCACGGCGATGTTGTTCCACTGGCGCTTCTGGCGGCCGTCGCTGGCCGGGCCGGGCCGCACGTCGGCCAGGCGCTTGCGCCGTTCTTCCCGGTCGGGGAACAGCCGACCAAGGATCTTGCTCACCGAGGGCAGCTCGGCCTTGGGCCAGCCCACCACCCGGCCGTAGTTGTCGTTCATGTAGATGCAAAGGCCGCTGTCGAGGGCGAAAACGGCCAGGCCCACGGGCAGGTTGTCGAGGACGGCGCCGGTCAGGCCGTTGCTGTCGGCGGTCTCGGCGTCGTGGCCCTTGAGCGGGCGCATGGCCGTCAGCACCAGTTGGCGGCCCTGGTGGCGCGCCAGTTGCGAACGCAGGCTCATGGGTTTGATCTGGCCGTCGACGTCGACGATATCGGCGACGAACTCCTCGGGCGCGCTTTCGCCGGCCAGGCGACGACGGTGATAGCCGCCCACGCGCCGGCGGTCGTGAGGGGCCAGCAGGCGCGTGAACTCCACGCCCTCCAGGTCCGCGGCCCCGTAGCCCAGGCTCTGGCCGTGGGCCGGATTGAAGTGGACTATCTTGCCGTCGTGGATCAAAAGCAACGCGTCGGAGGTGAAGCGGGCCAGATGCATGAAGCGTTCCCTGGCCTCGGCCAACTCGGCCTGGTCGGCCTTTTGGGCGGTGATGTCGGTCAGGGTGCCGACCACGCGGCCGGCCGCGCCGTCGGCGCGCCAAGCCACGGCCCGGCCCCGACAGTGCAAAAAGCGCCACTGGCCATCGGCCCCCAGCAGGCGCAGCTGAACGTCCAGGGTCGGGGCGTCCTGGCGTAGCGCCTGGGCCACGGCCTCCAGCGACGGCAGGTCGTCGGGGTGGACCAGCCCCAGCCACGCCGCCAGGTCATGTGGATCCTGGCCATCGCGGCCCAGCAGGGCCAGGCCTTTTTCGCTGAGGAAGACCCTGTCGGCGCGCAGATCGCAGTCCCAGGCCCCATCGCTGGTGGCGTCGAGGATCAGGCGCAAGCGCTCTTGGCCGGCGGCCAGTTCGGCCTCCATGGCCGCCTTGTGCAGGGCCGTTTCGACCACGGCCTGCACTTCTTTTATCTTGAAGGGCTTGTTCAGGTAGCCATGGGGCTGGGCCGCGGCGGCGCGCGGGATAATGTCGTCATCGAGCTGGGCGGTGAGGAAGACCACCGGCCGGCCCAGCCGCCGGCGGATGGTCATGGCCGCCTCAATGCCGTCGCTGGGCCCGGCCAGAAAGATATCCATCAGCACCAGGTCGGGCCGCAGCCGCTCGGCCAGCTCCACGGCCTCGGCGGCGCTGTCGGCCAGGCCCGCCACCTCGTAGCCCATCGACTCCAGGCTGGCCCGCAGGTGCTGGGCCACGATGAATTCATCCTCGACGATCAGCAGCGAGGCCTTGGCCGGCGGCGTCATGGCTGCTCCTGGGCCTGACCGGCGGCGAAACGAATGACGAACTCGACGCCGGGGCCGGTTGTTATCTCCAACTCGCCCTTGAGCTGACGTTGCACCAGGCCGCGCACCAGAAACAGGCCCAGCGAACGGCCGCCCGCGCCGTCCTGCCCGGGCGGCAGGCCGCGGCCGTCATCGGCCACGCGGATGGCGATGCGGCCGTCGACGCCCTGGCCGGCGCTGATGGCCACCGTGCCGCCCCGCTGGTCAAAGGCGTGCTTGAGGGCGTTGGTGACCAGTTCGTTGAGCACCAGGCCCACCGAGACGGCCTTGTCCAGGTCCAGGCGGATGGCCTGGCAATCGATATCCCAGGCGATATGGGCCGCCGGGCCCTCGAACAGGCCGGTCAGGCCCTGGCAGAGGAGCTGGATGTATTGTTGCAGGTCCAGGTGGGCCAGGTTGTCGGATTGATAAAGCGTCTCGTGGATCAGGGCCATGGCCGAGATGCGCCGCTCCACCTCCGAGAACAACCGCCGCAGGCCGTCGTCGTCGAGCTGGCTGGCCTGCATCCAGATCAGGCTCTGGATGACCTGCATGTTGTTTTTGACCCGGTGGTGGATCTCGCGCAGGAGCACTTCTTTTTCCTCCAGCGCGGCGTTGATCTTTTGTTCGTAGAGCTTGCGCTGGGTGGTGTCGTGCATGATGGCCATGAGCGTCTTGGGCCGGCCCTGTTCGTCCTGCTCCAGCACCGAGACGGCCATCTCCACGTGCAGCAGCCGCCCGTCCCTGGCCCGCAGGGGCCATTCGCCGCGCCAGGCCCCGCTGGCGGCCACCTGGGCGTGGGCCTCGCGAGCGAAATCGGCGAACATGGCCTGGTCGAGGTGGGCCACGGCCGTGGACAGGCCGACGATCTCGTCGGGGCCATAGCCGAAATACTGCTGGGCGGCCGGGTTGGCCTCGATGACGCGGCGTTGATCGTCGAGGATGACGATGGGGTTCATGGATTGCTCGTAGAGGGCCTGGAAAAAGTGGCGGCGCTCTTCTATCTGGCGCTGGTCTTCCAGGCGCTCGGTGATGTCGACCAGCACCGAGACCGCGCGCAGGGGCCGACCCTGGGCGTCGCGGGCCAGGCGGGCCCGGTCGCGGACCCACCGCGTCTGGCCGTCGGGCCGCACGACGCGGTATTCCCACTGTCCGCCGCCATTTTCGGCCAGGCGTCGCAGTTTGGCCTGGGCCAGATGGCGGTCGTCGGGGTGGATGGCCAGGATGGGGCGTTGGGCGTTGTGGGCCGGCCGGCCTGGCTCGAAGCCCAGCAGGCGTTCGGCGGCCTTGTTGAAGTGCACGCTCTGGGCGTCGGCCACGGCCACCGAATAGACCGCGTCGTCCATGGCCTCCAGGATCGACTGCAACAGGGCGCGGTTTTGCGCCAGCTCGCCGTCGAGGCGCAGCCGCGCGGTGACGTCCGAGACCAAAAGCACCATGCCCCGAAAACGCCCCGTGCCGTCGCGCAGGGCCCCGGCCAAAATCCGCAGGCCCAGGCCCACGCCGTCATCGCGCGCAAAGCGTTCTATTTCCAGCGGCTTGGCGTCGCGGCCCCGGCCCTCGCGCAAGGCGGTGAAGGCCTGCCACGAGCGCTCGTCCATGTTGGCCGGCCCAAAAAGCGCCTCCACATGGCCCCCCAACATGGCCTGGGGCGCGCGGCCGAAGATCTGGCACAGGCGCGGGTTGACGTAGGTGATCACCTCGTCGTGGTCAAAGACCAGCATGCCTTCGGCCATGGTGTCGGCCAGCGAACGATAAAGCCCGGCCGTCTGGGCCAAGTCGGTCTCGGCCCGGCGCAACAGGTTGTTTTGCTGCTGAAAATGCAGCATCAGCAAGCTGACGCCAACCCACGACATCAAAAGCCCCGAGCTGACCCAACCCCACTGGGCGAACCAGGGGTTGCCCATCACCCACGGGGCGAACAAGGCCAGGGCCACCGCCGCGGCGAACAGGGCCAGGCCGGCGCTCCAGCGGGTGAGGCGGTCAAGCTCCCGGGCCATGATCAGCACCCGACCGCCCAGGAACAGCACCAGGCCCAGGCTGAGATAGGGCGGCAAGGTGCGCCACTCGAAAGCCAGGCCCAGGGGCTTGGTGGCCAGCACCCACAGGTAGGCCGCCGCCACCAGAGCGGCCAGCCGCCAGGGCGGCCGCCGGCCGACCAGCAGATAGTTGCCGGCCGTCAGCAGCAGGCAGACTGCCGCGAAGGTGACGATGTAGGCCACGAAGGCCGGCGAGGTTTCGACATCGAGGGAGTCGGGCAGCAGGGCCAAAAGGCCATAGCGGGCCAGGGCCAGGCCCCAGGCGGCCGTCCATAGGGCCAGATGGGCGCGGCGATGCAGGGCCCACAGGTGCAGGTGGGCGGCAAAAAGCACGATGATCACGGCCAGGCCGGCGACAAGCCTGGGTGCGGTCCAATCCATGGGGGCTCTCGGTGTGAGCAGGCGTTGAAGCGGCGCGAAAGAGCCCAGGCGCCGCCTGTGGTCAAGATAGCACAACCGGCGGCGCTTGGCGCGGCCACGCGCGTATTGTGGCTATTTTTTCAACCGACCCATTTTCCAGCCGATGCTTTTTCCCTCAGCGGCGTCGGCGCCCGTGAAGCGTCCCGACCTGCGCGGCATGAGGCGGAGAAGGGCTTTCATCGTCTTTGGTTGGCAGAGCGCCAGCGATCAAGCCGACCCCCAAGCCCGAAAGAGCATCAAACACCGCGGTTGCGCTGCCGAAATGGAATATCGATTTGCTCATGGCGCTATCCTTTCCTGGGTCACGGCGTGATGAACATTCGCTTATCGCCCCGAACACGTCAGAAAGAACCAAAACCATGAGGATCACGCTTGCCGCAAAAGCCGCGCCTGGCGTCGCCGACCTTGACGGCTCCGTCAACCAAAGACGATGAAACTCGAATTATACCAAGCCGTTAACACGATGCAAGCACGAGACGGACATCCACGCCAAAGTTTTGTCGTGGCTATTTTTCAGCCGACCACCCAGATGCAGCAGTCCTGGGCCTGGTGCACCGCCGCCGCCGAGACCGAGCCGAACAGAAATTCCTCGGTCTTGCTCAGGCCGCGCCGGCCCACCACCACCGTGCCGAAGCCGTGGCGCTTCTGATAGCCCATCAGGGCCTCGCCCACGGTCTGGCCGCTGGCGGCGATCAGCTCGCACGAGATGTTTTCGGCCGGGATGCCGGCCTCCTGCAACGTGGCGCGGGCGTTTTTGAGCATGGCCTGGCGCGCGGCCACGTCGCGGGCGTCGCGGTCGTTGCGCGCCGCCTCGTCGGGGTGGTTGTCGGGGTTGAGCGGTTGGTGGATGGAGACGATGCGGATCTGGCAATTGCTGGAGCCGCCCAGCACCGCGGCCACGTAGTTGACCGCCGCCAGGCTCTTTTCCGAATCGTCGACGCCCAGCAGCAGGCGGTTCCAGATCAATACGGTCGGTCCGTGGGGCATTGGGCTTCCTCCGTGGCCGGCGGCAGGCTCTCCATGGCCGGCAAGAGTTCGTCGAGCAGTTCGTCGACCCGCTCGTAAAACACCGGCGTGGACGAGGTGAAATGCATGAGCACGCGGTTGAGTTCCTCGGGGATGTGGGGGTAAACCTTGCGCAGGTTGAACACCCGGTGGGGCAGCACCAGCGACATGTCGCCCTCGTCGAGGCGGGCCAGGGCCTGGGGATCGCTCTGGGCCAGCGACTGGCTGGTGGGGATGCCCGCGCCGATCAGGTGGCACAAGACGTTGCCCAGGCCAAACAGGTCCAGGCCGAAAGGGTTGGCCATCTGGTCGTAGTTGTAGTCGAAGTCGATCCAGCGCCACAGGCCGGTGTCGTTTTCGACAAAGATGTGATCGCGCCTGATGTCGCCGTGGCGCTGGGCCTGGTCGTGCAAAAACTTGATGGCCCGGATGCTCTCGACGGCCTTTGCCAGCACGCCGCGCAGATGGCGCTGGGTGTATTGGCGATGGCTCAGGCCCAGCGGCTCCAGGTCGATGAACAGAGGCTTGCCGCTGATGCGCTCGATGACCCGCACGGGGTTGCCGGCGGCGTCACGCAGGGTCTGGCCGTGCATGAACAACGGATGATCGCGCACGATCTCCAGCACCCTGGCCTCCTTGGCCGGGCTGCGATAGCGGCGGATCACCGTGCCGCCCAGGTGCAGGTCGAACTCCTCGAAAAAAACCAGCTTGAGCACCTTTGGCGCGCCGTCTTCCAGGTCCAGGCCCGTCTTGACCCAGGGCTTGGGCTCGTCGTCCAGGCCGAAGCGGCCCTCGAACATCACGCCCTTGATCACAAACAGCCGGCCTTCCAGCTCCAGCACGTCGCCCCGGTCGATGCGCAAAAACTCGCTGGTGTCGCGCACGATGCGCGGACCGGCGATCTTGGCCCCCAGCAGTTCCTCGGCCCGTTTTTTGATGTTCATCGCCGCTCCGCCGCGTTTTTTCGTCGATGCGTTTTTATTTTAACATCCTTTGGCCCTTGGCGCGGCCAAAGCGGCCGGCCGGGGCCAAAAGCGCGGCGCTTGTGCTATGCTTTGAAGGCAGCGACAACCAGGCACGGCCACAAAAAACGGAGCGCGCTCATGAGCAAAAAAGACGTCCACTGGTTTCCCCTGCAACGCGACGGCAAGGGTCGGCTGACCATCAAGCTTTTCGACGGCCGGGTCGGCGACCGCGACGAAGTGCGGTTCGTGACCATCTGGGCCGGCGTCGAGCAAAACGGCGACGTGATCATCGAGGGTTTTGACAACGGCGAATACGGCGAGCAATCCTGCGGCATCGAGGGCATCGAGGGCGCCATGGTCATGCCCGCCGCCGAAAAAGACCGCCTGATACTCTTTTTGCTGCGCGAACTTTTCGCCGGCAACCTGGCCGCCGCGCCGATTTTCAAGGATTTCGCCAACGCCAACGGCCTAGAATGTATTAGGCGATCGACCTGCGACCGCTAGGGCCGCCCCGCGCCGGCCCTCGACGCCCAGGCCAGGGCCCCGCGCCCGGAAAGGAGGTTTGATGACGCCCGCGCCACCCGCGCCGGCCGCGGCCGGCCGCGCCCCAGCAAACCGCGCCTGCCCCGGGAGCATGCCCCATGGACGTGGAGTTTCACTATTACATGACCTATCTGGTGGCCGCCGCCGCCGGCTACCCCCCCGCTGACGCCCTGAAAATCGCCTACGCCAGCCAATATGTCGACGACAACAAGTTTCAGTTCGACATCGACAAGGGCCAGGCGTCGGCCTATCAGAACTACATCAGCCAGACCATGGACATCTTGAAGCCCAAGGACCGGCTGATGCGCATCTACCCGATTTTTCACTTCGTGCCCGGCGAGCCCATGAGCGAGGCCTGCATGCGCCTCGACGGCTGCCTGCACATGCTAAACACCACCCCAGGCAACCAAAACGCCTCGGAGCTGCTGCGCGCCGCTATCCAAACCGACGACTTGCAACGCATCGGCGTGGCCACCCACGCCTTTGCCGACACCTGGGCCCACCAAAACTTCGTGGGCTATTTCGACGCCTTCAACGCCATGAATGGGCCCCTGGAAAAACTTTCGCCCAACATCGGCCACGCCGACGCCGGCCACCTGCCCGATCTGCCCACCGCCGTCTGGCAAGACCCGCGCATGGTCAGCGGCCAGGTGGACAACCGCCAGCGCTTTCTGGAAGCCGCCGAGGCCGTCATGACCATGTTCATGGGCCGGATCGATCCGGCCATGAGCCCGCAAGAGGCCAGCCGCCGCCTGGCGGCCATGCGCCTGGAGCTCAACCAGGCCATGGGCAAGCGCGACGACCAAAACGTCATGAGCGACGAGCGCATCGAACGCTACGTCGCCCTGGGCGAAAAGCCGTTTTTCGGCGGCCAGGCGATCCCGCGCTACGACCCGGAGCTGTGGCTGGACATGGCCGTCAACGAAGAGGTGCGCGGCCTCAAGGACCGCTGGATGGGCCAGAACCTGGAGTTTTTGGGCCGCGAGATCCCGGTGGTCGCCGACATCTATACTTGGCGCGATCCGGGTTCGCGCCAAACCACCGACTGGTGGCGTTTCCAGGAGGCGGTCAAGGCCCACCAGGACATGGCCTGGGCCATGCTGCGAACCGGCAACATGCGCTTCATGAGCATGCAACGGCTCTGAGCCGGCGCGAAAAAAACCGGCGCCGGGAGGGTCGCTCCCGCCGCCGGCGAATCGCCGCGTTTTGGCGCTTATTTGGCCGGCTGGGGCTGGGCCGGGTCGGCCGCCGGCCGCGCGTCGGCCACGGTGTGGCCCAGGCGGGCCAGGGCGGCGACGATGGTCTGGCGGCTTTGGTCGTCGGGGCCGCCTTGCAGGGCCTTTTCGTAGATGGCGATGGCCCCGGCCTGGTCGCCGGCGGCGGCCAGGGCCCTGGCCCGGTCCAGGGCGTAGAGCGCGGCCAGATCGGGCCCGGCCGCCTGGATGGCCCGCTGATAGCTCTTCTGCGCCTCGTCGTATTTGCCCAGGGCCTCCTGGCTCTGGGCCAGGCCATGCAGGGCCAGGGGCAAAAGCTCGGCCTCCAGCGAGGAATCCTGGCCCAGGGCCGCGAACTCCTGGGCGGCTTGATCGTATTCGCCCTGGCCATAGAGCGTCTGGGCCAGGGCCAGGCGGGCCTGGCGGCCGGCCGGCGTGGCGCTGTATTCGTCGGCGATCATGCCCAGGGCCTCCCGCATGGTCTGCAGGGCCGGGCCGTCGATCTGGCCGCCGAGGTATTTTTCATACACCAGCATCACCGGGCCCAGCTTGTCCATGGCCTGGGCGTCGCGGTGGCTGGCGTAGGAGCGCAGGCCCACGCCCGCGCCGATCAGCAGCACCGCCGCGGCCGCGCCGATGAATAACGCCTTGGCGTTGGCCCGGGCCCACTTGACCGCCTTGTCGGTGAAGGTGATGAACTCGTCGGGCTCTTTCAAGATCTGTTTGATGTCGTCCTTGGCCATTTATGGTCTTGCCCTCGTTGCTAGAATTAGGCGTTATCGCGCAAGTAGTTGGCGGGCCAGGGCCGCCGCGCCCAGCACCGGCGCGTCGTCGCCCAGCGCGCCGGCAATCACCCGCACCCGGGCCGGATCAAGCACGCGCAGCCGCCGGGCCAGTTCTTCGTGGGCCGCCGGGCGCATCATCTCCCAACTTCGCGAGACCCCGCCACCCAGGATTATCAGGTCTAGGCCCAAAGTGCAAATCAGATCGGCAAAGGCCCGGCCCAAAGCCATCCCGGCCACGGCGAACAGCTCCCGCGCCAGCTCGTCGCCGGCCAGGGCCGCCGCGCCCATGGCCGCCACCGAGTCCTCGCGGCCCAGGCTCGTCTGGCGCCCGGCGTCCAGGGCCTCGACCAGCATGCCCCGCAGGCCCGTGGCCGAGGCGTAGGCCTCCAGGCAGCCCCGGGCCCCGCAGCCGCAGAGCCGGCCGTCACCGACAACCAGGATGTGGCCGATCTCGCCGGCCGAGCCCAGCGGCCCGCGCACCAGCCGACCGTCCATGATCAGCCCGCCGCCCACGCCCGTGCCCAGGGTCAGGCAGACCAGGTCGGCGTGGCCCTGGCCCGCGCCAAAGCTCTGTTCGCCCAGGGCGTAGAGGTTGGCGTCGTTTTCCAGCACCGCCGGCAGGCCCAGCGCCTCCGAAACCAGCCCCACCAGGGCCTGGCCGTTGAACAAGGGCAGGTTGAGCGCGTGCAGAACCACGCCGGTTTTGATGTCCAGCACGCCGGCGCAGGCCACGCCCACGCCCAGGGGGTCGGGCCCGCGCAGCTCGGCGGCCTCCTGCCGCAAGCGCTCGGCCCAAGGCCCCACCCCGGCCGCCGGCCGGGTGGGAAAGCCACGCGCGGCGATCAGGCCGCCGTCATCCACCAAACCCACGCGGGTGTTGGTCCCGCCGATGTCCACGCCCAACCAGGCCGCCATGGTCACGCCTCCCCCGCTACGCGCGGCGCACCGCGTCCTTGATCCGCTTGACGTGGCCCCGGCCCATGCCCTTGACCTCGCAGCCCAGCTCGAAATAGCGGCGGATCTTGGCGTCGTCCAACAGGGCGAAGCAATCGACCACGCACAGCGGGCCGCCGGCCATCTTCACCACCCAATCCGGGTCCAGCTCCAGGTATTGCTTGTGGCGCACGCACAGCACCACCGCGTCGGCCCCCTGGAGGCTCTGCTCCAGGTCTTGCGAAACCTTCAGGTGGCCAAGCTCCTGCTGGCTGCGGAAAAAACGGCCCCGGCTGTGGCCCGGCGCGGGGTAGGTGTCTTGGTTTTCCAGCTCCCACCAGCGCTTGACGTAGGGGTCGTGCACGCGGACAATGGCCCCCATCTCGGTGAGCTTGCGCACCACCAGCTCCGAGCCGCTGTAGCGGGTGTCGCCCACGTCCTCGCGGTAGGAAGCGCCGCAGACCAGCACCTCGCAGGCGGCCAGCGAGCGGCTCATGTTGCGCAGGCCGTCGCGCACCAGGCCGGCGGCGTGCAGGCTCCGGTTGTCGTTGATGTCGATGGCCATGGGCGTCATCTTGAAGATGGGCTCCTGAAAGCCCATCAGGTGGTGATGGGACCACACGCCCAGGCCGCCGTCCTTGGGCAGGCAATAGCCGCCGATGCCCGGGCCGGGGAACATGATGTTGTTGTGGGTGGGCCGCGCCTTGATGGCCTGGATCACCTTGACGATATCGACGCCGTTTAGCTCGGCGAAACGCGACCATTCGTCCATGAAGGCCAGCATGGTGGCCCGGAAGCTGTTCTCGACGATCTTGGCCGTCTCGCTCTCGATGGGTTTGTCCAGGACGGTCAGCGGATACTTCTCGGTGTTGAGCACGTCGTTGAGAAAATCGACGACCATCTGGCGACTTTTTTCGTTGACGCCGGCGCAGACCCGCCAAAAATCGCGGATCGAGGCCACGTAGTTGCGGCCGGGCATGACCCGCTCGTAGGAGTGGGCCAGAAGGGGTTCGTCGTCAACGCCCCTGGCGCGGAAGGCCTTTTTGATGATGGGATAGGCCACGAACTCGGTGGCGCCCGGCGGCACGGTGGTCTCGATGAGCACCAGGCACTGGGGCTGAATCTTCTGGCCGATGACGCCCAGCGACTGCTCGAAGGCGCGCATCTCCACGCTGCCCTTGGTCACGTCGGCCAGCTCGTCCTTGGAATAATCGCACTGCACGTCGACGACGACAACGTCGGCCAGGGCCAGGGCCTCGTAGGAAAAGCTGGCCGTGAGGGTCTTCTTTTCGTTGACGCAGCGGGCGATCATGGCCGGCACCTCGGGATCCTCGGAGGTGACCGGGGCCAGGCCGCGGTTGAGCAGGGGGATCTTCCAATAACTGCGCTCGCTGGGCCGCTGCATGCCGATGACGAACTTGCCCGGCGCGTCGGCCACCACCGCCGCCATCACCGCGCCCACGAAACCCACGCCCATGACCACCACGATCTGGCGGCCGGCCTGGCGGTGTTCGGCCACCAGCTCGGCCAAGCGCTGATTTTCGGCCTGATAGTCGGCCTCGCCGGGCAGGATGAAAACCTCGCCGTCGGGGCTGACCGACACGTCTTGCCGCTTGTTGCTCATCGAATCCTCCCAGTGCGCGCTGGCAAGTGATCACTAAGGCAAGGCCGTCGGGGCGCGATTCCCCGGCGGCCGCTGGCTGACGATCCCACGCCCCGGCCAGGGGGCCGACGGCGTTGGCTGGTAATCTTATCGGCAATATCGCCTTCGCGCCGCAACGCAAAAATCCAGCGCCGCCGACTGGCTCACCAAAGGGCCATGCGCGCCACGTCGCCGGCCAGCTCCGGGTCGTGCATGAGTTTTTTGGCGAAACGCAGATACTTGTTGGCGATGGCCCGCACCGCGAACTGATAGGCGTAGGGCTTGATCGGCTTTTCCAGCAGGTGGGTGACGCCGGCGGCCATGCACATGTTGACGATGTCGTTGCCGGCGTGGCCGGTGATGATCACGCTGTCCTCGGCGGCCATGGGGTAGTGGATGGTCACCGCCTCGATGAAATCAAAGGCCGTCTGGCCGCCCAGGAACATGTCGAGCACGAAGATGGCCAGGCTGCTTTCGCGGTTGAAGCAGAAGGTGCGGGCCTCCAGGGCGTCGCTGAAGGCGTGGACCTGGCCCCACGAATAGAACGTCTCGGTCAGATCCTTGAGGTGCTCGGCGATCTGCCGCTCGTCGTCGAGGATGATCACATCCAGCCCGTTGGCCATGGGGGCTCCTTAAGCGTTCGGCGCGGCGGCGCGCGCTCGCCCACGCGGGCGAAACGCACCGCCGCGCCTTTAAATTATAGCAAGGCGCTGGGCTCTCGTGTCGCTATTTTGCCACGGCCAGGCGGCCGACGCTCAAAAATCGACCCAATCGCCGTTGCCGGTGTACAGATCGCTCCCGCTGCCGTCCCGGCCCGAACCGCCCAGCACGGGCAGGCCCTTTTCGCGCATTTTTTCGATGGCTGCCAGGCCCGTGCAGTGGTTGGCGGCCACAACGCAGGGCTTTTGCTCCACCAGCCAGTCGATGGCTTGTTCCTGCTCGGCGGCCATTTCGCCAAAGGGCGCGATGTGCATGCCGCCGTAGAGGCCGTAGAGCCTGGCCGCGCCGTTGAGATGCCGGCCGGGCAGCTCCAGGAATTGCCGCATGCCCTGGTGGCAACAGCCGGCCATGGCCACCAGGCCCTTTTCGGCCACCAGGAAGTATAGCGACTGCTCGCCGCGCACGTCGAGGATGATGGGCACGTCGAAGGTCACCGAGGCGCAACCGGGCATGAGTTGGTGGATCATGCCCACCTCCAGGCGGATCAAGGGCCCGGCGTGGGCCACGTCATTGCGCGAGCCGCCGCCGCCGTCACCCCGGCCGGCCAGGAAATCCAACGCCTTTTGGCTGAAGGTCTCGGGGACGATCACCGGCAGGTCGGGCCGCAGCTTGAGCACGGCCTCCACGCCAAAGAAATGATCCATGTGCTCGTGGCTCATGTAGAGGAACTCGACTTGGCCATCGGCGATCATGCGGTCCACGCCGGTCTGGGCCAGGCGCCGGGCGATGTAGTCCGGATCCCAGCCGCAGTCCAGCAAAAAGCGCCGCGTGGCGCCGCCGGGGTAGTCCACCTCCACCAGGTTGCAGGCCCCGGCGGCGTTGTCGTTTTGCCAGGGCGCGGTCCACTGGCTGGCGGCCAGGCCGCCGTTGGCCACCACGTCGTTTATGACCTTGGCGTCGTCCCACCAGCCCACCTCGGACACGCACAACACGCGCAGGCCCTGGCATTGGCCGATGTCGAGCAACTGGTCGCCCAAGGGCAGCGAACGTATCGAAGACCTGTCCAGCACGGCCATGACAACTCCTTCATAAGTTTATGGTTATCGACGCAATGGCGCACAGACGAAAACACTATACTCAGTCGGTCATTGCCGCGCAAGCCATTGGCGCATCGCCGCGCGCGGCGATAATGGCCATTTACTGGCCGGGCCTGGGGTGATATGTTGTAATGCCGAACAATTTTATCGCCTTTTCGCGCCGCGCCGTTTTTCAACTGGGGAGACAACGGGATTTTGCGCCGCACCCATCCACTGATTCTGGCCCTGGTCACGCTGCTGGGCTTGTGCTGCTTTTGCGCGCCGCCGGCCTTGGCCGCCACGCCGCCCCAGCCCAAGCGCGTGCTGCTGATCGATTCCTACCACGAAGGCTTCGATTGGAGCGAAGAGCTCATCGCCGGGCTCTCCGAGACGCTGGCCCAGCGCCGGGACGTCGAATTCCAGGCCACCTTCATGGACACGCGCCGCCATGCGTCGGACGACTACCCGCGCGCCCTGGCCGAGCTATATAAAATCAGATACGCCAACGAGCGCTTTGACTGCGTGGTGGCCTCGGGCCAGCCGGCTTTTGATTTCATCATGGCCCACGGCCGAGAGCTTTTTCCCGGCGCGCGGGTGCTGTTCTGCGGGGCCAGCGACCTGAGCGGCTTGCCCGACGGGCCGCCGAATTTCGCCGCCGGCGTCACGCGCGGTCAGCAGATCCTGCCCACGGTCCAGGCCCTGTTGCGCTTGCGGCCCCAGGCCAAGGAAATCTATTTCCTTACGGGTGGTTGTCGCCAAGGCCGCATCCTGCTGGAGGCCGCCCGGCGGGAGTTGCGAGGCTTTCGCGGGGCCAAGCTGGTCTTGCTCGATCACGACGCGATGTCCCGCCAAGAGATGCTCGAGCGTCTGCGCGGCCTTTCCCGCGACAGCCTGGTGATCTACGGCCAGTGGCGGCGCGAGGACGGCGACCGCGCGACCGCCGATTTTTTCGATCAGGTGCTGGACGCCTCGCCGGCGCCGGTTTTCGGCCTGTTCGGCATGGGCCGCGCGCCGGGCCTGGTGGGCGGGATGTTCGAAGACGGCCGGGCCCTGGGCCGCCAGGTGGGCGGCTTGGCCCTGACGTTGCTGGCCGGCAAGGCCCCGGCCGGCGCGCCACTGATCGCCAGCACGGCCAACCGCTTTAGCTTCGACCACCGCCAGTTGGCGCGCTGGGGCATCGACCCCGACGACCTGCCGCCGGGCAGCCGGCTGGTCAACGCGCCCGAGAGCTTCATCTCCCGCTACCGCTCGTTGATTTTGGGCGTGGCCGGCTTCATGGTCATGCAGACCATGCTCATCGTGCTGTTGGTGGCGGCCTACGCCAAGCGGCGCAAGACCGAGCGCGCCCTGGCCAAGAGCGAACAAGACCTGGCCATCACCCTCAACTCCATCGGCGAGGCGGTCATCGCCGCCGACGTCAACGGCGTGGTCACCCGCCTCAACCCGGTGGCCCAGCGCCTGACCGGAGTGCCCGCCCACAAGGCCGTGGGGGCCAAGCTAGACGATGTCTGCAAGCTGCAAGACGGCCAGAGCGGCGAGCGCCTCACCGACGCCGCCCGCCAGATCATCGCCGGCGGGCTGGATATTTTTGGCGAGCACCTGATTTTGCGCTCGGCCGACGGCTCGCGGCGGCCGGTGGCCGTCAGCGGCTCGGGCCTGCGCGACGGCGACAAGAAAATCGTCGGCGTGGTCATGGTGCTGCGCGACGTCAGCCGCGAGCGCGAGGCGGCCCTGGCCCTGCGCCGCAGCGAGGCCCGCTATCGCTCGCTCTACGACTCCATGCACGAAGGCGTGGCCTTGCACCAGCTCGTCTCCGACCCCGGCGGCCGGCCCTACGATTTCGTCGTGCTCGACGTAAACCCCGCCTTCGAGCGGATCATGAACCTGCGACGCGGCCAGGTGGTGGGCATGTGGGGCTCCCAGGCCATGGGCCGCCACGCCAAGACCTACTTCGAACGCTTCGCCCAAGTGGCCCGCAGCGGCCAGCCCGTCTCCTTCGACGTGGATTTCAAAGAGCTGGGCCGCTCGTTCAACGTCTCGGTGTTTTCGCCCGGCGAAGACCTCTTCGCCACCATCCTGCAAGACATCACCGAGGCCAAAAACGCCCGCGACGCCCTGGCCCGCAGCGAGGAAAAATTCCAGAAGGCTTTTTATTCCCACCCCGACAGCATCGTCATCTCCAACCCCCACGACGGCGTCATGCTGGAGGTCAACAACAGCATGCTCTCCATGCTGGGTTATCAGCCCGAGGAGATCCTGGGCGTCTCGGCGCTGCGCATCGACCTGTGGGCCGACCCGGCCGACCGCGCGCGCTTTCTGGCCACCATCCGCGCCGAAGGCCGCTGCCTGGCCATGGAGTCCGCCCTGCGTTGCAAGGGCGGGCGCATCATCCCCGTGGAGCTTTCCGGGGCCATGCTCTATCTGGGCGGTCAGGAGCGCCTGCTGACCATCGCCAGGGACGTCAGCGAGCGGGCCGCCGCCGCCGAGGCCCTGCTCAAGAGCGAGGAGCGCTTCCAGGCCGCCTTCATGGCCAGCCCCAACAGCATCGCCATCACCCGCATCAACGACGGCGTGGTCATCGACGTCAACCACGCCTTCTGCCGCCTGCTGGGTTACGACCGCGCCGACATCCTGGCCGATCGCCGTCTGCTGCTGGCCGCCTGGCAAAACCACGCCGACCGCCTGACCCTGCTGGCCGCCGTCAAGGAGCAAGACGAGATCGCCGAGTTTGAGACGGCCATGCGCGCCAAGTCCGGCGAGATAAAAAACATCATCATATCCGCGCGCTGCATCGATATCGACGGCCAGAGCTGCGCCATCAGCGTTTTGCGCGACGTCACCCAGATGAAGCTGGCCCAACAGGAGCGCCAGCGCCTGGAAGAACAACTGCGCCAATCGCAGAAAATGGAGGCCCTGGGCACCCTGGCCGGCGGCATCGCCCACGAGTTCAACAACCTGCTGGCTGCGATCATGGGTTACTCCGAGCTGGCCATGGCCCGCATGACCACCGGCCACGCCTGCGAGGATGAAGTGACCCAGGTGCTGGCCGCCGCCGAGCGGGCCAAGGGCCTGGTGCGCCAGATCCTGACCTTCAGCCGCGAAAGCGACTATGAGCTCAGGCCCCTGCGCGCCCTGCCCGTGGTGCTCGAGGCCCTGGCCCTGCTGCGGGCATCCCTGCCCATCACCGTGGATCTGCGGCAAAACCTGGCCAGCGAGGCGGTGATCATGGCCGACTCCACGGCCCTGCACCAGGTGGTGATGAACCTGTGCACCAACGCCGCCCACGCCCTGCCCAAGGACGGCGGCTTCATCGAGGTGAGCCTGGCCGACGAGCCCGATCCGGCCGGCGGGCCGGGCTGGCTGCGCCTGAGCGTGGCCGACGACGGCGCCGGCGTCGATCCGCTCATCCGCGGCCGCATCTTCGAGCCCTTTTTCACCACCAAGGCCCCCGGCGAGGGCACCGGCCTGGGCCTGTCGGTGGTCCACGGCATCGTCAGCCGGCTGGGCGGCCAGATCAACGTGACCGACCGGCCCGGCGGCGGCAGCGTCTTTGGCGTGCGTCTGCCCGCCGTCGACGCCGAGTCCCTGCAAGACGATTCGGCCCAGCCGGCCAATCTGCGCGGCCCCGAGCGAATCATGCTCGTCGACGACGAACCGGGCCTGGCCCAGACCATGGGCGAACTGCTGGGTTGCCTGGGCTATCGCGTGGCCGTTTTCCAAGACAGCCGCCAGGCCCTTTACGCTTTTCAGAACGACCCGAGCGCCTTCGACCTGCTCATCACCGACCAGACCATGCCCGGCCTCACCGGCGAGGCCCTCATCCGCCGCATGCTGGCCCTGCGCCCCGACCTGCCCGTGATCCTCTGCACCGGCTACTCCGAGTCGCTCAAGCCCGACGACGCCGCCAGGCTGGGCGTGCGCCTGTTCCTCTACAAACCTTTCAGCCACCGCGAACTGGCCGCCGCCGTGCGCCAGGTGCTCGACCACCCCGCCGTCGGCCAGGGCGACCAGGCCTGCATCTTGCCGAGCGCTCACGCCGGCCCTTGACTTGCCGCGGCGCGGCGTGTAATTATTTCGTATGCTAACTATCGCCGGCCCGCGCCGGCCAAGGATGACGCCATGGGCGGCCACGACGATTGCATACTCTTTCTGCTGGCCAAGGCCTTCCAGACGGCCCACGCCACGGCCAAAAAACGCCTGGGCAAGTATGGCCTGACCCCCGAGCAGCAGCTCGTGCTGGCCGCCGCCGCCGACGCCGAAGGCAGCCCCGTTGGCGAAATAGGCAAGAAACTTCGGCTGGATAGCGCCACGCTCTCGGGCATTCTCGACCGCCTGGCCGAAAAGGGCCTGGTCGAAAAACGGCCCGACGACCAGGACAAGCGCGTCAGCCGCGTCTTTGTCGCCGACCACGTGCACGGGCTGCTGCCCAAGATGATCGCCGAGCGCGACAAGGTCAACGATCTGGTGCTGGCCCCGCTCACCCACGAGGAACGGGTCTTGTTCAAACGCATGCTGCGGGAGATCAGCTAAATTTTTTTGTCGCGATATCTTGCATACAAGATATCGCCCGGCCCAAAACAAGCCAGGCGCCCGCCGGCCCAACACGGGCCAGGGGGAAAGGAAGCGCGGCGATGAGTGACGGTCAATGGCGCAAAACCGGGTGCGTGCTCTGCGCCCAAAACTGCGGGCTGGAAGTGCTGGTCGCAAACGACCGCATGGTCAAGGTCCGCCCCGACAAGGACAACCCGCGCAGCCAGGGCTACGCCTGCCGCAAGGGCATGAACGTCATCAACCATCAATACCCCGCCGACCGCCTGACCCAGCCCCTCAAGCGGGTGGGCGACAAGTTCGAACCCATCGGCTGGGCCCAGGCCATCGACGAGATCGCCGCCAAACTGCGCGCCCTGCTCGACGCCCACGGCCCGCGCTGTCTGGCCTACATGGGCGCCAGCGCCCAGGGCGGCCACATGGAGGGGGCCTTTGGCCTGGGCCTGATCCGCGCCCTGGGCTCGAAATATCTCTATTCCTCGGCCGGCCAGGAGTTCAGCGGCTCGTGGTGGGTCCACGGCCGGCTGCTGGGCAAGCAATACCTTCTGCCCGCCCACGACGAGCACAACGCCGAAGTGCTCGTCGCCTGGGGCTGGAACGGCATGCAAAGCCACCAGATGCCCCGCGCGCCCATCGTGCTGCGCCAGTTCGCCAAGGATCCCGAGCGCCTGCTGGTCAGCGTCGATCCGCGCAAGAGCGAAACCGCCGCCGTCGCCAACCTGCACATCGCCCTCCGCCCCGGCACGGACGCCCTCTTCGTCAAGGCCCTGGTGGCCATGATCCTCGAGCGCGGCTGGCAAAACGATGATTATCTGCGGCAATACGTTTTGGGCTGGGACGACGCGCGGCCCTGGTTCGCCGGCTTCGATTATCGCCCGGCCCTGGAGCTGTGCGAGGTCAGCCTCGATCAGGCCGAGGAGTTCTGCCGCCTGCTGACAACCAAGCGCTGGTGCCTGCACCCGGACCTGGGCATCTACATGGGCCGCCACAGCGCGCTAAATTCCTACATGCTCTCGATTTTGCTCTGCGTCTGCGGCCGGCTCTGCCAGCCCGGCGGCAACGTCATCTTCGGCATGGTCATGCCCATGGGCAGCCACGCCGACGAGCGCGACCCCACGACCTGGCGCGCCGTCGCCACCAATCTGCCGCCCGTGGCCGCCGGATCGTTTCCGCCGGCCGCCATGCCCGAGGAGATCACCAGCGGCCGGCCCGACCGCCTGCGCGCCGTGCTGGTCAGCGCCGTCAACCCCCTGCGCTCCTACCCCGACACCAGCGCCTACGAGCGCGCCTTCGGCGAGCTGGACCTGCTGGTGGTCAACGACATCGCCCTGACCGAAACCGCCCGCCTGGCCCACTACGTCCTGCCCTGCCGCACCTACTACGAGGCCTACGACGGCACGTTCTTTCCCAACAACTACCCCGAGGTGTTTTTCCAGATCCGCCAGCCCATCGTCCCGCCGCCCGGCCAATGCCTGGAGGCCGCCCAGATCTTCACCCTCATCGCCGACCGCCTGGGCCTCATCCCCGATATCCCCAAGGCCCTGCACCAGGCCGCCGACCACGACGACCGCCTCACCTTTGGCCTCAAACTGATGGAATGGGCCGCCAGCGAGCCCAAGGCCCTCAAGATGATGCCCTTTGTCCTGGCCAAGACCCTGGGCCGCGCCTGGAATTCGGCCGCCCTGGCCGGCATGTGGGGCATGTTCATGACCGCGCCCAAGGACTTTCGCCGCAACGCCGCCCGCGTCGGCTTCGCCCCCGGCCCCGACCTGGGCGACCGCGTCTTCCAGGCCCTGCTGGAGACGCCCCAAGGCCTGTGGGTCGGCCGCGTCGACGACCAAGACCCCATGGCCCAGCTCAAAACGCCCTCGGGCAAGATCGAGCTGCTGATCCCCGAACTGGCCCGGATGGCCAACGACCTCGACGCCGCCTCCGAGGCCCAAGCCCTTAAATTGCCAGACGACATGCCCCTCATCCTCCAGGCCGGCCGCCACACCGAAAACAACGCCAACACCCTCATGCGCAACCCCCAGTGGAACCAAGGCCGCCGCCCCTGCACCATCGCCGTCAACCCCGCCGACGCCCAGAAACTCGGCTTCGCCGACGGCCAGGCCGTCCGCGTCACCACCCAGGCCGGCTCGGAAACCGGCGAACTCGAAATCAGCGAACAAATTCGCCCCGGCACCGTGATCATCCCCCACGGCTTCGGCCTGGATTACAACGGCCAGGTCCACGGCCTCAACGTCAACCGCTTGACCAAAAACACCAACCGCGACCTGGTCGGCACGCCGATCCACCGCTTCATTCCCTGCCGCCTGGACGTGGCCTGAAAAAACGGCGGGGCCTTTTTCTCGACGCCGGAGAAAAAGGCCCCCCGCCCAAGCGCGCTTGGCTAGGGGAGCAACTCGAGAATCTCGTCGGATTTTTCCAGTGATTGGGCCGCCTGGGCGGTGAGGCCGTCCAGTTCGCGGCGGGTCAGGCGCATCTCGAAAAGCACGGTCGATGGCAGGTCGACCAGGTATTCCTCGTCCAGGCAGCGGTAGCCGATGGTGTTGACGATGTGGTTGGCCAGGCAGACGATGTTGGTGTCCTGGCGGGCCAGGCGGGCCTTGGCCGGTTCGTGGTGCAGGGCGATGACCTCGACGGTCTCGGGGGCCAGCTTCCATTTTTGGCCGATGCGCGCGCCCAGTTCGGCGTGATCGATGCCCAGGGCCTCGCGTTCGGCCATGGTCTGGCTGTAGCCTTCGGTCTTGACGAAGTATTGCACGTCCTCGTAAACATCGCGCAGAAACTCGGCGATGATGAGCATGCCCACGTCGTGCAGCAGGGCCGAGGTGTGCAAGGTGGCCAGGTCGGCGTGGCCGTGCGCTTTACCCAGCTCGCGGGCGGTCAGGGCGGTGGCCATGGAGTGCCGCCAGATGGGCGCGCTGCCTTTGAAGAATTTGGCCACGCCGGCGTCCAGGGCGATCTCGGCCACGTTGTCGGCCCCCAGTTGGGGCACGGCCTGTTCGAGCGATGTGCAGCGATAGCGCAGGCCAAAAAAGGCCGAGTTGACCCGCCGCAGGACGTGGGCGGTGACGGCCTGATCCATGTTGATGGCCCGGATCAACTCGGCGGTGGAGTAGTCCGGGTCGGCGGTCAGTTCCAGGACTCGGGCCACCACGGTGGGCAGCGGCGGCATTTTTTGGGCTTTTTCGGCTATTTTACTCAGGTAGCTCATTTTCGCCCTTGGTCGCGATCTTCTTTCCATTCCTGGAGATTATGCCAAAAACCCATGCCGATGCAAGGCTTTGCCGCGTGGCCGCGCCGGTTTGGCCCTAACCGCGCCAGAGCAGGTCTTGTTCCTCGAGGGCCTTGATCTGGTCGCGCAGTTCGGCGGCCTCCTCGAAGCGCAGCCCTTTGGCCGCCTCTTTCATGCGCCGGCGCAGATCGGCGATGATGGCCGGCAGTTCGCCTGGGTCGGCCACGGCGGCGGTCAACGGCGGCGGGGCCGGGTAGTCGGCGGCTATCTCCGGGGGCAGCATGGCGCCGATGGCCTTTTTGATCGACTCGGGGGTGATGCCGTGTTCTTGGTTGTATTGCTCCTGGGCGACGCGACGGCGCGAGGTCTCCTCCATGGCCCGGGCGATGGAGTCGGTGATCTGATCGGCGTAGAAGATGACCTTGCCGCCGACGTTGCGGGCGGCGCGACCGGCGGTCTGGATGAGGCTGCGCGTCGAGCGCAGGAAGCCCTCGCGGTCGGCGTCGAGGATGGCCACCAGGCTGACCTCGGGCAGGTCCAGGCCCTCGCGCAGGAGGTTGATGCCCACCAGAATGTCGAAATCGCCGCGGCGCAGGCCTTGCAGCAGCTCGACCCTGGCGATGGTGTCGATGTCGCTGTGCAGGTATTTGACCGACAAGCCCACCTCGGTGAGGTATTCGGTCAGCTCCTCGGCCATGCGTTTGGTCAGGGTGGTGACCAGGGCCCGCTCGCCACGGCCGGCCACCAGGCGCAGTTCGGCCATGACGTCGTCGACCTGGCCGCTGGCCGGGCGCACCTCGACGATGGGGTCGATCAGGCCGGTGGGCCGGATGAGCTGCTCGACGACCACGCCCTGGGCCTGTTCCAACTCGTAGTCGGCCGGGGTGGCCGAGACGTAGATCACGTTGTCGAGCAGGGCGTTGAATTCGTCGAAATTGAGCGGGCGATTATCCAGGGCGCTGGGCAGGCGAAAACCGAAATCGACCAGAGTCGCTTTGCGGCTGCGGTCGCCGTTGTACATGCCGCGCACCTGGGGCGCGGTGATGTGGCTTTCGTCGATGATCAGCAGCCACTTTTTGGGAAAATAATCCAACAGGGTGGGCGGCGGCTGGCCGGGCTGGCGGCCGGTGAGGTGGCGGCTATAATTTTCGATGCCGTGGCACCAGCCCAGCTCTTTCATCATCTCGATGTCAAACAGCGTGCGCTCGCGGATGCGCTGGGATTCGATGAAGCGGGCGTTGTCGTCATAATATTTGATGCGCTCGGCCAGCTCGGCGCGGATGGCGGCGATGGCGGCCTCGCGCACGCCCTCGGTGGTGACGTAGTGGCTGGCCGGGAAGATCACCACCTTGTCGGTTTGTTCCAGGGCCACGCCGCGCAGCGGGTCGATGAACGAGATGCGCTCGACCTCGTCGCCGAAAAACTCGATGCGCACCGCCCGTTCTTCCTCGTAGGCCGGAAAGATCTCGACCACGTCGCCCCGGGCGCGAAAGACACCGCGATGAAACGAAAACTCGTTGCGCTCGTAGAGCATCTCCACCAGCTTGCGCAGCACCGCCTCGCGGCCGACCTGGTCGCCGCGTTGCAGATATAAAAGCATCCCCGCGTAGGCCTCGGGCGAGCCCAGGCCATAGATGCAACTGACGCTGGCGACGATGATCACGTCCTGGCGGGTGAGCAGGGCGAAGGTGGCGGCGTGGCGCATCTTGTCGATGCGCTCGTTGATCGATGAATCTTTTTCGATATAGGTGTCGCTGGCCGGGATATAGGCCTCGGGCTGATAATAATCATAGTACGAGACGAAATACTCCACGGCGTTGTGGGGAAACAGCGCCTTGAACTCGCCATAGAGCTGGGCGGCCAGGGTCTTGTTGGGGGCCAGAACCAGGGTGGTCAGGCCGCTGGCGGCGATGACGTTGGCCATGGTGAAGGTCTTGCCGCTGCCGGTGACGCCCAAAAGCACCTGGCGCTTGCAGCCCTGGGCCAGGCCCGCCGTAAGCTGGGCTATGGCCTGGGGTTGATCGCCCTGGGGCTGGTAGTCGCTTTCCAGCTTGAACTGGGCCTGGCTGGGCGCGGTGCGCCAATATTGAAAGGTCTGTTCGGAACCGAAGTCCATGGGCCGTCCCGGTGGAAAAAATGCGCGCCAGCGGCCGACGAGGCCGAAATCAGCAATCAGACGACCAATTGTAACCCAAAGCCCGGCGCTGGGCCAACTCCTGATCAATAAAGAAAAAATGCCCCGGCGGAGAGGCAATTCCGCCGGGGCCGCGCGGCTGGGCCGCTTGACGGGCTAGACGCCGGCGAACAAGCGCCGGGGGTTGTCTTTCAAGATGACGTCCAGGTCGGCCTGGGTCGCGCCGCCGGCCAACAGGGCCGGGGCCACTTTGTTGAAGATGTGGTCGGGCCGCCAGTCGATGACCATGGGCAGGGCCGCCTCGGGGATGCTGAGGGGCCGGCCCAGCCAGGTGTTGATGCTGTCGTGGGAGAGCATGAGCTGCTTGGCCCAGCCGCGCTGAATCAGCTCGTTAAGCACCGGGTAGCGCGTCGCCTCCATCGGGCAGCCGGCCAGGCCTTGCAGGCCCATGCGGTCCCACGAGACATAGACGCCCTGCCTCAGCACGGCCTCTTGATAGTCCAGGTCCAGGTTGTCGCACATGTGGCCGATCATCGTCCGCTTGGGGTCGGCGCCCAGCTCGAGCAGGAACTTGGCCTGCTCGGGGCCCATGGTGCCATGCTCGGTGTGGGTGATGATCGGCGCGCCGGTTTCTTTCTGGGCGGCCACGGCGGCGGTGAAGAACATTTTCTCGTAATCGGTGATCTGGCCCTGGCTGGAGGCCAGCTTGATCACGCCGGGCCTCACGCCGGTGTCGGCCACGCCCTTGGTCAGCTCGGTCAAAAACATCTCGCGGATCTCGGCCACGGCGTCGCCCAGGCTGGCCCGGAAGGCGAAGTAGGCCGCGCCGCCCTCGGCCTGGCTGTAGTAGCCAGTGGAACAGACGATGTTGACGCCCGATTTTTCCGAGACCTCCTTGAGCAGCAACGGATCGCGGCCGGTCTCGTTGGGCGTGGCGTCGACCAGCGTGCCCAGGCCAAAGGCCTGTTTCAGCGCCGACAGCGTCTCCACCGCCTGCTTGACCGCGGCCGGGCGGTCGAAGGCGCCCAGGGTCACGTCGCCGTTCCAGCCAGGGTAGCCGAAAACGATGTGTTCGTGCATGAGCGTCAGGCCCAGTTCGTCGGCGCTGACCGGCCCGGCGACCGTGTTGACCATTTTGGCGGCCATGAGTACTCCCCTTTATATTTAAGTTAGCGTTTGGCCATTTCCTGCTCTTGGACCTGTCTCCACAATATCTTGCCCGCGCCGCTTTTGGGTAGGGCCGCAACGATCTCGACGATGCGCGGGGCCTTGTAGGCCGACATTTCCTTGCGCGACCAAGCCATGATCTCCTCGGGGTCGGGCTGGCAGCCGGGCTTGGCCACGATCAGGGCCTTGACGGTCTCCTGGCGCTTGGCGTCGGGCGCGCTGATCACGCAGGCCTCCAGCACATGGGGGTGCTTGTAGAGCACGGCCTCGATCTCGGCGGGCCAGACCTTGAAGCCGGCGGCGTTGATCATGCGCTTCAGGCGGTCGGTGATGAAAAAGTAGCCTTCTTCGTCCATGCGGCAGATGTCGCCGGTGCGCAGAAAGCGCTTGCCGCCCAGCTCGATGAAGGCCTCCTTGGTCTCGACGGGCTTGTTCCAATAGCCCAGCATGATCTCCGGGCCGTGGATGACCAGTTCGCCCTGCTGGCCGGCGGGCAGCTCCCGCAAGGTCTCGATGTCGATGACGCGGGCGTCGACGCCAAAATCGGGGATGCCGATGGAGCCCAGCTTGACCTTGTCGCAGGGGTTGAAGTGGGTCTGGCTGATGGTCTCGGTCATGCCGTAGCCCTCGACGTAGTCCAGGCCGGTGAGGTCTTTGAGGCGCTGGCCCAGGGCCACCGGCAGGGGCGCGCCGCCGCCGCCGACCATTTGCAGGCTGGCAAGGTCGCGGCTTTCGATATCCTTGGCCGAGAGGATGTCGGCCATCATGGCGGTGATGTTGACAAAATGCGTCACGCCGTATTTTTCGACGGCCTGGAGGGCGGCCTCGCGGTCCCAGCGGGTGAGCATGACCAGGGTGGCCCCGGCGGCCAGGGGCGCGGCCAGGCTGTGCACGAAACCGGTCACGTGAAAAAAGGGCAGGCAAGACAGCACGTTGGCCCCGCTGGAGAGCTGGGTCCAGTACATGGCGCTCCAGACGTTGGACATGACCGTGGCGTGGGTGTGCATGCAGCCCTTGGGCAGGCCGGTGGAGCCGGCGGTGTAGGGCAGCATGGCCAGGTCGGCTTTGATGTCGATATCGACCTGGGGCGCGCCAGGGGCGCTGGCCAGGGTCTCCAGCCAGGCGGCGGCGCCGTCGATGGCCCTGGGCGTGGCGGCCATGAAGTCGGGCGCGGGGATGGCCGGGTTTTCGGGCATGTAGTCCCACAACGAGCCGCAGATGACCCGCTCCACGCCCAGATCGGCGGCGATGGGCGCCACCCGGCCGTAAAGCTCGGTGGTGGTGATGATAAACCTGGCCCCGCTGTCGCCGACGATGTTGTAAAGCTCGCGCTCGACCAGCATGGGGTTCAAGGGGGCCACCACGCCGCCGGCGGCGTAGACGCCAAAGCAGCCGATCAGATAGTGGGGGCAGTTTTGCATGTAAAGCGCCACGCGGTCGCCCTTTTGCAGGCCCATGGCCGCCAGGGCCCCGGCCAGCCGCTGGGCCTGATCCCAGAGCTGGGCGTAGGTGATGACCTGGCCGTAGTAGATCACGCCGGGCTTGTCGGGAAACCTGCGGGCGCTGGTGGCCAGCAGGTCGTGCAGGGGCGTCTGGGGATAATCGAGCTTCTTGGGCATGCGATTGGGCCAGGACGAATGATGAGCGACGTTCATTTTTTTCTCCGACGTTGGGGGCCAGCGCGGCGCGGGCAGTTCCGGCCGCCGGGTCGTGGTGCTCTGGCGAAAGGGTTGCTTTTATTGGCCCTCGGTGATTGAGGCCAAAACAAGACTCTCCGTTGACAAAATGGCGCAAAAACACGCGCATGCACGTATTAACGGCCGTTTAGCGACCGCAACACGGTTTTTGATGCAAAAATAATTTATAACGCCTGAAGCGCCATGTACACAGAAATGTGCGGTCATTACGATTTTTTTGACCGATCGTCCAGTTTCTTGGCCGCCGCGGCCCACGGCGGCCAAAACAAAGCGGCGGCAATCAAAAACGCTTTACGCGACCGGGCTTTCCTCTTCAAACTATGAAATAAACCCGCCCGTTGTGCGCGGTTTGTAACACTGCCGCAACACCCCTGACAACTTGTCTTGCTAGCTTTGAAAGGCCCGGGAAGCGGCCCGTCGCGAGGGAGTTTTGCATGACCACGGCCAACATCGAAATCGACAACAAAGCGGCGGGCCCAGGCCCGGAAGACCAAGAGCGACTGGACGAGGAGATCTTCCGCGACCTGGTCTCGGTGGAGCTGAGCGCCGAGCAGCGGGCGCGGCTGGTCGCCCCGCCGGCGGTTCATCCGCGCCAGCGCGCGGTGCTGGCCGTGCATTGGCACCCGGAGTGGATCCCCATCGAGCTGACCATGGCCCGCCTGGCGGCCAGCTACCCCAACCGCCAGAATCAGTTGATCATCCCCACCCAGCACAACGAGCTGCTCTGCCTGGGCGAACTGGCCGGCGTGGAGATCGACTGCTATTCGTCGGGCTTCAACCGCAAGGTCCAGCTTTTGCTGCACATGCGCGCCGAGGCCGTGGAGCGGGCCGACGTGCTGCGTTCGATGCTTTCGCACACCTTCAAATATCGCGGCGGCCAGTTGTGGGAGTTCATCGACTCCATCGTCGAGCCGGCCTGGGATGCCCGCATGCAAGAGGCCGCCGCCGAGACCGGGGCCAACGACGAGGTCGTGGCCTTTGTCCGCGATTGCGCCGCCCGCCTGCGCGCCCTGCTGGCCGATCACGAGTCTGACGTCCCGCCGATGATGATCAAGAACAAGCTGGTCAGCGAGTTCATCGCCGCCCAGCGCCCCTGGCGACCGGAGCGCATGATCAGCCGGGCGCTGTTGCTGGCCAAGGCGGTCAAGCAGATCGTCAAGCGCGAGTTTTCCTTGCAATATTTCTATCGGGCCAGCGAGGTCATCGAAGAGGCGCGCGGCCTGGGGGCCGGCGTGGTCATCCCCCATCCCGAGCAGTTCTGGCCCATCTTGCTGGCCGACTACGACGTGGACGGCTACGAGGTCTGGAACCCGCAATCGCGCGAATACACCGAGTTTCTCATCGGCGTGCTCAACCGCCAGAACAAATCCCGCGCCCACGGCGAACGCCGCCTGCTTGTCTTCATGGGCGACGATACGCACATGAGCGAAAAGGCCAAGCCCCCCGAGTTGCAAGACCGCCAAAAGGCCGCCCGCGAGGTGGGCCTGCAACCGGCCTGGGACGACCCGGCCATCCGCAAGGCCCTGATGCTGGCCGGCATGGACCGCGACCGGGTCATCGACCAATATCGCGGCCGCCTGGCCTGAACCACCAATCTGGAGAACGAACCCATGTCTTCGTCGGACAACAGCTTCAAGCACGTCTCCCTGCAAGACAGCCAGTCCATCGTCGGCTACCTGGAGGCCCTCAGCGCCGGGCTCAAGCAGGGGGCGCTGTTGTTTTGCACCGAAAACAAGCGCCTGGTGCTCAAACCCCAAGGTCTGATCAAGCTGGAGGTGGAGGCCAAGCGCAAGGACGAGCAGATGAAGCTGACCCTCAAGTTCCGCTGGAACGAGGAAAGCCTGGGCGAAGGCGACCTGGCCGTGCGGCCGATGACCATGGGCGATGACGGCCGTTAAGCGGCCCAAGGCGGATAAAACATCATGCAACTGCCGGCCGGCCTTGACGAAAACTTTCGCTTCATGATCCTGGAGGTGCGCAAGCAGCTCGAGGAGACCCTGAGCTGCCTGGCCGAACCGACCCTGGCCCGGCGCGAAAAAATCACCAACCGTGACGACTACATCGACTCGATGAAAGGCCTCATCGAGGAAAAGTCGTTCTCGTGCCTGGTGGGCCAACCCGTGGACCGGGCCACGGCCAACCTGCTGCGCTGCCTGATCACCATGGCCAGCAACCTCGAGCGCATCGCCGATTTCGCCGTCAACGTGGTGGGCCAACTGCAATACCTGGGCGAGGCCCGCTTTCTGACGCGCTACGATTATCAGCCCTACTTCGACGAGGTGCTGGCCGGCCTGGAGATGATCGTCCCGGCCATGGAGCGCCGCGATCTGTCGCTGGCCCTGGGCATCTGTCAATGCGAGTTCCGCCTGGACGACCTGTTCAAGGCGACCATGGGCCAGATACTCACCGACCTGCAACGAGGCCGGCACACCGGCGAGCTGGTCACGGCGCTGTTCATCTATCGCTACCTGGAGCGCATGGGCGATTCGCTGTTGAACATCGGCGAGGCGCTGATCTTCGTTCTGGTGGGCGAGCGCCTGAAGATTCATCAATACGAGGCCCTGCAGGACACCCTGGCCGCCTCGGGCCTGGGCGCGCCCATGACCGAGGTGGAGTTCAGCTCCTTCTGGGGCAACCGCTCGGGCTGCAAGGTGGGCGCGGTGGCCGACAAGAGCGACTCGTCGCGGGCCCATCGGGTCATCTTCAAGGAAGGGGTCCGGGCCAAGATCCTGGCCGAGAAGCAATCCATCGAGCACTGGCAAAAGGTCATGCCCGGCCTGCCGCCGCGCTTGTTCGGCTTTCAGGAAAACAACGGCCAGGCCTCATTGTTGCTGGAGTACCTCAGCGGCTGCACCGTGCAGGAGGTGCTGTTGACCGCCGCCGACGAGGTGGTCCAGAACGCCCTGTTCATGACCACCGAGACCATGGGCGCGGTCTGGCGGGCCACCCGTTGCGAAAGCCCCGGCCGGGCCAATTTCATCGGCCAGCTCTTGTCGCGGCTGGAGGACGTCTACCGGGTCCACCCGCGCTTCGAGGGCGAGGCGGTGCAAATCGGCCCGCTGGAGGTGCCCTCGGTGGGCATGCTGTTGCGCCGCGTGCAGGAGATCGACGCCGAGCTTTGTTGCCCTTTCAGCGTGCTGATCCACGGTGATTACAACCTCAACAACATCATCTACGACCACAAGCAGCAGCGCCTGCACTACCTGGACCTGCACCGCTCCGACCCCGGCGACTACGCCCAGGACGTCAGCGTCTTCATCGCCTCGTGCCTGCGTCTGCCGGTCTTCGAGCCGGCCCTGCGCCGCCGCCTGGGCGCGGCCGCCCGCGAGATTCTGGCCTTTGCCCTGGCCTTTGCCCAGCAAAACAACGACGCGTCCTTCGAGGCCCGCCTGGCCCTGGGCCTGATCCGCTCGCTGATGACCTCCACCCGCTTCGAGCTAAACGAAGATTTCGCCCATCATCTGTATCTGACATCGCTTTACCTCATGGAAAAAATCATCGGCCACCGCGGCCGGCCCTGGGCGGAGTTTCGCCTGCCGGGCCAGGCCCTGGTCGGCCTGGAGGTCATATGAGCGCCAACGCGTCAAAACGGGTGGGCGTGGTGGGCCTGCCCGAGGGCTGGTCGACCATGCGCCTGCAACAGGCCCTGACCCAACGGGGGGCCACCGCGCCGATCATCGACCCGCGCCGGCTGGAACTGGACCTGGAGCGCGGCGTGGTGCGCCATCTGGGCCAAAATTTGGCCGAAATGGACGGCCTGGCCCTGAAAAAACTGGGGGCCAGCTATTCGCCTCATCTGCTGGACCGCCTGGAGATGCTGCGTTTCCTGGCCGAGGGCGGCCTGCCGATTTTTTCCGCGCCCGCGCGCGTGGGCCCGATGATCGACCGCCTGGGTTGCACGCTGTTGCTGCGCCAAAACGACATCCCCATGCCGCCGACGGTGGTCACCGAGGACCAGGACGTGGCCCTGGAGGCCCTGGAGCGCCTGGGGCCCTGCGTGCTCAAGCCGCTCTACACCTCCAAGGCCCGGGGCATGATCGTCCTGGAGCCGGGCAACGGCTGCGCCGCGGCCCTGGCCGCCTTCCGCGAGCAGGGCCACCGCTTTTTTTATCTGCAACAAATGGTGCGCCCCGGCGGCCGCGACCTGGGCCTGGTCTTTCTGGGCGGCCAATACCTGGCCTCCTACGCCCGGGCCGCCCGCTTCGAGCCCGTGCACGGCCGGCCCCAGCCCGGCGGCGGCAAGTATCTGGCCTGCGACCCCGGTCCCGAAGTCATCGCCCTGGCCGCCCGGGCCCAAGCGCCCTTTGGCCTGGACTTCACCTGCGTGGACGTGGCCGAAACCGCCGACGGCCCGGTGGTCTTCGAGGTCTCGGCCTTTGGCGGCTTCCGGGGCCTGCTGGAGTCGCAAGGCGTCGACGCGGCCGGACTCTACGCCGACTATATCCTGGAGAAGCTGCGATCATGAGCGCCAAGACGCCCACCGCGCCCCAGTTGGCCCAGCGCCTGGGCCTGGACGACCGTCCCCTGGCCCACGCTCTGGACTTGAACCTGGCCGGTTGCCGCCTGCGCCTGGAGAGCGATTCGCCGGGGCTGGTCAACGGCCTGCGCCGTTATTTCAGCGATTTCCTGGCCCATGGCCAGGCGGGCCCGGCCGATATCATCGTGCGGGCCATCGAGGCCGCCGCGCCCGAGTTGGGCCTGGCCCTCCGCGAAAAAGCGCCCGACCCCGGCAAGGACAAGATCAAGGAAGAATTCCTCGACTTGCCAGACGGCGGCCGCGTGGTGCGCAAGCGCCTGACCGGCATGGTCTTTTTGCTGGGCGACGGCCTCAACCTGGCCGTGGGGCCCTGCCAGGCCAACGACAACCAGGTGGTCAATTTCATCAACAGCCGGCACATCCAGTGGCTGCTCGATCGCGGCCGCCTGCTGTGCCACGCCGCGGCCGTGGCCAACCACGCCGGCGGCCTGGCCATCGCCGGCCTCAGCGGCCGGGGCAAATCGACCCTGGCCCTGCACATGATGGGCCTGGGCCTGGATTTCATCTCCAACGACCGCCTGCTCATCGGCCGCGACGCCCGGGGCCTGCGCATGGAAGGCGTGGCCAAGCTGCCGCGCATCAACCCCGGCACCGTGCTTGGCACGCCCGGCCTGCAAGGCGTGATCCCGCCCGACGACCTGGCCGGCTTCGCCGCCCTGCCGCCGGACGAGTTGTGGCGCCTGGAGCACAAATACGACGCCTATCTCGACGAATGCTTCGGGCCGGGCCGTTTCCGGCTGGGCGCGCCCCTGGACGGCCTGGTGGTGCTGACCTGGCGGCACGGCGGTGGCCCGTTTTGCCTGGAGCGAGTCACGGCGGAGCGCAAGGCCCAGTTGCTGGAGGCCTTCATCAAGTCGCCGGGCGTTTTTTATCTGCCGCCCCAAGGCCAAGGGCCCGACATGAGCGTGGCGGCCTATCTGGCCATGCTCGGCGATTGCCCGGTTCACGAGCTAAGCGGCGGGGCCGATTTTCCCGCCGCGGCCAAGGCCCTGCACGGCCTGCTGCCGCCGGCCATCCCCCGCCTGGCCTATCAACCATGACCGACCGCCCCGTCACCTTCGCGCGCCTGAGCCGCCTGGCCCGCCTGCCCGACCCCGTGCGCCTGGCCCGCTTTCGCCGCGCCCCCGACCTGGGGCCGCGGGTGTTGTTCTTCAGCGGCGGCTCGGCCCTGCATCAGCTCTGCCGCCGGCTCATCGATCACACCCACAACTCCATCCATGTCATCACCACCTTCGACTCGGGCGGCAGTTCGGCCGTGCTGCGCCGGGCCTTTGGCATGCCTGCCGTGGGCGACATCCGCAACCGCCTGATGTCCCTGGCCGACCCCGGCATCCAGGGCAACCCCCAGGTGGCCCGCCTGTTCGCCCACCGCCTGCCCAGCGACCAAAGCGCCCAGACCCTGGCCGAGACCCTGGCCCTGATGGTCGCCGGACGGCATCCCCTGGTGGCCGCCACGCCCGACCCCCTGCGCAAGATCATCCGCCAGCACCTGGCCCGCCTGGCCCAGGCCCTGCCCGCCGATTTCGACCTGCGCGGGGCCAGCCTGGGCAATCTGACGCTGTGCGGCGGCTATCTGGATCACGACCGCCACCTGGACCCGGTCATCTTCATGTTCAGCAAAATGGCCGAGGTGCGCGGCGTGGTGCGGCCGGTCCTGAACGCCGACCTGCACCTGGCCGCCGAACTGGCCGACGGCCGCCTGGTGCTGGGCCAGCATTTGCTCACCGGTCGCCAAGGCCCGGCCCTGAGCGCGCCCATCCAGCGGCTCTACCTCTGCGCCGGCCTGGACGACCCCCGGCCGGCCCGGGCCGCCGTGCGCCAAAAACTCTTGGACCTCATCGGCCAGGCCGAGCTGATCTGTTTTCCCATGGGCAGCTTCTACACCAGCGTGGTGGCCAACCTCCTGCCCGACGGCGTGCGCCAGGCCGTGGCCCAGGCCCCTTGCCCCAAGGTCTACGTGCCCAACCTGGCCGGCGACCCCGAACAGATCGGCATGACCCTGAGCGGCGCGGTGGCCACGCTTTTGGCTTATCTGGGCCAGGGCCAGCCGCCCGGCGCGCGGCCCCTGGACCTGGTGCTGATCGATTCGCGCCTGGAATATCCCGGCGGCCGGGCGCGGCCCGAGGAACTGCGCGAGTTGGGCGTCGACGTCATCGACGCGCCCCTGGTCGCCGATCCAGCGGCCAAGACATTTGATCCAGACTGTTTGTTGGGTGTTTTGCTATCATTGATCTAAAGTTGGCTAGTGTTTTTCCACGAAAGGAGCCTGCAATGGGCAAAAACGAGATCGAGATCAAATCCAGCCTCAACCTGGCCCAGGCCGCCGGCTACCTGCGCGACCTGGCCGCCTGCCTGGAACAGGGCCGCGTGGTCTTGCAGCGGGGCGACGAGTTCATGGAGCTGTGCCCGGCCCAAAATCTGGAATTGGAGTTGGAAGGCGCGGCCAAAAAAGGCCGGCAAAAGATCAGCCTGGAGTTGAGCTGGCGCTTGGGCCACGTCGAACCGACCGCCCAGCTCAAGATCAGCGCCGAGGCCCCCACGCCGCCGCCGGTCGAGGAAGCCGCTCCCGAGGCCCCGGCCGCCCCGGTGGCCGCCGGCGAAACGCCCGTGATCGTCGAGGCCCCGGCCGAAAGCCTGACCAAAGCCGAGACGCCCGAGGACGAAGAAAAGAAAGCCGGCCGCGGCGGCCGCAAGTAGGCCCACGCCGGGGGAGCAGTCGCCATGGCCTCCGAGGAACAGACCAAACGCCTGCTTTCGGCCGGCCAGGCCGCCGAGCTGCTGCGCGCCCTGGCCGCCGAGTTGGATCAAGGTCGCCTGGGCGCGGCCGTGCTGGCCGACCAGGCCCTTCTGGAGCTGAAACAGGCGCTGAAGGAAAAAGACGGCAAGACCAGCCTGGAGCTGAAGCTGAAATATCGCGGCCCAGCCGCCCAGGCGGCCCCCAAAAGCGCCGGCCCGGCCCCGCGCGGTTACAAGAGCCTGAAAAAGGCCATGGCCAAGTCGTGGGGTCAGCTCGAAAAAACCCTGGCCCAGGGGCAAACGCCATCGCCGGAGCTGACGCGGCTTTTCGTCGAGCAGAGCCGGCGCATGGTCGGCTTTGCCGGCAAGGGCGACGAGCACTACCCGGCCTATCTGGCCCTGGTCCAGGCCCTGCAAACGGCCGTGGAGGCCGGCGCGCTGGATCAGGCCCGCCAGGCGGCCCAAGACCTGGCCCAGCGCAAAAAGGCCTGCCACGAGCAATACAAATAAACTACGCCACAAAAAATAGACCGTTGCACGGGGGCGCCTGCCCCCGTGCAATGTTTTGTGAAGCTAGCAGCTTGTTGATGCTTGATGTTTTGAGGCCGTTGCACGGTGAAACACAACAAATGTTGTAAAAACAGATAATTACCGGTGAAACATGCATTCTACCGTGCGGCGGCCGAAACGCGCCATGGACGGCGCGCACGGGACAGGACGCCCCCGTGCAGCACTCTCGTTTTGTGATTTAGCCAGGCAATGGCCTCAAAAAAGGATGCGGTGGAAAAGCGCGCCGGGATGGCGTTCTTTTCCACCGCGTTTTTGCCCTGCGGGAGCAGGCCCGAGCCCCCGAGAAGCAGGGAGGGAGGAGTGGCGCAGGCCCGGCTCGGGTCGAGGCTCCCAAAACAAAACCCCAGCCCAAGTCTGGACTGGGGGACTGCACCCTGCTTACTTGGCCGCCCCAGCGTGAACGTTTGTCCCGCCACGGGCGCGTGGCCCCTTGCGACACCGGTCTTCCGCCGGCATGGGCAAACGTTCTTGGAATCGGCAGGTCTTCTGACTCCCGGATCATCCTACTTGCCGCGCCTTCCCAATCCCTTGCGGGATCAGTGGCTTGTCACGCGACTTTCGTCCCCGGTCACAGCGGCGGGACCGTGGCGGATTCTCACCGCCTTCCCTATTGAGCCCTCGCGGGCGCCGACTCCGGCCTATGCTGTTTCAAAGCTACGCCGATCTCCCGGCCTCGTCAAGCAAATTCAACCCCAAAAAACGCCCGCCACCCTAGTCTTTCAGGCGAAAGGCCGCCGCCACCGGCAGATGGTCCGAGGCCTGGCCGGCCTCGACGACCACCCGCCGCCAGACCAGCTCCAAACGCGTCGGGTCATAGAAAATATGATCGAGCTTGCGGCTGGGCCGATCGGCCGGAAAAGTCAGCGTGGCCGCCTCGTCGGCCGAGCCACCCTGGTCGAAGGCCTCGCGCAGGCTCAGGGCCGTCATGGCCGCCAGCGTCGCCTCGCCCCGAAAATCCTGTTCGGGCTCGTCGACAAAGCCGGTCTGGACCCTGGCCCAGGTTGGGGTGGTGTTGAAATCACCCATGACGATCAACGGCCCCCGCTCGCGCAGCCGGGCCAGGATCGCCGCGGCCTGGCGGGCTTGCCGCTCCCGCGTGGGACGGTCCCAGGCCTCCAGGTGCAGGCAGGCCAGCCAGACCCGCCGGCCGCCCAGCTCCAGCGCCGCCGTCTGGACCAGGCGGTCCATGTAGAGGGCGTTGTAATAAAAGGGCGTATCGCCGCGTGGGGCCAAGGCGTGGCGCTCCAGGTCGGCAAGCGGATAACGCGCCAGCAGGGCCTGGCCCGAGACCACCCGGCCAAAGTGATGTTGAGGCGGCCAATAGGGGTAGGGCACGTATTTTTTGTCCCAGCCCACGGCCTTGGTCAGCCAACCCAGGCCCAGGCCTTGGGCCAACAGCACGGCCTGGTCTTGGTCAAAGCTGCGGCTGGCCGCGAAATCGACCTCTTGCAGGGCCAGCGCGTCGGGACGCAAGGGACCAAGCGCGGCCACGGCCCGGGCCAGATTGGCGGCGTAAAGCTCCCGACTCCTGGCCACGGGCAGGTTGTTGGTCATGCCCGAAAAATAGCCGATGTTGTAGCTGACCACCACCAGCTCTTGGCCCGGCCGAAACTCGGTCGCCGCCACGCTGGGCAGATGCTCCAGGCTGGACCATTGCTCGGCCGGCAGGTTGGCCGAGCCGATCCAGAAAAACAGCCCCGCCAGGCCAGCCGCCAGCAACAGCAGAAATATCGTCATTTTTTTGAGCATGTTATGCGCATTTCTGCCGGACCGGCTTTAAGTCTACGCCCGGCCGACATCCACGGCCAGCTGACGCACGCCGGCCATGATCTGGGCCAGGTCCATGGTCAGCAGCCGGCCGTTTTCCACCACCTGGCGGCCGGCCACGAAGACGTGGCGCACGTCGGCGGCCCCGGCGGCGTAAACCACCAGCGACAGCGGGTTGTACATGGGCTGGAGCCTGGGCTCGTCGCCGCGCAGGATCACCACGTCTGCGGCCAGGCCCGGGGCCAACCGGCCGCAGACCGCGCCCAGGCCCAGGGCCCGGGCCCCCTGGCGGGTGGCGCAGTCCAGGGCCTGGCTGGCCGGCAGGCACGAGGGATCGGCGCTGTAGATCTTGCTGGTCAGGGCGTCGAGGCGCATCTCGCCGAACATGCTCAGATCGTTGTTGCTGGCCGCTCCGTCGGTGCCCAGGGCCACGGTCAGACCGGCCGCGCGCAGGGTGGGGATGTGCGCCAGGCCCGAGGACAGCTTCATGTTGGACTCCACGCACGAGGCCACGGCCACGCCGCGCTGGGCCAAAAGCTCGGCCTCGCCCGGGGCCAGGGCCGAACAATGCACCGCCACGTTCAGGCCGTCCAGCAGGCCCAGGGCCTCCAGGTGGCGCGGCGGCGTATTATTGTGCATCCGACGGGTCAGGGCCACCTCGGCGACGGTCTCGCTGAGGTGGGTCATCCAGATCACGCCCAGCTCCCGGGCCAAATCGGCCACGCCGGTGAGGGTTTGCGGCGAGCAGGTGTAGACGCTGTGGGCGAACAGGGCCGGGGTGATCAGCGGCGAGACGCCTTGCCAGCGCTGGATGAATTGGCGGGCCAGGTCCAGGTTTCGCGCCGGGTCGGGGCAATCGGCGGTGGGAAAATCCAGGATGCCCTGGGCCACCACGGCGCGCATGCCGGCGGCCTGGTAGGCCTCGGCGGCCTGGTCCATGCAAAAATAGGCGTCGCAAACGGTGGTCGTGCCGCCCAGGAGCATCTCGGCGGCGGCCAGGCGCGTGCACAGCCCGACCATGGCCGGCCCGACAAAACGGGCCTCGGCCTTGAAGATATGCTTATGCAGCCAATCTTCCAGCAGCAGATCGTCGGCCAGGCCGCGAAAAAGGGTCATGGCCCCGTGGCAGTGGGCGTTGATCAGGCCGGGCATGATCAGGCCGCCCTGGACGTCGAGGCGGCGGGCGTGGGCCGGCGGGTCGTAGCCGGCCGCCTCGCCGGCGTAGATGACGCCTTGATCGTCAAAGGCCAGCAGGCCCTTGGCGAAGACTGTTTTGACGTCGGCGATCAAGGGGCCGCCGGCAATGACTGTGATTTGGCTCACAGCAGCTTGCCTCCGGTGAGGGCGTCGGCGCATCGCCGGAAATTGCGCAGCACTTCATCCTGGTCGATGGTTGTCAGCTGGCGGTCTTGCATCAGCACCTGGCCGTGGCAGACGGTGTGCATGACGTCGGCGGCGCGGGCGGCGTAGACCAGGTGGCTGACCGGGTTGTACATGGGCGTCAGGTGGGGCTGATCGGTGTCGATGACGATGACGTCGGCCAGGGCCCCGGCCTTCAACACGCCGATCTGGCCGGCCATGCCCATGGCCGCGCCGGCCTGGCTGGTGGCCAGGGCCAGAACCTGGGCCGCCGGGGCGGCGGTGGGGTCCATGGTGGAGACCTTGCACAGCTTGGCGCAGGAGTCCATCTCCTCGAACATGTCGAGGTTGTTGTTGCTGGCGCAGCCGTCGGTGGCCAAGCCCACGGTCAGCCCGGCGGCCAACATGCGCCGCAGGGGCATCACGCCGCTGGCCAGCTTCATGTTGGATTCGGGGCAGTGGGCCACGCGCACGCCGGCGGCGGCGGCGCGCCGAATCTCGGCGTCGCTGAGGTGCACGGCGTGATCGATGAGCAGATTTGGCCCGCACAGGCCCAGATCCTCCATGACCTCGTAGGGCCGCTGGCCCCATTTTTCCAGCACCAGCTCGTTTTCGACGGCCGTCTCGGCCAGATGGATCACCAGATCCACCCCGGCGTCGGCGGCCAGGCGGCCGGCCCGCTCCATCAGCGGCCGCGAGCAGGTGTAGAGGGCGTGGGTAACCACCGCGCCCTTGAGGCGGGGATGATCCTTGTAACGCTCGATCAGCTCGGCGCAGACCTTGAAGCCGTTTTCCAGCGGGCCGTAGCAGGGGCTGGGAAAATCGTAAAGCACCTCGCCGATCACCGCGCGCAGGCCGCTGCGCTCCACCGCCCGGCCCACGTCGTGGGCGAACAGGTACATGTCGTTGAAGCAGGTCACGCCACCGCGGATCATCTCCAGGCAGCCCAGCATCGTGCCCCAATGGACGGCTTGGCCGTCGAGCTTGGCCTCGACGGGAAAGATGTGCTCGTTCAGCCACTGGGCCAGGGGCAGGTCGTCGGCCAGGCCGCGCACCAGGGTCATGGCCGTGTGGGCGTGGCAGTTGATCAGGCCGGGCATGATCAGCCCGCCCTTGGCGTCGAGAACCTGCGCGCCCTGGGCCGGCGGGGCGTCCTGACGCGGGCCGGCGTAGACGATGCGCGGGCCGTCGGCCAGCACCACGCCGTCGGCGATGGCCTGGGCCGGCCCATCCATGGTGATGAGCATGCCGTTTTGGATCAGAAGCATGGCGGAAATATCTCCGTGGTCAATTGGTGAGCCGAGCCAGCACGCCCTCGATCAGCGTGGCCATGTCGTCACCGGCCATGCCGGCGTTTTCGATGACCAGTTCGATGGGCGCCGGCTGCATGTCGGCGGGGTCGTTGATGTTGCTGATGGCCGAAAAGGCGGCCACGCGCAGGCCGTGGTGCCTGGCGGCGATGACCTCCAGCACCGTGGACATGCCCACGGCCTGGGCCCCCAGCACGCCCAGCATGCGCGTCTCGGCCGGCGTCTCCATGGATGGGCCCATCAGGCCCACGTAGACGCCCTCGTACATGGCCACGTCTTTTTCGGCGGCGACCTGGCGGGCCAGCGCCAACAGGCACGGGTCGTAGACCTGGACCATCTCGGGAAAACGCACGCCCCAGGCCTCGACGTTGGGGCCGACCAGGGGGTTGCGGCCGGTGAGGTTGATGTGGTCGGTGACCAGCATCACCCGGCCGGCCCGCCACGAAGTATCCAACCCGCCGGCGGCGTTGCTGAACAGAAAATAGCGCGCGCCCAGCTCGGCCAGCACCCGCACCGGCATGGTCACCTCGGCGGGGCCATAGCCTTCATATAGATGAAAGCGCCCGGCCAGGGCCGCCACGTTTTGCCCGCCCAACCGGCCAAAGATCAGCTCGCCGGCGTGACTCTCGACGGTGGAGACGGGAAACTGCGGGATGTCTTGGTAGGCCACGCTCAGCACGGGCTCGATCTTGGCGGCCAGGCCCGAGAGCCCGGTGCCCAGGGTCAGGCCCACCATGGGCCGAAAATCGGCCGGAAGCAATGGTTCTAGATAGTTGACGGCGGCGTTGACTTTGTTGACTAGCTCCATTGGCCAGCTCCTGGTCAGGTTTTTCTATTATGCGTGGAGGCTAATCTCGGGGGAAGGGCCTGTCAATTTTTTTTCACGTTAACCATGCACATTTATTATCAAATGGCTAAACCATATCGTTTGCTAGGTCTTTGGAAGGTTGACAGGGCTCGACCTGGCCTTCATAGTTGGGAGCAGAAAGCACTAATGATGCAGAGCATACACAAAAAAATAAAGCTGCTGGCCGGCGTGTTTTTCGTGATAAATATCGCGGCCATTGGCTTGTGGTTGCTGCTTGGCTCCCCGTTGCCGCCGGACATTGACTGGCGCGACCCGGCGGGCAAGGCGGCCAAAAAATCCTTCGTGGCCAAGCTGGAAAAGCTGCAAGCCGACTGGGACATGCCCACCGAACAGCGCCAGCGCATGCTTTGGCCGGTGGTGCGCCGCATGGCCCAGGAGGGCGGCCTGGAGCCGGCCACGGTGATGGCCGTGCTGGCGGTGGAGAGCCGTTTCCGGCCCCACGCCATCAGCCCCGACGGCGCGCTGGGCTTGATGCAGATCATGCCGGGCACCGCCTCCAGCCTGGGCTTCAAGAGCGCCGCCGAGGCCATGGACCCCATCGCCAATCTGCGGGCCGGCATCGACTACCTGGCCAAGCTCAAGCGCAAATATTCCGGCGACCTTAACCTGGCCCTGGCCGCCTACAACGCCGGCCCCGGCATGATCAGCCGTCACGGCGGCATGCCGCCCTTCGAGGAGACCCAAAAATACGTCCAACTGGTGCTCAGCGAGCGCGAACGCTTCCGGGCCAGTCACCAGGCCCTGGCCAGCCGCTAGCCCGCCGCGCGTCAGCGACGCCCCACCGCCGTCCGCCCAAACCTTGGGCGGGCTTTTTTGTTGTTGGGCCGCGCCGGCGAAAGGCAATACAAAACCCGTCGTCCGGCCGTGGCGCGAAAAAGACGCCACGGCGCGGACGCGGGTTCAGGCGCGTCGGAAGCAACGGGGTGGGCAAGCCGCCCCGGCGGGCCAAGGCCGCCTATCTATTTGCGACGCTGATGCCGCGTGCGCCGCAGGAGTTTGCGGTGCTTGTGCTTGCGGATCTTCTTGCGGCGTTTTTTGATTACGCTACCCATGAAACATTCCTCTGCCGAGAATGGGCCCAAGCGCGCCATTCAAGGATTTGTAGTTGAATGCCGATTAGCTTTAGAGAGGCAATTTATACCCGACACGAAGCGCTTCGGCAAGAATAAATGCGGCCCTAGGGCGTGGGGCCATCCTGGCCCGCCGGCTGGGAGGGCGTCCAGGCGTCCTCGGGGGCCTGAAGCGGGGCCGGCGACGGGCTGGGCGTCGGCGTGGCCTCGGCGCTGGGCAGCACGCGCAGCAACACGGCCGCCGGCGGCAGGTCGCGGCGGCGCGGGTCGGTCAGGTAATAGCGGTCGATGGCCGCCACGGCCTCGGCCAGGTTGAGCCCGCGCAGGCCTTCTAGGGCCTGGCTGGCCCCGCGGGGGGCCACCTGGGCGTAGGCCAGGGCGTCGATCATGCCGCGCACGTAGGAGAGCTTGAGCAGCATGTCGCCGCCGTCGGATTCCGGCGGGCCCCAGGCCGAGGCCGGCAGCAGCCGCAGGTCGGCCCCGGAGGTCGGCGGGGCGATGACAAACGGTTCGGCGGCGGCGGCCGGCCGGGCCAAGGCAATGAAAACCATGGCCAAAACCAGCGAAAGGGCCTTTAACTTGTTGACTGGGCCGGGGCTTTTTGCAATCATTTCCGATAAGCTCCCTGAAATGACCATGACAAATGTTCCAAAGGCGCGATCATGGCCGATGATCATGCAGACAGCATAGCCGAACTGGCCGCGCTGGTCGAGCGACTGTCGCGGGCCTGGCTGGCGGCCGCCCCCCAGGGCGCGCCGGCCGGCGGCGAGTCCGTGGCCGGCCGGCCGCTGGCCGCTTGGCTGGCCGAATTGTGGCCCGGCGCGGCCGGCTGGAGCGGCCTGGCCGTCGACGAGGAACTGGCCGCGCTGCATCTGAGCCGCCGTGGCCAGGAGCGCCGCCTGCGCCTGAGCGAACTGGAGCGCCTGCGCGCCAACATGGACAAGGCCCAGGCCCGCATCAACCAGATGCGCCATGGCGCCGATCAGCGCCTGGAGGCCTTTGGCCAGGCCCTGCAAAAAGCCCAGGCCGCCGAAGAGCGCCAACGGGCCATGGCCCAAGAGGCCGCCGCCGCCGCCCGCCAGCATCGCAAACAGGTTTTGGCCCACAACCGCTGGTTGCAGGGCCTGACGCCGCTCGGGCGCAAGGCCTTCCGCGACGCCCAGGGCCGCCAGGTCGACTGGGATCACGTGCGCCAGGTGGAGGCCAGACGCCGCGCGGCCGAGGCCCGCCAAAACGCCGAGGAAGAACGCGCCCACATGCTGGGCCTGGAGCTCAAAGAGGCCATGGCCCAACGGGCCGCCGCCGCCCGCGACCTGGCCCTGGCCCAAAGCGCCGACCGCCACGCCGCCCGCTCCGAGGCCTTGGCCCAGGCCAAGCTCAGCGCCGCCGCCGCCGGCCTGAGCGGCCGCAAGGCCCTGCTGATCGAGGCCGTCGAGGCCGAAAAGCAGGCCCGTGAGCTGAAGCTATTGTGTCAAAAAACGCGGCAGTTGGCCCAGGAGCTGCTGGAGCGCGCCGTGGTCGAGGCCCCGGCCGACGATCCCCTGCCCGCCGCCCGCCTGGCCCTGGCCGAGGCCCAGCGGCGTCAGGCCCACCGCCTGCGCCTGGAAAAGATTCTGCGCGCCCAGGACGCCCGCCTGGCCCGTTTGACCCGACGCGGCGGCGAGGCCTTGAAGGCCGTGCGCCGCGTCAACCGCCAGATCGAGGCCCTGGAGCTGGCCCTGCCGGCCCTGGTGGCCACGCTCAACGGCCCCCAGGCCGCCGACCCGGCCATCCGTGGCAAGGCGGCCAGCGAGTTGTCGCTTTTGTTGGCCGGCCTGGACGATTTGACGCCCCAGGCGGCCCAGGCCCAGCTGGAGGTCGAGCGCCTGCGCCTGGCCCTGGAGTTGGGCCTGGAGCGCGCCAAGGGCCTGCTGGAGGCCTGGCGCGAGGCCGTGCGCCTGGGCCGCGAGCAGCGCAACGCCGCCGGCCAGGGGCTGGAGCGCGCCCGGCAATGGGCCGCCCAAGCGGCGGCGGCCGCCAGCCAGGCCCAAGAAGCCGGCCGGCCGGTTTTGTTGGCCCTGGGCGGGCTGCGCCACGGCCAGTTGGCCCCGGCCCTGGGCCGGGTCATCGAAACGGTCGGCGCGTTGCGCCAGCGGGCCAAGGCCGCCCTGGCCGACGCCGACACCCTGGAGGCCGCCCTGAACGACCTGGGCTTCGTGGCCCTGAACAAGCCGCCCATGGCCCTCAAGCCCCATTCGTTGCCCCTGCGGCGCATCAGCGGCCGCAACGTGCATTTGTCTCGCCTGGAGGCCTTGGGCAAGTCGGCGCGGCGTTGGCGGGGCCTGGCCGAGGGCGGCCTGATTCGCGCCGTCAGCCAGCCTCTGCGCCAGGTGGCCCTCAACCTCAGCGGCAGCCTGGGCCTGCTGGCCCAGGATCACGGCCAGTTGCGCCAGAGCCTTGACCAATCACGCGAAGAATCCAGCCAACTGCGTCAAAGCCTTGATCAATCCAACCTGCAAGGCCGGCATCTGCAAGAAAACATCGCCCGCCTCAAGGCCGTGGCGCACCAGCAGCGTCAGACCATCCAGCAGCAGAGCGCCCTGCTGGCCCAGGCCGACGAGGAGCGCCGCAAGGCCGCGGCGGTCTCGCACCGGCTGGAACAGGCCGTGGGCGACATCGAAAACCTCTCGCTGATGCTCGAGCGCAGCCGGACCATGGCCGAGGCCCTGCGGGCCAAATCACTCGAGCGCCACCGTCGTCTGCGCCAAAGCCAGGCCGATCTGGCCGCGGCCATGAGCCACGTGGAGATCAGCCGCCAGCGCCAGTTGGAGTTGGAAACCACCCGCAAGGCCCCGGAGCGGGCCCAAGGTCGCCTACAGGCCTCGCGTCAGCGCCTGGAACGGGCCACGGCTCAACGCGACGAGCTGCAAAGCCGCCTGGCGGCGGTGGAGGCGGCCCAGGCCGCCAACGACCTGCGCCAGGCCCAGGCCGGCGGCATCCAGGCCGAACTGGAAGCCGCCCGCGAGGAGGCCCGTCGCTGGGCCGCTCTGGCCGGCGACATGGTCGTGGCCATGGGCCTGGGCCATCAGCGCAACCAGGAACTGGAGCGCCAGGTGCTGGATCTGGCCGGCCAGGCCGACGATCTGCGCCAGCGCCTGGGCCAGCTTGGCGTGTTTTTGGCCCTGGCCGCCAAGGGGCAGCGGGCCCAGCTCTCATCGGCCCAGATGAGCCGCCTGCTGGAGCGCCTGCGCGGCGCGCGCCAACGGCTGGCCGCCGCCGGCCGGGGGGCCATGGGCCAGTTGCTGCTCATCGGCGGCCTGGTCAGCGGCCTGATCCTGTTCGCCGCCGACAACCCCAGTAAGGCCACCCTGCGCGGCCCCGATTCCGTGGCCGGCCGAGCCCTGGACCATGGCGAAGAACCGGCCGAGATCGCCCGGGCCGCCCAGCGCGATCAGGCCCAGGCCGTGCTCGCCGACAGCACCGTCGGCGGCCCGCGGCCCCTGCCGCTCTACAAGCCAAACCCCGAAATGACCCTGGAGGAGCGGGCCCTGACCCGCCGCCTGGCCAGCGCGGCCCATCTTTCGCCCAAGGCCCTGCTGCGCAGCGCCCGGCAGCTTTTCCCCGACCGTGACGTCATCGACGCCGCCGACCTGCACGAACTTGTCGACGCCAGCCAGGTTCTGGCCAAGCGCCACCCGCTGATCTTCCAGGAGCTGGCCGTGCGCGGCCTGCCCAAAACAGCCCTGGGCCTGGCCGCGGTGACCCCGGCGGCCGAGGAGGGCCGCGCCCTGTTCCTCGACCGCCTTTACCGAGAATATCGTGACCTGGGCTTCACCGACGAGCTGGCCCTGGCCGCCCTGACCCAAAACGAGACCGCCGTCCGCCGGTTGAAAGATCAATGGCAACCCTCGCAATGGTTTCACGGCAAGGTGCGGCCCCTGCCCGAGGTCGAGTCCATGAGCCTGGAGCAGTTCGTCGAGCGCATGGCCCCCTACATCGCCGACCGGGCCAAGGTTTTCATGAAGCTCAAGGACATGCCCGTCTCCGGCGACATCGCCCTCTACGGCCGCAACCTGGCCTTCGACATCTATTGCGCCGCCCACAAGTTTCAAGTGCCGCTGACCTTCATGCTGGCCATCGGCCATCAGGAGACCTGGTACGCCAACATCCTCGGCGACAACGACCTCTCGGCCAGCCCGTTCCAGATCTACCAGCCCACCAAGCTGACCATCATCGACAGCATGGCCACCGCCGGCATGGTCGCCCCGCCCAAGACCATCGACCTGCAACAGAACCTCAGCATGGCCGTGTTCATGGCCGCCTACCACCTGCGCGAACTGATGCAGCAGGCCCACGCCCCGGCCCAGGGCAATCGCCCGGCCACCATCGACATGGACCGGGTGATGAAGGCCTACAACGGCTCGGACAGCTACGCCGGCAAGGTGGCCGGCCGCCAGGGCGAACTGGCCATGTTTTTGGCGCAAAACCTCTAGACCAGAGGCCCCCTTCCTTTACAGCCGGTAAGCATCTTTGCTACCGTGAGGGGTGTTGAACCGCAAAGCTCGCCGCCCGGCCAAGGCCGGCATGGCTCTACTCCACATCGAGGTGTCAGATGAAAAAAATATGGATTGTTTTCGTTGGGTTGGCCGTGGTGGCGGTGGCCGCCGGCCTGGCCGTGATGCTCACGCCCGACGCCAAAAAGATCCGCGTCATACTCGATTCCCAAGGCAAGCAAGCCGTGGAGGCCTACCTCAAGGCCGAGACGGGCAAGGACATCGCCCTGACCTACGCCAAGGCCGAGGACACCTCCGACGGCCTGCTGCTCCACGATCTGACCCTGGCCGAAAAAGCCGACCCCAACAAGAAGATCGTGGCCAAGACGGCCCTGCTCTCGGAGTTGGTCATCGACACCGAGGGCTGGGGCATGTCGGCCACCTTCAACGACATCGTCGGCGGGCCCGGCGGCCGGAACGGCCTGCGCGGCCAGGTCATCGAACTGAGCAAGGTCAAGGTCAGCCACGACGGCAAGTCAGCGACCATGGCCGCTTTCAAGGCCAAGGATCTGAGCCTGGCCGACGACGACGCGGACCTGCGCCTGGCCGAGGCCGAAATGACCGGCTTTCAGTTGGAAAACGGCAACTTGGTCAAGATATCCAAGGGTTCGCTCAAGAACCTGAGCGGCCAGCCCGAAAAAGGCGGCCAACTGCGGCTGGACGAACTCAACTTCGAAGGCCTGCAAACCCACTCGGACGAACAGTTTTTCGTGCTGGACGTCGGCGGCCTGGGCGGGCTGAAGGCCACGGCCCCCGGCTATGACGTGGCCATCGGCGGGGCCTACGTCGAAGGCCTCTACCTGGACAAGGAAAACGTCTTCCGCCTGGGCAAGGCCGAGGCCAAGGAGTTCAAGTGCGTCGCCGAGGGCGACGGCCTGGAGTTTAGCCTGTTCAGCCTGGCCGGCGTGGCCCAGATGGATTTCGACGAGCCGGAGACCTGGCACTTCGGCGCGGGCAAGCTCGAAAACGTGATCGTCCACGGCGGCGGGGCCAAACTGGCCTCCATCGCCAGCCTGGACAGCGAAACGACCAACAACAACAGCGTGATCGCCTTTTCGCTGAACCTGCGCGAGCTGTGGATCTCCACCGACTCCATGGACCCGGCCGAACGCGCCCAGATGGAGGCCATGGGCGTCAAGCAGATCAAGTTCGACGCGGCCATGGCCTACGAGGCCGACCTGAAGAAAAACACCCTGGACGTGAAGGAAATTTCGCTCAAGGGCCAGGATCTGGGCCACCTGACCCTGCGCGCCGCCTTTGGCGAGATCAAGCTCGACCCCAACGACGTGGGCCGCTCGCTGGAGGCCAGCGCCAACGTCATCACCATGGCCAGCGGCGAGTTCGCCTACGAAGACGGCGGCCTGGTGCGCCAGATCATCGTCGCCCAGGCCAAGGAAGCCGGCGTGAGCGCCGATCAGTTTGTCGAGCAACAGTCGGCCCCGATGATGGCCATGGCCAAGCAAAGCGGCGGCCAGGAGATGCTGGCCCTGGCCGAGGCGATGGACAAATTCCTGAAAAATCCCGTGAAGCTGGTGGTCAAGGCCCAGCCCGAAAAGCCGGTCAAGCTGATGGACCTGGGCGCCATGGATCCGGCGGCCATGCTGAAGCTGCTGCGGGTGACGGCCCAGGCCAACTGACGCCGGCCGCGGCGACAAGTCAAATCGGGGCCTCCGCGCGGGGGCCCCGCGTTTTTCAGGCCCTTTGCCAGCCCATGACGATGACGCCCATGCCCGCCAGGGTGATGGCCGCGCCCAGCCAGTCGCTGGCCGTCAGCCGCGCGCCATCGACGAAACGCAGCCACAGCAACGCCGTGACCACGTAGACCCCGCCGTAGGAGGCGTAGATGCGGCCGCTGGCCGCCGGATGCAGCGTCAGCAGCCAGGCGAACAGCGAAAGGCTCAGCGCCGCCGGCAAGAGCAACCAGGCCGAACGCCCCTGGCGCAGCCACAGATAGGGCAGATAGCAGCCGATGATCTCGGCCAGGGCCGTGACGACGAACAGCCCGGCCGTTTTGACGATTACGATGAGTTGATCCATGCCCGCGCCCCCCGTGTCGCGGTGAAGCCTAATCCGGACGGGCGCGCCAGGCCAGCAGGCAGACAATGGTCGAGGAAAGGCCGTTGGTGAAGACGTCGCGCCAGTCGCCCACCCGCCAGGGCAGCAGGTGCTGCAAAAACTCGTCGGCCGCGCCGATGGCCGCGCCAAAGATCAACGCCGCCCACAGCCGTGGCTGGCCCAGCCAGAAATGCCCGGCCCAGCGCCAGCACAACAGCCCCAGCACGCCGAAAACGACCACATGCACCGCCTCGATGTGGTTGGCCCTGCTCCAGGCCAAAAGGCCCAGAGCCAACGCGCCGCCGGCCAGCGCCCAGCCGGCGGCGGCGCGGCGGCCCTCCGGCAGCCGCCGCAGGCCGACCACGGCCCAGGCCAGTCCCGCCAGGCCGGCCACGGCCACCAGGCCCAGGGCGCGGGCGCGGTTTTGCGGGCCCTCCAAATAGGGGCCGGCCAGACGACCCCACAGCGAACAGCAGACGATGAAGGCCAGCCACAGGGCCAGCAGCAGGTTGTCGCGGGCCCTGACGGTCACCGATGCTAGGCCGTGGCCGCCGCGCGCAGCTTGGCGATGGCCGCGGCCACGCCGTCCTTGTCGCCGTAGATGGCCGAACCGGCCACGAACACCGAGGCCCCGGCCGCCGCCACCGGCCCGATGGTGGCCGGGCTTACGCCGCCGTCGACCTGGATCAAGATCTCGCGGCCGCTTTGTTCGATCATGCGGCGCAGGCGGGCGGTCTTGGGCGTGTTGGCCGGGATGTAGCTCTGGCCGCCGAAACCGGGGTTGACGCTCATCAACAACACGTAATCCAGGTCGTCGAGGATATTTTCCAGCACGCACAGGGGCGTGTGGGGGTTGAGGGCCACGCCGGCCTTTTTGCCCAGGTCGCGGATGTGGGCCAGGGTGCGTTGCAGGTGGGTGCAGGCCTCGGCGTGGACGCTGATCCAGTCGGCCCCGGCGGCGGCGAAGGCCTCGATGTATTTGTCGGGCGTCTCGATCATCAGGTGCACGTCGAAAGGCAGGGCGCAGACTTTACGGATGGCCGCCACCACCGGCGGGCCGATGGTCAGGTTAGGCACGAAGTGGCCGTCCATGACGTCGACGTGGATCCAGTCGGCCCCGCCGTCGGCGGCCTGGCGCACGCCCTCGCCCAGGGCGGCGAAGTCGGCCGAGAGGATGGATGGGGCGATCATGACCATGTTTTTGCTCCTTGGGCTGGGGCGCGGAAAGCCGGGTCGATGGCTCAAGTTTTACCATAAATCCGGCCCGCTGGAAAACCGCGCCGCCCGACCCGGCCAGAAGCCTTGCCTTTGCCCGCGTTTGGCCCATACAATCATCTCGGCGGCGGCGATGGCGCGGACCGCCCAAAACGGTGGATGGCTCCATGGATTGGATCCTGCCCAAGCTGGCGGCGGGGCTGGCGGCCTCGGTAATCATCTTCTGCGTCTACGGCCAACTCTACTGGCTGCACCGCCGGCCGTTTTTGGGCGCCTGGGCCGTGGCCTGGGGGGCTTATCTGGCCCGCAATCTGTTGGCCTTTTGGCTGCCGCCGCGTTTCGAGGGCGACAATCCGGCCTTTTGGCTCTACGGCGCGCTGGCTCTGGCCGGGGCCTATAGCCTGCTGGTTGGCTGCCGCCTGCTAGCCGAGCGGCCCGCGCCGCGTTGGCCGTTGGCCATGCTGGGCCTGGGCCTGGCCTGGGCCCTGGCGGCCTATCGCCTGGACCAGAATTACGCCGTGGCCATGGCCCCGGTGCTGGCCGCCACGGCGTTGGTCTACGCCATGGCCGGCTGGAGCCTCATCGCCGAGCGCCGTCTGGACGGCCTTTCGCGGTTGGTGGCCGGTGGGGCGCTGCTGACTTGGGGCCTGGGCCACACGCTGGTGGTGACGCTGTTGCACCACTGGCTGCCCCAGATGCTGGTGTGGGGCCTGCTCTCGGGGGCGGTGTGCGAGGTGGTCACGGCGCTGGCCTTGCTGGTGCTGTTTTATCAAAAAAGCCACGCCGAATTGATCGGCTCGCGCCAGGAGCTGGCCCGCAATCAGAGCCGCCTGCTGGCCGCCCTGGCCAATCTGCCCAGCGCCGTCTACGCCTTTGGCGACGACGGCCGTCCGGTGTTGTGGAACAACGCCGCCCGCGAGCTGACCGGCTACGCCATGGACGAACTGGGCGACGCCCGCCAGGCCCTGGCCCTGCTGCTGCCCGACAAGGCCCAGCGCCGGCTGGTGGCCGAAAGCGCCGGCCGCGCCGTCAGCGCCCAGATCGTCATCGGCGCCAAAAACGGCGCGCGGCGGCACGTGGCCTGGAGCGACGTCTCGGGCCTGGCGCCCATTGAGGGCTGGCGGGCCTGGGGCGTGGCCAGCGACGTCACCGCCAGCCGCCAGGCCCAGGAAAACCTGCGCCGTCAGAGCGAATTCATCTGGGCCATCCTCGAAAACGCCCCGGCCCTGATCATGACCTTCGACACCACCGGGCGGGTGGTCAGCTTCAATCGGGCCTGCCAGCGGGTCACCGGTTTTTCGTCCGAACAGGTGGTGGGCCGGCCGGTCTGGGAGATGTTGATCCCGCCCGAGGACCGTGAAACCGTGCGCCTGTTTTTCGCCGAGTTCGACCCGGCGGCCATCAGGCCCAACCGCGAGCGCCAGTGGCTGACCGCCGACGGCGGCCGGGCGGACGTGGCCTGGAGCACCACGCCCATCGTCGGCGCGGGCGGTGAGGTGGAGTACATGGTGGCCTCGGGCGTGGACGTGACCAGCCAGCGCCGCGCCGAGCAGGCCCTGCGCCAGAGCGAGCTTTTTCACCGCACCCTGCTGGAAAACATGCCCGACGGCATGATCCTCACCGACCTGATCACCGGCGAGGTGCTCCACGCCAACCAGGCCGCCGCGGCCATCCTGGGCTACGAGCACCACGAGTTGGCGGGCATGTTCGGCTTCATGTTTCACCCGCCCGAGCTGCGCCAGCAGGTTTTGCCGATCATCGACGGCATGCGCGGCGGCGTCTGCGATCAGGCCCAGGCCCTGCCCTTCCGGCGCAAGGACGGCCAGATGATCTATTGCGACGCGGCCACCGCCCACATCGAGCTCGACGGCGTTTCGTGCCTGATCATGTTTTTTCGCGACTCGACCACCCGCACCCTGGCCCAGGAGCGGGTCCAGCAGGTGGCCGCCGGCGTGGCCCACAACTTCAACAACCTGCTCATGGCCATCACCAGCAACGCCCAGGCCCTGGGCGACGCCCTGCGGGGCCGGCTGGGCTCCGGCCACCAGCGGGCCCTGCTGCACAACGTGGCTCGCGCCGCCGCCGACGGCCAGGACATGGTCCGCCGGCTGGAGGCCTTTTTGGTCTCGGGATTGTTCGAATCGGCCCGCGAGGAGGTGCTGCAACTGGCCGACGTGGCGCACACGGCCCTGGATCTGGCCCGCGGCGCGCCGGCGGCCAGGAAGGGCGTCAGCTTCGAAATCGAAGTTGATCCGGGTATTTACGTTCGCGGCGCGCGGGGCGAACTGGCCGAGGTGATCCTCAACCTGCTCAAAAACGCCCTCGACGCCGTCGACGGCCGGGGGCGCGTGTGGCTGCGCGGCCGGGTCAACGGCGCCATGGCCGAGCTTGCCGTCAGCGACGACGGCCCCGGCGTGGACCCGCGCATCGCCGAGCGCCTGTTCCAGCCGTTTTTCAGCACCAAGGGCGTGCGCGGCAAGGGCCTGGGCCTGGCCAGCAGCCAGGGCATCATCAAGGCCCACGGCGGCGGCCTGCGCCTGGATTCGGCCCCCGGCCAGCCGACCACCTTCGTGGTCAGCCTGCCCCTGGCCCCGGCCCCGCCGGGCGCGGCGACGCAACCCGAGGAGCCGATCGAAGAGGCGCCCGCGCCAGGACGCGACATCCTGCTGGTGGAGGACGAGGCCCTGGTGGCCATGGGCGCCGAGGCCGTGCTGGGAGCGGCCGGCCACCGCGTGCGCCACGCCGCCGGCGTGGCCCAGGCCCGCCAGGCCCTGGAGGAGCGCCCGCCCGAGTTGTTGATCTGCGACCTGGGCCTGCCCGATGGCGACGCCTGGGACGTGGCCCGCCTGCTGGCCCGCCACGACGCCGCCGCCGGCCGGCCGCCCACGCCAGTGCTGATCATCACCGGCTGGAGCCTGGAGCACGCCGCCATGACCCCGCCCGACGACGTGCCGCCGCCGCGCCGGATCATCCGCAAGCCCGTGGACAAGGCCATGCTGCTGCGGGCGGTTAGTCAGGCTGGGCAAAATGATTCACAACTGTGAACTGCCCGACGGAATACGTTTGCCTTTGCCGGCCATGCCGGCTACAATCAGCTTGTGAACAGCGGAGCCGCGCACATCGATCAGCCGCGGCTGGCGGCCTTGCGGGCCGCCGCCGCCGACGCCAGGGAGTTTCTGGGCCGGGGCTATCCCCGCCGCCGGGTGCTGGAGCTGGTCGGCGACCGCCATGGCCTCGACGCCCAGGCCCGCCAAATGCTGGCCCGGGGCGTGGACGCGCCGCGCCAGGCCGATGCCCGGCGGCGCAAGCTGCTGGGCCTGGAAGACCTGCGCGGGGCGGTGGTGGCCATTGACGGCCACAACGTGTTGATCACCCTGGAGACGGCCCTGGCCGAGGGGCCTCTGCTGTGGGCCGACGACGGGGCCCTGCGCGACATCGCCGCCATCGGCCGCAACCACCGCCCCGGCCCACGCGCCCTGGCCGCCGCCCGGCTGGCCGTGGAGGCCCTGGCCGAGGCCGGCGCGGCAGAGGCGCTGTTTTTCTTTCACCAACGCCTGCCCAAAAGCGGCTGGCTGGCCGGGCAAACGCGGGCCATCGCCGCCGAGATCGGCCTGGCTTGCCTGGCCGAGGCCATCGTCTGGCCGCCAGGCCGCCTGGCCCGGCATCTGGGCCCGGTGGCCAGCGGCGACCGGGTGGTCATCGAAGCGGCCTCGCGACCGCTGGACCTGGCCGGCCGCCTGGCCAGGCAAATGACGCCCCGACCATTTATCGTGAGTCTGTCGCCATGAACCACATCACGGCAAAACATCCGGCCACGGCCCTGGGCCTTTACAGCGGCGGGCTCGACTCCATGCTGGCCGCGCTGGTTTTGCGCCGGGCCGGCGTGGCGGCCCAGGTCGTCACCTTTCAGTCGCCTTTTTTCGCGGCCGAGGCCGCCAGGCGTTCGGCGCTGGCGCTGGACCTGCCCCACCACGTGGTCGAACTGGGCGAGGACTACCTGGCCATGGTCCAGCACCCGCCCCGGGGCCACGGCTCGCAAATGAACCCCTGCGTGGATTGTCACGCCTTCATGCTGGCCCGCGCCGGCCGGTTGATGGACGAACTGGGCCTGGATTTTCTCTTTACCGGCGAGGTGTTGGGCCAGCGGCCCTTCAGCCAGAACCGCGGCGCGCTAAACGCCGTGGCCAACGACAGCGGCTACGCCGATCGCCTGCTGCGGCCCCTTTCGGCCAAGCTTTTGCCGCCCACGGCCATGGAGCGGGCCGGCCTGGTCGAGCGCCAATTGCTGCAAGACATCTCGGGCCGGGGCCGCAAGCGCCAACTGGCCCTGGCCGCCGAGCTGGGCCTGAGCGACTTTCCCAGCCCGGCCGGCGGCTGCCTGCTCACCGAGCCGGGCTTCAGCCGCCGCCTGCGCGACCTCTGGGGCCACGAACCCCAGGCCGGCGCCGACCGCATCGCCCTGCTCAAGCTGGGCCGTCACCTGCGCCTGCCGGCCGGGGCCAAGCTGGTGGTCGGCCGCAACGAGGCTGAAAACCAGGCCCTGGAGCAGGCCATGCCGGATGGCGCCCTGGCCATGCACACCCCCGAGTTCAACGGCCCTCTGGCCCTCTATTTCGGGCCCGAGCACGGCCCCGACCTCACGCTGGCCGCCGGCCTCACCGCCGGCTATGGCCAGTGCGCCCCCGGTGAACGGGCCTTGGTGGCCCTGGGCGACGGCCGCCGCCTGCAAGTCGCGGCCATCGATCGCCGCAAGGCCCAGGAGATGCTCTTATGAGCCTGGACGTGGAGCTGACCGCGGTGCGACGCATCAACGCGCCGCGCCAGTTGGTCTGGCAGGTCTTTTGCGACGTGATGTCCTGGCCCCAGTGGATTCCCGAGGCCAAGAGCGTCCACTGCCACGGCGGGCCGCCGGCCATCGACGCTGGCGCGCGGCTGCTGCTGGACGTGAGGCCCCTGGGCCTGCCGGTGCGCCTGCGGGCCCACGTGGCCCGGGTCACGCCGGGCCGGCGGGTGGACATCGTCGTGCGCTGGCTTGGCGTCACCGGCTGGCAGAGCTACATCTTCGACGACATGGGCGACGGATCCCTGGTCCAGACCCGCGAGCGCCTCAGCGGCTGGCTGCTGGGCCCGCTGCATCTGCTGCGGGCCACGCGGCGGGTGGGCGGCATGGTCGGCCGCTGGCTGGAGGCCCTGGCCGTGGAGGCCCAGCGCCGCCATCAGGCCGAAACGACGCCGCCGCCCGGCCGGCAAGACCAAGCGGCGGCGTTTGGCGGCTGAAGCCCGCGCCGGAGGCTAGTAGATCGTCCCGCGCATGGGCACCTTGAAGACGAACTTGCCCGAGCTGATGGTGATCGTATCCTGGAACGCGCCCTTGGGCAACTTGCCGGGGTTGGGCGTGATCACCAGCAAGAGCTTCTCGCCGGGCTTTTCCCAATACTTGACCAGGTTGAACTTCTCTTTGTCGTAGGTCAGGATCGGCTCCTCGAGCTTGTCAACGCAGGCCCTGGTCAGCTCGATGCTGCGGGCCGCGCCCTTGAGCTTGGCCTCGGTCACCGCGCCAAAGAACAGGATCTCGGGCCGAATGCCGAAAGCGCCCTTGATGTCGCCAACCACCCACACGCTGACCTTGGGCGCGCCGGGCACGCGCAGGAACAACTGGCCGGCGAAGCGGGCCGGCCGGTCCGAGATGGCCTTGACCTTGAGCAGATAGCTCTTGCCGTCGGCGTCGCGCTCCACCCAGGCGTGGCAATAGTCTTTCATGGGGTTTTCCACGCCGGCGACCAGGGCCACGCCGCCCTTGGGGTTGGTCAGCCTGGCCTGGGCGGTGACCTCCTGGCCCAGGCAGCCGTTGAGCTCGATGCGCCGGCCGCCCTCGACCTTGACGGCGCTGAGGGTCTCGCCGACCATGATCAGGGTCACGAAGGGTTGATCGGGGTCGTTGGTGACGACGGTGGCCGTCTTGCGGAAATAGCCGACAATGCCCTCGGTGTCCAGGTTCAAGGTCACCACGCCATATTCGCCGGGCTTGACGGCCTTGTCAAACTGGGCCACGGTGCAGCCGCAGGACGGGTTGACCTCGTCGATGACCAGGTTCATGTCGCCGGTGTTCTGAAAATTGAACTTGGCCACCTGCTGGGAGCCTTCCTCGATGTCGGAAAACTCCACTTCCGTCTTTTCGAAAGCGATCTGCGGCTTGGCGAGCGCTGGCATGACCGTCAGCGACAAAATGGCCAGCAAGAGCAAAATTACGCGGCTGGGCGTGGACATAAACTTCTCCTTGGGGCATCCTCTGGTATGTTTGGACGAGCCATGGTTATTTTTCAGGGCCTAATTATAGCACTCGTCGCCCACAAAACCGCTACGCCACGGGAGCTTTGACCACAAATGCAACGCCGGCAGCAACGAAAACACACCCGCGTCTACCTCTGGCGGCACCCGGAAGTGCGCGGCGTCGCCGATGGCCGGGTCTACGGCAACATGGATGTCGGCCTGACCCCGCGCGGCCAGCGCCAGGTGGCCCTGGTGGCCGAGCGCATGGCCGAAACGCGCCTGGACGCCATCTATTCGTCGGATCTCTCGCGCTCGCTGACCACCGCCGAGGCCGTGGGCCGCGCGCAAAAAGCCCGCTTGCGGCCGGTGGCCGTGCGCGAACTACGCGAACTGAACCTGGGTGTCTGGGAAGGCCTGACCTTCAAGGAAATCATGGAGAAATACCCCGACGCCCTCAAGGCCCGCTACGAAGACCTGGCCAACTTCAAAATCGACGGCGGCGAATCGCTGGAGGAGATGTCCCGGCGGGTGATGCCGGCCTTCGAGCAGATCGTGGCCGATCACCGCGGCGGCGAGGTCTGCGTCGTCTCCCACTCGGGCGTCAACCGCATTTTGCTCACGCGCATGCTCGGCGCGCCGCTGGACCGCATCTTCCGCATCGACCAGGATTTCGCCTGCCTCAACGTCGTCGACATCTTCAACGACGGCACGCCCCTGGTCCGCCGCATCAACGACCTCATGGAAGACCCGGCCTGGCTGGAGCACTGAGGCGCGTTTGGCCTGGCCGCGTCGCCGCGGCTCAACTCGCTTTTCGCCTTTCGGGGCTTTTTTAAAGTTCACTCGTGCATTTTGTCGGGTGTGTCACCAAGCTTGATCAAAAACACGCCGTCGACCTTGGCCACGGAGCCAACCGCTGGCCACGGCCGCATTTTCTTGAAGGCGTCCGTGTACTTCGGCCGTAGGTCGTTCCCGAGACCTTTTACGTTGCCGTAACCGAGCATGGTCAACAGGGAACCGATGCGCCTGACGTTTCCCACTTGATTCCATTCGAAAAACGACGAGCCCAGCCCCTCCCGGCGCGGAAAAATGTTGTTGAACTCGGAGATGCCGAACACGTCGATGACCAGTTGCTGCTTGGGGTCGAAGCCCAGTTCGGCCATGCGGCGATAAATGTCGGCGGCCAGGACCTTGTCGCGGGCCAGGGTGATGGAGCTGGCCGCCGCGTATTGACTCGTGGTCCTGATGGATTGAAACGTCACCGCAATGACGATGGCGGCGCAGATAAAGATGGCGGAGGCCCTTTTGGCCGTGAGCGTGACGATGGCCAGCAGCCAGACGACATAAGGCAGGGAGACGAAGGTTCGGCTGGGGACGACCCCACCGGCGGCGAGGGTCAAAGCGAAGGGGGCCAGCAGCGTCGCTGAAAAGAAGAACAGACTCGAAAGCAGTTTCTTGGGCTGGGGCAGGCTTTTGAGAACCACGCAGGCGCAGGCCGCCACGGACAGCGCCATGACCGCGGTGAGGTTGTCGCTGAATTTTCGCGCCGACCCAGAATAAAACGTCAGCGCTTCGGAAAGAACAAGCTTGAGAACTCGTGACGGGTCATTGAAAAAATGATCAGGCCGGAAAAAGCCGGCGATATATTCCGAGCCAGTGGCGAAAAAGCGTTGGAACAGGAAGTTGATGGCAAGATATAGCATGAAGCCGAGCAGGCCGGTCAACATAAGCCGAATGAAAGTGGAGAATGCTAATTTTACATGGACATCCGGTTGTTCGTCGGGGGCGATGAGCCGCAGCAAAATGGCCCCAGAGCCAGCGGCGACATAGAGTAAAAACAGGGACTGATAGGCCGCAAAGGCCATGGCGATAAGCAACGACTGCACGGCGATGGAGAGTATTGTCCAGCGGGCGCTGGCCGCGTTAGTGAAGCTGTAGTTGCTGCGGACGAAAATATAAAACGCCAACGAAATGAATAACAGGCCAAGTCCCGCCGAAGGCAGGTTGGCGCAGAAGCCGGACAAAAACGGCCATGTCGGAAAAGTGCAGAAGATGGGAAAGGCCAGATAGACGCGCCAATTGAAGCTGAGGTTGTGACCACGCACGATGAGCATGTAGGAAAACGCGATTGTGACGTTGAAGATCAGTTCCGGCAAATAGGGTAGCACGGGCTGGGGCAGCAGATATTTCTCCACCAGATAGGCGAACCACCGTCCCTGGGCGACCCAGCCGACCGGATTAAGCCTGAGGGCCGCCAGCTCATCGTCGGTCGATAAAGTAAAATTGGCGAGGCTATAAAGATTTATGGCCATGGCCATGGCCAGGAACACACCAAACCGCTTTAGCGTTAGACCGTCGTCGAGTAAGTTTTGAAACAATCTGACGCCGGCCTGTTCGAATTCCTCGAGGCGCGACCGGAAAAAGTGAAGAAGGCAGACGACGACGCCGATGATAAGAACGGGCAGGGTGCTCAAGGCTAGCTGCCAGGCGATGAGTCTGTGGATCCGCGGGTCAAAATGAATTTGTGGGTCCGTTGCCGTGGCTTTGGCGATGACCACGATGCCGCCTGGCCGTGCGACATAACTTTTGATTTGGTCTATGCCCGCTGGCCGCTTGATGTCGATGTAAAAACGTCGTCCCAGGTATTCGATCCAGGCCCCATGGATAATAAACATGCCACCTTTGGTGGCCGGATCCCAGCGCAAGGCGGTGCAAGACAGCCCCGCGCCAACTTTGTATGCCAATTCTTGTCGTTCGACGTTGATGATCAGCGTAGCTGACATTATTTGCGAATACTCTTCGCCATCGCCTTTAAAGAATAATTGAGACACGCTTTTAGTGTCGGACGTTACGTCAACAACAAACACCACCTGGCCATACAACGAAAAGGCAAACCACAAGGCGACCGTGATCGCGGCCAATGATGCCGATATCTTGATAATGCGGGCGAGAATATCGCTCAAAGAATAATTCGTGGGGCCACCAGTCATCATAGTCTCCAAAAAACAATTGGAACCTATTCTCTTGCACGGGCCTTCGCAAATCAGAATCCATTCGGCCGGTTTTGGATAAAACAGCCCCGGCGCGCACTCATTTATCGATGATCTTGCCGCTCGGCGCGACTGTTTTTTCAGAGGCTTTTAAAACATATTTATTTAAGAAATAGGTTATCGGAATCATGACCACGATGACGACAAGGGGCGCCAGCTTGGGACTCATGTCCAGCGCCTTCACCAGCCCTTCCAGCAGCAAGGCCGAAACGCCATATTGAACGATGTAAACCACCGGATAAGCGAAGAGGCCTTTCCAGGACAACCGCACGTCAAACACAAAAACCGCGTTGAAATAATAGGCGAAGACAACCCCCAGGACATAGGCGATGAGATAAGCCCAGCGGTAGGTCATGATCAGGTTCAGGGCCAGGTACACGCCGTAGGTGAAGACGGTGTTGACACCTCCGCCAAAGATAAACCTCAGCCAGCGCGGCGTGCGTCGGAGCAGCTGTTCAAGCCGCATTGTTCGGGCTTTTGTGGACCAGGGCCAAAAATTCGGCGTAGTCCCTGATGTAGTCCGCGGGGTCGTAGTAGTGGGAAGTAAAAACGCACAACAGGGTGTCGCCGGAGCATTTATATTGTGTTCCCCAGGTCATGGGCGGCAGGTAAAGGCCCAAGTCTGGCGAATCAAGAAAAACCTCGCAGCGGGTTGCGCCATCATCGACAACCACGGCGCAACCGCCTTTGGCGCAAATCAAGAATTGGTGGCAAACGCGGTGGGCGTGTTCGCCGCGCACCTTCTCGCTGGGCACGTTGAAAACCATGAAATAGCGCTTGACCGCGAAGGGGATGTCCCTGGCGAATTCGCCGAAGACCAGGTCGCCACGAGGGTCGTGCACCAGGCTCAAACGATGCAACGTCACATCGCCGACGTCCAGCCGCACCACCGCGCCCGTCTCCTGAACCTCGGCCTGGCCGCGCCAGGCGAGAACCTGTTGGGCCGAGCGGCTGTCCACGTAGCCGGTGATCCTGGCCGGCGCGCCGGAAACGATGGCGTGGGGCGGCACTGATTGGGCAACCACCGAGCCGGGCTCCACCACCGCCCCCTCGCCCACGCGCACGCCGCGCAGGATCGTCGCGTTGGCGCCGATCCGGCAGTTGGGGCCAAAGCTGACGGTGCTGGCGTCAGCTTCGTCTGGCGGTTGAATGGTCACGCCGGGGCCAAGGCAGGCGCCTCGCTCCAGGCGGACTCCGGGCCACAGTTGAGTGAATCCGGCCACCAAGCAATCGTCGGCGACCGTCGCGCCGGGATAGACCACGACGTGATCGCCCAGCCGCGCCGAGGCCGCGATCGTCGCCCCGGCGCACAAATGGCACAGCTTTGAGCTTTGCACGCTTACGCCTCGCGCTGTTGTTGCCGCGCCTGCAGTTCGTCGAGCCAGCGGCTGACGACTTCCTCGGGGTAGCCACGGCGGAAATGGTTGATCCACGGGTAGGCCTGACGGCCGGTGCCGTCTTTGAGCTTTAGCTGGCTGGCCTCGCACATGATCTTTGCCGGCGAGCCGCTGACGGCCATGCCGTCGGGCACGTCCTTGCCGACCAACGAGTGGGCGCCCACCAGCGTGTTGGCGCCCACCTTCACCCCGGGCAAGACGACCGACATCGTGGCAATGGCCGCGTAATCGCCGATGCTCGCGCCGACCAGGTGCTCGCTGGGCGGCCGGGAGTCGTTGGTCAGCACCACGTAGGGAAATATCCAGACGAAATCGCCGATGGTCGAGAGCTGGCCGATGTGCACGTTGCTGTGGAAACGCACGAAATCGCCGATGACGCAGGAGCCCTGGATGTCATCCAGAGTGCCGATTTGCAGGTTTTCGCCGGCCGTGGTGCCTTCGCGGACGGTGACGCGGTGGCCGGTGATCAGGTTGTCGCCAAAGGTCGATCCCTCATAAAATAGGCTGTGCGACCTGATACGGCCGCCCTTGCCGATGCATAGCGGCTTGCCGTCGGCCCTGGGCGTGGGATAGCCGATCTCGCAAAAAGCCTCAATGACCGAGCCATCGCCAATGATGACGTTGTCGTAAACCACGCAAAAGGGGCCGATGACCACATCGGCGCCAAGTTGCGCTTCGGGCGAAACGATTGCCGTGGGATGAATTCGCGTCATCTCAGCCTTTCTCCGGTTCGCGTGGCGGATGGTTGCTCATCCGCATGGACACGATGGCCAACGGCCGCTGCTTGCTGTTTTCGTAAGCTCGCCAGGCGTAGGTGCCGACCAGGCCCAAACCCAGCAGATTCAGCGCGCCCAGGCAGAGCACGGCCAGCATGGTGGCGGCGTAGCCAGGCACCTGAATCACGCCAAGGAGCTTGGCGAGGATGATCACCGCGCCAAGGGACAGCGACAACGCCGAACCGATGACGCCAAGGCGCATCAGCAGACGGATGGGCAAATCGCTGAAGGCGAAAATGCTGTCGCGCATGTAGTCTATTCTTTTGCGCAGCGTCCAGGACGACTTGCCTTCCTGGCGCTCGCGGCGGTCGTAGCCGACCAGCTTGCGGCGAAAGCCCAGCCAGAAGATCAAAGCGATCAGCGACGAGCGCGACTCCTCCAGTTGCAGCAATTGATCACGAAAGGCCCGGTCGCAGCCGAACACGTCCACGCCGCCCTCGGGCATTTCCGGGGCGATAACGCGGCGGTAGAGGCCCCAAAACAGGCTCGAGGCCAGCCTGCTCAAGGGCGGGTCGTTGCGCGAGTTGCGCGTGCCGATGGCCACGTCGCACTCGTCGGCCTTCAGCGCCCGGAAAAAGTCCAAAATCAGCTCGGGCGGCTCTTGCAGGTCGGCGGCCATGACGGCGAAGTAGCGGCCACGGGCGGCCAGCAAGCCGCTGCGGACGGCCGGAAACGAGCCGAAGTTGCGTGAATGACCCAGCAACTGCGCGGGATAAGGCAGCGAAGGGAGGGCGTCGCGCAGCAGCGCGTAGGACTGATCGGGGCTGCCATCGACGACGAAAACAACTTCCAGCTCCCGGTCCAGACGCTGGTGCATCTCCTCCAGCGCCTGGAGCAGGCGCGGGATGGATGATTGGTTCAGATAAACCGGGATGACAAGGGAATAGGTTATATTGACCAATTATTCACCACCGCGATAACCTGATCGGCTTGGGCGTCGCTCATCTCCGGGTAGCAAGGCAGCGTCAGGATTTCGTCGACCAGGCGTTCGGTGGTTGCCAGCCGCACATGGGCGAAGCGCTCGCCGAACAGGGGCTGACGGTGGTCGGCGATGGGATAGTGCACTTCCGAGGCGATGCCATTGGCGCGCAGATGCTGGCGCAGAGCTTCACGGCGCGGGCAGCGCACGACATAGAGATGGGCCACGTACTCGGGGCCACCCTCGGGCGGCGTGACCACCTCCGGGTGGGCGATGCCCCGGCTCAGGCGGGCGGCGACTTCGCGCCTCCTGGCGTTGGCCGCGTCCAGCTCGGGCAGCAGCGCCGACAGAATGGCCGCTTGCAATTCATCGAGGCGGCTGTTGCGCGCGCCGGGAACTTCGGCCCGGTATTTGCTCGTCCAACCGTATTGGCGCAGCAGCTTCACCCTGGCGGCCAAGTCGGCGTTGTTGGTGGCAACCACGCCGCCGTCGCCCAGGGCGCCCAGATTTTTGGTGGGGTAAAAGCTGAAGCAGGCCGCGTCGCCAAAGCTGCCGGCGGCCTTGCCGTCCAGCCGCGCGCCGTGGATCTGGGCGCAGTCTTCCAGCAGCGGCACGCCGTGCTGGGCGCAGAAGTCGGCGATGGAGGCTATCTGGGGGATGATCAGACCGTAGAGGTGGGTCACCACCACGACCTTGACCCCGTGCTCCACGGCGAGCCGGACCTGTTCCAGCGTCGCGGCCATGCTCTTTTGGTCCACGTCCATGAAATAGGGCTCGGCCCCGCTGGCCAGTACGGCGGTGGTGGTGTACATGCCCGCGTTGGCCACGGTGGCCACCGCGTCGCCGGGGCCAACACCCATGGCCTTGAGGGCCAGTTCAATGGCGTCGGTGCCGTTGGCCAGACCCGCGCAGTGGTCTAGGCCCAGATAGGCGGCGAAGTCCTGCTCGAAGCGGGCCACTTCCGGGCCCAGAACAAACCAGCCGCTGGCCAGCACGCGCTGCATGGCCGCGCTGATCAATGACTGGTATTTGTTTGCTTTAGCGGTGAGATCGTTCAGCAGCATTATTTTTTGGGTGGTTGAAACGCCACCCCCCCCCATGAAAATCTAAGCCGCACCAAGACAAGGGCCCCAAAAAAGCCTCCGGCGCGCATGGTGTCACGGCGCCGGCCGGCGATGTGGGCCGACGCTCACGCCGCGGCATAATTATGCGTATGGCTTGGCCTCGGACGTTGGCTTGGCTGGCCACGCGATTCTGAAGCGGACCGGGGCCGAAGCCAAAGAGCGACCCCGCCAGCTATGACAATATATTATTATAAATAGGCCCTTAAATACTGTCAACGCCAGGGAGATGGCGTGGGCGCGTTTGGTCGATGGAATTGGCAGATGGCCATTCTGGTGGTGGGTGATGCCGGCCTTCGAGCAGATCGTGGCCGATCACCGCGGCGGCGAGTTCCGCGTCGTCTCCCACTCGGGCGTCAACCGCATTTTGCTCACGCGCATGCTCGGCGCGCCGCTGGAGCGCATCTTCCGCATCGACCAGGACTTCGCCTGCCTCAACGTCGTCGACATCTTCAACGACGGCACTCCCCTGGTCCGCCGCATCAACGACCTCATGGAAGACCCGGCCTGGCTGAAGCACCGAGGCGCGTTCAGGCCTTGACCAGCCTGGCGGCGAAAAATGAATCCGCCGCCATCGGCCGGGGAAAGCTGCGCCAAAAACCGTCCGCGCCGATCATTTCGCCAGCCGCCTCCGCGCCGGCCCAGCTCGGCCGCAGCTCGGGCCGCGCGGCCAACAGCGCCCGGGCCACGCCTTCGTTTTCGGCCTCGGCCACCGTGCAGGTGCAATAGACCAGCGCCCCGCCGGGGGCCAGCAAACGGGCGGCGTTGCGCGCCAGCGCCAGTTGAATTCGGGCCATGGCCGCGCTGTCGGCCGGGCTCCTGCGCCAGCGGATGTCGGGCCGCCGGCCGATGACGCCCAGGCCGCTGCACGGCGCATCGACCAAAATCGCCTCGAAAAGCCGGCCGCCGCCATCCCATGCGGCCCCGTCGGCCAGCACCGGTTCGACGATCGTCACGCCCAGCCGGGCCATGTTTTCGGCCAGGGCCTCCAGCCGGCCGGCCGAGTCGTCCACGGCCACGATGCGGCCCTGGTTGGCCATCAGCGCGGCCAGGTGGCCGCTCTTGCCGCCCGCGCCGGCGCACAGGTCCAACACCGTCATGCCAGGCCCGACGCCCAGCAGCCGGCCCAGGGCCTGGGCCCCGGCGTCCTGGGCCTGCCACAGGCCCTCGCGGAAACCGGGCAGATCCCACAACGGCCCGGCCGCGCCACGCACGATCAGCGCCTCGGGGGCCAGGGCATGGGCCTCGACCGCTTCGCACACGGGCGCAAGCGACTCGGCCACCTGGGCCGGCGAGGCCTTGAGGGCGTTGACCCGCAGGCACAGCGGCGGCTGGCTTTGGTTGGCCTGGGCCCAGGCCGCGGCTTGCTCCAGGCCAAAGCGCCGGGCCAGCGGCTCCAGCAGCCAGCGGGGGTGCGAATGCCTCAGGCAGAGGCGATCGAGTTCATCGCCGGGCGGCTCGGCCTGGGCCGCCGCCGGCAAGGCGCGGGTCAGGGCGCGCAACACGCCGTTGACCAGGCCGCTGGCCTTGGCCGCCGGGCCGGCCTTGACCGCCTCGACCGTGGCGCCCACCGCCGCGTGGGCCGGCGTGGCCAAGACAACCAGCTCGGCCGCGCCCAGGCGCAGGGCGGCCCGCACAGGGGCGTCCAGTTTGGCCAGGGGCCGGCTGACCAGGGGCGTCAGCAGGTGATCCAGCCAGGCCCGGTGGCGCAAGACCGTGTGCGTCAGGTTGGTGGCCATGGCCTTGTCGCGGGCCTGGGCGGCGGGGTGGCGCTGAAAGGCGCGGCTCAGCAGCTTGTCCAGGTGCTTGGGTGAGCTTTCCAGTTGGACCAAGACATCCAGGGCGGTCAGGCGAGGGTTCATGGGCCGCACAAGAATTGGCCCGGGGCCAGGCGCGCGCCGCGCAGAAACTCGGCGGCGGGCAGGCGGCGCTTGCCCGGGGCCTGGGCGTGGCCCACGGCCAGGGCCCCTTGGCCACAGGCGACGGTCAACATGTTGGGGGCGGCGGCCGGCGGGGCCAGGATCAGGCCCGGCGGGGCGGCCTGGTTGTCGGGCAAGACCAGCGTCGGGCCGAACAGGCGCAGCGGCCCGGCCGGCGTGGGGCAGAAAGCGCCGGGCCAGGGGTCCATGCCCCGCACGTGGCAATCGAGTTGGCGGGCCGGGCGGGCCCAGTCGATGAGGCCTTCGTCCTTGGTCAGGCGGGGGGCGTGGCTGGCCAGGGCGTGATCTTGCGGGCGGCGCTTGGCCTGGCCGGCGGCGATCTGGGCCATGGCCCGCACCAGCAACGCCGCGCCCTGACGCGCGAGCCTCTCGGCCAGGCTGCCGGCGGTGTCCTGGGCTTCGATGGGCGTGGGCTCCTGCAAAACGATGTCGCCGGTGTCCAGACCTTCGTCGATGAACATGACGCTGGCGCCGCTTTGCTCCAGGCCGGCCAGCACCGCGCGCTGGATCGGCGCGGCCCCGCGCAGGGCCGGCAGCAGCGAAAAATGCACGTTGAGCGCGCCCAGGGGCGGTATTTGCAACACCGCCGGCGGCAACAGCCGGCCATAGGCCAGGGCCACCACCAGCTCGGGCCGGGCCTGGGCGGTGAGGCTGATCAGTTCGGCCATGGTCGCGGGTTGGGCCACGACGAGCCCCAAGGCCTCGGCCGCGGCGGCCACGGCCCCGCGCGTCAGCTTGCGGCCGCGGCCCTGGGCCCGGTCGGGCTGGGTGATCACCAGCTCCACGCGGTGGCCGGCGGCCACCACGGCCTCCAGCGAGGGCGCGGCCATGGCCGGCGTGCCCATGAAAACCAGGCGCAGGCTTTTTTCCGTCACTGGCCGTCGCGCCGCAGTTGCTTGAGCCGCCGCTTGCGGTACATCGCCCGCTTCAGGCTGCTGATATGATCGAGGAACAGCACGCCGTCCAGGTGGTCGATCTCGTGCTGCAGGCACACGGCGGTGAGGCCTTCGGCCTCAATGCGCAGGTCGTTGCCCTCCAGGTCGCCGGCCTCGACGACAACCTCGGAGGCGCGAACCACGTCGGCGCGGTAGTCGGGCACCGACAGGCAGGCCTCGTCCCAGACCAGTTGGCCCCGCTTGGCCACCACGCGCGGGTTGATCAAGACCATGGGCGTGCCGCGCTTGTCGTCCTCGGCGGTGTCGACCACCACCATGCGGATGGCCCGCCCCACCTGCGGCGCGGCCAGGCCCACGCCCGGCGCGTCGTACATGGTGTCGATCATGTCTTGGGCCAGACGACGCAACTCATCGTCGACGCGGTCGATTTCGGCGCATTTTTCGGCCAGGACCGGGTCGGGGTATTTGCAAATGGGCAAAATGGCCATCACAGCCCCCAGAAAAATCGATAATACGAGCGGATGTCAGGGATTATAACGCCGGCGGCGAAATGTTCAAGCCTCGTCGGGCCCCGCCTGGCCGGGCCGACGACCGTGGGCCGGCGGCAGCTTGAGCGTGGCCACGGCCCCGCCGCCCTGGGCCGGGGCCAGGGTCAGTTTGCCGTCGTGGTCGCCGACGATGCGCCGGGCCACGGGCAGGCCCAGGCCGGTGCCGCCCTTTTTGGTGGTGTAAAAGGGCTTGAAGACCTGGCCGGCGGCGTTGACTCCCAGTCCCGCGCCGTGGTCGCGCACGCGCAGGCGCGCCCCGCCGTCGGAGGATTGATCGAGGCCGATCTCCAGCCTGGGCTCCGGCCCGCTGGCCTGGATGGCGTTGATGATGATGTTGCGCAGCACCTGGCCGATGCGGTCGGGATCGGCCAAGACCGGAGGCAGGTTGTCGTCGATGACCAGTTGGATATGCGCGCCGGCCAGGTCCGGGGCCAGGCTGGCGAGGACGCCGCCAAGAATGTCGGCCAGGCTCGCCTCTTGCCAGCGGTATTCGGTGGGCCGCGAAAGGTCGTTTAGCTCGTTTAGCATGTGCTCCAGGCGGGCCACCTCGTCGATGATGATCTGGAGCTTGCGCTTGCCGGGCTCGGAGATGCCGGTCTCCTTGGTGAGCTGGCGGGCGAAACCGCCGATGGAGGTCAAAGGCTGGCGAATCTCGTGGCCCACGGTGGCCACCATCTGGCCGACCACGGCCAACGTTTCGGAACGCTTGATCTTTTCGGTGAGGCCCTGCTTTTCGCTGAGATCGCGCATGATCGCCGTGAACAGGTATTGCCCGTCGACCTCGGCCACGCTGAAGGTCAGATGAATGGGCAACACGCCGCCGTCGCGGCGCTCGGCCTGCAACTGCATGGGGTGGCCCATGGTTTTCTGACGCCCGGTGCGGGCCAGGCGCTCGATGTAGGAATGATGGCTGCGGCGGAATTGGGCCGGGATCAGCGGGGCCATGTCGCGGCCCAGCAACTCCTCGCGGGCGTAGCCGAACATCTTCTCGGCCGCCCGGTTCATGAAGACCACCTCTTGGCTCTGGTTGACCGTGACCACGGCGTCCTGGGCCGTGTCGACGATCTGCCGGAATTTTTCCAGCTCCTGCACCACCTCGCGCAACTGCGCGACGCACTCATCGATGACTTGGGGGCGATCTTCCATCCGCGCTCCGCCTGGCAAAATCACAGATTCCCTTATCGTGGCACGATTCCTCGCCCCGCGCAAGACGGCCACGCTCGCAAAAAAAGGTTCAGGGCCGGGGGGACCGGCCCTGAGCGGGGTGGGGAGAAAGCCGAGGATGGCTCTCTGATGGGGATGCCGCCCCCCGCGCGGATTCTGCTCTGCGATAGAGCACGCTCCCGGGCTCGATGGGGGGCGCCGCGGGCGTACGCCCAGGATTGATATGGTGCATTAACCCTTGCCGGCGAGACTATCAAACCATCACCTGGCCTGTCAAGATTATTTTCCAGATGTTGTGGCGGATCACGAAGCCTGGCACTAAATGTTGAATAATGAATCACTACACCGCCGGCCCGGAGGCCGACAGCAAAAGCCCCCGCGAAGCCTGGGTCAGTACACTCTCACCACCCCACCAGAAATGATCGCCGCCCTTGCTCACCTCCAGGCGGCAGCGTGCACCCGTTTGGCGGCAATAAGCCTCCAAGCGGCCCACGTCGGTGAACTCGTCGGCCGAACCCACCATGATCAAAAGCGGCCCGGCCTGGACCGGCCATGGCGCCAACTCCCCCAAAACCAAGGGCGGAGAAGCCCATAGCCCACAGGCCAACCCGGTCAGGCGCGTCGCGGCCAGTGAACCGATCAGACTGCCGAAACTGTAGCCCATCAGCGCCAGAGGGCCCTTTTGCCGCTGAGCCAGCCAACCGGCCACGGCCAAGACATCCTCGGCTTCGGCCGCGCCGCCGCCGTGGCGGCCCGTGGAACGGCCCACGCCGCGAAAATTGAACCGCAACGCGCTCCAGCCGGCGGCCAGCGCCCCCCGCGTCAACGCCCATACCACGTTGTTATCCATGCTCCCGCCATAATTTGGGTGCGGGTGCAACACCACCGCCGCGCCCCTGGCCCCCTCCAACGGGCTGTAGGCCGCCTCCAGGCTGACGGCTTCATCGACGGCGATGGTCACTTTCAACTCACTCACGGCGGCCTCCCCTCTGTCACGCTCAACGACCTTGGCCCGATTCTACGCCGATAAGCCGCCCCGGCGAAAGGGTGGCGCTCGTCAATTTTTTGGCGAAGCACGCCTCTTTTTGGCGGCAAGGCAATAACTGCCGAGCCGCCAAGGCGGACCAACACAACGGCCATCATAGCAAAAAGCCCGCCATCACGCCATGTTAGCCCAAAATGTTCGATGCCGTGATTTTGGCACGCAACTTGAATGCCTTCAGGCCAAGGCAAACCAACCCGGAGGAAAACCCATGAGCCGCAAAAATTACCTCATCATGGCCGCCGTGGCCGTGGCCCTGCTCGTCGCCTTCTGGGCCAGCGGCAGCCTGCTGATGTTCTTCAATCCCCTGGGGTTGCTCTTGGTGCTGGGCGGCACGCTGTCGGCGGCCTGGGTCGCCTTTCCGCGAACCACCCTGCTGGGCCTGTGGGAACAGATGTCGGGCCTGCGCCAGGCCAAGGTGCTTAGCGCGCGGCAACTGGTCGAACTCTTTTATCAATTGGGACGCCTGCGCCGTTTTCGCGGCGTGCGCCACATGGAGGAGCTGGCCGAAGGCAACGACAACCAGTTCCTGCGCATGGCCGTGGCCATGGTCGCCGACGAACGGCCCGCCGCCGATATCGCCCAGCGCCTCGAACAAGAAATGGACTTTTTCCTGGCCCGCCGCGAATCTCAACGGGCGGTGCTTTCGTTCATGGGCCGCCTGGCCCCGGCCTTTGGCCTGGCCGGCACGATGATCGGCCTGATCCGCATGCTGCATACCCTCAGCGACCCCACCGCCGTGGCCTCGGGCATGAGCGTGGCCCTGCTGACGACCTTCTACGGCCTGATGATCGCCAACCTGGTCGTGCTGCCCTTGGAGCGCAAGCTCAAGGAACACAACCGCGCCGAGGCCGTCGAGATGGCCCTGATCACCGAAGGCGCCGTGGCCCTGGCCCAAGAAACCAACGCCTCGGCCGTGGCCGCCCGCCTGGCCTCGTTCCGCTACGCCGAGGAAGCCCAGGCCGCCGGCCCACGCCTCAACATCAAGGGCGCGCTGGAATCCCTGCGGGCGGTGGCCGCCGGGCTGCGGAAGGTGAGCGATGAGCGCTGACGGCATCGCCCTCGACCTGATGCCCCTGGCCGGGCCGCCACGGCCCGAGCCCGAAGCCGCGCCCGCCACGGAACCCCAAGCCACGGACGCAGAGCCCCGGGCCAACGCCAACGCCGCCGACAGCGACACCATCGTCCGCCGTCGCCTGCGGCCTCTGGCCCGCTTCGCCCAAGGCGAGGAAAGCCCCAGCTTCTACCTGTCGCTTTCCGACCTGATGTGCCTGCTGCTGGTCTTTTTCGTACTGATCTACAGCCTCTCCGGCCACGAAAAACCGACGGACCAGCCCGGGCCGGCCCAACAGGCCGCCGTCGAGATCGCCGAACCCGCCGAGCCCGCCCAGATCGCGTCGGCCCCGGCCGCGCCAGGCCTGCCCAACGCCCAGGCCGCCCCCGACGACCTCAGCCGCGCCGCCCTGGCCCTGGCTAGCGCCGGCCAAAGCGACCCGGCCCTGGCCGATCAGCCCGCGCCCCAGCCCACCCCCGAACCACAACCCGTGGATCGAGGCGTCACCCTCGATCGCGCCCTGCTGACCATGGTCAGCGCCAGCACGGCCACCCCGGCCGACGCCGTGGCCACCGAGGAAAACAGCCTGGACTCGCTGCTGGATCAACTGCGCGCCGCCGCCGGCGAAGGCATGCCCGGCGCGGCCGGCCAACCCGCCGAAGGCCTGCAAATCACCTCCGCCGAAGGCCGCCTGGTCATCCGCCTGCCCGAAAACATCACCTTTGACCTGGGCCAGGCCCTGCTCAAGCCGGTCATGGCCGAAACCCTGGGCCGCTTGGCCCCGGTGGTCCTGCGTAACCCCCAATGCCAGGTCATCGTCACCGGACACACCGACGACCTGCCCATCAGCACGGCCCAGTTCGCCTCCAACTGGGAGCTGAGCGCCGCCCGCGCCGCCGCCGTGGCCAGGGCCCTCACCGCTCACGGCGTGCCCGCCGGACGCCTGCACATCCGGGGCATGGCCGACCAAAGCCCCCTGCTGCCCAACGATAGCCCCGAAAATCGCCAGCAAAACCGTCGCGTGGAGATTGAGCTGCGCGCTATCGGTTAGTGACGCGGCACGCCCACGGCTGGTGTTGGTTGGGTTTGGCCGAAGCGATGTGGTCGGCTTGAAAATGTGGAAGATCAAGATTTGAGGTAAGAACAAGGCAAAGGCGAAGGCGGAAGAAAGAAGATAGAAGAAAAATAAGAATCAAGAAGAAAAATCAAGAAGAAGAAGAAGAAAAAAAAGAAAAAGAATAAGCAAAAGCCATGCGGGGCGGGGAGGGGGCTCTTTACGCTAAACCGCCCCCTCGCCCGCCCCGCGCCCCACCCCACCCCCGCAAAGCAAGGTGGCCGACTTTTAGTTTCGTGTTTGTAGGTATGACGACCATAGGATCGGTCCTGAGCATTGCCGCGCCGCGAAGATTGTTGCCGGTTGCCGGTGGCGTTACTGGAAGCTGACGCGCGGGGCGCGCGCCAGCTACGGCCAAGGTTGGTTGTGCCCGGAAAAAGAGAAGATTTAAGAAAGAAGAAAGAAGAAAGAAGAAAGAAGAAAGAAGAACAATAAGCTTCGTCGTCGCGGCTGCTTTGATAGCGGCCTCACACCGGGAGCTACGGAGGGTAGGTGTCATTGCGGCCTACTCGACCCGCCTTGCCTGGCCGGGCACCGGCCCCGCTCTGCCAGGCCGGGCGCCGGCCCACCGGGAGCTACGGCCAAGGTTGGTTGCCCCCGGAAAAAGAAAAGAGTTAAGAGGGAAAGGTGCTTTTGTTTATGCCATGAAATTGCGAAGCAATTTCATGGAATGCAGAGCAACAAGATTACCCACGCGGCCGCGCTGCGAAAAGACAATGTGCATGGTTCGATTGCGGAGCAATCGAACCATGTGCTTTTCTTTTTGGAGGGGGGTGCGGGGGGAACCTTTTTCTTTTGGCACAAAAGAAAAAGGTTCCCCCCGCGAGGTTTTTCTTAGGTTTTCCTGGGTTACAATAGGCGTCTGGAGAGAAAGGGGGTTTTGGCATGGACAGGACGCGGGTAAGGCGGGCGTTGGCGGCGACGGAGGCGCTGGGTTTGGTGTTGATCCGGGGTTGGGCGCGCACCAGGCGCGAATCCAAGGGCCTGGTTTTTCTGGAGATTAACGACGGCTCGTGCCTGGGCAACTTGCAGGTGCTGGTGGCGGAGGATTCGGCGGCGTGGGGGGGCTTGGGCGAGGTGAGCACGGGCGCGGCCCTGGAGGTTGTGGGCCGTCACCAGGCCTCGCCGGCCAAGGGCCAGGCTTGGGAGCTGCATGCCGAGGGCCTGCGGGTGCTGGGCGTGGCCGACCCGGAGAGCTATCCCTTGCAGAAGAAGCGGCATGGCGACGAGTTTTTGCGCACGATCGCCCATTTGCGTCCGCGCACCAACAAATATGGGGCGATGTTTCGTATTCGTGCACGGGCGGCGCTGGCGGTGCACGAGTTTTTTGGCCAGCGCGGGTTTTGTTGGGTGCACACGCCGATCATCACCGGCAGCGACTGCGAGGGCGCCGGCGAGATGTTCCGCGTGACGACCTTGCCGCCGGGCGAGGTTGATTTGGCGGCGGATTTTTTTGGTCGGCAGGCTGGGTTGACGGTTTCGGGGCAGTTGGAGGCCGAGCCTTTCGCCCTGGCTTTGGGCGACGTGTACACCTTTGGGCCGACTTTCCGGGCGGAAAACTCCAACACGCCGCGTCACGCGGCCGAGTTCTGGATGATCGAGCCGGAGATGGCCTTTGCCGATCTGGCCGACGACATGGCCTTGGCCGAGGATTTCACCAAGGATTTGACGCGCCGTGTTTTGGCCGATTGCGGCGAGGATCTGGCCTTGTTCGAGCGCTTTGTGCAACCGGGCCTGCTGGCCGGTCTGGCGGCCATGGTCGAGGGGCCTTTCGAGCGGGTGAGCTATGGCCAGGCCATTGATATTCTGGCAAAAGCTGGCCGGCAATGGGAGTACGCGCCGCAGTGGGGCGCGGATTTGCAGACCGAGCACGAACGCTTTTTGTGCGAGGAATATTTCCGGCGGCCGGTGATCGTTTTCGATTATCCCAAGCAAATCAAGCCCTTTTACATGCGGCAAAACGATGACGGCCGCACGGTGGCGGCCATGGACCTGCTGGTTCCCCGGGTGGGCGAGCTGATCGGCGGCAGCCAGCGCGAGGAGCGCCTAGGCGTGCTGGAGGCGCGCATGGGTGAGTTGGGCCTGAGCGCCGAGGATTATTGGTGGTATCTGGACACGCGGCGTTTCGGCTCGGCGCCCCACGCCGGTTTCGGCATGGGTTTCGAGCGCTTTTTGCTGATGATCACCGGCGCGGGCAACATCCGCGATGTCATCGCCTACCCGCGCACGCCGCGGCATTTGGGTTTTTGACGCCGGGGCCTATTGTTGGCCGGCCGGGCGCAGGAGCATCAGCGCCAGCGGCGAAAGGGTCAGGCTCAAGTGATATGGCCGGCCGTGGACCTGGCCGGGCCAGGCCTCGACCAGCGGGCCGTTGACCAGGCCCGAACCGCCGTATTGGCTGGCGTCGCTGTTGAGCGCCTCGACCCAGGGGCCGCCGACGTCCACGCCGATGTTGTAGCCGTGGCGCGGCACGGGCGTGAAGTTGAACACGGCCAGCACCTGCCGGCCTTGGCCGTCCAGGCGCAGGAACGTGAGGACGCTCTGGTCGGCGTCGGCGCAGTCGACCCACTGAAAGCCGCCGGGCTCGCAGTCGAGCCGGTGCATGGCCGGCTCGGCGGCGTAGAAGCGATTGAGGTCGGCCACCCAGCGTTGCACGCCCTGGTGCGGGGGGTATTGCAGCAAATGCCAGTCCAGGCTGGTTTCGTAGTCCCACTCGCGCCACTGGGCCAATTCGCCGCCCATGAACAACAGCTTCTTGCCGGGCTGGGCGAACATGCAGCCGTGCAGCAGGCGCAGATTGGCGAACTTTTGCCATTCGTCGCCGGGCATTTTGCCGATCAGGGTCGATTTTTCGTGGACGACCTCGTCGTGACTCAGCGGCAGCACGAAGTTCTCGGCGTATTGATACATGCTGCGAAAAGTTATGTCGTTTTGGTGATAGCGGCGATGCACCGGGTCCAGGGCCATGTATTTGAGCACGTCGTTCATCCAGCCCATGTCCCACTTGAAGCCAAAGCCCAGCCCGCCCAGATAGACCGGTCGGCTGACCATGGGCCAGGCGGTTGACTCCTCGGCGATGATCTGCACGCCGGGGATCTCGCGATAGGCGTCTTCGTTGAGCCGGCGCAAAAACGATATGGCCTCCAGATTTTCGTTGCCGCCGTATTGGTTGGGGATCCACTGGCCGGGCTGGCGCGAATAGTCCAGGTGGATCATCGAGGCCACCGCGTCCACCCTCAGGGCGTCGGCGTGCATGAACTCCAGCCAGAAAAAGGCGCTGGAGAGCAAAAACGAGCGCACCTCGTTGCGGCCATAATTGAAGATGGCGCTGTCCCAATCGGGGTGATGTCCTTGGCGCGGGTCGGCGTGTTCGAACAGATGCGAGCCGTCGAAAAACTTCAGGCCGTGTTCGTCGGCCGGAAAGTGGCTGGGGGCCCAGTCCAGGACCACGCCGATGCCGGCCTGGTGCAGCGTGTCGACCAGATACATGAAATCCTGCGGCGAGCCATAGCGGCTGGTCGGCGCGAAATAGCCGGTGATCTGATAGCCCCACGAGCCGCCGAAGGGGTGCTCCATCACCGGCATGAATTCCACGTGGGTGTAGGCCATTTCGCGGCAATAGTCGACCAGCAGCGGGGCCAGCTCGCGGTAGGTCAGCCAGCGATTGCCCTCCTCGGGCTTCAAGCGCCACGAGCCCAGGTGCAGTTCGTAGATGCTCATCGGCTCGCGGTGGGCGTTGGCCTTGGCCCTGCGCTTGAGCCAGGCGGCGTCGCCCCACTCGTAGGCCCGCGGCCAGATCACGCTGCCCGTCGCTGGCGATTGTTCGTGATAAAAGCCGAAGGGGTCGGCCTTGTCGACCTTGTAGCCCTTGAAGCGCGAGCGGATGTGATACTTGTAGCGCTGACCCACCCGCGCGTCCTTGACAAAGGCCTCCCAAATCCCGGAGTCGCCCCGCAGTTCCATGGCCACGGCCGACTTGTCCCAGTCGTTGAAATCGCCGATGACGTGGACCGACCGCGCGTTGGGCGCCCACACCGCGAAGTGGCAACCGTCGGCCACCGGATGCGCGCCCATCTTGGCGTGCAGGCGGCTGTGGCTGCCCTCGTTGAACAGATGCAGGTCGAATTCGGTCAACAAGCCGCGCGTCACGGTGTTTCTCCTTTGGCGGCGGGCCGGGCGGCCACGCCTTATTTTTTCGTTTCGACCTCGTGCAGGTCGGCGGACTTGTCGTCGCCCAGGCCCACGTTCAGGAAATCGCCGCTGGTGGGCAGTTGAACGCGCAGGCCCGGGATGGCGTCGATTTGCACGGTGGCGTTTTCGATTTCGACGGCCAGCAGGTGGCCGCCGGCCTGGCGGTCGGCGCGCAGAAAGTGCAGGTGATAGCCCGGCGCGCCCAGGCCCTTGACGTAGGCCGGCGAGAGGAAGCCGACGATGTCGCCCTGGACGTCGTCGAACTGGAACACGGCCTGCTTTTTGACCACCTCGACCAGGCGGGGATAGGGCCTGGTCTGGCGGGGCACGCTGCGGGCGGTGACGTGCTTGAAGCCGCCGCTGACGCGGATGGCGTAAAAAAGGTTGGGGCTTTCGATGGCCTTGTCGATGGCGGCCTGGAGGCCGGCCATGTCCATGGGGCCCTTGACCTCGAAGGCCTTTTCGGGGGCGAAGGCGGTGACCTGGGCAAAGGGCGTGCGGGCCGAGGCGGGCATCAGCTCGACCTTGCCGCTGAAGGGCGCCTGGTAGGCCTTGCCGTCGATGACGACCATCTCGCCGTCCAGGCCGTTGAAGGTGCCCAGGCCCAGATCGCCGTGGCCCAGCAGCTCGGCCATGGTCAGTTGGCCGTCGTAGACGCCTTCGAGCAGGGCGTCGAGGGTGGAGTATTGATAGAGCGTCTGCTCCTGGGCCCGCGCGCCGGCGGCGGCCAGCAGCAGGATCAGGGTGGCGAGGGCGCAAAGGCGCGGGAAGTTTTTCATTACGCTGTCCTTACTAGAGCCGATCGATGACGGCGCGGGCCATTTCCATGGTGCGCAGCTTGCCGCCCAGGTCGCTGGTGGCCTGACCGTCGGCCACGCAGTCGGCCACGGCCTTTTCGACGCGGGCGGCCCATTGCTCCTGGCCCAGGTGGCGCAGCAGCATGGCCCCGCAGAGGATGGCCGCACTGGGGTTGGCCTTGCCCTGGCCGGCGATATCCGGGGCGGTGCCGTGGACGGGCTCGAACAGGGCGTGGGCCTGGCCCAGGTTGGCGCTGGGGCACATGCCCAGGCCACCGATGAGCCCGGCGGCCAGGTCGGAGAGGATGTCGCCAAAAAGATTGGTGGTGACGATGACCTGGAACTCCTCGGGCCGCATGGCCATGCGCATGGCCACCGAGTCGACCAGGGCCTCCTCGTAGGGCACGTCGGGGAATTGCCGGGCGGCGGCGCGGCAGCATTGCAGAAAATGGCCGTCGGTCTTGCGCAGGACGTTGGCCTTGTGCACGGCGGTGACTTTCTTGCCGCCGGCCTGGCGGGCCCACTCCAGGGCGTAGTTGACGATGCGCGTGCTGGCCTGGCTGGTGATGACCCTGGTGGCGGTGACGACCTCCGGGGTGAGTTGGGCCTCGATGCCGGCGTAGAGGCATTCGGTGTTTTCGCGCACGATCATCATGTCGGTCTGGGGGTGCAGGCAGTTGACGCCCTTGTAGGCCACCGACGGCCGCAGATTGACAAAGGTGCCCAACTCGGCGCGCAGGCGCAGAATCACGTCGGCGGCGCTGACGCCGGCCGCGCCGAAGATCACGGCCTGGGCGGCCAACGCGCCGTCCAGGGTGGCCTGGGGCAGGGCCTGGCCGCGGCTGGCCAGGCAGTCGTCGCCGGCCTCGTAGCTGCTGAAATTCCAGGCCAGGCCGGTGGCCTCGAGCACGGCGATCTCGGCCTCGACCACCTCGGGGCCGATGCCGTCGCCGCCGATCACGGCAATGTCATAAATATTTTCGGTCATTTGGCTGCGTTCTTTCGTTTTTTGGTTCAAGATTTGGCCACGGCGGCCTGCCAGGGTTTTTGGCGGCCTTGCTCATAGGCGGCGATGGCCGCCTCATGGCGCAAGGTCAGGCCGATGTGGTCCAGGCCCTCCAGCAGGCGCTCTTTGCGAAAGGGGTCGATCTCGAACGAGCAGGCGAAACCATCGGGCCCGCTCAGGCGCTGGGCGGCCAGGTCCACGGTCAGGGCGTAGCCCTCGTGGGCCCGCACGCGCCCGAAGAGCTCGTCGATCGTCGCCGCCGGCAGGCTGATGAGCAGCATGCCGTTATTAAAGGCGTTGTTGGTGAAGATGTCGGCGAAGCTGGGGGCGATGACCACCCCGAGCCCCTGGCCGTACTGGGCCAGGGCCCAGGGCGCGTGCTCGCGCGAGGAGCCGCAGCCAAAGTTGTCACGGGCCAGCAGGATGCGCGCCCGCTGATAGCGCGGCTGGTTGAGCACGAAGCCCTCGTCGGGCTGGCCGTCGGGCTTGAAGCGCCAGTTGTAAAAGGCGTATTGCCCAAAGCCGGCCCGGTCGACCAGCTTGAGGAACTGCTTGGGGATGATCTGGTCGGTGTCGACGTTGGCCACGTCGAGGGGGGCCACCACGCCGGTGAAAGTCTCGAATTTTTCCATATGGTCGCATCCTTGGGGGCCGGCCGCCCGCTGGGGCGTCCGGCTCAGGTTGTCGGCTCGGCGGCCGGTCGAACCCTGTAGACGGCGCTGACCCTGGCCAGTCGCTGGCCATCCCGCCAGACAAAGGCCCCGGCAAAGGCCATGGTGCGGCCGGCCTTTTGCACGTCCACCGTCACCTCTGGCCGCTCCAGCCCGTCCGGCGGGCCGAAAAAGTCGGCCGCGACATGGCTGAGCACGGCGCTCGCGCCCGGCGCCAGGGCCGCGGTCAGGGCTTGGCCGATGCGCGTCATCGCCAGGTCGATCAGTTGCGCGTGGGTCATGAATTCACTCGCGCCGTCACGGCGCGGGCCGGGGAGCCGATCCCCCCGGCCCGCCCGCCTAGAGCGTCCTGGCGTCGGCCAGCCTGCCGGCGATGGCCGAGGCCGCGGCCGTGGCCGGCGAACACAAATGGGTGCGCCCGCCCCGGCCCTGCCTATCCTCGAAATTGCGGTTGCTGGTGCTGGCGCAGCGTTTGCCGCTGGGCAGCACGTCGGGGTTCATGGCCAGGCACATCGAACAGCCGGCCAGCCGCCACTGGAAGCCGGCCTCGATGAACACCCGGTCCAGGCCCTCGGCCTCGGCCTGGGCCCGCACCAGGCCCGAGCCGGGCACGACCAGGGCCGTCACGCCCGGGGCGACCTTGCGGCCCTTGACCACCGCCGCCGCCGCGCGCAGGTCTTGGATGCGGCCGTTGGTGCACGAGCCGATGAACACGTAATCCACGGCCAGGTCGGCGATTTTTTGCCCCGGCTCCAGGCCCATGTAGGCCAGGGCCTTGATGGCGGCCCGTTGCTGCTCGGGGTCGGCCATGGCCGCCGGATCGGGCACGCGGCCGCTCAGGCCGGTGGCCTGGCCGGGGTTGATGCCCCAGGTCACCTGGGGCTCCAGGCCGCTGAGGTCGACGACGACCTCGGCGTCAAAGACCGCGTCGGCGTCGGATTTGAGCGCGCGCCAACAGGCCACGGCCTCGTCCCAATCGGCGCCCTTGGGCGCGAAGGGCCGACCTTGCAGATAGTCAAAAGTCGTCTGATCGGGGGCCACCAGGCCGGCCTTGGCCCCGCACTCCACCGACATGTTGCACAGCGTCATGCGGCCTTCCATGGACAGGGCCTCCACGGCCGGGCCCATGTATTCGACCAGATGGCCCGTGCCGCCGGCCGCGCCCACCTGGCCGATGAAGGCCAGCGCCATGTCCTTGGCCGAAAGGCCGGCCGGCAATTGGCCGACAAAACGCACGGCCATGCTCTTGGGCTTGGCCTGGGCCAGGGTCTGGGTGGCCAGGATATGCTCGACCTCGCTGGTGCCCACGCCAAAGGCCAGCGCGCCGAAAGCGCCGTGGGTGGCGGTGTGGCTGTCGCCGCAAAAGACCGTGGCGCCCGGCAGGATCACCCCTTGCTCGGCCATGACCACGTGAATGACGCCCTGGCGCGGGTCTTCCATGCCAAAAAAGGTCACGCCAAACTGGGCGGCGTTTTGCTCCAGGGCGGCCAGCTGGGTCTCGGCGACCTGGTCGGCCAGGGGCCGCTGGCGGCTGTCGGTGGGCACGACGTGGTCGCAGACGGCGAAGGTCAGGTCGGGCCGGCGCACCCGGCGACCGGCCAGGCGCAGGCCCTGGAAGGCCTGGGGCGAGGTGACCTCGTGAACCAGGTGACGGTCGACGTAGAGCAGCGCCGGCCGTCCCGGCTCGCGCAGGACCACGTGGGCGTCCCAAATCTTGTCGATGAGGCTGGGCATGGGCGAAAAACTCCCGACGGCCGCGACGAAACGGCCCCTCGCGCGCTTCCGCCAGCGGAGGCGCGCGCGTTTTTTTGGTCACAAAGGCAAAATAGCCCGCCCCGGCCCGTGGTTCAAGCATTTTGCGGGGGCGGGCCAAAGGGGCCTCGCGGCGAGGCCCCGGCCGACGTTTTTCAGGCCTAGAGCCAGTTCATCATCGAGCGCAGGCGCGCGCCGACTTCTTCCATCTCGTGGGCCTCGTCGGCCCGCAAAAGGGCGTTGAACACCGGGCGGTTGGCCTTGTTTTCCAAGATCCACTCGCGGGCGAACTCGCCGTTTTGAATCTCGGTGAGGATCTCTTCCATGTTCTGGCGCACGTAGTCGTCGATGACCCTGGGCCCGCGGGTGACGTCGCCGAACTTGGCCGTGTCGGAGATGAAGCGGCGCATGTTGGTCATGCCGCCCTGGTAGATCAGGTCGACGATGAGCTTCATCTCGTTGATGCACTCGAAGTAGGCCATCTCCGGGGCGTAACCGGCGTCGACCAAGGTCTCGAAGCCGGCCTTCATCAGGGCGGTGAGCCCGCCGCACAAGACGGCTTGTTCGCCAAAGAGGTCGGTCTCGGTCTCTTCCTTGAACGAGGTTTCGATGACGCCGGCCCGGGCCCCGCCGATGCCGGCGGCGTAGGCCAGGCCCAAGTCCTTGGCCTTGCCCGAGGCGTCCTGGTGGATGGCGATCAGGCAGGGCACGCCCTGGCCGGCCACGTAGAGGTCGCGCACCAGCTTGCCGGGGCCTTTGGGGGCCACCATCAGCACGTCCACGTCGGCCGGCGGCACGATCTGGCCATAGTGGATGTTGAAGCCGTGGGCAAAGAGAATGGCCGCGCCTTTTTTCAGGTTGGGGGCCACCACCGCGTTGTAGACGTCGGCCTGGACCTGGTCGGGCAGCAGGAAGCAGACCAGGTCGGCCTGGGCCACGGCCTGGGCCACGGGCGCGGCCTTGAGGCCATCGTCTTGCACGCGCTGGAAGGTGGCCGAACCCTCGCGCAGGGCCACGGTCACGTCCAGGCCCGAATCGTGCAGGTTGTTGGCGTGGGCGCGGCCCTGGGAGCCATAACCCAGCACGCAGATCTTTTTGCCTTTGAGCAGGCCCATGTCGCAGTCTTTTTGATAATAAATGGTCACCGACATTTTATCTCCTCAACTTTGTTGATAAACGTTGTAGGTCGCCTGGGGGTCTTCGTCGGGGTCGGGCACGTAGGCGCTGCCGGCCCCTTCCATGCCCTGGTGGATGGAGCGCACGCGGGCCAGGACGATCTGGCCGGTGCGGGCCAGCTCCATGATGCCATAGGGCTTTAGCATGTCAATCATCGCCTCGATCTTGTTGCGGTTGCCGCTGACCTCGATGACCATGCAGTGGCCGTCGACGTGATCGACGTTGGCCCGGAAAACGCCGGCCAACTGCATGATCTCGCCGCGCTGGGCCGGCGTGGCCCGCACCTTGATCAGGGCCAGGCCCCGCTCGACGCGCGGCATTGTGGATTGATCGCGCACCTTGATCACGCTGACCAGCCGCCGCAGTTGCTTGACCGCCTGATCGACGGTGTGGGGGTCGCCCTTGACCACCACCGTGATGCGGCTGACCTGGGGGTCTTCGGTCTCGCCAACGGCCAGGCTGTTGATGTTGAAGCCCCGCCGGGCGAACAGGCCGGCCACCCGCGCCAGCACGCCTGGCTCGTTGCGCACCAGCACCGAAATGGGGCAATATTCCTCGCTCATTGGCAATCTCCGCTCTGGCAGGGGATGAACTCGGCGTTGGCGCCGCCCGGCGGCACCATCGGCAGCACCTTGGCCTCGCGCTCGATCATCACGTCCAAGACCACCGGCAGCTTCTGGGCCTTGGCCTCGCGCAGGGCCCACTGCATGGCCGGCACGAACTCCTCGGGCCGCTCGACCCGTTTGCCCAGCGCGCCAAAGGCCTGGGCCACCTTATCGTAGGGCGGCGCGGCGGTTTCGGACTGGCTCATGCGCCGATCGTAGAACATGCGCTGCCACTGGGCCACCATGCCCAGCCAGGCGTTGTTGAGCACCACCGCCACCAATGGCACCCGATAGCGCACGGCCGTGGCCAGCTCCTGGATGTTCATCAAAAACGAGCCGTCGCCGTCAAAGCAGACCACCTGGCGCTCGGGCGCGCCCATCTGGGCCCCGATGGCCGCCGGCAGGCCAAAGCCCATGGTGCCCAGCCCGCCGCTGCTGATCATCGTGCGCGGCCGGCGGAAGGGATAATATTGGGCCACGAACATCTGGTGCTGGCCCACGCCGGTGACGACGATGTCCTCGGGGGCCAGGAGCTTGCCCACCTCCTGGATGGCCCACTGGGGGGCGATGACGTCGTCGCTTTTAGGATAGACCATGGGGTATTTCTTTTTCCACTGGTCGATCTGCTTGCGCCAGGCCGTGGTGTCGGGGCGCTCGGGCCAGGCCTGGGCCCCGGCCAGCAGTTGGGCCAGGGCCTGGCCGGCGTCGCCGACGATGGGCACTTGGCACTCCAGGTTCTTGCCGATCTCGGAGGCGTCCACGTCGACGTGGATGACCTTGGAGCCGGGCGAGAACTTGGCCACGTTGCCGGTGACGCGGTCGTCGAGCCGGCAACCGACCACCAGCAGCAGATCGGCGTTGTAAATGGCCAGATTGGCGTAGCCGGTGCCGTGCATGCCGGGCATGCCCAGGCTCAGGGGATGATCGGCCGGCAGGCCGCCCAGGCCCATCAGCGTGGTGCTCACCGGAAAACCAGTCAGCTCGGCCAGCTTGCGCAGCGACTCGTGGGCCCCGGCGTGGATCACCCCGCCGCCGGCGATGATCACCGGCCGCTGGGCCTGGGCCATCAGTGACAAGGCCCGCTCGACCTGCAACGGATGGGGCTTGAACGGCGGCTTGTAGCCGGTGGGCGGCATGGGCGTGGCCTGGCGCGGCTGGCAGGGGCTGACGGCCACGTCGCGGGGCAGGTCGATGAGCACCGGGCCGGGCCGGCCGCTGAGGGCCACGTAAAAGGCCTCGGCGAAGATCTCGGGCAGATCGTCGGCGTTTTGCACCTGATAGTTGTGCTTGGTGATGGGCATGGTGATGCCGCGCATGTCGGCCTCTTGGAAGGCGTCATTGCCCAGCAGGGTGCTGGCCACCTGGCCGGTGATGGCCACCACCGGGGTGGAGTCCATGAAGGCGTCGGCCAGGCCGGTGACCAGGTTGGTGGCGCCGGGGCCGCTGGTGGTCATGATCACGCCGGGCTTGCCGGTGGCCCGGGCGTAGCCCTCGGCCATGTGGGCCGCGCCCTGCTCGTGGCCCACCAGCACGTGGCCAAAGCAGTGGTGGCGGTGCAAGGCGTCGTAGACGGGCATGATCTGCCCGCCGACCATGCCGAAGATAAGCTCCACGCCTTGGGCGCGCAGGGCGTCGACCACGGCGTCGGCGCCGTTGTAGGTTCCGGCCTGGGGTTTGTTTTTCGCTTTTGCCGCGCTGCTCATCTCATCTGCTCCCTTGGGAGAAATCGTCCCTCAACACCGCGCCGCCGGCCGCGCTGCCCACCAGGGCGGCGTAGCGGGCCAGGGGGCCGCGGGCGAATTTGGCCGCGGGCCGCCGCCAGGCCTGGCGACGGCGCTCCAACTCCTCGGCCGCAACCGCAAGCTCCAGGCGACGGCCGGGGATGTCTATCTCGATCATGTCGCCGTCGGCCACCAGGCCGATCAACCCGCCCTGGGCCGCCTCGGGCGATACGTGGCCGATGGCCGCGCCCCGGCTGCCGCCGCTGAAGCGGCCGTCGGTGATCAGGGCCACCTTGCCGCTCAGCGGCCCGCCCGAGATCAGGGCGGTCAGGGCCAGCATCTCGCGCATGCCCGGCCCGCCGGCCGGCCCCTCGTAGCGCACCACCAGCACGCCGCCGGGCCGGATGCGGCCCTGGTCGTAGGCCGCCACGGCGGCGTCCTCGCTGTCAAAGACCTGGGCCGGGCCTTGGTGGCGCATCATCTCCGGGGCCACGGCGGTCTGCTTGACCACCGCGCCATCGGGGGCCAGGTTGCCGCGCAGCACGGCGATGCCGCCCTGGTCGTGCACCGGCGCGCTAAGGGGGTGGATCACCAACTGGCCGTCGACGACCAGATCGGGCTGGCGCTCGGTCATGTAGTCGGCGATGCTCCCGCCCACGGCCAGGCAGGAGGCGTCGATCAACGGGGCCAGCGCCCGCAGCACGCCGCCCACGCCGCCGGCCGCGCCCAGGTTTTCCATGTGCATGGGCCCACCGGGGCTCATCGAGCACAGGTGGGGCGTCTGGCGCGCGAGGCGGTCGAAGTCGGCCAGGCCGAAGCTCACGCCGGCGGCGTGGGCGATGGCCGGCAGATGCAGGGCGGTGTTGGTGCTGCCGCCCAGGGCCAGGTCCACCCGGCAGGCGTTTTCAAAGGCGGCCGGGGTCAGGATGGCCGAGGGCCGCAGATCCCTGGACGCCAGCTCGACGATCTTGAGGCCGCTGTCGCGGGCGATGCGCCGCTTTTCCGGGCCGGCGGCCAGGGCGCAGGCGCAGCCGGGCAGGCTCAGGCCCAGGGCCTCGGTGATGCAGGCCATGGTGTTGGCCGTGAACATCCCCGCGCAACTGCCCGGGCCGGGGCAGGCCAAGCGCTCCAGGCGCGCCAGATCATCCGGCGTCATCTGGCCGCTGGCCACCTTGGCCACGCCCTCGAAAACGGTGATCAAATCCACCCGCTTGCCGTCGAGGCGGCCGGCGGCCATGGGTCCGCCGGTGACCGCCACCACCGGGATATCCAGGCGGGCGGCGGCCATGAGCATGCCGGGGACGATCTTGTCGCAACTGGCCAAAAGCACCAGGCCGTCGAAACAGTGGGCCTGGGCCATCAGCTCGACGCTGTCGGCGACGATCTCGCGGCTGGGCAACGAGGCGTGCATGCCGTCGTGGCCCATGACCAGGCCGTCGCAGATGGCCATGGTGTTGAACTCCATGGGCTGGCCGCCGGCCTGGCGCACGCCCTCGGCCACGGCCAGGGCCAGGTCGTTGAGGTGGATGTGGCCGGGCACGACCTGAGAGTACGAATTGGCTATGCCGATCAACGGCTTGACCATGGTTTCGTCGTCGTGGCCCATGGCCCGCAACAGCGAGCGCTGGGGCGCGCGGTGAACGCCTAGTCTGACTTTGTCGCTACGCATGACGCCTTGGCCTCCGGCCCCGCCGGCGCGCGTCGGCCCACGGATGGAGCCAAAAAACGGGCGCGCGGCCAAAAGGGGCGCTGGTTTGGTTTTTTGCGAAACTGGTTGTAAAAACGAGAGTTGGAAACGGGTTTCGGCCCCTTATAGGGGCAGAATAATTACGATGCGAGATACGGATACGCGGGGGGATAGCTGGCCGGAGAAGCCGAAAGACGGGCGGGAGTTGTCGTGTCGAGGTTGCCTGGAACCTCGCCCTGGTTGTTGCATGGACGGCTGTTTTCGCGCCATCGCCGGTGCCTCCGGGTGCGTGTGATGATTACAGGCTGGATTAACACGGCCCGGCCGGCCTGTCAACAGCGCCGGCCGGGCAAAATGAACCGCCGCGCAAAAAAAGCGCCCTCAGCGCGCCGCCCAGAAAGTGAACCAGGTGAAATCGGCCTCGCGGCGTTGCAAGACGCGGTAGCCCAGCCGGCCCAGGCGATCCTCCAGCGGCCCCGCGAAACCGCGCATGATCCCCGATAAAATCAGCTCGGGGCCGTGGGCCAGCTTGGCCTCGTCGGCCAAAATCAGCTCTTGCACCTGCCAGTGCAGGTTGCTCAGCACCACCTGGGCCGGCAGATGGATGAAATCCTGGGCCGGACCCTCCACGGCCGTCAGGGCCAAGCCGTTGCGGCGGGCGTTGGCCTGGGTGGTCTCGACGCACAGGGGGTTCAAGTCCACCGCCGTGACGCCTTGGGCGCCCCAGGCCGCCGCGGCCAGGCCCAGGATGCCCGTGCCGCAGCCCAGATCCAGCACCCGGCCCAGCGGCCCGCGCTGGCGGCGCAGATGCAACAGCTCCAGGCAATGGGCGGTGGTGGGGTGCAGGCCCGAGCCAAAGACCAGGCCCGGGTCCAAGCGCACCAGCCTGGCCCCGGCCGGCGGATCGTAATCCAGCCAGGCCGGCACGATGTGCAGATCGTCCACCACGATGGGCGTGAGGGCCTGGCCGCCCTGCCATTGCTCGTAGCTGAGTTGGTGGCGGTCCAGCAACTTTAGCCCCGGCCCGGCGGTCAGGATGCGCGCCATGGCCTCGTCGGCCGGGCGGTCGAAAAAGACGAAGCTGCTGTCGGCCTCCAGCCACAGGCCCAGATAACCGGCCGGCGGCGCGCCGATGGCCGGCCGGGCGTCGCCGGCCACTTCGTAGATGAAAAGCTGATCGTAGGGGGCCTTGCTCACCGCCGCATCCACAAAAAAGCGCGCCAAGCGCGCGGCGCTCGCCTTCGCGGGCGACGCCCTCGCGCCCAGCGCGGATTATCGACTGGACAACCTAGGATTCGAGGAGAAAAATAACTTCCAGGCGCACGCGGTATTCCTGGATCTGGTTGTCCTCGACGGCCACCCGTTGCTCCAGAACCTTCATGCCGGTGATGTCCCTGAGGGTGCGGGCGGCGCGCTCGAAGCCGACCTTGATGGCGTCGTCGAAGCTGATGGGCGAGGCGGCGATGATGTCGGTGACCCGAGCTACTCTCTTTTCGGACATGGGCTTGCTCCAAAACCGGGCCGCGGCAAGCGCGCGCGGCCATTGATTGCCTGACGGTCGGCCTCGGCGCGCGGTCAAACCAGCCAAACGCCCGGCCGGGCTCATTGGCTAGAGGTTACCACAACATCCGGGCCTCGCTCAAGCCTTCAAGGCCGGCCCAGCGGCGCTAAACACCGTTTGGCCGGGCCTGGCCGCGCAGGCCCCGCCGAGGCGAACATGAAACGCTCCAACCTCCGCGACATGCTGATCTACATGGCCTTTCCCATGCGGGTGGCCATGACCTTCGCCGGCTCGGTGCTGTTGTTTTTCTTTGTCGGCCGCCGGCTCGACGACTGGCTGGGGGCCAAGGGACTGGTCCTGGCGCTGATGGTGCTGCTGGGCATCGGCGCGGGCGGCTACGCGGTCTATCGCCAGATCATCAACATCGACAGGCCAGACAAACACTGAACAACACGGCTTTCACCCCTCCTCCGGGCCCAGCCCGAACAGCCGCTTGACCAGGGCCAGTTGATCGCGCCTGGTCTCGGCCGAGGCGTGGCCCTGTTCTTTCAAAAACAGGATCGGATCGTGCAGGAGCTTCTTGACCAGCGAGCGGGTCAGGCGATCGATGGCCTCGGCCTGCTCCTCGCCCTGGATCGCCCCGCCGCGCAGGGTGAACTCCACCTCGGCCCGGCGGATGGCCTCGGCCTTGGCCGAGAGCGCGGCGATGGTCGGCACCACGGCCAGGGCGTCGAGCCACTCGCGGAACTTGCCCACCTCCTCGGCCACGATCAATTCGGCCTGGGCGGCCTCTTCTTGCCGGCTGGCGCGGTTTTGCTCGACGACTTGGGTCAGGTCGTCGATATCGTAGACAAAACAGCCCTCAAGCTCCGCCACCTTGGGGTCCACGTCCCGCGGCACGGCAATGTCGATGAAAAACACCGGCCGATGTCGGCGTTTCTTCAGCGCCGCCTTGGCCATGGCCTGGCTGATCACCGGCTCCACCGCGCCGGTGGAGGTGACGACGATGTCGCTCTGGCTCAGGGCCTGGGCCAGCTCGTCCATGGCGCAGGCCCGGCCCCGCAAACGGCCGGCCAGGGCCAGGGCCCGCTCGTAGGTGCGGTTGGCCACGGTCAGCTCGGCCACGCCGCCGGCCAGCAGGTGCTCGGCCGCCAGCTCGGCCATCTCGCCCGCCCCCACCAACAGCGCCCGCAAGCCGGCCAGGTCGTCGAAGATCTTTTTGGCCAACTGCACCGCCGCGAAAGGCACGCTCACCGCCGCGCCGCCGATGTTGGTCTCGCTGCGCACCCGCTTGGCCACGCGAAAGGTGGTGTGCAAAAGCCGGTTGAGCACCGCCCGACAGGCCCCGCTTTCACAGGCCAGGCGAAACGATTCCTTGATCTGGCCCAAAATCTGCGGCTCGCCCACCACCAGCGAGTCCAGGCTGCTGGCCACGCGGAACAAGTGCCGCACGGCCTCGTCGTCGTGGTGGACGTAAAAGGCCCGCTCCAGCCTTTGGGCCTCGGCCCGGCGGCCGTCGGTCAGGGCCGCCTTGACCGCCTCGGCCGGCTGGGGCCCGTCGCCGGCGGTCAATAGCTCCACGCGATTGCAGGTCGAGACCAAAAAGGCCTCGTCCACCTCGCCGATATCCAACACGCGCCGCAGAATCCGCTCCGCGCCATCGGCGGCCGGAGCCAGGCACTCACGCAGCTCCACCGGCGCGGTCTTGTGATTGACGCCAACCAGCAAAAGGTTCACGAAACGGCCCCCGTGAATTTGATGATAGACTCGAACGAGTGATAATCATTGAATAAAAGGCCGGCCCCCACGAACGTGAACAGCACTAGCCCAAAGGCCGCCACCATCAGCCAGGCCCCCCGCCGGCCACGCCAGCCCTGCACCAGCCGCGTGTGAATCACCGCCGCGTAGGCCAACCACGTCACCAGCGCGCAAACCTCCTTGGGCGTGCCCCGCAAAAACGAACCCATCACCCCGTGCGCGAAAATCGCCCCGCCCACCAGGCCAACCGTCATCAACGTAAAACCCGAAACCATCGTCCAATGGCCAAACTGGTCCAGCCGCGAAAGCGACGGCAAACGCTGGAAAAGCGGCCCCAAACGCTTGCTGCGTAGCGCCCGCTCCTGCCGCATGTACAAAAGCCCCGCCAGGCAGGCCAACAACAACAGGCCATAGCCACCCAGCAAGCCGAAAACATGCACCCCCAACCAAACGCTCTTGAACACCGGCCCCGGCTGGCCCACCGGCGCGGGCAGCCAGTTGCCCGCCAACAACAGCATCGTGCAGATGGGCCCGCTCAACGCACCCATCACCATGATCTCCAAACGCAGATTGGCCACCAACGTCGCCGCCATCAGCGCCCACGACAACAGCGCCAGACTCTGGCCCAGGTTCAACGCCGGCACGACCCCCAGCTCCCACCACGCCGTGGCCAGCCCCGCCGTGTGCAACCCCAGACCCAGCCATAAAACCGCCCCGCCCACACGACGCAAACCATCGCGCTGCGCCGCCACGAACGCCAAATACAACGCCGTCCCAGCCAAATACGCCGCCACCGTGGCCCAATGCAAAAAATCGTTCATGGCCGCCCATCCTCCGGTCGCGGTTGCAAATCATCCGGCCCAAGGCCCAAATCCGCCAGCCCCAGGCCCAACGCCTCCCGCAAAAGCCCGTCCACCCCGGCCCAGTCGCCAGCCCGCAAAAACTCCGCCAGCCGCGAATCCACCAGCTCGTAAAACACCCGGCGATGATCGGCCCCATCGCCGCCGCCAGCCAACACCGCCCGACGCGCCGCCGCCAAAAGTCGCAACAACGGACCCCACTCCGGGCCAAACTCAACCTCCAAACGCTGCCGCAACCGCCGCGACAACGCCGGCGAAGCCCCGCCCGTGGCCACCGCCACCAACAATTCGCCACGCCGAAAATGCGCCGGCACAATCATGTCGCCAGCCTCCGGCGCGTCAACCACGTTCACGAATATCCCCCGCGACCGCGCCAACTCCGCCGCCCGCGCATTCACCGCGCTATCGCCAGACGCACAAAAAACCAACACCACACCGTCCAGATCGCTCGCCTCAAACCCACGAGCATGATATCCCACCCCAGGCCCCAGCGCCAACTCCACCGCCGCCGCGCACAGCTCCGGCGCAACCAGCCGCACCACCGCCCCCGCCGCCAACAAACCACCAACCTTGCGCGCCGCCACCGGACCACCGCCAATCACCAACACCTCCCGCCCCCGCACATCCAACAATACCGGATAATAGCTCAACACCATTCCTCCCTCGGCGGCGGGGAAGACGCGGGGGGAACCTTTTTCTTTTGTGCCAAAAGAAAAAGGTTCCCCCCGCACCCCCCTCCAAAAAGAAAAGCCCCGCATCGATTGCGTCGCAATCGATGCGCGTCGTTTTCATTTTCATGGCGGCTTCGCGGGTAGCCTTGTTGCTTTGCATGCCATGAAATTGCTTCGCAATTTCATGGCATAAACAAAAGCACCTTTCCCTCTTAACTCTTTTCTTTTTCCGGGGGCAACCAACCTTGACCGTAGCTCCCGTGGGCCGGCGCCCGGCCTGGCAGAGCGGGTCGACCAGGCCAGCTTAACACCTACCGTCCGTAGCTCCCGGTGTGAGGCTGCTATCAAAGCAGCCGCGACAGCGAAGCGTATTGTTCTTCTTTCTTCTTTCTTGAATCTTTTCTTTTTCCGGGCGCAACCAACCTTGGCCGTAGCTGGCGCGCGCCCCGCGCGTCAGCTTCCAGTAACGTCACTGGCAACCGGCAACAATCTTCGCGGCGCGGCTATGCCAAAGACCAGCTCTATGGTCGTCATCCCTACAAACACGAAACTAAAAGTCGGCCACCTTGCTTTGCGGGGGTGGGGTGGGGCGCGGGGCGGGCGAGGGGGCGGTTTAGCGTAAAGAGCCCCCTCCCCGCCCCGCAATGGCTTTTGCTTCTCTTCTCTCTCTCTTCTCTTCTCTTTCTTCTCTTCATTCTCACTCTTATCTTAAATCTTGTCTTGCTCTTGTCCTTCGCCTTCCTGCCTGCCGCCAACCTCGCCGCCATCAAACAAAAACCAATAATTACAAAATATTATCTAATTTTCCTCACCACCACCACCAACTTCCACCCCAACCTTGCGAAACGAAACCCAAACCTGATCCGAGCACAACCTCCGCGCGCATTGTTCGATGATGGCGTCCACGGCCGGGCCGCCTTCTTCGGGGCGCAACAGCGCGCCGTTTTTTTGCAGCATTTCGGCGTCGTCGTCTTTATCCAGCGGGCGATAGGCGAACTGTTTCAGGCGCACGGTTTCGGCGTTTTCGGCGGCGCGTTGGCTCAGGCCGTAGGTTGTGACGCCGTGGCGCGAGACGATGGCCCATTGCAGGCGGCCGGCCTGGTGGTGTTGGCGGAAAAAGCCGGAGAGGTCGATCATCACGGCCATGTCGGCGTAGCTGGGCAGGGCTTCGGCCACGGTCCACTGAAGTTTGTGGAATGGGCCGTCGGTTTCGCCGGCAAAGGAGTTTTTGGGGTGGATGTGATAGATGACCAAGTGGTCGTATTGCATCATGAGGTGATATACGGTGTCGTCGAGCAGGTGGTAGGTGCGGCGGCCGGTTTTGCCGGCTTGGCCGCCGATTTCGATCCAGAGGTTTTCGGCGGGGATGAAGGCCCAGCCTTCCTCGAGGCCGGCGCTGGCGGCCAGTTGGGCCAGTTGGGCTTCGCCGTCGGCCTGGCTGGTTTGGACGACGAAGGCCGGGCCGTCTTGCAGGTTGACGGCCAGTTTTTGGGCGGCTTGCAGTGGTCTGGCCGGGCCCAGTGCGCGGGTTTGCGTCTGGCCAGCCGTGGCGGGGGCGGCCAGGCAAAGGGGCAGCAGGGCCAGCAGGGCGGCGAGCGTGGCGCGGCGTCCGGTCATTCGTCGGCCTTTCCGGCGCGCAGGCCCAGGGCTTTGAGTTTTTTGTGCAGGTGCGAGCGTTCCAGTCCGACGGCCTCGGCGGTTTGAGAGATGTTGCCGTTGAATTGTTCGAGTTTGTGTTCCAGGTAGAGGCGTTCGAAGGCCTGGCGGGCGTCTTTGTAATCGGCGGCGAAGATTTCGGCGGGCAAGCCCAGCGGGGCCGCTTGCTGGCCGGTCATTTCGGCGGGCAGATCCTCGGGCGTGATATTGGGGCCGGAGCTGAGGATCATCAGGCGTTCGACGAGGTTTTTCAGTTCGCGGACGTTGCCGGGCCAGGGTTGACGTTGGAGGATCTCCATGGCCCTGGGGTCGACGGGTTTTGGTTCGCAGTGCAGGCGGGCGGCGGCCTGGCGCAGGAAGACCTCGGCCAGCAGGGGGATATCCTCGGGGCGCTGGCGCAGGGGCGGCACGTGGATGGGGATGACGTTGAGGCGGTAGTAGAGGTCTTCGCGGAAGCGGCCGGCGGCGATTTCGGCGGTCAGGTCTTTGTTGGTGGCGGCCAGCACGCGCACGTCGACGACGTTGGTGCGCACCCCGCCCACGCGTTCGAAGCGCTGCTCCTGGAGTATGCGCAGAATTTTGGCCTGGGTTTTCAGGCTCATGTCGGCGATCTCGTCCAGAAACAACGAGCCCCGGTGTGCCAGGTCGAACTTGCCGCGCTTGGCGGCCACCGCGCCGGTGAAGGCGCCCTTTTCGTGGCCGAAGAGTTCGCTTTCGATGAGCTCCTCGGGTATGGCCGCGCAGTTGACGTCGACAAAGGGGCCCTCGGCCCTGGCGCTGAGCCGGTGGATGGCCCCGGCCACCAGTTCCTTGCCGGTGCCGTTTTCGCCGGTGATGAGCACCCAGCTTTCGGTGGGGCCGACTTTTTCGATGGCGGCCTTGATCTGGGCGATGGCCGGGCTTTGGCCGGTTATTTCGGGGCCCCGGGCCTTGTCGCGCAGCAGCCTGTTTTCGGCGGCCATGCGGCCGAACTCGATGGCGTTGCGGGTGGCCAGGAGGATCTTGTCCATATCCAGGGGTTTTTCGATGAAGTCGAAAGCGCCCAGGCGGGTGGCGCGCACGGCGGTTTCGATGGTGGCGTGGCCGCTGATCATGATCACGGGCAGGGCCGGATGGTTTTGCTTGAGGCGGCGCAGGGTCTCCAGGCCGTCCATGCCCGGCAGCCAGATATCGAGGAAGACCACGTCGGGCGGGTCGTCGGCGGCGGCGGCGAGGGCGGCCTCGCCACTGTGGGCGCTAGCGGACCGATAGCCTTCGTCGCCGAAGATGCCTTGCAGCGACTGGCAGATGGCTTTTTCGTCGTCGACGATGAGGATGTGGTTGCTCATGCCTGCTCCGCTTTGGCCGGGCGCATGCCCCTGGCCGGCAGCTCGATGATGATCCGCGCGCCCTGGGGTTGGTTGTCTTGCACGCGGATATAGCCGCCGTGATCGGCGGTGATGGCGCTGACGATGCTCAGGCCCAGGCCGGTGCCGCCGCGCTTGGTGCTGAAATATGGTTCGAAGAGGCGGATCTTGTCCTCGGGGGCGACGCCGCAGCCGGTGTCCTCCACCTCCAGGCGGACGTATTTGAGGATATCGTCGTAGGACAGGCGCACGACGACCTGCTTGGGGCCATCGGAGTTGTCGAGGGCGGCCACGGCGTTGTCGAGCAGGTTGATCAGGGCGCGGCTGATCTGTTCCTTGTCCAGTTCGAAGACGGGTATATCGCCCTCGCATTCCAGTTCGAAGCCGATGTCGGCGCGGCCGCCGCGAAAAAGGGACAGGGCCTCCTCGGCGATGGCCCGCAGATCGGCGGGGGCCGGCTTGGCCGAGGGCAGGCGGGCGAAGGTGGAAAACTCGCTGACCAGGCGGCGCAGCTCCTCGACCTGGTGGATGATGGTGCGGGTGCATTCGTCGAAGACGGTGTCGCCTTCTTCCTGGCGGCCCTGGTAGCGGCGCACCAGGCGCTGGGCCGAGAGCTTGATGGGCGTCAGGGGGTTTTTGACCTCGTGGGCGATGCGCCGGGCCACCTCGCGCCAGGCGGCCATGCGCTGGGCCTTTTCCAGCTCGGTGAGGTCTTCGAAGACCACGACCACGCCCAGGTCGCGGCCCTGATCGTCGCGCAGTTGGCTGAGGTGGACCATGAAGGTCAGGGCCTCGCCCATGACGTTGACGCGCACTTGCTGGTCGACCGCGCCGCGCGCGCCGGGCAGCAGGCCTTGCTGCATGCGGCCCAGCATCTCGACCAGGCGGCCATCCATGACCTGACGCCAGTGGCGGCCCAGCACTTCCTCGGCCTGGGCCCCCAGGAGCCGTTCGGCCGAGGGGTTGAAGGTGGTGACTTCGCCGTGGGCGTCGATGGCGATGACGCCGGCGGCGACGTTGCGCAAAATGATCTCCATGTAGCGGCGGCGCTGATCCAGCTCGCGGTTGGTGCGGCGCATCTCTTCCTGGGCCTCGTCCAGGCGGGCCTTGGAGGTCTTGAGGTCGGCGGTCATGCGGTTGAAGGCGTTGACCAACGTGCCGATCTCGTCGGGGCCCTCGGCGTCGATGGAAAAGTCGTAGTCGCCGCCGGCCACGCGCTGGGTGCCTTGGGCCACCTGGCCCAGGGGCACGGTGATGGTGGCGGCCAGTTGGAAGCCGAACCAGGTGGCGGCGAAGATGATCAAAAGGGTGACGATGGACAGGGTGATGTACAAGTTGGTGCGGATGGGATTTTTGACGGCTTTGAGCTGGCGGTAGTCCTCCAAGCCCTTGCGCACCTCGTCGATGCGGGCCAAGGCCCCCGGCGGCAGCAGGCGAAAGACCACGATGACCCCGGCCACTTTGTCGGCGCGGCGGATGGGCCAGGCGGCGGCGGCGAAATCGCCGGTGGGCGCGGCCTGGAGATGGGTCAGGGGTTCGCCGCCAGCCACGCAACGGCTGACCAATTCCAAGGGAAAGGCCTGGAAGTGGCTGATGTGCGCGCCGCTCTGGGTGGCGTAGGCCAGCTCGCGCGGACCGGGGCGAAACACGCGCACGGCGGCCAGGCCGTAGAGCTCCTGGCGGTCGCCGATGAACTTGGCCAGGCGCGCGTTGGGCTCGACCAGGTTGACGCCGTCGCGGGGGATCTCGCGGGCCATGATCTCGGCGAAGTGGGCGGCGTTGCTGGCCAACTGCTGGTTGTAGCCCTCGGTGACCTCCATGGCCTCAAATAGCGACTGCTCCACCTGGTCGGAAAACCAGAACTCCATGGACGTGCCCACGAACTGAAACGCCGCGAAAAACACCACCGCCGTGGGGGCCAGCGACAGCAGCACGAAGGCCACCACCAGCTTGGTGCGCAGCCGCGCGCCCAGAACCCCGCGCCGCCGTTCGACCAACAGCTTGACCATGTTGCGAAAAAACAGGAAGATGACCAGCAGCAGCAGCAGGGCGTTGATGTTGATCAGGGCGAAGACCATGATCGACGAGCCCATGGGCAGGTCGTCGGGCATGACGACCACGCGGGTTTCGACGTAGGTCAGGCAGGCCACCAGCAGCAACAGCACCACGATGATGATGCGCTCGCGCTTGCGGCGGGCCAGTTCCTTGTGTCTTTTTTCGGTGTCGGCGGTGGTCACGTCGCGCCCTCTGGGCCAGGGGCCGCCCAAAAACGGCGGCCAAATCAAGCCGTTGCCTTTGCCGGTGCGGCAAAGGTCTCGCCCGATGCGAAAAAGACAACAGCTATGCCATGTTACGCGCGATGGCCGCCTTTGGCAAGGCCCGCGTCGGCAAAGGAGGGATCGCAACCATGGATCAGGCGCGCCGCGCTTTTCTGATGAACGATTTTCGCCAGGCCTTCACCGCCCATTTGGGCTTTGAAGCCCTCGACGCCGCCGAGGGCCATTTTGCCTCCACCGTGGCCCTCACCCCGGCCTTGTTGCAGCAAGACGGCCTGGCCCACGCCGGGGTCGTGGCCACCCTGGCCGACCACACCGCCGGTTACGCCGCCTACACCCTGGTCGGACCGGAGAGCCGCATCCTCACCGTGGAGTTCAAGATAAACTTCCTCAAACCGGCCGCCGGCGCGGCCCTTTACTGTCAGGCCCAGGTCATCAGCCGGGGGCGCACGATCCTGCCGGCCGAAAGCGCCGTCTGGGCCGTGAACGCCGACGGCGACCGCAAGCTGGCGGCCAAGGCCATGGTCACGCTGATGGTCGTGCCGACCGAGAGCCTGCGGCGCGAAAGCTGATTGCACTCGCGCGCGGAGGCTTTTTGGGGCAAAATTAGACCCAACGCCCGGGCCGCGCCGACCTGGGCGACCGCCCCATCGACCAGACCAAGGAGCGCCCCATGCACAGCAAACTCACCATCGCGGCCATCTGCCTGGGCCTGGCCCTCCTGGCCGGCTGCGCCACGCCCATGCACACCATCACCACCACCAGCGGCAAGCAATACGTCGCCGTGGGCGACCTGGACTTCGACGACGACACCAAGACCTACACCTTCACCGACCCCGAAGGCCACACCGTCATCCTCAACCGCAACGTCATCAGCGAAATCCGCCGCAAGACCGACTGAGCCACGGCCAGCTCCCCCGCCGGGCCGCCCTCGCCGGCGGCCCGCGCTTTTCCTGCCGCCGGCCGCACCCCTCACAAACGAAATATATTTCATAAACACCCCTTGACGCGGCCCCGCGCCGGGCTTATATATGAAATATATTTCATAACACGGAGCGTCAAATGTCGCCCAGGCCCAGAAAATATCGCACCATCGCCCAGCATCCCGTGGCCACCTTCTACAAGCCACAGGGCGCGCCGCTGGGCGCCCTGCAAAGCGCCACCCTCAGCGTGGAGGGCCTGGAGGCCTTGCGCCTGGCCGACGCCGAGGGCCAAGACCAGGCCAGCGCGGCCCGGGCCATGGATGTTTCGCCGGCCACATTCTGCCGCATTCTGGCCGAGGCCAGGGCGGTGGTGGCTCGGGCGCTCAGCAATGGCTGGGCCATCCGCATCGAGGGTGGGGCCTACCGCCTGGCCGAGGCGGCCGCGCCAGGGGCTCAGGAGCGTCCGTGGGGCGGCGGGCGGGGCGGCGGGCGGGGCCGAGGCCTGGGCCGGCGGCGGGGCTGGGCCGACGACGCGCCGCCGGATCAAACACCAACCGACAAGGAGGATTGACATGCCTTACAGGGACGGAACCGGGCCCGCCGGACAGGGGCCCACGGGCAAGGGCTTTGGCCCTTGCGGACAAAACCAGACCAAGGACGGCCAGCCCGGCCAAATCGGCGGCGGCCAGGGTCGCGGTCAGGGTCGCGGGCAAGGACAAGGCCGGGGCCGGGGCGGCAAGTCGCGGCGGCAAGGCCAGGGCGGCGCGGGCCAGGGCCGTTAGGGCCGGGGGCCGGGCGCCGGGATTTTTCTCGACAAAAGGAGGTATAATCATGCCAGGATTCGATGGAACGGGACCGATGGGCGCTGGGCCGCTGACGGGTGGCGGTTTTGGCCGCTGCGGCGGCGGGGCGGCCTTGGGCCGGCCGGGTCGCGGCCGGGGCTATCGTTGCGCCGGCGGCCGGGGCGGCTGGGGCGGCGGTGGAGGCCGTGGCTTTTACACCGCGCCGGCCGCCCAGGACGAAGCACGGGCCTTGAAGGCCAGGGCCGATTTCTTGCGCGGCGACCTGGACGCCATCCAGCGCCGGCTGAGCGAGCTGGAGCCCGCCGAGTAGGCGCGGCCAAGGCTTGACGCATCCGGCGCGGGTTCGCGCCGTTGGCCGGGGGCCGCGGGAAAGGCTCCCCGGCCAAGCCGCGCCCAAAAGCGACCCAGCCCCGCCAAACGCGCCGGAGAAACCATGACCGCCCAGATCACCGGCCATATTTTGCTCGTCGACGACGAGGCCACCGCCCTCAAGGCCCTGCGCCGCATCCTGGAAAAGCAGGGCCACCGCGTCCACACCTGCCAAAACCCCGCCCGCGCCCTAGAGGCCCTGGCCGAGCTTCCCATCGACGTGCTGGTCAGCGACCTGAAGATGCCGCTCATGGACGGCATGGAGCTGCTGGACCGGGCCAAGGGCCTGGCCCCCCAGGTCGAGGTGATCATCGTCAGTGGTTTCGCCAGCCTGGACGGCGCGGTGGAGGCCGCCCAAAAGGGCGCTTGCCACTTTTTGGCCAAACCCGTCACGCCCCAGCAAATGCGCGACAAGGTGCAAGAGGCCCTGGGCCGCAAGCGCCTGCGCGACCAGGCCCTGGCCCGCGAAGCCGCCGCCGGCCCGGCCATCGTCGGCCAGAGCCCGCCCATGCGCCGCCTGGCCGAGCTGATCGCCCAGATCGCCCCCACCGACTGCACGGTGTTGATCCAGGGCCAATCGGGCACGGGCAAGGAACTGGCGGCCAAGGCCATCCACGCCCAGAGCCGCCGGGCCAAGGGGCCGTTGGTGGCGGTCAACTGCGCGGCCATCAGCCCCAGCTTGTTGGAAAGCGAGCTGTTCGGCCACGAAAAAGGCGCCTTCACCGGGGCCGAGCAAACCAAGATCGGCCTGCTGGAGGCCGCCCACGGCGGCACGATCTTTTTCGACGAGATCGGCGAGACGCCGCCGGCCATGCAGGTCAAGCTGCTGCGCGCCCTGCAGGAGCGCCAGTTCATGCGCGTGGGCGGCCGCGCGCCCTTGTCGGTCGACCTGCGGGTGCTGGCGGCCACGGCCCGCGACCTGGCCCTGGAGGCCCGCCTGGGCGCGTTTCGGCAAGATCTCTTTTATCGGCTGAGCGTCGTCGAGCTGACCATGCCGCCCCTGGCCCAACGCCGCTCGGACATCCCCCTGCTGGCCCAGCATTTTCTGGAAGAATTCGGCCGCCGCATGGAAAAATCCGTCGACGGCTTCGACCCGGCGGCCCTGGAGCTGTTGCGGGCCTACGCCTTCCCCGGCAACGTGCGCGAGCTGCGCAACATCGTCGAGCGGGCCATGGCCCTGTGCCAGGGCCGGCTGATCCTGCCCCGCGACCTGCCGCCCGATCTGGCCGCCGTGCGCCTGTCCAGCCTGCAACGCCAAGGCGGGCCGGTGGCCACCCTGGAGGAGCAAGAGCGCGCCCACATCGAACAGGCCCTGCGCCAGACCGGCGGCATGCGGGCCAAGGCCGCGGCCCTCTTGGGCATCGACCGGGTCAGCCTGTGGCGCAAGATGAAAAAGCACGGCCTGGCCTGATCCGTTGCGCGGATCAAACGCCGCGTTTCCCTGGCGCAACGTTTTGTTCCCCGGCCGCGCCAGCGCGGGCTTTTGGCCCCTCGGCCGGCGGATGCTTGCGAAAACCGTTGCAATCGGCAACTCGGCGGCCGCGCGCCAACACGGCGGCGTCATCGTCAAATAACCAATAATTCCCGTCTGATAAATCGCCAAACCCACCGTTGGCACGGCCCTTGCCCGTTGTATGGTCGGCAAACGGAGGTGGTGGCGCGATGCCCCGAGCAATCCTGGTGGTCATGGAAAACGAAATCGTCTGCGCCCAGGCGCTGGATTTCGCCGCCGAACTGGCCCAGCGCCTGGCGGCCGAGGCCAAGCTGCTGATGGTCGTCGAGCCGCCCCCGGCCGCGAACCGCCAACCGGAGCTGGAGCGCCGCGCCGTCCAGGCCCTGGACCGGCTGGCCAGCCGCTTCGTGGAGCGAGGCGTGGCCGCCGAGGCGACGCTACGCCTGGGCCAACCCAGGCGCGAGCTGCTGCGTTTCCTGGCCCAGCGCCCGCCGTTCCAGGCCCTGATCTGGGGCAGCGGCCACGAGCTGGCCGGCGGGCGGCACGGCCATTGGCTGGAAAAAACCGCCGGCCTGCTGGAATGCCCGCTGTGGACGGTGGCCAGCCGCGACGACGGCTCGGAAGGCCGCGGAAGCTGATCTCAACTCACGCGAAACGTTAGGTGAAACACATGCCGCAACTGACGCCAGAAATGATTATGGTCATGGCGATGATCGCCGTGGCGGTGTTTTTGTTCGTGGTGGAGTGGGTGCGGGTGGACGTGGTGGCCATCATCATGATGGTCGTCCTGCCGCTGCTGGGCCTGGTCACGCCCAAGGAGGCCTTTTCGGGCCTGTCCAGCAACGCGGTGGTCTCGATCATCGCGGTGATCATCATCGGCGCGGGGCTCGACCGCACCGGCGTGATCAACCGCCTGGTGGGGCCCATCGTGCGCCTGGCCGGCAAGAGCCAGTCGCGCATCATCATCTTCATCTCGCTGACCGTGGCCGGCATCTCCAGCTTCATGCAGAACATCGGCGCGGCGGCCCTGTTCCTGCCGGCGGTGCAGCGCATCAGCAAAAACCTCAAGATTCCCATCAGCAAGCTACTCATGCCCATCGGCTTTTCGGCCATCCTGGGCGGCACGATCACCCTGGTCGGCTCCAGCCCGCTGATTTTGCTCAACGACTTGATCGTCCCCTTCAATCTGCGGCCCTTTGGCCTCTTCGAGGTCACGCCCGTGGGCCTGGCCCTGGTGGCCAGCGGCATCGGCTGTTTCGTGCTCTTTGGCCGCTTCATTCTGCCCGGCGGCAAGGCCGACGACAGCGCCGACCAGGCCGCGCGGCCGGCCGCCGCCCAGATCACCGACGACCTGGGCGGGCCCTGGGAGCTGATCACCCCCGATGATTTCACCCACTACCGCGAGCCGGTCACCGTCGACGGCCTGCGCCGGCGCTATCTGGTCAACGTGGTCGGCCTGACCGAGCCGCCCGACTTTCGCGTGATGAACCCCGCGCCCGACCAGCAGATCCGCTCGCGGGCCTGCCTGGCCGTGCACGGCCAGGAGCGCGACGTGCGGCGCATGGCCGAGGAAGAAGGCATGACCCTGCGGCCCGAGCTGGATGTGTTCAAAAACGCCTTGGCCGAACACGCCTCGGGCGTGGTCGAGGCCGTGGTGGCCCCGCGCTCGGCCCTGGCCGGCAAGACGCTCAACCAACTCAACCTGGCCGACCGCTTCCGCGTCACGCCCTTGGCCGTCCACCGCCAGGGCGAGACCTACCGCGCCGAGCTGGGCCAGATTCCCCTGCGCGTGGGCGACGCCATCTTGCTGCAAGGCTCGTGGAAGCGGTTGCAAACCCTGCACGCCGAGGGCGGCCTGCTGTTCACCACGCCCATCGACGCCGAGCAACTACGGCCCGAAAAGGCCATCTTCGCCGGGCTGTGGCTGGCGGTGGCCCTGGTGATGATCCTGGTGTTCAACATCCAGCTTTCGGTGTGCCTGATGACCGGGGCCCTGGGCATGATCCTCACCAAGGTTCTGACCATCGACGAGGCCTACGCCTCGGTGGACTGGCGCACGGTCTTTTTGCTGGCCGGCCTGATCCCCCTGGGCATCGCCACCGAAAAATCCGGCGCGGCGGCCTGGATCGCCCACGCCGTGCTGGGGGCCATCGGCGTGGTGCCGCCCATCGTGCTCTTGGCGGTGATCGGCCTGTTGTCGACGGCCTTCACCTTGGTCATCAGCAACGTCGGGGCCACGGTGCTGTTGGTGCCGTTGGTGGTCAACATGGCCCTGGCCGCCGGGGCCGATCCGCGCATGGCGGCCATGGTCGTGGGCCTGGCCACCAGCAACTCGTTCATTTTGCCCACCCACCAGGTCAACGCCCTCTACATGGGCCCGGGCCGCTATCGCAGCGTGGACTTCATGAAGGCCGGCGGGTTGATCAGCGTGGTCTTTTTGGCGGTCATGATCGCCATGCTCTACTTGTTCTTCTAAACCCAATCGGCAAGGGAGGATTTGGCCATGGCCATCATCACCATATCCCGAGGCTCCTACAGCATGGGCCGCGCCGTGGCCGAAGCCGTGGCCCAGCGCCTGGGCTATCGGCTGACCAGCCGCGACGTGCTCCTGGAGGCCTCGGACCGCTTTCGCATACCCGAGGTCAAGCTGGTGCGGGCCATCCACGACGCGCCCTCGATCCTCGAGCGCTTCACCCACGGCAAGCAGCGCTATCTGGCCTATATCCAAAGCGCCCTGACCAGCCAGGCCAAGGCCGACAACCTGGTCTACCACGGCCTGGCCGGCCACCTGCTGCTGCCCGGCGCGCCCCACGTGCTGCGCGTGCGCATCATCGCCGACATGGAATCCCGCGTCGCCGCCGAGATGGCCCGCGAAAACCTGAGCGCCGCCGAGGCCCGCGCCCTGCTGCAAAAAGACGACGCCGAACGCCGCAAGTGGACCCAGAGCCTCTACGGCGTCGACCCCTGGGACGCGGCGCTCTACGACCTGGTGCTGCACATCGGCCGCCTGAGCCAGGAAACCGCCGCCGACCTGATCGTCCAGGCGGCCCAGGCCCCCGAGATGCAAACCACGCCCCAGGCCCAGCGCGTCATGGACGACCTGGCCCTGGCCTGCCAGATCAAGGCCGAACTGGTGCGCGACGACGTCTTTGACGTGGCCGTGGCCAGCGAGTTCGGCAACGTCGTCGTCTACGCCGCCAAGGGCGCGCGCCTGGAAGACAAGCTGACGGCCATCGCCGGGCGGCTGGCCGGGATCAATCACATCGAGGCGCGGGCGGGCCAGGCCCCCCCGCCGGAAGCGGTTTGATGGCCAGGCCGCGGCCGCCAAGGCCGGGCTCGGCCGGAGAGGATGCATGGAAATGCCCATAATCGCCATTTCTTCCGATTCGCCCCAACAGGAAACCCTGGCGGCCCGGGGCGTGGCCGACAGCTTGGGCTACGCCCTGGTGGGCCGCGAAATCCTGGGTCAGATCGCCGCCGAACACGGCGTCAGCGAAAAAGACCTGCTCCGGGCCCTGGACGAGCCGCCCGGCTTTTTCGCCATGCGCGCCCGGCAACGCCAGGCCTTGTTGACCCACGTCCGGGCGGCCTGCCTGGAGCGCCTGAGCGCCGACAACGTGGTCTGCGTGGGCCTGGGCGCCCACGCCTACCTGGCCGGGGTCAGCCACGCCCTGCGCGTGCGCCTGCTGGCCGGCCCCGGCGACGGCCAGGGCCAGGACAAACCCGACCGCCGCCAACAGGAGCGCCGCCGCCGCCTGTCGCTGGAGGCCTTCGGTCTGGACGACACCGACCCCGACAACTACGACATGGTCCTTTCCCTGGCCAGCCTGGAGCCGGCCCAGGCCGTGGCCATCATCGCCGAGGCCGCCGGCTACCCAAAGTTCCAGGCCATGACCTATTCGCGCAAGTGCCTGGCCGACAAGGCCCTGGCCGCCAAGGTGCGCCAACGGCTCTTGGCCAAGTTCCCCGAGGCCAAGGTCGACGTCTCCGACGGCGGGGTGGTGGTGCGCGTGGCGGCCATCGGCCGCGGCCAGCGCAAAAAGCAACTGGCCGTGCGCGAGCTGGCCAGTCAGGCCCCCGGGGTCAATTACGTGGAAGTCCATGTGATCAACGACTTTTTCGGCAGCGCCGCCCAGAGCGGTCGTTAGAGGCGGCCCTTGCCACGGGTCGCGCAAGGCGTTCATTATTGAAATCACGGAGGTGAGCCAATGAGCCAGTTGCTCGAAGTGTTGCTTTTGGACGACGAGCCCATCGTGGGCCGGCGGCTGGCCCCCGCCCTGGCCAAGATCGGCTGCGCGGTGGAGGTCTTCGAGGATCCGGAAAAGGCCCTGGCCCGCATCGCCAAAAAAGAATTCCAGGTCGTGGTCACCGACATCCGCATGGACGAGATCGACGGCCTGCAGGTGCTGGAGTTCGTCCACGAGCGCTGGCCCAACTGCAAGGTGATCATGATCACCGGCTACGCCATGATGTCGCTGGCCCGCGAGGCCATGGACAAGGGCGCCTTCGACTTCATCGCCAAGCCCTTCAAGCCCGACGACCTGCGCGAGGTCATCGCCAAGGCCGCCCAGGCCCTGGGCCAGCCCTTGAGCGCCCCCGACGCCCAAACCGGCCAATAGCCATCAAGGATCACCGACATGACCAGCCTGACGCCGGAAATGTTCGATTGCCCATCGCCCATCGGCGACCCGGTCCACGACCGCCAGACCGCCGACAACATCCGCGCCCTGATGAACCGGCCGCTGATCAGCCTGCGCCTACAGATCTACCTGGGCTTTTTGGCGGCCTTCATCATGGCCGCCGGCGTGGCCGCCAGCATGGTCTACAACTTCCACCGCATGGAGCGCTCCACGCGCTTTCTGGAGATCGTCAGCGATTACGTCATGGAGGTCGAACAGGCCCGGCGCTACGAAAAGAACTACCTGCTCTACGGCCGGGGCCTGGACGAGGCCCTGGAGCACATCTTCACCGCCGAACAGATCCTCAGCCGCAACGCCGGCGAGCTGGCCGCGGTGATGGGCGGCGACTGGAGCCAGGTCATGTCGCCCAAGCTCATGTCCTATCAGGGGCTGCTGGAAAAGCTGGCCGCCCTGAAAAACGCGCCGCCCGCCCCCGAAGCCGAACTGGCCCGGCACGATCTGCAAAAACGCATGCGCGCCGAGGGCCAGGGCCTGGTCTCCGACGCCTCGGCCCTGCTGGGCGGCGAACGGGCCGCCCTGGCCGAGGCCAACCGCAACGCGCGGCGCGTGCTGTTCTACGCCCTGGCCCTGCTGTTGTTGGCGCTGGTGGCCAACGCCTACCTGCTGGGCACGCGCATGCTGCGGGCCATCAAGCACCTGGGAGAGCACGCCGCCAGCATCGCCATGGGCGATTTCCGGCCGATCACCCCCACCAGGTTCTACCGCGACGAGTTCACCGACCTGGCCGTTTCGATCAACACCATGGTCGAGGAGCTGCAACACCGCGAGGCCGTGCTGATCCAGTCGCACAAGATGCGCGCCGTGGGCACCCTCACCGCCGGCGTGGCCCACGAACTGAACAACCCCCTCAACAACATCACCATCACCGCCCACGTCCTGCAGGAAGACTACGACTCGCTCGACGACGCCGAGCGCCGCGAGATGATCGGCGACGTGGTGGCCGAAGCCAACCGCGCCCGCAAGATCATCAGCAATCTGCTGGACTTCGCCCGCGAAAGCTCCAGCCGCATCGAGCCCTTGGATCTGCCCTCGCTCCTGCGCGAGACGATCTATCTGGCCTCCAACCAGATCAAACTCAGCGGCATCAAGATAGAACTCCAGGCCTCCGACAACCTGCCCCGCGTCCACGGCGACAGCCAGCAACTGCGTCAGGTCTTTTTGAACCTGATCTTGAACGCCATCGACGCCTCGGCCAAGGGCGGCAAGATCCAGGTCATGCTGGCCCCGGCCGACGAGCCCCACTACGTGGCGGTCAAGGTCATCGACTTCGGCGCGGGCATACCGGAGCACATCCTGCCCTCGGTCTTCGACCCCTTCTTCACCACCAAGGCCCGCTACAAAGGCACCGGCCTGGGCCTGAGCGTCTCGCAGGGCATCGTGGCCAAACACGGCGGGCGGATCATGGTCTACAGCCAGCCCGGCAAGGGCGCGACCTTCACGGTGATCCTGCCCGTGACCACCATCCCGGCCCAGCTCGACAAGCCAGACGCCGCCGGGGCCTGAGGCCCGGCCACGGCAAAGCTTGGCCCCGCCGCCATCAAACACCGCCCTTGACACGTCCTTTGGCCTGGGGTAGACACAAGCATCATGCGGCAGAAGCCGCGCCTCCACGCTGAATTTCCACCAAAACAATCGCAGCACAAGCCATGAAGGCTCCCTAGCCGGCGCGAGTGGGCGCATCCGGTTGGCGTCGGCGTTTTTTCTTTTTAGGGAGGCATAAAGTGGTTGGGAAAAAACTCGCGTTACTAGTGTGTTGTCTGCTGGCGGCCCTGGCCCTGGCCCGGCCGGCCCTGGCCGACGCCGAACTGCCGCCGGTGGAGGTCAAGGCCAGCCTGACCGGCTCGGACTCCTACGCCTCGCCGGTGGCCGGGGTCATCGATCCGGGCAGGCAGATCCCCGCCGGCCAGATCACCGATCTGACCGATCTGCTCAAGCTCGGCAACTCCATCTACATCCAGGAGTCGTCCTACGGCCGGCAGCTCTTTTTGCGTGGCCTGACCGACCAGGACATGCGCGTGCTCATCGACGGCTCGCCCATGGGCCAACTGGGCAAATACTACGCCTACTCCTTTCCGTGGGAGTCGATCCCCCTGGAGAACATCGAGCGCATCGAGGTGATCCGCGGGGCCGGCTCGGTGGAGTTTGGCAACACCCTGGCCGGCACGATCAACATCATCACCAAAAAGGGCGCCCGCCAGCTACGCTCGACGGCGGCGCTCAACTACGGCTCGTTTGACGACTTCAAGGTCAACGCCAGCAACTCGGGCTCGCAGGGCAAGTTCGACTGGTTTGTCGGCGGCTCCTACCGCGACCGGGGGGCCTACCTGGAAAACAACGACCTCAAGCAATACAACGTCAGCGGCGCGGTGGGCGTGGACCTGGGCCAGGCCGGCAGCCTGCGCCTGACCGGCTTCGCCACCCGCCGCGAGGAGGGCCTGCCCCTGGACGATCGCATCAACTGGAACATCTGGAGCAACTCCCAGGGCTACGCCGACGGCAGCAAGACCAAGACCGACGAAAACACCATCATCGCCGATTACAAATCGGCCTGGGTCGACCTGAGCGCATCGTATTTTCAGCAAAAGCGCGACGACGACTGCTACAAGAACGGCTGGGTCACCGGCGATTATCAAGACTACGCCCTGGATTTCAAGACGCCCTCGGTCAAGGCCAAGCTCCACCACACCCATGGCGACCACACCTGGAAGATCGGCGCCGACTACACCTACGGCGACGCCGTGGCCGATTGGGTCTATTACAACGACGGAACCGAGCGCATCGAATGGAAGCAGGACTTGGCCGGCGTCTTTGCCGAGGACACCTGGCGGCTGCTGCCCCAGCTCAATCTGACCATGGGCCTGCGCTACGACTATTACAAAAACACCATCGACTCCGACCGGGGCTACATCAACCCAGGCTCCGACATCTCCGACGAGGGCCTCTCGCCCCGGGCCAGCCTGACCTACGACCTTAACGAGGACTGGCAGGCCTTCGCCTTTGCCGGCCACGTCTTCAAGGCCCCGACCATGGCCGACCTCTATCGCTGGCACAGCAACCACGAGCTGATCTCCTTTGCCGGCCGGGCGGTCCTGCGGGCCTACTACGGCCTGGCCCAGCCGGCCGGCGCGCCGGCCAGCCTGATCCCGGCCCAATATATCCAGGGCTGGAAAAACATGATCGGCGACCTGGAGGCCACCAAGGGCTGGGACTATGAACTGGGCCTGCGCAAGAGCGGCCAAAACCACGCCCTGCAAATCAACTTCTTCTATCAAGACCTGGACGACTACGTGAACATCTACCCGGTGTCCTATCCGCCCACCTACAACGTCGACAACGTCGGCCTGTGGGGCATGGAGCTGGCCGGCGTCTACACCTTCTGCCAATACCTGGAGGCCGAGGCCATCTACACCTGGATGGCCAACCAGACCAGCGGCGACCCGATCACCGAAAAGCTCTATGGCAAAAACGAGCTGTTCAACGCCCCGGACCACGTGCTCAACCTGACCCTGCGCAGCCGGCCGCTCAAGCCGCTGTTGCTGGAGTGGCAGTCACAGTTCGTCTCCAGCCGCTTTGCCGGCGGCGCGCCGGGCGTGCCGCCCCAGGTGGCCGCCACCACGCCCAAGTACGAGCCCATGTACGAGCTGGACCCCTATTGGCTGCACAACATCCGCGCCTCCTACACCGTGCGTTGCCAAAAAACCGACGTGACGTTCTCGGCGGCGGTGGAGAACATCTTCAACGAAGAATGCTATATCCGCCTGGATTACCCCCTGCCCGGCACGCTCTACTACGGCGGGGTGAGCCTGGCCTTCTGAAAGGGAGCCATGATGAAAACCATCGACATCGCCCACGCGGCGACCATCGACGAGGCCTATCACGTCTGGCCCATCGGCCGCGTGCATAGCCCGCTGCAAAAGCCATCGCTCAAAGGGGCCCGCCAAGGCATCAGCCGCCAGGGCGCCCACGTGGGCCAGGTGCTGCGCGAAAACGACGTGGACAGCCAGATCGTCATCGACCCGCGCTATCTGCCCCTGCTGGAGGGCCTGGAGCAGTTTTCCCACCTGGTGGTGATCTACTGGCCCCACCTGCTGCCCGAGGAAGGCCGCCAGGCCCAGAAGGTCCACCCGGCCGGCTTCGAGGAGCTGCCCCTCACCGGCGTTTTCGCCACCTGCAGCCCGGCCCGGCCCAACCCCCTGCTGGTGACGGTGGCGCGGCTGCTGGCCGTGGATGGCAATGTGCTGACCATCCACGGCCTGGAGGCCGTCGACGGCACGCCGGTGCTGGACATCAAGCCCTACAACACCCACTACCTGGCCCGCGAGGACGTGCGCGCGCCCCAGTGGATGGACGAGCTGAACCGCCTCTATGACGGGATGTGACCAAGACATGGCTGGCATGGGCCGGGGCGGGCCAGACCGCGACAACTTGACGCAGACCATCTCCCGCCCTTGGCCGATGCTGGCGGGCCTGGCCGCGGCGCTGGTGGTTTTGGCCGCCTTCGCCGCGAGCCACGGCTCCTACGCCCTTTCGCCGGGCCAGTTCTGGCAGGCGTTGTGGGGCGATGGCCCCCCGCGCCTGGGCGTGGTGCTGTGGCAGATCCGCTTGCCGCGCATCGCCGCGGCCATTGTCTGCGGCTGGGGCCTGGGCCTGGCCGGGCTGGCCCTGCAAACGCTGTTGCACAACCCCCTGGCCTCGCCGTTCACCCTGGGCTTCAGCCATGCGGCGGCCTTTGGCGCGGCTTTGGCCATCGTCTGCCTGGACGCCGGCGATCAGCTCGTCACCGCCACCCGCTCGGCGGCCCCGGCCGAGATGTTTTTGCAGGGGCCGCTGACCATCAGCCTGGGCGCTTTTCTGGCCACCATCGCCGCCTCGGCCATCATTTTGGCCCTGGCCCGGCAAAAGGCCATGTCGCCCGGAGCGGTGGTGCTGGTGGGCGTGGCCCTGTCGTCGCTGTTCGCGGCGGGCACGGTTTTGGTGCAATATCTGGCCACCGATTCCGAGATCGCCGCCGTGGTTTTCTGGAGCTTTGGCGACGTGGCCCGCTCGTCGTGGCGCGAGATCGGCCTGACGCTGGCGCCCACGGCCCTGGCCACGGCCTATCTGGCGGCCAACGGCTGGGCCATGAACGCCCTGCTGGCCGGCGAGGAGACCGCCGCCGGGCTGGGGGTCAACGGGCCGCGCTTGCGCTTTTGGGGCATGACCCTGGCCGCGCTGATCATCGCCCTGGCCACGGCCTTCAACGGCGTTATCGGCTTTCTGGGGCTGTTGGCCCCCCACGTCAGCCGCATGCTGGTGGGCGACAACCATGCCTTGCTCCTGCCGTTTTCGTGCCTGACGGGCGCGCTGCTGCTGTTGTTGGCCGACACGATGGGAAGGCTGCTGTTGGTCTCGGGGGCCATGCCGGTGGGCGTGCTGACGTCTTTTCTGGGCGCGCCGCTGTTTCTTTATCTGCTGATCAAGAGGCAAGACGACTGATGCTGCGCGTGGAAGGGCTGCAATACGCCTACAACGGCCGGCCGGTGCTGGCCGGGGTCTCCTTCGAGCTGCCGGCCGGCCAGGCCATGGGCGTGCTGGGCGTCAACGGCGCGGGCAAATCGACCCTGCTGCGCTGCCTGTGCCGCGTGATCCAGCCGGGCCGGGCGCGGGTGCTGCTGGAGGGCCGCGACATCGCCAGCCTAAACGGCGCGGCCCTGGCCCGGCGCGTGGCCCACGTGGCCCAGGGCCGGCCGCAATGCGCCCTGACCGTGGCCGAACTGGTCATGCTGGGCCGCAAGCCCCACATGAGCTGGGGCCCCGGCCCCCACGACCGCCGCGTGGTCGGCCAGGTGTTGGAGCGGCTGAACCTGAGCCATCTGGCCCGCCGGCCCATGGACCGCCTCAGCGGCGGCGAGGCCCAGAAGGCGCTCATCGCTCGGGCCCTGGCCCAAGAGCCCAAGCTGCTGCTTCTGGACGAACCCACCAGCAATCTGGACCTGGCCAACCAACTGGAGCTGATGGAAATCCTGCGTCACGAAGTCCGCGACCACGGCCTGTGCGCCCTGGTCTGCCTGCACGACCTGAACCTGGCCCTGCGGGGCATGGACCGCCTGTTGCTGCTCAAAAACGGCCAGGTCCACGCCCTTGTCGCGCCCGAGGAGCTGACCCCGGCCATCATCGCCCAGGTCTACGGCGTGGAGGCCGACATCGCCCGCGTCGGCGACAGCCCCGTGGTGCTGCCCCGGCGCAGACAGGAGAACCGCCCGTGATCCATCGCCACCGCCCGGCCCGCCGCCCCTGGCTGGCGGCCTTCGTCGCCGCCCTGCTGCTGATCGCCGCCAGCGCCGCCTCGGCCCACGAAACAACCGTCACCGACTGCCTGGGCCGGGCCATCGACCTCAATCGCCCCAACCAGCGCATCGTCTGCCTGGGGCCGGGGGCCCTGCGGCTGATCGTCTACCTGGGCGCCCACGAGCGCGTGGTCGGCGTCGAGGCCCTGGAGCGCGACTTCCCCGACGGCCGGCCCTATATCCTGGCCCAGCCAGAGCTGACCAAGCTGCCGGTGATCGGCCCCGGCGGGGTCTCGGCCATCGGCCGCATGCCCGACATGGAGGCCCTGCTGGCCGTGGCGCCCCAGCTCATCTTTGTCACCTACATGGACCGCCAGACCGCCCAGCGCCTGCAAGCGCAAAGCGGGGCCCAGGTGGTGGCCCTGGACTATGGCCCCTTCGCCTCGGTGGACACCGCGGCCCTCTTCGCCAGCCTGCGCGTGGCCGGCGCGGCCCTGGGCCGCCGCCAGCGCGCCGCCGAGATCATCGCCCTGACCCAAGGCTGGCTGGACGACCTGGCCCGGCGGGCCAAGGGCGCGCCCGACCCCGGCCCGGTCTACGTGGGCGGCGTGGGCTTCAAGGGCGTGCAGGGCCTGGAAAGCTCCGACGCCGATTACGCGCCGTTCGCCTGGCTGGGCCTGGACAACGCGGCCAAACTGGCCGGCGGCCGGGGCCACTGCTTTGTCGGCCGCGAAAAGCTCTTGACCATCGACCCTCCGACGATCTTCATGGACGCGGCCGGCATGGGCCTGCTGGCCGGCGATTGGGCCAAACGGCCCGAGTTTTATCAAGCCCTTTCGGCCTTTGGCGCGGGGCGGGTCTTTGTGCTGCACCCCTTCAACTGGTATGTGACCAACCTGGGCGTGGCCGTGGCCGACGCCTACGCCATCGGCAAGGCGCTGTGGCCCCGGCGCTTTGCCGATGTGGGGCCGGAGCAAAAAGCCGCCGAGATCCACCGCGCGCTGCTGGGCGTTTCGGTGCAGGGGGCCATGGCCAAAAAGTATGGCAAACTCGGTGAGATACCGGCTTTTATCAAGAAAGGCGCTCAATGAACAGAGAAAAGGCCGCGTTTTTCGACGCCCAAGTTGACGCGCCGTGGGCCATGGCGGCCTATGGCCCCGACGAGGTCCCCAAGATCGCGCGCCTGCGCCAAGCCGCCGCCATCGCCCCGGGCATGGCCGTTCTGGAGCCCGGCTGCGGCGCGGGCCGCCTGAGCCAACTGCTGGGCCAATGGGTGGGCCCCACGGGCCGGGTGCTGGCCATGGACATCAGCCCGGCCATGGTCGCGGCCTGCCAGCGGCGCACGCAAAATCTGCCCCAGGTCACGGCCCTGCATCTGGCCCTGGAGCAATACGACGGCCCGCCGGGCGCTTTTCAACGCGTCGTCTGCCACCAGGTCTTTCCCCACTTCGACGACAAGCCCCTGGCCCTGGCTTGCCTGCGCCGGCTGCTGGCCCCGGGCGGGTCGCTGTTGATCGTCCATTTCATCGACTGGGCCACCATCAACGACCACCACCGCAAGGCCGGCACGGTGGTGGAGGGCGACCTGATGCCGCCGCTGGCCGCCATGGCCCCCATGATCGAGGCCGTGGGCCTGCGCGTGGACCTGTTCGCCGACGACGAGCTGGGCTATCTGCTGCGGGCCAAGGGCTGAAAAGGGTCGCCCGGCGCGTGCTGTTGGCCCTTGCCAGGGGCGACGCGGCCGGGTAAGATATGCCTGCCGCGGAGAGGTACCGAAGTCCGGTCGTAACGGGCCCGACTCGAAATCGGGTTAGCGGCTAATCCCCGCTACGTGGGTTCGAATCCCACCCTCTCCGCCATCTTTTTTTTCGCGCCGTGGCCGGGCGAAATCCCCCCGGACGACGCCAGCCCACGGCCGCCCCGCTGGCCCCGCCGCGCTCGCCGCTGGAAACGCCCCACCAACCTGAAGCGCCGCGTGGCCGCGGGCGGTATTGGCCCAAACCAGCTCTGGACTTGCCGCATGCCGCTGACCGATATCGCCGACGGTTGGAAACGCCGCTCGAACTGGGCCTATCTGGCCTACAGCGACCTCAAGCACAACTACAACCGCACCCTGCTGGGGCCGCTCTGGGCCTCGTTGCAGTGGGGCCTGACCATCGTCATCAAGGGCTTTGTCTTCGCGCTGATCTTCAAGGTCGAACTGGCCAGTTATCTGCCCTTTCTGACCGTGGGCCTGTTGTTGTGGCAGTGGATGTCCAACATGATGACCCAGGGCGTGACGGTGTTCATCACCAACCGGGCGATCATCGAAAGCATCAGCATGCCGATGTCGTTTCACGTCTTCCGCTCGGTGTTCTTTTTGTTTTTGTATTTTTGCAATCACATGGTGGTGTTCGCCATCGTGGCCGTGGTCTTTCGGGTGGCGGTCTCGGCGGTGAGTTTTCTGGCCATCGGCGGCGTGGCGCTGATCTACCTCTCGGGCCTGTGCGTGGTGGCCGTCTTCGGCGTGGCCGGCGCGCGCATCCGCGACGTCATCCCCCTGGTGGGCGCGCTGGTCAACCTGGGCTTTTTCGTCACGCCGATCATGTGGCAGCGCGAAATGCTGGGCGCGCGCACCTGGATCGCCGACTGGAACCCGCTCTACCACTACATCGAGCTGGTGCGGGCCCCCCTTCTGGGCCAGGCCCCGGCCGAGCTTTCCTGGTGGGTGGCCGGCGGCTGCACGGCCGGGCTGCTGCTGGTGGCCCTGGCCGTGTTCGGGCGCTACCGCAAACAGATTCCCTATTGGCTCTAGAGGGCTTGGCCATGGCGCACATCAGGCTTTCCAACGTCTCGGTGGAGTTCCCCGTCTACAAGCTGGGCGACCGTCGCGCCTCCGGCGGCGGCCAGCGCAAGAAGTTCGCCAGCGGCGGCCAAATCTTTCGCGGCAAGGCCAGCCGGGTCATGGTCCGCGCCCTGGAAGACGTCAACCTGGAGATCGCCGAAAACGAGCGGGTGGGCCTGCTGGGCCTCAACGGCGCGGGCAAGACCACCCTGCTGCGCACCGTGGCCGGTCTGCGCCCGGCCGCCCGCGGCGTGGTGGACACCCAGGGCGGCGTGCAGGCCCTGTTCAACATCCACGCCGGCCTGGACGGTGGCCGCACCGGCTACGAAAACATCTTTTACATGGGCATGTTGCGCGGCCTTAGCAAAAAACAGACCGAGGACATCATCCCCGACATCGAAGAGTTCACCGAGCTGGGCGAATACCTCAACATGCCCGTGTCCACCTACTCGCAGGGCATGCAGGTGCGCCTGGGCTTCGCCCTGGTCACGGCCATCAACCCCGAGATTTTGCTCTTGGACGAGGCCATCGGCACCGGTGACGCCGTGTTCATCCAAAAAGTGCGCGCCCGTTTCCAAAAGCTGATGAACACCGCCTCCATCGTCCTGATCGCCTCCCACTCGCTGGACGTGCTGCGCTCGACCTGCAACCGCCTGCTGTGGCTCGACCGCGGCCGGGTCAAGATCGACGACACCACCGACAACGTGCTCAAGGCCTACATGGAGGCCCTGCTGAACCCCGACGCCTGAACCGCCGCCGGCCGCGCGAAACAAAGGCGGCGCCAGGCTCCCGCCCGACGCCGCCGTCAAAGCCTGGCGGCCGCGCGCTATTTTTCGGCCCGCAGCTCCCGCCGCAGGATCTTGCCGCTGATGGTCTTGGGCAGGGTCTGACGATACTCGATGATGCGCGGGTATTTGTAGGGCGCGGTGCTGGTTTTGACGTGGTCCTGAATCTCTTTGGTCAACTCGTCGGAGGGCGCCAAGCCCTTGGCCAGCACGACAAAGGCCTTGACCACCACGCCACGCACGCCGTTGGGGTCGGGCGCGCCGACCACGGCGCACTCGGCCACGGCCGGATGCTCCAAAAGCACCGACTCCACCTCGAATGGCCCGATGCGATAGCCCGAGCTTTTGATGATGTCGTCGTTGCGGCCCACGAACCAGAAATAGCCTTCCTCGTCGCGGTAGGCCCGATCGCCGGTGTAGTAGAAATCGCCGCGGAACGAGGCGGCCATGGCCTCGTCGTCGCGCCAATACTCCATCATCAGGCCCGGCGGGCGCTGGCCGCCCAGATAAAGGGCGATGTATCCTTCCTCATTGGGCGCCAGCTCCACGCCGTTTTCGTCGACGACGCGCATGTCGTGGCCGGGCGTGGGCAGGCCGACGCTGCCATACTTCAGCGGCATGAACTCGTAGTTGGAGATCAGGCTGACCGTCTCGGTCTGGCCGTAGAAATCGTAGATGTCCAGGCCCGTGCCGTCGCGCCAGGCCTTGATCACCTCGGGGTTCATGGGCTCGCCGGCGCTGAGGCAGCGGCGCAGGGTGAAGTTGTAGGCCTTCAAATCCTGCTGGATGAGCATGCGATAAACCGTTGGCGGGGCGCAGAATGTCGTCACGCCGTAGCGCTCCATGGCCTTGAGGGTGTTTTCGGGGCTGAAGCCGCTGGCGCTTTTGCGCTGCAAAATGGCCGCGCCCACCAACATCTGGCCGAAGAGCTTGCCCCAGGCGGCCTTGGCCCAGCCCGTCTCCGAGATCGTCCAATGCAGGTCGGTGGGCTTTAGCCCCAAGACGTAGCGCGCGGTGACCTCGTGGCCCAGGGGATAGGCGTGGCTGTGCAAGACCATCTTGGGCTGGCCGGTGGTGCCGCTGGTGAAATACAAAAGCATGGGGTCGGCCGGGCTGACCTGGCCCAGACACCCGCGCTCCAGGCGGGCCGGGGCGGCGGCCATCGCGGCTTCGTAGTCGACCCAGCCGGGGGCCTTGTCGCCCACGACCAGCTTGTGCTTGAGCGTGGGGCACTGGCGGGCCACCTCGTCGACGCGGGCCACGTGGTCCAGGTCGGTGATGACCATGGCCGCCTCGGCTCGGTTGACGCGGTAGCTGATGTCCTTGGCCGTCAGGAGCACCGTGCCCGGCATGGGCACGACCCCCAGCTTGAACATGGCGATCATGGCCACGTACCACTGGGGAATGCTGTGCAGGATGATCAGGACGCGATCGCCTTTTTTCAGGCCCAGGTCGACAAGCACGTTGGCGAAGCGGTCGGACAGGCGGCTGAGCTCGAAAAAGCTCATGTGCTCGGCGTGCTCGCCGTCCTCGCTCAGCGACAATACGGCCAGCTTGGTGCGATCGGCGGCCCACGTGTCCACCACGTCGAAGCCGAAGTTGAAATCCGCCGGGACATTCCACGCGAACTGCTGGAATATCCGATGATACTCGGCTGTTCTGCCGGTTTCGAACTGCGCCATGGTCCTTCCTCTCCCGGCGGCCGCGCGGGCCCGCGCCATTGCGACAAGCGCGGCCAATTGAGGTCGCAACCCGTGGAAGATATCGCAAGATATCGATTTTGGCAAATTCAACGCCGCCGGTTTAGTGGCCTTGGCGACCCGGCACAAAGCTGTTTTCCTGGGCGCGGCGTGATGATACTTTATCCTCACCCGGCGGCCGCCTCACGACCCGCCGACCAGAGGAGCGCGCCCCATGCCCAGACGCCTGGCCATCGTCGTTTTCGCCGCCCTGCTGGCGCTGCCGCGCCTCGCCGAGGCGGCGTCGCTGGTCGTCTCGCCACGGATGACCGATCTCAACCTCAGCGCGGCCATGGAATACCTGCCCGACCCCCACAACAACCTGAGCCTGGCCCAGGTCAGCGCCCCACCCCTGCGCCAGGCTTTCCGGCCCGGCGGGCCGACGGGCCTGGTTCTGCCCAAGGACATCGATTACTATTGGCTGCGCCTGCGCGTGCGGGCGGCCGACGATTGGCCGGACCACGGACCGGGCTGGGTGCTCTTCTCCGACAACATTTATTTGCAGGAACTGACGCTCCACCAGCCGCCAGGGCCCGACGGCCGGCGTCACGTCCAGGCCGGCGGCGGCATGTACCAGCCCTTTGCCTGGCGGCAACTGGCCGGGCGCTATCCGGCCTTTTTGCTGCCCCGGCCCCAGCCCGGCCAAGAGCTGGAAATCTTTTTACGCATGCGCACCGTGCCGGTGATCCCCATCGCCTTTTTCGGCGATTCGCTGGCGGCCCACACCGCCGGGGCCCTGGCCGACGACTATGTCTTTGGCCTGTGCTTCGGCGTGCTGCTGACGATGATCATCTACAACCTGTTTCTCGGCATCAGCCTGCGCGACCGGGCTTATCTGGTTTACGTGCTTTATATTTTCGGCATGCTGGCCGCCGGGCTGTTCATGTACGGCCAGGCCCAGATGCTCTGGGACTTCCAATCGGAGCTTTACGGCCGCCTGTTCTGGTTCTTCATGGGCTGGCTGACCTGCATGGCCTACGCCTTCATGCGCGTGTTCCTGGGGCTGCGGCCGCTGGCCCCCCGGTTGGACGCGCTGTTGCGCGCCTGCATGGCCTACGGCCTGGTCATCAGCCTGCTGGGACTTTTCGCGCAATATCATCTGGCCTGGGCTCTGACCACGGCCTCGGGCTTTTTCTCGCCCGTGCTGGCCGTGCTGGCCGGCGTGATGGCCCTGCGGGCCGGTTATCGGCCGGCGCGCTATTACCTGGCCGCCTGGTCGATCTTGGCGCTGGCCACTTTCATCTTCGTGCTGCGCGAGGTGGGGCTGATCGACGGCGGCGATCTGGTGCGGCGCAGCCTGCTGGTGGGTTCGGCCCTGGAGTCGATGCTGCTGTCGTTGGCCCTGGCCGACCGCATCCGCCTGTTGCGCCAGGAAAAAGACATCCTGCGCCACCGCGCGCTGCTGCTGGGCCGCCTCAGCCAGACCGACGGCCTGACCGGCCTTTTCAACAAGCGCCACTTTGACCAGGAATTGCTGGCCCAGGTCCGCCGCGCCAGCGAAAGCGGCGCGCCGCTGTGCCTTTTGATGCTCGACGTCGACGACTTCAAGGCCTTCAACGACAACCACGGCCACCCGGCCGGCGACCAGGTCTTGCAGGCCTTGGCCGAGACCATCCGCGCCTCGCTGCGCCAGGCCGACGCCGCCTTCCGCTACGGCGGCGAGGAGTTCGCCGTGCTCTTGCCCGACATGAGCGCCGAGCAGGCCGCCGCCGTGGGCCAGCGCATCCGCCAGACCTTCGCCTGCCAAAGCTTCCTCACCGCGCACGGGGCGGTGAGCTGCGGCGTCAGCCTGGGCCTGGCCTGCCTGGGCCAAGGCGAGGACGCGGCGTCGCTATTGCGCCGCGCCGACGCGGCCCTTTATCAAGCCAAGCGCCAGGGCAAAAACCGCCTGGCCACGGCCGGTTGAGGCGAGATACCATGGCCGGCGGCTCCAAGAAAGTCATTTACGCGGCCCTGGCCGGCAACGCGCTCATCGCCCTGACCAAGTTTGGCGCGGCCGCCCTCACCGGCAGTTCGGCCATGCTTTCCGAGGGCGTGCACTCGCTGGTCGACACCGGCAACCAACTGCTGTTGCTGCACGGCCTGCGCCGCGCCCAGCGGCCGGCCGACGCGCGCTTTCCCTTTGGCCACGCCAGGGAGGTCTATTTCTGGAGCTTTGTCGTGGCCATTTTGATCTTTGGCCTGGGCGCGGGGGTATCGATCTACGAGGGCGTCTTGCACTGCCTAGAGCCGACGCCGCTGACCTCGCCGGTCTACAGCTTTATCGTGCTGGGCCTGGCGCTGATCTTCGAGGGCGTGGCCTGGACCATGGCCCTGGGCGAGTTTCGCCGCAAAAAAGGCGGCCAGGGCTATATCCGCGCCGTGCGGCGCAGCAAGGATCCGGCGCTGATGGTGGTGCTCTTCGAGGACAGCGCGGCCATGGCCGGGCTGCTGGCGGCCTTTGGCGGCGTGGCGCTCTACGCCCTCACCGGCAACCACTACTTCGACGGCGGGGCCTCGATCGTCATCGGGCTGATCCTGGCCGGCACGGCGACCTGGCTGGCGGTGGAGACCAAGGGCCTGCTCATCGGCGAGGGGGCCATGCCCGAGGTGCTGGCCCAGGTGCGCGGCATCGTCCTGGCCGCGCCGGAGGTCGTCGGCCTGGGCCGGCTGCTGACCATGCACCTGGGCCCCGAGGACGTGCTGCTAAATCTGGCCCTGGACTTTGACGACCGCCTGGACGCCGGCCAGATCGAGGCGGCCGTGGCCCGGCTGGACCAGGGCATCCGCGCCGCGCTGCCGCAGATCAAGCAGGTCTTCATCGAGGCCCGGAGTTCGGCCGACGATCGAGCGGAGGCCCCGGTCTAACCGCGCTTCCAGGCGGCCCAGGCTTTGGCCTCGGCCTGGGCGGCGGTGGCGGCGCTTTCGCGCACGGTGCGTTTGCCGTCGCTGATGGTGGCCGTGTAATAGACATCGTTGCCGCCGGTCAGGCTGACGAGCGCGCCCAAGACGGCCGGCACGCCGTGTCGTTTATCCACCTTGCAGATAGGCTTGGCCATTTCATCCCCCCCGAATAAAGCTTATACCCCAGCATAACCCGGCGGTGCGGCGGCGCGGCTAGTCTTTTCGGGCCAGGCGGCCGTGCAGCCAGTTGACCTGGCGGGCCACGCCGCGCCAGGCGCGCACTTCCTTGCTGGTCATGGCGGCGCGCTCCAGGGGGGCCTTGAGCAGGCGCATGAAATGGGCGGGGTTGTTGGCGTCGAGGTGGCCGATGTTGACAAAGGCCTCTTGCAGGTGGGCCAGCAGGGCCTGGATCTCGCCCAGGGGCGCGGGCGTGGGCAGCTTGCGGCGCTCCAGGCCCGCGCCGTTTTCGGCGGCCAGGCGCAGCTCGTAGGCCAAGACGATCACCGACTGGGCCAGGTTGAGGCTGCTGGCCTGACTGGTGGGGATGTTGATCGACAGGCGGCAGAGGTCGACTTGCTCGTGGCTAAGGCCGCGATCCTCCGGGCCGAAGACCACGGCCACCGGGCCGCGCCGCGCCCAGGTCATGATCTCGGGGGCGGCCTGGCGCGGCGGGATCAGCGCGCCGCGCCGCTCGCCCAGGCGGGCGGTGGTGGCGGCGGCGGCCACGCAATCGGCCAGGGCCGCGGCCAGTGAATCGCTGACGGTCATCGACTCCAGCACCCGTTGGCCTTGGGCGGTGGCCAGGGCGCGCATGGGTTTGTCCGTCAGGTCGGCCGGATCGACCAGGCGCAGGCCGCCCAGGCCCATGTTGGCCACGGCCCGGGCCGCCGCGCCGATGTTCTCGGGCACGCGGGGCCGCACCAGCACCACGAAGACGTTTTGCAGCAGATCCAAAAGCGCCAGATCCATTTTTCGTCCGGGCCAAGGTTTGAGTGACGGCGTTCAAAGATAGCGCAGAGCCGCTCCGGGGGCAAGGCTTTGGCCGGCGGGCGGCGCGGTCCCGGCCGGTCATGCTCGCCGCCGGCGCGGCGCGGCCCCGGTGTGAAGCATGCAATGAATAGACGTTCATGCTTTTCTGAGGTCGGCCCGTCGCCAGAGGTCAATTTTATTTTTTACTCAAAAATATATTTATCACGACGCGGATTTTGCCGTCAACAAATGCCCTTAAAGCGCTCAAACCCTATTTTTCCTCGTTTTTTGTACGCAAGAAATATAAATTTATTTACTATTGAATATTGTCGTGCTTGCTAAAAATGGCTGGTTTTTTTGCGCTAGCCTGTGGCGCGACGCGGCCGCCAGGTGGTTCGAACGCGACGCGACGCATCGTCCAAGCCACCGAGAAACTTCCGCCACGACGGGCTTGACATCGTCATTAAACTGAGGTACACAGTATACAATTAAGCAGTGGCAATAGCGGGCTCAGGCCTGGAGCCAATCGCGGCGGCGCTCGCCGCGCGGCCCAGCGCCATCCGAGGGCCCGCCACTTTTGTGGATATGCGCTTTGCTCGCCGGGCCGCCCGGAGACGGAGCTTGTAACCCTCAGCAAGGAAAAACGCGAACCATGAAACCGGTTAAAACCCTACTGTCCGAACAGGACATGCCCAAACAGTGGTACAACATCCAGGCCGACCTGCCCACGCCCCTGGCTCCGCCCTACCATCCGGCGACCATGCAGATCGTCACCCCCGAGCAGATGAACGTCATTTTTCCCATGTCGCTCATCGAGCAAGAAATGAGTGACAAGCGTTGGTGGGAGATTCCCGACGAGGTCTTGCAGATCCTGGCCCTGTGGCGGCCGACCCCCTTGCAACGGGCCTACAACCTGGAAAAGGCCCTGGGCACGCCGGCCAAGATCTACTTCAAGAACGAGTCCGTCAGCCCGGCCGGCTCGCACAAGCCCAACACCTCGGTGCCCCAGGCCTACTATAATAAGAAGGAAGGCATCAAGCGCATCGCCACCGAGACCGGCGCCGGCCAGTGGGGCAGCGCCATGAGCCTGGCCACCAACATGTTTGGCATCGAGTGCACCGTCTACATGGTGCGCGTCAGTTACGACCAGAAACCATATCGCAAGTCGATGATCAACACCTGGGGCGCGGAGATCTTCGCCAGCCCCAGCACTCAGACCGAGTCCGGCCGCAAGATTCTGGCCGAAGACCCCGACAGCCCCGGCTCCCTGGGCCTGGCCATCAGCGAAGCCGTGGAGGACGCCGCCGGCCGCGCCGACACCAACTACGCCCTGGGCTCGGTGCTCAACCACGTCTGCATGCACCAGACCATCATCGGCGAAGAGGCCCTGCGTCAGTTCAAGGCCATCGGCGAGAAACCCGACGTGGTCATTGGCTGCATCGGCGGCGGCTCCAACTTCGCCGGCATCGCCTTCCCCTTCCTGCGCGAAAAAATGGCCGGCATGGACGTGCGCGTCCTGGCCATCGAGCCGGCCAGTTGCCCCACCGTGACCAAGGGCGTCTACGCCTATGATTACGGCGACATGGCCCATATGGCCCCCATCGTGATGATGCACACCCTGGGCCACACCTTCATGCCGCCCAGCATCCACGCCGGCGGCCTGCGCTACCACGGCATGGCCCCCACCGTCAGCCGCGTGGTCGAGGACGGCCTGGTCGAGGCCCGGGCCATCACCCAGCTGGAGTGTTTTGAATCGGGCGTGCTCTTTGCCCGCACCGAGGGCATCATCCCCGCCCCCGAGTCCACCCACGCCATCCGCGGCGCGGTGGAGGAAGCGCTCATCGCCAAGGAAGAGGGCAAGGAAAAAACGATCTTGTTCAACCTCTCCGGCCACGGCCACTTCGACATGTCGTCCTACGACGCCTACTTTGCCGGCAAACTGCACAACTATCGCTATCCGCAAGAGCTGGTCGACGAGGCCCTCAAGCACCTGCCCAAGGTCGGCTGAGCCGCCGCCGGGCAAGCCAACGTCATCCAGGGGAGGGCTCGGCCGCGCGCCGGGCCTTCCCCTTTTTTCGCGGACGCATTTTTTGTTGGGCCTTGTGCGCTTTTTGTAATACATTTTTTGCTAATGTCGCATGCTGGAGCACCAATGGCCCAGAGCAAGGCCGGCTTGGCCGAACGCTTTTCCCTAGACCCGCACACCGCCGACGCCCTGGCCCAGGCCGAGCGCTGGTTGGGCCGCCTGGCCATGCTGGAGGCGCTGTGGCCCCAGTGGGCCGGCTTTGCCCGTGGGCCGCTGGCGGCCATGGCCGCCCTGGATCAGCTACAAGCCCGAGGCCTGGACCTGGAGCCGGTGGAGCTTTTGGCCCTGGGCCCCGAGCCTCGGCCGACGCGGCCCGGCAAACCCCTGCGCCTGGCCGTGGGCCACGTGGCCAGCCTGCGCCTGGCGGAGTCCGCGCCGCTGGATCAGGCCCTGAGCCCGGCCCTGGTCGGGGCCGTGCTTTGCGGGTTGGAGGCCCCCCAGCTCAGCCGGGCCCAGCGCCAAGACCCGTGGGAGCTGCAAAATCAGCCGGCCGGCGGCGCGCTCTGGGGCCAGGCCCGGCGCTGGCTGGCCGTCGGCCTGCCGGCGCTGGTGGTTGCCGGCCTGACCCTGGCCAGTTGGGAGCGCGAAGGCCCCGACGATCCCCGCCGCTCGGCGGCCGGCCAGGTGTTGTTATATGGCTTGGCTCCGCGCCTGGGCCTGCCGGCGGCGGCTTTTTTGCGCCTGCGCCCGGCCCTGGAGCTGGCCAGCGCCCAGCAACCCGGCGGCTGCCAGGGGCTTTTGCACCTGGTGCGGCGCAGCGGGGCATGGCGCACCTGGCTGCTGGTGTTTTTGCGGGCCTGCGGCCAGGCGGCTCGCCTGGCCAGCGACAGCGGCCTGGCCGCCTATCAACTGCAAGTCGAAAACGCCGACCTGGTGCGCACTTGGGTGCGCGCGCCTCGCCATCCCCTGCGGCTGCTTGACCTGCTGGTCAGCCTCCCCGTGATCGACCTGCCCACCGTGGCCCAACAGCTCGGCGTCACCCAACGCACGGCCGGCTTGCTGGTCAGCAAGCTGCTGGAGATGGGCCTGCTGGTCGAAGTCACCGGCCAGCGGCGCGGCCGGCGCTTCGCCTACTCGCCGCTGATCAACCTGCTGTGGCCACCGCTGGCCGAGGCGTGAGCACATCGTCGCTGGCAGCTATTTTATAGCTACACGATAACCCCGCTTGACATAGCACATATGCGGTGATTTATGCTGGGCCATCACCCACGGCGCGGCCTCGCCGGCCCGCGCCCCCCGCTCCTTTTCGTGGAGGATGGCTTATGTGCGCGATCATGGCCCCCCGGTTCGTGGCTGGCGCGGCGTTTTACGACGCGGCGTTTTGGCAATGCTACCAGCGCTTGGGTTATCCCCGGCAGTGGTTGGAGCAGGGCCAGGCCATCGAGCCCCACCTTTCGTACGTGGTCTCGCACCCCAGTTGGTACATGGAGGAGGTTCCCGCGCCGCCGCTGATTTCCATCTACGAGCTTTTCGCGCGGACAGTGGCCGCCCACCGCGACGAGATCGCCGTGGTGTTCATGGACAAGGCCATCACCTACGGCCAGCTCGACGATTTGATCAGCCGCTACGCCGGCTGGCTGACCGCTCTGGGCCTGGGCCGCGGCGACGTGGCGGCGGCGATGCTGCCCAATTCGCTGCAACACGTCATCGCCTTTTACGGCGCGGCCAAGGCCGGCGTGACCCATTGCCCGATCAACGTGATGTACCAGGCCGACGAGGTGGCCTATCAATTGAAAGACTGCGGGGCCAAGGCCATCGTGGCGCTGGATCTGCTCTACGACAAGATCCGCCCGTCGGCGGGTCAACTGCAGGGCGCGCTGGTGACCAACATCAAGGACTGGGCGGCCGACGATTGCGTTGTTCCGGCGGCGATAAAGTTCTTGTGGGATATCCCCAAAACGCCGGTGGATGGCGCGGCCGACTTTTTCGCGACCCTGGCCCAGGCCGCGCCCCTGGCCCAGGCCGCCCCTTGCGCGCCCAACGACGACGTGGCCCTGCTGCTCTACACCGCCGGCACCACCGGCAAATCCAAGGGCGTCATCGAAACCCACTTCAACATGGTCTACAACTCGCTGACCCACACCCACGCCTTTCGCACCTGGGGCCCCCGCGAGGTCAATTTCTCGATCATGCCGATGTTTCACACGGCCGGCTATTTCCTGCATTTACTGCCGGTGTTTTATCAGGGCGGCACGGTGATCCCCATCCCCATGTTCGACGTGGCCGACTGTTTCCGCATCATCGAAACATACGGCGTCAACGTGATTTTCGCGCCGCCCACCTTGTTCATCGCCCTGTTGCAGCGGCCCGAGCTGGTGGCGGCCAGCGATCTGTCGAGCATCAAGGTGACCATCGGCTGCGGCGCGCCGGTGCCGCCGGCCTTGCAGGAGCAGTGGGAGGCGGCCACGGGCGCGCGGCTGGTCAATGGCTGGGGCATGACCGAGACCAACAGCGGCGGAATCATCAGCACGCCGGGCATCAAGGACAACATCACGGCCATCGGCGTGCCGTTGTTTTCGGAGGTGCTGATCGTCGGCGACGATGGCAAGCCGGCGCCGCGCGGCCAGCAGGGCGAGATATGGTATCGCGGGTTGCAATTGGCCAGGGGCTATCTGAACAAGCCCCAGCAGACGGCCGAGGCCTTTCTGCCCGACGGCTGGTTTCGCACCGGCGACCGGGGCTACGTGGACGAGGCCGATTTCGTGCATTTTGTCGATCGCATCAAGGACTTGATCGTGGCCTCGGGCTACAACGTGGCCCCGGTGGAGATCGAGGACGTGCTCTATCAGCATCCGGCGGTGGCCGAGGCCGCGGTGATCGGCGTGGCCGACGCCTATCGCGGCGAGACGATCAAGGCCTACGTGGTGTTGAAAGCCGAGGCCGCCGAAGTGGATGAGGCGGCGCTATTGGCCCACTGCAAGGAGCGCCTGGCCACCTTCAAGGCGCCGCGCCAGGTGGAGATCCGTCAGCAACTACCCAAAAGCGCGGTGGGCAAGATCCTGCGGCGGGTGCTGCGCGAGGAGCACGAGCGGGAAGCGGCGCGCTGAGGCCCGCCGAGCAACAGAAAAAGCCCCCGTCTCGGCTGAGACGGGGGCTTGAAGATTAATCCGGCGGCGACCTACTCTCCCACAAAGGAAACCTTGCAGTACCATCGGCGCTGTAGAGCTTAACTTCCGTGTTCGGGATGGGAACGGGTGTGGCCTCTACGCTATCGCCACCGGAAACTTTATGTCGTTTTCAGGGGTGATCTGGCAATCGAAGTAGAGTAAGAAGCACATTGCACAACGCTTTGGCCGAGTCTGGCGAGTTTCTTTGAAGATGTTAAAGTGACCAAGCCTCACGGGCGATTAGTATCGGTCAGCTGAACACATTGCTGTGCTTACACCTCCGACCTATCAACCTTGTAGTCTTCAAGGGCCCTTCAGTCCCCGAAGGGAAGGGAAATCTTATCTTGAAGGGGGCTTCCCGCTTAGATGCTTTCAGCGGTTATCCCTTCCGGACATAGCTACCCAGCGATGCCGTTGGCACGACAACTGGCACACCAGTGGTCCGTCCACTCCGGTCCTCTCGTACTAGGAGCAGCTCTTCTCAAATTTCCTACGCCCACAGCAGATAGGGACCGAACTGTCTCACGACGTTCTAAACCCAGCTCACGTACCGCTTTAATTGGCGAACAGCCAAACCCTTGGGACCGGCTCCAGCCCCAGGATGCGATGAGCCGACATCGAGGTGCCAAACCTCCCCGTCGATGTGAACTCTTGGGGGAGATAAGCCTGTTATCCCCGGGGTACCTTTTATCCGTTGAGCGATGGCCCTTCCATGCGGAACCACCGGATCACTAAGACCTACTTTCGTACCTGCTCGACCCGTCGGTCTCGCAGTCAAGCTCCCTTATGCCTTTACACTCTATGGCTGGTTTCCAATCAGCCTGAGGGAACCTTCGCGCGCCTCCGTTACTCTTTGGGAGGCGACCGCCCCAGTCAAACTACCCACCAGACACTGTCCCCGATCCCGATAAGGGACCAAGGTTAGATTCCTAAGATAGCAAGGGTGGTATTTCAAGGATGGCTCCACCGAAACTAGCGTCCCGGTTTCATAGCCTCCCACCTATCCTACACATGCTAGCCCAAAAACCAATGTCAAGCTGTAGTAAAGGTCCACGGGGTCTTTCCGTCTTGCTGCGGGTAGACGGCATCTTCACCGCCACTACAATTTCGCTGAGTCCCTGGCTGAGACAGTGGGGAAGTCGTTACGCCATTCGTGCAGGTCGGAACTTACCCGACAAGGAATTTCGCTACCTTAGGACCGTTATAGTTACGGCCGCCGTTTACCGGGGCTTCGGTTCAAGGCTTCTCCAGTAAACCAGATAACCTCTCCCCTTAACCTTCCGGCACCGGGCAGGCGTCAGACCCTATACGTCATCTTGCGACTTGGCAGAGTCCTGTGTTTTTAGTAAACAGTCGCTACCCCCATTTCTCTGCGACCCCCTTCGGCTCATGAAGCAAGTTCAATCACCTAACGAGGGCACACCTTCTCCCGAAGTTACGGTGTTATTTTGCCGAGTTCCTTAGCCAGAGTTCTCTCAAGCGCCTCGGGTTACTCACCCTGCCCACCTGTGTCGGTTTACG